>NZ_CP086610.1:477500-1763750 GCF_020883495.1 Shinella zoogloeoides | reverse complement strand
CCCTCCGCGAAGACGCTGGCGAGCTTCGGCATCAATGTATCCGTCATGGGAGCCTCGGAGGGCCGGTGGGTTGGGAAAGGGCCGGCGAGGGGATTTCACGCCGAGTCGCCCGCTTTTGCAATGACGGAGCGCAAAGCCTTGCGAAAAATGCAGGGCAAAGCAGAAGCGCAGGATTTGTGAAATCGCGCCGTGCTTGGTTGAATGCGTTCCGACGGGAGAGAAACGGCATGAGCGAGAACGAGATCTGGGCAGCTTACGAGAAACGCCTGCTGCGCGTTTCGGCCTATATCTACGAGCATCTGGACGAGGACATGGACCTTGACCGGCTGTCGGAGATCGCCTGCCTTTCCGCCCATCACTGGCACCGGGTCTATCGCGCCGTACACAACGAGACGCTGGCGACGACCGTTCGCCGCCTGCGCCTGCATCGTGCGGCCGGCGATCTGGTGCGCAGCGAAAGCTCCGTGCGGGACATCGCCGCGCGCTGGGGCTATCCCAACCTGCAATCCTTCACGCGCGTTTTCGCGGCTGCCTATGGCATGCCGCCGGCGCGTTACCGGAGGGAGGGATCCCATCGCGCCTACGCCCCTGAAAACGACAAGGAGACCTCCCGCATGTTCGACGTCGCCGTCACCACCCTTCCCGAGCAGAGGCTGCTCTGCATTCCCCATTCCGGTTCCTATATGGGCATCGGCAAGGCCTTCGAGGCGCTTTACGGTGCGCTCTTCTCGCGTAACATCTTCCAGCCGGACATGCGGATGATCGGCCTTTTCCTCGACGATCCCGAACTCGTCGCAGAGGAAAAGCTGCGCTCCTTCGCCTGCGTGACGGCCGGGGCGGACATTCCGGCGGAGGCACCGCTGGTATCCCGCACGCTGGCCGGCGGCGATTATGCGGTGCTGCGCCACAAGGGGCCTTATGCGAATATGGGCGCGGCCTATCGCTGGCTCTACGGCACATGGCTGCCGGCGTCCGGCCGCTCGATCCGCGACGAGGTGATGTTCGAGGCCTATCTCAACAATCCGCGCGACGTGCCGCCGAACGAGCTTTTGACGGAGATTTGCCTGCCGCTTCAATCGGTGGCGGCGGCTGCGTGATCCGACAGGGCGGGTGAAAGCCCGCCCTGATATTCATCTCTGCTCGCGGAGGCAGCCGATACGCCGCTCAGCCCTTTGCTGCGGCAAGCTGGCGATGCATTTCCTCATCGTCGAGCGCCTTGGCCTTGAGATAGGCGGGGCGGTCCTTCAGGCGGTCCCAATAGGCCGTGAATTCCGGCCGGGCTTCCAGCGTGCCGAACTGAAGGCCCCAACTGATATGCGAGCCGACATAGACGTCGGTGGCCGTGAAGCGGTCGCCCGTGATGTAGGGATGGCGCGTGACGGCGTAGGAGAGGGTGTCCATCACCGATTCGTAGCTGCCGCTGCCGATACTGCGCTCGCGCTCCTTGGGCACTTCCAGCCCGAAAGCCTTGACGGAAACGGCCATTTCCAGCGGTCCGGCCGCGAAGAAGAGCCAGCGGTAATAGTCCCCGCGCTGGTTCGTCGGCGGCGCAAGGCCGGCCTCGGGGAAGGCGTCCGCCATGTAGGCGCAGATCGCGGCGGCTTCGGTGATGACCGTCCTGTCGTGGCGGATGGCGGGCACCTTGCCCATCGGGTTAACCGCCAGATAGTCGGGCGACTTGATCGAGCCCTCGAAGGTCAGCCATTCGACGCGGTAGGGCGCGCCGACCTCCTCCAGCATCCAGCGGGCGATGCGGCGGCGCGACATGGGGTTGCTGTAGAATACCAGTTCGTCGGCCATGGCTTTCTCCTGTGCGGGGGCGAGCGGGAGGATAGGGCGCGATGCCGTCGCCGCAAGGGCGCAAAAGAAAAAGCCCGGCGCTTGGCCGGGCTTTTCCAGAATGTTTTCGGCTCAGGCCGCCATGGCCTTGCTGAGGTTCTCGTCGATCTTGTCGAGGAAGCCCGTCGTGGAGAGCCACGGCTGGTCGGGACCGATGAGGAGCGCGAGGTCCTTGGTCATGAAGCCGGATTCGACGGTTTCGACGCAGACGCGTTCCAGCGTCTCGGAGAACTTCGCCAGTTCCGCATTGCCGTCCAGCTTGGCGCGGTGGGCGAGGCCACGGGTCCAGGCGAAGATCGAGGCGATGGAGTTGGTCGAGGTTTCCTCGCCCTTCTGGTGCTGGCGGTAGTGGCGCGTGACCGTGCCGTGCGCGGCTTCCGCTTCGACCGTCTTGCCATCCGGCGTCATGAGGACCGAGGTCATCAGGCCGAGCGAACCGAAGCCCTGGGCCACGATGTCGGACTGCACGTCGCCGTCATAGTTCTTGCAGGCCCAGACATAGCCGCCGGACCACTTGAGCGCCGAGGCGACCATGTCGTCGATCAGGCGGTGTTCGTACCAGAGCTTGGCTTCCTTGAACTTGTCGGCGAATTCGGCGTCGAAGACCTGCTGGAAGATATCCTTGAAGCGGCCGTCATAGACCTTGAGGATGGTGTTCTTGGTGGAGAGATACACCGGCACCTTGCGTTGCAGGCCGTAGTTGAACGAGGCGCGGGCGAATTCGGTGATCGAATCGTCGAGGTTGTACATGCCCATGGCGACACCGGCGGACGGCGCGTCGAAGACGTCGTATTCGATTTCCTTGCCGTCCTCGCCGACGAACTTCATCGTCAGCTTGCCCTTGCCGGGGAACTTGAAGTCGGTGGCGCGGTACTGGTCGCCGAAGGCGTGGCGGCCGACGATGATCGGCTTGGTCCAGCCCGGAACAAGGCGCGGGACGTTCTTGCAGATGATCGGCTCGCGGAAGATGACGCCGCCGAGGATGTTGCGGATCGTGCCGTTCGGCGACTTCCACATCTTCTTCAGCTTGAATTCCTCGACGCGGGCCTCATCCGGCGTGATGGTGGCGCACTTGACGCCGACGCCGTGCTTCTTGATGGCGTTGGCGGCGTCGATCGTCACCTGGTCGTCGGTGGCGTCGCGATTCTCCATGCCGAGGTCGTAATATTCGAGGTCGATATCCAGGTAGGGGTGGATCAGCTTGTCCTTGATGAACTGCCAGATGATGCGCGTCATCTCGTCGCCGTCGAGTTCGACGACGGGGTTGGCGACCTTGATCTTTGCCATGGAGAGCCTCGTGTTTTGTAGGGGCCGTGCGCCCCGGAGCGTGGACTTGAAAGAACCGCTTGGCCCTATAGCACCCATGACCGGGAAGGCAAAGGCGACCAAGGGATGAGGCGGTTTATTTTCCTGCGCAGGCAGAATAAGTTTCGCCAAAATTCCGGTTCAGGAAGGGGCGCTTGCCGGCCCGTCCGGGCCTGCCGTCATCCAATGGAGAACATGATGTCGCGTTTCGGTCTCGTTGCGCTTGCCCTTCTGCTTCCGGTTTCCGTGGAGGCTGCCGATTTCAAGGCGCCTGTCGCGGAAATCATGACGGCGGCAACCGGCAACTGGCAGGACATGGGCACCGATAGCGACACGCCGCCGCCCTATGTCGATTATTTCTCCGAGGATTTCCTAAAGCGCCTCTACAGCAAGGATTTCATCGCCAAATACCGCGAGGCCGCGAAATATCCCGCCTATGACGACGGCGGCTCGCCCTTCGATTACGATCCGATCATCGGCGGGCAGGACGGCTGTGCGCTGAAGGACGTGGTGACGACCGAGGGCCAGCCGGCGAACGGCGCGGAGGACGTGACCGTCACCTTCGACAACAGCCATTGTTTTGGCGAGCGCGCCTCCGATTGGCAGCCGGAAAAGCTGGTCTTCAAGATGATCGAGGAGGACGGCCGGCCCGTCATCGACGATATCGACCGCACCAGCTTCGAGGAAGGCGCTTCGCTGAAGGCGGAGCTGGTGCAGATCGCCGAGGAGGGCGCCAAGGGCGGGGCCGGCGGTGCGGTCGAAAATCCGGACTGAGGCGCGCCCGCACTTTTCATTTCGGGCCGATTGTGCCAGTGAGGCCCCGTTTTCTAGGGATATATGGGCATGGCAGGCACGAACAGCGAACGCACGCTGATCGCCGAAGGACCGGCGATCATCCTCGTTCATCCGCAATTGGGCGAGAATATCGGCATGGTGGCGCGCGCCATGGCGAATTTCGGATTGGCGGAATTGCGCCTCGTCAACCCGCGCGACGGCTGGCCGAGCGAAAAGGCCATCTCCGCCGCCAGCAAGGCCGATCACGTCATCGAGGCGGCAAAGGTCTATCCCTCGCTGGAAGAGGCGGTCTCCGACCTCGAATTCGTCTATGCGACGACGGCGCGCGACCGCTACGGCTACAAGGAAGTCCGCTCGCCGGTGGTCGCCGCCGATGACCTGCGCACCCGTTTCCGGGTCGGGCAGAAGACCGGCATCCTCTTCGGCCGCGAGCGCACGGGCCTCACCAACGAGGAGATCGCGCTGGCCGACGAGCTGGTGACCTTCCCGGTCAATCCCGCCTTCGCCTCGCTGAACCTCGCGCAGGCCGTGCTCCTCATGAGCTACGAGTGGATGAAGAGCGGTCTTGCCTCCGTCGAGGACACGCCTTTCGACGCCCTGCCGCAGCGCCCCGCCAAGAAGGAGGAGCTGCAAGGCCTCTTCGACCATGTGGAAGAGACGCTGGATGCACGCGGCTATTTCCGTCCCGCCGAAAAAAAGCCCAAACTGGTGGAGAACCTACGCGCCATCCTGACGCGCCCCTCCTTCACCGGTACGGAGATTCAGGTGCTGCGCGGTATCGTTTCCTGCCTCGATCGCTTCACGCGGGAATCGCCGCGCGGTGCGACCAATCCCAACCGCACCCGCAACCGCCGGCCCAAGGTTCCCCGTGACGTCGAATAGCGCAAAACCGGTTCTCATGTTCGACAGCGGCATCGGTGGCCTCACCGTGCTGCGCGAGGCCCGCGTGCTGATGCCCGAGCGGCATTTCACCTATGTGGCCGACGATGCGGGCTTTCCCTATGGCGGCTGGGAAGAGCCGGCGCTGAAGGCGCATGTGGTCGAGCTTTTCGGCAAGCTCCTGAACGAGCACGACCCCGAAGTCTGCGTCATCGCCTGTAACACCGCGTTCACGCTCGTCGGCGCGGACCTGCGCGCGGCTTTCCCGCACATGCCTTTCGTCGGCACCGTCCCGGCCATCAAGCCGGCCGCCGAGCGCACCCGCTCCGGCCTCGTCTCGGTGCTGGCGACGCCCGGCACGGTCAAGCGCGCCTATACGCGCGACCTCATCCAATCCTTCGCCAGCCAGTGCGACGTGCGCCTCGTCGGCTCCGAAAACCTCGCCCGCATGGCGGAAGCCTATATCCGCGGCGAAAGCCTCTCCGACGAGGCCGTGCGCGCCGAAATCATCCCCTGTTTCGTCGACGAGATGGGCCGCAAGACCGATATCGTCGTGCTCGCCTGCACGCATTATCCCTTCATGGCGAACCTCTTCCGCAAGCTCGCCCCCTGGCCGGTCGACTGGCTCGACCCTGCCGAGGCCATCGCCCGCCAGACCCGCCGCCTCGTGCCGCCGCTGGAAACCATCGCTCCCGGCGAGGACATCGCTATCTTCACGTCCGGCAAACCGGATTTTGCGACGCGCCGGCTGATGCAGGGCTTTGGGCTGCGCGTCGTCTGACGCGGCATTCCTGTGGGTTTTTCAAAAGCCGGGGGCGACGGGCGTTCATTTCGTGTTAGGGCTTGCCGGTTGTCCGGTGGCGGCCGGGCGAATCGGATTTTTCAAGGACGAGGAACGGGATGAAGGTCGGCATCGACATGGGAACGGTGCAGGGCGGCGCACCGGCCAGGCTCGATATCGAGGAACTGCTGGCGACGCGCCTGCTCGTGCAGGGCAATTCGGGTTCGGGCAAGTCGCATCTTCTGCGCCGTCTGCTCGAACAGTCCGCGCAATGGGTGCAGCAGGTCATCATCGATCCCGAGGGCGACTTCGTCACGCTCTCCGACCGCTTCGGCCATGTGGTGGTCGATGGCGAGCGCACGGAGGCCGAACTCGTCGGCATCGCCACCCGTATTCGCCAGCACCGCGTTTCCTGCGTGCTTTCGCTCGAAGGCCTTGAGGCCGATGAGCAGATGCGTGCGGCCGGCATTTTCCTCAATGCGATGTTCGATGCGGATCGCGACTACTGGTATCCGGTCCTCGTGGTCGTCGACGAGGCGCAGCTTTTCGCCCCCGCTGTCAGCGGTGAGGTCTCGGAAGAAGCACGCAAGCTTTCGCTCGGTGCGATGACGAACCTGATGTGCCGTGGCCGGAAGCGCGGTCTTGCCGGCGTTATCGCCACGCAGCGCCTTGCCAAGCTCGCCAAGAACGTCGCGGCCGAAGCCTCCAACTTCCTGATGGGCCGCACCTTCCTCGATATCGACATGGCGCGCGCCGCCGACCTGCTCGGTCTCGACCGGCGGCAGGCGGAAATGTTCCGCGACCTGCCGCGTGGTTCCTTCGTCGCGCTCGGCCCGGCGCTGTCGCGCCGCCCGCTGCCGGTGACGATCGGCGCGGTCGAGACCTCCGCACGCTCCACCAGCCCCAAGCTGATGCCGTTGCCGGATGCGCCGCAGGATGTGGAAGACCTGATCTTCACGCCCGATCCGGAAGAATTCACGCGCCCCATCGTCCGCCGCGCGCCGCCCGCACCGCGCCCGACCACCGATATCCTTGCCGAACTCTCCCGCGCCCGGCCGGAGCCGGTACAGGCGGAGACGAAGGCGCCCGCGCCGGAGATTTCGGCGGAGGAGCGCGAAAGCCTGCTCGATCAGGCGCTTGCCGAAATCCTCGGCAATCCCGAGGCCGCCTTCCGGGCGGATGCCGAGCTGTTCCAGGATTTCCTCGTGCGCTGCCGCATCCGCCGCGTGCCGGGCGCGCCGCTTTCGCTGCCGGCCTTCCGGCGCAAGATGGCGGTTGCGCGGTCCGGCGTCGATGCAGAAACGGCGGAAACGGAGATCTGGGCGAAAGCGCTCGATCTTTCCCGCAGCGTCACCGAGGACCTGCAGGGCGTGTTCCTGCTCGTCGCGCAGGCGGCGGTGCGCGGGCTTGCCTGCCCTTCGGATGCGCGGATCGCGCGGGCCTACGGCACCCATTCGGCCCGCCGGGCGCGCCGCCTCCTCGGCTATTTCGAGGAGCAGGGGCTGGTCGTCGTGCACAGCGATCTTGCCGGCCATCGCATCGTCGCCTTCCCCGATCTTACCTGCGAGACCTTGCCGGGCGACGCCAATGGGCCGGACCTTGCGGATTCCCACCGGGATGCGGCGGAATAGGCCGCTTTTGCGGGCTTTCTTCGTTGACAATTTCCTGAAACCCGCCTAATGACCCCGCCAACGCCGGGCAGAAATGTCCGGTGTTTCATTTGACATGTCCCGTGGATTCTCCGGTCGCGATCGCGAGAAACCTGTCGGAACCTCGAAAAGGTTCAGAGGAGGGCGTGTTTCCTTCAGCCGACCCCGCAAGGGAACGGCATAACAAGACTTAGAGGAAATGCGATGAGCAAGCGCGCTGCATCCAAGTACAAAATCGACCGCCGTATGGGCGAAAACATCTGGGGCCGTCCGAAGTCCCCGGTCAACCGCCGCGAATACGGCCCGGGCCAGCATGGCCAGCGCCGCAAGTCCAAGCTTTCGGACTTCGGTGTTCAGCTCCGCGCCAAGCAGAAGCTGAAGGGCTACTATGGCGATATCCGCGAGAAGCAGTTCCGCGCGATCTTCGCTGAAGCCGAACGCCGCAAGGGCGACACCCCGGAGAACCTGATCGGCCTGCTCGAATCGCGCCTCGACGCGATCGTCTACCGCGCCAAGTTCGTTCCGACGGTCTTCGCTGCCCGCCAGTTCGTCAACCACGGCCACGTCAAGGTCAACGGCGTCCGCGTCAACATCGGTTCCTACCGTTGCAAGCCGGGCGACGTCATCGAAGTCAAGGAAAAGTCCAAGCAGCTCGTCACGGTTCTCGAATCCGTTGGCCTGGCTGAACGCGACGTTCCGGACTACATCGAAGCCGACCACAACAAGATGACCGCGACCTTCGTTCGCGTTCCGGTTCTCTCCGACGTGCCCTACGCCGTCGTCATGGAACCGCACCTGGTCGTCGAATTCTACTCGCGTTAATTCGCGAAGACGCCTTGCGCAAATCGGAAAAGCCGCCAAGAGATTGGCGGCTTTTTCTTTTGGGATATTTGCCATGACGGACTTGCAGGCCATCGTCGAGGAAATCCACGCGAGCCTGTCGCCACGGCGTGGCAAGGGCAAGGTGGCCGACTATATTCCGCAGCTCGCCCATGTGGACCCGCAGAAGTTCGGCATGGCCGTCGTCACGGTGGATGGCGAGACCCATCTGGCGGGCGATGCGGAAGAAGCCTTCTCCATCCAGAGCATCTCCAAGGTCTTCATGCTGACGCTGGGGCTCGGCAAACATGGCGAGGGTATCTGGAAGCGTGTCGGGCGCGAGCCTTCCGGCTCCGCCTTCAATTCCATCGTCCAGCTCGAATACGAGGCCGGCATTCCGCGCAATCCCTTCATTAATGCGGGGGCCATTGCCATCACCGATCTCGTGCTTGCCGGCCATACGCCGAAGGAGGCGATCGGCGAGGTGGTGCGCTTTCTGCGCTATCTGGCGGACGAAGAGGACATCACCATCGATCAGGCGGTGGCGCGCTCGGAGCAGGCGACGGGGTTCCGCAACGTCGCGCTTGCCAATTTCATGCGCTCCTACGGCAAGCTCGATCATGCGGCCGAACTGGTGCTCGGTGTCTATTTCCATCAATGCGCGCTGGCGATGAGCTGCCGGCAATTGGCGCGGGCAGGGCTGTTCCTTGCCAATAGCGGCACCAATCCGCTGACCGGCCACCGCGTCGTCTCGCATCTTCGGGCGCGGCGCATCAACGCCCTGATGCTGACCTGCGGCCATTATGACGGCTCGGGCGATTTCGCCTATCGGGTCGGCCTGCCGGGCAAGAGCGGCGTCGGCGGCGGCATCCTTGCCGTTGCGCCGGGGAAAGCCTCGGTCGCGGTCTGGTCGCCGGGTCTCAACGAGAACGGCAATTCGCTGCTCGGCTCGCTCGCGCTGGAAATGCTGGCGGCGCGCACTGGCTGGTCGGTCTTCGGGGCTTGATTGTGCCGGCCGTTCGGGGCATTGCAGGCGCATGACCCTGGCATTCACCGAAACCGACGACGATCTTTCCGACGACGGCCGCCATCCGCTTTTCGCGGACGCGCCCTCCAGCGTCTCGTTCAACAAGCTGCGCAAGCGCCTGCTTCGGCAAGTGCGGCAGGCGATGGACGATTTTTCCATGCTTAAGGGCCAGAAACGCTGGCTCATCGGCCTTTCCGGCGGCAAGGACAGCTACGGTCTGCTGGCCCTGCTGATGGACCTGCAATGGCGCGGCCTGCTGCCCGTCGAGCTGATCGCCTGCAATCTCGACCAGGGCCAGCCGAATTTTCCCAAGCACGTCCTGCCGGACTACCTGAAGTCCCTCGGCGTGAAGCATCGCATCGAATACCGCGATACCTATTCCATCGTGAAGGAGAAGGTGCCGACGGGGGCGACCTATTGCTCGCTCTGCTCGCGGCTCCGGCGCGGCAATCTCTATCGCATCGCCCGGGAGGAAGGGTGCGACGCGCTGGTGTTGGGGCATCACCGCGAGGATATTCTCGAAACCTTCTTCATGAATTTCTTCCACGGCGGGCGGCTGGCCGCCATGCCGCCGAAGCTTCTGAACGACGAAGGCGACCTTATGGTGCTGCGTCCGCTCGCCTATGCGGCGGAGGACGACCTTGCGAAATTCGCCGTCGCGATGAAGTTCCCGATCATTCCGTGCGATCTCTGTGGTTCGCAGGACGGTCTCCAGCGCAATGCGATGAAGGCGATGCTGGCGGATATCGAGACGCGCATGCCCGGCCGCAAGGACGCCATGTTGCGGGCGCTGGGCCACACCAATCCGTCCCATCTTCTCGATCCGAAGCTTTTCGATTTCTCCTCCCTCGAAACGGTAAGACGCAATGACGATTGATATCAATGCCCTGGCGCTCGTGCTTGCACAGGCGGCCGAGGCTGAAATCCGCCCCCGCTTCCGCGCCCTCGGCAAGGGCGACATCCGCACCAAGGCGGACGCGAACGATCTGGTGACAGCGGCCGACGAGGCGGCGGAACGCTTCATCAAGCGCGAGGTGACGGCGCAGTTCCCGGACGTGCTGTTCGTCGGCGAGGAATCGGTTGCGGCCGATCCGGCGCTGCTGGGCAAGCTTGCGGATGCGGAGCTTGCCATCGTCGTCGACCCGATCGACGGCACCTTCAATTTTGCGGCCGGTGTGCCGCTCTTCGGCGTCATGGCGGCCATCGTTTCCGGTGGCGAGACGGTCGGCGGCATCATTTACGATCCGATGGGCGACGATTTCGTGATGGCGGAAAAGGGCGGCGGCGCCTGGCAGACGGGCGATCATCGTCCCGCCCAGCGCCTCAAGACCCGGGGCGCTGCGCCGCTCGAGGCGATGACCGGCATGGCCTCCACCAGCTTCATCGACCGCGAGCGCCGCGCCCGCATCCTGTCGAACCTCGCCAAGGTCGCCTTCGTTTCCAACTATCGCTGCGCCGCGCATGAATACCGCACCTTTGCGGGCGGCAACCTGCATTACCTCATGTACAACAAGCTGATGCCCTGGGATCATCTCGCCGGCACGCTGATCGCGCAGGAAGCCGGTGCCTATGCCGCCCGTTTCGACGGCTCGGAGTACAAGCCGCATCATGTCGAGGGCGGCCTGCTGGTCGCGCCGGACAGGGAGAGCTGGGAGATGCTTCGCCGCGAAGTCTTCGTGGACTGAGCGGTTGGTCTTATGCAAAAGGCCCGGTTACCGTGTGGCAACCGGGCCTTTTGCATTTGGAAGGCAGCCGCTCAGATCGGCTTGTTATGCGGCTGGAACAGCTTTCCGCGCTCGGCGATCAGCACGAAGATCAGGCCGATGACCGACAGCGTGAAGAAGCCGGTGACTAGCGGCAGTGCCGTGCCGTTGAAGGACTGGCCGATGATCGCGCCGATAATCGTGCCGCCGGCCGTGCCCATGAAGCCGAGCACCGAGGAGGCCGTGCCGGCGACGTGGCCGAGCGGCTCCATGGCCAGCGAGTTGAAGTTCGAGCCGATCCAGCCGAACTGGAACATCGATAGCGCGAACAGCACGATGAAGATCGCAAACGGCAGGTGGCCCGGCCAGAGGAGCGTCAGGGCCAGCCACAGCGCGTTGATGGCGAGGAAGCCGACCAGCGCGCCATGCGACAGACGGCGCATGCCGAAGCGGCCGACGAGCCGGGCATTGACGAAGGACGACAGCGCCATGAAGGCGGCGACGCCGGCGAAGGCGACCGGGAACCAGACGCCGAGGCCGTAGATACCGACATAGATCTGCTGCGCCGAGTTGATGAAGCCGAAGAGCGCGCCGAAGATGAAGGTGCTCGCCAGCGTGTAGCAGAGCGCCACGCGGTCCGTCAGGACGATGCGGAAGCCTTCGAGGACCGAGCGGGCCGTGAAGGGGCGCACGTCTTCGGGGTGCAGCGTTTCCGGCAGGCGGACATACATCCATGCCCCGATGACGGCCGCCATGACCGCCATGAAGACGAAGATGAGATGCCATTCGCCGAACAGCATGACGACCTGCCCGGTGCCCGGCGCAAGCACCGGAACGACCATGAAGACCATCATGATCAGCGACATGACCTCCGCCATGGCGCGCCCGCCGAAGATATCGCGGACGATGGAGACGGTGATGACGCGCATGGCGGCCGAGCCGATGCCCTGGATGAAGCGCAGCGCCAGCAGCGCGGCGAAGCTCGGCACGAGGATCGCGCAGAGCGACGACACGATATAGATGGCAAGGCCGATGAACATCGGCACGCGCCGGCCGAACCGGTCGGAAATCGGGCCATAGGCGAGCTGCGCGATGGCGAAGCCGATCAGGTAGGCCGAGATGACATATTGTCGGTGGTTCTCGTTCTCGACGCCGAGGCTGGCGCCGATCTCCTGCAGGCCGGGCAGCATGATGTCGATGGCGAGCGCGTTGAGCGCCATGAGGAGTGCCATGAGGGCAATGAATTCTATCTTGCCCATGCCGTTGAGGCGCTGGGCAGATTCGGGGGAAAGTCCAGACATATCAATATAATCCATAAAAGAGATAAGGCGCCGCTGTTATGCGGCGCCTTTTAAAAGCCTGCCGGCGGAAAGACCCGGGAAGCGTCAGGCAGCGCCCTTGACGGCAATACCCTGTCCCTCGAGATGAGACTGAAGCTCGCCCGACTGGAACATTTCGCGCACGATGTCGCAACCGCCGAGGAACTCGCCCTTCACGTAAAGCTGCGGAATGGTCGGCCAGTTGGAATAGTCCTTGATGCCCTGACGGATATCGGCGTCGGCGAGCACGTTGATGCCCTTGTAGTCCACGCCCACGTAATCGAGGATCTGTACGACCTGACCGGAGAACCCGCACTGGGGGAATTCCGGCGTGCCCTTCATGAAGAGGACGACGTCGTTGGTCTTCACTTCGTTGGCGATGAAATCTTGGATGCCGCTCATTTCCGTATTCCTTAGCAAATCGGCTTCAAGGACCGATGCGATGAACCATTCGCCCTAGATAACAACCTCGGGTGACAATTGCCAGAAGTCCCTCAGAAAAATTGCCGCTGTGTGTGCTTCAGGCCGCAGGGCGGCGTTGGCGATAGGCAATGAGCCAGTAGACGAGGCCTCCGGCAAGGCCGCCGGGCATGAAGATGAAAGAGTAAATGAGAGCGGGGATAAACGTAGCGACGCTAATGCTGTGTCTGCCAGAAGAAAAGAATGCAAATAAGAATAAAAGCATGCAGGACAGAAAACCGTTCAAGATGCCTCCAATGATGAAGATGTGGGATGTTCTTAGCGCAAGGAGGCGGGCGCCTACGACTGTGGCGATGAAGCCAGGCAAAGCGAGGACGAACGTACAGGCGGTGAACAGAAGAAAAGCGAGAGGACGCAGGAGGTTCTCGACGGACATGATAGAGAATAGGGCGAGGCTGATCATGGAGGCGGTCAAGACCGCTGCGATGTAACCGCCGCACACGAGAAGAAAGCCGGGCTGCGGACCGGGCAAGGACCTGGTTTCCACGCTCACGTCACAAGCCTGTCCTATTTCACGCCGCTCAGCGGCTGCGCTGGCTGCTGCGGCTTGCCGCCGAACGACGGCGGCTCACCTGCTTGCGCGGGCGCTTCGCCGTCTTCTTTGCCGGCTTCAGGGCAGCCTCGATGATATCGCCGAGGATGCCGCCGGAGGCCTTCTTGCGGGTCGTCGTCTTGCGGCGCGTGCGCTTGGTGGTCGTGGTCTTGCGCACGCCGGTCTTCTTCAGCACCTCTTTCAGGGCTGCATCGACCACGCCGGAGACGAGTTCATCGAGGAGGCCGGCCATGGCGATCAGTCCGGGATGGAGGTCTGGAGGGCGAGGGCGTGCAGGACGCCGCCCATATTGCCCTTCAGGGCGTCGTAGACCATCTGGTGCTGCTGCACGCGGGTCTTGCCGCGGAAGGCTTCCGCGACGACCTCGGCCGCATAGTGGTCTCCATCGCCGGCAAGATCGCGGATGACAACCTTCGCGCCGGGAATGCCGGTCTTGATCATGTCTTCGATATCGCCGGGTGACATTGCCATGTTTACTGCTCCCTTGTCTTATTCTGCGGCGGCAGCGGCGGTGCCGTTGCCATCCATGAAGTCAGGGAACCACGATTCATGGGTGCTGCGCAATTGTTCAATCGGCAGCGAGAGATAGCCATCCACGACCAAGGCGTCGCCGCCGACCGTGCCGAGACGGCGGAACGGTACGACCGCGTCTTCGGCATTGGCGCAGACGAAGTTGGCGAGGTCCGCCGGAACGGCGATCACGTAGCGCGCCTGGTCTTCGCCGAAGAGCAGCGCATGGGCCGGGCCGTTCGCCTCGGAAAGATCGATCTTCGCGCCCTTGCCGGAGGACATGGCCATTTCCGCAAGCGCGATCGCAAGGCCGCCCGAGGAAATGTCGTGGCAGGCGGTGACCTGCTTGTTGCGGATGGCCGCGCGCACGAACTCGCCGTTGCGGCGTTCGGCCTGAAGGTCGACTTCCGGGGCGGGGCCTTCGATCTTGCCGACGACGTCGCGCAGATAAACGGACTGGCCGAGATGGCTGCCATCGACGCCGATGAGGAGGAGATGGTCGCCATCCTTCGCGCCGCCGATCCTGGCCATGGCGGACCAGTCGGGCAGGAGGCCGACGCCGGCGATGGTCGGGGTCGGCAGGATCGCGATGCCGTTCGTCTCGTTGTAGAGCGAGACGTTGCCCGAGACGATCGGGAAGTCCAACGCGCGGCAGGCTTCGCCGATGCCCTCGATGGCCTTGACGAACTGGCCCATGATTTCCGGCTTTTCGGGATTGCCGAAATTCAGGTTGTCCGTGGCGGCGAGCGGTTCTGCGCCGGTCGCGGTGATGTTGCGCCAGCATTCGGCGACGGCCTGCTTGCCGCCCTCGAAGGGATCGGCCTCGACATAACGCGGGGTGACGTCGGAGGAGAAGGCGAGCGCCTTGCTGGCATGGCCCTCGACGCGCACGACGCCGGCATCGCCGCCGGGGATCTGCAGGGAGTTGCCCTGGATCAGCGTGTCGTACTGTTCGTAGACCCAGCGGCGGCTCGACTGGTTCGGCGAGCCGATGAGTTTCAGCAGGGCGTCGCCGTAATTGGCGGGTTCGGCGACCTGGCTGGCCGGCAGCGCGGCGGGCTTGGCCGGTTCGCGCCACGGACGGTCATATTCCGGAGCTTCGTCGCCGAGCTGCTTGATCGGCAGGTTGGCGACTTCCTCGCCCTGGTGCAGGATGCGGAAGCGCAGGTCGTCCGTCGTGTAGCCGACGATGGCGAAGTCGAGGCCCCACTTGACGAAAATCGCCTTGGCGACCTCTTCCTTGGCGGGTTCGAGAACCATGAGCATGCGCTCCTGGCTTTCCGACAGCATCATCTCATAGGCGGTCATGCGTTCTTCGCGCACCGGCACGAGGTCGAGATTCAGCTCGATGCCGAGGTCGCCCTTTGCGCCCATCTCCACAGCCGAGCAGGTCAGGCCCGCGGCGCCCATGTCCTGAATGGCGATGACCGCGCCGGTCTGCATCAGCTCAAGGCAGGCTTCCAGCAGGCACTTTTCGGTGAAGGGGTCGCCGACCTGGACGGTGGGGCGCTTCTCTTCGATGGATTCGTCGAATTCGGCGGACGCCATGGTCGCGCCGCCGACGCCGTCACGGCCGGTCTTGGCGCCGAGATAGACGACTGGCAGGCCGACGCCTTTGGCTTCCGAAAGGAAGATCGCGTTGGACTTGGCAAGGCCGGCGGCAAAGGCGTTGACGAGGATGTTGCCATTGTAGCGCGGGTCGAATTCCACTTCGCCGCCGACGGTCGGCACGCCGAAGGAATTGCCGTAGCCGCCGACGCCGGCAACGACGCCCGAGACGAGGTGGCGGGTCTTCGGATGGTCCGGCGCGCCGAAGCGCAGCGCGTTCATCGCCGCGACGGGGCGTGCGCCCATGGTGAAGACGTCGCGCAGGATGCCGCCGACGCCCGTCGCCGCGCCCTGATATGGCTCGATATAGGACGGGTGGTTGTGGCTCTCCATCTTGAAGACGACGCAGTCGCCGTCGTCGATATCCACGACGCCGGCATTTTCGCCCGGACCCTGGATGACGCGCGGACCCTTGGTCGGCAGCGTGCGCAGCCAGCGCTTGGAGGACTTGTACGAGCAGTGCTCGTTCCACATGGCCGAAAAGATGCCGAGTTCCGTGAAGGTCGGCTCGCGGCCGATCAGCGAGAGGATGCGGTCGTATTCATCCGGCTTCAGCCCGTGGGCGGCAATCAACTCCGGGGTGATCGGGCGGGTGTTCGAAATGGTCATCGTCGCTCGTCTTGTCGTGGAGGGCAGGATTGCGGTCTCTTTAACCTATGCTGCCCTGCAGTGCGACAGGAAAATGGCCGCAAGCCACAGGCAGCCAAGGCTTTCAGGCAAGGCTGTCATAGCCGGTCGGGCCATGATCCAGCAGACGGCGCAGCCGCATCAGGCCGGCGACGGCATCCGCGCGGTTTTCCGGCGAGGAGAAGCCGATGCGAACCCGGTGGAAGGTCTTCTCCGAACGGCCGGCCTTGAACTCGTGTTCGTCGTCGATGAGGATATCTTCGGCGAAGGCAGCTTGACGGAACGTGCCGGAAAGCCAGGGGTCGGGCAGCTTCAGCCAGAGGAACGGCACGCGCGGGTGCGAATTGAAGTCCAGCCCGGCGAAGATATCGCGCACATGCGCCTCGCGGATGCCGACCTCCTCGCAAACCTTCGCGCGGATCGCATCTGCCATGCCGCCCAGCACAAGCCGGGCGCTGAGTTCGGCAAGCAGGAAGGGCAGGCCGCCGCTCACCATCTTGTGGGCGATGCGCACGCGCTGGGCGAGATGGGGCGGGCAGGCGATCCAGCCGCCGCGCACGCCCGCCGCCACGCTCTTGGAAAGGCCGCCGACGAGGAAGGTGCGGTCGGGTGCGATCTCGGCAAGCAGCGGAATGTCGTCGCCCGCCGTCGCGCCGTAGAGATTGTCCTCGACGAGGAAGACATTGTGCCGCCTGGCAATGGCGGCAATCGCCCGGCGGCGTTCCTCCGGCATGGTGGCGAGCGTCGGGTTCTGCGCACCGGACATCAGGAAGGCGAGCTTGGGGTGCTGCTGCAGGCAGGCCCGCTCGAAATCCTCGGGGATGACGCCATGCGCATCGGATTCGACCAGCGCCGTCTGGCGGCCGAGAAGGGCGGTGCCGCGGCTGATCTGCGAATAGGTGACATGTTCGAAGATGATGCGGTCGCCCGGAGAGGTAATGACCGAGACGGCCGCCATGATCGCGGCATGCGCGCCCTGCGTCGGGACAATGCTTTCGGCGGACGGCTGCCAGTCGCCGCGTCGCAGCCAGCGCTGGCCGGCTTCCAGCCAGTGCGGGGGGAAATTACGCGTATAGCTCGCGACCTCGCTCGGCAATTCACGGCAGATGGCCGAGAGAATATCGGTGACGATGGCCGATTGCCCGACATCCGTTGCAGCCGTGGTGTCGAAACGCAGCTTGCCCGGCGGGGCATGGGCGGCGCGGGTGCCCAGCAGATGGGCGCTGACCGGATCGACCGCCGCCTCGGCATGATCGCCGTCCTGCGAGCCGAGCACATAGGTGCCGCGGCCGACCTCTCCGCTGACGAGGCCTCGTTCGCGCACCATGCTGTATGCGCGGCTCACCGTGCCGATCGTCACGCCGATATCGTAGGCGAGGTTGCGTTGCGGCGGCAGCTTGCTGCCGACCGCGAGCGCGCCGGTATGAATCGCCTGCTCGATCTGGTCGGCAATGCGGACATAGAGCGGGCCGTCGGAGGTCTGAAGGTCGGGAAGCCAATTTGTCATGGTGGCAATTCTTAGATTGCACCGCGATGGGAGTCAATTATTTCCTGAATGCACCGATTGTCACGCTCCCAGTGGCATTTTTGGAGAAAAGATCATGGCAATTGATACAATTCACGCCGAAGCCGCCGTCACCGGCGCTCCGCATTTCCCCACATTGCTCATCCGTATCTGGCGCGCCTGCCGCGCGTGGTACGTCCGGCGGCGCACGCGCTACAGCCTGCTGGAAATGACGGACGACCAGTTGCAGGATATCGGCATCAGCCGCAGCGAAGCGCGTCGGGAGATCGAGAAGTCGTTCTATTGGGACGCGAACGCCTGAGACGTCTCAGCAGCCCTTGCCGCCGGCGGCCCAGCGGTTGACGTCGGTGGTGATGCGCGCGCCGACAGGTTCGCTCATCAGCGGGCCGAAAGCGTCGAGCCTGGCCGGGCTGCCTTCCGCCTGGACCACCAGCAGCGGGCGCGATTCCGGCGAATTGCGGTGAACGACGAGGATACGCGGGCGGCCGGAGAAGGAGTTCAGTTCCGGTGCGAGGCGGTAAGCCTTGAAAGCCGGGTCGCCCGACTTGAACCAGCAGCTATTGGCGCCGAGCGCGACGCGCTCCATGGTGGGCAGCGCGCCGCCATTGGGCCTGGGTGCCGGCGTCTTCGGCTGGCATCCGGCCAGGGCCGCGACGGCGATAAGCGGCAGGGCGATCTGGACGGCGAGGAGAGGGCGCATGGAGAACCTTTCGGAAGCGGACATGCGCCCTAGATAGCAAGGGCCGGTTAAGCAGCGATTACGTCGAGCACGGAGGCGAAGAGGCCGCGGCCGTCGGAACCGCCATGGGCGGCTTCGATGAGGTTTTCCGGGTGCGGCATCAGGCCGAGCACGTTGCCCCTGGCGTTCATCACGCCGGCAATGTCGTTGATCGAGCCGTTCGGATTGGTGCCTTCGGCATAGCGGAAGACGACCTGTCCGTTGCCTTCGACCGCCGCCAGCGTTTCGGCGTCGGCGAAATAGTTGCCGTCGTGATGGGCGACGGGGGAGCGGATGATCTGGCCCTTTTCATAGGCGCGGGTGAAGTCCGTCTCGGCATTCACCACTTCCAGCTTCACTTCGCGGCAGACGAATTTCAGCGAGGCGTTGCGCATCAGCGCGCCGGGCAGCAGGCCTGCTTCGAGCAGGATCTGGAAGCCGTTGCACACGCCCAGAACCTTCACGCCGGCCTCGGCCTTGGCCTTGATCGCCTGCATGACGGGCATGCGGGCGGCGATCGCGCCGCAGCGCAGGTAGTCGCCGTAGGAGAAGCCGCCGGGGATGACGATGAGATCGACATCCGGCAGGTCCGTTTCCGTCTGCCAGAAGGTGACCGGCGCCTTGCCGGAAATCTTGGTCAGCGCCGCGATCATGTCGCGGTCACGGTTGAGGCCGGGGAGCTGGACGACGGCGGACTTCATGGGTGCGGTTCAAACCTTGCCTGGGCCTCGGCGAGTTCACGCAGTTCGAGGCGGTTTTCGATACGGTCGAGGCGCTGGTCCATCTGGGCGAAGGCCCCGCGCAGGCCGTTGATGTCGCCTTGCATACTGTGAATCTGGTTGCGTATGGAGAGATTGTCCTGGCGAAGGTCGCGCTGGCCTTCCTTCAGCAGGGCGATATCCGTCTGAATACGCTTCAGAACTTCATAGACAAGGTCGGCGTCAATCGTGGCCATCGTCTGCCTCCTCAACTATTAAGAGAGGGCGATAGTATAGTTCTCGATTACCGTGTTGGCCAGAAGCTTCTCGCACATGGCCTTGAGGTCGGCTTCGGCCTTGGCGCGGTCGGCGGTTGCAAGTTCGAGGTCGAAGACCTTGCCCTGGCGGATGCCGCCGACGCCCTCGAAGCCGAGGCTGCCGAGCGCGCCTTCGATGGCCTTGCCCTGCGGGTCGAGAACGCCGTTCTTGAGCGTCACCGTTACGCGTGCCTTGATCATGTCTTTCCGTTCCATCCTTGGGGAGCGTTACTTCACCAGAACCGGGCCGGTGCCGCGCACGGGCTCGTTCTCGTTGATGATGCCGAGACGGCGGGCCACTTCCTGGTAGGCTTCCACGAGGCCGCCCATGTCGTGGCGGAAGCGGTCCTTGTCCATCTTCTCCTGGGTGGCGATGTCCCAGAGGCGGCAGCTATCGGGCGAGATCTCGTCGGCGATGATGATGCGCATCATGTCGCCTTCGTAGAGGCGGCCGCACTCGATCTTGAAATCGACGAGCTGGATGCCGACGCCGAGGAAGAGGCCGGAGAGGAAGTCGTTGACGCGGATGGCGAGCGCCATGATGTCGTCGAGTTCCTGCGGGCTTGCCCAGCCGAAGGCGGTGATATGCTCCTCGGAGACCATCGGGTCCTCGAGCGCGTCGGCCTTGAAGTAGAATTCGATGATCGAGCGCGGCAGCACGGTGCCTTCCTCGATGCCGAGGCGCTTGGAAAGCGAGCCGGCGGCGACGTTGCGCACGACGACTTCCAGCGGGATGATCTCGACTTCCTTGATCAACTGCTCGCGCATGTTGAGGCGGCGGATGAAGTGGGTCGGGATGCCCATCTTGTTGAGCTGGGTGAAGATGTACTCGGAAATACGGTTGTTGAGCACACCCTTGCCGTCGATGACGTCATGCTTCTTCTTGTTGAAGGCGGTGGCGTCGTCCTTGAAGAACTGGATCAGCGTGCCCGGCTCGGGACCCTCATAGAGAATCTTGGCCTTGCCCTCGTAGATACGGCGGCGACGGTTCATGGATTTTTCTCTTTGTTGGCGCGCTTGGGTCGCGCAGGTGTCGTTCGTTTCCGGCTCCATAAACGAAATGCCGCACTTTAACAATCGGCGTTACGCCCGATCCCCCGATTTCCGGCCTTTCGGGCAAGCCCGGCGGCGTGAAAGTTCGCATTGCACTTTTGCCGTCGTTTTGATTTATGGGCGGGGAAGCCTAACGGTTACAGAATCTACGGGAGACGTGAGATGAGCAGCATTCAGGATCGGGAAAAAGCGTTCGAAGCCAAGTTCGCGCTGGATGAGGAGCTGCGCTTCAAGGCCGAGGCCCGCCGCAACAAGCTGGTCGGCCTGTGGGCCGCCGGCCTGCTCGGCAAGACGGGCGAAGCTGCGGACGCCTATGCCAAGGACGTTGTCGCCGCCGATTTCGAGGAAGTCGGCCACGAGGATGTCGTGCGCAAGGTCAAGGCCGATTTCGACGCCGCCGGTGTCGCCCGCTCGGAAGACGAGATCCGCGTGCAGATGATCGAGCTTCTGGCCGTCGCCATCTCGCAGATCGAAGCCGGCTGATCGCCGCGCCATGACCGCTTGAAAAGGCCGCCCGGCATGTCCGGGCGGCCTTTTTGTTAGCGGGTGGCGGTGGTGCGGCGAACCTCGTTCTGCAGGTCGCGGGCGTGGCCGGCATGCGCGCGCCATTCCTGCCGCCGCACGAAGTCCGGGATGGCGTCGGCCGGCATCGGGCGGGCAAGGGCGTAACCCTGCAGGATGTCGCAGCCCAGATCGCGCATGATGGCGACATGCGCCGGCGTTTCCACCCCTTCGGCGACGACCTCGATGTTCAGCGAGCGGCCGATCTCGACGATGGTGCCGACCAGCTTGCGCTGGCCCGGCGAACGGCTGACGGGCTTGACGAGCTGGCGGTCGATCTTGAGCCTGCGCGGGCTGAGCTTCATCAGGCTGACGATGGAGGCATGGCCGGTGCCGAAGTCGTCGATCTCGATATCGATGCCGAGCTTGCGCATTTCGGCGAGGTTCTCCAGCACCGTGCGGTCGCAATCGTCGAGGAAGATCGATTCCAGCAGCTCGAAGGACAGCGATTTCGGGGCGACGTCCAGCGTGCGCAGCGAGCGCGCGAGTTCCGGGTCGTGCAGGCGTCTGGACGAGATGTTGGCGGAAATCTTGCCGATGCCCAGTCCCTGCCGCTGCCAGTCGGCGAAATCGGCCAGGGATTGCTCCAGCACGAGGCGGTCGATCATCGCCACGCAGTCGAGGTCGTCCGCAATCTTCAGGAACGCATCGGGCGTCAGGGTGCCGCGCGTCGGGTGCTCCCAGCGCGCCAGCGTCTCGACGCCGATAATATCCAGCGTGCGGGCGCAGAACTGCGGCTGATACCACGGCAGGAAACGATGCTGCTCGATGCCGGTGAGGATATCGTCCGCCGTCTGCTTGTTGACGATGATCTGCGCCTGGAAGTCGCTGGTGAAGAATTCGTGGCGGCTGCGGCCGCGATTCTTGGCGCGGTAGAGGGCGAGGTCGGCGTTGACCAGGAGTTGCTTGGCGTCGATGGCCTGACCCGACTGGCTGGCGATGCCGACGCTTGCGCCGAAGCGGCAGATATGGCCGTTGAACGTGACCGGCTTGCGCATGGCGTCGACGATGGCTTCGGCGAGCGTCGCAAGGTTCCGGCCTGCGGAGCCGGCGGAGCAGAAGACGAATTCGTCGCCGCCGATGCGGGCGACGAATTCGTCGGGTCCCTTCAGCCCGGTCAGGACGCCTGCGGCATGCACGAGCATCTGGTCGCCGGCGAGGTGGCCGAGCGTGTCGTTGATTTCCTTGAAGCGGTCGAGGTCGATGTGGAGGACGGCGAGGCGGCTGCCGCTTTCGCGCGCCCTGGCGGCCGCTTCCGCGATGGCGGCGTCGAGATAACGGCGGTTGGGCAGGCCCGTCAGGTGGTCGTGCAGCGCGGTGTATTCGATGCGCGCCCTTGCCGTCTCCAGCTCCGCGTTGCGGGCTTCCGCAAGGTCCCTTGCGTGCTTCAGTTCCTCCTGCATCTCCACATCGTCCGTCACGTCCCAGTTCGCGCCGATGAGGCGGGGGGCGCCGGTGGTGTCGACATAGGGCGCGGCGCGCCCGCGGATATGGCGGATTGCGCCGTCGCCCCGGACGATGCGGAACTCGTTGGCGAAATCGTGGTTGCCGAAGATGCCTTCGCTGACCTTGGCGGAGGCTTTTTGCCGATCCTCCGGGTGCAGGGCCTGCTCCCAGGTCATGCCGTCCGGCTCACTGGTGAGGCCGTACATCTCGATCATCCGGTCGTCCCAGCGCACTTCGCTGGTGCGCAGGTTGACGTCGAAGACGCCGATGCGGGAAATGTCCAGCGCCAGTTCAAGCCGGCGGGACATCTGCGCGAGCCGTTCCTCGGCTTCCTTGCGTTCGGTGATGTCGGTATCCGTGCCGGCGATGCGGCTCGGCTTGCCGTTGGCGGCGTATTCGACGACCGCGCCTCGGCTCTCGATCCATACCCAGTGCCCGTCGCGATGCCGTTCGCGATAGCTGAAGACGCTGAACGGCGCTTCGCCGTTTTCCTGCCGGGCGATCTCCTTGAGAACGTGGACCCGGTCGTCGGGATGAACGGTCTGGATCCACGTTTCGAGCGTGGCCTCGATGGGATCGTCCGGCTGGAGGCCGCGAATGGCGCGCCACTGGCGGGAATAGAACAGGTCGCCGCGAGAGAAATCGTGGTCCCAGACGCCCTGGCCGGCCGATTCCAGCGCGTGGTTCCAGCGGCTTTCCCGCTCGGCCAGTTCAAGCGCGTTGCGCTTGCGCTCGTCGATGTCGACCGTCTGCACGATCAGCGCAGGCGCGGTCTCATCGCCATTCGGCAGCGGCGGCGGGACGATGAAGGAGGCGAGCACCCAGAATTCGCTGCCATCCAGCCGCTTCAGCCGGATTTCCCACGGAGTCTGCTCGGCCATGCGGGTGCGCATGGCGAAGGCGAGGACGGAGCGATCGAGCGCGGCGACGCAGGTCTCGAAGGCTGGAAGCTGCAGGATGGAGCCGACGCCGAACGACTTGAGAAGCGTGGCATTGGCATCCACGATATGCCCGGCGGCGTCGAGTGCGGCATAACCGAAGCCGGAGCGCGCAAAAAGCTGGCGATAAAACGGTTCCTGTCCCGTTTCTCGCACGGCAATGGAGGTCGAACCGAATGGTTTGGCCATGAAATGCTGCGCCTGCAATGAACTCAACAGGCGTAACGTGCAGGATTTCTATGAAATTCCTCTTAATGGCGAACCGGCGTTCCGGTTACGCCGGCGCTTTCAGGCGGCTGAGGAACTGGGCGAAGACCATGGTGCCCTCCGGCCAGGGGCCATGGCCGGATTCGGCATTGATATGTCCGGATTCGCCGGCATCCAGCAGCAGCGAACCCCAGGCGGCGGCAATATCGTCGGCGTGCTCGTAGCGGCCGAACGGGTCGTTGCGGCTGGCGACGACCAGCGAGGGGAAGGGCAGCGGATCGCGCGGATAGGGGCCGAAGGTCATGAGATGCTTCGGGCGGATATCCGGGTTGGCGACATCGGGCGGGGCGACGAGGAAGGCGCCCGCGACCTTGCCGCCGAGCTGCGGCACGGCATGGACGGCGGCCGCGACGCCCAGCGAATGGGCGACCAGCACGACGGGTTTCGTCGCGGCGGCGACCTCCTCGGCCACGCGCTGTACCCAGTCCTCGCGCACGGGTTTCGTCCATTCCGCCTGCTCCACGCGGCGCGCGGTCGACAGTTTCGACTGCCAGCGGGTCTGCCAGTGGTCGGGGCCGGAATTGGTGTAACCGGGGACGATGAGGATTTCTGCTTCCGAGACTTTCATGCGGCCGCATGTGCGTTCACGAAGTGCTGAAGTCAAGGGGGCGGGACAAAACGGCGCTTCGGGTGTATGATTCGCTGTCTTCAATGCCAATCGCGGTCTGCCGCGGTGGCGGACGATTGCCCTCCACGCACGCAGGCCGTGACGGTTCCAAACCGGCAGGAGGAGTAATCATGGCAAGCTTCCATGTCATGGCCGGCCCGGGCGAGATGCTCGCGCGTCCGGCGATCCGGCGTATCGGCCTTTCCGACATATGGGATGCGCTCGCGCGCGGCTTCGACGATTTCCGCGCGAAGCCGTCCCATTACGTGTTCCTGAGCCTGATCTATCCGATCTGCGGGATCGTGCTGGTCACCTGGAGTTCCGGGGCCAACATGCTGCCGCTGATCTTCCCCCTGGTGGCGGGCTTCGCGCTGCTCGGGCCGTTCTTCGCCATCGGCCTCTATGAGATCAGCCGGCGCCGCGAACTGGGCATGGATACGTCCTGGCGGCATGCGCTGGAGGTGCGCCATTCGCCTGCGCTACCGTCGATCCTCGCCGTTGGCGCCATGCTGATGGTGCTGTTCGTGGCGTGGCTGGTCTTCGCGCAGATGCTCTATACCGATCTTTTCGGGCCAGAGCCGCCGCAATCGCTGGCGCTGTTCCTCGCCTCCGTCTTCAGCTCGGAAAACGGGCTGCTGCTGATGCTGGCGGGCAATGCCATCGGCTTCTGCTTTGCGCTCGTCGTGCTTGCGACGACCGTCATCGCCTTCCCGATGCTGCTCGATCGCGATGTCGGGGCGGTCGCCGCTATCGAAACCTCGCTGCGCGCGACGCTGATGAACCCTGTTCCGATTGCCTGCTGGGGCCTGATCGTCGCGGCGCTGCTGATCGTCGGCACGATCCCGATCTTCGTCGGCCTTGCCGTGATCATGCCGATCCTCGGCCATGCCACATGGCATCTCTACCGCAAGATCGTCGTGGACGAGCGCCGGTAGGACAAGTTCGCGGGCGGGGTGCTGCGCCAGGAGGAAAGTGCAGAACCGCCCGTCAGAGGGGAGCGATGGCGCCATTGGCGCCATCGCCGTTTCCGGGCTGCGTCAGACCGTGCCGAAGACGCGGCGGAAGATCGTGTCGACGTGCTTGGTGTGGTAGCCGAGGTCGAATTTTTCGCGGATGGCTTCTTCCGAGAGGGCGGCGCGGACTTCACCGTCCGCCAGCAGTTCCTCCAGGAAGTCCTTGCCCTGTTCCCAGACCTTCATGGCGTTGCGCTGCACGAGGCGGTAGGCGTCCTCGCGCGATACGCCGGCTTGCGTAAGGGCAAGCAGGACGCGCTGCGAATGAACGAGGCCACGGAACTTGTTGAGATTCTTCAGCATGTTTTCCGGGTAGATCACCAGCTTCTCGATGACGCCGGCAAGGCGGTTCAGCGCGAAGTCGAGAGTGATCGTCGTATCCGGGCCGATGCCGCGCTCGACGCTGGAATGGGAAATGTCGCGCTCATGCCAGAGCGCCACGTTCTCCATGGCGGGCGTGACGGCCATGCGCACGAGGCGGGCGAGACCCGTCAGGTTTTCCGTCAGCACTGGATTGCGCTTGTGCGGCATGGCGGAGGAACCCTTCTGGCCCGGAGAGAAGAACTCTTCGGCTTCCAGCACTTCCGTGCGCTGCATGTGGCGAATTTCGATGGCGACGTTCTCGATGGACGAGGCGATGACGCCGAGGGTCGCGAAGAACATGGCGTGACGGTCGCGCGGGATGACCTGCGTGGAGACCGGCTCCGGCGCAAGGCCGAGCTTGGCGCAGACATGTTCCTCCACGCGCGGATCGATATTGGCGAAGGTGCCGACGGCGCCGGAGATCGCGCCGGTGGCGATTTCCGCGCGGGCCGCGACGAGGCGGGCGCGGTTACGGTCCATCTCGGCATAGAAGCGGGCGAGCGTCAGGCCCATCGTCGTCGGCTCGGCATGGATGCCGTGGCTGCGGCCGATGCGGATCGTGTCCTTGTGCTCGAAGGCGCGGGTCTTGAGGGCGGCGAGTACGCGGTCCATGCCGGTAAGGAGGATATCGGCGGCGCGCACGAGCTGAATGTTGAAGGTCGTGTCGAGCACGTCCGAGGAGGTCATGCCCTGATGCACGAAGCGGCTGTCCGGGCCGACGAATTCGGCCAGATGCGTCAGGAAGGCGATGACGTCATGTTTGGTGACGGCCTCGATCTCGTCGATGCGGGCGACGTCGAACTCGGCCTTGCCGCCTTTTTCCCAGATCGTTTCGGCGGCCGATTTCGGGATCACGCCGAGGTCGGCGAGCGCATCGCAGGCATAGGCTTCGATCTCGAACCAGATGCGGAACTTCGTTTCAGGCGACCAGATCGCGACCATGTCCGGTCGGGAATAACGAGGGATCATCGGCTCCAGGCTTTCTCTTCGAGGTGGGAATTGCCGCCGCTTTAGCAAAGATGGGCGGCAAGCTCAACGCAGAGACTCGGGCAGAGACTCGGCAAGCCACACTTACGGCCGGAACGGCACCGCGATCCAACGCCCGTCCGCACCCTCGAAGCCGATGCTGCGCACGAGGACGAGCGCGACATGGACCGGCTCCACATTGAACGCATTGAAGGCGACCGCGCCGGATATCTGGTAGGAGAAGGCGCAGTTGCGGCTCTCGGGCACGCGCTTGTCCTCATGCACCAGCGTATCGGCGGCGGCTCCGTCGTTCTTGACGAGCTTGAGACGGAAGCCCTTGATGCCGTCCGGCGCGATATCGCGGCACCGATCCGTCATGTCGAGGGGGATGTCCTCGAGGGCGAGCGCAAAGGCGCCGCCCACCGTCGGCTCGACGGCATGCTGGAGATATTCGATGCGCTTGCGGTCGACCCCGCCTTCGCCCATCGGGTTGAAGGCGGCGAGCACGCCGGGATTGGAAAGCACGTTGTATTTGTCGCTGAGCGCCTTCGCGTTGTCGCGGCTTTCCGCGCGCGCCTTGGCGATGCCGGCGGCTTCATCGTCGATGCGCACGCGGATCGGCGTGCCGGGAAGATAGACGTCCTTTTCCGTGTCGATGAAATAGACGTTGGAATAGGGAAAGCCGGAGCCGTCCTGGACGCCGAACTCCTCGAAGGCGTAGACCTTGCCGTCTGGCGAGAAGCCGAGGGACTGGAAGGTCGAGAAGTCGCCCGCCCATGCGCTCGCGGCTGCACAAAGCGATGCGAGGAGGGCGACAGCCGTCTTCCGGAAAATCGTCACGCGCGCGCTTCCTCCGCCTTGCTGCGCAGAGTGTCGATGGTTTTGCGGTAGGCGTCAATGTTGCCGCCGCCGAAGATGGCCGAGCCGGCGACGAAGGCGTTCGCGCCGGCTGCTACCGGAAGGGCGATGGTGTCGATGGCGATGCCGCCGTCGACCTCAAGCTCGATTGGCCGGTCGCCGATCATGGCGCGCACGCGGCGGATCTTCTCTTCCATTGCGGTGATGAACTTCTGGCCGCCAAAGCCCGGGTTCACGGTCATGACGAGGACGAGGTCGATCTTGTCGAGCAGATAGTCGAGCACGCTTTCCGGCGTCGCCGGGTTGAGCGCGACGCCGGCGCGCTTGCCGAGCGCGCGGATCGCCTGCAGCGAGCGGTCGAGATGCGGGCCGGCCTCGGCATGAACAGTGATGCCGTCGCAGCCCGCCTTGGCGAAGGCTTCGAGATAGGGATCGGCCGGCGTGATCATCAGGTGGCAGTCGAAGAAGGCGTCGGTATGCGGGCGGATCGCCTTGATGACATCGGGGCCGTAGGAGATGTTCGGCACGAAATGGCCGTCCATGATGTCGAGGTGAATCCAGTCCGCCCCGGCCGCGACGACGTCGCGCACTTCCTGGCCCAGCTTCGAATAGTCCGAGGCGAGAATGGAGGGCGCGATCCGGATGGGAAGGGTCATGTCAGGCTCCGTGCAAGAAATCTGGCGTCGCCATATCATTCCCGGCAGGGGCGAACAACGGGCGAATTACCGCGCCGACCAGCTTGGCATGAGGTCGCCGGGCATCGGCGTTGCATCGTGCACGCCCCGGGCGATGGCGCGCGCCATGGTCGATGCGGCCGAGGCGCAGAGGTCGATGAAATCTTCCGGTGCCGGTGCGCGGCCGCTCCGGCCGGTCGCCAGCGCAAAGACGAGGTCGCCGTCGAGCGGCGTATGCGCCGGCCAGAGGGCGCGGGCAAAACCGTCATGGGCGGCGATAGCGAGGCGCTTAGCCTCGGCCTTGGTCAGCACGGCATCCGTGGCGATGACGGCGATGGTGGTGTTTTCCACGCCGGTTGGCCTGCGCGACATTTTCGTGCGCGGGATGCGGGCATCCGCCGGGAAGGGGGCGGGCATGCCAAGGCCGCCGAATTCGCCCGCTTCCTCGAAGGGGGCGGCCCAGAAGTGGTGTGTCTCGCCGATGGTGGCCGAGCCGAGTGCATTGACCGCTACCAGAGCGCCCACCGTGAAGCCGCTTTCGAGCACGCTGGAAGCGGTGCCGAGGCCGCCCTTAAAGGTCGCCGTCAGCGCGCCGGTGCCGGCGCCCACGCTGCCGGTTTCGAAATCCGCCGCCGCATCGAGAAGCGCGGTATAACCGAGTTCGCGATAGGGCGGATAACGGCCCCAGCCCTTGTCGCCGCCGTTCATGAGATCGAAGAGGATGGCGGCGGGCACGATGGGCACGCGATGGGGGCCGACGGCGAAGCCGCGTCCCATTTCGCGCAGTCCCGCCTGCACCCCCGAGGCGGCATCCAGCCCGAAGGCCGAGCCGCCGGACAGCACCAGCGCATCCACCGTCTGCACGGTGTTGTGCGGCTCCAGCAGGTCCGTCTCGCGCGTTCCCGGCGCGCCGCCGAGCACCTGCACGGCGGCCGTCGCGGGTTCGTCGCAGAGAACGACCGTGACGCCCGAGCGCAGCGCAGGATCGGTGGCGTTGCCGACCTTGAGGCCGGCGACGTCGGTGATGCGGTTTTTCGGGCCGGTCGCCATCAATCGCCCTCCATATCCGCCGGCACGAACGCGCCGGCGCGCCAGACGAGCAGGCGATAGGGATTCTGCTTCAATTCCCGGTCCGCGCCGAAGGCGAGGGGGCCGATGGCCGTTGCGAAACTGCCGCCTGCCAGCGCCTGCGCTAGGTCGCTGCCCTGCGCGGCGGCGGCCGCCAGCGCGGTCACGGCGGCATGGGCCGGCAGCACGTAGCCTTCCGCGACGATGCCCTTTTCCTTCATCGCCGCCGCGACGGGCTGCCCTTCAGGCAATGTCCGGTAATCCGGCAACGCGATGGCTTGCACACCCTCCGTCATCGGCACCAGCGGGTCCGCGCCGGTCAAGGCCTCGCCGCCGAGCAGGGTGAAACCCGCCTTTTCTGCCTTGGCGTCGCGGACGATCACGGCGGCATCCGTGCGGTCGCCGCCGATGAAGACGCGCGTGACGCCCGTTTTCGCAAGGCGGCGGACGAGGGTGATCTGTTGTTCCTGCGCCGGCCGGTAGGTGTCGACGAAGGTGGCTTTCATGCCGACCTCTTCCAGCTTCAGCCGCACCGTCTCGACAAGCTCGCGGGCGTGGATCGTGCCGTCATCGATGAGCGCGAAAGGCTCGGACTTCCAGTCGCGGGTGATGATCTCGACGGCCTTTTCGGCCTCCGCCTTCGGGCCGGGGGCAAGGCGGAAGAGCGGCCAGCCCTTTTTCAGCGCATCTTCCATGAGAATGCCGGAGCGGACGGAGAGAGTGACGGCCGGCACGTTCGCCTCGGCAAGCGCCGGCAGGGAGGCGGAAAGCCCTTCCGTGCAGAGAAAACCCACGGCTGCCGTCGCATCGGCGGCGAGGATGGCCTTGGCGATGCCGTCGCCATCCGTCTCGTCGCAAGCTTCCGTGATTTCGACCACCGTATCGCCATTCGCCTCGGCTGCGAAACGCGCACCGTCGCGTACCTGCTGGCCGAGGATCGCGAGCGGCCCGTCCTTCGGCGCGACGACGGCGAAGGTAAGGCCGGCGGCGACCGCAGGCGTGGCGGCGAGCACGGCGGCTGCGATGAGGCTGGCGCTGAGAGTGGTTTTCATCCTCGATCCATCGGTCTCGACCAAGCCTTTGTAAGGATCGGTCCTCGGGCGTCAAAGGGAATTATCCGCGCGAAATCCCCTTTGTCTCTGGCAAGACAGGAAAATTCGACTTCGGGGGTTACATTTTTCTTCATTTTCGCCATGTATCACCTGTGTCAAAGGAGAATGCCGTGTTGGACAGGTTGGTCGTGGACTCGTCGCTCTACCGGGATGCCATGAGCCGTTATGCCGGCCATGTGCAGATCGTGACGACGGCACATGAGGGCGAGAAGCGCGGCGTGACGATCACCGCGGCCTGCTCGGTGTCCGACAATCCGGCGATGGTGCTGGCCTGCGTCAACGCCTCCAATCCGAAGAACGCGATTTTCGAGAAGAGCGGGCGCTTTGCGCTTAATACGCTTTCGGCCGATCAGATCGATCTGGCTAATGCCTTTTCCGGCCGCAATCCCTTGCTGACCTCTGAAGAACGCTTTTCCATGGGCAACTGGCAGGAGCTGGTGACGGGTGCGCCCGTGCTGACGGATGCGCTTGCCGCCTTCGATTGCCGGCTGGTCGATTTCCGGGTCATGGCGACGCATATGGTGCTGATCGGCGAGGTGATGGGCATTTCCTTCGGCGAGCAGAAACCGGCGCTTCTTTATATGGACCGGGGCTACCGGGCGCTATAAGTTCATCCTCCGGAGTGGAGGAACGGCGTGCCCTATCATCGCGGAACAATCCCGCAATCCATCGACGAAACCGTGGAGATGCTGGCGGCGGGCAATTATCTCGCCGGCCGCGCGCTCGCCACCGTACTCTTCCTTTCGCTGCGCATGAAGCGGCCGCTCTTTCTGGAGGGCGAGGCCGGCGTCGGCAAGACGGAGATCGCCAAGGTGCTCGCCGCCGCGCTCGACCGGCCGTTGATCCGCCTGCAATGTTACGAGGGCCTCGATATCTCCTCGGCGGTCTATGAGTGGAACTATCCGGCGCAGATGCTGGAAATCCGCCTCGCCGAAGCCTCCGGCACCACCGACCGCGGCCGCATCGAGGCCGATATCTTCTCCGAGCGCTACCTGATCCGCCGCCCGGTGCTGCAGGCCCTGTCCTCGCCGGATGGCCGCGCGCCCGTCTTCCTTATCGACGAACTCGACCGTACCGATGAGGCCTTCGAGGCGTTTCTTCTGGAGGTCCTGTCCGATTTCCAGGTGACGGTGCCGGAACTCGGCACGATCCGCGCCACTGAACCGCCCATCGTCATCATCACGACGAACCGCACGCGCGAGGTCCACGACGCGCTGAAGCGGCGCTGCCTCTATCATTGGGTGGATTATCCGGCCGCCGCGCAGGAGCTGGAGATCATCCGCCGCAAGGTGCCGGGCTGCAACGCCACGCTCTCGCAGCAGATCGTTGCCTATGTGCAGAAGCTGCGCGGGTTCGACCTGTTCAAGAATCCCGGTGTCGCTGAAACCATCGACTGGGCGACGGCGCTCACCGAACTCGACCGCGTGGCGCTCGACCCGGAGACGGTGTCCGACACGCTCGGTACGCTCCTGAAATATCAGGACGACATTGCCCGCATCGAGGGCGCGGAAGGCCGCAAGCTGCTCGATGATGTGAAAGCCGATCTGGCAGCGGCGGGATAGCGATGACGGTGGGCAGCGGCATGGACGGACGGCTCGCCGACAATATCGTGCATTTCGCCCGCGTGCTGCGCAAGGCGGGCCTGCGCCTCGGTCCGGCGGCCGTCACGGATGCCATCGAGGCCGTGCAGGCCATCGGCATCGGCGACCGGGAGGAATTCTACATCGCGCTCCACGCGACGCTGGTCAAGCGCCATGAGGACGATGCGGTCTTCGACGAGGCGTTCCGCCTGTTCTGGCGCTCGCGCGATCTCGTCGGGAAAATGATCGCGCTGATGTCGCCGGTCGTGACGCGGCATGAGGAGCGGGAAAAGCGCAAGGCGGGGGAAACGCGGGTTTCCGACGCGCTCTTCGGCGGGCGGCAGGACGAGCGCAAGGAGCGCGACGAGCCGGATATCGAGATCGACGCACGCTTCACCGCCTCCGGCAGCGAATTGCTGCGCAAGACCGATTTTGCCCAGATGAGTGCGGCGGAACTTGCCGAGGCCAAGCGCGCGCTCGCCAATCTCGTGCTGCCGATGGACGAGGTGCGCACACGCCGTTTCCGCCGCAGCAACCGCCCCGTCGCCATCGATGCCCGCGCCACGATGCGCCATGCCATGCGTACCGGCGGCGCGCTGATCCTGCCGCGCCACCGCGAGCCGAAGACGGTGCATCCGCCGCTCGTCGTTCTGGCGGATATTTCCGGCTCCATGAGCCAGTACACCCGCATCTTCCTGCATTTCCTCCATGCGCTCGGCGAAACCCGCCGTGTCCACGCCTTCCTGTTCGGCACGCGGCTCAGCAATGTCACGCGGGCCATGCGCCATCGCGATCCCGATCTTGCCGTCGAGGCGTGCAGCCAGTCGGTGACGGACTGGTCGGGCGGCACGCGCATCGGCGAGACGCTGAAGGAATTCAACCGGCTCTGGTCGCGCCGCGTGCTGGGGCAGGGCGCGGTGGTGCTGCTCATCACCGATGGGCTGGAGCGCGAGGGTATCGATCTGCTTGAAAAGGAAATGGACCGGCTGCATCGTTCCTGCCGGCGGCTCGTCTGGCTCAATCCGCTCTTGCGCTTCGAGGGATTCGAAGCGCGGGCGCGCGGGGTGAGGGCGATGCTGCCGCATGTGGACGAGCTGCGCCCGGTCCACAATCTGGCGGCCATGGCGGATCTGGTGGCCGCGCTTTCCGGCGAGGCGCGACGCGGGGCGGGAGACCCGCGCCGCTTCCTGCCGGCCGCATGAGGAGGAAAAGATGGACATGAACGACACACTCGACCCTTTGACCATCGCGGAACGCTGGATGGACGACGGGCGCATGGTGGCGCTCGCCACCGTGGTCGAGACCTGGGGCTCGGCCCCCCGTCCTGTCGGCAGCCATCTGGTCATCGACGGGGAGGGTAATTTTCATGGCTCCGTCTCCGGCGGCTGCGTGGAGGGCGCGGTCATCGGCGAGGCGATGGAGGTGATCGGGGACGGGGAGCCGCGTATGCTGGAATTCGGCGTTGCCGACGAGACGGCATGGCGCGTCGGCCTTTCCTGCGGCGGGCGCATCCGCGTCTATGTGGAACGGGTGGGCTGATGGATCCGTATCTCCTGCGCAAGCTGAACAGGGAGCGCGCCGCGCGCCGCGCCGTCATTCACCTCACGGACCTCGGGGATGGCCGGGACCGTGTGATCTGCGAGGGCGACCCCGTGGCCGGGCCGCTCGGTGCGGCGGTCGAAGGCGCATTCCGCTCCGGCAAGTCCGGCGTGGCCGAGGTGGAGGACCGGAAATTCTTCCTCAACGTCCACCTGCCGCCCGCCCGCATCGTCGCCATCGGCGCGGTGCATATCAGTCAGGCGCTGGCGCAGATGGCGAAGGTCGCCGGCTTCGACATCACCGTCGTCGATCCGCGCACGGCCTTTGCCACCGAGGAGCGCTTCGCCGGCATCGATCTTGTCGCGGACTGGCCGGAAGATGTGCTGAAAGCCCGGCCGCTCGACGCCTATACGGCGCTGGTCGCCGTTACGCACGATCCCAAGGTCGACGACTTTCCGCTGTCGCAGGCGCTTTCGTCGGGCTGCTTCTATGTCGGCGCGCTCGGCAGCCGGAAGACCCATGCCAAGCGCGTCGAACGCCTGACGGCGCTGGGGCATGGCGAGGGTGAAATCGCGCGGATATCCGCCCCCATCGGCCTCGATATCGGTGCGGCAAGCCCGGCCGAGATCGCCGTTTCCATTCTGGCCGATATCATCGCACATCTGCGCCGCCGACCGCTGCGCGGGGCTGCGCCATGATTTTCGGGGAAATCCCCGCTGCCGAGGCGGTCGGTGCGCGGCTGGCGCATGGCGTGCGCGCCGAGGGCCTGTCGTTGCACAAGGGGCATGAGGTGACGGAGGAGGACCGGGCGGCGCTCGCGGCGGCCGGCGTTTCGACGGTCATTGCGGTGCGGCTCGAGGAAGGGGATATCGGAGAGGACGAGGCGGCGGGGCTGATCGCCGCGGCCATCGCGCCCGATCACCTGACCTTCACGCCGTCCGCGACCGGCCGCATCAATCTTCATGCCGGGGCCAACGGTCTCTTCGTCGTGGATCGCGCGGGGATCGATCGCTTCAACCGTATCGACCCCGCCATCACCATCGCCACCCTGCCGGACCATGCCGGCGTGGCGGAAGGCGACATGGTGGCGACCATCAAGATCATTCCGCTTGCGGTGCCGGATGCGCTCGCCCGCAAGGCGGCGGCGGTTTTGGCGTCGAGCCGGGCGCTGGAGGTCAAACCCTTCACCGCCCATCGCGTCGGCCTCGTCGCGACGGAACTGCCGAGCCTGAAGGCCTCGGTCATGGACAAGACCCGCCGGCTTTTCGAACAGCGCCTGCATCCATCGGGCAGCAGCGTGACCGGCGAAACGCGGGTGCCGCATCGGGCGGAGGCCGTTGCCGATGCCATCCGCCGTGCTGTTGGAGAGAACGACGTGGTCGTCGTCTTCGGCGCTTCGGCGGTGACGGATGCCAATGACGTGATCCCTGCCGCCATTCGCGGCGCTGGCGGCGTGGTCGAGCATGTCGGTATGCCGGTCGATCCCGGCAACCTGCTGGTTCTGGGGCGCGTGGGGACGGTGCCGGTGCTTGGCGCGCCGGGCTGCGCGCGCAGCCCCAAGGAAAACGGCTTCGACTGGGTGCTCGCCCGCATCTTTGCCGGGGAGAAACCGGGGCCGCAGGAGATCACGGGCATGGGCGTTGGCGGCCTTCTCAGCGAAATCCCGAGCCGGCCGCAGCCGCGTGATCTGCGTGCGCCGGAGCGTCCGCTTTCCGTGGCCGCGCTGGTGCTGGCCGCAGGACGCGCCAGCCGCATGCAGGGCAGCCACAAGCTGCTTGCGGCCTTCGATGGCGAGGCGCTCGTTCGCCGCACGAGCGAGGCCGCGCTGGCGGCAAGACCGTCGCGGGTTCTGGTGGTGACGGGGCACCGCGCCGAGGAGATCGAGGCGGCGCTTGCCGGCCTCAAGATCGATATCGTGCGCAACCCCGATTTTGCGCAGGGCATGTCCACATCGCTGCGCGCCGGCGTTTCGGCGCTCGGGCCGGGCTGCGACGGTGTCGCGGTGATGCTGGCGGATATGCCGCACGTCACCGGGGCCGATATGCGCCGGCTGCTGGACGCCTTCGCGGCGGCGGGCGGGCATGCCATCGTGCGGGCGGTTTCGGGCGGCAAGCGGGGCAACCCCGTCATCCTGCCGCGCTCGACCTTCGCCGCCATCCTCCAGCTTGAGGGCGATGTCGGCGCGCGGCATATCGTGGAGAGCGCCGGGCTGGATATCGTGGATGTGGAGATCGGCGAGGCGGCGCATATCGATGTCGACACGCCCGAGGCCGTGGTGGCCGCCGGCGGCGTTCTGAGGGACTAGGCATGGATCGGGATGCGATCGAGGAAATGTTCCAGGCGCTGGGGCCGGTGACGATCAAGCGCATGTTCGGCGGCAAGGGCATCTATCACGAGGGCCGCATCCTCGCGCTCGAAGTGGATGGCGAGATTCTGCTGAAGGCCGATGTACAGAGCGGGCCGGATTTCGAGGCGGCGGGCAGCCGGCAATGGTTCTACGAGGGCAAGAAGGGCAAGCCGGTGAAGATGCCCTATTGGTCGATCCCGGATGAAGCCTTCGACGATCTGGACGAGATGGGCATCTGGGTGCGCCGCGCCTACGAGGCGGCGCTCAGGGCCAAGTGACGCTCGCGTAGCGCCTTCACGGCATGCGCCGCGAAGCGCGACAGCGGCGAGGGCAGGTCATCCAGTGCGAACCAGCCGAATTCGGGCAGCTTTTCCGGCTCCATGACCCGCGCTTCGCCGGCAAAATCCTCCGTCACATAGATGAGCGAGAGCCAGTGCTGGCGCTCGTCCTCGATGATCTGTTCGGAAATGCAGAGAAGCTCGACCGCGCCGATGCGCAGCCCCGATTCCTCCTCCGCCTCGCGGCGGGCGGAATCGATGGTGCGTTCCATATGATCGACCTTGCCGCCGACGATGTTCCACGAACCGGCTTCGGGCGCGCGCAGGCGCCGGTAGAGCAGAAGCCTGCCCTCACGCAAAATGGCCAGGCCGCAACCGAGGCCTGGCACATCGATGCCTGGAATGGACATTGGGTCGGATCAGGCCTTGCCGGCGATCAGCATGAAGGCCGGAACCTCGTCGCCGAAGCCGAGCGGCGTCGGGCCGTCATCTTCGTCGCGGCGGTAACGGTTGCGGCGGTCACGGCTGTCGTCGTTCGCCGGGCGCGGCGCTGCATGGTTTGCGGCCCGCGGATTGCGAGCGGGATTCTGCGGCCGCCCTTCCGCCTTGCGTTCAGCCTTCACGACGTCCACCTTCTCTTCGGTCTCGCTGGTCTCTGTGCGGGTTTCCGTAACGCGGGCTTCGCCCTTGTTACGGCCGCGGGAACGATCACGGTCGCGGTCACGACCGCCGCGATCGCGACCATTACGGGGGCGTTCGCGCTCCTCGCTCTCAGCCTGCTGCGGCAGGTCCTCGATACCGCCGCTCAGCCATTCGATCTTCTGATCGATCAGCTTTTCGATGGCATCGACGAACTTTCCGTCGCGCTTGGAGACGAGGGTGAAGGCGGCGCCCGAGCGGCCGGCACGGCCGGTGCGGCCGATGCGGTGGACATAGTCCTCGGCATGGATCGGGACGTCGAAGTTGAAGACGTGGCTTACATCCGGGATGTCGAGGCCGCGGGCGGCGACGTCGGAGGCCACGAGAAGCGTGAGCTTGTTTTCCTTGAAGTTGGCCAGCATCGTCGTGCGGGCCCGCTGGTCCATGTCGCCATGCAGCGCGCCGACGGAGAAGCCGTGGCGGTCGAGCGAACGGAAGAGATCGGCAACGTCGACCTTGCGGTTGCAGAAGATGATGGCGTTCTTCAGGTCTTCCTGCGCGCGGATGAGGTCGCGCAGCGTCGAGCGCTTCTCATAATCCTTGCCATGCGTGGCGACGAGGCGCTGCGTCACGGTCTTGGCGGTGGAGGAGGGCGGGGCCACCTCGATCCGCTCCGGGTTCTGCAGGAAGCGGTCGGCCAGCTTCTGGATTTCCGGCGGCATGGTGGCCGAGAAGAACAGCGTCTGGCGCGTGAAGGGGATGAGCTTGGCGATGCGCTCGATATCCGGGATGAAGCCCATGTCGAGCATGCGGTCGGCTTCGTCGATGACGAGAATCTCGACGCCGGTCATCAGCAGCTTGCCGCGCTCGGTGTGGTCGAGCAGGCGGCCGGGGGTGCAGATCAGCACGTCCGCGCCGCGCTCCAGCTTGCGGTCCTGTTCGTCGAAGGAAACGCCGCCGATGAGAAGGGCGACGTTCAGCTTGTGGTTCTTGCCGTATTTCTCGAAGTTTTCCGCCACCTGCGCGGCGAGTTCGCGCGTCGGCTCCAGGATGAGCGTGCGCGGCATGCGGGCGCGGGCGCGGCCCTTTTCGAGCAGCGTCAGCATGGGCAGCACGAAGGAAGCCGTCTTGCCGGTGCCCGTCTGGGCGATGCCGAGAATGTCGCGCCGGGCGAGCGCCGGCGGGATGGCGCCAGCCTGGATCGGGGTGGGGATCGTGTATCCCGCATCCGTGACGGCGGACAGGACTTTCGGGCTCAGGCCAAGATCAGCAAAAGTGGTCAAAGGGAAAACTGTTTCCGTTTCGGTTCTTGCGAACGCAATGAGTTAGCGGCCAAGTTGCCGCGAGGATGCAGCGCAGATATGCCGAAAGTGCCGGAAAGTCAAGGAAATCAGCGAATTTGGTAAATCCCTCAGCGATTTGAAGCGCCTGAGGGATGATTTGGGCGCGGGAAGGCCTCTCGCCTTGCGTTACGTCAATCCATGTAGGTGGTCAGTTTCATGCCCGCGGTGAGGAAGCGCATGGGGTCGACCGCCTTGCCGTTACGGCGCACCTCGTAGTGCAGGTGCGGCCCGGTCGAGCGGCCCGTCGTGCCGGAAAGGCCGACCGGATCGGCGGCTTCCAGATGGTCGCCGACCTTGACGAGAACCCGGGAAAGATGGGCGTAGCGCGTCGTCAGGCCGTTGCCATGGTCGATCTCGACCATGTTGCCGTAGCCGCCGTTGCGCCCGGCGACGACCACCGTGCCCGCGCCGGTCGAGCGGACCTGCGTGCCCGTCGAGACGCGGAAATCGATGCCGGCATGCAGCGCCAGGCGTCCGAGGAACGGGTCTGTGCGGTTGCCGAAGCGGCTGGTGATGCTGCTTTGCGGCGAAGGATTGCCGAAGGGCAGTTTTCGCGCGGTGCGGCGAGCGGTGTCGAGGCGCTCCAGCGCAAGGTCGAGATCGTTGATCGAGGCGTCGAAGGGATCGCTGGGGTCCATCGGCTCCACGAACGGGCCGCCCATGGCCGTATCCGATTCGGTTTCGGGCGCAGCGCCCTCGGCGACCTCGAAGCCGGTGCGGCGCAGGATGGCCTGAATGGCGTCCGCCTGCTCCGACGCGCCGGCCGTCAGGGACTGGATGCGGTTCAATTGTTCGTGTTCGAGGCCCTTGAGCGACAGGGTGACGCGGGAAAACAGACGGTCGGCCCGGTCGGCGACCGATTCGCCCGTTGCGGCATAGGCGAGCTGCGTCGTCTTTTGCGGCGCGATGCCCATGATGGCGTCGATTGCGCCGGCGGCATCGGCGCGGCGTTCGCCGATCGGCGGCTTTTCGTCGGGCAGGGGGATAGTGTCCGGGGTGTCCACGCCGCTGCCTTCCGCGCGGTTGAGCAGCGCGTCGAGCTTGCCGTGGCGTTCGGAGAGGGCGAGTTGCTGCTGCATCAGCTTCTCCACCTTGCCCTCGACGACCTGCTGGTCGAGGAGCTGGCGGCTGGTGACGCGGTCGACCTGGGCGCGCAGCGCGGAGATGCGATCCTCGTAGTCGTGCTGCATGCGGGCCTGGCGCGCCATGGTGGCGCCGATCAGGTCGTCGCGCAGCACGAGGTAGGATGTTGCGGCGAGATAGCCGACCGTGAACATGCCGGCAAAGCAGAAGCCGACCGCGACCATCCACGGTCGGACGGTCATGTGGCGGATTTTGTCGCCGCTTGCCAGAATCACGACATGCTGCTGCGCACGCTTTCCAAAGACGCGGTTTTCAGAACGCTCCGCCACCGATGACTCCCCGACCGATTCTGCTGGTCTCGTATGGGAGGATTACACATTGTTAGGGTTAACAAAGCCTTGAGTTGTGCGATTCCGCCGCGAAATATCAGCTCTGACTCACGGAGACGAGCGAACGGTAGAAGGAGGGCGTCAGGCCGGCTTCGGCCCGGGCGACATCGTTGAAGGGCGGCTTCAGCGGGCTGCGGAAATTGCTGCGGACGAGGTCCTTGAACGTGGCGGCCGGGTCCTTCTTCTCGCGGGCGCAGAGGAAGCGGAACCACTTGGCGCCCACCGCCACATGGCCTTTCTCGTCGTTGTAGATGATGTCGAGCACTTCGGCGCTGGCGTGGTCTCCGGTCTCGCGCATCTTCGCCTGCAGGGCGGGCGTTACGTCGAGGCCGCGCGCCTCCAGGATCAGCGGCACCACGGCAAGGCGCGCGGTCAGGTCGTTGCGCGTGTCATGCGCCGCCTGCCACAGCCCGTCATGGGCGGGAACGTCGCCGTAGTCCGCGCCGAGGTCGCGCAGGCGCTCGCGCACCAGGCGAAAGTGCTTGGCCTCCTCGAAGGCGACCTGCATCCAGCCGTCGAAGAAGGAATGCGGCACGCGCTCGGTGGTGAAACGCGCGACGATATCGAGCGCGAGGTCCACGGCGTTCAGCTCGATGTGGGCGAGGGCGTGGAGAAGCGCGATACGGCCCTTCAGCGTGTGCAGCGAGCGCTTCTTCATATGCTTTGGCGGAATGAGTTCCGGCTTCTCCGGGCGGCCGGGCCGGGGCGGCAGCGCGGGGTCGCGCGGCGAGCGCATCGAGAGGGTGCGGGCGAACCAGCGCCGCGCCGTCTCCTGCGCCAGCGCCGTCTTCAGGTCGAGGTCGGCGGCGATGATGGCCGCCGTTGCGCCGCCGCGCAGGCTTTCGATATGCGGTAATTCCATTATCGCAATGCCTTGTCAGGTGTCTTTAAAGTTTTCTGGCAGCTTCAAGCACGGCCTCGACATGGCCCTTGACCTTCACCTTCGGCCAGATTTCGGCGATCCTGCCATTCGCGTCGATGAGCATGGTCGTGCGCTCCACGCCCATATAGGTGCGGCCGTACATGCTTTTTTCTTTCCATACGCCATAGGCTTCCAGCGTCTGGAGGCCTTCATCCGAGGCGAGCGGCACGCCGAGATCGTGTTTCTTGACGAACTTGTCGTGCTTCTTCACGGGATCGGGCGAAAGGCCGACGAGCGCAACGCCCGCTGCGTCGAAATCGGCCTTCGCTGCGGTGAAATCCTTGGCTTCCGTCGCGCAGCCTTCCGTGTCGTCCTTGGGATAGAAGAAGAGTACGACGGGACGGCCGCGAAAACCGGACAGCGAAAGCGTGCCGCCGCCGTCGCGCGGAAGGGTGAAATCCGGAGCTTCGACGCCCGGGGCCAGTTCTGCCATGGGATTTCCTTTCTTTGGCCGGCTTTTTGAGTCAAGGACCCGGCTTCCCGCATATATAGTGGCAGGCAGAATCGTCCAGCGGCGAGCGGATGGCTGGCGGCGATTTCGTGGGATAACGCGGCGCAAGGGCAGAGGAAACGGACGCGAGATGGAGGAAATCCGCGGCGACAAGGTCGTGTTCCGCAGAAAGGACATCGTTCCGCTGCATGCCCTGCCTTCCGCGCAGGCCCACGAACCTATCGTCCTGCATGCCGCGCAGGCGAGCCGCGCCGGCATTCTCTTCCGCATCGCCGCCGCCGCCGTCGCGCTCGTCCTGTTCCTCGGCGCCCTCGTCATCGGTCTCGTCGAGACCGGGCTTTTCGACAGCACGCTCAATGCCCGCGCCGTTGCTGCGCTCAACCAGGGGCTGGGGCCGCGCTATCGCGCGTCGGTCGACCATACGGTGCTGCGTCTTTCCGGCCTCAACGGCTTTGCCCTCAAGGCGGAGGACGTGCGGATCGTCGAGGTCGAATCGGGCAAGGAACTGGCGACGACCGAGGCGGTCGGCATCGTGCTCGATCCCGTGGCGCTTGTTACCGGCCATATCGCCGTTTCACGGCTCGATGTGGAGGGCGTCATGTTCAATGCGACGCTCCTGCCCAAGAGCAGGCCGCTCGACCTTGCGTCCCTGCGCATCTCGGACATGCCGGACTATCTGGAGACCACTTTCGAGCGGCTGGACGGCATCGACCGCCTGATCGACGCCAACGGCATGCAGACCGTCAGCATTTCCGATCTGGGCGCGACCTTCCAGGGAGCGGGCGGGCGGCCTGTCCTGCTGTCCATCACCAGTCTCCAGTTCTCCCGCGACAGGGAAGGCACCATGGGGATCGAGGGCACGTTCTCGCTCGACGGGCGGGAGGGCGCAATCGACCTGGTGGCAAGGACCGGCGGCGACGCCGTCCGCGCGATGGAGGGCACGATCCGCAACGTCGCCCTCGGCGATTTCCTGCTCAGCCATACGCCGGAAGGGGCGGTTCACGCGGGGCTCGACACGACGGTCGATATCTCGGTCGGCGCGCGGCGGGAGATCGAGGGAGCGGCACCCGAACTGTCCGCCGATTTCAGTTTCGCTGCCGGCGCGGTCTATGGCGACGGGATCGCGGCGGAGCTTCGTCCCTCCTCGGTGAAGGCGAGCTACAATTTCGACAAGGGGTCCATCGAGCTGGTCTCGACGAATGCCAGCGTCGGCCAGTCGCATTTTCCCTTTACCGGCGGTCTTGTCGATCTCGACCGGATTTCCGACAAGCCGGACAAGGGATTCGCCATCGAGCTGCTCTTCAGCAACGCCATCAGCCGGCCGGTCGATTCCACGGAGGATCCGATCCGCTTCGACGCCAAGGTCAACGGCTACTACCTGCCGGCGACGAAGAGCCTGCATTTCGAGGAAATGGCTGTTTCGAGCGAGAAGGGCAATGTCGCCGGCTCGCTCGCCATGCGCTTCGGCGAACGCGAGCCGGAGGTGAGCTTCGTGATGATCGCCAGCAAGCTGCAATCGGCCGCGGTCAAGCAGTTCTGGCCCTTCTGGCTGGCCAAGACGGCGCGAAGCTGGGTCATCCGCAACATTTTTGGCGGCACCGTCACCAATGGCCGCATCGAATTCTACCTTGCCGAGGGGCGCGAGCGCGTGCCGGGCGTGCCGATGCGCCTGACGGCGGACGAGCTGAAGATCGACTTCGATATCGAGGGCGCGCGCATGAACGTCGCCGGGGAGATACCGCCGCTGCGCGATACCTCCGGGACGTTCCGCCTGCGCGGCCCCGTCACGGAGATCGGCATCACCGGCGGCACGGCCTATTTCCCCTCGGGACGCACCGTTGCGCTGACCGGCGGCACCTTCGTCCTGCCCAGCAACTACGAAAAGCCGCTGATGGCGGACATGGATATCGACGTCGCCGGCAATGCCGACGCCATCGCCGAGCTGGTCACCTACCGTCCTATCCGCGCGCTTCCGGCGACGGGCTTCGTGCCGGAGGATTTCAACGGGCAGGTGCAGGCGAAGGTGAAGGCGCATTTCGGCATCGTCGCCGCGCACAATCCGCCGCCGCCGCAATGGACCGCGGCCCTGACGCTGGACGACGTGGATGTGCGCAAGCCCATTGCCGGGCGCACGGTAACCGGCCTGCGCGGCCTGCTGGCCATCGATCCGAAGATGGCCGATCTCGACGCCAAGGCGAACATAGACGGCGTGACGCTCAATCTCGAACTGATCCAGCCCGTCGACAAGACATCCGATATCCCGCGCAGGACGACCCTGTCCGGCACGCTCGACAACCGGGATCGCCGCAAGCTGCTTCCGGGGCTGGAGGACGTGCTGGAGGGCGAGATCGACGTGCGGCTGGAGCAGGAAGGCGACGGGCCGAGGACCGTGGAGGCCGATGTCACCGGCGCGGCCGTCTCCATTCCGTGGATCGGCTGGACGAAGGGCGCGGGCATCGGCGGCAAGGTGACGCTGACGGCGGAGACCGGCGACGGTGTCACGCGCATCTCCGATTTCCGCTTTGCCGGCGACGGTTTCAGCGTTTCGGGCGATCTTGCCTTCCGCGGCGCGGCGCTCGATTCGGCGAATTTCTCCACGGTGCGGCTTTCGGCCAACGACCGGTTCCGGCTGAAGATCGCGCGCGGCAAGGCGGGGTATTCTGTGGTGGCCGATGGTGAGGCCGCCGATATCCGCCAGGTGCTGGCGCGCCTCAAGAACCAGACGGGCGGCAGCGCCGGCTCAGGAGCCGGCAAGCAGGGGATGACGGTCGAGGCCAATCTTGCGCGTGCGGTCGGCTTCAACGGCGAGAGCCTTGCCAATGTCGCTTTCCGCTACGCCACGGCCGGCGGGCGCATCTCGGCGCTCGACCTCTCGGCCATGACATCCGGCGGTGCGCCGGTGGTGGGGCAGCTTGCGCGGGACGGCGGCGGCGTCATCCAGTTGACCAGCGGCGATGCCGGCGCGGTCGCGCGGTTCGCGGATGTCTACCGTCATATGCAGGGGGGGCTCCTCAATGTCCGGCTGCGCGAGGCGGATGACGGCTGGCTCGGCTCGGTCGATATCCGCAACTTCTCGCTTGTCGGCGAAGAGCGGCTCCGCTCGCTGGTATCGACGCCTGCCGGGGATGGCGGACGCAGCCTCAACGACGCCGTGCGCCGCGAGATCGACGTCAGCGCGGTGAAGTTCTCGCGCGGCTTCGCGCAGGTTCGCGCGGGCGGCGGCGCGCTCAGCCTCGCCAACGGCGTGGTGCGCGGCGACATGGTTGGCGCCACCTTCCAGGGCACGGTGCGCGATGCGAGCGGCCAGACGGAAATGACCGGCACCTTCATGCCCGCCTACGGCCTCAACCGGCTCTTTGCCGAACTCCCGCTGATCGGCCTGATCCTCGGCAACGGTAACGACCGCGGCCTGATCGGCATCACCTTCAAGCTTTCCGGTCCCTTCGACAAGCCGAACCTCACCATCAACCCGCTGTCGATCATCGCCCCCGGCGTCTTCCGCAATATCTTCGAGTTTCAATGAAAAAGGCCGCCCGGAGGCGGCCTCAATTTTTCATGATCGTTGCGAGGCTCAGGCCGGACGCACGAGGATGTGCTTCTTCTTGCCGAGCGACAGCTTGATCACGCCATCGGCGGAAACGTCGGCGGTGCCGATGGCGCGGCGCTCGTCGGAGACCGCGACGTCGTTGATACGCACCGCGCCGCCCTGGACGTGGCGGCGTGCTTCGCCGTTGGAGGCGGCAAGGCCGGCCTTCACGACGAGCGTCAGCAGGCCGATGCCGGCTTCCAGTTCAGCGGTTGAGACATCGACCGACGGCAGGTTTTCGGCGATTGCGCCTTCCTCGAAGGTCTTGCGGGCGGTTTCGGCGGCCTGTTCGGCGGCCTGCCGGCCGTGCAGCATGGCCGTCACTTCCGTCGCGAGGATCTTCTTCACCTCGTTGATCTCGGCTCCGCCGAGCGCGGAAAGGCGGGCGATCTCGTTCATCGGCAGCGTCGTGTAGAGCTTGAGGAAGCGCGAGACGTCCGCGTCTTCCGTGTTGCGCCAGTACTGCCAGAAGTCGTAGGCCGACAGCATTTCCGGGTTCAGCCAGACGGCGCCGGAGAGCGACTTGCCCATCTTGGCGCCGGAGGACGTGGTCAGCAGCGGCGAGGTGAGGGCATAGAGCTGCGGCGTGCCCATGCGGTGGCCGAGGTCGATGCCGTTGATGATGTTGCCCCACTGGTCCGAGCCGCCCATCTGCAGGCGGCAGCCGTGGCGCTTCGACAGTTCGACGAAGTCGTAGGCCTGGAGGATCATGTAGTTGAATTCGAGGAAGGACAGGGAATGCTCCCGTTCCAGCCGCGTCTTCACGCTGTCGAAGGCCAGCATCCGGTTGACCGAGAAATGCCGGCCGACATCGCGCAGGAATTCGAGGTAGTTGATGCCGAGCAGCCAGTCGGCATTGTTGATCATCAGCGCGTCCTTCGCGCCGTCGCCATAGGTCAGGTAGTTGGAGAAGACCTTCTTGATGCCGGCGATGTTGGCGTTCAGCGTGTCCGGCGTCAGGAGCTGGCGCGCCTCGTCCTTGAACGACGGGTCGCCGACCATGCCGGTGCCGCCGCCCATCAGCGAGATCGGCCGATGGCCGGTCTGCTGGAACCAATGCAGCATCATGATCTGGATGAGGCCGCCGGCATGAAGGCTGGGCGCCGTCGGGTCGAAGCCGATATAGGCCGTCACGGTTTCCTTGGCGAGGAGGTCGTCGAGGCCGGTTTCATCGGAAATCTGGTGGATGAAGCCGCGCTCCTTGAGCGTGCGAAGGAAATCGGATTTGAATTCGGACATGGCCTGTCTTCTCTGGTGGGATTGTTTCGGGGCGGCGTTTATCATCTTTAGCGGACATGATCACTCCAAAAGTGAGTCTGGAGCAGATGGAATGACGGTTATGCGGACGGCGATCGGTCTGATGAGCGGCACGAGCCTCGACGGCATCGACGTGGCGCTGGTGCGCACGGATGGCGAAGCCGTGGTGGAACGCGGTCCTTCCATGGGGCGGCCCTACGACGCCGCCTTTCGCCGCCGGCTGCAGGCCGCGCTGGAAACGGCCAAGGCAATCGGCAAGCGGGACGAGCGGCCGGGTGATCTTGCCGGGATCGAGCGGGAGCTGACCCTTCGTCATGCCGAGGCGGTGCGGGCATTCCTTGCGGAAAACGACCTTGCGCCTTCCGATATCGACGTCATCGGCTTTCACGGCCAGACGGTGCTGCACCGGCCCGACGAGGCGCTGACCGTCCAATTGGGCGACGGCGCGCTTCTCGCCCGGGAAACCGGCATCGATACCGTCTACGACATGCGGGCGAACGACATGGTGCATGGCGGGCAGGGCGCGCCGCTCATCCCCGCCTATCACGCGGCGCTTGCCGCCGGCCTCTCCCGGTCCGCCGGCAAGGCCGTCGTCTTAGTCAATATCGGCGGCATCTCCAATCTCACCTTCATCGGCAGCGGCGGCGATATCGTCGCCTTCGACAGCGGGCCGGGCAACACGCTGATCGACCAGTGGGTCGAGGCCCATGCCGGCATTCCCTACGATCAGGGCGGCATGATCGCCTCGGAGGGGCGGGTCGATGCCGCGCTTGCGGACCGCTATCTCGGCCATGCCTTCTTTACCGATCCGGTACGCCGCTCGCTCGACCGCAACGATTTTCGCCCGCCGGAAGGAGCCGATGCGAGCCTTGAGGACGGTGCGCGCACGCTGGCGCATGTCACCGCCGCGGCCATCCTGCGTTCCGCCCGCCACCTGCCGGAGCGGCCGAAGCTCTATGTCGTGTGCGGCGGCGGCCGGCTCAACCGCGTGATCATGGGCGATCTTGCGGCGCTTGCTGAGGTCGAGGGCGCGGAGGTCGTTGCCGCCGAGACGGTCGATCTCAACGGCGACAGCATGGAGGCCGAGGCCTGGGGGTATCTCGCCGTGCGGTCCCTGCGGGGACTGCCGCTCACTTTTCCCGCGACGACAGGCGTCAAGGCGCCCGTTACCGGCGGCCTGCTGCGGAAAGCTGCCGCTGCCGGTTAACGCTTTTTTCGCAGCCGCTCTCTAGCATCCTTCGGCACCGTTTCGCGGCAGGTTCGCCCGGAATGGCCCTTGTGTCTTGCGTAGGATGGCCAATGAGTGGCGCGGGTTTTCTGCTGACGGTGAATTTTCTCATCGCGCAGTGCTTTTGCCTGTTTTTCCTGGCGGTTTCCGCCCGGAGCCGCAATCGCGTCGCCGCCCGCTGGTTTGCCGGCTGTTTCGCCGTCGCCTCCCTGTCGGCCGTTTTCGAACTGCTCGTCGCCTATGTTCCCCCGCCGAAACTATGGGCGATCCTCGCCTTCGCCTCCATGCTCGGCGGCGTGTTCATGCTGCGCGTCGGGATCGGCCATCTTTATGGCCTGAAGACGAGCCGGTGGGGGCTGGCCGGTCTCTTCGCCGCCTTCGTGGTGCTGGATTATGTCATCTACGACCTGCCACGGGGGACCCTGCCGCAAGCGCTTCTCTACCAGACGCCCTTTGCGGTGGCGCTCGGCCTGAGCGCGTTCGCGGCCTTCCGGGCGCGGGCGAAATCCTTCGTGGATCGGGCGCTCGTCGTGCTGCTGGCGGTCACCAGCGCCCACTTCATCGTCAAGGCCTTCGCCGCCGTGCTCGCCGGCTCGGGCGATACGGCAAGGGACTACCTCGCCAGCCAGTTCGCCCTCCTGTCGCAGAGCATGGGCGCGGTGCTCGTCGTCGCCGTCGGTCTCATGCTGCTCTGCGTGCTGGTGCTGGAGATCGTCGCGGACGAGAAGGTCAATGCCGAGGTCGATCCGCTTTCCGGCCTGCTCAACCGCCGCGGCTTCGACAACCGCGTCGATGCGCTGATGGCCGGGCAGAGGCCGCATAGCCTCGTCCTTTGCGACCTCGATCACTTCAAGGCGGTCAACGATACCTACGGCCATCAGGGCGGCGACGCGGCTATCCGCGCCTTCGGGGAAATGCTCCAGGCAGCAGCGCCGAAGGGCGCGCTTGCCGCGCGCATCGGCGGGGAGGAGTTCTTGCTGCTCCTGCCGCATACGAGCAAGGAGGCCGCCTTGCTGTTCGCCCATGCGCTGCGGGCGACGCGGGCGGTATCGCCCATTCCGGGGCTTCCCGCCTCCGTGCGCGTGACGTCGAGCTTCGGCGTCGCCGAGATCGGCGAGAAGGAACCCCTGCGCTTTGCCATGCGCCGTGCCGACGACGCGCTCTATGCCGCCAAGAATACCGGCCGCGACTGCGTGCGTGAGGCCGAGCCGCCGGCCGTGGTGCTCGAAGTCGTCAAACGGGCGAACTGACGGCAAGAAAAAAGCCCGATGGCGGGGCCATCGGGCTTGATGTCTTCGGCTTCGGGCCGCTTAGCGGATGCGCTTGGCGGCTGGTTCCGGCGTCAGCTCGCCGGCGAGGCGTCGGTCGAGATAATCCTCGCATTCCGCCATCAGCGTTTCGGTCTGGCCGTTGAAGAAGTGGTTGGCGCCCGGCACGGTTTTATGCGTGATAAGGATGCCCTTCTGCGTTTTTAGCTTCTCGACGAGGCCGTTGACGTCCTTCTCCGGCGCGACCTTGTCGGCATCGCCGTTGATGATGAGGCCGGAGGACGGGCAGGGAGCGAGGAACGAGAAGTCGTAGATATTCGGCTGCGGGGCAATCGACATGAAGCCCTCGATCTCCGGACGGCGCATCAGAAGCTGCATGCCGATCCACGCGCCGAAGGAGTAACCGGCGACCCAGCAGCTCTTGGAATCGGGATGCAGGCTCTGCACCCAGTCGAGCGCCGAGGCGGCGTCGGAGAGTTCGCCTGCGCCGTGGTCGAATTCGCCCTGGCTGCGGCCGATGCCGCGGAAGTTGAAGCGCAGCGTCGTGAAACCGCGCTTCTGGAACATGTAGAAGAGCTGGTATACGATCTGGTTGTTCATCGTGCCGCCGAACTGCGGATGCGGATGCAGCACGATGGCGATCGGGGCGTTCTTCTGCTTGGACGGCTGGTAACGGCCCTCAAGGCGACCGGCGGGTCCGTTGAAGATGATTTCGGGCATTCTTACTCCGGCAAGTTCGCGTTCGGACATGGATTCTTGTCAATTCAAGTCTTGACGAAAGCACTCAGCTTTTTTAGAACCTAGTTTAGAACTATTCGAAACTGTTTGGGCGCATCGGGCGCTATGAAGCTGGTGTCATAAGGCAAGCCCGGCGGACATTTCAAGAAAAATGCACGCCATCCGAAACTTGTGGCCCCATGCACGGATAACGAATGACGAAGACGGAGCGCACATATCTCGACTGGAACGCCACCGCGCCCCTGCTGGCTGCGGCGCGCGAGGCCGTCGTTGCGGCTCTGGATATGGTCGGCAACCCGTCTTCCGTGCACGGCGAGGGCCGGGCGCTGCGCATGCTGGTGGAAGCCGCGCGGCGTGACATCGCCGCGCTCGTCAATGCCGTGCCCGCCCATGTCATCTTCACCAGCGGTGCGACCGAGGCGGCGAACCTCGTTCTGACGCCCGATTACCGGATGGGCCGCACGCCGCTTGCCATCGGCCATCTCTATGTCTCCGAGATCGAGCATCCGGCCGTCCGCGAGGGCGGGCGTTTCATGCGCGAGAATGTGACGACCGTTCCGGTCACGCGCGCCGGTATTGTCGATATCGAGGCGTTGGAAACGCTGTTGCAGGGACACGACAAAGCCAGGGGCCTGCCCATGGTCGCGGTCATGCTCGCCAATAACGAGACGGGTATCGTGCAGCCGGTGAAAGCCGTCGCCGAGATCGTGCGTCGCCATGGCGGCTTCGTCGTCGTGGATGCGGTACAGGCCGTCGGCCGTATGCCGGTCGATATCGAGGCGCTGGACGCCGACTTCCTGATCATCTCCTCGCACAAGCTTGGCGGTCCCAAGGGCGCGGGCGCGCTTGTCTCGCGCGGTGAGGTGCTGATGCCCGCGGCGCTGATCCGTGGCGGCGGACAGGAGAAGGGGCATCGCTCCGGTACGGAGAACCCGGCCGCGCTCGCCGGCTTCGCCGCTGCCGCGCGTGCGGCAGTCGCCGGCCTCGTTGAGCGTAATGCCCGGATCGCTGGCCTGCGTGATGCGCTTGAGGCGGGCATGCGGCTTGCGGCAAACGACATCGTCATCCACGGGGCGGAGGGCGAGCGCATCGCCAATACGTCCTTCTTCAGCCTTCCGGGCCTCAAGTCCGAGACGGGGCAGATCGCCTTCGATCTTGAAGGCATCGCGCTTTCGGCGGGTTCCGCCTGCTCTTCCGGCAAGGTCGGCCAGAGCCATGTGCTGACGGCCATGGGGTTCGATGCCGCGCTGGGCGGGCTTCGCGTTTCGCTCGGGCCGGGTTCGGTGCAGGCGGATGTGGACCGATTTCTGGCGGCTTTCTCGCGCGTCGTCTCGCGGCGGCGGCTGACCGGGAGCGCGGCCTGAAGGAATCTTGCGGAAACGCGAGTTTTCGCTTGCCAAACGGTGGGAAAAGCCGCCTTTGGCGCTTACATAACCGGCGGCTCACCGCCACCCGTTAACAAGCTGCCGGACCTTGTCTCCGGCGAGATTGGAGAACGATATGCCTGCGGTGCAGGAAACGATCGATCAGGTCCGTCAGATTGACGTCGACCAGTACAAATACGGCTTCGAGACGAAGATCGAGATGGACAAGGCCCCGAAGGGTCTTTCCGAGGATATCATCCGCTTCATCTCCGCCAAGAAGAACGAGCCGGACTGGATGCTCGAATGGCGTCTCGACGCCTATCGCCGCTGGCTCACCATGGAGGAGCCAACCTGGGCGCGCGTCGACTATCCGAAGATCGACTTCAACGATCTCTATTACTATGCCGCTCCGAAGAACCAGAGCGGCCCGAAGTCGCTCGACGAGGTCGATCCGGAGCTTTTGAAGACCTATGAGAAGCTGGGCATTCCGCTGCGCGAGCAGGAAATCCTCGCCGGCGTCGAAAAGTCCAAGATCGCCGTCGATGCCGTCTTCGACTCGGTCTCTGTTGTCACGACCTTCAAGGAAGAACTGAAGAAGGCCGGCGTGATCTTCATGTCGATCTCCGAGGCCATCCGCGAATATCCCGACCTCGTGAAGAAGTATCTCGGCTCCGTCGTTCCGGCGACCGACAATTTCTACGCCACGCTGAACACGGCCGTCTTCACCGACGGTTCCTTCGTCTTCGTGCCGAAGGGCGTTCGCTGCCCCATGGAACTGTCCACCTACTTCCGTATCAACGAGAAGAACACCGGCCAGTTCGAGCGCACGCTGATCATCGCGGAAGAGGGCGCCTACGTGTCCTACCTCGAGGGCTGCACCGCGCCGCAGCGTGACGAGAACCAGCTTCACGCCGCCGTGGTCGAACTCGTTGCGCTCGACGATGCCGAAATCAAGTATTCCACCGTCCAGAACTGGTATCCGGGCGACAAGGAAGGCAAGGGCGGCATCTACAACTTCGTGACGAAGCGCGGCGATTGCCGCGGCAAGAACTCGAAGATTTCGTGGACGCAGGTCGAGACCGGCTCGGCGATCACCTGGAAGTATCCCTCGTGCATCCTGCGCGGCGACGGTTCGCGCGGCGAGTTCTACTCGATCGCCGTTTCCAACGGCCATCAGCAGATCGACAGCGGCACGAAGATGATCCATCTCGGCAAGAACACGTCGAGCCGTATTGTCTCCAAGGGTATTTCCGCCGGCTTTTCCAACAACACCTATCGCGGTCAGGTCTCGGCCCACCGCAAGGCGGAGAACGCGCGCAACTTTACCCAGTGCGACTCGCTTCTGATCGGCGACAAGTGCGGTGCGCATACCGTGCCCTATATCGAGGCGAAGAACGCGACCGCCCAGTTCGAACACGAGGCGACTACCTCGAAGATTTCCGAAGACCAGCTCTTCTACTGCCTGCAGCGCGGCATCCCGACCGAAGCGGCGATCGCGCTGATCGTCAACGGCTTCGTCAAGGAAGTCATTCAGGAGCTGCCGATGGAATTCGCCGTCGAGGCGCAGAAGCTGATCGGCATCTCGCTGGAAGGCTCGGTCGGCTGACCTTCGTCTTTTGATCATCCGGGCGCGCGAGACCCCGCGCGCCGCCAAACGAATTCGTCCGAAAAGGATATGTCCATGCTTGAAATCAAGAACCTGCACGCCCGCATCGCCGAAGACGGCACCGAGATCATCCGCGGCCTGAACCTCACCGTGAAGGCCGGCGAAGTCGCCGCCATCATGGGCCCGAACGGCTCCGGCAAGTCGACGCTCTCCTACATCCTCTCCGGCCGCGAGGACTATGAAGTCACCGAGGGCGACATCCTCTATAACGGCGAGAGCATTCTGGAACTCGATCCGGCCGAGCGTGCTTCCAAGGGCATCTTCCTCGCCTTCCAGTACCCGGTCGAAATCCCGGGCGTCGCCACCATGCAGTTCCTCAAGGTCGCGATGAACGAGCAGCGCAAGGCGCGCGGCGAGGACGAGCTGACGACGCCGGACTTCATGCGCCGCGTCAAGGAAGCCTCGGCCGAACTGAAGATCGCGCCCGAAATGCTGCGCCGTCCGTTGAATGTCGGCTTCTCCGGCGGTGAGAAGAAGCGTGCAGAGATCCTGCAGATGTCGCTGCTGGAACCGAAGCTGTGCGTTCTCGACGAGACCGATTCCGGCCTCGACATCGACGCCCTGAAGATCGTCGCCGATGGCGTCAACGCGCTGCGTTCGCCGGACCGCGCCGTCATCGTCATCACGCATTACCAGCGCCTGCTCGACTACATCGTGCCGGATACGGTCCACGTTCTCTACAAGGGCCAGGTCATCAAGTCCGGCGACAAGACGCTGGCGCACGAGCTGGAAGCCAACGGTTATGCCGACATCATCGATGCTGCCGCCTGACGGCACGGTGAAGGAGTAATTCCATGAACATGCAGACAGGCATGAAGCTTTCGGTCGCCGAAACCGCGCTTTGCGAAGCCTATGACAACGCCATCGGCGACCTGCCGGGCGACGGCGCGGTTCTGGCCGCCCGCGATACGCTGATCAGCGACTTCAAGGCCGCCGGCCTTCCGACGCGCCGCGTGGAAGCCTGGCACTATACGGACCTCAAGGCGCTGCTGCGCGCCGTTCCGGCCTTCGACCCTGCGGCTTCGGTCGCCAAGGTCGGTCCGCTGGTCGAGGGCTCGGCCGTGCTTTCGGTCGCCAACGGCCTTGCCGACGCCCGTGCGACGGCCCAGGGCGTGACGGTTCGCGCCTTCAAGGATGCGCTGGCGGACGGTGCCGCCGCTGCCGGCCTTGCCGCCCGTGACGGCGACGACGCCATCGGCCGCATCAACGGCGCTTTCGTGCGCGACGGTTTCGTGCTCGACGTGCCGGCCGGCACGGAGCTGGAAGCCCCGCTCGAAATCCAGACGGTGCAGAATGCCGGCCAGACGCATACGCGCTTCCCGGCGACCTTCGGCGCCCATACGAAGGCGACCGTCATCGAGCGCCATGTGGCCGGCGGCGAGAGCGCCGCTTTCGTGACGACGGTCAGCGATATCACGCTTGCCGACGGCGCGGAGATCACCTGGATCATCCTGCAGACGCAGGGCGCGGCGGATACGCATCTCGGCCAGATCCGCATCACGCTCGGCACCGACGCGAAGCTTCGCCTCTATGTGGTCAATGCCGGCGGCAAGCTCGTGCGGCAGGAAATCCATGTGGTCGTTTCAGGCGAGGGCTCGGACCTGGCGCTGCGTGGCATCAACCTGCTCGGCGGCGAGACGCACAATGACGTGACCTTCACGGTCGTCCATGACGTGCCCAACACGACGTCGAGCGAAGTCATCCGCAACGTGATCTTCGATCGCGCGCGCGGCGTCTTCCAGGGCCAGATCCGCGTTGCGCCGGATGCGCAGAAGACCGACGCCAAGATGTCGTGCAACACGCTGCTGCTCTCCGACGAAGCCGACTTCTCCGCCAAGCCGGAGCTGGAAATCTTCGCCGACGACGTGCAGTGCGGCCACGGCGCGACCGTGATCGATATCGACCATACGCAGCTCTATTACCTGATGGCGCGCGGCATCCCGGAAAACAAGGCGCGCGCCATGCTGGTCAACGCCTTCGTCGCCGAGATCGTCGAAGAGCTGGAAGACGAGCCGCTGGTCGAAGCGCTGGAAGGCATCATCGCCGCCTGGCTGGAAAAGCACGCCTAGTTTAGGACGATCGAGATGGAACACGCACCCGCACTGGCCTACGACGTCGAGGCGATCCGCAAGGATTTCCCCATCCTGTCGAAAACGGTCTATGGCAAGCCGCTGGTCTATCTCGACAACGGCGCTTCGGCGCAGAAGCCGCAGGTGGTGATCGACGCGGTCGCGCATGCCTATTCGAACGAATATGCCAATGTGCATCGCGGCCTCCACTTCCTGTCGAATGCTGCGACGGACGCCTATGAGGCGGCGCGCGAAAAGGTGCGCCGTTTCCTGAACGCCTCGTCGGTCGACGAGGTGATCTTCACGAAGTCCTCGACCGAGGCGATCAATACCGTCGCCTACGGCTATGGCATGCCGAAGATCGGCGAGGGCGACGAGATCGTCCTTTCGATCATGGAGCACCATTCCAACATCGTGCCGTGGCATTTCATCCGCGAGCGGCAGGGCGCCAAACTCGTCTGGGCGCCCGTCGATGAAACCGGCGCGTTCCAGATCGAAGAATTCGAAAAGTGCCTGACGGAGCGCACCAAGCTCATCGCCATCACGCATATGTCGAATGCGCTCGGCACCATCGTTCCGGTCAAGGAAGTCTGCCGCATCGCCCGCGAGCGCGGCATTCCGGTGCTGGTGGACGGTTCGCAGGGCGCTGTGCATATGCCGGTCGACGTGCGCGACATCGATTGCGACTGGTACGTGATGACCGGCCACAAGCTGTACGGCCCCTCGGGCATCGGCGTGCTCTATGGCAAGATGGACCGACTGAAAGAGATGCGTCCGTTCCAGGGCGGCGGCGAGATGATCGTCGAGGTGAGCGAGGATATCGTCACCTATAACGACCCGCCGCACCGTTTCGAGGCCGGCACGCCGCCCATCGTGCAGGCGATCGGCCTCGGCTATGCGCTGGACTATATGGAAAAGATCGGCCGTGCGGCGATCTCGGCCCATGAAGCCGATTTGCGCGACTATGCCCATGAGCGGCTGTCGGCGATCAATTCGCTGCGCATCTTCGGCACCGCGCCGGGTAAAGGATCCATCTTCTCCTTCGAGCTGGAAGGCATCCATGCCCATGACGTGTCGATGGTCATCGACCGGGCAGGGGTCGCGGTGCGCGCCGGCACCCATTGCGCCCAGCCGCTCTTGAAACGCTTCGGCGTCACCTCCACATGCCGGGCATCGTTCGGCCTCTACAATACGCGCGCTGAGGTCGATGCATTGGCCGATGCGCTCGACCATGCCCGCAAGTTTTTCGCCTAGGAGCAGGCCCATGTCCCTTGATGCAACGCAAGACAAGATCGACGTCCGCGACGGCATCGTTCATTCGGCGATCCCGGCCGATGAGCTGGCGCGTCTCAGCGACGACGTCATTTCCGCCCTGAAGACGGTCTACGACCCGGAAATCCCGGCCGACATCTTCGAGCTCGGCCTGATCTACAAGATCGACATCGAAGACGACCGCATGGTCAAGATCGACATGACGCTGACCGCGCCGGGTTGCCCCGTTGCCGGCGAGATGCCGGGCTGGGTGGAAAATGCCGTGGGCGCCGTGGAAGGCGTGTCCGGCGTCGAGGTCAGGATGACCTTCGATCCGCCGTGGACGCCGGACCGCATGTCGGAAGAGGCGCAGGTCGCCGTCGGCTGGTATTGATCGCTTAACCGCCGATCACTAGATTCAGATTCGGAAACCATCGGGCCTTGAACCCGTCAGGTTGAAGGAGATACGGACCATGGCCTTTGCCGTCATGATACTGACCGATGCGGCGGCGAACCGCGTCAAGGCGATCGTCGACAATGCCGGCGGCGATGCCAAGGGCATCCGCGTCGGCATCAAGAAGGGCGGTTGCGCCGGAATGGAATATTCCGTCGATCTCGTGACCGAACCCAACGCCAAGGACGACCTGATCGAGCTGAACGGCGCGCGCGTCTGGGTTGCCCCCGAGGCCGTGCTCTATCTTCTCGGCACGCAGATGGATTTCGAGGTGACGACCCTGCGTTCCGGCTTCACCTTCCATAACCCGAACCAGACATCCGCCTGCGGCTGCGGTGAATCGGTCGAGCTGAAGCCTGCGGACCTTGCGGCGCTGGCCGCCGCCGGCCAGCCGACGGTGCGCGCCTGATCGCGCGGGGTTTCCTTCACCGGAGCTTTTGCCTAGTCTGCGCTCCGTGCCGGTGTGACCGCCAGGCAGAAGGGCGCGCGCGATGACCGGCTTTGCCGAGGTACTTTACGAGAACCTGCCTTTTCCCGTTCTCATCGTGGATGCTCAAGCCCGTGTCGTTTCCCATAACGTGGCCGCCGCCCGTACCTTCGGCTGGAGCCGCGATGGCCGCAAACCGCTTGCCCTTGCGGTGATCGACGGCGGGGATCCCGCCGCGCTCCTTGTCCGCCATGCCTCGGAAGGGCGGGAAAATGCCCATGCCTTCGCCTTCCGGCATGAAAATGGCTCGGTCTTCGAGGCGAGTTCCCACGTCATCGCCCTGCCGGATGCGCCGGATGGCGCGCGCTATGCCCTCCTGCTGCGCAGCCTCCTGAGCGGTGGCAGCCATGGTGAGCAGATTCTGCTCGGCCAGCGCATCGCCGCCGCCCTCGATACGATGACGGAGGGCTTTGCGATCTTCGATGCGGCGGAGCGTCTCGTGATGTTCAACCGCTCCTACAAGGAGCGCTGCGGCCCGGCGCGCGATGCCGTGCGCGTCGGCGCGACGCTGGAAAGCATCACGCGCGCGAATATCCGCGTCGGCATGTTTCCCGGCCTCGTGGAGGGCACGCCCGAAGCCGAGGCGATGGTGCAGTCGCGCCTTCAAAGCCACCGGAACACCGGCAGCGGCGGCGCTGTCTTCGAGTTTGGCAAGGATCGCTGGATCCGCGGGGAGAGCCACGTCGCCGAGACCGGCGATATCGTCGCGATGCGCGTCGACATATCGGAACTGAAGCGGGCGGAGGCGGCGCTGGAGGCGAGGCGGCGCGAATATTTCTCCCTGCTGCAAATCCTGCCCGACATGATCCTGCGCTTCGACAGGAACCTCGTCATCCGTTTCGCCAACGACAAGTTCGCCGGCCGCGTCGGCCTGCGCGCGGAGGAGGTGATCGGGCGAAATCTAGCCGAATTCGCCCGTAACCCCGAGCAGCGGGCGCTGCTCGCCCAGGTGACGCGCTACACGCGCGAGGAGCCGGTGCGCTCGCAGGAAGTCTGCAGCGAGGGGCCGAACGGCGAGGAGAACTGGGTGTTGTGGACGGCCGTGGCGATCTTCGACGAGGAGGGTGTCGCCGAGGTGGTCACTGTCGGGCGCGATATAACGCAGGCCAAGCGCCAGCAGCGGCAGGTGGAGGCGCAGACAAACGAGCTGCGCCGCAAGAACGAGGCGCTGGACCAGTTCACCGCCACGGTCTCGCATGACCTGAAGGCCCCGCTTCGCCACCTTTCCATGTTCGCGGAGATGATCTCCGAGGACCTTCATCGCGGCGAGTTCGAGGAGCTGCCGCACTATGCCGATCATGTGCGCAAGAGCGCGGCCCGCATGCGCCGCATCATCGATAGCCTGCTGGAGTTCTCGCAGATCGCCTATCGCATCGCCACGCCGAAGCCCGTCGCGCTCTCCGGCGTGGTGCGCGATGCGCTGGCGCTGCTGGAGGGGCATGTTGAGGAAAGCGGCGGGCATGTGGATATCCAGCCGCTGCCCGAGGTGCTGGGCGATCATGAGCTCTTGAAGCGGCTGGCGCAGAACCTCATCGGCAATGCGCTGAAATATTGCCGGCCGGGCGAGGCGCCCTGCGTGCGCGTCTATTCCCGGCAGGGGCTGCGGGGCGTCGATCTCGTCGTGGAAGATGACGGGATCGGCATCGATCCGCAGCATGTCGGGCGGATCTTCGAGGTCTTCCAGCGGCTTCATCGTGACGAGACGGTCTATCAGGGCACTGGTGTCGGCCTGGCGCTGGCGCGGCGGATCGTCGAGAGCCATAATGGCGTTATAGCGCTTGACACGAGCTATGCTCCGGGCGCACGCTTCGTGGTAACGTTTCCGCAACCCATGAAGCCGAAGGGAAGCGATCGTGGCGGGCTCGCCTAGAAAGCTGATCGTGGTCGATGACGACCCCGTGGATGTGCGTTTCGTGATGCGCGCCTTCAGCGATGCCGGCAGCCCCGTCGAGATCGTCCATGTCGCGGATGCGGATATCGCCAGCGACCGGCTGGACCGCGAAGCCTTCGATTATATCCTGCTCGATATCAACATGCCCGGCACCAGCGGCATGGATCTCCTGAAGCGCCTGCGCGCCCGGGCGCGCACGGCCGTTACGCCGGTCATCATGCTGTCGTCGTCGGCAAGTATGGTCGATGTCAGCCGAGCCTATGAAAACGGCGCCAATGCCTATGCCGTGAAACCCTCCACGCGCAGCGGCTATCGCGAATTCGCCGAGGGCTTTACCCGCTTCTGGGTGGACGTCGCCGTCTCGCCCTGACCTGTTCCCTGCCCGAAAAGGAAAAGCCCCGGCCGATAGGATCGGCCGGGGCATAAGTTTTATGGCGCCGTCTTATTCGGCTGCTTCCGCATAGTCCTCGAGCGGCGGGCATGAGCAGACGAGGTTGCGGTCGCCGTAGACATTGTCCACGCGGTTGACCGGCGACCAGTACTTGTCGACGCGGAAGGCGCCCGGCGGGTAGCAGGCCTGTTCGCGCGAATAGGGACGATCCCATTCGCCGACGAGGTCTTCCACCGTATGCGGCGCGTTCTTCAGCGGGTTGTTGACCGGGTCCATGCGGCCTTCCTCGATGGCGCGCGCTTCCTCGCGGATCGCCAGCATGGCGTCGCAGAAGCGGTCGATCTCGGCCTTGGTTTCCGATTCCGTCGGCTCGATCATCAGCGTGCCGGCGACCGGCCAGCTCATGGTCGGGGCGTGGAAGCCGCTATCGATGAGGCGCTTGGCGACGTCGTCGACCGTGACGCCCGCGCTTTCGGCGAGCGGACGCGTGTCGATGATGCATTCATGCGCCACGCGGCCCTTGGCGGACTTGTAGAGCACGTCGTAAGCGCCCTTGAGGCGGGCGGCGATGTAGTTGGCGTTGAGGATCGCCACCTTCGTCGCCTGCGTCAGCCCTTCGCCGCCCATCATCAGGCAGTAGCTCCAGGAGATCGGCAGGATGGAGGCCGAGCCGAAGGGAGCCGCCGACACCGCGCCCGTGCCGCCGAGGCCCGGAATATCCGGATGGCCGGGCAGGTGCGGGGCGAGATGCGCCTTGACGCCGATCGGGCCCATGCCGGGACCGCCGCCGCCATGCGGGATGCAGAAGGTCTTGTGCAGGTTGAGGTGCGAGACGTCGCCGCCGATGTCGCCCGGCCGCGCAAGACCGACCATCGCGTTCATGTTGGCGCCGTCCATGTAGACCTGTCCGCCATGCTTGTGGACGATCTCGCAGACCTCGCGCACGTTCTCCTCGAAGACGCCGTGCGTAGAGGGGTAGGTGATCATGCAGCAGGAGAGGTTTTCCGCGTATTGCTCTGCTTTCGCACGGAAATCGCCCATGTCGATGTCGCCGTTTTCCGACACTTTCACGACGACGACCTTCATGCCGGCCATCTGCGCGGAGGCTGGATTGGTGCCGTGCGCGGAGGTCGGGATGAGGCAGACGTCGCGGTGCGTGTCGCCATTGGCGAGGTGATAGGCGCGGATCGTCAGGAGGCCGGCATATTCACCCTGCGCGCCGGAATTCGGCTGCATGGAGAGGGCGTCGTAGCCGGTGATGTCGCAGAGCTTCTGCGACAGGTCCTCGATGAGATGCCGGTAGCCCTGCGCCTGGTCGGCGGGAACGAAGGGATGGATCTCCGAGAATTCCGGCCAGGTGATGGGCAGCATTTCCGCCGTGGCGTTCAGCTTCATCGTGCAGGAGCCGAGCGGGATCATCGCACGGTCGAGCGCGAGGTCGCGGTCGGAGAGGCGGCGGATGTAGCGCACCATCTCGCTTTCGGCGCGGTTCATGTGGAAGATCGGATGCGTCAGGTATTCGCTGGTGCGCAGCAGGTCTTCCGGCAGACGGTAATCCGGCTCGAACTCCGCCACTTCGAAATCGCCGCCGAAGGCGCGCCAGACGGCTTCCAGCGTGACGGGGCGCGAGCGCTCGTCGAGGCTGATGCCGATGCGGTCGTCGCCGATCTTGCGCAGGTTCACCTCTTCCGCGACGGCCGTCTTCAGGATGATGCCCTGCAGCTTGCCGACATGAACGGTGATCGTATCGAAGAAGACATCCGGCTCGACGGTATAGCCGAGCTTTTCGAGGCCCTTGGCAAGGCGCACGGTCTTCTGGTGTACGCTCTGCGCAATCGCCTTCAGGCCCTGCGGGCCGTGGAAGACGGCATACATCGAGGCCATGACGGCGAGCAGCACCTGCGCGGTGCAGATGTTCGACGTCGCCTTTTCGCGGCGGATGTGCTGCTCGCGCGTCTGGAGCGACAGGCGATAGGCGCGGTTGCCGCGGGCATCGATGGAGACGCCGACGAGGCGGCCGGGCATGGAGCGCTTGTAGGCATCCTTGACGGCCATATAGGCCGCATGCGGGCCGCCGTAGCCGACCGGCACGCCGAAGCGCTGGGTGCAGCCGATGGCGATATCCGCATCCATGTCGCCGGGCGACTTGAGGAGGGCGAGGGCCAGCGGATCGGCGGCGACGACGGCGATGGCGCCGGTCTGGTGCAGCCGGGCGATGAGGCCCGTGAAGTCACGCACATGGCCGTAGGTGCCGGGATACTGGAAGATCGCGCCGAAGACGTCGACCGGGTCGAGATCGGTGAAGGGATCGCCGACGACGATGGTCCAGCCGAGCGGTTCGGAACGGGTCTTCAGCAGCGCGATGGTCTGCGGGTGGCAGTTCTCGTCGACGAAGAAGGCGGTCGCCTTGGACTTCGCCACACGCTGGGCCATGGCCATGGCTTCCGCGGCGGCGGTCGCCTCGTCGAGCAGCGAGGCATTGGCGACATCGAGGCCGGTCAGGTCGCAGACCATGGTCTGGTAGTTGATGAGCGCTTCGAGGCGGCCCTGGCTGATTTCCGGCTGGTAGGGCGTATAGGCCGTGTACCAGGCGGGGTTTTCCAGGATGTTGCGCTGGATGACCGGCGGCGTGATCGTGCCGTAGTAACCCTGGCCGATCAGCGAGACGAGCTTCTTGTTGCGGTTGGCGGTCTCGCGCAGCTTGTCGAGCGCCTCGCGCTCGGTCATGGGCGCGCCCCATTCCAGCGGCTTGGTCTGGCGGATCGATTTGGGAACCGTGTCGTCGATCAGCGCGTCGAGGCTCGGATAGCCGATCACCTTCAGCATCGCCTCCATCTCCTTCGGCGAGGGGCCGATATGGCGACGGTTGGCGAAGTCGTAGGGCTGGTAATCGGTAAAGGCAAAGTCCTTGGGAAGAGACATCAGCCGACAAGCTCCTTGTAGGCGGATTCGTCCATCAGGCCGTCCGCATCGGCCGGGTTGGCGAGCTTCAGCTTGAAGAACCAGCCGGCACCCTGCGGGTCGCTGTTGACGAGGGAGGGATCGGCCGTGATGGCCTCGTTGACTTCGACGATCTCGCCGTCAAGCGGACAATAGACGTCGGAGGCGGCCTTCACGCTCTCGACGGTGGCCGCATCGCCGCCCTTCTCGAAGGTCGCGCCGACCTCCGGCAGTTCGACGAAGACGAGGTCGCCGAGCTGTTCGGCCGCGTGCGTCGTGATGCCGACGGTCGCAACGCCGCCTTCGATCTTCAGCCACTCGTGTTCTTCGGTAAATTTCAGCATGTTCGTTCCTCTCGATGAAGTGGTAGCCGGCGGCTGTTGTCAGCGTTTGAAGGTGTTCTTGACGAAGGGCATGGCCGATACGGTGACCGGCAGAAACTTTCCGCGCACGCCGGCATAGAGCTGCGTGCCGGGGGCGATGGCGGATTTGGCGACATAGCCCATGGCGACGGGGCCATCGACATTCGGGCCGAAGCCGCCGGAAGTCACCGTACCGACGACGTCCTCGCCTTCGGCATCGGTGGCGAGCACCGCGCCGGCGCGAACGGGCGCGCGGCCTTCGGCACGCAGGCCAATGCGGCGGCGGTCGGCACCGTTTTCAAGCTGGTCGAGGATGACGGACGCGCCGGGGAAGCCGCCTTCGCGCTCACCGCCCTTGCGGCGCACCTTCTGGATCGCCCATTCGAGACCGCCTTCGACCGGCGTCGTGCTCGTGTCGATATCGTTGCCGTAGAGGCAGAGGCCGGCTTCCAGACGCAGCGAATCGCGTGCGCCGAGGCCGATCGGCAGCACGTCCGGATGGTCGAGCAGGCGGCGACAGACGGTTTCGGCAAGGGCTGCGGGAATGGAGATTTCGAAGCCGTCCTCGCCGGTATAGCCGGAGCGGGAGACGATGCAGTCGGCGTCGTGCAGGTCGCAGGCGCGCACGTCCATGAACTTCATGGATGAAATGTCGGCCCACAGTTCCGCCAGAACCGCCTCGGCATGCGGCCCTTGCAGCGCGACCAGCGCGCGGTCGTCATGCAGCGTCAGCTCGCAGACGTCGCCGATCTTCGCCTGCATATGGGCGAAATCCGCGTCCTTGCAGGCCGCGTTGACGACGACATAGAAGTGGTCGCCGCGATTGGCGATCATCAGGTCGTCGAGGATGCCGCCTTCGTCATTGGTGAAGAGCGCGTAGCGCTGGCGGCCTTCGCCGAGGCCGACCACATCGACCGGCACCAGCGTTTCGAGCGCGCGGGCGGCATCGGCATTGTCGCCGGAGCGGGCGCGCACGGTGACCTGACCCATGTGGGACACGTCGAAGAGACCGGCGGCGGCGCGGGTGTGCAGGTGTTCCTTCATCACCCCGGCGGTATACTGCACGGGCATCTCGTAGCCGGCGAACGGCACCATGCGGCCGCCGAGCGATACGTTCAGCACGTGAAGCGGTGTTTTCTTGAGTTCAGACGATCCGTCCAAAAGGCGCCCTCCAGTCCTTGGGCACCCAAAATCCCTCCGGGCGCCGGCTCACAATCAGGCGCAATTGCGCCGTTCTCCTGAGCCCCCTCTGTCCCTTCGCCTGAGATTGTTATCCCTTCGGCGAGCGTGAAAACGCTTCTCTCCAGAGTTCCGACGGCACCTTGCTGGTCCTTTTGCCTGAGAGTTTCCGGGGCGGTTGCTCCTTCGGCACCGGCACCACTTCTTGCAAAGCGGCCGGCTTCTCCCAGCGAGGTCGGTTCCAGATAACGGCCTTGCCTGCGCTTTGGCAAGAGGCGGCGTCGCTGCCGAACAAATTTTTGTCGTTCGCCGCAAATGGCAAAAGAAAACCCCCGGAAAGGGGGCAAGGGAGGCTGGAGGACGGCTGCTGTCGTGGAAGCTCAGGGTATTTCGGGCGATCCGTTCTCATCGTAGAGCCGCTGCGCTTCGGCGACGGTCACCTTCGAGGCATCGTTCGGCGCGGTGATGAGGGCAAGGGCGAGGGCGGGCGGCATGACGACATTGAGCCATGCGACCGTGCGCCCGTCGCCGCCGGCCTTGGCGACATGGCTCCAGTGCTGGATGCGCTCCTCGAACAGCGTGCTGGCACGCGCGTTGGATTTCATCCCCTGCGATGCATAGGCGGCGGTGGCCGGCGAGACTGTCACGATCTGGGTCATGGCGCTTCATCGGGTTCGGTTGGTTCATGGAATTTAACAGTTGCGCCTTTCGTGGATGTGAAGCGCGGCGGTTGTATTTTCATCGAACTTTAACGATCTGTCCGAATTCCGGCCGGCCTTGCCTTCGGCAGCCATCTTCCGCCATAAGGAATGCAGGATGCCGCCGGAATCGTGCGGCCGATCAGCATGCCGCCGATGGCGCGGGAGGACCGATGAAGCCGATTTTCGTGCAATTGCAATGCGCTCCGGGCAAGACTTACGAGGTCGCCGATGCGCTTTACGCAACGGAACTCATCTCGGAGCTTTATTCCACCAGCGGCGACTACGACCTGCTGCTCAAGATCTATGTCGAGAGCGAGGAGGACATCGGCAAGTTCATCAACGATCACGTCGCCTCCATCCCGGGCATCGTGCGCTCGCTGACGACGCTGACCTTCCGCGCCTTCTAGACTGTTCCCCTCAGGGCCTTCTTGCGCTAAAGCACGGCGCAACGAAAGAAGGCGAAGATGGCAGGCATCGAACACAAGCAGGTGGACAACGACGAGGCGGGCATGCGCCTCGACCGGTGGTTCAAGGTCCATTATCCGGGCCTCGGCTTCGGCCAGCTCCAGAAATTGCTGCGCTCCGGTCAGGTGCGCATCGATGGTGGGCGCGCCAAGAGCGATACGCGCGTGCAGCCCGGCCAGACGATCCGCATCCCGCCCATGGAGGTGGATGCGAAGGCGCCGAAATCCGGCCCCATCGCCGGCCGCGACCTGAAACATTCCCCCGATGGCGAACTGCTTGCCCGCATGCTTCTGCATGAGGACGACAAGGTGTTCGTGCTCAACAAGCCGGCGGGCATCGCCGTGCAGGGCGGTTCGGGCGTCACGCGGCATATCGACAAGATGCTGGAAGCCTGGACGAGCCAGAAGGGCGAGAAGCCGCGCCTCGTGCATCGCCTCGATCGCGACACGTCGGGCGTGCTCGTGATTGCCCGCACGCGCGGCGCGGCGCAGAAGCTCACCGCCGCCTTCCGCGAGCGCGACACCAAGAAGACCTACTGGTCCATCGTCAAGGGCGTGCCGAAGAAGCGGGAAGACAAGATTTCCACCTGGCTCGTCAAGGAGCAGACGCCGGATGGCGACCGCATGCGCATCGCCAAGCATGGCGAGGATGGTGCGGACCATGCCGTCTCCTTCTACCGGGTCGTGGAGCAGGCGGGGCAGAACTTCGCATGGCTGGAGATGGAGCCTTATACGGGCCGCACCCATCAGCTTCGCGTGCATGCCGCCCATATCGGCCACCCGATCCTCGGCGATCCGAAGTATTTCGACGCGGACACCAACTGGAATTTCCCGGGCGGCGTGCAGAACCGCCTGCATCTCCATGCCCGCCATATCGACATTCCGCATCCTTCCGGCGGACGCCTGCGTGTGACCGCGCCGCTGCCGCCGCATATGGTGCAGACGTGGAACCTCTTCGGCTTCGACCAGAACGCGGCGGACGGGGACGACGACTGATGCGCCTCGTTCTTTTCGATTGCGACGGCACGCTGGTCGACAGCGCGAAGCTGATCCATGAGGTCATGGCCCGCACCTTCGTCGATTTCGGCCATGCGCGGCCGGATGTATCCGAGACCAAGGCGATCATCGGGCTGACGCTCGACATCGCCATTGCCCGCATGCAGGGCAAGCCGCATGTCGACGACGAGGCGCTGGCGATGACCGCGCATTACAAGGCGACCTATATGGGCGTGCGCGCCGAGGCCGGTTTTCAGGAGCCACTTTTCCCGGGCATCGCGGATATGATGACGCGGCTGGAGCGTGAGGACGACCTTCTTCTGGGGGCCGTCACCGGCAAGTCGCGCCGCGGCCTCGATCTCATCCGCGCGACACACGGCTTCGACAAGACCTTCTTCGTGTCGCGCACGGCGGACGATTGCCCGTCCAAGCCGCATCCGGCCATGGTGACGGAATGCTGCAGCGAGGCGGGCATCGATGCGGCCCGCACGGTTGTCATCGGCGATGCGATCTACGATATGCAGATGGCGAAGGCGGCCGGGGCGAAGGCGATCGGCGTGTCCTGGGGCTATGCCTCGGTGCCCGAACTGGTCGAGGCCGGCGCGGATCACATTCTGCGCACACCCGCCGACCTTCTCGAATGGCTGGAGATTTCCGATGCGTGACATCCTGAGCGACCTTTCCGATGCGATGAGCGATCCCGATCCGGTTCGCCGCGCGCAGATTCAGATGAAGCGCCCGCTGCCGAAGCGTTTCTACAAGGCTGTCTCCACCGACCGGACGGATGAAGGCTTCCGCATCCTGCTCGACGGCCGCCCCGTGCGCACGCCCGGCAAGAAGCTGCTGGCCGTGCCGACTGACGCCATCGCCGCGCGCCTTGCCGCCGAGTGGGACGGGCAGGGCGAGGAGATCGACCCCGCGAAAATGCCGGTGACGCGCCTCGTCAACACGGCCATCGACGGCGTCGCGGACAATCTCGATGCGGTCTTCGAGGAGATCGTGCGGTTCTCCGGCACGGACATGCTGTGCTACCGCGCGGATTCGCCGGCCGGTCTCGTGGATCGCCAGCGCGACGGCTGGGACCCGGTCCTGCGCTGGGCGGCGGAGGCCAAGGGTGCGCGCTTCATTCTCGTGGAAGGGGTGATGCATCGGGAGCAGCCGGCGCAGGCGATAGAGGCTTTCGCCGCCGCGCTCTCGAACTGGCGCGATCCGCTGGCGCTCGCCTGCGTGCACACCGTCACGACGCTGACCGGCTCGGCGCTGCTGGGACTGGCGCTCGCCGAAGGCGTGATCGATGCCGACAAGGCCTGGTCGCTCGCCCATATCGACGAGGACTGGCAGATCGAGCATTGGGGCACCGATGAAGAGGCCTTCCGCCGCCGGGAGCTGCGCCGTGAAGAACTGGACATCGCCGCCACCGTGCTTGCCGATGTTCCGCGCTGATAGCGTGCGAAAGCATTCCCTTCCGAGCGAACGGAAGGGAATGCAAAGCCTGTCCGGCTGAAACAATCCGCCGTCAGGCGACGAACTTCAGGCCGAGAATGCCGGTGACGATGAGGGCGATGCAGCCGAGGCGCATGGCGGTCACCGGCTCGGCGAAGAGCACGATGCCGAGAATGACCGTGCCGACCGTGCCGATGCCGGTCCAGATCGCATAGGCGGTGCCCATGGGCAGCGTCTTCACGGCAAGGCCGAGAAGCACGATGCTGACCAGCATGGAGCCGGCCGTCAGGACGGTCGGAAGCGGACGGGTGAAGCCGTCGGTATATTTCAGGCCGATGGCCCAGCCGATTTCGAAGAGACCTGCGAGGGTGAGGAGAATCCAGGGCATTGCGCCTACTCCGTTTCAAGGGAGCGAGGCCGTCCCCGCGTTCGTGACCGAACCCTGTCCGGTGGTAGCCGTCTACCGGGGCGGACTATCGCTTATCCCTATGGCAAGGGCAAGGGCAGGGGCGGCATGCCAGCCATGCGCCCCCGCCACATCTCATTATCCGAGGCGCTCGGCGTGCCATTTCAGGTGATCGTCCATGAAGGTCGAGATGAAGTAGTAGGAGTGGTCGTAGCGCTCGTGCATGCGCAGCGTCAGCTTGATATCCGTATCCTTGATCGCCTCTTCGAAGAGCCAGGGCCGCAGGCCGTTTTCGAGGAAACCGTCCGCCTTGCCCTGGTCGATCAGGAATTCGGGGAAGCGCGCGCCGTCCGCAACGAGCGCGCAGGCGTCGTATTCGCGCCACGCCGCCTTGTCCGCGCCGAGATACTTTTCGAAGGCCGGCGCGGACCAGTCCGCGGTGGACGGCTCGACGATGGGCGCGAAGGCCGAGCAGCTCTTGAACCGGTCGGGATGCTTGAGCGCGAGGGTCATTGCGCCATGGCCGCCCATCGAATGGCCGAAGATGCCCTGGCGGTCCATGTCCATGCGGAAATGCTGGCGCAGGAAGTTCGGCAGCTCTTCCGCGACGTAGCTGTACATCTGGAAGTTTTCCGCCCAGGGCGCTTCGGTGGCGTCGAGATAGAAGCCCGCGCCCTTGCCCATCTGCCAGTTGGTGATCTCGTCCGGCACGTCGTCGCCGCGCGGGCTGACGTCCGGGCACACGACGATGAGGCCGAGTTCTGCGGCCAGACGACGATATTCGCCCTTCTCCATCACATTGGCATGGGTGCAGGTGAGGCCGGAGAGATACCAGAGCACCGGCCGCGGCTCGAAGATCGCCTGCGGCGGCACGAAGACGGCGAAGGTCATCTCGCATTTGCAGGCTTCGGAATCATGGGCGAAGACGCCCTGCATGCCGCCGAAGGCCGTGTTCTGGGAAAGCACTTTCATGTTGGAACTCCAAGGGGTTTCACGAGGCGAGGGAGACCGCCGCATTCACCGCGGCGGCGACCAGCACCGTGTTGAAGAAGAAGGAGACGACGGCGTGCAGCAGGTTGACCTTGCGCATCGCCGTCGAGGTGATCGCGACATCCGAGGTCTGCGCCGTCATGCCGATGACGAAGGCGAAGTAGAGGAAATCGTAGGCGCATGGCGGCGCGTCGCCGGGGAAGGTAAGGCTCCTGCCGGCGTCCCGGTTCGCTTCCGTGCTGCCCGGCCGCCAGTAGAGATGGGCATAATGCAGCGCCGCCATGGTGTGGATGGTAAGCCAGCCGAGGGCGACCGAAGCGGCGGCGAACACGAACTCGACGCCCGTCGTCGTGGGCCTTGCCAGCACGACGAAGAGCGAGCCGATCGAGACCGCGACGGCCGCGAAGGTGACGGCGAAGATGATGGCGGCCGGCTCGTCGGCATCGGTCGCATAGTGCTCGAGGTAGGCCGCCGTCAGATGCGGCAGGCGCCATGCGGTCAGGAGCAGATAGCTCAGGAAGAAGGCGATGGCCGCGATGTCGATGGCGAAATCCGGCTTCAGCCACAGCGCGCCCGCAAGGCCGAGCGCCGCTGCGCCGAGCCCGGCATAGAAGGGCACGTGCCGCCCGTAGATCCTGCGCCCCGGCTTGCCCGTCATTCGCCCGTCCGCGCATTCTTCGCGCGACGGCACAGGCGGTCGAGCGTTTCGAGGAAAGCGGAACGGTCGCGCGGCGAGAAGGCGGCATTGTAGCCTTTGCTCTCGCCCGTCTCGCGCAGATGCGCCCCGAGGTCGCGCATGGCGCTCGCCATGCCGATATTGGTCTTGTCGAACAGCCGGCCGGTCGGCCCGGTGACATGCGCGCCGCTGGCGACCGTGCGCCCGGCGAGCGGCACGTCCGCGGTGATGACGATATCGCCCTCGCGGACATTCTCCGCGATCCAGTTGTCGGCGGCATCGAACGCGCCCGACACGATGACGTTGCGCACCATGGGATCGCGCGACGGGCGAAGCCCGGAATTCGCCACGAACGTCACCGGCAGGCCATGACGCTCCGCCACCTTCAGGATTTCCGGCTTGACCGGGCAGGCGTCGGCATCGACGAAGATGGTGGGTAGATCCTCGATCATCCGGTTATCTTTCTCTTGACCTTTCCTTGCCGTGGCAATGCGGTCAAGCTTCGCTGGTCGCACGCAGCATGTCGATATGCGGAATCCCGTCCTCGACATATTCCGCCGAGGTCGGCGCGAAGCCGAGCGAGCGGTAGAAATGCTCCAGATGGCTTTGCGCGGAAAGCGCGATGGGCGTGCCCGGGAACTGCGTTTCGCAGGCCCGGATCGCCTCGCGCATCAGCGCCTCGCCGAGGCGTTTGCCGCGATGGGCCGGCGCGATGAGCACGCGGCCGATGCGCGGCGGCGCGTTTTCGGGGCGCCATAGCCGCGCATAGCCCGCCGTTTCGCCGTCGATCAGCAGCCGGAGATGCAGCGCGGCCTCATCCTTGCCATCCAGCTCCGGATAGGCGCAGGCCTGCTCGACGACGAAGACGTCCACGCGCAGCCTGAGCAGCGCGTAGAGTTCGCCGGCGGAGAAAGCCTCCAGCCGGCGCACGTCGACACTATAGGCGGATGCCGTCATCAATAGACGACCACGCCGCGGATGGACTTGCCCGAATGCATGAGATCGAAGCCGGTGTTGATCTCTTCGAGCGGCATCGTATGCGTGATCATCGGGTCGATCTGGATCTTGCCGTCCATGTACCAGTCGACGATCTTCGGCACGTCCGTGCGGCCGCGCGCGCCGCCGAAGGCCGTGCCCATCCACTGGCGGCCGGTAACGAGCTGGAACGGGCGGGTGGAGATTTCCTGCCCCGCGCCGGCAACGCCGATGATGACCGACTTGCCCCAGCCGCGATGGGCCGATTCCAGCGCCTGACGCATCACCTTGGTGTTACCCGTGCAGTCGAACGTGTAGTCCGCCCCGCCGATCAGGTCGCCGTTGCGCTTCGTCATGTTGACGAGATAGGGCACGATGTCCTCGCCCACCTCCTTCGGGTTGACGAAATGCGTCATGCCGAATTTCTCGCCCCATGCCTTGCGGTCGGGGTTGATGTCGACGCCGATGATCATGTCCGCGCCGGCAAGGCGAAGGCCCTGCAGCACGTTGAGGCCGATGCCGCCGAGGCCGAAGACCACGGCCGTCGAGCCGATCTCGACCTTGGCCGTGTTGATGACCGCGCCGATGCCGGTCGTCACGCCGCAGCCGATGTAGCAGATCTTGTCGAAGGGGGCGTCCGGGTTGACCTTGGCGAGCGCGATTTCCGGCAGGACCGTGTAATTGGCGAAGGTCGAGCAGCCCATATAGTGATGGATCTTGTCCTTGCCGATGGAGAAGCGGGACGTGCCGTCGGGCATCAGGCCCTGGCCCTGCGTGGCGCGGATGGCGGTGCACAGGTTCGTCTTGCGCGAAAGGCAGGAATAGCACTCGCGGCATTCCGGCGTGTAGAGCGGGATGACATGGTCGCCCTTCTTCACCGAGGTGACGCCCGGGCCGACATCGACCACGACGCCCGCGCCCTCATGGCCGAGAATCGCGGGGAAGAGGCCTTCCGGGTCGGCGCCCGACAGGGTGAAATCGTCCGTGTGGCAGATGCCGGTCGCCTTCACCTCGACCAGCACTTCGCCGGCGCGCGGGCCTTCGAGCTGTACGGTCATGATTTCAAGCGGTTTGCCGGCCTGAACGGCGACGGCGGCGCGTACGTCCATTTTATTCTCCTATGGGATTCTCGTTGGGCCGACCATTGCAGAGCCGGCCCGGGGTCTCAAGTGCGGTGGTCGGAAAAATCAGTCGCGATCCCTGTCGATCAACCGGGCGATTTCGGCTTCGAGCGCGGCGATTGCATTGCCCGTCTGCTCGTGCAACTGCCGGACCTCCCTGAGACGGCATTGCAGCGGGTAGAGATATTCGCTGCCGGCCGGCTCCGGCGGCGCCGTGCCGATGCCGGCGATCAGCCAGGAAGGGGAAACGCACAGCGTCTCGGCCAGCCTGAAGAGCGCTCCGGCCTCCGGCTCGGCATGGTCGCGTTCCCATCCGCCCACCGTCTCTTCCGGCAGGGCGAGGCGGCAGGCGAGGTCTTCCAGCGAATAGCCGAGCGCGTCGCGCGCCCGCCAGATGCGCCCGCCGAGCGTGTCGCCGTCGCGGGGACGCAAGGGGAAGGGGATGGTGTTGCTTTCGCTCTCGCCGGGAAAGGTCATCACGGCCTCCATTGCCTGTCCTCGTCAGTCTACAGGCAGGCGGGCCGGCGTCTCTACCTCAAATGCGCCGCTTTGCGCCGCCCGCGCAATGGCGGGATTTCCGGTGCTGTCGTAAGGCGGTAAAGGGGGATCGGAAGCGAAGGACGAATCGCATCATGAACAAGGCCGCAGGCCCCATCGGGGATCGGATGGAAGGAAGCGTCATGCAGGGCGTGGCGCTGATGGCGGCCGCCATGCTCATGCTGCCCTGCATGGACGCCATCGCCAAATACATGGCCAACTATGCGGGCATGTCGCCCGGGCAGGTAACGTTCTACCGCTTCTTCTTCCAGATCCTCTGCACCGTACCGCTGATCTTCACCGCCGCCGGCGCGGCCATGCTGCGGCCGAAACGGCCGTGGATGAACCTTTTGCGCGGGGCGATCCACGGGGCGGCCAGCCTGCTGTTCTTTGCCGCGGTGAAATACATGCCGTTGGCGGATGTCTTCGCGATCTACTTCGTGGAGCCCTTCATCCTTACCGCCATGTCGGCGGTCTTCCTCGGCGAGCGTGTCGGCTGGCGGCGCTGGCTCGCCATCATGGTCGGCTTCGGCGGCGCGCTCATCGTCATCCAGCCGAGTTTCATCGTCTTCGGCTGGACCGCGCTGCTGCCGGTCGCCTGCGCCTTCCTCTACTCCATCTATCTCTTCATGAACCGCGCCCTCGGCACCGCCGATTCCCCGCTCACCATGCAGACCATCGCCGGCTTCGGCGGCACGCTCTTCATGGGCGCGGCGCTCCTTGCCGGCTCTTCGGCCGGCATCGCCGATTTTGCGATTTCCCTGCCGCCGTCGCTCTTCACGCTGGCGCTTCTCGTCATTCTCGGCGCGCTGTCCGGCTATGCCCATATGCTGGTGGTGCGCGCCTTCCGCATGGCGCCGCTCTCGCTGCTCGCGCCGTTCCAGTATTTCGAGATCATCTCCGCGACGGTGCTCGGCTACGCGATCTTCGGCGACTTCCCGACGCCGTCCAAATGGCTGGGCATCGCCATCATCGTCGCCTCCGGCCTCTTCATCATCTGGCGCGAGCACCGGAGCCGGCAGGCCGCCGCCGATATCGCCTTCGAGTGACGAAAGCATTTCCGGCAAACTCCGGTTCACCGGAAATGCTTCAGGATTTTGTTTTTACCGCATTGTCCGACGCCGAAGCGAGCCCGCTTCGGCTGGAAATGCTCTAGGCCGGCCGACAGTCCGCGTCGGAAACGGTCGGTCCGAAAACGTGCTCGAACGAATCGCGGATCCGCATGTCGACGTCGCTCATCATGACGGGCAGGCCGAGATCCACGAGGCTCGTCACGCCATAGCCACGGATGCCGCAGGGCACGATTCCGGAAAAGTGCTCGAGGTCGGGATCGACGTTCAGCGAGAAGCCGTGGAAGCTCACCCAGCGGCGCAGACGGATGCCGATCGCGGCGATCTTGTCCTCGGCGGGCGAGCCATCCGGCAGCGCGGGCCGCTCCGGCCGCCTGACCCAGACGCCGACGCGGTCTTCGCGCCGCTCGCCGCGCACATTCATGGAATCGAGCGCATCGATCACCACGGCCTCCAGCGCCGCCACGAAAGCGCGCACATCCTGCCGGCGGCGCTTCAGGTCGAGCATGACATAGACGACGCGCTGGCCGGGGCCGTGATAGGTATACTCGCCGCCGCGGCCTGTGGAAAACACCGGGAAGCGATCCGGCGCGACCAGATCGACCGCGTCCGCGCTGGTGCCGGCCGTATAGAGCGGCGGGTGCTCGACGAGCCAGACGAGTTCGTCTGCCTCCCCATTGGCAATCGCCGCCGCCTCCTTTTCCATGGTTTCGACGGCGACGTCATAGGGCACGAGGTCGCGCGCGACCCGCCAGCGCACCGGCGGCGAGCCTTCTGCGGCAAGAAGGGAAGCGGAAATGTCCTGACGCTGCATGAGGGCCGTCCTTTTTGCTTTCATTGTGCCAGATATAGGGGCGATCGTGCAAGGATTTCAGGGGTTTCCGGGCTTTCGCACAGGCCCTGTTGAAATTGTTTCGCTTTCCGTCATTTTTCTTGCCGCACGGCCTTGTGTACCCAAAAACCTTTTGCTACATGCACCTCCGTCGCCGCAAGACGACACCTACCACGATGCGGTCGTGGCGGAATTGGTAGACGCGCAGCGTTGAGGTCGCTGTGGGGCAACCCGTGGAAGTTCGAGTCTTCTCGACCGCACCAAAAAAACCCGACCTAGTGCCGGGTTTTTTGTTTTCAAGGTTTACCGAGCTGCCGGTTGGGGAGATTTCCGCGATGCGTGTCCTTGCCCTTTGTTCGCTGCTCATGCTTGCATCCTGCATGCCGCGCATCCCCGATCATGTCCTGGACGCGGATTGGTGCAGGAGCATGGAGGCCGCGAAGGCGGAGGCGGAGGCGGACGGGCGGGGAAGGCGCAATCTGGAAACGGCCATGACGCGGCATCATTGCAAGGAAAAGCTTGCAGAGGCGTCGGGCGCTTCGTGAGCCGTAAGGTCGCTCGCCGGCCCTCTTCCAGGGAGCCGGCCTTTCGTTTCATTCATTGTTCGGACAGCGTTGCCGTCAGTTCACCGGCGACCATTGCCGACGCACTTCATCGGCGTCCTTGTTGAGGTGGACGTGGGCGTCCACGTGATCGACCCAGTCGAGCGGAATGAGATGATGGCGGCCGTCCGCCGAATCGCTTTTGGTCAGCTTGATCCGGCTGTCGCCTTCCATGTGATCGACGGTGCCGACATGGCGACCGTCCGCGGCCATGACGTCCATATGCTCGCGAATCTGGTTTGCTGCGATCATGGGATGTCTCCTTTCCTGTGGTTGGGATAAATCCTGAACGCCGCACGCTTCCGGTGGTTCCCGGAAAGCCGGAGACTATTCACCCATCTTCCGGAATTTCTTGACGATGCGCTCGCGCTTCAGCCGCGACAGCCGGTCGATCCAGAAAATCCCGTCGAGCTGGTCGATTTCGTGCTGGAGGCAGACGGCGAGGAGGCCGTCGGCTTCTTCCGTGCAGGATGTGCCCTTGAGGTCCTGATAGGTGAGGCGGATGCGGGCGGGGCGTTCCACCTCGTCCGTCACGCCGGGCATGGAGACGCTGCCTTCGGTGTGGCGCTGGAGTTCGGGCGAGAACCATTCGATCTTGGGGTTTACGTAGACGCGCAGCGAGGATGGGCCGTCCAGCTCGATCACCGTCAGCCGTTCGGCGATGCCGACATGGGCGGCGGTGATGCCGATGCCGGGCGCGGCGCGCATGGTGGCGGCGAGATCGTCGGCGAGGGTTGCGAGGCGCTGGTCGAAGGCCTCGATCCTGTGGCAGGGCGTGCGAAGGCGGGCATCGGGGTAGCGGAGGATGGGGAGGATCGCCATGGCGGCTCCTGCATGTCGGTTGAGATGGCTTTTCCTAGCCTGTTTGCGGCGAAGGGGAAATGGCGGCGTGCGAATCGCGCGATTTGCATGAAGTTGCAACAGCTTGCGATTTTTTCACGTGGAGCCGGCTTTTGCCGCTTGCGGGCGATGGACCGGCCGCGCGCTTTGCGTTAGCACGATGGAAGGCGGGGCCTTCGGCAGGCGGCGTCGCACCGAACCCTAGCCAAGCAATCCCTGTCATCCGGCTCTGCCGCAGCGCACGGCCGGACGATCCCGGTACAAGGAGCGGCCCGATGGAAGACACCGGCGACGACGACCGCATCCCTGAGGGCGAGCCGGCGCACGACACTTTCGACGGCGAGGACATCTATGCCGAGGACGGTTCGATCCGCTCGGACTTCCTCATGTATGTCGGTGCGGCCATCGCCGACCGCGATCTCCTGTTCCTGCACCGTCATGTGGCGCGGCTGCACGAATCGGAGATGGGCGACCTGCTGGAAGCGATCCAGCCGGAACAGCGCCGCCAGCTCGTCTCGCTGCTTGGCGCGGACTTCGACCTTGCGGCGCTGACCGAGGTCGACGAGGCGATCCGCCTCGACATCGTCGAGCACCTGCCGAACGAGCAGATCGCCGCCGCGCTCGGCGAGATGGATTCGGACGACGCCGTCTACATCCTGGAAGACCTCGACCAGGAGGATCAGGAGGAGATTCTCTCCAAGCTGCCGTTCACCGAACGGATCCGTCTGCGCCGCTCGCTGGATTATCCCGAAAGCACGGCCGGGCGCCGCATGCAGACCGAGTTCGTCGCCGTGCCGCCGTTCTGGACGGTCGGCCAGACGATCGACTATCTGCGCGACGATGCCGACCTGCCGGACAGCTTTTCACAGATCTTCGTCATCGACCCGACCTTCCGCCTGCTCGGCGCCATCGACCTCGACCGCATCCTGCGCACCCATCGCGGCACCAAGGTCGAGACGATCATGCAGGAGACGAACCATCCGATTCCGGCCGAAATGGACCAGGAAGAGGCTGCGCAGCTCTTCGAGCAGTACGACCTTCTGTCCGCCGCCGTCGTGGACGAGAACGGCCGCCTCGTTGGCGTGCTCACTATCGACGACGTGGTCGACGTCATCCAGGAAGAGGCGGAGGAGGACTTGCTGCGCCTCGGCGGCGTCGGCGACGAAGAACTGTCGGACACCACCATCGAGACCGTGCGCTCGCGAGCGCCCTGGCTGCTGGTCAATCTGCTGACGGCCTTCCTTGCGGCGTCCGTCATTTCGCTTTTCGAGGGCACGATCGAGGAGATCGTGGCGCTCGCCGTGCTGATGCCCATCGTCGCCGGCATGGGCGGCAATGCCGGCTCGCAGACCATGACGGTCACCGTGCGGGCGCTCGCCACCCGCAATCTCGACATTCACAACGCCTGGCGCGTCGTGCGGCGCGAGGCGGGCGTCGGCCTGCTGCATGGCATGGCCTTCGGCGTCATGATCGGCATCGTGGCGGGCGTCTGGTTCCACGATCCCAATATCGGCGGCGTCATCGCGGCGGCCATGCTGATCAACATGACGGCGGCGGCGCTGGCGGGGATAGCGATCCCGCTGTTTCTCGACCGGGCGGGGGCGGACCCTGCGGTTTCCTCCGCGGTTTTTGTAACGGCCGTCACCGATATCGTCGGTTTCTTCGCGTTTCTCGGGCTCGCTACATGGTGGTTCGCCATCCATTGAACGGGAAAAATTGACTTATACGTAAAAGTCAATAAAATGCCTGCTCAGAGAAGATCGGAGCAGGCGTGGACAAGTTTTATACCATAACCGAGCTGACGCGCGAATTCGGGGTTTCCACCCGCACCTTGCGCTTCTACGAGGACGAGGGGCTCATCAACCCCGAGCGTCGCGGTCGCACGCGCCTTTTCCGCCCCGCAGACCGCCGGCTGATCCAGGAAATCCTGCGCGGCCGCCGCATCGGCTTCACCATCGCCGAGATTCGCGACATCATCAAAGTCTATAAGGATCCGCCGGGCGAAGTCGGTCAGCTTGAAATGCTGATGAACAAGGTCATCGAAAAGCGCGACGAGCTGCGCCAGAAGCGCCGCGATATCGAGGAAACGCTGGCCGAACTCGACAATGTCGAGGAAGCCTGCCTGACGCGCCTCGCCGAAATCGGCGTCGGCACCTGAGACGCGCTCAGATCCAGCGCGTCGTTCCGTTGCAATAGCGTTCGAAATCGATGCCGAAGCGCGAGAGCAGATGCATCTCCTCGCGCTTGATGGCGATGATGCTTGTCGTGCCGGCGGCGACCATGGCCGTGACGATGCACCACGGATTGAGCATCGCCAGCCCGATGCCGGCCGTCGCCAGCGTATAGCCGAGATAGATGGGATTGCGGGTGAAGCGGTAGGGGCCGGATGTCACCAGATGCGTCGAGCAGCGGTTCGGCAGGATCGTCGTGTGGCAGTCGAGCAGCGTGCGCATGGCCCACACATCGAGCACGATGGCGGTCACGATCAGGATGCCGCCCGCCGCCCGGGCGATCCAGATATTGGTTTCGGCGACCGCGAGCGGAAAATACGCCTGGAGCAGGAAGGCCGCCGCTATGGCCGCGCCGTAGATCAGCGGGGGCCAGGGAAAGGCGAGTGGCTTCATGCGATAGGCGTTCATGATCCTACTCCTTCGGGTCGGGTCTCGTTTCCGCGTCTGCCGTGCATTGCGAGGAGAGCGTTGCGATCCGCTCGTCCGTCGTGATGTCGATCTTGCCGCTGTTCAGGTCGGCGAAGAGGTCCTGTTCCATCAGCCCGTCCAGCGTGCAGCCGCAGAAGCTCCGGCAGAAGCCGGTATCCCGCTCGCCTTCGCAGGCGCGCATGCAGCTCTTCGTGTATTCGGCGACGGGGTCCGGCGCAGGCGCTGGAACGACCAGCGAAGCGCCGTAGACCAAGGCTATCAGCACCGGCTGATGGATAAGGTAGATGGCGAGACTGTGGCGGCCGGCCGCCTCCAGCAGGGTTTTCCACCGGCCTTTCGTCGCATTGCCGTAGCCGGCGAGCCGCTCGGGAAGCGGGCTTGCGACGAAGAGCCTTGCAAGGGCGATGCCGAGCAGCACCGGCGCGATCCATGGCAGCAGCGGCACATAATCGTTCGAGCGCGGCACGTTGACGGAAAGGCCGACCCACCAGAGGGCCGGATGATCGAAGAACGGTGCGCGCAGGTAAAGCGGCGCTGCAACGGCCGCGGCGGCGGCAAGCAGCGTGACGACGACCGGCAGGCGCACGAAGAAAAGGCCGATCAGGCTTGCGGCGGCGATGGCATGCAGGATGCCGAAGAAGATGAAGGTCTGTGGGAAGGCGAACCACGTGGCGACGGTGATGGCCGCCGCCGCCGCCGCGATCTTGCCGAGGCGGATGAAGAAGGGCCGCGGGCGAAAGCCATTTTGGTGACCGAGCACGAGGCTGAAGCCGACGAGGAAGAGGAAGCTGCCGGCGATCATGCGGGCGAAGATGCGCCAGCCGCCGGTCGCCGCCGTTTCCGGTTCGATATAGCCGAAGAAGCCGAGGTCCCAGGTGAAGTGGTAGATCGCCATGGCGATCAGCGCGACGCCGCGGGCCTGGTCGATCAGCGGAATGCGCGGCAGGCGGCGCGTCGTCGCGGCGTCCTGTCCTGCTGCATTGCCGTCAATCACCGTCGTCATCATGGTTCGGGTTCGCCGCATTGCTTGTTCCATAGCAGAGTGTCACGCCAAGCTTGCGCCGGGCGGATGGCCGAAAGGAGGCCGTTCGGGGGAGATGTCAGTCGAGACGTTCGAGCACGGCGAGGCGCGCTTCGGAATAGAACTGCCGCCGGATGAGCACGACGACGATGCCGGCGGTCGTCAGGATGAACAGGTAGGGGCTGACGAACCAGCCGAGATAGCCGATCGACAGGAAGATGGCGCGCAGCCCCTTGTTGAAGTGCTTCGCCGCCAGGATGTTCATGCGGATGACCTTGTCGGCGGCGAGGTCCGCCCCGGCCGGGTCCTTGTGGACGTCGCCGCTCATCGGCATCGCGCCGAGCAGGATGGTGCAATAGTTGAAGAGCCGGTAGGACCAGCCGAACTTGAAGAAGGCATAGCCGAAGATGATGGCAAGGCCGCCGACCTTCAGCTCGAAGCCGGCCCGGCTGCCGCGGAAGAAATAGGGCAGGTCGCTGAAGATGGCGAAAACCTGCTCCGTCGCGCCGAGCAGCGCAAAGCAGGAGCCGAGCGCCAGCAGCGAGGTGGAGGCGAAGAAAGCCGTCCCGTTCTGCAGGCCCGCCATGATCTGCGTATCGATCATCCGTAGGTCCCGGTGCATGGCATTGCGGATCCATACGGCGCGCTGCGAACTCATGGCGCGCGTGAGGCTGACCCGGTCGAAAAACCGCGCCCGGTCCGTGATAAAGGAATAGGCCATCCAGAGGGCGATGAAGAGGGCGAGGGCGATCAGGTCCGGAGTGCTCATGGTCGAGCGTTGTGCCATGGATTGCGCATTTTGCAAGCGCCCCAAGGCAGGCCTGTGGAGGGCGTTCAGACCTTGGGCGAAAAGTGGGCGGCACATTTCGCGGCCGCATGCCCGCAACTGTCTGATTTTGCGACAGGTCATGCGCTGGGCGCGGGGCTCCCATGCCGCTCGCGCCTTGGTTTCGCCATTTTTCGCGATTGCGGTTTCATGAATTCTTCATTAAACAGGGCCTCACGCAGCGCCGGGATGGCGGCTGCAACGATATCTTCCATCGGGGCAATCATGGAAAGCACTGTTCAGAAATCCTGCTGGGGCGTCACCGCCCGCGCAGTCCTCGGTTTTGGCGCCGTTCTGGTCATCGCCTATCTCTTCGGCGGCATCTGAAAAGACCGGCCAATCGTCCTTACATCAACAGCGCGCCCCTCCCAGGCGCGCTGTTTTTGTTTTAAGACTTGCCGGAGGGGGATGTCGCGCTCGTAAAAACCGATGTCGGGAGACCGCCATGGGAGCGCGGCAGGATAACGTAGCCTCAGGGGTCAAGGCGCCTACCGAGGCAAGGGAGAAGTCCAGGCAATGTTTCTTTCGGTTTTCGATGTTTTCAAGATCGGTATCGGGCCGTCGAGTTCCCACACGATGGGGCCGATGTCGGCGGCGAACCGCTTTCTGGACCTGATTCTTTCCTCGGACTGGCCGCGTCCGTCCGGCGCGCATGTCGCCGCCGTCCGCATGAGCCTGCATGGCTCGCTCGCCTATACCGGCGTCGGCCACGGCTCCGACCGCGCCGTCATCCTCGGCCTGATGGGCGAGCGTCCCGATTCGGTCGATCCCGACCGCATGGACGCGATCATCGAAGAGGTCGAGCGCACCGGCCGCATCACGCCGCCCGGCCATCCGGGCTACGCCTTCCAGCCGAAGACCGACCTGATCTTCGACAAGAAAAACCCGCTGCCCGGCCATGCCAACGGCATGACCTTCTCGGCCTATGACCGCGACGACCGCCTGCTGCTCAAGCGCATCTATTATTCCGTCGGCGGCGGTTTCGTCGTCACCGATACGGAACTGGAACAGATGCGCGCCAGCAAGGCGCGCTCCAGCGACAAGAAGGTGCCGTTCCCCTTCGCCTCGGCCAAGCAGATGCTGGAAATGGCGGAGCGTTCCGGCATGACCATCGCGCAGATGAAGCGCGCGAACGAGGAAGCCACCATGTCGCGCGAGGAGCTGAATGCCGGCCTCGACCGCATCTGGGAGGCGATGAAGAGCTGCATCGACCGGGGCCTGAAGAACGAAGGCATAATGCCGGGCGGCTTGAAGGTGCGCCGCCGCGCCCGCTCCATTCATGACAAGCTGCAGGAGGAGTGGCGCTCCAACAAGGCCAATCCGCTGCTCGCCAACGACTGGCTCTCGGTCTACGCCATGGCCGTCAACGAGGAGAATGCGGCCGGCGGCCGGGTCGTCACCTCGCCGACCAACGGCGCTGCGGGCGTCGTGCCTGCGACCATCCGCTACTACCTGCATTTCCATGAGGACGCCGACCAGGACGGCATCCGCGACTACCTGCTGACGGCTGCCGCCGTCGGCGGCATCATCAAGCACAATGCCTCGATCTCGGGCGCAGAAGTCGGCTGTCAGGGGGAGGTGGGTTCCGCCTCCGCCATGGCCGCTGCCGGTCTTGCCGCCGTCATGGGCGGTTCGCCGGAACAGGTCGAGAATGCCGCCGAGATCGCGCTGGAGCATCACCTCGGCATGACCTGCGATCCCATTGCCGGCCTCGTGCAGGTGCCCTGCATCGAGCGCAATGCGCTCGGCGCTGTGAAGGCGGTGACGGCCGCCTCGCTCGCCATCAAGGGGGACGGCACGCATTTCGTTCCGCTCGACGCCTGCATCGAGACGATGCGCCAGACGGGCGTCGACATGAACGAGAAGTACAAGGAAACCTCCACCGGCGGCCTTGCCGTCAACGTGGTGGAGTGCTGATCGACGGGCCTTGGCTGTGGAGTGCGACACGGCGGCCCCTTGACCGGGCCGCCGCAAGGGCGTTCAAAGGGGCATGGCCCTGCATCTCATCAAACTCTGTGTCGGCGCGGACTCGATCGACGATCTGCGTGAATGGGTGTCCGAACGGTCGCTGATCGCGATGGCGGCGGGCATGGAGCCGCATTCCAGCCACATCACCCGCATGATCCCCAAGCGCGACCAGGAGCTTCTCGACGGCGGCTCGCTCTATTGGGTGATCAAGGGGCAGGTGCAGGCGCGTCAGCAATTGCTGGGCATCAAGACCTTCACCGATGTCGACGGGATTTCGCGCTGCGAGCTGGTGCTCGGGCCGGAGGTCATCGAGACCGAATTCCAGCCGCGCCGTGCCTTCCAGGGCTGGCGCTACCTGACGGACGACGACGCGCCGCGCGATCTGAAGAACATGGGCGAGGGCGCTGCGGACCTGCCGCTTGAGCTGCGCCGGGAACTGGCCGAACTCGGCCTGCTCTGAACGGTTTCAGCGAAGACGCAGGCGAACCGGATAGCGGCGCTCGCTTGCGCCGACATGCAAGTGGATGCCGGCCGAAGGCTGGCCCGAGCGCCAGGCGCGTGCGCCGTGCGCCAGCAGCATGCCGACGAGATCCTTCGTCTTGTTGCGCGAACGGCCAAGCCCGATATCCGCGATCCGCATCGCCGCCTCGTGCAGCGGGTGAAGCGTGCCCTTCAGCGACTTGCGCTTTTCGTCGCGCGCTGTGGGGGGGACATCGAACAGGTTCTCGTTCATCGCCATGATCTGCCTCGTACGCAATACCCAATCGAGGATGGCAGAGCCTTTTGAAGGGCTTGCCGGCCTTCCCCCGCGACCTCCGGTACGCAATACCTCACCGGTGGCCGTTGCGGGTGCAAGGCGGTAGTTCGGGACGCGCCGCTGCCGGCGCGGTCCGGTGTTCTTACTGTTGGCTGGCCCAGCAGGCGAAGCCCTTACGCTTCAGCACCTTGCAGGCGGCTGCCGCGCGATCCTGATTGTCGAAGCCGCCGAAACGGGCGCGGAAGAGCTGTTCGCTGCCGTTGTTGACCGCCACGGTGAAAGGCTTTGCGCTGGAGAGCGACTTGCCGCCCTGGTTCTGCGCCTTTTCGAGCAGCTTGTTGGCCTGATCACGGTCCGGCGTCGCGCCGATCTGGATCACCCAGCCCGAGGGCGTGGCTTCGGAAACGGCCGAGGTGGTCAGGTTGTCGACGATGCTGTTGGTGGTTTCCACTTCGCCCGTCAGGTCTTCCTGCGGAACGACGGCGGCACGCTGGACCTTGAGGGTGGCGGCGAGCGCCCGCTTGCCGACGACTTCCGAGCTGCTTTCCGTGGTGGCGTAAGCCGTCTCGATGCGGCCTTCATTGTAGCGGCCGGCCGGGACCGGGCCGTTTTCCGGCAGGTCGAGGCTGCCCTTGACCGAAGCGGCGGAGGCGGTGACGGCCGTCGTTGCGACATCCGCCGTCAGCGTCGGGGCGTCCTCGGTCTCGGCGATCAGGTCGCCACCGCCGCGGCGCGAGGCCTTCGGCATATAGGCGGCGATCAGCTTGCGCATCTGCTGGTCGCGGGCGCCGCCCGAACGGCCGCCCATGACGACGCCGACGACGCTGCGACCATCGGCCATGGCCGAGGTCACGAGATTGTAGCCCGAAGCGCGGGTATAGCCGGTCTTGATGCCGTCGACGCCGCGCACGCTGCCGAGCAGGCGGTTATGGCCGTTGATGACCTGCTTGCCGAAGCGGAAGCTGCGGGTGGAGAAGAAGGAATAATACTGCGGGAAATGCTGGCGCAGCGCGATGCCGAGACGGGCCTGGTCGCGCGCCGTCGTCACCTGCGCCGTGTTGGGAAGGCCGTTGGCGTTGCGATAGACGGTGCGCGTCATGCCGAGCGCACGGGCCTTCTGCGTCATCAGGCGGGCGAAGCGCTCTTCCGAGCCGCCGAGGAATTCGGCGAGCGCCGTGGAGGCGTCGTTGGCCGAGCGGGTGATGAGGCCGAGGATGGCCTGTTCCACCGTGATGGAATTGCCAGGGCGTACGCCAAGCTTGGTCGGCGGCTCGCTCGATGCGTTCTTGGAGAAGGGCACGCGGGAATTGAGGCTGATCTTGCCGGCTTCGAGCGCCTCGAAGGTCAGATACAGCGTCATCATCTTGGTGAGCGAGGCCGGATAGCGCAGCGCGTCGGCGTCTTCACTGTAGAGCACCTTGCCCGTCTTCGCGTCGATGACGATGCCGGCATATTTCGGCGCGGCAGCGGCCGGGGCTGCGAAAGCGACGGTGGCGACCATCCCGATCATCGCCAGACCTTTCGCCGCATTGGCAATAGCCTGACAGGAGCGGGGGAAGAAATCGAGGATTGCGGAACGGGACACTACGTTACTCTTCAGTCTCGGATTGCACATGTCGTTCGGGTGATCTGCCGGAGCGACCGTTTCGGGCACAGTAGCGGCACAGCGTTACCAATCGGTTTATGATGAATCATTGGTTTCTGAGATTGGTGCTGTTTTATCGGGGGCGGATGGCGGAGGCGGTGCGGCCGTTCTCCATCAGGGACCGGCCGAGATAGTCGCGAACGCGCGCCTCCATGGCCCGCCACTGCGGCAAAAGTCTGCTCGAAAAACGGTAGAGCACGGAAAGATCGCGGCCGATGTGGATATCGCGCTGGCAATCGGCGCTCGTCGACTGCGCATCGTCGGCCGGGATCATGCAGCGCACCGCATAGTCGGAGCCGTCGGGCAGGATGCCGGTGAAGAAAACCTCGCCGCCATAGCCGGAATTTTCCTTCAGCGGCTGGCGGGTGAGGCCGGCGGGCCCCGGTTCGGGGCGGTCGTCGAAGAGGTGGCTGTAGATCGGCTCCAGCCGGCCGGACATGTCCCGCGACATGGTGCTCTGTGAAAGATTGAGGAAAATCAGGCTCTCGGGATGGTTCGCGTCATTGAAGCGCGCGCGCTCGCCGTTGGAGTAGCCGTTCATTTCAGGCCAGGTCAGATAGAGGTCGACGCGCTCGGCGCGGCCGGTGCGTCGCTCTTCCTCGAAGCGGATCGTGTTGGCCGGCAGGCGGATCTGGTCCTGCCCGATGACGACGTCGATCGCCTCGGTGCTCTCGGTGTGGCCGGCAAGGGCGATGCGTTCGCCGAGCATGCGGCCGCCGACGCTGATCGCCACCGTCAGGCTCGCGAGCATTGCGACGCCGATGGTCAGGCGCGTGAGGAAGCGGTTGGAGATGAGCGGGGCATGTTCTTCATTGCCGGTCGTTACCGCAGCCATTCTCGCCTCGCGCCGATTCCCGTCCGTGTGGGGATTTTTCAGGAGCGTCTGCGAACAGGGTTAATTTTTGGTTGAGATGCGGCCGGGCGAGGGGGCGGAAAAGAAAGCGGCCGGTTCCGGGACAGGAGAACCGGCCGCAGGGCCTTGGTCGGGGACGGGGATTGGGGGACTGACCGGGCCCTTTTTCGTGTCCGGCGGTGTCGCCGGGCAAGTCGTGGATTACTTGACGCTACCGACAGCTTCGGCGCGGCCGTCCTGCAGCTTCACCCACTTGCCGGAATTGGCCGAGGACTGGCGCTTGAGGAAGCGGTATTCGGTTTCAGACCAGAGCAGGACCTTGTTGCGCATGTTGTCGAGCACGAAGTCGCCGCGATCGGTGCGCACGGTGAGCACGGCATGGCCTTCGCCGTTGGGTTGCAGCACGACGGTGATCAGCAGGTTGGACGGAGAAATGCCGGCTTCCATCAGGTGCTTGCGCTTGATGAGGACGTAGTCCTCGCAGTCCGCCGCGCCGTCCGGGTAGGTCCACTTTTCCTCCGTGCCGTAGATTTCCATGTCGGTCATCGGCACGTAGTCGGTGTTGGCGGCGTAGTTGACGTTGAGGATGGTCTGCCAGTTTTCCTGCGTCAGCTTGAGCGGGCCGTCGTCCTTGCCGTTGGGGCCGCATTCGTCGCTGTACTGCTTGCAGAATTCGTAATGGCCGATGGGCTGGTTGGTCGCGCCGGCCAGCGGCGTGTTCGCCGGCAGCGCCATGGCGGCCTGCGCCGCGACAAGAGAGAAGAGGAAGGCAAGCGTCCCTGTCTTGATCGTTTTTGTCATTGTGTTTGTCCCCGTTTGATGAGGTCACAATGACACGTATGTTTTGATCCTACGCGAAAAGCCGAAGTATAACTTAGTTCAAATCAAGATCGTATAAGTACAAAATAAGAATAAAATTCGAAATTGATTTTATCTGTATTTGAATCGCTTTTGATTAAAAATTGAATGAAATGCCTGCGCCGGATAGGTTGGCGATTTCATGCCATATATTTGATTTTACGGGGATTTTTGCGGAAAAATGGCGTGGTCTCGGTCGTTCTGTCGCTTACCGCGGCGCCTGTTTCGTGGCGTAGCGTCGGCTGCCGCAATGCTTGGTGGAGATCGTGCTTGTCTCGCGAGCATACAGGACGGTCGGGGATCGATTTGGCGGACGCAGATTTTTTTGATTCTTTTGAGGCCAGCCTGAAACAGCAAAAGGCCCCGTGGGGCCTTTTCGAAACGGTTACGGCTGTCGAACGTTCTGAAACGCTACAGGAACGAGGTTAGCGCCTCGCGGGATTGGACGGAGGAGAATTCGATGGCGACGCCTTCCTGGAAGTGGCGCACGACCTTGCCTTTCATGCTGCCGAGCTGCACCGGGGTGCCGAGCGCTGGGCGCACGTCGATATCCACCGCGGCGCCGGAAAGCGAGAGGTCGATGATGCGGCAGGGGTAGCGCCGCCCGTCGTCGAGCGTCAGGTCGGTCCGCGTGTTGCGCGGGGTGAGGCGGTCTTCCGGCAGGCCGAGTTCGTGCTTGTTGGCGATCCAGGTGAGCTGGGCGGCGAGCTTTTCCCGCTTGCGGTCCGTGGCGTTGAGCTGGATGGCGAAGCCCTGGTCGCCGAGAAGGGCGACGGTGCCCTCGATGCGGCCGAGGTGGTCGACATAGGCGATGATGCGCTCGCCCATGCGGGGGCGCGCGGTGCAGACGAAGCTGGCGTCGCCCGGCGACATGTCGATGACGGTGCAGTCGTATTCGTCGTGGCTGGCGAGCATCAGGCGGCCGGAAAGATTCACCGCGACGCGCTGGAAGCTGCGCTGGTCGGGCTGGGGTTTCCGGGCGGGCGTTGCTTGCTGAAAGGAATACATGAACACGCGAGCCTGATCATCCAAACTGTTTCCAAGCTTTAACCTTTCGAGGTTAACAGAAGGTTTGCCGCAACTGGAAATATCGCCACGGGCCGGCATTCGCGCGGTTTGTCCTGGCTGTGCCCTTACGTTTCCTCGGGCCGCCGGCCGCCCTCGAAGATGCGCAGGTGCATGACCTGGCTGACCTTCTGGCCGAAACCGGCCGGCCGCATGGCCATGACGGAAGTCGGCACAGGGATTGCGGGGCGGTTGCCGGCAAGGTCGTGCATGCGGGCCGGGTCGATGACGGACAGGGATCCGAGCGTGGCATAGCGGAAGGCCGAAAGCGGCTGGCGCTGGCCGGGCAGGGGAGCGAAGGCGCCGATGATGCGGTCCGCCGTCCGGGCCGTCGTCGCGAGCGGCAGCAGCGCGATTTCCGCCTCGGTCGTGTCCAGCGCGCCGTCCACGAGCTGCACCCGCAGGACCGCGGGCATGGCCTGCGTCATGACGTTGTCTGCGACCTTCGCGATCCGGCCGCGCTGGTCGGGGGCGAAAAGTGCCGCGAAATCCAGCCCCTTAAGCTCCCGGCCGAACTGCGCGCACAGGCGCGTGCCGGCAAGCCGGAAGCAGGGAGGCTGCGGCTGGCCGCCCTCCAGAATGAAGACATCCGGCAGGATCGCCGCGATATCCGCCGGTTCGATGGCGCTGCGCAGCGGGACAGCGCGCTCGCCGCGCTGGCGTGTCCAATAATCGTAAAGCGCCGTCGCGGCCTTCGTCTGCATGGTCGTCTTCCTGTCCTGTCTGTTCCGTTACGGCACGCCCGGGGCGGCGAACGGTGCTGCTGACCAAGACGGAGCGAGTTTCGTGCCACCGCGATATTAAGGTTAACGATTGGTTTCGATTGCGCCTGGGGGCGGCTTGGGGAAGTATCCACTCATCCCTCCGCGAGGGAATGGTTTACTGCACATCGACTTCCGCCCCGGGGATTGGGGGCATCGGCCGTCAGCGAAAGCTGCACGGCCTTTCTTTTCTCTGTATAAGCGCGATTCTGTTTTATGAATTTGGTGGATCGGTCATGAGTGGCGACGACATCGGAGCGCAGGTGGGCGCGCCGGAAATCCGCAAGCGGGAACCAGCCTTCAACCTGCCGGGCAGCCTCGTTTTCATGCTGGGTCTGCTGACGCTGATCCATCTGGTACGCACCTATATCCTGTCGCCCTATACCGATGAGTTCGTGCTCCTGCGGTTCGCCTTCGTTCCGGCGCGCTACACCGTTCCGCTCGCCGATCAGGATCTCGGCTGGCTCTGGAGCCCGATCACCTATTCGCTGCTGCACGGCGGCTGGGAGCACCTGATCTTCAACGGCTTCTGGATGGTCGCCTTCGGCGCGCCGGTCGTGCGCCGCATCGGGCCTTTCCGCTTCTTCCTGTTCTGGTGTCTTTCCGCCGTGGCGGCCGTCGCCTTCCACACGGCACTGCACTGGGGAACGATGATCCTCGTCGTCGGCGCTTCCGGTGTCGTGTCCGGCCTCATGGGGGCGGCCGCGCGGTTCGTCTTCTCGCCGAGCGGGCGCGTCAGCCGGCAGTTCGCCCATCTCAACCGGCGCCTCACAATTCGCGAGGCGCTTGCCAATCGCTCGGTCCTCGTCTTTTCCGGCATCTGGTTCCTCACCAATTTCCTCATCGGCGTGGGCCAGCTCTTCGGCCCGGTCGAAGGGGGCGCTGTGGCCTGGGAGGCGCATATTGGCGGCTTCCTCTTCGGCTTCCTCTTCTTCCCGCTGTTCGACGTGGTGACGGGCGAGGGCGGCCGCCGCGATTAACGATACTCCGCCGGACGTCTTGCAATCGCCTCCTTCGTAGCGCACCATGACACTGTTCCGGTTCGCGCATGCAGACCGGAATCGGGCAGCATCCTTCAGGAGGAAGGGGATGGCCCACGTACTGGCAGGGCATCCCTGCGCGGATGTCCCGCCTCTCAGCGTCATGATGCACACGGGAGGTACGCATGTATGTAAGGACGATACTGGACGAGAAAGGCCGCAACGTCGTGACCGGCGGCCCGCAGCTCACCGTAAGGCAGGCTGCCGTCTATCTTCATGAAAATCACATCGGCGCCATCGTCATCGTGGATCGCAACGACCGTATTTCGGGCATCCTGACCGAGCGTGACATCGTGGCCGCCATCGCCCGCAGCGGGGCCGAATGCCTGGACAAGCCCATTTCCTCCATCATGTGGGGCAATGTCCATCGCTGCGACGAAGACCAGACCGTCGATGAACTCATGGAAATGATGAGCACCCTGCGCGCCCGCCACATCCCCGTGGAGAAGGAAGGGCGCCTCGTCGGCATCATCTCGATCGGCGACGTGGTGAAATCCCACATCCGCGCCATCCAGCACGAGGCCGACGCCATCAAGGCCTATATCTCCGGCTGATCGACCGCCGGAACGGTTTCGGGCGGAACGATTTCCATCGCTCCGCCCGCTGTTGCTTCGATCCGGCGCGGTTCTCAGCGCGCCATGACGATTTCCTGCATGCGCTTGATCTCGAAAATCCGCGCCTTCGCCTCCAGGTAGCCGCGGTCGATCGATTCGCCGGCGCGATGGAATTCCGACAGGCCGATATCCGACAGCTTCGGATGCAGTGCGAGGTCCGGCGGGTCGCCGGCAAGGCGCGCGCGGGAAATGCGGTCCTGGATGATGTTGAAGGACTGCACCATCACGCCCGTCAGGCCGAGGCGGGCGGCGCTGTCTTCCTGCCGGTTCTCCTCGATCTTCTGCGGGCTGGCGCTGTGCTTGATCACGGCGGAGCGACCGTAGAGGTCGTAGTTGAGGTTGACGGCGACGACCAGCGGCTCCTCATGCGCCCGGCAGACCGACACCGGCACCGGATTGACGAGCGCTCCGTCCACCAGCGTACGGTTGTTGCACTTGATCGGCTCGAAGATGCCGGGCAGGGCATAGGAGGCGCGCAGCGCCGTGATCAGCGCCCCGCTGTTGATCCACACCTCATGGCCGCTGTTGACCTCCGTCGCCACCGCGACGAACGGACGGTCGAGATCCTCGATGGAGAGGTTTTCCAGATGCTCCTGCATGCGCTTGGTCAGCCGCATGCCGCCGAAGAGGCCGGAGCCGCGGATGGTGAAATCGAGGAGGCTGGCGATGCGGCGCATGGTGAGCGAGCGGGCGAAGGCTTCCAGCTCGTCCAGCTTGCCGGCGAGATAACAGCCGCCGACCAGCGCGCCGATGGAGGTGCCCGCGATCATGCCGATCTCGATGCCTTCCTCCTCCAGCGCCCTGAGGACCCCGATATGCGCCCAGCCCCGGGCGGCGCCGCCGCCGAGTGCGAGGGCGATCTTGGGTTTGCGCGGCGCGGCCGGCGCGGGAATGTGCGACATGTCGTTCATGGAAGGTCCGCCGGGATCCGATGCATCCGCCGTTACGAGACTGCGATTGAAACTCCAGTTCAGCATGCCGGACCTCCGTTACGGGAAGGAATTCGCGGTGTGGCAAACGGTTCCGCCGCTGCCGCGCCTTCAGCAACACGATAGATGACAGGATAGTTGCACTGTGTGACGCGGGGAACTTTCGGGGTGAATTTCAGCCCCGAAAGGGCATTCTCCGCATCCGGTCCAAACTGGAGAAGGGCGCTTGCCCGCAGGACCGTCGCCTCGCCGGAGGTGGCGCTGGAAACCTTTCGTGACGCATGCGAGCGATGGGGTTCCATGTCCTGATCCACATGGCGGGGATACAGGCCGCCATGGACATGATTAGGCGCCCGGGCCGGTTGCCAATTGGTGAATCCGTGCCGGAATGGAACGCTATTCGCGCGGATGCTTAATTTTTGCTGTAGATTGCCGCCGGATCGAATTGCGGCTCGCCGCCGGTGATCGTCAGCGTCGCGCCGTCCGGGCCGTTCGAGACGGTGCGGTAGAAGCAGGAGCGCCGGCCGGTATGGCAGGTGGCGTCGTGGCCGGCGACGGAGACTTTCAGCCATACGGCGTCCTGGTCGCAGTCGGTCCGCAGCTCCACGACGGTCTGCAGGTTGCCGGAGGTCTCGCCCTTCTTCCAGAGCGCCTTGCGCGAGCGGCTCCAGTAATGGGCGATTCCGGTCTCGATGGTGAGCGCCAGGGACTCGGCGTTCATGTGGGCGACCATCAGCAGCTCGCCGTCCTTCGCATCCGTCACGACGGCGGTCACGAGGCCGTTATCGTCGAATCGGGGGGTGAAGGCCGGGCCTGTCTCCAGCTCGGCCTTATTCTTCGACGGGGTCTTGAAGGCGATGGGCATCTAGCTGCGGATCATCGTCATGAAGCGGACCTGTTCGGCCGGCTCGATCTTGAAGGCGCCGGTGAAGGTGGTCGTCAGCGTCGTCGAACCCTGCTTCTGGATGCCGCGCATGGCCATGCACATATGCTCGGCCTCGATCATCACGGCGACGCCGCGCGGGTTCAGCGTTTCGTCGATGGATTTTGCGATCTGCGCCGTCATCGTCTCCTGCGTCTGCAGGCGGCGGCCGAAGATTTCCACCACGCGGGCGATCTTGGAAAGGCCCAGCACCCGGCCGTTCGGCAGATAGGCGACATGCGCCTTGCCGATGATCGGCACCATATGGTGCTCGCAGTGCGAGAAGAACGGAATGTCCTTCACCAGCACCATGTCGTCATAGCCGGCGACTTCCTCGAAGGTGCGGCCGAGCACGTCCTCGGCGGCGAGGTCGTAGCCGGAAAAGAGTTCGCGGTAGGCCTTCGCTACGCGCTTGGGCGTATCGATCAAGCCTTCGCGTTCCGGATCGTCGCCGGCCCAGCGAAGCAGGACGCGAACGGCATCCTCCGCCTCTTTTTGCGAGGGGCGGCCGGTTTCATCCTCGATACGCGGAAAACTGGTGACTATGGCGTCCATGGACCCATTGACCTTTCTGCAGGTTACCTGACGTGTTTATCGGACTCGCCACTGGCCATTCGCCTAACCCTGCAGGCTTGGGTTCCGTTGGCGGGCTCCGGGGCTTTCGGGTCTTCGCTTAACAGTGCGCTCGACCGTCCGGCACGGTTTCCCAAACAACAGGTGAATGCCTCGCATCTTGCAAAACGCTCACCCCAATACGAGTTATCATATAGTATCGGGCAACGGGTGCGAAAGAGGCCCAAGGCGACACACGGTGCTTTTTTACCGACGACATCGGAATAATCTCCTCGGATCATTGAAGATTCCGCAAAAAACGCGGAAAACAGAGCCATGATGGACGATATTTATAACAGCCGTATCCTCGAATTCGCCGGCAATATCCCGCGCATCGGCACCCTGCCGGATGCGGACGGCGACGCCGGCGCCCATTCCAAGCTCTGCGGCTCGCGGGTGAAGGTATATCTCAAGCTCGACGGCGATACCGTCAGCGATTTCGCCCATGAGGTGAAGGCCTGCGCGCTCGGGCAGGCGTCGTCCTCGGTGATGGCGCGGCATGTGATCGGCGCGACCGTCGCGGAAATCCGTGAGGCGCGCGAGGACATGCTGGCGATGCTGAAGGCGGACGGCGAGGGGCCGACCGGCCGCTTCGAAGAGATGCGTTTCCTCAAGCCCGTCAAGGACTACAAGGCACGCCACGCCTCTACCATGCTGACCTTCGACGCCGTGGTGGACGCCATCGGCCAGATCGAGGCCAAGCGGCTCGAAAAGGCCGGGTGAGGGCCGATGTGCGACGCCCCGGACTGCGGGCACTCCGCTCCGCGTCTCGCCTATAAGGGCCGCAACTGGCACGGTCCGTTCCGCAAGACGCCGGGGCGGCTGTTCGGCATGGGCCTCATCCGTCTCTACCAGCTCACGCTTTCCGGCTTCATCGGCAATTCCTGCCGGCACCTGCCGACCTGCTCGGAATACGGCTACGAGGCCGTCGCCCGCCATGGCCTGTGGCGCGGCGGGTTCATGACGCTGTTTCGCGTCATGCGCTGCGGACCGGGCGGCACGCATGGCTTCGATCCGGTTCCCGAGGCGCTGGAAAACCGGCTGCGCTGGTGGGCGCCATGGCGGTTGTGGCGTGTGTCGAAGGCGGAGCGCGGTTGACTAGGAAACATGCAATTCCCTGAGAGATTAAGGCGAAATACAAATCTGCATTGTATGTCTGATTGAGTTTCAGCCCTGAATTCATGAGGGATACATGCCTTGGTGGATTTTGTTTTTCATCGTCCTTAGCGGTATTTGCACCGCGTTGCCTCACCACTATGCGCGTTTTCTCGCGCGAAAATACCCGAATCCGGACCGCAGAGTGCCGACTGGATGGCTGGGATTTGCCAATCTCTATCTGGTGACGGAAATCTTGAAGGAGCATGCGGAACGGGGAGGTCGCAGAGCCCGGCTGGCCTACTATGTGTATTGCTTCGGCGCGGCCATACCTCCTCTTCTCATAGCGAGTCTTTTCATTTTCGACCCGGCCCGTTCGTAGCCCGAGCCGGAAAATGCCCTGAAATGGCCGAAAGGGGGCTGATCGTCCCCACCTCTTCCAATCCCCCCGTTTTCCCCGTATACCGCACCCGCTACACGCCGGAATCCCCGGCCTTTTTCCTCGCATACCACCCGCATTCGTTGGCGGGACTGGATAGGAGATTTTTGAATGTCTGCACCCGTTTCCCTGACTTTCCCCGATGGTTCCGTCCGCGAATATCCCGCGGGCTCGACCGGGCGTGACGTGGCCGAGGCGATTTCCAAGTCGCTGGCCAAGAAGGCGATCGCGATTGCGCTCGATGGCGAGCTGCGCGATCTCTCCGATACCGTTTCGAACGGTCGGATTGAGATCGTCACCCGCGAGGACGACCGCGCGCTGGAACTCATCCGCCACGATGCCGCCCATGTGATGGCCGAGGCCGTGCAGGAGCTTTGGCCCGGCACGCAGGTGACCATCGGTCCGGTCATCGACAACGGCTTCTATTACGACTTCGCCAAGGACGAGCCCTTCACGCCCGACGATCTGCCCAAGATCGAAAAGCGCATGAAGGAGATCATCCAGCGCAACAAGCCTTTCACCAAGGAAGTCTGGTCGCGCGACAAGGCCAAGGACGTCTTCTCCGCCAAGGGCGAGAAGTACAAGGTCGAGCTGGTCGATGCGATCCCCGAGGGGCAGGACCTCAAGATCTACTATCAGGGCGACTGGTTCGACCTGTGCCGTGGCCCGCATATGGCTGCGACGGGCCAGATCGGCACGGCCTTCAAGCTGATGAAGGTCGCGGGCGCCTATTGGCGCGGCGATTCGAACAATCCGATGCTGACCCGCATCTACGGCACCGCCTGGCGCACGCAGGAGGAGCTGGACACCTATCTCAACATCCTCGCCGAAGCCGAGAAGCGCGACCATCGCCGCCTCGGCCGCGAAATGGACCTGTTCCATTTCCAGGAGGAAGGGCCGGGCGTCGTCTTCTGGCACGGCAAGGGCTGGCGCATGTTCCAGACGCTCGTCGCCTATATGCGCCGTCGTCTTTCCGGCACCTATGAAGAGGTGAACGCGCCGCAGGTGCTCGACAAGTCGCTGTGGGAAACCTCGGGGCACTGGGGCTGGTATCGCGACAACATGTTCAAGGTGACCGTCGCCGGCGACGAGACCGACGACGAGCGCGTCTTCGCGCTGAAGCCGATGAACTGCCCGGGCCATGTGCAGATCTTCAAGCATGGCTTGAAGTCTTACCGCGAACTGCCTGTGCGTCTTGCGGAATTCGGCAACGTGCATCGCTACGAGCCTTCCGGCGCGCTGCACGGGCTGATGCGCGTGCGCGGCTTCACGCAGGACGATGCGCATGTCTTCTGCACCGACGAGCAGATGGCGGCCGAATGCCTGCGCATCAACGACCTGATCCTCTCGGTCTACAAGGACTTCGGCTTCGACGAGGTCGTGGTGAAGCTCTCCACCCGTCCGGAAAAGCGCGTCGGTTCCGATGCGCTGTGGGACCGGGCGGAAAGCGTCATGATGGATGTTCTGAAGACCATCGAGGCGCAGTCCGGCGGGCGTATCAAGACTGGCATCCTGCCGGGCGAGGGCGCGTTCTACGGGCCGAAGTTCGAATATACGCTGAAGGACGCCATCGGCCGCGAATGGCAGTGCGGCACCACGCAGGTCGACTTCAACCTGCCGGAACGCTTCGGCGCCTTCTATATCGACCAGGCGTCGGAAAAGCGCCAGCCGGTGATGATCCACCGCGCCATCTGCGGCTCGATGGAGCGCTTCCTCGGCATTCTCATCGAGAACTTCGCCGGGCATATGCCGCTCTGGATCGCGCCGATGCAGGTGGTCGTGGCGACGATCACCTCGGAGGCGGACGACTATGCCCGCGAGGTGGCCGACAAGCTGCGCGATGCCGGCATGACCGTCGAGGTCGATACCCGCAACGAGAAGATCAACTACAAGGTCCGCGAGCATTCCGTGACCAAGGTTCCGGTCATCATCGTCTGCGGCAAGCGCGAGGCGGAAGAACGCTCCGTCAACATCCGCCGCCTCGGTTCGCAGAACCAGACGGCGATGTCGCTGGACGAGGCCATTGCGGCCCTGTCGCTGGAGGCGATGGCGCCGGATCTCAAGCGCAAGCTTGGCAAGGCCTGATACGGTCCGGCCCCGAAGCGGTGAACCGCTTCGGGGCCGGTTTCATTTTGGGGGGATTGGTTGGGACGTTCAGTCCACCACGTCCTCGGCGGCGGCCTTCTGGTCGTTGGCCTTTTCGTCGAGCAACACCTCGATATCGGTGTTCATGCCGGCCTGTACCTGGAAATCGCGCTGATAGATCTTGTTCTTGTTGCGGGCGACGGCGATGTAGCTGCCTTCCGCCAGAACCAGCGTCGGGAATGCGCCGACGCTTTCGGAGACCGTGTCGCCCGAAGAGGTGAGGATCGACCAGGCCGTGTCGGCGATGGCCTCGCCGCCCGGCTCGGAGACGAGCTTCAGCGTCAGCTTGGCGGCGCGGTGCTGGATGGTGGCGCGCGTCAGCTTGCCGGCTTCCACCTGGATATCGGCGCGGATGACGGCATTGACCGTGCCGTAGTCTGAAACGACGTGATAGGTGCCGGCATTGAGGCGCACCACGGTGTTCGGCTTGACGTCGTCCATGACGAGATTGCGTTCGCCGTCCTCGCGCACTTCGGCGGCATAGACGGCAAAGCTCAGTTCCTTCGGCGGAATGCGCACATCCGGGCCGGAGACGGCGTTCAGCATGATGCCGCCGGCATCGAGAACCATGGTCTGCTTGTCCACTGCGCCCTCATCGGGCACGACGAGCTTCTTCGTCGCGCCGGCGCGGCCGAAGGCGACGTTGACGAAATATTCGCCGGGCACGAGCTGGAAGGCGGCCGTGCCGCCCTCCGACGTCGCCAGCAGCGGCAGCTTGCCGTCCGCGCCGGGAATGGGGGAGAAGACGCGCCAGGTCAGGCCATGCTCCATGGGCTGGCCGTCCTTGGTCAGCAGCGCCTCGCAGGTCACGTCGCGCAGGTTCTCCGGCATGGCTTCGCCGGTCACGATGGGATTGAAGGAGGTGAGCTTGCTGCCCTTCAGCGGCGTCGGGATCTGCGAAAAGCTCTCCAGCGAATCCTGCGCCTGCGCGAGCGGCGCGGCAAGGCTCGCGGCGATGAGGCTCATGGCGGCGACGGGATGGATACGCATGCGCATGGGGATGGTTGACTTCCTGACTGTAAGGCTCCACTTGAAAGCCCTGCTAATGGCATTTTCAAGGCCGCGCCTGCCGGCCAGGATATTGGAACTCCCGCCCGATGAAAACCGAAATCAAGCTGATCGATTATCTTTCGACCCGCCGGTCGATCCCCGCCTTCCAGATGGGCGAACCCGGCCCCTCGAAAAGCGAGGTGGAGGAGATGCTGAAGCTCGCCTCGCGCGTGCCGGACCACGGCAAGCTCGCGCCCTGGCGCTTCATCGTCTATCGCGGCGAGGCGCGCCGGCGTCTCAGCGAGGAACTGGCGAAGATCGCGATGGGCGACAAGCCGGACCTCGCGGAAGACATGGTGAAGGTGGAGAACACGCGGCTTACCCGCGCACCCGTCGTGATCGCGGTGGTCAGCCGCGCGGCGCCGCATGTGAAGATTCCGGAATGGGAGCAGCTCATGTCGGCGGGCGCGGTCTGCCTCAACCTCGTCATGGCCGCCAACGCCTATGGTTTTGCGTCGAACTGGCTGTCGGAATGGTACGCCTTCGACGAGCGCGCCCATGGCATCCTCGGGGTGAATGCGGGCGAGAAGGTCGCCGGCTTCATCCATATCGGCACGCCGACCGTGCCGCCGACGGAGCGGCCGCGGCCGGAGCTGGCGGAAATCGTCACCTGGATCGGCGATGACGCCTGACGCGCTGTTCTACGAGACGGCGGAGAATGCGCACGGCCTGAGGCACGATCCCTTCAAGGCGATCGTCGCGCCGCGCCCGATCGGCTGGATCGGCACGAAATCGGCCGGCGGGCGGCAGAACCTGTCGCCCTATTCGTTCTTCAACGCGGTAAGCGACACGCCGAAGCTCGTGATGTTCTCGTCCAGCGGCCACAAGGACAGCGTGACGAACATCGAGGAGACCGGCGTCTTCACCTGCTCGCTGGCGAGCCGGCATCTTGCGGAACGGATGAATGCGAGTTCGATCACGGTGCCCCATGGCGTCGACGAGTTCGAGATTGCCGGGTTGACGGCGGTCACGGGCCGGCTGGTCGATGCGCCCTATGTGGGCGAGGCCTATGCCGCGCTCGAATGCAGGGCGACCCAGATTTTGCGGCCGGTCGACCTCGACGGGCGCGAATCGAACAATTGGGTTGTGTTCGGGCAGGTTGTCGGCATCCATATCGGCCGGGAGATCCTGACGGACGGCATGATCGACATGGCCGTCGCCCGCCCGCTCGGGCGCATGGGCTATATGGATTATTGCGACGGCGGATCGGACGTCTTCGCCATGACGCGGCCGAAGGCCGGGTAAGGCTGCGTCACCGGCAGGTTAACGGACATGGTGAACCAATCTTAAACACTTTGGCGCTAGGGTGGTGTCAGTAGCGTTTAGGCGTTTGGGGCGTCCATTGATCGTTCATGCATTTCTCCGTTGGGTCGAGACTGCGCGGGCCGCCGACAGGGCGAAGGCGGCCAGCGTTCTGGCGCGGGCCTATGCGCGGGCGCGTATCGCGCCGGATGACCGGCACGCGGCCGAAATGGCCATGATCTTCCTGCTCGACGATCCCGCGCCGCAGGTGCGGCTGGGGCTGGCCGAGGCGCTGGCGGACAGCGAGGACGCGCCGCGCGCCGTCGTGCTGCCGCTTGCCGAAGACCAGCCGGAAATCGCCGCCCATATCCTTCTTCGTTCGCCTGTGCTGACGGACGCCGATCTCGTCGATCTTGCCGCCAAGGGCGGTGAGGCGACGCGCATGCTGATCGCGCACCGCGCTTTCGTCTCGCGGCCCGTTTCGGCCGCGCTCGCCGAAGTCGGCGAGGCGGCGGACCTGCTGGTGCTTCTGGAAAATGAGGGTGCGGCGCTCTCCCGCCGCAGTCTGACGCGCATTGCCGACCGGCTCGGCCACGATGCGGAAATCCGGGCGCTGCTGCTCGACCGCGAAGACCTGCCGAGCGATGCGCGCCACGCGCTGGTCGAGAAGATCGGTTCGGCGCTGGCGGGCTTCGGTCTCATTCAGGCGGCTGTCGGTTCGAGCCGTGTCGAGCGTATCACGCGCGAGGCCTGCGACGTAGCGACGATCGGCATGGTGGCGGATGTCGCCAATGGGGAAATGCCGGCGCTGGTGGAGCATCTGCGCCTTGCCGGCAGGCTGACGCCGGTTTTCCTGATGCATGCGCTCTGCACGGGCCGGGCCGAGTTCTTCGCCGTCTCCATCGCCAATCTTTCCGGGCAGGCGGAGCGGCGCGTGCGTTCCATCCTCTCCGACGGCCGCGAGGCGGCCGTGCGCGCGCTCTATGAGACCACGGGTCTTGGCCGCGATATCAGCGCGCTCTTCGCCGAGGCGACGATGCTGCTCAGGCGTGAGGCGAAGGGCGGGGACGGCCTGCTTTCCCTCTCCGAAAGGCTGCTTTCCCGCGCCCGTGGCGCTGAGGGCGCGTCCTGCCGGTCGATGCTGGAAATGGTCGAGCGGCTTGCCATTGCCGAACAGCGCCAGACGGCGCGCAGCTATGCGCTCATCGCCACGCGGGAAGCGGCGTAGACCCTCTCCCGTCATCCTCGGGCTTGTCCCGAGGATCTACCAACTTATCGGATTTTGAAGCTCAGCAGATCCTCGGGACAAGCCCGAGGATGACGGAGGAGAGGTTGGGAGCTTCTCCTGTATGGCTCTTCATCGTGTCGTTCCGAGCCATTCCTCCATCCATCAATCGGCAAACCGCTTCACGACCCAGGAATATCCGCTTTCGGCATAGCGCACCGGCGTCGTGACGGCCGCCTTGAGGGAGGCGGCGTCCGGGATCGCCTTTTTCACAAAGCCGAGCGCGCGGGCGGCAAGGCCCTGCTTTTCCTCCGCCGTCTCGACGGGAGCGGGGATTTGCGTCCCGGCCGTGGCGTCGGCCGGCGTTTCGGGCGTGGCCACATCCGCGGTCATGCGGTTGCCGGAGCTTTCGCAGACGGCGACGATGACGGGATAGTTCTTGTTCTGGTGGCGGTTGATATAGGTCTCGGCCTGGGCGTCGCACAGCGCCACGGTCTGCCAGCTCCGATCGACCGTGTCGATATAGTGGCACTGGGTCGCGCTGTCGTCGCAGCCCATGATCGTCATGACGATGAGCGCTGCTTTCATGGCCGTCCTTTCCGCGTTGGATGGCCCCGGTTAGAGGCCGGCATTGCCGCGAAAGTATGGCGGCAATGCCTCAGATGTCGAGGTTGTCGGCGAAGACGGCGCGCTCCTGGATGAAGCGGAACCGGGCCTCCGGCTTGGTGCCCATCAGGTCGTCCACCGCCGTGCGCGTGCCTTCGAAGTCGACGTCGTCGATAGCCACCTTCAGCAGGGTGCGCTTGGACGGGTCCATCGTCGTTTCCTTGAGCTGCGCCGGCAGCATTTCACCGAGGCCCTTGAAGCGGCCGATCTCCACCTTGCCGCGTCCGTTGAACTCGGTGCGCATCAGCTCCTCGCGATGCGGGTCGTCGCGGGCATAGAGCGTCTTGCCGCCCTGGCTGAGACGGTAGAGCGGCGGCACGGCGAGATAGAGATGCCCGCCGCGAATGAGGTCCGGCATCTCCTGATAGAAGAAGGTGATGAGCAGCGAAGCGATATGCGCGCCGTCGACGTCGGCGTCGGTCATGACGATGACGCGCTCGTAGCGCAGGTCCTCGTCGCGGTATTTCGAGCGCGTGCCGCAGCCGAGCGCCTGCACGAGATCGGAAATCTGCTGGTTGGCGCTGAGCTTTTCGCGGCCGGCGCTGGCGACGTTGAGGATTTTTCCGCGCAGCGGGAGAATCGCCTGATTGGCGCGGTTGCGCGCCTGCTTGGCCGAGCCGCCGGCCGAATCGCCCTCGACGATGAAGAGTTCGGCGCCCTCGGCGGAATTCTGCGAGCAGTCGGCAAGCTTGCCGGGAAGGCGCAGCTTGCGCACGGCCGTCTTGCGGCTCACTTCCTTTTCCTTGCGGCGGCGCATGCGCTCTTCCGCGCGCTCGATCACCCATTCGAGAAGCTTTGCGGCTTCCGCCGGATTGTCGGCAAGATAGTGGTCGAAGGGGTCGCGCAGCGCGTTCTCGACGATGCGCTGGGCCTCGACGGTGGCGAGCTTGTCCTTCGTCTGGCCGACGAATTCCGGCTCGCGGATGAAGACCGAGAGCATGCCGACCGCCGAGATCATCACGTCGTCGGTGGTGATGGCGGCGGCGCGCTTGTTCTGCGTCAGCTCGGCGTAGTTCTTCAGGCCCTTGGTCAGCGCGATGCGCAGGCCCGCCTCGTGCGTGCCGCCGTCGGCCGTGGGGATGGTGTTGCAATAGGAATGGATCAGCGAATCGCCGCCGTACCAGGTGACGGCCCATTCCAGCGAGCCGTGGCCGCCCGACTTCTCGCTCTTGCCGGCGAAGATTTCGCGCGTGACGGTATATTCCTTGCCGAGCGTCGCCTGCAGATAGTCCTTCAGGCCGCCGGGGAAGTGGAAGACGGCCTTCTCCGGCGTTTCCGAGCCTTCCGGCAGCAGGGAGGGATCGCAGCTCCAGCGGATTTCGACGCCGCCGAAGAGATAGGCCTTGGAACGGGCCATGCGGAAGACGCGGCCGGGATCGAAACGGGCATGCGCGCCGAAGATTTCCGGGTCGGGATGGAAGCGCACCTTCGTGCCGCGCCGGTTATGCACGTCGCCGAGTTCTTCCAGGCCGCCGACCGGCTTGCCGCGCGAAAAGCGCTGGCGATAGAGCTTCTTGTTGCGCGCGACCTCGACTTCGAGCTGGTCGGAAAGCGCGTTCACCACCGAGACGCCGACGCCGTGCAGGCCGCCCGAGGTCTCGTAGGCCTTGCCTTCGAACTTGCCGCCGGCATGGAGCACGGTGAGGATGACCTCGAGCGTCGACTTGCCCGGCATCTGCGGGTGGTTCTCGACGGGGATGCCGCGGCCGTTGTCCGTGACGGTCAGGAAGCCTTCGGCGTCGAGATTGACTTCGATGAAATTGGCGTGACCGGCGACGGCTTCGTCCATCGAGTTGTCGATGACTTCGGCGAAGAGGTGGTGCAGCGCCTTCTCGTCCGTGCCGCCGATATACATGCCGGGACGCATGCGCACCGGCTCCAGGCCTTCCAGCACGCGGATGGCCGAGGCATCGTAGCCGCCGGAGCCTTCGGGCTGGACCGGGGCCGGCCGGCTTTCGGCGGCAGGGGCCGGGACAGGCGCGCGCGCGGCCTTGTCCTCCGGCGCGGCGGGCTGCCGGGCGGGTTCGGAAGGCATGTTGGCGAAGAGGTCGTTGTTGTCGTCTTGCATGGGCCGTTCAGAGTTTGTTCCGGTTGCCAGTCCCATATTCCGATATGAAAGGATCGGGGGCTGGCGAAGATCAGGTCGTCGGCGAATCACGGGTGACTCTGCCAGATTCTGCGGGTTTTCGCGATGTCCGGGTATGCCGACGCCTGTGGAGGATTGCGTTGTGCGCGGGCGGATGGCAAGTATCGCCACCCCAAGGGAGCGCCGGTTCATGCCTCAGTCCACAGTTCATTGCCTTCGCCGGCTGCTTTTGGCCGCGACCTTCGCCGCGATGGCGGCCCAGGACGCCGCCGCGCTGACGCTGAAGCCGTGGAAAGACGAGCTTTTCGGCTATGGCCGGCTCATCGAGACGGCGGATGACGGGGCGCTGCGCGTCGTCGATTACGAGGAGATGCGCGACATCAACGGCCGCGACCAGATCCCGGAACGGCGGGTGAAGTCCGCCTATGTCTCCACGGCGGTGAAGAAGGCGCAGCGCAACCTCACGATCGATACGCCCACGGGGCCGCTCGATGTGGCGATGACGGGCAAGGAGGAGGGGGCGGCCTTCACGGTCATCTTCATCCACGGCCGCGGCGGGGACCGGCGGCTTGGCAACAACGACTGGAATTTCGGCGGCAATTTCAACCGCATCAAGAACCTCGCGGTGCAGAACGGCGGCGTCTACTACGCGCCGAGCGTTCCATCCTTCGACGACAAGGGCGCGGCGCTTGTCTCCGGCCTCATCCTGCGCGCCCGGGCGCTTTCGCCGGACAGGCCCGTCATCCTCGCCTGCGCCTCGATGGGCAGCTTCATCTGCGCCCGCGTGGCGCGCGATGCGACGGCGGTGAAGAACCTTGCCGGCATGGTGCTGATGGGCGGGGCGGCGGATGGCGACTATGCCAGGACCGCCGCCTTCAAGGCGAAGCTGCCGGTCTTCTTCGCCCATGGCGACAGCGACAGCGTCTATGCCGCCAACGATCAGGTCGCCGTCTTCCGCAAGCTGCGCAAGGCGGGCATTCCGACGCGCTTCGTGCTGTTCCAGACCGGCGGCCACGGCACGCCCGTGCGCATGACCGACTGGCGCGAGACGCTGAACTGGCTGCTGGCGCAGTAACGCCTTACGTCGAGCGCAGCAGAACCTTGGTCGAGCCGACGGCGGCGGCGATCTGCCGGTAATGGCTCGCCCGCTTCTCGGAGTTTTCCGAGGCGCGCAGAAGCTGCGTCTGCGCTTCCTCTATGACCTGCCGCGCCTGATCCATGGCCTTTTCCAGATTGCGGCGGCGGATGGCCGTATAGGTTTTCGTCGTCTTGATGCGCGCATTGCCGCGCGAGCGGATGCGCGGGGCCTTGGCGTCGACATTGGCGGCCTGGATGCGGCCGAGCCTGCCGGCAGCCTGGCGGACGATCTGCCGGGCCTCGTCATAGGCCGGTCCCTTCGGGATGCGCTGGGCGATGTCGAGAAGGCGCTGGCGCAGGCAGTCGATGCGGTAGACCGGGTCGTAGGCGGCGCATTCCTCGCTCGCCGCACCGATGTTCCGGGCGATCGAGAGGGTGAGGTATTCGGTCGGCGTCGTGGTCTCGATGGAGGTGTGGTTCGAACTCCTGCCGGTCGTCAGTCCGCCGGAGCTTCCGGTGGTGGTCGTCCCGCCACCGCCGCCGGGCGGCGGCGCCACCTGACCGTAGGTCTCCGGCAGGCCGGCGAGCGTGAGCGCCGCGGTGAGAAGCACGGTCTGGATCGAACGCAGGGCTTCCGGTTTCCTCATTGCTATCTCCGCTATTGTGCCTGCCCGAAGGCGATGCGCATGCCGCGCTGGGTGCCTGCGCCGAGATCGCCGTCCAGCGCGCCGGCATAGAACTGGTTGCGCTGCAACTCGGCCTGAAGCGCGCGGCGGGTTTCCGGCTTGAACATGGTCGGGCGGCTGGTGAGCTGCTCCAATACGTCCGAAACGCCGGAGCGCAGCGCCTGATAGAGATAGGCGGCTGCATCCTGCGGCGTCTTTCCGGGGATCATGCCGTCGTCGATCAGCGCGGCGACGTTGAACATGGCCTGCGGATGGCGCAGGTCCGCCGCCTTGACGAAAAGCGCGATGGCCTGCTTTGGATCGCGCGGCAGGCCTTCGGCGCCCTGATAATAGAGGAAGCCGAGGTCGTTGATGGCATCGGCGAAGCCGAGATCGGCGGACTTGCGGTAGAGTTTCAGCGCTTCGGGCACGTTTTGCGGGGTGCCGATACCCTTTTCATGCAGCTTGCCGAGTTCGAACATGGCTTCGGCATCCCCGGCCTCGGCCGCCTTGCTGAACAGCCGGAAGGCCTCGGCGGGCTGGAATTTCGCCGAATCCGGCGAGAGGGCCATATAGCCGAGGCCGATCATGGCGCGGGTGTTGCCTTCTTCGGCAAGGCTCGCGAGCTGCTCGACCTGATCGGGCTTCAGCGCCTGCCACTGGCCGGCCTTGTCGGTTATGGCGGCGACCCTGGCGTCCTCGCCGGCAAGGAAAAAGGGCGCGCCGGAGAGCGAGCCGTAGAAATGCGGCTGCTGGCGGTTGGCCGTCAGCGTCATGACGCGGTCGCGGATCTGGCGAAAGACGAGGCCGATCTCGACATTGGGGCGCGGCAGGCTTTCGAGGATCGCGCTGGTGAAGGGACTGTGTTCGCCTTCGCCGTCGAGCGCCACCTTGCCGCCCTCCGCCGCATAGACGACAAGCATGCCCTGCGAGGGATCGGGTGCGGAAAGCCCGCCGCCGCCCATGGCAGAAGCGCCTGCCACGCCTGCCGCCGCGGTAAAGCCAGGCGAGGCGGGGAAGGGGTTGTTGCGGCAGGAATCGAGGATGACGATGCGCAGCTTGCGGGCATGGGCGACGCTGCCGAGCACCGAGCGCAGGCTGACGGCCCGGTCCGGTATCTTTGCGGGATCGTCGATCTGGATGTCGATGGGGATCAGGTAGTTCTCGCCGGCCGCCTCGACCCCGTGGCCGGCATAATAGACCATGGCGATATCGGCGGTTTCCGATTTGCGGGAGAAGGCGGCGATCGTGTCCTTCATCTGGTCGAGGGGGATATCGACGGCGAGGTCCACCGTGAAGCCGAGCCGTTCGAGCATCGTGGCGACGGCGCGCGCATCCGCCTCGGTGTTGCGCAGCGGCGCGATGGACGTATAGGCGCCCATGCCGACGACGAGCGCGACGCGCTTTGCGCCGATTTCCCGCGAGGCCTCCGCCTCCTCGGCCGTCACGCGGCCGACAGCGGTCTTGATGGGCATCAGGCCGCGCGTCTGCGGCTGGCTCTCCTGCGCCACGGCGGCGCCGGCAAGCAGAAGCGCGACCGCCGCGCCGGCTATAAGGCGTCGTGAGGAAAGCATGCGCCCCATCCATCCTGCATGATCGAGTTCGCCCTGACGATATTACGGTTCAGAAGCCTGCAATATTCAAGCCCGATTCCGGCCCTGCCGCCGCAGAACGCACCTTTTCTTGCCGGCCCCGATTTGCTACGCCCCATGCGGTTGATTTCATGGAAGGGGATGCTCATGACACCGGACGTTACACCGCTCGTCGCCGGAAACTGGAAGATGAACGGCACGCGCGCATCGCTCGACCAGATCAAGGCGATGGCCGAGGGTGTGAAGGGGCCGCTTTCGCAGAAGGTGGAAACGCTGATCTGCCCGCCGGCGACGCTTCTCTATGTGGCGACCGCGCTGTGCGACGACAGCCCGCTGCAGATCGGCGCGCAGGATTGCCACGAGAAGGCCTCCGGCGCGCATACCGGCGATGTCTCCGCCGAGATGATCGCCGATTGCTTTGGCACCCATGTCATCGTCGGCCATTCCGAGCGCCGCACGGATCACGAGGAAAGTGACGCGCTGGTGCGCGCCAAGGCTGAGATCGCCCACCAGAACGATCTCGTCGCCATCGTCTGCATCGGCGAGACCGGCGACGAGCGCAAGGCGGGCAAGACGCTCGACGTGCTGAAGACGCAGCTTGCCGCCTCCGTGCCGGACGGCGCGACCGCGCAAAATACCGTCATCGCCTATGAGCCGGTCTGGGCGATCGGTACGGGCCTGACGCCGACGGCGGCGGATGTGGAGGAGGCGCATGCCTTCATGCGCGCCGAACTGACCGCCCGCTTCGCCGGCGAAGGCGCGAAGATGCGCATTCTCTACGGCGGCTCGGTCAAGCCGGGCAATGCCGGGGAACTGATGGGCGTCGCCAATGTCGACGGCGCGCTGATCGGCGGGGCGAGCTTGAAATCCGACGACTTCCTTGCCATCTACCGTGCATATGAAGCGCTGACGGCCTGAGGCTTTCTCCGCCTGCTCCGCAAAAGGGCGGGCGGATTGGCCGGTAAGGGCTTGGAATGGCGCACGGCTTGGTATATTGAGCCGCAAACCTGAAAATGTGGGCCGTTTGGCCGGGACCTGGAAAACATGCAGACCATCTTGCTCGTCATCTATCTCATGGTCGTCGTCGCGCTGATCGGCGTCGTGCTGATCCAGCGGTCCGAAGGCGGCGGCCTCGGCATCGGCGGCGGCTCCGGCTTCATGTCGGCCCGCGGCACGGCCAATGCCCTGACGCGCACCACGGCGATCCTCGCCACGCTGTTCTTCGTCTTGGCGCTCGGCATGGGCATCTATGCCCGCTACGAGACGCGGCCGACCGATATTCTCGACCGTATTCCGGGCACGACCGGCACGGGCGGCGTCCTCGACGCCCTCGGCGGCGGCGAGCAGAAGCAAGATACGCAGACCAACACGAACCAGACGCCCGCGACGACCGGCACGGATGCCGTTCCGACCGAGGGCGGCGCTGCCACCGGCACCGGCAACACGCCGGCCAATTCCGGCACGGCGACGGGCACCGACACGGGTGCCGCAACGGGGCAGGGCGGCAACGCCGGCGTTCCGAGCGGCCAGTAAGCCGCGAAAACGAAAACAAACCGGCCGGTTGGCGCAAACCAACCGGCCTTCTTCTGTGTAAAACGCCGATTGCGACTTCCGAAATCACGGTCAAGGTGATTTTTCGGTGGCGGAATCGATTTTGAAAAGGTATCCGGTGACTCCCATGGCGCGATATGTATTCATCACAGGCGGCGTGGTTTCTTCCCTCGGAAAAGGCATCGCAGCCGCTGCACTCGGAGCTCTCCTTCAGGCCCGCGGTTACCGCGTTCGCCTGCGGAAGCTGGACCCCTATCTCAATGTCGACCCGGGCACCATGAGCCCGACGCAGCACGGCGAAGTGTTCGTCACCGACGACGGTGCGGAAACCGACCTCGACCTTGGCCATTACGAGCGCTTCACCGGCCGCTCGGCGACCAAGACCGACAACATCACCACCGGCCGCATCTACAAGAACATCATCGACAAGGAACGCCGCGGCGACTATCTCGGTGCGACCGTGCAGGTCATTCCGCACGTCACCAACGAGATCAAGAACTTCGTCACCGAAGGCAATGACGACTACGACTTCGTGCTCTGCGAGATCGGCGGCACGGTGGGCGACATCGAGGCCATGCCCTTCATGGAAGCGATCCGCCAGCTCGGCAACGACCTGCCGCGCGGCACGGCCGTCTATGTCCACCTGACGCTGATGCCCTATATCCCGGCCGCCGGCGAGCTGAAGACCAAGCCGACGCAGCATTCCGTGAAGGAACTGCAGGCGCTCGGCATTCACCCCGATATCCTGCTGGTGCGTGCGGACCGGGAAATCCCGGAAGCCGAACGCAAGAAGCTTTCGCTGTTCTGCAATGTGCGTCCCTCGGCGGTCATCCAGGCGCTCGATGTCGCGTCGATCTACGACGTGCCGCTCGCCTACCACAAGGAAGGCCTCGACGACGAAGTCCTGGCCGCCTTCGGCATCGAACCGGCCCCGAAGCCCCGTCTCGACGCCTGGCAGAAGGTTTCCGACCGCATCAAGACGCCGGAAGGCGAGGTGACCATCGCCATCGTCGGCAAGTACACCGGCCTCAAGGACGCCTACAAGTCGCTGATCGAGGCGCTCTATCACGGCGGCATCGCCAACCACGTCAAGGTCAAGCTCGAGTGGATCGAGTCGGAGGTCTTCGAGAAGGAAGATCCGGCGCCCTATCTCGAGAAGGTGCACGGCATCCTCGTTCCCGGCGGTTTCGGCGAGCGCGGTTCCGAAGGCAAGATCAATGCGGCGCGCTTTGCCCGCGAACGCAAGGTGCCCTATTTCGGCATCTGCTTCGGCATGCAGATGGCGGTCGTGGAAGCGGCGCGCAACCTCGCCGGCATCGGGAAGGCCTCCTCCACCGAATTCGGCAAGACGGCCGAGCCGGTCGTCGGCCTGATGACGGAATGGGTGAAGGGCAACGATCTGGAGAAGCGTTCGGCTTCCGGCGACCTCGGCGGCACGATGCGTCTCGGTGCCTACCGCGCCTCGCTGAAGGGCGGCACGAAGATCGCCGACATCTACGGCACGACGGACATTTCCGAACGCCACCGCCATCGCTACGAGGTTAACGTCGACTACAAGCAGAAGCTTGAAGGCTGCGGCCTCGTCTTCTCCGGCATGTCGCCGGACGGCCTGCTGCCGGAAACGGTGGAATATGCCGACCATCCGTGGTTCATCGGCGTGCAGTATCACCCGGAGCTGAAGAGCCGCCCGCTCGACCCGCATCCGCTCTTCGCCAGCTTCGTGGAAGCGGCGCTGGAGCAGAGCCGGCTCGTTTGAGGCTGGTGACGAACGATCAAGAAAAACCCGGCAGGAATGCCGGGTTTTTTGTTTGCATGCGGCGTGAGAGCCTGACCCCGCGCCATCCCTATCGCGAGTAGGGAGAGATGCAGGCCCTGCGGGGGCCATAGTTGGGCTGGAACGTATTGTCGTAGGCGCGATAGGACCGGTAGCGGTTCGCGCACCAGCTCACATGCGAATCGCCCGTATCGCGATCGTTGGCGATCGCGCCGCCGATCGCGGCACCGAGGCCGAAGGCGGCGAGCGGATACCACCATCCATCCGAATGGCGGCGGTAGCCGGGGCGGTGGTAACGGGAGCCGCGGTGGCCGTGCCAGCGGCGTTCCATCCGGCGGTCGTAATTATACTGCACCTTTTCGACGGCGGACGCCGCTGGAACGGGAACGTTCGGGAAGGTGACCGCCTGCGCGGGAATGGCGGATGTGAGGGCAAGGGCCAAAGAGACGGCGCCTGCGGCAAGGCTGGTTCTGAGCTTCAACATGGTGGAACCTTTCTGCTTCGTTCGCAATCACAACGCGCCGGAGCCGAGCCGGTTCCAAATCCCGGTCAGCGCGTTCGAGCCATGAATGAACCGATCCACCCGGGCGAGGGGTGAGAGCAAGAGAAGGCCGGCAGATACGCCGTGCGATCCTTGTGTCGTAAAATGCCCTCTCTCATGCGCAAACAAAAAGGCGGGCTCGATGGCCCGCCTTTTCTCGTTCGATACCGATCCGCCTAGTGCAGGATCTGGCTGAGGAACAGCTTGGTGCGCTCGTGCTGCGGATTGTCGAAGAACTCGGCCGGCGAATTCTGCTCGACGATCTGGCCCTGGTCCATGAAGATGACGCGGTTGGCGACCTGACGGGCAAAGCCCATTTCGTGCGTCACGCACAGCATGGTCATGCCTTCTTCGGCCAGCGACACCATGGTGTCGAGCACTTCCTTGACCATTTCCGGGTCGAGCGCCGAGGTCGGCTCGTCGAAGAGCATGATCTTCGGCTTCATGCAGAGCGAGCGGGCGATTGCAACGCGCTGTTGCTGGCCGCCGGAGAGCTGGCCCGGATACTTGTTGGCCTGTTCCGGGATCTTGACGCGCTTGAGGTAGTGCATCGCCACTTCCTCGGCATCCTTCTTCGGCATCTTGCGTACCCAGATCGGGGCCAGCGTGCAGTTTTCGAGGATCGTCAGGTGCGGGAAGAGGTTGAAGTGCTGGAACACCATGCCGACTTCGCGGCGCACTTCGTCGATCTTCTTCAGGTCGTTGGTCAGCTCGATGCCGTCGACGACGATCTGGCCCTTCTGGTGCTCTTCCAGACGGTTGATGCAGCGGATCATGGTGGACTTGCCCGAGCCGGACGGGCCGGCGATGACGATGCGCTCGCCCTTCATGACCTTGAGATTGACGTCGCGCAGCACGTGAAAATCGCCGTACCACTTGTTCATGTTGACGATCTCGACGGCGACATCCGTAGCGGAAACCGTCATCTGTTGCGCCTGGGCTTGGTTGGCCATTGTTGTTTCCTCTCAGTTATCTTTTGTGGTTCGTGTCGAGCCGGCGTTCCACGAAAGCCGAGTAGCGCGACATGCCGAAGCAGAAAATCCAGAACGTGAAGCCGGCGAAGATCAGGCCCGTCAGGGGCGTGACCGGCGTGATCCAGCCCGAGTCCCCAAAACTCGCCTTCACGATGCCGAGCAGGTCGTACATCGAGATGATCGTGACGAGGGACGTATCCTTGAACATGCCGATGAAGGTGTTCACGATACCGGGGATCACGAGCTTGATGGCCTGCGGAAGCACGATGAAGGTCATTTTGTGGAAGTAGTTTAGACCAAGAGCATCGGCCGCTTCATATTGTCCTTTCGGAATGGCTTGAAGACCGCCGCGAATAACCTCCGCCATATAGGCGGATGCGAAGATCGACACGCCGATGAGCGCGCGCAGGAACTTGTCGATATTGTTGCCCGGCTCCAGGAACAGCGGCAGCAGCACGCTCGCCATGAAGAGCACGGTGATCAGCGGCACGCCGCGGATCAACTCGATGAAGACGACGCAGACCGTTTTCATCACCGGCATGCTCGACCGTCGCCCGAGCGCCAGCAGGATACCCGCCGGAAGCGAGACCACGATGCCGACGAAGGAGAGCACGAGCGTCACCATCAGGCCGCCCCAGAGCGACGTTTCCACATGCCTGAGACCGAACCAGCCGCCGAGCAGCAGGATGTAGGAGACGATGGGGAAAGCCACCAAGAGCAGGAGGGCGTTCAGCCCCTTGCGCGGCAGCTTCGGCATCAGGAAGGGAACGAGCAGCGCCACGAACAGGGCGACGACCAGCAGCGGACGCCAAAGTTCGTCGCGCGGATAGGAGCCGAACATGAACTGCACGAAGCGGTCGTTCACATAGGCCCAGCACGCGCCGTTCCAGCCGGAGGGCAACTGGCCGCCCTGGTCGACGGTGAGGCAGGCGGTGCGGTCCGTACCGCTCCAGACGGCGGAGAAGAACAGCCAGTTCAGCGCCTTCGGCAGGTAATAGAGGATCGCCGTGATGGCGACGACCGTCAGGATACCGTCTTTCCAGGAGGCGAAGAGGTTGTTGCGAATCCAGGCGACGGCCGATTTTTCGGAAGCCGGCGGTTTTTCGGCCTCCAGGAAGCGGTCGCGCAGATAGGTGATGTTGTCGGTCATCTCAGCGCTCCACCAGGGCCATCTTGGCGTTGAACCAGTTCATGAACAGCGAGGTGATGAGGCTGATCGAGACGTAGATCAGCATCCAGATCGAGATGATCTCGATCGACTTGCCCGACTGGTTGAGGATGGTGCCGCCGACCGCGACGAGGTCGGCGTAACCGACAGCCACCGCGAGCGAGGAGTTCTTGATGAGGTTGAGATATTGCGAGGTGAGCGGCGGGATGATGATCCTGAGCGCCTGCGGCAGCACGACGAGGCGGGTCGTATGACCCGAGCGCAGCCCGAGCGCGAAGGCGGCCTCGGACTGGCCCTTCGGCACGCCGCGGATGCCGGCGCGCACGATTTCTGCGATGAAGGCGGCCGTATAGAGCGACAGCGCGAGGTAGAGCGCCAGGAATTCCGGCCCGATCACCATGCCGCCCTTCATGTTGAAGGAGCCGGGTACGGGATAATCGAGCGTCAGCGGCTGGCCCATCGCGATGAAGACGCCGAGCGGGAAGAGCAGGATGAGCGCGAGATTGACCCACAGCACCGGCGGGCGCTGGCCCGTGGCGCGCTGGCGGGCATTGGCCCAGATCGTGAAGGCGATGGCGGCGATAATGCCGAGCACAAAGGCCCCGAGCACCACCCCGAAGCCTTCGCCGAAGACCGGAGCCGGCATGTAGATGCCGCGGTTGGAGATGAAGAAGACCGCGTCGGGATTATCCTTCACGCTCTGGAAGATGGTGCGGATCGACGGCAGCAGGGCGAGAACGCCGAGATACCAGAAGAAGATGACCAGCAGCGGCGGAATGTTGCGGAAGACTTCCACATAGACCGTGCAGAGCTTGGCGATCAGCCAGTTGTTCGACAGGCGTCCGACACCGACGAGAAGGCCGACGATCGTCGCGGTAACGATGCCGACGGCAGCGACGACCAGCGTGTTGATGAGGGCGACCTGCAGCGCGCGGAAATAGGTCGAATCGCTCGAATAGGCGATCAGCGTCTGCGCGATGTCGAAGCCCGCGCGGCTGTTGAGGAAGCCGAAGCCGGCCGTCATGTTGGCGCGGGCGAGGTTCTGGACGACGTTGTTCCAAGCGTACCAGACGGCGGCGACGATCACCACGAATGTGACGACCTGATAGACGATGCTTCTCAGTGCAGGATTGTAGAGAAGAGATACCTTCGGCGGTTCGCCGGACCCTGTTCGGGCATCCGCAAGAGCCATGCATTTCCCCTGACGTTGTTTCGCCCTGTTTTCCGGGCGTTAGCTGAAAAGGGAGGGCAATGGCTTGCCCTCCCGGATCGATTCGATGCCGCTTAGCGGATCGGCGGTGCGTACTGCAGGCCGCCCTTCGTCCACAGGCCGTTCAGGCCGCGGGCGATCTTGAGCGGGGAGCCTTCGCCGACATTGCGCTCGAAGGATTCGCCATAGTTGCCGACAGCCTTGATGATCTGTACGGCCCAGTCCTTCGGAACGCCGAGGTCGGCGCCGATGGTGGAGTCGGCCTCTTCGCCGAGGAAGCGCTTGATGTCCGGGTTGGCGGACTTCTTCATCTCCTCGACATTCGCCTGGGTGATGCCGAATTCCTCGGCGGCCACCATGGCGTAATGCGACCAAGACACGATGTCGAACCACTTGGAATCGTTCTGGCGAACGGCCGGGCCGAGCGGCTCCTTGGAGATGATCTCCGGCAGAACCATGTGGTCGTCCGGGTTGGTCATCTTCAGGCGGATCGAGTAGAGGCCCGAGGCGTCGGTCGTGTAGGCGTCGCAGCGGCCGGCATTGTAGGCGGCGTCCGCTTCGTCCTGCGCTTCGAAGACGACCGGCTTGAAGTCCATGTTGTTGGAGCGGAAGAAGTCGGCGAGGTTCAGTTCCGTCGTCGTACCGGACTGGACGCAGACCGAGGCGCCGGACAGTTCCAGCGCGGACTTCACGCCGAGCTCCTTCTTCACCATGAAGCCCTGGCCGTCATAGTAGTTCACGGCGCGGAAATCGAAGCCGAGCTGCGAATCGCGGCTGATGCTCCAGGTGGTGTTACGGGCAAGAATATCGATTTCGCCGGACTGCAGGGCCGGGAAGCGGTCCTTGGCCGAGAGCGGGGTGTACTTCACCTTGGTGGCATCGCCGAAGACGGCGGCAGCCACGGCCTTGCAGAGGTCGATGTCGAGACCGGCCCAGTTGCCGGCCGAATCCTGCGCGCCGAAACCGGCGAGGTTCGAGCCGTTCACACCGCACTGCACGAAGCCCTTGGCCTTCACGTCAGAGAGCGTGTCTGCCTGTGCTGCCGTTGCGCCAAGCCCCAGCACGGCGGCGCCGACGAGCGCCGTCACGATTTTTTTTGCCATTTTTTACAACCCTTTTCGTTGTCTTTATTTGTCCGCGGCTCTCGCGCCCTGACAGGCGCGACCGCGGAACCCGCCACCCTCCCGGCGCGAGGTGTCTTATCTTATGCTCAAATTCCCGCAGGGTCAAGGGAGGGCGGCTATTTTCCGGCGCGTAACCCAAATTTGTCGGCATTTGACCGATTTTTGGGCGAAAGATCGGGGATTTGTGCAGAAAACTGCCCGGGAAAACCGCTTGTTTAACACTTGAAGCGCTTTGGATGCCGCCTTATCCCGCCGCATGGGGTTGACCTCACCCTCCGCGTGGCGAAAAGTCTGCGTCTTCAAATCCCTCGCATTTCCCCGGAACGAAACCATGAAGAACAGAGACGAAATCCTCGCCGGCGCCGGCGTGAACACCCGCCTTGCCCATGCCGGTAACGACCCGGCCGACTATTACGGTTTCGTCAACCCGCCCGTCGTGCATGCCTCCACCGTGCTCTTTCCGAATGCCGCGACCATGGAGAACCGCGGGCAGAAATATACCTACGGCACGCGCGGCACGCCGACGACAGACGCACTTTGCGCCGCCATCGACGAGCTGGAAGGCTCGGCCGGCACCATCTTCGTTCCCTCGGGCCTTGCCGCCGTCACCGTGCCGTTCCTGGCCTATCTTTCGGCCGGCGACCATGCGCTGGTCGTCGATTCGGTCTATCATCCGACGCGTCATTTCTGCGACACGATGCTGAAACGCCTCGGCGTGACGGTCGACTATTACGATCCGATGATCGGAGCGGGCATCGAGGCGCTGATCAAGCCGAACACGAAGCTGGTGCATACCGAGGCGCCGGGCTCCAACACCTTCGAGATGCAGGACATTCCGGCCATCGCCGCCGTCGCCCATAAGCACGGCGCGGTCGTGACCATGGACAATACCTGGGCGACGCCGCTCTATTTCCGCCCGCTGGATTTCGGGGTGGACGTCTCCATTCATGCGGCGACGAAATATCCGGCCGGCCATTCGGACGTGCTGTTCGGCACCGTCTCGGCCAATGCGGCCCATTGGGAGCAGCTTCACGACACGCAGATCACGCTCGGCACCTGCGCCGCGCCGGACGATGCCTACCAGGTGCTGCGCGGCCTGCGCACCATGGGCGTGCGGCTGGAACGCCACCAGCAGAGCGCGCTGGAACTGGCGCGCTGGCTGGAGGGCGTCGAGGGCGTCTCGCGCGTGCTGCATCCGGCGCTATCGAGCTTCCCCGGCCATGAGCTGTGGAAGCGCGACTTCAAGGGCGCGAGCGGTATCTTCTCCATCGTCCTCGATGGCGGCGCGCCGGATCGCCATAAGGCGAAGGCCCATGCCTTCCTCGATGCGCTCGGCATCTTCGGCCTCGGCTACTCCTGGGGCGGCTTCGAGTGCCTTGCCGTGCATGTGAGCCTTTCCGACCGCCGTGTGGCGAAGGGACCGACGGAAGGCCCGGTGCTGCGCTTGCAGATTGGTCTGGAGGATGTGAAGGACATCCAGGCGGATATCGAGCGTGGGCTTGCGGCGGCGCGGGCGGTCTAAGGCAGAACAGCTTGCCGGCCGCCTTCTCTCCGCTTGTGGGGAAAAGGGGCCGGCAGGCGAATGAGAGTTTCTATTCCGGCGTGCGATAGCCGTAGAGCCAGTCGAAGTCTGCGGCGAGATCGTCCGGTTTTCGCAGCGACAGCACCAGATTGCGGGCGAGCGCGACAGGCCCCCGCGCGTGATAGGCGAAGCGGTTGAAGGCACCGCGGCTGCGCACGCGGGCGACGCGCTCGCGCCGGGTCTTTTCGAAGGTGCGAAGGGCGTGCGCCGGGTCGACCGTCTTGGCGAGCGAGGCGGCCAGCAGCGCCGCATCCTCGATCGCCATCGCCGCGCCCTGTGCCGCAAAGGGCGTCATGGCATGGGCGGCGTCGCCGATCAGCACCGTTTTCCTATCCGTCCATGTGCCGTCCGGGCAGCCGAAGAGCGGCCACATCAGCGGATCGCGCGCTTCGTTCAGCAGCCGGCGGACATCGGCGTGCCAGCCGGCAAAAGCGCTTGCGAGACGTGTTCGGGCCGGGGTGTCGCCCGTGCGTGACCAGCCTTCCGGCGGAGCCTCGCTCCGGGCGTGGATCGCGACGATGTTGAAGGCTTCGGCCTCTGCGAGCGGATAGGCGACGAGATGGGCATGCGGCCCGAGGAAGGCCATGACGGTGCGCGGGTTCAGGGAAGGCGGCGCGGCCGTATAGGGTACGAGGAAACGCCAGGCGATATTGCCGGAATAGCGGGCGGGCAGGGCGCCGGGCACCGTCTGCCTGAGCTGCGACCAGACGCCGTCGGCGGCGATCAGGACATCGGCCGGCGCGGCGGCGAGGGCGGTTTCGGCATTGTCGATTCGGACCCCGGTCGTCAGCGTGCAGAGCGGCTGCGCGCGGACCGCATCCAGAAGGACGGTTTGCAGCGAGGCCCGGTGGAGTACGCCGTAGGGTGCGCCCCAGCGGCGGCGGGCCGCCGCGCCGGCCGGGACAGAGGCGAGGGGGGCGAGGGTGCTTCCCGAGGTGAGGAGAATATGGTCCGGCTCCGTCCAGCGCGCGCTGAGGGCATCCAGCAGGCCGAGGTCGGCGAGGATGCGCGAGGCGTTGGGCGAAAGCTGGAGGCCGGCGCCGACCTCTTCGAGGGCCGGGGCCTGTTCGATGATGTGGGAGGCGATGCCCTTGCGGGCGAGCGCAAGCGCCGCCGTCAGGCCGGCAATGCCGGCGCCGACGATGGTCGTGGTCTTGACGGAGGACATGGGGAAACCGGCCTTCCGGCCGTTACGCCGCGACCTGGTTGGTGAAGGTGCAGCCGGCCGGTTCCGTCTGGGTGGCCTTCAGGGCCGGGTTGTAGCGGTAGAGCGTCGAGCAGTAGGGGCAGACCTTCTCGTTGTCGTCGCCCATGTCGAGGAAGACGTGCGGATGGTCGTAGGGCACGGAAGCGCCGACGCACATGAATTCCTTCACGCCGATCTCGATCGAGCTATGGCCGCCGTCGTTCTGGAAATGGGGAATGCTGTGGCCAGCCATGTCATGCTCCGTGCAAATGCTCTTTTCTGGCGCGGACCATAGTCGCCTTCGGGGCAAATGTGTAGATGCAAAACCGTCGCGCCTTGCGAGATTTCGGCCGGTTTGCAGTTTTCTCGGCGGCGGAACGGCATTATGTGCAAGGCGAGAAAACGAAAGACGGCCCCGCGATGAACCTCGACAACCCGCCCTTTTCCCGCTTCACCCATGACGGTCTGGAGCTTGCCTTCTTCGACGAGGGCGATCCGTCCGGCGAGCCGGTGCTGCTGATCCACGGCTTTGCCTCCAGCGCGAATGTCAACTGGGTGTTTCCCGGCTGGCTGAAGACACTGGGCGGTGCCGGCTACCGGGTGATCGCCATCGACAACCGCGGCCATGGGGCAAGCGACAAGCCGCACGACCCGGCGCTCTACACGCCGCCGCTGATGGCGGGCGACGCCGCCGTGCTGCTCGACCATCTCGGCATCTCCGAAGCGCATGTCTTCGGTTACTCCATGGGCGCACGCATCACCGCCTTCATGGCGCTCGCCCATCCGCACCGCGTCCGCTCCGTGGTCTTCGGCGGCCTCGGCATCGGCATGGTGGAAGGCGTCGGCGACTGGGATCCCATCGCCGATGCGCTGCTCGCCCCGTCGCTGGACGCGGTGACGCATGAGCGCGGCCGCATGTTCCGCGCCTTCGCCGACCAGACGAAATCCGACCGGCAGGCGCTCGCCGCCTGCATCATGACCTCGCGCGACCTGCTGACGCCGGCGGATATGGCGCGCATCGACGTGCCCGCGCTGATCGGCGTCGGCACGAAGGACGACATTGCCGGCGCGCCGCAGCCGCTCGCCGAACTGATGGCGGACGCAAGGGCGCTCGACATTCCCGGCCGCGACCACATGCTTGCCGTCGGCGACAAGGTGTTCAAGCGCGCCGTGCTGGACTTCTATGCGGAAATCGACGGGCGCTGACGGCGCGTTTACGACAACCTCCGGGCGGCCATTCCGCTCGGGCGCGCTTTGCATTATATTCAGGGCGAAATGACACCAAGGAGTGCGGCGATGGTCGCGACGAATGAACTGAGGGCCAGCGAGAAGCTGAAGGCCATGGATCCGATCTGGGACAGCCTGCGCGAGGAAGCGCGCGTGGCGGCCGAGGTCGAGCCGCTGCTGGCGGCATTCCTCTATTCGACGGTGCTGAACCACCGCTCGCTGGAGGAAAGCGTGATCCACCGGGTCTGCGAGCGCCTCGACCATCCGGACCTGCAGGCCAACCTCTTGCACCAGATCTTCGACGAGATGCTGGACGACTGGCCGGAATGGGGCAGCGTCCTACGCGTCGATATCCAGGCCGTCTATGACCGCGACCCCGCATGCCTGCGGTTCCTCGACGCCGTGCTCTATTTCAAGGGTTTTCACGCCATCCAGACCCATCGCCTCGCGCACTGGCTGCATGAGAAGGGCCGGCGCGATCTGTCCCTCTATGTGCAGAGCCGGTCCTCAAGCGTGTTCCAGACGGATATCAACCCGGCCGCGCGCATCGGCAAGGGCTTCTTCCTCGACCATGCGACGGGCTTCGTCGTCGGCGAGACGGCGGTGATCGGCGACAACGTCTCGATCCTCCACAACGTCACGCTCGGCGGCACCGGCAAGGAGGGCGGCGACCGCCATCCGAAGATCGGCGACGGCGTGATGATCGGGGCGGGCGCGAAAATCCTCGGTAACATCCATATCGGCCATTGCTCGCGCATCGCCGCCGGTTCCGTGGTGCTGAAGCCCGTTCCGCCGAAATCGACGGTTGCGGGTGTTCCGGCGCGGGTCGTGGGCGAGGCGGGCTGCAACGAGCCGTCGCGCGCGATGGACCAGCTTCTTGCCGCCTTCGACTACGATGTGTAAGCGGGAAAAGTCCCCTTCATAAGGAATTCGAGGGTTTACACGCCCAAAGGCAGGTGCGAGAAGCGCCGCACATCAACCGTTGACGGAGACATAACGTGAAGCCGGAAGAAATCAGAAAGCTCGAGGCCTACTTCAAGCGCAATCTCAACAAGGAGATCGTCGTGAAGGCCCGCCCGCGCAAGGATGAATCGGCGGAAGTCTATCTCGGCGACGAATTCCTGGGCGTCATCTTCCGCGATGACGAGGACGGCGAACTGTCCTACAACTTCTCCATGGCGATCCTCGACATCGATCTCTGATCCGTCGTTATCCCCACAGGAATATCGAGGCCCGGCCGCCCTGCGCGCCGGGCCTTTTATTATCGTTTTGCGACGAATTGCGTTTTGTCAGTGCCCAATGATCATACCTATCGCGCAAGGCCTTGCTTTGCCTGTGGAATATTGCATTGCAGCATCACGATTGACTTTTTTGTGCATTGCATATAGATTTTGGGGCAATCACCGGGATCCAAAGGAGACTTCGATGTTCAATTTCGATGATGCCAACAAGAAGGGCAAGGAAGCCGTGGACACGTTCGTCAAGAGCTACACGAGCGTCGCGCAGGGCTGGCAGGCAATCGCCACCGAAGCCGCCGACTATTCCAAGAAGTCCTTCGAGAATGGCCTTGCCCATTTCGAGAAGCTGTCCGGCGTCAAGAGCGTCGAAGCCGCTGTCGAGCTGCAGAGCGCCTTCGTGAAGACCTCCTATGAAGGTTTCGTCGCCGAAGCCACCAAGCTTGGCGAAATGTATGCGGACCTCGCAAAGGGCGCCTACAAGACCTACGAAGCGCCGGTCGCCAAGGCTACCGCTGCTGCCAAGGCCGCTGTCGCAGCCTGATACTCCTACGCGCATTGCGTTCAAAGGCCGGTCGCGGGCAACCGCGGCCGGCCTTTGCGCGTTCCGGGGATTGCGCGAGGCTGACGCAGCGGCAGCAAATTCGGGTATTTCCTTCGGATGGCCGGCGATTATGATTGCAGTGCGAAGCGAGGGTCTTACAATCGTGTGTCGAGACATTAGATAACAGTTCCAGATGGCAGCCTCGGGCCGAGCGCACCGATGCAAGCGACTGTAATCAAGGGAATGAACACGCATGAATGTAAGATGGGTTCGGATGCAGGATGGCGATGAGGGCGGCGACACTCCCGGTCGCAGCACCTCGGTCATTACCCGCACGAAACCTAAGACGAAGAAGCCGAGCCTGTACCGCGTCCTGCTTCTCAATGACGACTATACGCCCATGGAGTTCGTGATCCACATTCTGGAACGTTTCTTCCAGAAGGACCGGGAAGCGGCCACGCGGATCATGCTGCATGTGCACAATCATGGCGTAGGCGAGTGTGGCGTGTTCACCTACGAGGTTGCCGAAACCAAAGTGACACAGGTGATGGATTTCTCCCGCCAGCACCAGCATCCGCTGCAATGTGTCATGGAAAAGAAATGAGGAACGACCGTGCCAACATTTTCTGCCAGCCTTGAAAAGGCCCTCCATCAGGCACTGACCTACGCGAACGAGCGCCACCACGAATATGCGACGCTCGAACATCTCCTCTTGGCGCTGATCGACGACGCGGATGCGGCCGCCGTCATGGGCGCCTGCAACGTGAACCTCGACGTCCTGCGCAAGACGCTGACCGAATATGTCGACGACGAGCTGGCGAACCTCGTCACCGGCTACGAGGAGGATTCCAAGCCGACCTCCAGCTTCCAGCGCGTCATCCAGCGCGCGGTGATCCATGTCCAGTCGTCCGGCCGCGAGGAAGTGACCGGCGCGAACGTACTTGTCGCGATCTTCGCCGAGCGCGAGAGCCATGCCGCCTATTTCCTGCAGGAGCAGGAGATGACGCGCTACGACGCCGTCAACTTCATCTCGCATGGCATCGGCAAGCGACCGGGTTCCTCCGAGCAGCGCTCGGTACGCGGATCGGATGATGCCGAGAACGAACAGAAGCAGCAGCGCGGCAGCGCCGAACAGGAAGAACCTGCAAAGAAGCAGGACGCGCTCACGGCTTACTGCGTGAACCTCAACGAGAAGGCCAAGAACGGCAAGATCGACCCGCTGATCGGCCGTCATGCCGAGGTCAACCGCACGATCCAGGTTCTCTGCCGCCGTTCCAAGAACAACCCGCTCTATGTGGGCGATCCGGGCGTCGGCAAGACGGCCATCGCCGAAGGTCTTGCCAAGCGCATCGTCGAGGGCAAGGTGCCGGAAGCGCTGGCGGACGCCACGATCTTCTCGCTCGACATGGGCACGCTGCTTGCCGGCACCCGCTATCGCGGCGACTTCGAAGAGCGGCTGAAGCAGGTCGTCAAGGAACTCGAGGAGTATCCCGGCGCCGTGCTGTTCATCGACGAGATCCACACGGTCATCGGCGCAGGGGCGACCTCCGGCGGTGCGATGGATGCGTCCAACCTCCTGAAGCCGGCGCTTTCCTCCGGCGCGATCCGCTGCATCGGCTCGACGACCTACAAGGAATATCGCCAGTTCTTCGAGAAGGACCGGGCGCTCGTCCGTCGCTTCCAGAAGATCGACGTGAACGAGCCGACCATCGACGATACGATCGAGATCATGAAGGGCCTCAAGCCCTACTTTGAGGAGTATCACAAGCTGAAATACTCCAACGAGGCGATCAAGACGGCCGTGGAGCTTTCAGCGCGCTACATCAACGACCGCAAGCTGCCGGACAAGGCGATCGACGTGATCGACGAGACCGGCGCGGCCCAGATGCTGCTGCCCGCGGGAAAACGCCGCAAGCTGATCACCGAGAAGGAGATCGAGGCCACCATCGCCACCATGGCCCGCATTCCGCCGAAGACCGTTTCGAAGGACGACGAGCAGGTGCTCGCCAATCTCGAAAAGGAACTGCGCTCGGTCGTCTACGGTCAGGACCTCGCCATCGAGGCGCTGGCGTCTGCGATCAAGCTGTCGCGCGCCGGCCTTCGCGAGCCGAACAAGCCGATCGGCTGCTATCTGTTCTCCGGCCCCACAGGCGTCGGCAAGACGGAAGTCGCCAAGCAGCTTGCAAGCTCGCTCGGCGTGGAGCTGCTGCGCTTCGACATGTCGGAATACATGGAGCGGCACACGGTCTCGCGCCTGCTCGGCGCACCTCCCGGCTATGTCGGCTTCGACCAGGGCGGCCTTTTGACCGATGGCGTCGACCAGCATCCGCATTGCGTGCTGCTGCTCGACGAAATCGAGAAGGCGCATCCGGACCTCTACAACATCCTGTTGCAGGTCATGGACCATGGCTCGCTGACCGACCATAACGGCAAGAAGATCGACTTCCGCAACGTCATCCTGATCATGACGACCAATGCGGGCGCATCGGACATGGCAAAGGCCGCCATCGGCTTCGGCTCGTCCAAGCGCGAGGGCGAGGACATGGAGGCGATCAACCGCCTGTTCACGCCGGAATTCCGCAACCGTCTCGATGCGATCATCCCGTTCGGCTCGCTGCCGACGCCGGTCATCCATCAGGTCGTGCAGAAGTTCGTCATGCAGCTCGAAACGCAGCTTGCCGAGCGCAATGTCACCTTCGACCTGCAGCCCGAGGCGATCTCGTGGCTGGCGGACAAGGGCTACGACGAGAAGATGGGTGCCCGTCCGCTGGCGCGCGTCATCCAGGAGAACATCAAGAAGAAGCTCGCCGACGAAATCCTCTTCGGCAAGCTCAAGAAGGGCGGCGTCGTTCGCGTCTCCGTCGGCATCAAGGAAGACGGCTCGAAGGGCCTGATCCTCGACGCCGTGCCGGAAACCGCGCCGATCAAGCCGAAGGCCGAGATCGCGGAGCGCCCCGCCAAGCAGGCAAAGCCGCGCAAGGCCAAGGAAACCGTCGCCGCCGAGGCAGCACCGGCCAAGGCGAAGTCGTCCAAGAAGGCGGCTGAAGCCAAGGCCGAGGAGCCGAAGGACGAGCCGCCGCGCAAGTCCTCCGGTGCGGTTCCGAAAGTGCCGCGCAAGAAGTAACGGCTTTATGCATCATACCGGCCGGGCAGGAGACTGCCCGGCTTTCTTTTGTCGCAAGAGATGTTCATGACCGCCGAGCCGGAACCCCATTCGCAGATCCATTGGTTCCTTCTCGGCATGCGCGGCCTTTTCAGCCTGCCGGCCATCATCCTGATGCTTTCCTTCGTCGGTTTCGCCGCCTTCACGGCGGAGGCGAAGATTCCCGTGGGGCAGGTTATGTTCATGACGGGTATCGTCTGGGCGCTGCCCGCCAAGGTGATCCTTGTCGGCTCCATGCTGTCGGGAGCGCATATCGCCGCCGCCTTCATCGCCGTGACGCTCTCCTCCGTACGCATGATGCCGATGGTCGCGGCGCTGGTGCCGGAAATCCGCGACCGCCGCACGCCGACCTGGCTGCTGCTGGTCATCTCGCATTTCGTCGCCATCACGGCCTGGGTCTTCGCCATGGAGCGGGTGCGGGATGTGCCGCGTTATGGGCGCGTTGCCTTTTTCGCCGGCTTCGGCATTACGCTGACGAGCATCAACATCGCGCTTGTCGGTCTCGTCTATGGCGCGGTTTCGGAGTTTCCACCGATCGTCTCGGGCTGCCTGTTCTTCCTGACGCCGGTCTATTTCCTCACCTCGATCTGGATTTCCGCCCGCCATCGCGTGATCTATTTCGCGCTCGGCATCGGCCTTGCGCTCGGCTGGCTCTTCGCGGTGATCGCGCCGCAATACGATATTCTTCTGGCCGGCGTGATCGGCGGTACATTGGCCTGGTGGGGTGAGCGCGTCCTGCGCTTGCGGGAGGTGCGCCGATGAGTTTCGATGGCTTCTGGCCCTATATCTACATCGCCGTCGCCGGCTGGCTGGCGACGGATTTCTGGCGCTGGGCCGGCGTGCTGGCCGGCAACCGCATCGATGAGCGGTCCGAACTGCTGAACTGGGTGAGGGCGGTCGCCACGGCGCTGGTGGCGGCGGTCATCGCCAAGATGATCTTCTTCCCGACGGGGACGCTGGAGACCTCGCCGCTCTGGCTGCGGCTTGGGGCGGTCGTTTTCGGGGCGCTGTGTTTCTTTTTCGGCGGGCGCTTCCGGCAAATCCTCGGCATCGCCGCGGCCATGGCGTTCCTGGCCGCGGGACTTGCCGTTTTCGGCGCTAGCTGAGCGCCTTGCGCAGCTTTTCCGCATTGGCGGCAAGCACGCCCTGATCTTCCATCGTACCGGAATGCGGCTTCAGCGGCAGCCCCTCGACGCGCGGGATGACGTGGAAATGCAGGTGGTAGACCGTCTGGCCGGCGGCCGGTTCGTTGAACTGGATGACGGTGACGCCATCGGCCTCGAAGGCTTCCTTGGCCGCGACCGCCACCTTCTGCACGACCGGCATCAGGCGGGCGAGCGTTTCCGGGTCGGCATCGAGGATGTTGCGCGACGGAGCTTTCGGGATGACCAGCGTATGGCCGTTCGCCTGCGGCATCACATCCATGAAGGCGACGGCGTGTTCGTCCTCGTAGACGCGGTGCGAAGGGATTTCGCCGCGCAGGATTTTTGCGAAGATGTTGTTGGTGTCATAGACGGTCATACGGGTCTCCCGATGTTTCAGTCTTGGTGTTCGCCCCGGCGGAAGGGGCCGTGGTCGGCAAGGTATTCGCCCATCTCCTCGACGTCGCGGCGCTCGCGCTCGAGATAATCGGCGACGGCGCGGCGCAGGCCGGCATGGGCGATGTAATGGGCGGAATGGGTGGTGACGGGCAGGTAGCCGCGCGCCAGCTTGTGCTCACCCTGCGCCCCGGCCTCGACGCGGGCAAGGCCCTTCTCGATGGCGAAATCGATGGCCTGATGGTAGCAGACCTCGAAATGCAGGAAGGGATGGTCCTCGATGCAGCCCCAGTGGCGGCCGAAGAGCGCGTCGCCGCCGATGAAGTTGATCGCGCCGGCGATGTAGCGGCCCTCGCGTCTGGCCATGACGAGCAGGATGTCGTCGGCCATGCGCTCGCCGATCAGGCTGTAGAACGTGCGGTTGAGATAGGGCCGGCCCCATTTGCGGCTGCCGGTGTCCATGTAGAAGGTGAAAAACTGGTCCCAGACGGCCTCCGTCAGGTCCTTGCCGGTCAGCCAGTCGATCTCGATGCCGTGTTCCAGCGCGGCCCGGCGCTCCTTCTTCAGCGCCTTGCGCTTGCGGGAGGCGAGCGTTTCGAGAAAATCGTCATGCGAGCCGTAGCCGGCATTGAGGAAGTGGAACTGCTGGTCCGTGCGGTGCAAGTAGCCGGCGGCCTCGAAGACCGGCATTTCCTGCTCCGGCACGAAGGTCGCATGCGCGGAGGATGCGCCATGCCGGCGGCAGAGTTCCTTGAAGCCTTCGGCAAGCCCGGCCTGCGTTTCGATGACAGGCTGGCCGATGCGATGCAGGAGGCGCGGGCCGGTTGCGGGCGTGAAGGGAATGGATGCCTGCAGCTTCGGGTAATAGCGCCCGCCGGCTCGCTCGAAGGCGTCGGCCCAGCCGTGGTCGAAGACATATTCGCCCTGGCTGTGGTTCTTCAGATAGGCGGGCAGGGCGCCGAGCAGATTGCCGCCCTCATCCTCGAGCAGCAGGTGCTGGCCGAGCCAGCCTGTCTCGGCGATGGCGCAGCCCGATTCCTCCAGCGAGGAGAGAAAGGCGTGGCTGACGAAGGGGTTGTAGGGCGTTCCGGTATCGTCCCGGGAGGCGCCGGCAAGGCGCCCCCAGTCCTGCGCCGGAATATCGGCGAAGCTCGTTTCGACACGGATGCGCACCGCCTCCGCCATGGGTCAGGCAGTCAACGGCTCGCGGGGATCGAAGCCCTCGAAGGTCATCTGGTCCGCATTGTTGGCCGTGATCGTGCGCGCTTCGTCGTCGCGAACGGTCCAGGTGATGATCTGCTTTCCAAGGTCGCGCTGGCGGCTGATGAAGCTGTTCGGCAGATGGCCGTAATAATAGGAAACGAAATCGAGGCCGAGCTGCATCGCCTCCTCGTGAACAGCGAAGTTTTCCGGGCGCGCGCCTTCCGCCGTCAGGCCGAGGGGGCGGCTGGTGCCGATCTCCTTGAGGTCCTTCAGCAGCCAATGGTCGAAGCTCATCAGCGCGATGGCGCCTTCGTAGCTCTCGATGGCGTCGAGCACGGCCATGGCGAAACCGTCATCGTCGCCCTTGCGGCCCTTCAGCTCGATCACGAGGGGCACACGGCCTTTCACGAGGTCGAGGAGCTGGCGCAGCGTGGGGATACGGTCCGCGGTGCCGCCGATGGTCAGCAGGCCGAGTTCGGCGGCGGTGCGCTGGCGCACGTCCCCCTCGATGCCGCAGAGGCGCTTCAGGTCGTCGTCATGGAAGACGACCGGAATGGCGTCGGCCGAATATTGCAGGTCGCATTCGATGGCAAAGCCCGCATCGGCCGCGCGGGCGAAGGCGGAGAGCGTGTTTTCCCAGACGGCCCGGTTGAGGTCGTGATAGCCGCGATGGGCGATCGGCCGTTCGGTCAGCCAGTTGAACTTGTGCATCAGGCGATTTCCATGATGGCGTCGATCTCGACGGCGGCGTTGAGCGGAAGCGAAGCCATGCCGACGGCGGCGCGGGCATGCTTGCCGGCATCGCCCAGCGCGCCGACGAGGAAGTTGGACGCGCCGTTGAGGACGAGGTGCTGTTCGACGAAATCGGGCGTGGAGGCGACGAAGCCGTTGATCTTGACGATGCGCTTGATACGGGAGAGATCGCCGAGCGCGGCCTTGGCCTGTGCGAGAAGTCCGAGAGCGCACAGTTCCGCCGCCTTCTGGCCACCGGCGACGTCTACATTCCCGCCGAGATGGCCGGTATAGGCGAGCTTGCCGTCCTGCATCGGCAACTGGCCGGAAATGTGAAGCATGTTGCCGCTGATCACGAAGGGCACGTAATTGGCGGCGGGCGCCGCCGCAACGGGAATGTCGTAGCCCAGTTCCTTGACGCGTTTTTCGATTTCAGCGGACATTGCGGTCTCCATGCTCGGCTGCACGATTGGAAATGAATGCGGCAAGGCGCGGATATTGCCTCGCTTTTGCCGAAAGAGTTCATATAACATCGCCACCGGATTCGACAGGAGGAAACGGATGTTTCGTTCAGCCTTTGTCGCGGCCCTTCTGGCCGGGGCATGCTTCGCCGGCAGCGGCGTTACCAGCGCTTTTGCCAACCCGGCGAGCGGGCTTGCGCCGCACCGCGCCGTCTACGACCTCAAGCTGAAGGATGCGAGCGAGCGTTCCGGTATCGCCGGCATGTACGGCCGCATGGTCTACGAGTTCAACGGCAGCCCCTGCGACGGCTATACGGTGAGCTTCCGCTTCGTCACGCAGGTCAATACCGGCGAAGAGACGAAGCTGACCGACCAGCAGACGACGACCTACGAGGACCTGAAGAACGGCAATTTCCGCTTCCTCACCCGCTCCTTCACCGACGAGAAGCTCGACAAGGAAGTGCGCGGCTCCGCCCATGAGGGCAAGGAAGGCGTCAGCGTCGACCTGACCTCGCCGGACACGCGCAAGGTGGAACTGGCGGCGAGCGGCTTTCCGACCGAGCACATGCTGGAGGTTATCGCACGCGCGAAGAAGGGCGAGCACTTCTTCGAATCACGCATTTTCGACGGCTCGGATTCGGGCGACAAGACGCTGATGACGACGACCGTCGTCGGCAAGAAGGAGATGCCGAAGGCCGGCGACGTGGATGCCGACAAGGCGGGCGATTTCGCCAGGCAGGGCTTCTGGCCGGTCTCCATCGCCTATTACAACGATGCGGGCGAGGGCGATGCGCTGCCGGTCTACCGCATGTCCTTCAAGCTCTACGAGAACGGCATCACCCGCGATCTCACCATGGACTACGGCGATTTCGTGCTGAGCGGCAAGCTCGCAAAACTGGAGCTGCTCAAGCAGTCGGAGTGCAAGTAAGGCACTTTTTTACCCTGTTGCCCTTGATTTGCCGGGAAACTGCGGTTAAAGGGCCGCTCATTCCACACGTGAGGCATGGGATCGTCCGGGAGAAATCCGGGCTGTTCCGCCCGGTGGCATTTCCGAAGGAAGTGCTGTTCGCCTTGCGGAGGTTCAACCGGAAAAGGATAACTAGGCATGGCATTGCCCGATTTCTCTATGCGCCAGCTTCTGGAAGCCGGCGTTCACTTCGGCCACCAGACCCACCGCTGGAACCCGAAGATGAAGCCGTACATCTTCGGCGACCGCAACAACGTTCACATCATCGACCTGGCACAGACCGTTCCGCTGCTGTCGCGCGCCCTTCAGGTCGTGTCCGACACCGTCGCCGGCGGTGGCCGCGTTCTGTTCGTCGGCACGAAGCGTCAGGCTTCCGACATCATCGCTGACGCTGCCAAGCGTTCGGCCCAGTACTACGTCAACTCGCGCTGGCTCGGCGGCATGCTGACGAACTGGAAGACGATCTCCAACTCGATCCAGCGCCTGCGCAAGCTCGACGAGATCCTTTCCTCGGAAGGCTCCGGCTATTCCAAGAAGGAACGCCTCACCCTCGAGCGCGAGCGCGAGAAGCTTGAAAAGGCTCTCGGCGGTATCCGCGACATGGGCGGCACCCCGGACCTGATGTTCATCATCGACACCAATAAGGAATCGATCGCGATCCAGGAAGCCAAGCGTCTCGGCATCCCGGTCGTCGCCATCATCGACTCCAATTGCGATCCGGACCCGATCGACTTCCCGATCCCCGGCAACGACGACGCCTCGCGCGCCATCTCGCTCTACTGCGACCTGATCGCCCGCGCTGCCATCGACGGCATCGCGCGCCAGCAGGGCGCTTCGGGCCGCGACCTCGGCGCTTCCGCTGAAGCCCCGGTCGAGCCGGCTCTCGAAGGCGAAGCATAAGGTTTAAGCCGGAGCGAGTTTTGCTCCTGCTTTTCCATCTTGTCGAGGCCAGAGAGACGATCCCTGGCCTCGGCTCGTTTAAAGATCCTGTCTGCCCGCGACCCATGCGGTCACGGTTGAGGCGACAGGCCGGGGTGGTCTTCATCACCCTGTCATACTTCCGGGTACATTCGTTCCCAAAACCTTGAGTTCGCCGAGGTTTTCCGGCGGCACGCAACAAGAACCGACAAGAGGCTCACAATGGCTGAAATCACCGCTGCACTGGTGAAGGAACTGCGCGAAAAGTCCGGCGCAGGCATGATGGACTGCAAGAAGGCGCTGGCTGAAAACAACGGCGACATCGAAGCGGCAATCGACTGGCTGCGCGCCAAGGGCATCGCCAAGGCCGACAAGAAGTCGGGCCGCACGGCTGCCGAAGGCCTCATCGGCGTTGCAAGCGCCGGCACCAAGGCCGTCGTCGTCGAAGTCAACTCCGAAACCGACTTCGTTGCCCGCAACGACGCCTTCCAGGGCATGGTTCGCGGCATTGCCGAAGTGGCGCTCACCACCGACGGCACCGTTGAAGCCGTTGGCGCCGCCATCTACCCGGCAACCGGCAAGTCGGTCACCGACTCCATCAAGGATGCTGTCGCCACCATCGGCGAGAACATGAACCTGCGTCGTTCGGCTGCCCTGTCGGTCGAAGACGGCGTCGTCGCGACCTACATCCACAATGCCGCTGCTGACGGCCTCGGCAAGCTCGGCGTTCTCGTCGCGCTGAAGTCGACCGGCGACAAGGAAGCCCTGAACGCCATCGGCCGCCAGGTTGCCATGCACATCGCTGCAACGGCTCCGCTCGCCATCCGCGCCGAAGAAGTCGACGCCACGGTCGCTGAACGCGAGCGCAACGTCTTCATCGAGCAGTCGCGCGCTTCCGGCAAGCCGGACAACATCATCGAAAAGATGGTTGAAGGCCGCATGCGCAAGTTCTTCGAAGAAGTCGCCCTGCTGTCGCAGGCCTTCGTCATGAACCCCGACCTGACCGTCGGCGCTGCCGTCAAGGAAGCTGAAAAGGCCGTCGGCGCGCCGATCGAAGTCACGGGCATGGCCCGCCTCCTGCTCGGCGAAGGCGTCGAGAAGGAAGAGACGGACTTCGCTGCTGAAGTTGCCGCAGCCGCCAAGGGCTGATTCCTTAATCCCGTTTGGGAAAAGGTGAGGGCGCCGCGTGACAACGCGGCGCCCTTCGTGTATCCGGCTTGCCGAATTGCCTGCCCCGAAATTTCTCTGCGGCCAAGGCTGCCCTGCGCGGACCCTTCCCCGGTTTCGCCCGGCGGCCGGGATCGGGCGAGCAGGCGCACGAGTTCAGGAGCGACCATGACTGCCAAGCCAATCTACAAACGTGTTCTGCTGAAAGCCTCGGGCGAGGCGCTGATGGGATCGCAAGGCTTCGGTATCGACGTTGCCGTCGCCGACCGCATCGCCTCCGACATCGCGGAAGCCCGCGCGCTCGGCGTCGAAGTCGGCGTCGTTGTCGGCGGTGGCAACATTTTTCGCGGCGTTGCCGTCGCCTCCAAGGGTGGCGACCGCGTCACCGGCGACCACATGGGCATGCTGGCGACCATCATCAACGCGCTGGCGTTGGCGACCTCGCTGCGCAAGCTCGACATCGACACCGTCGTTCTGTCGGCCATCGCCATGCCGGAAATCTGCGAGAGCTTCTCGCAGCGCGCGACGCTCTATCACCTCTCGCTCGGCCGCGTGGTGATCTTCGCAGGCGGAACGGGCAACCCGTTCTTCACGACCGACTCGGCCGCAGCGCTGCGCGCCGCCGAAATGGGAGCAGAAGCCATCTTCAAGGGCACGCAGGTCGACGGCATCTATTCGGCCGACCCGAAGAAGGACCCGACCGCCACCCGCTTCGACCGCCTGACGCACAGCGAAGTGCTGGAAAAGGGCCTTGCCGTCATGGATGTGGCCGCCGTTGCGCTGGCGCGTGAAAATTCCATTCCGATCATCGTGTTCTCCATTCATGAAAAAGGCGGTTTCGCCGAAATATTGACCGGTGGCGGACGCGGTACCATCGTAACCGACAACTGATTCTGGAGGCCTGTACGCGTCTTGCGTGCGGCCACGACTGAAAACGGGAGTATTCCGATGAGTGAAGGTATCGACCTTAAAGAACTCAAGCGCCGTATGGACGGTGCGATCAACGCGTTCAAGAACGACATCGCCTCGCTGCGCACGGGCCGCGCCTCGGCCAACGTGCTCGATCCGGTGCAGGTCGAAGCCTACGGTTCGCGCGTGCCGCTGAACCAGGTCGCCAACATTTCCGTTCCCGAGCCGCGCATGCTGTCGGTTTCCGTCTGGGACAAGGGCATGGTCGGCGCCGTCGAGCGCGGCATCCGCGAATCGAATCTCGGCCTCAACCCGATCATCGACGGCCAGAACCTGCGCATCCCGCTGCCGGAGCTGAACGAAGAGCGCCGCAAGTCGCTCGTCAAGGTCGCCCATGACTATGCCGAAAAGGCCAAGGTCGCGATCCGTCATGTGCGCCGCGACGGCATGGACGACCTCAAGAAAGCCGAAAAGGATGGCGATATCGGCCAGGACCTGAGCCGCAGCCAGTCGGAAAAGGTGCAGAAGATGACGGACGACGTGATTTTGGACGTCGATCGCTTGCTTGCCGAGAAGGAAAAGGAAATCATGCAGGTATAAGGCTCTCGCCACCTGCATTCATTTTCTCTTTTCCGGATTGCCCATGAACCCGCTTTCGCCCAGCACCGTACCGGCTCACGTCGCCATCATCATGGATGGCAACGGGCGCTGGGCGAATGCGCGCGGCCTGCCGCGCGCCATGGGCCATCGCAAGGGCGTGGAAGCCGTGCGCGAGGCCGTGAAGACGGCCAGCGAATGCGGCGTCTCCTATCTCACGCTCTTCGCCTTCTCCTCGGAGAACTGGAGCCGGCCGGAAAGCGAGGTCTCCGACCTCATGGGCCTGCTCAAGACCTTCATCCGGCGCGATCTTGCCGTGTTGCACAAGCAGAATGTGCGCATCCGCATCATCGGCGACCGGCAGAACCTTTCCGGCGATATCCTGCCGCTTCTGCTGGAAGCGGAGGAGACGACGCGGAACAATACCGGCATCACCCTGGTGATCGCCTTCAACTACGGCTCGCGTGACGAGATGGCCCGCGCCATGCGCCTGCTTGCCGCTGAAGTGGCTGCCGGCCGGCTCGACCCTTCGGCGATCACGCCCGAACGCATCGGCGCATCGCTCGACACCGCCGGCATTCCCGATCCCGATCTCGTCATCCGCACCAGCGGGGAGGAGCGGCTTTCGAATTTCCTGCTCTGGCAGGCCGCCTATGCCGAACTGATGTTCGTTCCCGAGTTCTGGCCCGATTTTTCGCGCGAGACCTTCATTGCCGCGCTCTCCCGCTATGCCATGCGGGAGCGCCGGTTCGGCGGGCTGCAGCCCGCCGCCACGCTTGCAGTAGGGTCGTGATGCAGAGTGAACTCAAGCTGCGCATTCTTTCCGGCATCGTGCTCGCCGTCGTCGTGCTCGCCGCGACGTGGTTCGGCGGCATTGCCTTCCGCATTCTTTCCGCCGCGATCGCGCTGCTCGTCTATTACGAGTGGTCGACCATAACGCGGCTTGCGGAAACCGATTTCCGGGGCAACGCCTTCGGCTGGCTCTCCGTTGTGCTCGTCTCCGGCCTGGTGCTTTTCGGCTTCGACGAGTTCGCGCTGCCGCTGCTCATCGGCGCCGTTGTGATCGGCATCGTCTATGCCCTTGGCCTCAAGGGGAGCGGCTGGCTTGCGGGCGGCATTGCCTATTCCGGCCTGACGGTGATTTCGCTTGCCGCCATACGCGGCGACACCGCGCACGGCTTCGCCGCGATGCTCTTCCTCTTCGCCGTCGTCTGGGCGACGGATATCCTGGCCTATTTCGTCGGTCGCGCCATCGGCGGGCCGAAGCTCGCGCCGCCCATCTCGCCGGGCAAGACCTGGTCGGGCGCCATCGGCGGGACGATTGCCGCCGTCATCGCCGGCACGCTGGTGCATATGGCGTTCTTCTCGCTGAATGGCCTGTGGGTGCCCGTCATCGCGCTGGTACTGTCGGTTTTCAGCCAGATCGGCGACCTCTTCGAATCCTTCATCAAGCGCCGTTTCGGCGTGAAGGACTCAAGCCGCCTCATTCCGGGACACGGCGGCGTCATGGACCGCGTCGACGGCCTTGTTTTCGCCTGCTTCGCCGCGTTCCTCATTGCGCTTGGCGATGCCATCGTGTCGGGCACCGCGAATACGCCGGCGAGCGTGTTCCTTTTCGGCCCGTAACCGCGAGAGATTTGGGACTGGGATAATGGATATGCTGGCCGGCTTCGCCGGATTCCTGACGGGTTACATCGTTCCCTTCCTCGTCGTGCTGACGCTGATCGTCTTCGTGCACGAGATGGGGCACTATCTCGCCGGCCGCTGGTCCGGCATCGGCATCACCGCCTTCTCGGTCGGCTTCGGCCCGGAGCTGATCGGCTTCAACGACCGGCACGGCACGCGCTGGAAGCTTTCCGCAATTCCGCTCGGCGGCTACGTGAAGTTCCTCGGCGACGACGATCCGGCCTCCATACCGGACTACGAGAGCGTCGCCGCGCTGCCGGAGGCCGTACGCAAGCGCACCTTCCTGGGCGCGGCCCTGTGGAAAAGGGCTGTGACGGTCGCCGCCGGTCCCATCGCCAATTTCGTTCTGGCCATCGCCATCTTCGCCGTGATGTTCTCCATCTACGGCCGGCAGGTTGCCGATCCCATCGTCGCGGAAGTGCGCCCCGACAGCGCCGCCGCCGCCGCGGGCGTCAAGCCGGGCGACCTTCTGGTCGCGCTCGACGGCAACCCGGTCGTCACCTTCGACGATGTGCGCCGCTATGTCAGTGTGCGCCCGGAGATGAAGATCATCGTGACCGTGCGCCGCGACGGCAACGACCTCGACCTTCCCATGGTGCCGCAGCGCACCGAGATCACCGACCAGTTCGGCAACAAGGTCGAGCTGGGCCTGATCGGCATCGTCACCAACCAGGAGACCGGCAATTTCCGGGTCGTCGAATACGGCCCCGCCGAGGCCGTATGGCAGGGCGTGGTGCAGAGCTGGCATATCGTGACCGGCACGTTCGACTATCTGTCCAACCTCGTGACGGGCCGGATGAAGGCCGACCAGCTCGGCGGGCCGATCCGCGTGGCGCAGGCTTCCGGCCAGATGGCGACGCTGGGTGTTGCCGCATTGCTGCAACTTGCCGCGGTCCTGTCTGTTTCCATTGGACTTTTGAACCTGATGCCGGTTCCGGTACTTGATGGCGGCCACTTGATGTTCTATGCGGTGGAGGCTATCCGGGGCAGGCCTGTCGGGCCCGGGGCGCAGGAGATCGCATTCCGCATCGGCATGGCGCTGGTGCTTATGCTGATGGTCTTTGCGACCTGGAACGACATATCCATGCTTCTCGGCTGAAATGGGCCGGCAAGCCGGCAGGAATTTGGAAAAGGGGAGCCGCAGTCACGAGCCAGTTGCGCTAACGCTTTGTTTACCGTGATGAAAAACAGGTAGTGGCCTAAGGGCCACGGTTTGAATTGAAGTAAACAGAAATTAACGCATGACCTTGCTTGTATGGCAAAAGCGGTTAAAACGGCAATCGTGTCCGGAATCGGGCATGCCTGCCGGGCGATAAAACGAAGGTAAGTTGTGAAGATGAAAGCTGGTTCAAACTTCTTGAACGCCGTGTCTGCCGTTGCATTGTCGGCGAGTATGGTTGTCACGGGCGGCTCTTTTGCCACGCTTGTCTCCGCCACCCGCGCCGAGGCTGCAGTCGTCAACCGCATCCAGGTGAGCGGCGCCGATCGCGTCAGCGCCGAAACGGTGAAGGCGAATATCTCCATCCAGCCCGGCAAGACCTTCTCGAATGCCGATATCGACGAGTCGGTGCGCCGTCTCTATGCGACCGGCTACTTCTCCGACGTGAAGGTTTCGGTCTCCGGCGGCACGCTCGTCGTTGTCGTCAACGAGAACCAGCTCATCAATGCCGTTGTCATCAACGGCAACCGCAAGATCAAGGACGACAAGCTCGAGGCTGTCATCCGTTCGCGCGCCCAGGGTCCGTTCAGCGAGACGGCCATCGAGGCCGACAAGCAGGCGATCCGCGATGCCTACGCCGCGATCGGCCGCAGCGACGCCACCGTCACCACCCAGACCTATCCGCTCGGCAACGGCCGCGTGAACCTCGCTTTCGTCGTGGACGAGGGGGACCGCACGAAGATCTCGCAGATCAACTTCGTCGGCAACGAGGCGTTCAGCAACGGCCGCCTGCGCTCCGTCATCCTGACCAAGAAGTCGAACTTCCTCTCGTTCCTGACCCGCAAGGACGTCTACAGCGAGGACAAGCTGCGCGCTGACGAAGAAGCGCTGCGCCAGTTCTACTTCAACAACGGCTTTGCCGACTTCCGCGTCATCTCCGCGGAGGCCGTGCTTGACGAGGCATCGAACGAATACGTCGTCACCTTCACGGTCGAGGAAGGCCAGCGCTACAACTTCGGTGACGTGAATGTCGAATCGACGGTCGAAGGCCTCGACTCCGAAGAGCTGAAGGGCCTCATCGAATCGCGTCCGGGCAAGGTTTACCGGGCGAAGGACGTTCAGGACACGATGTCCGAGATTTCCCAGCGCGTCGCGGCAAAGGGGTATCCCTTCGCCCGCGTGACGCCGCGTGGCAATCGCGACCTCGGCAACGGCACCATCGCCGTCGACTATCTGGTCGACCAGGGCGAGCGCGCCTATGTCGAGCGCATCGAAATCCGCGGCAACACCCGCACGCGCGACTTCGTCATCCGCCGCGAGTTCGATATCGGTGAAGGCGACGCCTTCAACCAGGAAGTCATCACGCGCGCCAAGCGCCGCCTCGAGGCTCTGGGCTTCTTCTCCTCGGTCAACATCACGACCGCTCCGGGCAGCCAGTCCGACCGCGTCGTCCTCGTTGTCGACGTTCAGGACCAGTCGACCGGCTCGTTCGGCATCGGCGCCGGCTACGAGACCGGCAGCAATGGCGGCATCAAGCTGGAAGCCTCCATCGAGGAAAAGAACTTCCTCGGTCGCGGCCAGTACATCCGAATCGCCGCCGGCGGTGGCAAGAACTCGCGCGACTACAGCCTCTCCTTCACGGAGCCGTATTTCCTCGGCTACCGTCTTGCGGCCGGCTTCGATATCTTCAAGAACGAAGATACCAGCGAGGACTACTACAACGTCGATACGCAGGGCTTCAGCCTGCGCGTGACGGCGCCGATCACCGAAGACCTGTCGACGACGCTTCGCTACAACTACACGGAGCTGGACTACAGCGCGGGTGTGGCCAACGAGCCTTACATCTCCACGCCGTACTGGACTGTCGTCGGGCAGAGCCCGCTGGTCCGTTCGTCCATCTCGCATAGCGTGACGTTCGACACGATCGACGACAAGACGCTGCCCCGCGATGGTATCTTCGCGCAGGTCACGCAGGAATTTGCAGGCCTTGGCGGCGATTCCGACTTCTACAAGCTCTCGGGCAAGGCGCGTTACTTCCACATGCTGCTCGAAGATGCCGACGTGATCGGCTCCATCTCGGTTGCCGGCGGCCACATCTGGGGTACCGGCGACGAGACCAAGGTCTACGACCAGTTCAAGCTGTCGGGGGCTGACATTCGTGGCTTCGAATCCGGCGGCATCGGTCCGCGGGCGAAGAAGGGCAAGATGGCGGACTACGACTCCATCGGCGGTACGACCTACTTCACCGTATCTGCCGAAGCGTCGTTCCCGCTGCCGATCGTGCCGCGCGACTCGGGCTTCCGTGGTGCGATCTTCGCCGATGCCGGCACGCTTTATGGCAATGACGCGTTTACCGGCAGCGACAAGGTCGTCGGCACCAGCGCAAGCCTGCGCGCTTCGGTCGGCGCATCCATCATCTGGGCCTCGCCGTTCGGTCCGCTGCGCTTCGACTATGCTGTTCCGCTCAAGAAGGAAGACTTCGACGAAGTCCAGCGCTTCAAGTTCGGCATCGCGACCCAGTTCTGAGTCTGTTGATCCAGAACTACAGGAACACGAGCGTTCTGGAGCACGCCGATGGAGCATAACCGTTTCTTTCCGCCCCATGCCGGGGTTCGCCTGGGTGACCTGGCAGCAAGGCTTGGGGCGGAACTCGTAGACGCCGCACACGCTGATCGTATCGTGCGCAGCGTCTCGCCCGTCGCCCGGGCGAAAGATGGCGATATTTGCTATATTCTTTCCCGCAAGATGCGCGCCGAGCTGGAAACCAGCGAGGCGACCGCCATCCTGTGCGATCGTGCGCTGGCATCGCTGGTGCCCGCGTCCATCGCCGTGCTGATTTCCCCACGCGCCCATACCGCCTTCGCGCTTGCCGGCGAGTTGCTGCATCCGTCCGCCATGCGGCCGGAGGCGATGACCTCGGCCTCGGGCGGAGTCGCTCCCGGCGCCTATGTCGATCCGGCGGCGCGGCTCGAGCCTGATGTGACGGTCGAGCCGATGGCGGTGATCGGCAAGGACGCGGAGATCGGCGAGGGCAGCCATATCGGCCCCGGCGCGATTATCGGCGCGGGCGTGCGTATCGGCCGCAACTGCACGATTGCGGCTGGAGTCACCGTGCAATGCGCACTCATCGGTAACAATGTCATCATACATCCAGGCGCCCGTATCGGTCAGGACGGCTTCGGCTATGCGCCGGGCCTGAAGCCGGGCATGATCAAGATCGTCCAGATCGGTCGCGTCATCATCCAGGACCATGTCGAGATCGGTGCGAACACCACCATCGACCGTGGCACGATGGACGACACGGTGATCGGCGAAGGCACCAAGATCGACAACCTTGTGCAGATCGGCCACAATGTCCGCATCGGCCGGCATTGCGGCATCGTCAGCAAGGTCGGCATCGCCGGGAGCACGCGCATCGGCGACGGCGTGATGATCGGCGGCGCTTCCGCCATCAACGGTCATATCAGCATCGGCGACGGCGTGATGATCGCCGCGATGAGCGGCGTTGTGGCCGATATTCCCCCCGGGGAGAAATATGGCGGCATCCCCGCCCGTCCCATGCGTGATTTCCTGCGCGACGTGGCGGAGGTTGCCATGCGCGCCAGTGCTCGTGAGAAGAAAAAGGGTGGCAAGGATGAGTGAAGAGACCAAAGCAACGCTTGGCACTGCCGATCTGCGTGAAATCCTGACGCTTCTTCCCCATCGCTATCCGTTCCTGCTGGTCGACAAGATCATCGAGATCGATAGCGACAACTCCGCGATCGGCATCAAGAATGTGACGGTCAACGAGCCGCATTTCACGGGGCATTTTCCCGATAACCCGATCATGCCGGGCGTCCTGCTCATCGAGGGCATGGCGCAGACGGCCGGCGCGATCTGCGCGCGCAAGTCGGGCGTCGGCTCGAACCTCGTCTATTTCATGACGATCGACAATGCCCGCTTCCGCAAGCCGGTCGTACCCGGCGACCGCGTGGAATTCCATGTGACGAAGCAGAAGCAGCGCGGCAATATCTGGAAGTTTCATTGCGACGCAAAAGTTGATGGGCAACTTGTCGCCGAAGCTGATATCGGCGCGATGATCGTCAACAAGGAAGATGCCTGACAATGATTGCCGCCAGTGCGAAGATCCATCCGCTCGCTGTCGTAGAGGACGGGGCGGTCGTCGGTGAGAACGTCGTCATCGGCCCGTTTTGTTGTGTCGGGCCGAAGGTCGTTCTGCACGATGAGGTGGAGCTTCTGCCGCATGCGATCGTGACGGGGCTTACGGTCATCGGCCGTGGCTGCAGCATCTTCCCCAACGCCGTTATCGGCGGCGATCCCCAGAGCCTGCATCACGACGGCGTCGAGACGACCCTGACGGTCGGCGAGAAATGCACATTCCGCGAAGGCGTGACGGTCAATACCGGCACGACGGGTGGCGGCGGCAAGACCGTTATCGGCAATAACAATCTCTTCCTCGCCAATTCGCACGTCGCGCATGACTGCATCCTGGGCGACAATATAGTGCTGTCGAACAGCGTTATGCTTGCGGGTCATGTCATCGTCGAGGACCGCGTCATCATCGGCGGCGGCTCGGCCGTGCATCAGTTCACGCGCATCGGCCGCCAGGCCTTTATTGGCGGTCTTTCGGGTGCGGCCAATGACATCATTCCGTACGGTATGCTGCACGGCATTCCCGGGGTCCTGAACGGTCTCAACGTGGTCGGCATGAGCCGCGCGGGCATGGACAAGGCGACGATCCACCGGGTTCGCCGCGCTTACAAGCAGATATTCGAGAGCGAGGGGGCGATCCGCAGCAATGCGGCGGCGATCCGCGACGAATATGCCGATTGTGCTCCAGTCATCGAGATTCTCGATTTCATCGCCGCCGACAGCGATCGTGCGCTCTCCTCTCCCGGCCGGGGCAAGGGCTGACGGGCATGGCGGAGAGCCGGCCCGAGTTGCGTGACCGGCTGGCCATTATCGCCGGCGGCGGCATGCTGCCACGCTATGTCGCCGATGCCGCCCGCGCACGGGGCGAAAATCCCTATATCCTCTCGCTGCGTGACGAATCCGGCGAGGACTGGTCGGGATACGACCATGAGACGGCCTCCATCGGCAATTATTCCGTCATTGCCACGACTTTCCGCAAGCACGGCGTCGGCCGCGTCGTCCTGTCCGGCTGGGTGCGCCGCCGGCCGGAATGGCGCGATATCCATGCGCCGCTGAGGACGCTACGCATCATCCCCTCGGTCGTGCGGACGCTGCTGACCGGCGGCGACGACGCGGTGCTGAAAATGGTGATCCGGCTGATCGAGGCGGAGGGAATGCGGGTCGTCGGCGTTCATGAGATCGTGCCGGACCTGCTGGGCAGCAAGGGACCGCTCGGCAGGCTTGCGCCCGATGACGCCGCCGAGGCCGATATCGCTGCCGCCGCCGCCGCCGCGCTTGCGCTTGGCCGGCTGGACGTGGGGCAGGGTGCCGTCGCCGTCGGTGGCCGCGTGGTGGCGCTGGAAGGCGCGGAAGGCACGGACGGCATGCTGGAGCGTGTGGCGGCGCTGAGGGCGGCCGGGCGTATTTCGCAGCGCCGCAAGGGCGTGCTGGTGAAGCTTTGCAAGCCGGGGCAGGATCTGCGTGCGGACCTGCCGTCCATCGGCCTTGAGACTTTGCGGCGGGCGAAGGCTGCCGGGCTTGCCGGCATCGCTGTTGAAGCGGGCCGCTCGCTGGTGCTGGAGCGTGCGGCATTGGTCTCGGAGGCGGACGCGGAAGGCCTTTTCGTGACGGGAATATTACCGGACAGGACGGAGAAGGCGTGATGGCGCAAGAATCGCTCAGGATCGGTGTCATTGCCGGCGAGGTTTCCGGCGACCTGCTCGGGGGCGATCTGATCTCGGCGCTGCGCGTGGCCTATCCGGGAAATATCGAGCTTGTCGGCGTCGGTGGCGAGGCGCTGGAGCGGCAGGGGCTGAAGTCCCTGTTCGATTTCTCCGAGCTTTCCATCATGGGGCTTTCGCAGGTGCTGAAGCGTCTGCCTCTGCTGCTGCGCCGTATCCGCCAGACGGCCGAGGCGATGATTGCCGCGCGGCCCGATGTGCTCCTCATCATCGACAGCCCCGATTTCACCCATCGCGTGGCAAAGCGCGTGCGCATGGCTCTGCCGGACCTGCCGGTGGTGAACTATGTCTGCCCCAGTGTCTGGGCCTGGAAGGAAGAGCGCGCGCCGCGCATGCGCGCCTATGTCGACCGTGTCCTCGCCCTCCTGCCGTTCGAGCCGGCGGCCATGGAACGGCTCGGCGGCCCGCAGACCACCTATGTCGGTCATCGGCTGATCAGCGATCCGGATATCCAGCGCATCCGCACGGCGCGGCTTGCCCGCCCAGACCGGGCGCCCGGTGAACGCCTCTGCCTGCTGCTGCCCGGCTCGCGCAGCACGGAGATCAGCCGCCTGCTGCCGGTCTTTGCGCAAATGGCGAAGGATCTCTCCGCGCGCAATCCCGGCATTCGCTTCCTGCTGCCCACCGTGCCGCGGCAGGAGGCGCTGGTGCGGCGGCTGACGGCGGATTGGCCGGTCAAGCCGCAGATCACCACAACGGCCGAGGGAAAATGGCAGGCCTTCGTCGAGGCCGATGCGGCGATTGCCGCTTCCGGCACGATCATCCTGGAACTGGCGCTTGCCCGCGTGCCGGTGGTTTCCACCTATCGGTTCGACTGGCTGGCCAATACCTTCCTGCTGAGGAAGGTGAAGGTATGGTCGGCGGCCATCCCCAATATCATCGCGGACTATATCGTGGTGCCGGAATTCCTGAATGAGCAGGTCCGACCCGGCACGCTGGTCCGCTGCTTCGAGCGGCTGGCCGTGGACACGACCGAGCGGCGCGCCATGCTGGAGGGCTACGACCTCGTGCATGAGCGCATGCAGACCCCGCGTCCGCCGGGCGAAGCCGGCGCGGCAGTGATCCTCGACCTTCTGGCAACAAAAAAGGCCGGGGCGAAAACGCACCGACCTTCCTCATCATCACTGTCTCACTAGTGCCAGTACATCCGTGGTCAAGAGCAACCAGTGATGGTCAGCGATTGCGAGCGGCAGAAGCTTTCCAGCGCTCATCAGCAATGCCGATGACGGTGATATAGGTGGCCATTGTGTTCAAAACAAGGATAACCGTGCAGAATAGTTTCAGCGGTCGGTTTGTGGGCAAGGCTGCCGGATTGACCTGCGACAAGGCGCGAGGTGCAGGCCTCGGATAGAGGTAGCGGTTCATGGGACGGTAGAACAAGGGATTCATCATGTACGATCATATTCTCGTTTCGAGCGACGGATCGGATCTGGCCCGGGCAGGCGTCGAGCATGGGCTGGAATTGGCCCGCAAGCATGGAAGCAAGGTGACGGCGGTAACGGTTACCGAGGCGCTCGGGGGACAGTTCGCCCATGCCTTCGACCTCTGGTCGCCTGGCGAGGCTGAAGTCGAGGCATTCGACAAGGCGCAGGCGCTTATCGCGGAGAAGATCCTGGAGCCGATCCGGGCAAGGGCGGCGGAGCACGGCGTTCCGATCGAAACGATCCACGTTCCCCGCAAGCTGGTCGCCGGCGCGCTTCTCAAGGTCGCGGAAGAAAAGGGTTGCACCCTCATCGTCATGGCGTCCCACGGGCGAACCGGAATGTCCCGTGTCATGCTGGGCAGCCAGGCCGCCGAAGTCGCGGAAAACGCCAAGGTGCCCGTTCTCATCGTTCGATAGCGCGGCGAACCACGACCCGCGGCAAGCGGCAGCCTTTGCCCGTGCGGCGGAGCACGTTGACGTGGCAATCAAAGCTGCTAAAAAGCCAGCCGTCGAGTGATTGGGTAGCAAAGCGGTAGCAAATGCCGTTTTCTGAAAGTTCACCAAGGGTGGAATTTTAAACCAGATCAATTGGATGGAAGAGTGGCCGAGCGGTTTAAGGCACCGGTCTTGAAAACCGGCGTAGGCGAGAGTCTACCGTGGGTTCGAATCCCACCTCTTCCGCCAATGCTCCTCCATGGCGTAGCGCGATCACTGTAACTTTTCCCGACTTGTTGCTGACGCATTGTCGGCCTACGGTTTCCACGCACCCAAAAGCAATGGCGCCGATTGGATGCGGAAAAGGGGAGGCAGTCATGGATGTGCTTCGAGACCCTGCGCATATCGGCATGTTCGAGCCTCAGGACCTTGAGGTCCTGAAGGGCGTTTTCACGCGGTTGACGGCCGCTGGCACGATCGATCTCGACGAGGCCCGGTCGCGCTCGCTGGCCCGCTCGATCATCACGCTCTACCGGCACGGCGTTCGCGATCCGGACCGGCTCGTCGATGTTCTTCAGGTGGAGCGATCCTGAAACGACGCTTGCGCGCTCGCCTTCAAGGGGCGGGCGCCTTAACCAACCGGAAACCATAAATCATCGATCCTGGCCCTCCGGGGCACCCCCATTCGCAATTTTGCCATCTTATCGGCATGTTTAACGTACTGTTATTTACTGAGTGGCATTGACGGCCAGCTTGCAGGGGCAAGGCAGTTGGCTGGCACACCGTCGGGGACGATAGCGGCGTGGGACATAAAAGCTTGAAGACGAATGCGAGCCGTTTCGGCAAGGGCCTGCGGCTTATCGCGATTCCGCTGATCTGCGCTGGCCTGGCCGCCTGCGCAACGACGACGGCGGCACCCAAGAAAAAGGCCCGCAGCAAGGAATTCTTCGCCGAGTCGGAATATGGCGTCAAGGCCAGCCCGCGCGTCGTCGAGGACGGCCAGCCCGTGCCGAAGGGCGGCGGGCGCTATCAGCTCGGCAAGGCCTATCAGGTCCGCGGCAAGTGGTATCGTCCGAAGGAAGAGATGGGCTACAGCAAGACCGGCCTTGCTTCCTGGTACGGCGCGGCCTTCCACGGCCGCAAGACGGCGAACGGGGAGGTCTACGACCGCTATCACCTCTCGGCGGCGCATCCGACATTCCCGCTGCCGAGCTATGCGCGCGTCACCAATCTGGAAAACGGCACCTCCGTCATCGTCCGCGTCAACGACCGCGGCCCGTTCCATGAAAACCGCCTGATCGACGTTTCCTCCAAGACCGCCGACCTGCTGGACATGAAGCGCACCGGCACGGCCAAGGTGCGCGTGCAATATGTCGGCAAGGCGCCGCTCGAGGGCAACGACATGCCCTATCTCATGGCGTCCTATGTCACCAAGGGGTCGCGCGTTCCGGCGGTCGATCCGGGCGGCCAGATCGCGACCGGCGTCATGGTCGCTTCCGCAGACAGCAACGCACTGCCGGATTCCGGGCAGGGCGAGGGCTACCTGAAGGTGCCCGAACAGAGCGCGATGACGGCGCTGGCCAAGACCGCGCCGGTCTCCGACGCCTTCCAGGCCATGGAGCAGTTCGCTCTCCTGCCGGAAATCGGTCCGATGCCGGTTGAGCGGCCGAATTTCGTTCCGCTGCCGTCCTCCGGCTCCAGCTATGCCGCAGCCTATGCGGACGAGCGGGTGCGCGACGCCTCGGGCGCCTTCGACGCCATCCTGACGATGGACGGGCAATTGACGCCGCTTTCCGCGCTCGCCGACAATGCGGGTTGAGATCGGGCCGACCGATCGGGCTTGCCGGGGAGCGCTCCGGTGAGCGAAGCCGTTTGCGCAAAGCGCGCGGCTGTGGAAGTGTGACGACGATACCGGAGTCGCCATGCATCGCCGCCTAGTTGCCTGCCTTGTCCTTTTCCTGTCCTTCCTCACCGTCGCCGGGGCCCAGACGGCATCGCCCCAGCAGGGCGGCTTCGACGTCAAGGCGCGGCAGGTCTATCTGATCGAGGCGGAAACCGGCACGGTGCTTTTCGCGCGCGGAGAAGACGATGTCGTTCCCGCCGCCTCGCTCGCCAAGCTGATGACGGCGGCGACGGTGTTCAAGGCGCTTTCCGCCGGAGACGTCACACTCGACACGACCTATCCCGTGACCGAACATGCCTGGCGCACCGGCGGCGCGCCGTCGGGCACCTCCACCATGTTCGCGGCGCTCAAGTCGAACGTGCGCGTCGAGGACCTGATCCGTGGCATCACGGTGCAGTTCGCCAACGATGCCTGCATCATCCTCGGCGAGGGCATGACCGGCTCCGAGGCGGCCTTTGCCGAGCGGATGACGAAGGAGGCGAGGGCGCTCGGGCTGGAGAAATCGACCTTCGCCAATGCCACCGGCCTGCCGAACCCGGCCAACAAGGTGACGATGCGCGAAATGGTGACGCTCGCCCGCCATCTGGAGACCACCTATCCGCAATATATGCGCTACTATATCGAGCCGGAATTCGAGTGGAACAAGATCAAGCAGCGCAACCGCAACCCGCTGCTGGCGCTCAATCTCGGCGTGACGGGCTTCGTGACCGGCTTTGCGGAAGAGAGCGGCTATTCCATCGTCGCGGCCGTGAACCGCGACGGCAAGCATCTGGTGCTCGCTATGGCGGGCATGGAGAGCGACAAGGCGCGCATCGAGGAAACCCGCCGGATCATTGAATGGGCGCTTTCCAGCTTCGAGCGCCGGACGCTCTTCAAGGCCGGCGAGGTCATCGCGGATGCCAGCGTCTATGGTGGCGACGCCTCGACCGTGCCGCTGGTGGCGGGCGAGCAGGTGGATGTGTTCCTGCCGAAGGACAATTCGCAGCGGCTCGTCGCCCGTGTCGTCTACATCTGGCCTGTGCGCGCGCCGGTGAAGCCGGAGCAGACGGTCGGTGCGCTGAGGATATGGAACGACAAGCAGCTCCTGCGCGAGGTGCCGGTGCGCACCGCCGGCAGCGTGGGCGAGGGGACGTTGCGCTCGCGGGCGCTGGATGCCCTGATCGAACTGTTCTTCTTCTGGATCTGAGACCTCCGGCGCCCCTGAAAAGCGTTTCGCCGGCTGGAAACATGGGTTAGTAGTGGACCGACTCGTCTCCGCATCGCGGATATCGTCGGAAGGCCGCCTTGGCGGCCACGGGAACGGAAGCAGGATTTGTCGGCCGCACACGGTTTGTTTGTCACGTTCGAAGGCGGCGAGGGCGCCGGGAAGTCGACACAGATCCGGCTTCTGGCAGACGCCCTGCGCGCGCGCGGACTGACCGTGCTGATGACGCGCGAACCCGGCGGCTCGAAGGGCGCGGAGGCCGTGCGCCATGTCCTCCTCTCCGGCGCGGCCGAGCCGTATGGCATCCGCATGGAAGCGATCCTCTTCGCCGCCGCGCGTAGCGACCACGTCGAACAGGTCATCCGTCCGGCGCTTGCCGCAGGCAGCGTCGTGCTTTGCGACCGTTTCATGGATTCCTCCCGCGTTTACCAGGGCGTGACCGGCAATCTGGAACAGCCTTTCATCGAGGCGCTGGAGCGCGTGGCGATCAACGGCGTCGTGCCGGATTGCACGATCATCTTCGATCTTCCCGCATCGGTCGGCCTGGAGCGCGCCCGCAAGCGCGCCGGCGGCCCCGGCGAGCAGCCCGACCGCTTCGAGAAGGAGGAGCTGCAGACGCACGAAAAGCGCCGCGAAGCCTTCCTCGACATCGCCGCGCGCGAACCGCTGCGCTGCCGCGTGATCGACGCCACGAAGGCGCAGGACACCATTGCCGCCGAAGTGCTGGCCATCGTCGAGCCGCTGCTGCCGGTCGGTGCCCTGAGCCACCAGGAGCATGTTTCGTGAGCGAGGAGCGTCCCGGCATTCTCGACGGCGCGGTGCATCCCGCCGAGCAGACGAAGCTCTTCGGCCATGCGGAGGCGGAAGAATTTCTTGCGCGCTCCTATCGCTCCGGCAAGGGCCACCATGCCATCCTCATCGAGGGGCCGGAGGGCATCGGCAAGGCGACGCTCGCCTTCCGCTTCGCGAACCATGTCCTGCATCATCCCGAGCCGGCGGATGCGCCGGAGGCGATATACGACCCGTCGCCCGCGTCCCCCATCACCCGGCAGCTCGCCGCCGGGGCCTCGCACAATCTTCTCCATCTCACCCGGCCGGTCGATGAGAAGACCGGCAAGATGAAATCCGCGATCACGGTGGACGAAGTGCGCAAGGCGGGGAAATTCCTCGCGCAGACCTCCGGCACGGGCAACTGGCGCATCGTCATCATCGATCCGGCGGACGACCTCAATCGCAACGCCGCCAACGCCATCCTCAAGATTTTGGAGGAGCCGCCGAAGCGCTCGCTCTTCCTCGTGCTGACCCATGCGCCGGGCAAGCTGCTGCCGACCATCCGCTCTCGCTGCCTGCCGCTCGCGCTGTCGCCCCTGTCCGAAGCCGACCTTTCCGCCGCGCTCGACAGCCTCGACGCCGCGCCGTCCGGCCCGCGGGCAGGGGACGTGCTTTCCGCCGCCCATGGCAGCGTCTCCGAGGCCCTCAAGCTGGTGAATTACGGCGGCTTCGATATCGTGGAAGCCTTCCGCACCATCGTCGAGGCTCCGGCCGAGCCGCCGCGCCGAGACGTGCATAAACTGGCCGACGTGCTTTCGGCCAAGGACAGCGACACCGTCTTCTCCTTCTTCTGCCAGCACGCCACCGACTTCGTGACCGACACCGCCCGCAGCGCCGCCCTTTCCGGCGACCTTTCCCGCGCCGACCGCCTCGCCCAGCTTTCCTCGCAGCTCGGCGAGCGCATCGGCATCGCGCAGGGCTACAATCTCGACCGCAAGCAGACGATCATCAGCGTGCTCGACGACATCCGGGCATCGCTTTAAGCCCAATCGGAAACTTGCTGTTTCCCTCAGCGCCGGCATGGTCTAATACCTTGCGGCATTGCACAACCGAAGACAGAACGCACCCCATATGACCGATACGTCCCGCTTCTACATCACGACCGCCATTTCCTATCCGAACGGCAAGCCGCATATCGGCCATGCCTACGAGCTGATCGCCACGGATGCCATGGCGCGCTTCCAGCGGCTCGACGGGCGCGATGTCTTCTTCCTGACGGGCACGGACGAACACGGCCAGAAGATGCAGCAGACGGCGCGCAAGGAAGGCATTTCCCCGCGTGAACTCGCGGATCGGAATTCGAAAGAATTCAGGGATATGGCCGTTCTTCTTAATGCATCGAACGATGATTTCATCCGCACGACCGAAGAGCGCCATTACGAGGCCTGCGCCGAGATCTGGCGCCGTATGGCCGCCAACGGCGATATCTACAAGGGTGGCTATGCCGGCTGGTATTCCGTGCGCGACGAAGCCTATTACCAGGAAAATGAGACGGAGAAGCGCGAAGACGGCGTTCGCTACGGCCCGCAGGGCACGCCCGTCGAGTGGGTGGAGGAGGAGAGCTACTTCTTCAAGCTTTCCGCCTACCAGGACAGGCTGCTGAAGCACTACGAGGACAACCCGGACTTCATCGGCCCGGCCGAGCGACGCAACGAGGTGATCTCCTTCGTCAAGTCCGGCCTCAAGGACCTTTCGGTCTCGCGCACGACCTTCGACTGGGGCATTCCTGTTCCCGGCGATCCGGATCATGTCATGTATGTCTGGGTGGACGCGCTGACCAACTACATCACCGCGACCGGCTACATGACCGACCCGGAAGGCCCGCGTGCAAAATACTGGCCGGCGAACATCCATATCATCGGCAAGGACATCATCCGCTTCCACGCCGTCTACTGGCCGGCGTTCCTGATGTCGGCCGGGCTGCCGCTGCCCGAGCGTGTCTTCGCCCACGGCTTCCTGCTCAACAAGGGCGAGAAGATGTCGAAGTCGCTCGGCAATGTGGTCGATCCGGTCAATCTCGTCAGCCATTTCGGCCTCGATCCGATCCGCTATTTCTTCCTGCGCGAAGTCTCCTTCGGCCAGGACGGCAGCTATAGCGAGGAGGGGATCGCGACCCGCATCAATTCCGACCTTGCCAACGGCATCGGCAACCTTGCCAGCCGCTCGCTGTCGATGATCGTCAAGAACTGCGACGGCAAGGTGCCGGATTGCGGCGACCTTTCCGAAGCCGACCGCGCGATGCTCGCCTCCGTCGATGCGCTGCATGCGATCACCCGCGAGGAGATGGGCAAGCAGCAGATCCACAAGGCGCTGGCGGCGATCATCGCCGTCGTCTCCGAGGCCGACCGTTATTTTGCCGGCGAGGCGCCCTGGGCGCTGAAGAAGACCGATCCGGTCCGCATGGGCACCGTGCTCTATGTGACGGCGGAAGTGGTGCGCCAGATCGCGATCCTGCTGCAGCCCTTCATGCCGGAATCGGGCAGCAAGCTGCTGAACCTCGTTGCTGCACCGGCCGACAAGCGGGACTTTGCGGCGCTCGGTGAAGCCGGCCGCCTTGTCAGCGGCACGCCGCTGGAAGCCCCGGCGCCGGTCTTCCCGCGCTATGTCGCTCCCGAGGCCTGACGGCATGCTGATCGACACGCATTGCCATCTGGATTTCCCGGATTTCGAGGCGGAGCGCGACGATATCGTCGCGCGGGCGCATGCGGCCGGGGTGAAGCAGATGATCACCATCTCGACGCGGGTTCGAAAATTTCCGGCTATCCTGGCGATTGCGGAAAAGTATCCGTCGGTGTTCTGCTCGGTCGGCACGCATCCGCACAATGCGGATGAGGAACTGGATATTCCGGTTTCGGAATTGATCGAACTTTCGAGGCATCCGCGCGTGGTGGCGATCGGCGAGGCGGGTCTGGACTACTACTACGACAACGCGCCGCGCGACGCGCAGGTCATCGGCCTGCGCAACCACATCGCCGCCGCCCGCGAAACCGGCCTGCCGCTCGTCATCCACAGCCGCTCGGCGGATGAGGACATGGCGGCGATCCTGACCGAGGAAACGGGGAAGGGGGCCTTTCCCTTCCTGCTGCATTGCTTCTCCTCCGGCGCCGAGTTGGCGCGCATCGGCGTGGAACTGGGAGGCTACGTCTCCTTCTCCGGCATCCTGACCTTTCCGAAATCGGAAGAGCTGCGCGAGATCGCGAAAACCGTGCCGCTGGAGCGCATGCTGGTGGAGACCGACGCGCCCTACCTCGCGCCAAAACCCTTCCGCGGCAAGCGCAATGAACCGGCCTATACGGCGCATACGGCGGCGGTGCTTGCCGAAACCGTCGGCGTCAGCACGGACGAGATCGCCCGCATCACCACCGAAAACGCCTTCCGCATCTTCTCGAAGATGCCGCGGGTGTAGCCGTGGCCTATACGCGGCGCTTCACCATTCTCGGCTGCGGCTCGTCTCCGGGCGTGCCGCGCATCACCGGCGACTGGGGCGCCTGCGATCCCGCCAATCCGAAGAACCACCGCACCCGCGCCGCCTTCCTCGTGGAGCAGTTCGGGCCGGACGGCAAGACGACGGTCGTCATCGATACGGGGCCGGATTTCCGCACGCAGATGATCGCCGCGGGCGTGACGAGCATCGACGCCGTGCTCTACACCCATCCGCATGCCGACCATATCCACGGCATCGACGATATTCGCGGCTTCGTGCTGCATGACCACCGGCAGGTGCCGATCTGGGCGGATACGGCGACGATGGAGCGCATCCGCGAGGGCTTCGGTTATTGCCTGAAGACGCCCGCCGGAAGCATGTATCCGCCCATCGTGACGGAGAACCTGATCGACCCGATGGATGCGCCGGTGACCATCGAAGGGGCAGGGGGCGCAATCACCTTCCAGCCCCTGCTCCAGGTGCATGGCTCGATCCATTCTCTCGGCTTCCGCATCGGCGATGTCGCCTATTGCAGCGATATCAGCGATTTTCCGGACGAGACCATTCCGCGCCTTGCCGGCCTCGATACGCTGATCATCGACGCGCTGCAGTATCGCTACCATTCCAGCCATCTGTCGCTGAGCCAGGCGCTGGACTGGATCGAGCGTCTGAAGCCGGCCCGCGCGATCCTGACCCATATGCATGTACCGCTCGACTACGACACCGTGCAAAAGGAAACGCCGGCCCATGTGGAGCCGGCGTATGATGGCCTCAGCTTCGAAATCGCGCTTGCCGGCGATCAGGCGAAGTAGGGCTCGAGATTCTGGCGAATGCGGTCCAGCACCGTGTCGCCGGAAAGATCGGGTGCAAACGTCTTTCCGGTAATCTGTTCAAAGGCTTGTATGTAAACCTTCGAGGTCTGCTCGATGAGGTCGCGCGGGATTTCCGGGATCGGGTCCTTGTAGGGATCGCACCGTTCTGTGACCCAGGCGCGCACGAAATCCTTGTCGAAGCTTGCCGGCCGGTCGCCTTTGGCGAAGCTTTCCGCATAGCTGTCGGCAATCCAGTAGCGGCTCGAATCCGGCGTGTGGATCTCGTCCGCAAGCACGATGCGGCCGTCCTTGTCCGTGCCGAATTCGTATTTGGTGTCGACGAGGATCAGCCCGCGCTCGGCCGCGCGCGCCTGTCCGCGTGCGAAAAGCGCCAGCGCATAACGCGATACCGTTTCCCATTGCTCGGCCGTCAGCAGACCTTGGGCCAGGATTTCCTCGCCGGACAGCGGCTCGTCATGGCCGCCGTCGAAGGCCTTGCTGGTGGGCGTGATGATCGGCTGCGGCAGCTTCTCGTTGTCCTTGAGGCCATCCGGCAGCGTGATGCCGTACATCTGGCGCTCGCCCTTGCGGTATTTCGTCAGGATCGATGTGCTGGTGGTGCCGGCGAGATAGCCGCGCACGACGATCTCGACGGGCAGGATATCGAGCCGCGTGCCGATGACGACATTCGGATCGGGATAGGAAAGCACATGGTTCGGGCAGATGTCGGCGGTTTCCTCGAACCAGTAGCGCGCCGTCTGCGTCAGCACCTGGCCCTTGAAGGGAATGGACGTCAGGATGACGTCGAAGGCGCTGAGCCGGTCCGTCGCGATGATGATGCGGCTGCCATCCGCTAGATCGTAATTTTCGCGGACCTTGCCCTTGTAGCGGTTCGGCAGTTCCGGGATATGGGCGTCGGAGAGAATGCGCAAATCGCTCATCGTGGCAGGCTTTCGCTGTTGGTTCCGTCTGCCGTTTCGCTTAAAGCGCCCGGTGGTTCCGGGTCAAGGCGGAATTGCGGGAACGGGCTGTCCGTAGTCATGCACGTTCCATAATCTATCTTATGCGACTTTTGTGTATGCCGGGGGTGGGTTCAAGTTTGAAGTGCGTCTTGCGAATGATGCCAATGGGTTATCAACCGCAAGGACGCTGCCATGAAACGCACCTACTCCCACATAGACCTAAATGAACGCCGCAGGATCGCCCGCTGGCGTCATGCTGGTCTGAGTATTGACACCATCGCGGAGAAGCTTGGACGCCATCGCTCGACGATTCTCCGTGAGGTCCGGCGCAACGTTTACATCGACAAGGAATGGCCGGAACTGAGCAGCTATCATTGCGTGACCGCGCATGACATGGCCTGCGAGCGTCGGACCAAGCTCAGGAAGCTTGCGCGCTTCTCGCATGTCCGCCAATCGGTCATCGAGCGGATCGTGCATGGCTGGTCGCCGCAGCAGATCGCGGGCCGGATGCGGCTGGAGCGCCATCCGATTTCCGTCAGCCATGAGACGATTTACAAGTTTGCCTATTCGGCGGACGGACATGCCATCAAGCTCTGGAAGCACCTGCCGGAACATCGTGCACGACGCCGGCCGCGCCATGCCAGACGCCGGCATGGCCAGCGTTTCAGCCCGGATCTCAACATCCTGCGCCGCCCGGATGCCGTCGCCGACCGCAAGCAATTCGGACACTGGGAATGCGACCTCATCCAGTTTTGCCAGAAGTTCGGCAAGGCGAACGTGACGTCGCTGGTCGAACGCGTCAGCCGCTTCGCCGTTCTCCTACGCAACAACGACCGCCAGTCCCGGCCGATCATGGCGCGGCTCATCGGTGTGCTGCAGGCCCTGCCCCATCGTGCACGCCGCTCGATCACCTTCGACCGTGGGACCGAGTTTACCGACTGGCCATACCTGCGAGCCGGCATCGGCGCCGCGACCTGGTTCTGCGATCCGCAATCACCCTGGCAGAAAGGCACGGTCGAGAACACGAATGGTCGGGCCAGGAAATGGCTTTCGCGGGATGTCGATCCGCTCTCGATCACCGACCATGACCTCAAGGAGATCTGCGATCGATTGAACACGACACCGCGCAAGTGCCTCGGTTACAAGACGCCGGCCGAAGTCTTCCGCCAGAAGCTGCTCGCGCAGATGCGGTCGGGAGGATAGGATCACCAAGCCCGCAAGTCGCGTCTCGGCTTGAGCTCACAGGGGTACATTCTATTTCCAAGTGCGACATGCCAGTGATTTCAATGTCTTCGCTTTGCCGCTGCCTTTCTGTTGGCGCTCCGTGCTCACCTGTCCCCGTTGACCAGACCGGGCTCGGATGGGCGGATCAGGTCGGCAGGAGCTGCAGCGTGCCGAGGATGTACAGCGCCAGCACATAATACAGCACATGGAGCACATAGGTCTGGCCGTTGCCGGTATAGACGCGGCGCACCAGTCCGGCTGCGCCGGTTGTCGCATCGCAGACGCTGTCCCACAGGCGGGTCGCGAGCGGCACGCCGAGCGGCGCGAGTGCGCGTCGGTAGAAGGCGAAGAAATGGGCCGTGCCGTTCGGCGCGATGCGTCCCCTCGCCGCCTTGTAGACCATGAGGAAGACTGCAAGCAGTACGGCGGCAATGCCCACGCTCACGGCCATGACGGGCAGCGGGTTCCAGTAGCCGTAGATGGTTTCGAGCGACATACCTTTCCAGACGAGCGTCGAGGCGAAATATGGATCGATGGCGGCCGAGACCGGCTCCATCACCAGCTTCGGGAAGAACGAGAGCAGGAAAATCGCCGCGGCCAGCAGGAATTGTGGCACCAGGAGCGCCAGGGGCGCTTCCGCGACGGCGGCGTGCGCGGGCCGTTTCGGTCCGAGGAAGATCGAATAGCCGAAGCGGAACATGTACAGGAAGCCGATGAAGGTGGCGACCGCGCCGGCGACCGCAAGGCCGTACCATCCCTTGTCCATCATGGCGCTCAGCAACAGCCATTTGCCGCCGAAGCCCGCAAGCGGCGGCAGGCCGGACATTGAGACAAGGGCGACGAGGACCAGCGCGAAGGTGAACGGCATATTGCGCGCCAGCCCGCCGGTTTCATCGAACAACCGGGTGCCGGTGCGCAGGATGACGGCTGCGGCCGCGAGGAACAGGATGCCCTTCACCATCAGGTGGTTGGCCACGAGATAGAATGCGGTAACCCAGCCGAGATGGCTCATCAGTGCGATGGCGGTGACGATATAGCCGATCTGGCTCATGCTGGAATAGCCGAGCATGCGCTTCAGGTCGGTCTGCTGGAGCGCCATGACCGCGCCCGCAATCGTCGTCGCCATGCCGATCCATCCCATGAGATGCGCCATTTCAAGGCCGGCGTCGGAGCGGATGGCGAGATAGGTCACCATGAACAGGCCGAAAACCGCAACCTTGCTGATCACGGCCGAAAGCATGGCCGACAGGTCGTCATCCGCTTCGGCATAGGCGCCGGGCAGCCAGACATGGACGCCGGCAGCGCCCGCCTTGATGAGGAAGCCGAGCGCCAGGAGCATGAAGGCGCGCGTCGCTTCCGGCCCCGCTGTCGCAAGGGCCTGGAGCGACAGGCTGCCGTTCGCGCTGGCGGCCGCCCCGAAACCCGCGAGCAGGCAGAAGGCCGAAACCAGCGAAAACAGCAGGAATTGCAGCACATAGGGATGCGCACCCGGCCGCTGGGCGATGAGGAAATAGCTGGAGAGCGTGACGATTTCCCAGTGGAAGAAGAATTCGAGGCCGGTATCGGCGCGGAACAGGGCTGCGATGGACAGAAGCAGCACCGCCATCATCGCATGGAAGCCGCGGCGGGCATCGGAACGGTAGAGGCCTGCGAAGGCCACCACGACACCGCCGGCGAGCAGCAGAATGGCGAAGAGCGCGCGCAGACCCGTTACGTCCCGGATGATCCATGCGCCGCACAGCGCGACGGCCGCCAGCATGAGGCCGCACTTGACGCGCCCCGGAAGCGCGTCGAGAAGGAACAGCGCGCCACCGACATAGAGCGGCGTGAACAGCCACAGCGAAGCCGCGCCTGCAAAGCTGGCCGCGACGAACCCGGCGGCGAACAACAGCACGGCCGCGCCCAATGCCGGGGCAAGGCTGGCGAGCGGAAGGTCCGTTTCGGCGGAACGGTCTGCTGCGGCGTGCGGGCGCGTCGCGTGCTTGAACCAGCGGAACATGTAGGCCGCCTCGAGCAGCGAGCCGATCAGGATGACGGCGATCCAGACGGATTTCCCGCCGTCGGCGGCCTGCATGACGAGTTCCCATTTCGCCCAGAATCCGGGGAATGGCGGCAGACCGGCGATCGCAACCACCAGCACGGCGAGAACGGACAGGACGAGACGGTTTCCGGCAAGGTCCGACCAGCGGTCGATTTCGGGCCGCGATACCGCGGCCGCCAGCCAGAACAGGCCGGCCTTCGCCAGAAGGTGATTGATAAAGAGACCGCCGACGACCAGCGGCAGCGATTGCTGCGCGCCGAGCTGGTGGAGAAGCGCGAGGGCCAGCGTCAGCAGACCCATCTGGGCGATGGAGGAATAGCCGAGCATGCGCTGCACGTTCGTCTGCCGCAGGCCTGCGAGATTGGAGAAGAGGAAGGTCACGCCGCCCGACAGGGCTAGGATGCCGAGATAATTCTCGAACAGCGGCAGCAGCTTGAAAAGCGCGAAGAATACGCCGGCCGACACGCCGACGGAGATCAGGGCCGCAACGCCTCCGGGGGCCGTCTCGTAGGCGTCCAGCCCCCAGCCGTTGGCGGGAAACGGCTTCAGCTCCAGCACAAGGCAGGCAAGGACGAAGAGGACCGCACTGGTGCCGATGGCGCCGGCAATCTCTCCCCTGCCCGCGATCATGGCGTCGATGTTGAGCGTGCCGGTCGCGTGGTACAGAAGGCCCGCGCCGAGCAGGAAGAAGGACGAGGCGACCACGGTCGCCATGATGTATTTGAAGCTGGCGGACAAGGCGGCCGGCGTCCGCTCCATGCCGAGGAGACCGTAGGTGCCGATCGACATGATCTCCAGGAAGACGAACTGGTTGAACAGGTCGCGCGTCATGACCATGCCGTTGATCCCCATGACGAGGATCAGGTAGAGCAGCAGGGCCGCGTAGCTGGTGCGCAGCCGATCCCGAAGCTGCCAGGCGCCGAGAACTGCAACGACGTTGACGCAGGCCGCGAAAAAGGCCTCCCACGGACCGAAGCGCAGATTGATGGAGAACGGCGGGACGCTGCCGGCCGTCAGGATCTCCACGGGTGCGCCGGCCTCCAGAACCCGCCACAGGCCGATGCAGGAAATGGCCGTCATGCCGAGGAGCGCGACGACGAAGCCGATGGCCGGCAGCGGCTTGCCGATCTTGTAGAGCAACGGAATGAGGAAGCCGCCGCCCAGGCCCAGCAGGAAGATGTTTATCGGATGGACGAGGGCCTCTACCATTTAGACTCCGTCAATGCGTCGATCGACAGGGTTTTCTTCGCGGCATGGAGCCTGATGGCGAAGGCCAGCAGGATGGCGTTGACGGAAAAGCCGATCACGATGGCCGTCACCACGAGCGCCGAGGGGATCGGGTCGACGGCGCGCGTCGCCGCGTCCGTGGCCGAGAGCGCCGTATCGACGATGGGCGCGGTCCCGCCGGTGATATAGCCGGTCGCCACGAGGACGATGTGCATGCCCGTGTCGATGAGCGAGAAGCCGATGATGATGCGCAGGATGTTGCGATGCGTCAGCATCCCCCAGAATCCGATGAGGATGAGGACGAACCCCGTGCAAAGCAGTATCTGCGAAATCGGCAATCCCATCGCGCTCCCCGTCCCGTCTAGCTGCGAAACCGATCGATGATGACGCTCAGCTCGGCACCCACTTTGATGCCGAGGAGAGCCGAAATCACCGGGATGGCGCCCGCGCTGATGAATGCCCCGAAATCGCCGCGCGGCAGGATATGGCTGTCGAGGAAGCCGCTGCCGAGCGCAATGCCGAGGATGCCGATCAGGACATAGACGACGCCCGCCAGCGATTCCGTCACGCTGAGGACCGCGTGGTTGATCGCGCTGGCGGGGTGGGCCAGCATCAGCAGCATGACGCCGGAGGCCACGACCGCGCCGCCCTGGAAGCCGCCGCCGGCCGAAAGATGGCCGTTCAGGATGACATAGGCGCCGAAGAGGAAGATCATCGGAAGCACGATTTCCGCACCGTTGCGCACCAGTTCGCTCGGGGGCGGCCGCGCCTCGTCGTCCCTGGCCTGTTCGCCGCCCTCCCCTTTGCCGGAGAGCAGCAGCCCGACGCTCGCCGCCACCATGAACAGGACCGCCACCTCCCCTAGCGTATCGAAGCCGCGGAAGGTGATGAGGATGCCGGTGACGACATTGGGCGCGCCGAGATCGGCGGGAACCTCGGTCAGGTAGTGCCTGGCGAGCGAGGAGACCGCGCCGCGCTCGTCGTAGTCGAGCGCAAGGGTGGCGAAAAGGCCCGCGAAGGCAAGCACGGCGATCAGGCTGAAGAGGCGTTTCATGACCGCTCCTCGCCGGCGCTGTCGTTGTCGTCGCGCAGCGCATCGGCGACGGTCGTCGCGGCCATGAGCGTGCGGATGGAATGGGCTGCCCGCGACAGCGCATGCGAGGCCAGCGGATTGGTCAGCAGAACGAAATAGGCGATGATCAGCAGTTTCAGCGCCCAGTCGGGGTGATAGAGGCCGAGGCCGGCGAGCACGAGGATATTGCCGAGCGTCGAGGCCTTCGTGCCGGCCTGAATGCGCGTGAAGACATCGGGCATGCGCAGCACGCCGACACCGGCGGAAAACAGGAAGAAGGCCCCGACGAGGATCACGATGCTGCCGGCCAGCTCATTCATCGGCTGTTCCTCCGCCGCCCGTCTTGCGGATCGTGTAGAGGAAGATCAGCGTGGAGAGGCCGGAGCCGATGGCCGCCTCGGCCATTGCGACGTCGGGCGCGGCGAGAAGGACGTAGGACGCGGCGGCAAAGAGGCTCGCAAGGCCCGCGCTCACCATCGCCGCCATCAGGTTTCCAAGGACGATGGCCAGCACCCCGCTTGCCAGGATACCGCCGCACATCAAAAGGATCAGCAGCTCGACCATCGCTCAGGGCCTTCTTTCCAGAAACCGGGCAATGGCGAGAACCGCCAGAAAGCTCAGCAGGCCATAGACCAGCGCGACGTCGACATAGACGAAGCGTCCCGAAATATGCGCGTAGAGCACCACGAGCGAGATGGTGACGACCGTCAGCAGATCGATGGCGACCACGCGGTCGACCGCGGTCTTGCCGATCACCAGCCGCAGCAGGCAGAAGACGATGCTGAAGAAGATCAGGACGATGGCGATCTTCAGGATGATATCAGCCAAACACCGCCTCCAGATGCTTTTGGAAGGGGCCGGTGATTGCGCGCGCCGCCTCTTCCGTGTCGGTGGTCTTCACGTCGAGCCAATGGATGTAGAGATCGTCGCCCTGCAGGTCCATGACGAGCGAGCCGGGCGTCAAGGCGATGGAATTGGCAAGGGCGAGCCGGCCGAGCGGGGTCTTGAGCGGCATCTTCACCTTGACGATGCCCGGGCGGATGTCGATGCGCGGGGCATAGACATAGCGCAGCATCTCGATATTTGCCTTGACCAGCTCGACGAGGAAGACGCCGGTATAGGCGATGAAATGAAAGACCCGCGCCGGCGTGACCGGGATGTTCCAGACAGTGCTGCGGCGCACGAAGACGAGCGCCAGCGCCACCGATACGACCGCGCCGACAATGAGGATCGGCACCTCGAACGAGGCGTTGATGATCAGCCAGACGACGAAGAGAAGGATCGAGAGAAAGATCACGCCCGATGGCGGCCCTTGTTCGCGCGGCTTCGGCGCATCGTGGTCCTCTTGCATCGCGCAGGCTTTCGGCGGGTTGGCGGAAACGCTTGCGGGCGCTCCCGGCCGGATTGCTCCGATTGGAATGTGACCTTTCGCGCTCCCTGCGGTTTCCGGTCATTGCAAGAACCTTAGCACCGCCAACCCAGAGTGCAATGATTCGTATCCTGCCCCCACCGCCTGTTGCCCATGTGCGCCGCGACTTGAACAAGCGCCCTCGCCCGGGCAAATTCCGGTTCCTTCCGCCTGTTCAATCCCTGGTCTGCGTGTGATTCCCGATGCCCGACGTTCCCGTCCTTGAAACCGATCGTCTCATCCTGCGCGGCTCGCGCATCGAGGATTTCGATGCCTTGGCCGAAATGTGGGCGCTACCGGAGATGGTGCGCTATATCGGCGGCGTGCCGCAATCGCGCGAGCAGTCGTGGACGCGGCTCCTGCGTCACATCGGCATGTGGCAGGTCATGACATTCGGGTTCTGGGCCGTCGTCGACAAGGCTTCCGAGCGGGTCATCGGACAGGCCGGGTTCCACGAGATGCGACGCGCCCTCACGCCCAGCGTCGAGAACACGCTGGAGGCCGGCTGGGGCCTGCATCCGGATTTCCAGGGGCGCGGTTATGCCAGCGAAGTGCTGCGGACGATCCTGCCCTGGGCGGCGGCCAACCATCCCGGCAAGCAGATCACCTGCATCATCGACCCGGACAATGCGGCGTCGATACGCCTTGCCGAGCGGCACGGGTTCCAGGCGTTCGCGCGCTCGCCCTATCAGGATTCCGAGGTCATCATCTTTCGAAAGATGTAGCTGCCAACGTTGCAATCCAATTTCTGTATCGCTTTAATACAATGTGATACTAAATTGTTTTTATTCTAATAAATAGAATTTCCTCCTTGAGAAAAAGGCGCACGCTCCTGCGTGCCCGGCATGCTATCCTGATATGTCTCTGGGGGAGTGCGCGCCATGAAAATGCCAGCCGCCATGTTCCTTTGTATCTGCCTTCCGCTGTCGGCGGCGATGGCGCAGGAGCCGGTCGATACCGCGCAGGATATTATCCAGAAGCAGATCGCCGCTTTCCTGAGGGGCGATGCGAAGACGGCCTATTCCTTCGCCTCGCCGACCATCCGGGAAAAATTCCCGACGGAAGGCGTTTTCTTCGACATGGTGAGGAAAGGCTATGCGCCGGTCTATCGGCCGGGAAATTTCGCCTTCGGGCGTTCGAAGGTCGAGGGCGACATGGTGTTGCAGGAGGTGCTGATCTCCGGGCCGGACGGCAAGGACTGGACGGCGCTATACCAGCTCCTGAAGCAGCCGAACGGCAGCTACAGGATCAATGGCGTGCATATGGTGCGCGCCGCGCCGGGGCCGGAAATCTGACCTTGGGCCTCAGAGAGGGGCGAGGTCGCCCCTCGCCCAGTTCTCCTGCGTTTCCGCCATGAAGTCGGCGAAGCGGCCTTCCTCGATCGCCTTGCGAATGCCGGCCATCAGGTCCTGGTAGTAGGAAAGGTTGTTCCAGGTCAGCAGCATGCCGCCGAGGGATTCGTTGGCGCGGATGAGGTGGTGCAGGTAGGCGCGCGAATAGTCGCGGGCGGCCGGGCAGTTCGATTCCTCGTCCAGCGGGCGCATGTCCTCGGCATGGCGGGCGTTGCGCAGATTGATGCGGCCGCGGCGGGTGAAGGCGAGGCCGTGGCGGCCGGAGCGGGTCGGCATCACGCAGTCGAACATGTCGATGCCGCGGGCGACGGATTTCAGCATGTCGTCCGGCGTGCCGACGCCCATCAGGTAGCGCGGCTTCTCGAAGGGCATGTGCGGGATGGTCGTGTCGATCATGTCGAGCATGACCTCCTGCGGCTCGCCGACGGCAAGGCCGCCGATGGCGTAGCCCTTGAGGTTCAGCTCGGCCAGCGCCTCGGCGGAGCGGACGCGCAGATGCGGAATATCGCCGCCCTGCACGATGCCGAACATCGCCTTGCCCGGCTGGTCGCCGAAGGCCACCTTGCAGCGCTCGGCCCAGCGCAGCGACATTTCCATGGCGCGCTCGATTTCCTTCGGGGACGCCGGCAGCGCCACGCATTCGTCGAGCTGCATCTGGATATCGCTGTCGAGCAGGCCCTGAATCTCGATAGAGCGCTCCGGCGACATGTGGTGCAGCGCACCGTCGACATGACTCTTGAAGGTGACGCCCTGCTCGTCGAGCTTGCGAAGGCCGGAGAGCGACATGACCTGGAAGCCGCCCGAATCGGTGAGAATCGGGTGCGGCCAGCGGATCAGCTCATGCAGGCCGCCGAGGCGGGCGACGCGCTCCGGGCCAGGGCGCAGCATCAGGTGGTAGGTGTTGCCGAGGATGATGTCGGCGCCAAGCTCGCGCACCTGGTCGAGATACATCGCCTTGACCGTGCCCACCGTACCGACGGGCATGAAGGCCGGCGTGCGGATCGTGCCGCGCGGCATGGAGACCTCGCCGCGGCGGGCCTTGCCGTCGGTGGCGAGAAGCTTGAACTGGAAGGTATCGGTCATCGGTGGTCCCGGAAAAGCAGGCTGGAGTCGCCGTAGGAATAGAAGCGGTAGCCGGTCGAGATCGCATGGGCATAGGCGCCGCGCATCGTCTTGAGGCCGGAGAAGGCCGAAACGAGCATGAAGAGCGTCGACTTCGGCAGATGGAAATTGGTCATCAGGATGTCGGCCGTGCGGAAGCGGTAGCCGGGGGTGATGAAGATGCCCGTCGCGCCAGACCAGGGCTTGATCGTGCCATCCGGATCGGCTGCGCTTTCGAGCAGGCGCAGCGAGGTCGTGCCGACCGAGACGATGCGCCCGCCCCTCGCCTTCACCGCGTTGAGCGCGGCAGCGGTTTCTTCGGAGACGTAGCCGATCTCCTCGTGCATGACGTGCTCGGTCGTATCGTCCGCCTTGACCGGCAGGAAGGTGCCTGCACCGACATGCAGCGTCACGAAATGCCGTTCGACGCCGAGCGCGTCGAGCTTTTCGAAGAGCGCATCGGTGAAGTGGAGGCCGGCGGTGGGCGCGGCGACGGCCCCTTCCTCGCGGGCATAGATCGTCTGGTAGTCCTTGCGATCCGCCTCGTCGTCGGCGCGCTTGGAGGCGATGTAGGGCGGCAGCGGGATATGGCCGACCGTCGCGATCGCGCGGTCCAGCGCGGGGCCGGACGCGTCGAAATGCAGGGTGACCTCGCCGCCCTCGCCCTTCTCCTCGACGATTGCCGAGAGTTCCTCGCCCGCGCCGAAGGTGATGCGGTCGTAGAGCTTGATGCGTTTTCCGGGCTTGGCAAAGGCTTTCCAGCGGTCACCGGCAATGCGCATGTGCAGCGTCGCGGACACCTTCTGGCCGCCCGCTCCTTCGCGATGGCGGATGCCTTCGAGCTGGGCCGGGATGACGCGCGTATCGTTGAAGACCAGCGCATCGCCCGCGCGCAGCAGCGACGGCAGGTCGCCGACGGTGCGATCGAGATAGGGCGTTTCGGTTTCCGGCTGGACGACGAGCAGCTTTGCCGCCTCGCGCGGCGTCACCGGACGCAGCGCGATGTTTTCTTCCGGCAGATCGAAATCGAAGAGGTCGACGCGCATGGGAAACTCAGAGGAAGCGGATCATCAGCGCACCGGCGACGAGCAGTCCAGCGCCGGCAATGCGGCCCATGGAGATTTCGCGCACGGCCATGCCGAGGAAGCCGATACGGTCGAGCAGGATGCCGGCGAGAAGCTGGCCGGAGACGGCGAAAGCCATGACGGCGGCAGCACCGATGCGCGGCGTCAGGAAGATGGCGGTCGTGACATAGACCGTGCCGAGCGCGCCGCCGGCGACATAGAGCCAGAGGTCCGGCCCACGCCAGTCGGGCGAGCGGCCTTCGAAGGAGGCCGTGGTGGCGACGACGAGAGCAAGGATGAGTGCGCCCGACAGGAACGAGACGCAGGCGGCGGCGACCGGCATGCCAAGCCCGCGGCCGAGCATGGCATTGATGGGAGCCTGAATTGCGATGCACGCGCCGGCCGCAATGCCGAGCAGCGCCCAGAGGAATGCAGCCATGGTGCCGGTCCTTGAAAAGCGCACAAAGAAAAACCGCGCCCGCCGTGGCGAGCGCGGTCGAAAACGCCGGTTTTCTATCAGGCCGCCACGTCGGCGGCAACCTTCATCGAAACGATGGTGTCGGGATCGCGCACCGGCTCGCCGCGCTTGATCTTGTCGATGTTTTCCATGCCTTCGACGACCTGGCCCCAGACGGAATACTGCTTGTTGAGCCAGGGAGCATCCGTGAAGCAGATGAAGAACTGCGAGTTCGCCGAATTCGGCATCTGGCTGCGGGCCATGGAGCAGGTGCCGCGCACATGGCTCGTGTTGGAGAATTCGGCCTTCAGGTCCGGCTTTTCGGAGCCGCCCATGCCGGCGCGGGCCGGGTTGAAGTCCTTGCCGCCGGTCTTGCCGTACTGGACGTCGCCGGTCTGGGCCATGAAGTCCTCGATCACGCGATGGAAGACGACGCCGTCATAGGCGCCTTCGCGCGCCAGTTCCTTGATGCGCGCGACGTGTCCCGGTGCCAGATCCGGAAGAAGCTGGATGACCACCTTCCCCTTCGTGGTCTCCATGATGATGGTGTTTTCCGGATCCTTGATCTCGGCCATGGTCTCTCTCCTTCTAAAGCCTGCCCCGCAAATGGGTCGCGGTTTCGCGATTGCAACAGGCGAAAATCGAAATGTTGGGGGCTTACTTGCCGACGGTGACCTTGATCATGCGGTCCGGGTCGGTGACCGAGCCGTTGTTGGCGTCGTCGCCGAGCTTGATCTTGTCGACATGCTCCATGCCCGAAACGACCTTGCCGACGACCGTATACTGGCCGTTCAGGAAGTCGCCGGGAGCGAACATGATGAAGAACTGCGAATTGGCGGAATTCGGATCCTGCGCACGGGCCATGCCGACCGTGCCGCGCTCGAACGGAATGTCGGAGAACTCTGCCGGAAGGTCCGGCTGGCTGGAGCCGCCCGTGCCGGCCGCCTGCGGCTGGAAGCCATTCTCCATGTTGCCGAACTGCACGTCGCCGGTCTGGGCCATGAAGCCCTTGATCACGCGGTGGAAGGCGACATTGTCGTATTTGCCTTCGGCGGCCAGCGCCTTGATGCGCTCGGCATGCTTGGGCGCCTTGTCGTTCAGCTCGATGACGACCGGGCCGTCCTTGAGCTGGATCGTGATGAAATCTGCGGCCTGGGCGACGAAGGCGCTCGTGGCGGTTGCCAGGAACAGGGCGCCTGCAAAGGCGTGACGGAGAATGCGCATGATAGCTCCCTTGAGGGGTTCAGGTTATGACTCAGCCCTTCTGGCGGGCCTTGAGGGCCGCAAGCACGGGCGCCGGAACAAAGGCACTGACATCGCCGCCCATCGCCGCGATCTGGCGGACCAATGTGGCGGTAATGGGCCGCGAGGCAACGCCCGCCGGCAGAAACACGGTCTGCACTTCCGGCGCCATCTGGCGGTTCATGCCGGCCATCTGCATCTCGTAATCGAGGTCCGTGCCGTCGCGCAGGCCGCGGATCAGCAGAGGCGCGTCATGTGCGCGGGCGGCATCGACCACCAGATTGGAGAAGGAGACGACGCTGACATCCCCTGCCCGCTCCGGCAGGACGCCCGACAGGGACTGGCGGATGAGGCTGGCGCGCTCCTCGAAGGTGAAGAGCGGCGTCTTGCCCGGATGAATGCCGATGGCGACGACGACCTTGGACGCCACGTTGAGCGCCTGCACCAGAACGTCGATATGACCGTTGGTGATCGGATCGAAAGAGCCAGGATAGAAGGCGACTGTCATCGGCGGGGTCCCGTTTGCCGCCTTGTGTCATGGACCGCCTTTTTCCGCAAGGGTGCGGCCTGTCGCAGCCGCGACTGTCCCCTGCCAAGAACATGAACCCTACGTGAATGGGCCGTTCAAGACCATTTCAGGCGCGTCATGTTTAAGTGCCAGCATAGAGGTCGGGAACAAAGTTCGCATCCGCGCATTATCCTGACCGAACGCAACGGAACAAGTAACGCGTTTCCTTAGGCTGGAAGGAATACGAAAATGGCACTCGCCCTTCTCTGCATGACCATGTTCATCGCGCTGACTGCCGCAACGATCCATGCGCTGCGCGAAGAAGATCGCCCGGCTGCGCCCAAGGCCGCCGCGCGCGGCAAGTGGCTGCGCTGAGGTGGACAACATCATGGCAGTGCTCACCATCGTTTCCACGATCTTCACCAGCGCCGTCTTCACCTTCGACTTCGCGCGCACGATTCTCGACCTGAAACGGGATCGCGCCGAGCTGAAGGCGGTGAAGCTGAAAACGAAAGCAGGCGGCTTCGGCGTGTAACGCCTTCATGCCGCCGTCAAGGCGGGCAGCACCCTCCAGGCTGCCCGCACCAAATGAAAAGCCGGACGGTCGTTCCCTGCCCGTCCGGCTTTTTCATGTCTTCAGGAAGGCTTCAGGCCTATTCCTCTGCGGCCGGTGCGGCGTCCCCGGCTTCGATATCGCCTTCGATGTCCGCCGATTCCGCGTCATCGTCGCCTTCCGGCTCGCTGATGCGCTCGACTGAAACCACCTTCTCGTCCTTGGCGGTGGAGAAGATCGTCACGCCCTTCGTGGCGCGGCTGGCGATGCGGATGCCATCGACCGGCACGCGAATGAGCTGACCGCCGTCGGAGACGAGCATGAGCTGGTCCTTCTCCTCGACCGGGAAGGCGGCGACCAGTTCGCCGATCTCGCCCGTCTTGGACGTGTCGGTGGCGCGGATGCCCTTGCCGCCGCGGCCGGAGGTGCGGAAGTCATAGGAGGACGAGCGCTTGCCGTAGCCCTTCTGCGAGACCGTGAGCACGAACTGCTCCTGCTCCTTGAGGATCTGGTAGCGCTCATCGGGAAGATCACCGACTTCGCCGACTTCCTCGCCGACCAGCGCGATATCCTCCTCGTCGACGCCGCTGGCGCGGCGTTCGGCGGCGGAGCGCTTCAGGTAGGCGGCGCGTTCCCACGGCTCGGCATCGACATGCTTGACGATGGTCATCGAGATGATGCGGTCGCCGTTGCCCATCGTGATGCCGCGCACGCCGACCGAGTTGCGGCCGGCGAAGACGCGCACGTCATCGACCGGGAAGCGGATGCACTGGCCGAGCGCCGTCGTCAGCAGCACGTCGTCGCGTTCCGTGCAGGTCTCGACGTTGAGGATCTCGTCGCCCTCTTCCTCGAGCTTCATCGCGATCTTGCCGTTGCGGTTGACCTGGACGAAGTCCGACAGCTTGTTGCGGCGAACCGTGCCGCGGGTCGTCGTGAACATGACGTCGAGGTTTTCCCACGTCGTCTCGTCCTCGGGCAGCGGCATGATGGTGGTGATGCGTTCGCCCGGCTCGATCGGCAGCATGTTGATGAGGGCCTTGCCCTTCGACTGCGGGGTGCCGATCGGCAGGCGCCAGACCTTCTCCTTGTAGACGATGCCGCGCGAGGAGAAGAACAGAACCGGCGTATGCGTGTTGGCGACGAAAAGGCGTGTCGCGAAATCCTCGTCCTTCATGGCCATGCCGGAGCGGCCCTTGCCGCCACGACGCTGCGCGCGATAGGTGGCGAGCGGCACGCGCTTGACGTAACCGGCATGCGACACGGTCACGACCATGTCCTCGCGGGCGATGAGGTCTTCGTCGTCCATGTCCGGACCGCCCTCGGCGATCTCGGTGCGGCGCGGCGTGCCGAACTCGTCGCGCACGGCGGCAAGCTCGTCCTTGACGATATTCATCATGCGCGAACGCGAGGAGAGGATATCGAGGTAATCCTTGATTTCCTCGCCGATCTTGTTGAGTTCCTCGTCGATCTCGTCGCGGCCGAGCGCCGTGAGGCGGGCAAGGCGCAGTTCGAGGATGGCGCGGGCCTGCTCCTCGGAGAGATTGTAGGTGAGGTCCTCGTTGATGCGGTGGCGCGGATCGTCGATGAGGCGGATCAGCGCGTCGACGTCCTTGGCCGGCCAGCGGCGTTCCATCAACTGCTCGCGCGCCGTCTGCGGATCGGGCGCGCGGCGAATGAGGTTGATCACCTCGTCGATATTGGCGACGGCGATGGCAAGACCGACCAAGACATGGGCGCGGTCGCGCGCCTTGCGCAGCAGGTATTTCGTGCGGCGGCTGACGACTTCCTCGCGGAAGGCGACGAAGGCGCGCAGCATGTCGAGCAGCGTCATCTGCTCCGGCTTGCCGCCGTTCAGCGCCACCATGTTGCAGCCGAAGGAGGTCTGCAGCGGCGTGTAGCGGTAGAGCTGGTTCAGGATGACATCGGCATTGGCGTCGCGCTTCAGTTCGATGACGACGCGGTAGCCGTCGCGGTCGGATTCGTCGCGCAGGTCCGAGATGCCCTCGATGCGCTTGTCGCGCACCAACTCGGCCATCTTCTCGATCATCGTCGCCTTGTTCACCTGATAGGGAATTTCGGTGACGATGATCTGCTCGCGGTCGCCGCGCATCGGCTCGATATGGGCGCGGCCGCGCATGACGACCGAGCCGCGGCCGGTCTCATAGGCCTGGCGGATGCCGGCGCGGCCGAGGATCAGCGCGCCGGTCGGGAAATCGGGGCCGGGAATATGCTGCATCAGGTCGAGAAGCTCGATCGCCGGATTGTCGATCAGCGCGATACAGCCGTTGATGACCTCGGTGAGGTTGTGTGGCGGAATGTTCGTCGCCATGCCGACGGCGATGCCGCCCGCGCCGTTGACGAGCAGGTTCGGGAATTTTGCCGGCACGACGACCGGCTCGCTCATCGTGCCGTCGTAGTTGTCGCGGAAGTTGACCGTTTCCTTGTCGAGGTCGTCGAGCAGCGAGTGGGCGGCCTTTTCCAGGCGGCATTCCGTGTAACGCTGGGCGGCCGGCGGGTCGCCGTCGACGGAGCCGAAGTTGCCCTGGCCGTCGATCAGCGGCAGGCGGAGCGACCAGTCCTGCGCCATGCGCGCCAAGGCGTCGTAGATCGCGGCGTCGCCGTGCGGATGGTATTTACCCATCACGTCACCGGTCACGCGGGCCGACTTCACGTATTTCTTGTTCCAGTCGACGCCCATCTCGCTCATCGAGTAGAGGATGCGCCGGTGAACGGGCTTCAGACCGTCGCGCACATCGGGCAGCGCGCGGGACACGATCACGCTCATGGCGTAATCGAGATAGGACCGCTGCATTTCCTCGATGATGGAGATCGGCTCAATGCCGGGAGGGTTCTTGCCGCCGGGTGTCGATTGTTCTGTCAATTTCGGTCACGATCGTTGTTCAGAATCAGATGCAATTTTATAGCCTACCGAGGCTGGAAGCGCCAATTTCGCCAAGGGTTTTGAACAGGCTTTTCTCAGGAAATCCGCCAATTTGCGCATTTTCATGGCCGCAAAGGCAGGACTTTCCCGCCGCCCTTCCCTTCCGCGCCGCGCTCGCCTAACAATGCGCCGACAAGGCCGACCAAACGGCCGTTCAATGGCGAGGGGAACGCCCGCATGCTCAATATCGATCTCGTGGTCAACGCGATCACGACCCTGCTTGTGACCATCGATCCGCCGGGCCTCGCACCGATCTTCCTCGGCCTCACCGTCGGCATGACCCGGCCGCAGCGCAAGCAGGTGGCGCTGCGCGGCTGCGTCATCGCCTTCTGCATCCTCGCCGTCTTCGCACTGACGGGCGCGAGCGTGCTGTCGCTCCTCGGCATCTCCATCGGCGCGTTCCGCATCGCCGGCGGTCTCCTGCTCTTCTGGATCGCCTTCGAGATGATCTTCGAACGCCGCAACGAGCGGAAGGAAAAGACCAGCGAGGTGGCGATCACCCGCGATCACATCCACAACATCGCCGTCTTCCCGCTCGCCTTGCCCCTGATCGCCGGCCCCGGCGCGATTTCCGCGACGATCCTGCTCTCCGGCTCCTTCCCCTCCGCCATCGAGCGCGGCGCGCTCATCGGCGTGCTCGCGCTTTGCATCGGCATCCTTTTCCTGTCGCTGTTCATCGCCGAGCGCATCGACCGCTTCCTCGGCAATACCGGCCGCGCCATCCTCACGCGCCTCCTGGGCGTCATTCTGGCGGCGCTTGCGGTGCAGTTCGTGGTGGACGGGATAAAGTCGGTCTTTATCGGCTGACGGGCGGGTTCTCGGCGAACCACGTCGAGATCGCCGGCATGTTCTCCTCGAAGCCGCCGGGCAGAAAGACATTCAGCAGACCGACCCGCTGATCCGTGCGGTTCTCGAAATCGTGCAGAACACCCGCCGGAATGCGTATGAAGCTGCCCGCCGGCGCTTCCAGCCATTCCACGCCGGCAAGGATGCTGGCGACGCCCTCGATCACGTAAAAAAGCTCGATATTCCCATCATGGGCGTGAGCGCCCGGCCCCGCCGTTCGCGGCTCCAGCCACCATTCTGAGACGCTGTAGGCGCTGTCTGTTTCGCCATGATCCGCCTTGAAGACCGTATTCATCCGTCCGAGCGGATAGCCTCGCCCCTCGCCGGGGCGCAGGAAAAGCACGTCTGCTGCCGTCTTGTCATCGCTCATGCCGAGCCTCGCAGGCAAGCATCACGCTCCCCACACAGGAAGCACCAAAGAAAAAGGCCGGCGCTGCGGCCGGCCTTTCTTCCCGTTCTCAGAACGGAATGTCGTCATCCATATCGCGCGACAGCGACCCGCCGCCCGAACGGCTGCCGCCGCCACCGCCACCGCCGCCCGATGCCGGGCGCGAACCGTAGTCGTCGTAGCTCGGCGCGCCGCCGCCATAATTGCTGCTGCCGCCGAAATCGCCGCCGCCGCGACGCTCGCCGCCGCCTTCACCGCGACCGTCGAGCATGGTCAGCGTCGAGTTGAAGCCCTGCAGCACGATCTCCGTCGAATAGCGGTCGTTGCCGGTCTGGTCCTGCCATTTGCGGGTCTGCAGCGCGCCTTCGATATAGAGCTTGGCGCCCTTCTTGACATACTGCTCGACGACCTTGCACAGGCCCTCGTTGAAGACGACGACATTGTGCCATTCCGTCTTTTCGCGGCGCTCGCCGTTGTTGCGGTCGCGCCATGTCTCGGAGGTGGCGATGCGCAGGTTGGCGATCGGCCGGCCGTCCTGCGTCCGGCGGATTTCCGGGTCCGCTCCGACATTCCCGATCAAGATCACCTTGTTGACGCTTCCAGCCATACCCGTAATTCCCGTTGTCGCGCGGGCAGAAGGCCCGACATCATTCCACTACATGAATGCGGCATCTTATCGACTGGCGCGCGCCCGCGCCGCCCCGCAGAGGTGGTAATCCACAGATCAATTGCGAATTTTCGTTCTTTTTTTGTTCTAATAATTCCGTACACTCTTGTCAACCGAATCGGAAACGGGCACGGAATCTTCTGACCGCGCATGGACAGGCCCCCATCAATCCCTACATAGGGGCCGACCCTTTCTGCCATGTGCAACGACCTTCTGACGCTGGACACCATGAGCGAACTCAAGACCATTTCCATTCGCGGCGCGCGCGAACACAATCTCAAGGGCATCGACCTCGACCTGCCCCGCAACAAGCTGATCGTGATGACGGGGCTTTCCGGCTCCGGCAAATCCTCGCTCGCCTTCGACACGATCTATGCCGAGGGCCAGCGCCGCTATGTCGAGAGCCTTTCGGCCTATGCGCGCCAGTTCCTGGAGATGATGCAGAAGCCGGATGTCGACCAGATCGACGGCCTGTCGCCCGCCATCTCCATCGAGCAGAAGACAACCTCGAAGAACCCGCGCTCGACCGTCGGCACGGTCACCGAGATCTACGACTACATGCGCCTGCTCTTCGCGCGCGTCGGCGTTCCCTATTCGCCGGCGACGGGCCTGCCGATCGAGAGCCAGACGGTCAGCCAGATGGTCGACCGGGTGCTGGAATTCGGCGAAGGCACGCGCCTCTATATCCTCGCGCCCGTCGTGCGCGGCCGCAAAGGCGAGTACAAGAAGGAACTCGCCGAGCTGATGAAGAAGGGTTTCCAGCGCGTCAAGGTGGACGGTCAGTTCTACGAGATCGCCGACGTTCCCGCGCTCGACAAGAAATACAAGCACGATATCGACGTGGTGGTCGACCGCGTCGTCGTGCGCCCGGACCTCGCCTCGCGCCTTGCCGATAGCCTTGAGACCTGCCTCAAGCTCGCCGAAGGCCTCGCCATCGCGGAATTCGCCGACAAGCCGCTGCCGGTCGAGGAAACGGCGGCCGGCGGCTCGGCCAACAAGTCGCTGAACGAGACGCACGAGCGCGTGCTGTTCTCCGAAAAATTCGCCTGCCCGGTTTCCGGCTTCACCATCCCGGAAATCGAGCCGCGGCTGTTCTCGTTCAACAACCCCTTCGGCGCCTGCCCGACCTGCGACGGCCTCGGCAGCCAGCAGAAGATCGACCCGGACCTCATCGTGCCGGAGAGCGAGCGCACGCTGCGCGACGGGGCCATCGCGCCCTGGGCAAAATCCTCTTCGCCCTATTACAACCAGACGCTGGAAGCGCTGGGTGGGGCCTATGGCTTCAAGCTTTCCAACCGCTGGTCGGAACTGTCCGAGGATGCACAAAACGCCATCCTCAACGGCACCAAGGAGAAGATCGAGTTCAACTACAAGGACGGCGCGCGTTCCTACAAGACGGTGAAGACCTTCGAGGGCATCGTGCCGAACCTCGAGCGCCGCTGGAAGGAAACGGATTCGGCCTGGTCGCGCGAGGAGATCGAGCGCTACATGTCGGCCGCGCCCTGCCCGGCCTGCAACGGCTATCGCCTCAAGCCCGAGGCGCTGGCGGTGAAGATCGACAAGCTGCATATCGGCGAGACGACGCAGATGTCGATCCGCGTGGCGCGCGACTGGTTCGAGGCGTTGCCGGAGCATCTCAACGCCAAGCAGAACGAGATCGCCGTCCGCATCCTCAAGGAAATCCGCGAGCGCCTGCGCTTCCTCAACGATGTCGGCCTCGAATATCTCTCGCTGTCGCGCAATTCCGGCACGCTGTCGGGCGGTGAAAGCCAGCGCATCCGCCTCGCCTCGCAGATCGGCTCCGGCCTCACGGGCGTGCTCTACGTGCTGGACGAGCCATCCATCGGCCTGCACCAGCGCGACAATGCCCGCCTGCTCGATACGCTGCGGCACCTGCGCGACATCGGCAACACGGTGATCGTCGTCGAGCATGACGAGGACGCGATCCTGACGGCAGACTATGTGGTCGATATCGGTCCTGCCGCCGGCATCCATGGCGGTCAGGTGATCGCCCAGGGAACGCCCGAGGAAGTCATCGCCAATCCCGCGTCGCTCACCGGCAAATATCTTTCCGGGGAGCTTTCCGTCGCGGTTCCCGGCGAGCGACGCAAACCGAAGAAGAAAAAGGAAATCAAAGTCGTCGGGGCGAAAGCTAACAATCTGAAGAATGTTACGGCCTCGATCCCGCTCGGCGTCTTCACCGCCGTCACGGGCGTTTCCGGCGGCGGCAAGTCGACCTTCCTGATCGAGACGCTCTACAAGTCGGCCGCCCGCCGCATCATGGGCGCGCGCGAAATTCCGGCCGAGCACGAGCGCATCGACGGCTTCGAATATATCGACAAGGTCATCGATATCGACCAGTCGCCCATCGGCCGCACGCCGCGTTCGAACCCGGCGACCTATACCGGCGCTTTCACGCCGATCCGCGACTGGTTCGCCGGTCTGCCGGAAGCCAAGGCGCGCGGTTACCAGCCGGGCCGCTTCTCCTTCAACGTCAAGGGCGGGCGCTGCGAGGCCTGCCAGGGCGACGGCGTCATCAAGATCGAGATGCACTTCCTGCCCGACGTCTATGTCACCTGCGACGTCTGCCACGGCAAGCGCTACAATCGCGAGACCCTCGACGTTACCTTCAAGGGCAAGTCGATTGCCGACGTGCTCGACATGACGGTGGAGGAAGGCGTCGAGTTCTTCGCCGCCGTGCCGGCCGTGCGCGACAAGCTGGTGACGCTCAATCAGGTCGGCCTCGGCTATATCAAGGTCGGCCAGCAGGCCAACACGCTGTCGGGCGGCGAGGCGCAGCGCGTCAAGCTCGCCAAGGAGCTTTCCAAGCGTTCCACCGGCCGCACGCTCTATATTCTCGACGAGCCGACGACGGGCCTGCACTTCCATGACGTGGCAAAACTCCTCGAAGTGCTGCATGAACTGGTCAACCAGGGCAATTCGGTCGTCGTCATCGAGCACAATCTGGAGGTCATCAAGACCGCCGACTGGATCATCGACTTCGGCCCCGAAGGCGGCGATGGCGGCGGCGAGGTGATCGCGGAAGGCACGCCGGAGGAGGTCGTCAAGGTCGAGCGCTCCTATACCGGCCAGTTCCTGAAAGAATTGCTGGAGCGCCGGCCGATGCGGAAAGCGGCGGCGGAATAGGCATGATCCTGATCGGCCAGTACGATTCGTCCTTCGTACGTCGCGTGGCCATCGCCATGCGGCTCTACGACCTGCCGTTCGAACATCGGCCCTGGTCGGTGTTCGGCGAGGGCGACAAGGTGCAGGCGATCAATCCGCTGATGCGCGTGCCGACGCTGGTGCTGGACGATGGCGACGTGGTGGCCGACAGCCCGTCGATCCTCGATCATATCGACGGGCTCGTTCCCCCGGAACGACGCCTGCTCCCGCAGGGCGAACCGGAGCGCCGGCGGGCGCTGAGGGTCATGGCCCTTTCCACCGGCTTTGCCGACAAGGGCGTCAGCCTGTTTTACGAGATGCACCTGCACGAAACGCCATCGGCCTATTTCGTCGAGCGCTGCCGCGCGCAGATATCGGCCGTACTCGCTGTGCTGGAGGCCGAGCGCGCTGCGCGGCCGGGAAAATTCTGGTTCGGGCGGATGACCCATGCGGACATTGCAGTGGCCTGTGCGTGGCGACATGTAAGCGAAGCGCATCCCGGCCTCATCGATCCCGCCGCCTTGCCGGCCCTGGCTGCGCATGCGGCGTCCATGGAGGCCCTGCCGGTGTTCCGGGAGATTTCGCAGCCGTTCATCGCGCCCGAGTGAGGCGCCGTATCTGTCAGTCGAGGAGAGCATGACATGAGCAAGACCGGCACCATTCGCATCGGCATCGGCGGCTGGACCTTCGAGCCTTGGGAAGGCACCTTCTATCCGGAGAAGCTGGCGAAGAAGCGGCAGCTCGAATTCGCCAGCCGGGAGCTGACGGTCATCGAGGTCAACGGTACCTATTACGGCTCGCAGAAGCCGGAGACTTTCGCCAAATGGGCCTCGGAAGTGCCGGACGGTTTCATCTTCTCACTGAAGGCGAGCCGCTTCACGACGAACCGCAAGGTTCTCGCGGATGGCGGGGAATCCGTCGAAAAATTCCTGACGCAGGGCCTGACGGAACTTGGCGACCATCTCGGCCCTATCCTCTGGCAGTTTCCGCCGACCAAAAAGTTTGAACCGGACGATTTCGAAGGCTTTCTGAAATTGCTGCCGGAAAAGCTGGACGGGTTGACGCTGAAACATGCACTGGAAGTGCGCAACGACACGTTCATGGTGCCGGAATTCGCGGCGCTTGCCCGCAAGTATAATGCGGCTATCGTCTATGCCCAGCACGAGGACTATCCCGAAATTTCCGACGTGACGGCGGATTTCGTCTATGCCCGCCTGCAAAAGGGCTCTGACGATATCGAGACCTGCTATCCGGAAGCGGCACTGGATGAATGGGCCGGGCGGCTGAAGGATTGGGCTGGCGGCGGCGAGCCGTCCGACCTGCCGAAGATCGACCTGCAGACCAAGCCTGCCGCTAAAGCGCGTGACGTCTTTGCCTTCTTCATCACCTCGGGCAAGGTGAATGCACCGAACGGCGCACGGGCGCTGCAGGCGCGCACCCAACCGAAGGCGTAGCTATCCGGCCTTCTGCGCTGCGGGCGATGCGCGCAGCCGGTCGATCAGGCGTGGGCCGAGCACGGTCAGTATAAGGCCGCAGACGACGAGCAAGGCCCCGGCGAGCCGAAGGGGGCCGAAACTCTCACCCAGCACGAGGGCGGAAAAGCTCATGCCGAAGATCGGCACGAGCAGGGAGAACGGTGCGACGGTGGAAACGCCGTGCTTGCGGATCATTAGGCCCCAGACGCCGAAGCCGAAGATCGTCGCGACATAGGCGATATAGACGACGGCGCCGACGCCCTGCCAGGAGAGTGCCTGCAGGGCTACTACGTCCCTTTCCCAGCCTTCTGTCGCCAGTGAGATGAGCGCAAGCGGGATCGGCGGCACGAGGCTGGCCCAGACCATTAGCGCCAGCATGTCGACGTTTCCGGCCGCCCGGGTCAGCATGTTCGAAAAGGCCCAGGCAAGACCGGACGCAAGCGCCAGCCCGAGGCCGAGATAGGTGAAGCTGGCATCCACCGTGCCCGCGATCACCGCCATGCCCGCAAAGGCGAGCAGGATGCCGGCGACCTGCGTGGAACGCGGGCGAGTGCCGTAGAATACGGCCGCCAGCGCGACGGTGAAGAAGACCTGCGACTGTAGCAGCAGCGATGCGAGGCCTGGCGACAGACCGACATCCATGGCGATGAACAGAAGACTGAACTTCACGACGCCCAGCACGAGACCGATGCCGACCACGATGCGCCAGGACACCGCCGGGCGCGGCAGGAAGAACACGAGCGGCAGGGCGGCGAAGAGGAAGCGGAGCGCGGAAAAAAGGATCGGCGGGAAATTCTGGATGCCGATCTTGATGACGATGAAATTGAAGCCCCAGACCACGGCGACAAGGAGAAGAAGGGCGACATCGATCAACGGCATGGTCACGGCTCCCGGCTTATTCACATTGCCGCTGCGGGATTCTCATGCACAAGGCGGCTAAAATCCTGCCGGAACGGCTCTGGCATTGCGTGGAACCGCTGTAGCGGGAACGGCCGCGTCCGCAAAGTCATTTGATTTGATCGGGACCATTCAGGTTGTTGATGAGATCGTCCGCCGTCAGGCCTTCGCCTGCCATGCGCCCGCCCTCCCCGTGACGCCAGACCGCGGCGGCCGCCGCCTCGAAGGCCGGCATGCCGCGTGTCAGATGCGCGCCGGCAATCCCGGCCAGCACGTCGCCCGAGCCGGCCGTCGCCAGCCAGGGCGGCGCGTTCTCGTTTATGAGCGCCCGTCCGTCCGGCGAGGCGATCACCGTGTCCGCACCCTTCAGGATGACGACGGCATGTGCGCGGGCGGCGGCTTTCTGCGCGCGCTCGATTTTAGAAAGCGTCGGGTCGCCGGCGAGATCGGGGAAAAGCCGGGCGAATTCGCCGTCGTGCGGCGTCAGGATCAATCGTGGCTCTCCGTCGGAAAAGAGCGCGAAGAGCCGTTTCGGGTCTTCACGAAAGGCGCTGATGCCATCGGCGTCCAGCACGAGGCGGCGGCCGGCCGCCGCGATCCGCTCCACATAGCCGCGGGCCGCCGACGCATCGCCGAAGCCCGGGCCGAGAACGAAGGTCTTCAGCCGTTCGTCGCCGAGAAGCACGCCGAGGTCGTCCGTATTATCAACGGTCTTCAGCATCACGCTCGTCAGATGGGCGGCATTCGCCGCGAGCGCGCCGGCCGGGGACAGCACGGTTACCAGCCCCGCGCCGGCCCGAAGGCCGGCCATGGCGGAAAGCCGCGCCGCGCCGGTGGCGGTCGCCGGGCCGGAGAAGACGGCAAGGTGCCCGCGGACATATTTATGCGCCGCGCCGGTCAGCGCCGGCATTGCCGCACGCCAGGCATCGGGCGTGTTGATCCGCATATGGCCGGCATGGCCGGCGAACAGGCGCGCGGGAATGCCGATGTCGAAGACCTCCACCTCGCCCGCCATCGCCCGTCCTGGCAGGAGCAGGTGGCCGGGTTTGCGGCACATGAAGGTGACGGTCGCAGCCGCCTCGAAGGCCGCGCCCCTCACCTGCCCCGTCCGCCCGTCGATACCGGACGGCAGGTCCACGGCGAGCACGGGCAGCACATGGCCGCGCACCGCCTCGATGACGGTCGCGACCATATCCGGCACATCCCGCGCCAATCCGGCGCCGAACAGCGCATCGACCACGACATCCCCCTCGCGGGCGCGGTAGTCGGCCAGCGGCGCGACGGGGCCGGCAAAGGCGGCATGGGCCGTCGCGGCGTCTCCCTTCAGGGCGGCCGGATCGCCGAGCGCATGCACGGCAACATCCGCGCCGGCCGCGCGAAGCGCCCGTGCGGCGACATAACCGTCGCCACCGTTGTTTCCCGGCCCGCAAAGGACGGCGAAGCGCCGGGCGCCCGGAAAGCGGCGCAGCGCGGCGGCGGCGACCGCCTGCCCCGCGCGCTCCATAAGCCCATAGGACGAAAGACCGGATGCGGCCGCAGCCCGGTCGATGCGCCCCATATCCTCGGGCGACAGGATCAGCGTGTGGATTTCCTTGTGCATGCCCGCAGGATGCCCGCAAAGGCGCATCGGAAACAAGCCCGTATCCCCGCCCCGCGACAAAGATCATTTTTTATGCAGATGCATATTGGATATGCTCAAATTTGCAGCTTTCGGCGTCGATCCGGCCCGACGCACCGCCACGATCGGGGAGCGGCCGCCGAACGAGACATTTTTTAGGCAGATTCCCTCTGGTCCTTTTGCCCGGAAAGCCGCATCATCGCCTGCGTGAGGACGAGCGGGAGCGTCGGGAAAGCGGATTTCATTCCACCTGGCACGCATCCTGCTTCAACTTGGCATGCTACGTGCATTTGAAGTGAGCAGCGGGCATGGCCCGCGCAAACAGGGGAAGCGGAGAGACATCTTCTCATGAAAAAGATCGAAGCGATCATCAAGCCTTTCAAACTCGATGAGGTGAAGGAAGCTCTTCAGGAAGTCGGCCTGCAGGGCATCACCGTCACCGAGGCGAAGGGCTTTGGGCGTCAGAAGGGGCATACGGAACTTTACCGTGGCGCCGAATACGTCGTCGACTTCCTGCCCAAGGTGAAAGTCGAGGTCGTTCTGGCAGATGAGAATGCGGAGGCCGTCATCGAGGCGATCCGCAACGCGGCCCAGACCGGTCGTATCGGCGACGGCAAGATCTTTGTCTCCAACGTCGAAGAAGTCATCCGCATCCGCACCGGCGAAACCGGCGTCGACGCCATCTAATCCCGCCCGGCCATTCCGGCCGAGGCTCTTTCTCGTCATCACATACAGGGACTTCACTAATGACGACTGCCAATGACATCCTCAAGCAAATCAAGGAAAACGACGTAAAGTTCGTGGACCTGCGCTATACGGACCCGCGCGGCAAGCTGCACCACATCACGATGGATGTCGGCGTCGTGGACGAAGACATGTTCGCCGACGGCGTCATGTTCGACGGCTCCTCGATCGGCGGCTGGAAGGCCATCAACGAGTCCGACATGGTGATGATGCCAGATCCGACGACGGCGCATATGGACCCGTTCTTCGCGCAGTCCACCATGGTCATCCTCTGCGACATCCTCGAGCCGGTCTCGGGCGAAGCCTATAACCGCGACCCGCGCGGCACGGCCAAGAAGGCCGAAGCCTATCTCAAGGCCTCGGGCATCGGCGACACCGTCTATGCCGGCCCGGAACCGGAATTCTTCATCTTCGACGACGTCAAGTACAAGGCCGACCCGTACAACACCGGCTTCAAGCTCGACAGCTCCGAGCTGCCCTCCAACGACGACACCGATTACGAGACCGGCAACCTCGGCCATCGTCCGCGCGTCAAGGGCGGTTACCTGCCGGTTCCCCCGGTCGATAGCTGCCAGGACATGCGCTCGGAAATGCTGACCGTGCTAACGGAAATGGGCGTCACGGTCGAAAAGCAGCACCACGAAGTCGCCGCCGCCCAGCACGAGCTCGGCGTCAAGTTCGACACGCTGGTCCGCAGCGCCGACAAGGTGCAGATCTACAAATACGCCGTGCATCAGGTCGCCCATGCCTATGGCAAGACGGCCACCTTCATGCCGAAGCCGATCTTCGGCGACAACGGCTCGGGCATGCACGTACACCTGTCGATCTGGAAGGATTCGAAGCCGACCTTCGCCGGCGATGAATATGCCGGTCTGTCGGAAAGCTGCCTCTACTTCATCGGCGGCATCATCAAGCATGCCAAGGCCATCAACGCCTTCACCAACCCGACGACGAACTCCTACAAGCGTCTCGTCCCGGGCTATGAGGCTCCGGTGCTGCTCGCCTACTCGGCCCGCAACCGCTCGGCTTCGTGCCGCATTCCGTTCGGCACGGGTCCGAAGTCTAAGCGCGTCGAAATCCGCTTCCCCGACCCGCTCGGCAACCCGTACCTCGGCTTCGCCGCCATGCTGATGGCCGGCCTCGACGGCATCAAGAACAAGATCCATCCGGGCAAGGCCATGGACAAGGACCTGTACGACCTGCCGCCGAAAGAACTGAAGAAGATCCCGACCGTCTGCGGCTCGCTGCGCGAAGCCCTCGAAAACCTCGACAAGGACCGCAAGTTCCTGACGGCCGGCGGCGTGTTCGACGACGACCAGATCGATTCCTACATCGAGCTGAAGATGGCGGAAGTCATGCGCTTCGAAATGACCCCGCATCCGGTCGAATTCGACATGTACTACTCCGCCTGATCGGCGTGGTATTCCTCCCGTCCCTGGACGGGAGGCTTCCCGAGACGGAAAACCCGGCCAGTGGCCGGGTTTTTTGTTGTCTGGCGAAAGGCTTATTTCTGAAGCCGCTGTTTCAGCAGGTTCAGGTATTCCTCGTTCTCGTCGCCCGCGCCGCCGGAAGCGGCCCCGGCATTCGGCTTGCAGTTCGGCTTGTAGTCCAGCGCCATGCCGGCCTTGACGCAGACGCCGACCTGCCAGCCGGGCGGCAGGGCCGTCAGATCGACGGTCTTCCATTTGGGATGGCCCGTCGTTTTCAGCTTGTCCAGCCCGCCTATGATGAGGCTGGAGAAGTCGGCCACTGTCTTGCAGCTATCGCGGTGATAGGCGTTGCGCTTGATGTCGTAGTCGTAGGTCATCATCACGGCCTTCACCGCGATGAGATCGACCGGCTGGTCCTGGAAGGAATAGGTGCCGGCCTCGATGCGCGAGGGCGTATAGGTCGCCAGCAGCGGCGCCTCGGTGATCGGCACGAGATGGAACTTCGCCTTGTCGATCGCATTGCCCGTGAACAGCGAGGCCGGCGCGCCGGCAACGTAGAAGAAGGCGTCGATCTCGCCGGAGAGGAGCTTGGGCAGCGCCTCGTCCGGGTTGATATCCATGCGCTCGCCGGCCTTCACCTGGAGAATGTCCATGATGAGCGTCGCTGTCAGGAATGTGCCGCTGTCCTTCTTGCCGACGGCGATTTTCTTGCCGGCAAGGTCCTTCATGCTGGAAATGTCCTTGCGGGCCAGCACGTGAATCTCCTCGTTGTAGAGCGGGAACATGATGCGCACGCCCTTCACCGCCTTCTGCACCTCCGGGTCGTTCGCCTCGAAGGTCTTCAGGTATTCGAGCACATCGCTCTGCACGATGCCGAACTGGGTATTGCGCCGGTTGCGCACGCCGACGAAGTTCTCCAGCGAGCCGGCGCTTTCGACGACATTGAGCTTCAGGCCGCATTCGGCGCCGAGCGCGGCGATGTCGCGGCCGATCTTGATATAGGTGCCCTGCGGGCCGCCGGTCATGATGTTGCGCTCGAATTCCTGCGCGGGCGCGCCGCCCGCCGAAAGTGCAAGGCCGATTGCGGCCGCCAGAACAGATCGCTTCATCCAAGTCTCCTTCCCATGAAACCGGCCGCCGGAGCGACTGGTGGAACTAGCAGTCGCTGTCGAGGTCGCGCATCAGGTTTCGCAGTGTCAGCACCGGCACGCGCTTGAAGACCGCGCCGAGCGCATTGGTGACGCATTCGCCGGAAACCAGCACGCGTTCGAGCTGGTCGCGTTGCCCGCTCGTCAGGCGGTCTAGGCCCGGCGTGTCGTTCATCGCGTCCGCCACCAGGGCGGCGTTGCGCGGGCTGCGACTGTCGGCGGGCTTTGTATTGTCCAGCGCCGGCGTGCCGGCATTGCCGGCCTCGCCACTCGCACGGGTGGTTTCAAGTGCGTCGATACGGGCTGCAAGCGCGGCATTGCGGGTGTTCAATGCGGCAATCTCGCTGTCCTTGCGGGCAAGCTCGGCCTGAAGCGCCGGCAGGTCCTTCGTGCGGATCGTCTCCGCATCGCGCTGCGCCTCTTCCAACTGCCGGCGCAACGTGTCGGCCTCGGCCTCCAGCCGCTCGGTCTCGGCGTTCTGCGCGGTATCCTTCTGGCTGCGCGCCTGATCCAGCGCCGTTTCCAGGCGGGCGATCTGGTCGGCCCGAACGGAAAGCTGGCGTTCGCGGTCGCGCACCGCCTCCTCCGCCCGTTTTTTCAGGGCCTCGGCATCGGCGACACGCTGGCCGGCCAGTTGCAGCTCGTTCTTCAGCCCGGGGACGATATCCTGCGTAAGCTTGGCATTTTCGGCGATGGCCGCGGTGGCGTCGGACGCGCCGGCATTCTTGCGCAGGGCTTCGATCTGCCGGGTGAGAGCGCCATTTTCCGCCGTCAGCGCCCTTGCCTTCTCGCTGCCCGCCTCGACTTCCGCAACCCGCGTGTCGAGTTCCCTGGCAAGTTCGGCGATACGCCGGTCGCGCTGGCCGATCTCGTCGGTGGGAGGTGCGCCGCCCAGCATGCGGAATGCGCCGTAGCCGCCGGCCGCGCCGAGCACGAGGCAGACCACGGAGGCGAACAGGATGCCGCCGATACCGGAGCCGCCGCCCGTCGCCGGCCCGTTGCCGCTCCTGCCCCACTGATTGTTCATGCTATCCGACCCGCTGAGACATTGGCCTTTCGAGGTACGCCGAAACGCCCGGGCGCGCAAGCGCCGTACCCCTTGCGAGAAGAACGGATGAGCACGGGGAACTATTGATGTTTCAGCGCAATTACCCAAATATAAGCGGAAAGGTAGGTACGCCATGAAGATGCGTAACGCAAAATTTGCCATCGGCGACGTGGTCCGCCACCGGGTTTTCCCCTTCCGTGGCGTGGTCTTCGACGTGGACCCCGAATTCGCCAATACGGAAGAGTGGTGGAACGCCATTCCGGTCGAAATCCGGCCGTCCAAGGACCAGCCGTTCTATCACCTCTTCGCGGAGAACGAGGATTCCGAATACGTCGCTTATGTCTCGGAGCAGAACCTCGTGGCCGACGACAGCGGCCAGCCGATCCGCCACCCGCAGGTTCGCGCGCTGATGAACATCGACCACGGGCATTATCGCTGGAAGGAAGAGAGCGGCATCTTCCATTAGCCGCCCCGCCCTTCCTTCAGGCAATAAAAAACCCGGCCGATGGCCGGGTTTTTCGTATCCTGCGAGGTCGCGGATTACTGGCTCTTGGCAGCCTTCTGGGCGTCTTCGAGCTTCTTGCGGGCTTCCTCGGCCTTCTTCTGCATTTCTTCCTGCAGCAGGCGCTGGCGCTCTTCGAGCTGCGACTGTTCGATCGGCTCGCCGTCGAATACGCCGGTGAAGCCTTCGAGCGAGAACTTGATCGGGTTCGGCGCGCGCTGGAAGTTGACCGAGGTCAGGACCAGTTCGCCGCCCTTCTTGAGGCTGGCAAGCATCTGGTCGGTCAGCAGCACTTCGGCGACGCACTTGTCGGGCATGCAGATGGCGTAGTCGAGCTTCTGGGCCTTGCCGCCGTCGATCTGCATCTGAATGCCGACCGGGATCAGGCGCGCGCTCGGAACCGAGACCTGCATGATCTTGCGGTTGGTCTTGCCGCTGACGGTGATGAGGCCGACGGCCGTGATGAGCTGGCCGCTGGAAGCGGTCAGAAGGTTCTGCACGATGCAGACGTCATTGTCTTCCTGCTTGGTGCAGACCTTGAACCAGCCCTTCGGCGCGGCCTGCTGCTGTGCCAGCGATGCCGACGGCGCGGCGGCCATGGCAACGGAGGCAGCGAAGGCGGAAAGCACGGTCCGCTTGATGAGATTCGATGTGAAGATCATACGAGTTCGGTCTCCTGAAAATCCGGTGCCGGAGCGACGGCGCCCCTCCCATAAGCCCCTCTCGGGCATCTGGTCAGCCGTGCGCTCTCCTGTCGGCGAAATGAGGCATTTGCATGACCCGCTTCGGCGTAACCTGTTACAATGGGCCGCGGCGGATATCCAGCCTTTCCTTGCGAAATTCCGGCTTCCCTTCTATTTCCCCCGCGCGCCCTCGCGGCGGCTATAATGGACGAGAATCATCCGGACCTGACGAGGAGACACCCTTGCGCCCCTTTCTGATGGCCTTTGCCGCCGCACTCTTCGGCCTGCCGGCCACTTTCGGCCACGCCGCCCCGGTGCACGGCATCGCGATGCACGGCGAACCCGCCCTGCCGCCGGACTACAAGCACTTCAGCTACGTCAACCCGGACGTGAAGAAGGGCGGTCGCATCGCCTATGGCGTCGTCGGCACCTTCGACAACCTCAATCCCTTCATCCTGAAGAGCATGCGCACCACCGCGCGCGGCATGTGGGACCCGGAATTCGGCAACCTCGTCTACGAATCGCTAATGCAGCGCTCGCGCGACGAGGCCTTCACCATGTACGGCCTCATCGCCGAAACGGTGGAGTGGGATGAAGACCGCACCTTCATCCAGTTCAACCTGAACCCCAAGGCGCGCTGGGCGGATGGCGAGCCGGTAACGCCCGAGGACGTGATCTTCAGCTTCGAACTGCTGCGCGACAAGGGCCGCGCGCCTTTCAGCCGCCGGCTCGAGGCGGTGGATAAGCTTGAGAAGATTGGCGAGCACAGCGTACGCTTCACCTTCAGCGACAAGGCGGACCGCGAGCTGCCGCTGCTGCTTGCGCTTTCGCCCATCCTGCCGAAGCACGCCATCGACGTGGAGACCTTCGACCGCACCTCGCTCGCCTCGCCGCTCGGCTCCGGCCCCTACAAGGTGAAGGAGATCAAGCCGGGCGAGAAGATCGTCTATGCGCGCGACCCGAACTACTGGGGCAAGGACATCCCCGCCAAGGTCGGCTTCGACAATTACGACGAGATATCCGTCGAGTATTTCCTTCAGGAGAACACGCTGTTCGAAGCCTTCAAGAAGGGTGAAATCGACCTCTTCCAGGAGGGCAATCCGACCAAATGGGCGCGCGGCTACGATTTTCCCTCCGCGCTTTCCGGCGCCGTGGTCAAGGACAGCGTGAAGCCGAAGACACCGTCCGGCATGCTCGGCTTCGTGTTCAACACGCGGCGGCCGCTGTTCCAGAAGCAGGAATTGCGCAAGGCGCTGACGCTGGTCTTCGATTTCGAATGGGTCAATCGCAGTCTCTTCGAAAACGCCTACAAGCGCACCCAGAGCTACTGGCAGAATTCCGACCTCAGCTCGATGGGTGCGCCCGCCGACGCGCGCGAGCGCGAGATCGCTGGCAGCGCCCTTTCGCGCATCGAGCCGGATATCCTCGCCGGCACGCATCTCCTGCCGAAGACGGACGGCTCCGGCCGGGATCGCAAGGTGCTGCGCGAGGCGATGAACCTGTTCCAGAAGGCCGGCTACGCCATCAAGGGCGGGCAGATGGTCGATGCGGCGGGCAAGCCGCTCACCTTCGAGATCATGACGCAGAACGCCGATCAGGAGAAGCTGGCGCTCGCCTACCAGCGCTTCCTCACGGCCCTCGGCGTGAAAGCCACGATCCGCACGGTGGACGATTCGCAATATCAGAGCCGCAGCCAGACCTTCGATTACGATGTGATCATCAAGGCGTTCCCCTCCTCGCTTTCGCCCGGTATCGACCAGATCAGCTATTGGGGCTCGATCTCGAAGGACCGGGACGGCAGTTCCAATTTTGCCGGCGTCGCCGATCCCGATGTCGACCGCATCATCGAGGCCATGCTGCAGGCGCGCACGGCGGAGGATTTCCGCTCAGCCGTGCGCCTGCACGACAGGATGCTGCTCTCGGGCTATTATGTCGTGCCGCTCTATCACCTCGGCGAGCAATGGGTGGCGCATTCCAGGCATATCGCGCGGCCGGAGACGGTTCCGCTCTACGGTTTCCAGTTCCCCGTATGGTGGGACGCGCGGGCGCAATAAAGAGGGCATCCCCAGATTTGGGGTTACCTTGACGTAACCTGTTGAAAGCGGCGGGCGGGCAGCCTATCTCGGCGCTACGTTAAAACCGGAATTTTCCGGACTATCGAAAGGAAAACCGGATGGAAGCCATTACGATCGATGTCGTCTCGGATGTCGTTTGCCCCTGGTGCTATCTCGGCCGCCAGCGGCTCGAAAAGGCGATCGACAATGTGAAGGACGAACTGGCCGTCGCGGTGACGTTCCGCCCCTACCAGCTCAATCCCGACATGCCGCCGGAAGGTGTCGACCACAAGAAGCACCTCGCCGAAAAGCTCGGCGGTGCGGATGCGGTCAACCGTGCCCATGAGATGCTGGCCGACCTCGGCGCTGAAGACGGCATCGATTTCGATTTCCCTGCGGTGAAAATCAGCCCGAACACGCTGGACGCACACCGCCTGCTGCGCTGGGCGATGATCGAGGGACAAGACGTCCAGAGCCGTGTCGCGCTCGCGCTCTTCAAGGCCTATTTCGAGGAAGGTCGCAATGTCGGCGACCGAGCCGTTCTGCTCGACGTCGCCGAGAGCGCCGGCATGGACCGCGCCGTCGTCACCGCCCTCTTTTCCGCCGGCGCGGATGTCGATGCGGTCAAGGAAGAAATCGGCATGGCCCGCGACATGGGCGTCACCGGCGTGCCCTGCTTCATCATCGACAACAAATATGCCGTGATGGGCGCACAGTCCGTGGATGTCCTGACCAACGCCTTCCGCGAGATCGCGGCGATGAAGGCGCAGGAGCGCGTCGGGAAAAACTAAGGCGACAAGGGATTTTCGAAACAGCCGCCCGGCGAAAACCGGGCGGCTTTTTCATTTCTATTGCTTCGCCAATCCCGCAAGCTGCGTCATCACCTGCGCTGCGCCCGTCAGGCGCCTTTCCGGCGTCGGGTAGTCGCGGGCGAGGAAGAGGCTCTGGTCGGGGCGGATCTTCGCCAGTGTACCTTGCTTGGCGATGTAGCCAACCAGCGCCGCCGGGTTCGGGAATTCCTTGTGGCGGAACTGCACGACGACGCCCTTCGGGCCGGCGTCCAGCTTCTCGACATTGGCCACGCGGCACAGCGACTTGATGTAGACGATCTTCAGAAGATGCTGGACCTCGATCGGCAGCGGGCCGAAGCGGTCGATCAACTCCGCGCCGAAGGCGTCGATATCGCCAAGCTCGGTGATCTCGCCGAGGCGGCGGTAGAGGCCGAGGCGCAGGTGCAGGTCCGGCACGTAATCGTCCGGGATCATGACCGGCGTGCCGACGGAAATCTGCGGCGACCAGCCGCTGTCGGCGACTTCCTCGTCGCCCTTGATCTCGGCGACGGCCTCTTCGAGCATTTGCTGGTAGAGTTCGAAGCCGACTTCCTTGATATGGCCGGACTGTTCCTCGCCGAGCAGGTTGCCCGCGCCACGAATGTCGAGGTCATGGCTGGCGAGCTGGAAGCCTGCGCCGAGCGTGTCGAGCGATTGCAGCACCTTGAGGCGGCGTTCGGCGGTGCCTGTCAGCGTGCGGTTGACAGGCAGGGTCAGGAGCGCGAAGGCGCGGACCTTGGACCGGCCGACACGACCGCGAAGCTGGTAGAGCTGGGCGAGGCCGAACATATCGGCGCGGTGGATGATCATCGTGTTCGCCGTCGGCACATCGAGGCCGGATTCGACGATGGTGGTCGAGAGCAGCACATCGTAGCGGCCTTCGTAGAAGGCGTTCATGATGTCTTCGAGTTCGGTTGCCGGCATCTGGCCGTGCGCTACGGCGACCTTCAGTTCCGGCACGTCCTGCCGCAGGAAATCGTGGATTTCCGAGAGGTCGCTGAGGCGCGGGCAGACGTAGAAACTCTGGCCGCCGCGATAGTGCTCGCGCATCAGCGTTTCGCGGATGACGAGCGGATCGAAGGGCGAGATGAAGGTGCGCACGGCCATGCGGTCGACCGGCGGCGTGGTGATGAGCGAGAGTTCGCGCACACCCGTCATGGCAAGCTGCAGGGTGCGCGGGATGGGCGTCGCCGAGAGCGTGAGGACATGCACGTCGCTCTTCAGCTCCTTCAGCCGCTCCTTGTGCTTCACGCCGAAATGCTGCTCCTCGTCGATGATGAGGAGGCCGAGATTGGCGAACTTGATCGACGAGCCGAGCAGTGCATGGGTGCCGACGACGATATCCGTCTTGCCCTCGGTAAGCTCCTTCTTGGTCAGCGCCAGTTCCTTGGAGCCGACGAGGCGGGAGGCCTGCTGCACACGGATCGGCAGGCCCCGGAAACGCTCCGAGAAGGTCTTGAAATGCTGGCGGGCGAGCAGCGTGGTCGGCACGACGACGGCGACCTGAACGCCGTTCATCGCCGCGATGAAGGCGGCGCGCAGTGCCACTTCCGTCTTGCCGAAGCCGACGTCGCCGCAGACGAGGCGGTCCATCGGCCGGCCCGCACCAAGGTCCTCGCGCACGGCGTCGATGGCGTTCGCCTGATCGTCGGTCTCGTCATAGGGGAAGCGGGCGGCGAATTCGTCATAGACGCCGTCCGGAGCGGCCAGCACCGGCGCGTGGCGCACGAGGCGCGCGGCGGCGATCTGGATGAGACCGCCCGCCATATCGAGCAGGCGCTTCTTGAGCTTGGCCTTGCGCGCCTGCCAGGCGACGCCGCCGAGCTTGTCGAGCAGCGCATCGGTGCCCTCGCCGCCGTAGCGGGAGAGGAGGTCGATGTTTTCGACGGGCAGGAAGAGTTTTGCGTCGTCCGCATAGACGAGTTCAAGACAGGCATGCGGCGCGCCGGCGGCCTCGATGGTACGCAGGCCGACGAAGCGGCCGATGCCGTGTTCGGCATGCACGACGATGGAGCCTTCGTCGAGGCCGGCGACCTCAGTGATGAAATCTGCGCCGCGCTTGCGGCGCTTGGCGCGGCGCACCATGCGGTCGCCGAGAATATCCTGTTCGCCGATGACGACGATATTGCCCGTTTCGAAGCCGCTTTCGAGGCTGAGAACGGCAGAACCCGCCTCGCCCGGCTTCAGCCTGGTGAGATCGCCGAATTTTTCGATGGGAACCACATTGCCGAGACCGTGTTCGGCAAGCACCTGCAGGAGACGGTCGAGCGAGCCTTCCGACCAGCCCGTGACCAGCACCTTTGCGCCGGAGGCGCGCTTATCGGCGATGTGCTTGACCGCCTGATCGAAGACGTTGACGCGCCCGCCGTCGGCATCCTCGCTGCCGGCCGGTCGCGCCCAGCGCATGCCGGGCCGCGCCTCGATGGTCTCGACATGGCGGGCCTCGCCCTCGTGCTCGTTGAAGGGCGAAAGGCGGATGGCGGCGCGCTCGTCCAGTTCGCGGGCGAAGCGTTCGGCGTCGAGATAGAGCAGGCCGGGCGGCACGGGCTTGTAGGGCGTTGCCTGCGCCACCTGCCCCTTGCCGGGCGTCGCGGAGGCGAGGCGCGCATCGTAATAGTCGCGCACGAGGCGGGAGCGCTCGACGGCCGCCTCACGTACCGTATGGTCCGTGACGATACGGAAGCCTTGCAGATAGTCGAAGGCGGTTTCCAGTTCGTCGTAGAACAGCGGCAGCCAGTGCTCCATGCCGGCATAGCGCCGGCCCTCGGAGACGGCCTGGTAGAGCGCATCGTCGCGTGTCGCCGCGCCGAAGGACGAGAGATATTGCTTGCGGAAATGCGAGATCGTCTCCGGCGTCAGCGTCACCTCGCTCATCGGATTGAGGTCGAGGGAGCGCGCCTGCCCGGTCGTGCGCTGGCTGGCGGGATCGAAGGAGCGGATCGATTCCAGCGTGTCGCCGAAGAAATCGAGGCGCAGTGGCTCGAGGCTGCCGGGCACGAAGACGTCGAGAATGCCGCCGCGCACGGCGAATTCGCCGACCTCGCGCACGGTCGCCACGCGCTCGAAGCCGTTGCGCTCCAGCCGCGCGGCGATGTCGTCCATGCGGATCTGGTTGCCGGGCTTTGCCGAGAAGGCGAGGCTTTCGATGGTCGGTCGCGGGGCCGTCTTCTGCAGCATGGCGTTGACGGTGACGAGCACGATGGCCGCATGCGGCTTCTTCTGGTGGGCGATCAACGCCGAGAGCGCGGACAGCCGGCGCGCGGAGACTTCGGCGCTCGGCGAGACGCGGTCATAGGGAAGGCAGTCCCAGCCGGGCAGCGTCAGCACCGGAATATCGGGCGCGACGAAGCCGAGCATCTGTTCCAGATCGGAAATGCGCTGGCCGTCCGAGAGCACATAGGCGATCGGGCCGGTCTTGCGGGCAAGGTCGGCGAGGATCAGCGGCTCGACGCCGGAGGGCACGGCGCCGATGGTCATCGGCCGGCCGGCGCCGGCAATACGTTCGGGAGAAAATCCGGGGATCATGCGCGGTCGTCTTTGAAGAGCGGCGAAAAATCGGGGCGGTAGGCGGCGATGCGCGGGAAGAGGCCGCGCTGGAATTCCTCCGGCACGGGCTTTTCGCCGGTCACCCATTTCACGAGGTCGTTGTCCTCCTCGGCCATGATGCGCTCCAGCTCGTCCAGCTCGGTCTCGGAGAGCGTGGCGATCTCGGCATCGGCGAAGGCGCCGAGCACAAGGTCCATCTCGCGGATGCCCCGGTGCCAGCAGCGGAAGAGGATGCGCTTGCGGCGCGGGTCGATCTCGGCGCTCGAGCGTGTCGTTCCCGTCATGATCGTCCTCGCCTTTCCAACTTCGTACAATTCGCGCTTCTATAGACCGGCAAAAGCCGCTTGTCAGCCTTGCCAAAGGCATGATCTCCGGCGATTTTGCCGGCCATGAGACCCGCCCTGCTCGATCCGCTCTTCGCCCCCCTCTCCGCGCTTCCCGGCATCGGCCCGAAGCTGGGCGATCTCTATGCGCGCCTCTTCGGGCAGGAGAGCGTCGAGGATTGCCGGGTCGTCGATCTCGTATTCCATTTCCCGCATTCCATTGTCGACCGGCGCAACCAGCCGGGCATCGCCAATGCGCCGCCGGGCGTCATCGTTACCATCACCGGCCGCGTCGACCGCCACCAGCCGCCGCCGCCCGGGCGGTCGAACCAGCCCTACCGTGTGTTCCTGCACGACGAGACCGGGGAACTGGCGCTCACCTTCTTCCGGGTCAAGGGCAACTGGCTGGAAAAGGCGCTGCCGGTCGACGAGACCGTTGTGGTGAGCGGCAAGGTCGACTGGTTCAACGGCCGCCCCTCGATGGTGCATCCCGATTATATGGCGCGGCTTGGCGAGGCCGACAGCGTGCCGCTGGTCGAGCCGGTGCATGGCCTCACCGCCGGCCTCACCTCGCGCGTGCTGCGCAAGTCGGTGGAAGCGGCGCTCGCCCGCGTGCCGCACCTGCCGGAATGGATCGACGCCACCTTGATGCAGCGGCAGGGCTTTGCCTCGGCCTGCGATGCCTTCCACCGCATGCACGATCCGCGCGACGAGACGGACCTCGACCCGCAGGCTCCCGCCCGCAGGCGCCTAGCCTATGACGAGTTCCTCGCAGGCCAGATATCGCTCGCCCTCGTGCGCCAGCGCCTGCGCAAGGTCGCCGGCCGGCCGGTGATCGCGACCGGGGCGCTGAGCCGCCCGGTCATCGACGCCCTGCCCTTTTCGCTCACGAACAGCCAGCAGACGGCGATTGCCGAGGTATTGAAGGACATGGCCGGCGAGCAGCGCATGCTGCGCCTTCTTCAGGGCGATGTCGGCGCGGGCAAGACGGCGGTGGCGCTGATGGCGATGTTGGCCGCTGTCGAATCCGGCGGACAGGCCGTGCTGATGGCTCCGACGGAAATCCTTGCCCGACAGCATTTCACGACCCTCGCCCGCATGGCCGCGCCGGCCGACGTGACCATCGACGTGCTCACCGGCCGCACCAAGGGCCGCGAGCGCGACGCCATCCTCGAACGCATCGCCTCGGGCGAGACGCAGATCGTCATCGGCACCCATGCACTCTTCCAGGACAATGTGGCCTACAAGGACCTCGTGCTCGCCGTGGTGGACGAGCAGCACCGTTTCGGCGTGCATCAGCGCCTGCGGCTGACGGCCAAGGGGATTTCGCCCCATATGCTCGTCATGACGGCGACGCCCATTCCGCGCACCCTCGTCCTTGCCGCCTTCGGCGACATGGATGTTTCCAAGCTCACGGAAAAGCCCGCCGGCCGCAAGCCGATCCAGACCGTCGTCGTGCCGCAGGAGCGTGTGGGCGATATCGTCGACCGTCTGCGCGCGGCGCTTGCCGAGGGCAAGAAGGCTTACTGGATCTGCCCGCTGGTGGAGGAAACCGAAGAAAGCGAGTTGATGTCCGTCGAGGAGCGGCATGCGACGCTTGCCAGCATCTTCGGCCCCGCTGCCGGCCTCGTCCACGGCCGCATGAGCGGGCCGGAGAAGTACGCCGCCATGCTCGCCTTCAAGACCGGCGAAACGCGGCTGCTGGTGGCGACGACCGTCGTGGAGGTCGGTGTCGATGTGCCGGACGCCTCCATCATGGTCATCGAACATGCCGAGCGCTTCGGCCTTGCCCAGCTTCACCAGTTGCGCGGGCGCGTCGGTCGCGGCGCGGAGGCGTCGAGCTGCATCCTGCTTTACAAGGGGCCGCTCAGCGAGAACGGGCGGGCGCGCCTTTCCATCCTGCGCGAGACGGAGGACGGTTTCCGCATCGCGGAGGAGGACCTGAAGCTGCGCGGCGAAGGCGAGCTTCTCGGCACAAGGCAGTCCGGCACGCCGGGCTTTCTCGTGGCCAGCCTCGAGGCGCATGGCGATCTTCTCGAAATCGCCCGCAAGGACGCCGCCTACCTTCTGGAGCGCGACCCGGAGCTGACGGGTGAGCGCGGCGAAGCGATCCGCACCCTGCTCTATCTCTACCGCCGCGACGAGGCGATCCGGTTCCTGCGCGCCGGATAAGGCCCACGCAAACGTGATTTCGCCGAGACCGCGCGTGAAGGCATACTTGCCCCTCACCCGCGAAGGAGGAGAAATGCCATGAAGACAGTTCTCGCAGTCGCAGCCATAATCGGCCTTTCCGCATCCGCAGCCCTTGCGGATTGCGCCTGGCACAGCAAGGCCTCGGCACAAGCCAAGGTCGACAAGACGATCACGACCGCAAGCGTTACCACGACCGAAAAGCAGTCCCGGCTTCCGGCCGTGACGGACCGGATGCTCGTGGACGACCAGAAGAACGCCGCCGTCGAGGAATAGACCGCTTCGAGCCGCCTCGCGGCCCGGGGCGGCTCACCTATCCCTTTTTCTTCGGTTTGCGCGGCTCTTCGCCCTGGATGAGTTGCAGCGATTTTTCCGGCGGGGTCACGAGGCCGACCGAGATGATAAGCTTGGCGGCGTCCTCGGCGCTCATATCGAGCGGCACGATCTTGTCCCTTGGCACATAGACGAGGAAACCGGCGGTCGGGAACGGCGTCGGCGGCAGGAAGCAGGCGACCATGTCCTTGCCCATGGACTGAAACTTCGTCGCGATCTCGCCGCGCGCATCCGTCGCCACGAAGACGACGGCCCAGAGGCCGGGGCTCGGATATTCGATCATCGCCGCCTTGTTGAAGGAATTGCCCTTGTCCTTCAGCACCGTCTCGAAAATCTGCTTCAGGCTCTTGTGGACCGTGCGCACCAGCGGCGTGCGGTTGAACAGCGAATCGCCGAACTCCACGACGGTGCGGCCGATGAGGTTCTTGCCGAGAAAACCGACCAGCGTGATCAGCACCAGCGCGATCAGCAGGCCGAAGCCGGGTATGGCGAACTGGAAGTAGTTCTCCGGGTTGTAGTGCGCCGGAATATAGGGCTTCACCCAGCTATCGGCCCAGTGGATGAAGGACCAGGTCAGCCATATGGTAATGGCGATCGGCGCGCAGATGACGAGGCCGGTCAGGAAATTGTTGCGCAGCCGCATGGCAAGCGACTGTCTCGGGACGAGGTCGGTCATCTAAGGTCCAGTGTGGGGCAGCCGCTCAGCCGTAGAAACCCGGATGATAGGAAACGCTTCCCTCGCCGTAAACCGGGGAAAAGGCCACACGCATGAAATACTCCGGCGGCACCCCGTCCAGCGTCAGCTTGGCATCCGGTGCAAAGCCGAACCGGCTGTAGTAGGCGGGATCGCCGAGCAGCACGCAGCCCGTCGCGCCGAGCGCTTTCAGCCGCTCCAGCCCTTCCCGGATCAGCTTACCGCCGATGCCCTCGCCCTGCCGGGCCGGATCGACCGAGATGGGTCCGAGACCGTACCAGCCCTCGCTGCCATCGGAAACGGCAATCGGCGAGAAGGCGACATGGCCGACGATCGCCCCGTCCGCGTCCGCCACCAGCGACAGCGTCAGCGCGCCGGCCGCGCGCAGGCGGTCGATGATCAGGTGCTCCGTGCCGTCGGCATGCGGCGCGGTCTTGAACGCCGTTTCCGTCAGCGTGCGGATGGCGTCGATATCCTCAATGCGTTCCGGGCGGATGTTCATTCGACGGTCACCGACTTTGCGAGGTTGCGGGGCTGGTCCACGTCCGTGCCCATGAAGACGGCCGTGTGATAGGCGAGAAGCTGGATCGGCAGCGAATAGATCATCGGCGCGATGATCTCGTCGACATTCGGCAGCACGATGGTCTTCATCGTCGGCAGCTTGGAGGCCGCCGCGCCCTTTTCGTCGGTGATGAAGACGATGCGGCCGCCGCGCGCCGCCACTTCCTGCATGTTCGACACGGTCTTCTCGAAGAAGCGGTCATGCGGAGCGATGACGATGACGGGCATGTTCTCGTCGATCAGCGCGATGGGGCCGTGCTTCAACTCGCCGGCGGCATAGCCTTCGGCGTGGATATAGGAGATTTCCTTGAGCTTCAGCGCGCCTTCCATGGCCAGCGGATAGCTCGTGCCACGGCCGAGATAGAGCACGTCCTTGCACTTGGAGAGGTCGCGCGAAAGCTGTTCGATGGCCGGCTGGATGGTGTTGAGCACGCTCGCCATGATGCGCGGCATTTCGGCGAGGTGGTGAACCAGCTCCTTTTCCTCGGCCTCGCTGACCGTGCCGCGCGCACGGCCCGCGCCGATGGCGAGCGCGGCGAGCACGGCAAGCTGGCAGGTGAAGGCCTTGGTGGAGGCGACGCCGATTTCCGGGCCGGCGAGAATCGGGAAGACGGCATCCGATTCGCGGGCGATGGTCGATTCCTTCGCATTGACCACCGCGCCGATCTTCAGGCCGTTCTCCTTGCAGTAACGCAGCGAGGCGAGCGTGTCTGCGGTTTCGCCTGACTGCGAGATGAAGAGCGCGGCGGAGGCCGGGTTCAGCGGAATTTCGCGGTAGCGGAACTCGGAGGCGACATCGATCTCGACCGGCAGGCGGGCATAACGCTCGAACCAGTACTTGCCGACGAGGCCGGCAAGATAGGCCGTGCCGCAGGCGGAGATGGCAAGGCTCGGCACGCTGGCGAAATCGATATCGGCCGCGACCGGGCGCACCGTATGCGCGAGGAAGTCGACATAGTGGCTGAGGGCGTGGGAAATCGCCTCCGGCTGCTCATGGATTTCCTTCTCCATGAAGTGCCGGTGGTTGCCCTTGTCGATGAGATAGGCGGCGGCCGAGGAGACCTGCCTGGGGCGCTCGACGCGGTTGCCGTCCATATCGAAGATGAAGGCCCCGTCGCGGCCGATCACCGCCCAGTCGCCATCGACCAGATAGCTGATTTCGTTGGTGAAAGGCGCAAGCGCAATGGCGTCGGAACCGAGGAACATCTCGCCCCGGCCGTGGCCGATGGCGAGCGGCGGGCCGTTGCGGGCAGCCAGAATGGTGGACGGGTCGTCCTCGAAGATGACGGCGAGCGCATAGGCGCCCGTCACGCGGCGCAGCATGGCGTGCATCGCCTCGCGGCGGCCAAGGCCGTCGCGGCGGAATTTTGCGACGAGCTGCGCGACCACTTCCGTGTCGGTCTGCGTGACGAAGGTCGCGCCGGCGGCGGCAAGCTCGTCCTTCAACTCGGAGAAGTTCTCGATGATGCCGTTATGGACGACGGCGACGCCTTCCACGAAATGCGGATGCGCGTTGTTTTCCGTCGGCGCGCCATGCGTCGCCCAGCGTGTGTGGGCGATGCCGATGGTGCCGGCCAGCGGTTCTTCCGAAAGGCGCTTCTCAAGGTTGAACAGCTTGCCCTCGGCCCGGCGGCGGGCGAGCTTGCCGTCGACGACGGTGGCGACGCCGGCGGAATCGTAGCCCCGGTATTCAAGGCGCTTCAGGGCATCGACAAGCCGACCCGCGACAGGCTGGTTTCCGACGATACCGACTATTCCGCACATGGGCCGCTCCACTCTTTCGAAATGCTGTGTCGCGCCCTTCGTAGAGCTTTTTTGCCGCGACGCAACACGGCCATGCTCACTTTCGATTGCAGGCAGTAATGTGGGCGCGCCCAGTACCCGGCCTATTCGGCCGCCTTTTTCTTCGCGTTCTTGATAGCCTGGTTGCGTTCGCGAATGAGCACCGCCCGGCCCTCCTTGTTCTCCTGCCGGGCGCGGCCGAAGGCGACGGCGTCGTCCGGCACATCGGCCGTGATGACGCTGCCGGAGGCGACATAGGCGCCGTTGCCGACGCTGACGGGCGCAACGAGCGCGGTGTTGGAGCCGATGAAGGCGTTTTCGCCGATGCGCGTCACGAACTTGTTGATGCCGTCATAGTTGCAGGTGATCGTGCCTGCGCCGACATTGGTATGCGCGCCGATGAAGGCATCGCCGATATAGCTGAGATGGTTGACCTTCGCGCCCGGGCCGATCTCCGCCTTCTTGATCTCGGTGAAGTTGCCGACCTTCGCGCCCTCCCCGAGATTCGCACCCGGCCGCAGGCGGGCATAGGGGCCGACCTCGGCATCCGCAGATACATGCGCGCCCTCGATATGGGAGAAGGAGTGGATGAGCGCGCCGCTTTCCACCGTCACGCCGGGACCGAAGACGACATTCGGTTCGATCGTCACATCGCGGCCGATCCGCGTATCGAAGGACAGGAAGACGGTTTCCGGCGCGATCATCGAGACGCCGTCGATCATCATCTCGTGGCGGCGGCGCTGCTGCCAGAGGCGCTCGATGACGGCAAGCTCGGCGCGCGTGTTGCAGCCGGTCAGCTCCTCCTCCGGCGCTTCGACGGCAATCGCCCTGCCGCCTGCCGCGCGCACGACCTCGACGATATCGGTGAGGTAATATTCGCCCTTCGCATTGGCGTTGCCGATCCGGTCGATGAGGTCGAGCGCCTTGCGGCCGTCGATGGCCATCAGGCCGCCGTTGCAATAGGTGATGGCGCGCTCGGCCTCGCTGGCGTCCTTGTGCTCGCGAATCGCCAGAAGTTCGCCGTTCTCCGTGATCAGGCGGCCATAGCCGGTCGGGTCCGCCGTCTTAAAGCCGATGACGACGACGTCCGCGCCCTTCGCAAGGCCATCGCGCGCGGCGATCAGCGGCGTTTCGGTGATCAGCGGCGTATCGCCGAAGACGACCAGCACGTCGTCGTATCCCCTGGCGATGGCTTGGCGCGCGGCAAGCACGGCATGCGCCGTGCCAAGCCGTTCGGTCTGGATATGGACCGTGCTTGCGACACCCGCATTGCGCGCCGCCGCCTCGACCTTCTCCGCATCGCGGCCAAGCACCAGCGCGATCTCGGAAATGCCGGCCTTGGCCAGCGCATCGACGACATGGGCGATCATCGGGCGGTTCGCGACCGGATGCAGCACCTTCGACTGCGAGGACTTCATCCGCGTGCTCTCGCCGGCCGCGAGGATGACAGCCAGGCAATTGCGTTTCGTGCGGTCAGCGGTCATGGGAATCCCTCGTTCATCGGTCTTTCTCGCCGTTCCTTAGCAAAAAGCCATAGAAAGAGACAAAGGGATTTCTTCGCACCTCAATTCGCGTTGCTGCGCAGACGGCTTTCGGTGAGCAGGCCGTTCTCGTCGAGGATCGGATAGGCGACGGAGACGAGATGCGCGTTGACGCGCTTGAGGTCGCGCAGCATGTCGAGATGCAGCGAACTGGTCTGGAGGCTGTCCAGCCGGCCGTCGCGCAGGCGCTCCAGATGGCGCTCGGACGACTGCTTCTCCATGCGCCGCACGTCCACCTTCACCTCCATGAGCTGGCGGGCAAGGCCGGAATCGCGGGTGACGAAAATGGTCTGGGCGATGCGCAGGTTCTCGATGGTCAGGTTGAAGAGATTGGCGAGTTCCTTGTAGCCGTCCTCGGAGAATTTCAGGCCGTTGACGATCTTCTTGCGCACCTGCTCCTGAAGCCCCTTCTCGATGATGTCGCCGACATGCTCGAGATTGATGGCGTAGTCGATGATGACGATGGAGCGCGCCGCGCATTCGCCGGTGACGCCCTGCCGGCCGAGGCGGGAGAGATAGATCTTCACCTCCTGCTGCAAGGCGTCGACCTGCCGCTCCAGCTCGCCGACATCGGCAAGCGGGGAAAGGTTGTTGTCGTTGAAGGCGCGCATGGTGCGGATCAGCATGGCCTCGATGAGATCGCCGACGCGCAGCACCTCGCGCGTTGCGCCGGAAAGCGCGACGACGGGGCTGGCAAGCGCCGAATCGTCGAGATATTTCGGCCCGGTCTCCGGCTGCTTTTCCTCCGGCACCAGCTTTTCCATGAGCCGCGACAGCGCGCCCGACAGCGGCCACATCACCAGAGCCACGACGAGATTGAAGGCGAGATGCACATCGACCGGCAGCTTGGCCGCCGGGATGGGCAGCAGCGCCAGAAGCTGCGCGACGTGGCCGGCGAACGGCAGGACGGCGAGACAGCCGATGCCGCGCACCAGGAGATTGCCCAGCGTCACCCGCCGGGCGGATGCCGCCGCCTTGGCCGTGGCGATGACCGGCGGCACGGCCCCGCCGAGATTGGCGCCGAGCACGAGGATGACGGTCAATGCCGGCGAGAGGATGCCCATGCCCGTCAGCGACAGGATCAGCACGACGACCGCAAGGCTCGACGAGGAGATGATGGCGAGCACCGTCGAGAAGGCGAGCGCGGCCGGCCATGCGCCGTCCAGCAGCTTCAGGAAGGCGGCGAGCGCCGGAGACTGGCGCATCGGCTCGGTGGCGAGGCTCAAAAGGTGCAGCGAGAGCAGCATCAGGCCGATGCCGACGAGTGCGGAACCAAGCCCCTGCCGGGCGGTCGAGCTGCTGGACTTGTAGAGCACGACGCCGACGAGAATGACGAGGGGCGAGATCGATTCGATGCCCGTCGCCACCAGCCATGCGGTGACGGCGGTGCCGATATTGGCGCCGAGCAGCACGATCTGCGCCATGCGCGCCCGAACGAGGTTCTTTTCCACGAACGAGGCGATCATCAGCGCCGTGGCGGTCGAGCTTTGCAGGGCGACCGTGGCGACGAACCCGCCGAAGAAGGAGCGGAAGGGACCGCGCGTGCCGAGCGCCAGCCCGGAGCGCAGCTTGACCCCGAAGGCCCGCGTCATGCCGTCCTTCACCTGTGCGAGGCCGAACAGGAGCAGCGCCACCGCGCCGAAAAGGTTGATCATGACGATCGTGGATTCCACCTCTTTATCTCCTCACGCGACCGCCGGCGACAGACTCACCGGGATAATCCTGCATCCGATCACGAATTCCTGAATTGTGACAGCGGAATAGGGCCGGATTCTGCCAATAATTTCATAAAAATTTCTTTTGCCGGCAAAAGAAATCGACGCCCGGCGGCGCGTTTGCGCCATGCCCCGCTCCTGCCGGGCGCCGCAGGCATGCTGCGGACTTCTATTCCCGCAAACTTTCCGTTAAGAGACGATCTCCGGCCGCATGGCCGCGTATATGAGGAAATTTAGACGATGCTCGACGCCCTGAGACGCGCTTCCCAGACCTGGGTGGCAAAAGCCCTGCTGATCGTACTGGTCGGTTCCTTCGCTGTCTGGGGTGTTTCGAGTTCTCTTGTCACCGGAACCTCCAATGCCGTCGTCACGGTCGGCGACGTCAAGGTTTCGCCGACGGACTTCCGCCTCGCCTATGAGCGTCAGGTCGGCGCCATGTCGCAGCGCCTCGGCATGCGGCTGAACGCCGAACAGGCCCGCGCCTTCGGCATCGAGAACCAGGTCTTTGCCGAACTCGTCGCCGGCGCCGCGCTCGACCAGCTCTCGCGCGACATGAATCTCGGCCTTTCGGAAGGTCGCCTCGCCCAGTTGATCGCCGACGATCCGGCCTTCCACGGCGCCGGCGGCCAGTTCGACCGCGCCGCCTTCTCCGCGATCCTGCGCAATGCGGGCCTGCGCGAGAGCGACTATATCAGCAACCGCAGCCAGGTCGCGATCCGCACCCAGGTCGTGGAAGCCGTGTCGGATGGCTACAAGGCCCCCGATGTGCTGACGGATGCGCTGCGCCAGTATCGCAACGAGGCGCGCAGCATCGACTTCCTGCTGCTCAGCAATGCCAATATCGACCCCGTCAAGACGCCGGGCGACGATGTGCTCGCACCCTGGTTCGAGCAGAACAAGGCCAAGTACCGCGCGCCGGAATACCGCAAGTTCGTCTATATTGCGCTGGAGCCGAAGGACATCGCGGACGCCTCGACGATCACCGACGAGGCGCTTCAGGCCGATTACGAGAAGAACAAGGAAAAGTACCGCACGCCGGCGCTGCGCACCATCGAGCAACTGACCTTCAAGGATCGCGCCAGCGCCGATGCCGCGGCGGCCAAGCTTGCCGCCGGCACGACCTTCGACGCTATCGTCGCCGAACAGGGCAAGACGGCGGCCGACGTGCTGCTGGGCGACTTCACCGAGGCGAACGTTCCCGACCAGAAACTGGCCGAGCCCGCCTTCGCGGTTGCCGAGAACGGCGGCACGACGCCGGTCATCGACGGCACCTTCGGCCCGATCATCCTGCGCGTGACGAATATCCGTCCGGAAACCCTGAAGACCTTCGAAGAGGTCAAGGAAGAACTGCGGGGCGAACTGGCGCTCGCGGAAGCCGCCGACGGCATCCTCGCCGTGCATGACCGTATCGAGGACAGCCGCGCCGAGGGCCTCAGCCTCGTCGAGGCTGCCGCCAAGAACAACCTGAAGGCCGTCACCATCGAGGCGATCGACGCGCAGGGCAACGACCAGAAGGGCGAGGAAGTCGCCGGCCTGCCGGAAGAAGCGGCGCTGCTCGGCGAAGTGTTCAAGACCGAGGTCGGCATGGAGACCCAGCCGCTCAATGTCGGCCGCGAGGGCTATGCGTGGTATGAGGTGCTCGACGTGATCCCGGATCGCGACCGTACGCTCGACGAGGTTCGCGACCGCGTGGTGGCGGACTGGACGGCCGAACAGCAGCGCCAGGCGCTCGCCAAGAAGGCGGAAGAGCTGGCGGAGCGTGTGCGCAAGGGCGGCGGACTCGCCGCGATTGCCGGCGAACTCGGCATGGCCGTCGAGACCAAGACGGGCTTGCACCGCGGCGCCGAAGACCCGGTCCTCGGCCCGGCCGCCGTGGCTGCCGCCTTCGCCGGTCCGCTCGGCCATGTCGCCAGCACGCCCGGCGTCGACGGCGAAGGCCAAATTCTCCTGAAGGTGACCGAAGTGAACGATGCGGCAACCGACGCGCTGACCAACGACGAGCAGCAGATCCAGGCTGTCGCGCGCACCAGCGGCGACGATATCCTCGACCAGATGGTCAGCTCGCTCCAGTCGGCCTACGGTGTCTCCATCAATCGCACGCTCGCCGAACAGAGCCTCGCGCGGTAAGGGAAAGAGGAGCCGCATGTCCGACCTGAAACCCTATATCGCCAAGGTCGCCGCCGGCAGCGCGCTCGACCGCGAGGATGCGCGCGGCGCGTTCGAGATCATCATGTCGGGCGCCGCCACGCCCTCGCAGATCGGCGGCTTCCTGATGGCCTTGCGCGTGCGCGGCGAGACCGTGGACGAGATCTACGGCGCCGTCGGCTCCATGCGCGCCCGCATGCTGCCGGTGAACGTGCCGGCCGACGCCATGGATATCGTCGGTACGGGCGGCGACGGCGCGGGCACCTACAATATCTCGACGCTTGCGGCGATCGTCGTCGCGGGCGCCGGCGTTCCCGTCGCCAAGCACGGCAACCGGGCGCTCAGCTCCAAGTCGGGCACGGCGGACGCCCTCTCCTGCCTCGGCGTCAAGCTCGATATCGGCCCGGCCGATATTGCCCGCTGCGTGCATGACGCAGGCCTCGGCTTCATGTTCGCGCAGTTGCATCACCCCGCCATGAAGCATGTCGGCCCGTCGCGCGTCGAACTCGGCACGCGCACGATCTTCAACCTGCTCGGCCCGCTCTCCAACCCCGGCGGCGTCAAGCGCCAGCTCCTCGGCGTGTTCTCGCCGCAATGGCTGGTGCCGATCGCCGAGGTGATGCGCGACCTCGGCTCGGAAAGCATCTGGGTCGTGCATGGCGAAGGCCTCGACGAAGTGACCACGACGGGCGTGACGCAGGTCGCGGCGCTGGAAAACGGCAAGATTCGCACCTTCGAGCTGACGCCCGCCGATTTCGGCCTGCCGCAGGTGAAGCTAGACGACCTGCGCGGCGGCGACGGCGCGCACAATGCCGCCGCCCTCCTTTCCGTGCTCGGCGGCGCTCATATGCCGTATCGCGATATTTCGCTGGCGAACGCCGCCGCCTCGCTCGTCGTCGCCGGCAAGGCGCAGACGCTCGGCGAAGGCATGAAGCTTGCCACCGAATCCCTTGAAAGCGGCCGCGCCCGCGCCGCGCTGGAACGCCTCGTTGCGGTTTCCAACGAGGGCGGGACGGACTAGGATTGGCCATGACCGACATTCTGAAGAAGATCGAAGCCTACAAGCTGGAAGAGATCGCCGCCGCCAAGGCGCGTATCGCTCCTGCCGAGCTTCGCGCGCGCATCCGTGATCAGGAGCCGCCGCGCGGCTTCTTCGCCAGCCTTGTGGGCAAGAAAGCGGAAGGCCGCTTCGGCCTCATCGCCGAGATCAAGAAGGCAAGCCCCTCCAAGGGTCTCATCCGCCCGGATTTCGATCCGCCGGCGCTTGCGAAAGCCTATGAGGCCGGGGGCGCCGCCTGCCTTTCCGTGCTGACGGACACGCCGAGCTTCCAGGGTGCGCCGGAATTCCTGACCGCCGCGCGCGAGGCCTGCGCATTGCCGGCGCTGCGCAAGGACTTCATGTTCGACAGCTACCAGGTGCTGGAAGCGCGCGCCTGGGGTGCGGATTGCATCCTCCTCATCATGGCCTCGCTCAGCGACGACACCGCGAAAATGCTGGAGGACGCCGCCTTCTCGCTCGGCATGGACGTTCTGATCGAAGTGCATGACGAAGCGGAAATGGAGCGTGCGCTGAAGCTGAAGTCCAAGCTCGTCGGCGTCAACAACCGGAACCTGCGCACCTTCGAGGTCGATCTTGCGGTTTCGGAGAAGCTTGCCGGCATGGTGCCGGAGGATCGGCTGCTCGTCGGCGAAAGCGGCATCTTCACCCACGCCGATTGCCAGCGCCTCGGCAAGGTCGGCATCTCCACCTTCCTCGTCGGCGAAAGCCTGATGCGCAAGGACGACGTGACGGCCGCGACGCGCGAACTCCTGACCGGCAATGCCGGCATGCTGGCCGCCGAATGACGAAACTCACCCATATCGATGCTTCAGGCGAAGCCAATATGGTGGATGTCGGCGACAAGGCCGAGACGGTGCGCATCGCGCTCGCCGAGGGCTTCATCCGCATGGCGCCGGCAACGCTCGACCTCATCCTCAAGGGCGACGCCAAGAAGGGCGACGTGATCGGCACGGCGCGCCTTGCCGGCATCATGGCCGCCAAGCAGACCTCCAGCCTCATCCCGCTCTGCCATCCCCTGATGCTGACCAAGGTGGCCGTCGAGATCCGCGAGGACCGCGCCCTTCCCGGCTTGCGCGTCGAGGCCATGGCCAAGCTTACCGGCCGCACCGGCGTGGAGATGGAGGCGCTGACGGCCGTCAGCGTCGCCTGCCTCACCATCTACGACATGGCCAAGGCGGCCGACCGCGAGATGGAGATCGGCGGCGTGCGGCTGCGTGAAAAATCCGGCGGCCGTTCCGGCGACTACAGACGCGGAGAGGCCTGATGTCCCTTCTGCCCGTCGCCGACGCCCTTGAACGCCTGCTTTGCGCGGCAAGGCCGGTGCGACGGACGGAGAAGGTCCCGCTTCATCAGGCGGAAGGCCGCGTGCTTGCCGAGGATGTCGCCGCCCGCCTCACCCAGCCACCCTTCGACAATTCCGCGATGGACGGCTATGCCCTGCGCCATGCGGACATCCCCGCGCTCGGCTCCGTCCTCAAGGTCGTCGGCACCTCCGCGGCCGGCCACGCCTTCGAGGGGGGCGCAGGCCCCGGCGAGGCCGTGCGCATCTTTACCGGCGCGCCGCTCCCCGCCTTTGCCGATACCGTGCTGTTGCAGGAAGACGCCGAGGTGCTGGAGGACGGCCGCATCCGCACCACCTTCCTCACCCCGAAGGGTCGCCATATCCGCCCGCGCGGCCAGGATTTCCACGAAGGTGAAGTCGTCCTGAAGGCCGGAGACGTGCTCGATCCGGGCCGCCTCACCGTCGCCGCCGCGATGAACCACCCGGAACTGACCGTTTACACCCGCCCGCGCGTCGCCCTTCTGGCGACGGGCGACGAGCTGGTGCCGCCCGGCACGCCGCCGGGCGCGAGCCAGATCATCGCCTCCAACACCTACGGCGTCGCCGCCATCGCCCGCAGCGCCGGTGCGGACATCGTCGACCTCGGCATCGTGCGTGACGACAAGCAGGCGATCCTCGATGCGGTGCGAAATGCCCTTTCGCTCGATATCGACGTGCTGGTGACGCTCGGCGGCGCCTCCGTCGGCGATTTCGACCTTGTCCAGCCGGTGCTCGGCGAAGCGGGCATGGAGCTCGATTTCTGGCGCATCGCCATGCGCCCCGGAAAGCCGTTGATGGTCGGCCGCCTCGGCGAAATCCAGGTCGTCGGCCTGCCCGGCAACCCCGTCTCCAGCCTCGTCTGCTCGCTGCTGTTCCTCGAACCTCTCGTCCGCCGCCTCTCGCATCTGCCGCCGAAGGACCGCCTGCGGGACGCCGTTGCGGCCGTGCCGGTCAAGGAAAACGATCATCGGCAGGACTATGTCCGCGCCCGCGTGACGCGCGGCCCGGCCGGCGAACTGCTCGTGACCCCCTTCGGCAAGCAGGATTCTTCGATGATGAAGACCTTCGCGGAAGCGGAAGGCCTGCTGGTCCGCCCGCCCCAGGCCCCGGCCATGGCTGCGGGATCGCCGTGCAAGGTCCTGCTCCTGCGCGAACCGACACCTTGAGTAGCGTTATTGTATCAGCAGCCCCTTGCGGAACACATATGGAACAGATAGTGTCTGTTCTGGATTTGTTTCACGATTCTCGGTGGAGAGGCCATGCTGACGCGCAAACAACAGGAACTCCTGCTGTTCATTCATGAGCGTATGAAGGAATCCGGCATTCCGCCCTCCTTCGACGAGATGAAGGATGCCCTCGATCTTGCCTCCAAATCCGGCATCCATCGCCTCATCACGGCGCTGGAGGAGCGCGGCTTCATCCGCCGCCTGCCCAACAGGGCGCGCGCGTTGGAGGTGATCAAGCTGCCCGACGCCTATTCGCCGAGCCTGCAGCCCCGCCGCGGCTTCTCGCCCTCCGTCATCGAGGGCAGCCGCGGCAAGCCGGCCGTGCCGCCGGCCGCTCCCGCCCAGCGCACAGTCCCGGCGGAGATATCCTCTTCAGTCTCCGTTCCCGTCATGGGGCGCATCGCCGCCGGCGTGCCGATCTCGGCCATCCAGAACAACACCCATGACATCACCGTACCGGCCGAGATGATCGGTAGCGGCGAGCACTATGCGCTGGAGGTCAAGGGCGATTCGATGATCGAGGCCGGCATTCTCGACGGCGACACGGTGATCATCCGCAATGCGAGCAGCGCCAATCCCGGCGAAATCATCGTCGCGCTCGTCGATGACGAGGAAGCCACCCTGAAGCGCTTCCGCCGCAAGGGCGCCTCCATTGCCCTCGAAGCCGCCAATCCGGCTTATGAGACCCGCATCTTCGGCCCCGACCGTGTGAAAATCCAGGGCAAGCTCGTCGGCCTCATCCGCCGCTATAACTGATCTTCCGCTTCAGGTTCGAAGCTTTCTGTGCGCCAGTCATAGGTGCGGTGCCTTGACCACGGGCGGCGGAGCGTTTCGACTGCGGCTGTGAAGTCGGCATTCGAGAGCGCGGAAGATGCGGTGCCCCCGGCGGGCTGGATTTCCAGTGCGCCGGTGCGCCGCAGGTGTCGGGCGGTTACCAGCCGCGCGCCGGAACGGCAGGCGTCGAGGCGCAGGGCGAAGGGCGCGACGACCAGATCCGCCCCGTCGCAGGCGATCCCGAGGAAAGCGGTGTCCTCGATCGTAACGATTCGCCAGCCGCTGGGCGAGACGGCCGCGCAAAAGGCCTTTGCCTCGCAAACGAAGCCGCCCGTCTTTCTCGATGTATCGATTGCGCTGGTCAGGGCGGCTTTCGCCTTTTGCCGGTCCGCCTTGCGACGGGGCCGTTCCTGCGGGTCCGCGTCCACCTTGGCCTCGTTCTCCAGCATCAGCCCTGCAGTCTTGCGCATATCGGGCTTCGCCAGATCGGCAAGCCGGAGCGCGCGCCGCCATTGATCGTAGATGAAAGCCGGTGGCCGGGCACGGTTCGTCGCCGTCGCCTCTGCGGACAGGATGGCGACGAGGCGGCCGTCCTCCGAGACGAGGACCTCCGGCGTGGGGCGGCCGCCGGGCCACAAGGCCACGCCGATGCCCGACAGGACGAGCAGCGTGCCGACATGGCGCAGACGTGTGCGCAGGATGCAGACGAGGCCGCCGCCCATGCCGATGAGTAAAAAGGCGAGCGGCGGAATGCGGCCGGTGACGATCTCGCCCTTCCAGCCGGCGACCCAAGTCGAGAACGCGATCATCCATTCGATGCCCTTCCCCATGATGGCGAACGGGATCGCATCGAGACCGAAAGGCATCAGCAGCACGGCAATAAGGCCGAAGGGCATGACGATCGCGCCGATGACCGGCATGGCCAGCAGGTTGCCGGCAAGGCCATAGGCCGGGATGCGATGGAAGTGGCCGATGGAATAGATCAGCGTCGCAACGCCGCCGATCAGCGACGACAGGAGAAGGCCGCCGAGGAAGCGGCCGAGCGCCCCGCCGAAAAGCCGTAGCGGCCCTCCCCGGTTTTCCCGCCGGATCGGCCTCTCCCGCCAGGCCGCATAGCCGGCGACGAGGCCGAGCGTCGCCGCATAGGACATCTGGAAACCCGGATTGGTGACGGCCGAAGGCGTGACCGCCAGAATGAGGATCGCGGAAATCGCCACATTGCGCAGGCTGATCGCGGAGCGCCCGAACAGCACGGCGACGAGCATGACGCAGATCATGATCCAGGATCGCACCGCCGAGATCGCGCCGCCCGATACGAGGATGTAGAGCGTGACCATGACCAGCGCCCCGGCGGCGGCGATCTTGCGTGCGGGATAGCGCTCGGCGAAACCGGGGATCGCGGCCATCAATCCGCGCGCGCCGACCAGGAAGGTGCCGGCGGCCAGCACCATGTTGAGGCCCGAAATGGCAAGGACATGGGCAAGCCCGGCCTGCCGCAGGGCCTCCACCGTTTCGGGATCGATGGCGCGCTGTTCGGCCGTCACCAGCGCGGCGGCGATCGCACCCGCATCCCCGCCGATACGGCCTCGGATATGCTCGGTAAGGTTGTTTCTCCACGTTGCGATCTCCTGCCGTATCCGGTCGGTCATGTGCGCCTGCGGGACCGGAAACGTTTCCGGCCTGCTGTAGAAATAACCGACCGCGCCATTGCCGGCGAAATAGGCGTCGAAGGCGAAGTCGTTGAGACCCGCCAGCGCCGGTCCCGACGGCGGATTGAGCCGCGCGCGGCCCTTGATCCCGCCGCCAATGGCAACGGGAGCGTGCCGGCTTCGGGCCAGCAGCGTCACGGTCTTCGGCATGCGCTTCAGCACGGGATCGCGCGTCGCCTCGAGCGCGATGCGATAGCGGATCGCCCCCTTCTCGTCGCTCTCCCGCGACAGCACCCGACCGGCGATTTCGCTCGTTACCGGCGCATCGAGGATGACCGTATCGAGCCGCCGGCTTTCGCCCGCCGCCAGCAGCATGCCGATTGGAACGAGGAATGCGCCGCCGGCGGCCAATGCCGTCCAGTCTTCCCGGTGCCGCAGACGCCAGGCGGGCCAGAATGTCACGAAGGCGAGCGGCCCCAGCAGCAAGGGCGAAGGGTCGGATGCGGCGGCAAACCAGAGCGCAGCTCCGACCCCGAGGAAAACGGGAATGAACAGGAAGAAATGGCCATGTGCCCGCTCGCGCGCGAAGTCGAGCGCAAACGCCCGACGCGCTGCCAGCCTGCCGCCGAGCCGGACGGCCATGCGAGACAATCCGGCGGACCATGTCCCCGGGGGCGATGGCGCGAAGGAAACGGGGGGCGGCACACCGCCATGCTCGGCCGTTGCCCGCCAGCCATAGGCTTCGGGCGCCTCCTCGCGCTCGGCGATCTCCCCCTCGGCCATGTCCCGGCCCCTTTGTCCCCTCTCCATTGTGCAATCGAACGAAGAAATCTTCAATCTTCAGTATGCATGACAATTGCTAAGTCAGACAGAAAGGATGCGCCCTCCATAATTTAAAGAGCACTCTCAAAGGTTGCTTGCAACTTCGCATAAAGGGTAGATATTGCGTTGCCGGAAAGCCTGTTTCCGCAATGCACAATTTGCCTTTCGTATCGCTTGGCAGGGTGCCGTAAATGGGCTAGCAAAACGAACATGTTCATGGCTGAGGCACGCTTTCGTGCCGCCATTCGAAACAACGGAGGATCGTTATGACAGGAAAAAGCGCGGGTGTATCCATCGGTGACAAGACAGTCGACCTGCCGACGCGATCCGGGACGATCGGCCCCGATGTGATCGACATCGGCACGCTCTACAAGCATACCGGCGCCTTCACCTACGACCCCGGCTTCACCTCCACCGCCTCGTGCGAATCCAAGATCACCTATATCGACGGCGACGAGGGCGTGCTGCTGCACCGCGGCTACCCGATCGAGCAGCTTGCCGAGCACGGCGACTTCCTCGAAGTCTGCTACCTTCTGTTGTACGGCGAACTGCCCACCAAGACCCAGAAGGACGACTTCGATTACCGCGTGACGCACCACACCATGGTGCATGAGCAGATGAGCCGTTTCTTCACCGGCTTCCGCCGCGACGCCCACCCGATGGCCGTCATGTGTGGCTGCGTCGGCGCGCTCTCCGCCTTCTATCACGACTCGACCGACATTACCGATCCGCACCAGCGCATGGTCGCCTCGCTGCGCATGATCGCCAAGATGCCGACGATCGCCGCCATGGCCTACAAGTATCATATCGGCCAGCCCTTCGTTTACCCGAAGAACGACCTCGACTACGCGTCGAACTTCCTGCGCATGTGCTTTGCCGTTCCGTGCGAGGAATATAATGTGAACCCGGTGCTTTCGCGCGCCATGGACCGCATCTTCATCCTGCATGCCGACCACGAGCAGAACGCATCCACCTCCACCGTCCGCCTCGCCGGCTCTTCGGGTGCCAACCCGTTCGCCTGTATCGCGGCTGGTATCGCCTGCCTTTGGGGCCCGGCCCATGGCGGCGCCAACGAGGCGGCGCTCAACATGCTGGCCGAAATTGGCTCGGTCGAGCGGATTCCGGAATATGTGGCGCGCGCCAAGGACAAGAACGATCCGTTCCGCCTGATGGGCTTCGGCCACCGCGTCTACAAGAACTACGACCCGCGCGCACGCATCATGCAGAAGACGACGCACGAGGTTCTGACCGAACTCGGCATCAAGGACGACCCGATGCTGGAAGTCGCGATGGAACTGGAGCGCATCGCGCTGACGGACGAGTACTTCATCGAGAAGAAGCTCTACCCGAACATCGATTTCTATTCCGGCATCACGTTGAAGGCGCTCGGCTTCCCCACCACCATGTTCACGGTGCTTTTCGCGCTCGCCCGCACGGTCGGCTGGATTGCCCAGTGGAACGAGATGATCGAAGACCCGGAACAGCGCATCGGCCGTCCGCGCCAGCTTTATATCGGCGCGCCCAAGCGCGACTACGTGCCGGTTTCCAAGCGCTGAACGAAGCGACACCGAAAACACGAAGCCCGGCCGTCTCGGCCGGGCTTTTTTCATGTCGGGGCCTTATGAGCCGTCGACAGGCGCAACTTCCTGTGGCGGGCGGCCCCTTCGCCCACACTCCGCCACGTTCTTCGCCATGAGGTAGCCTTGCGGCCGGGAACCAATGCACCGGATTCGCCATTATCGTGCCAGCTAGAAGGAGTGCACAGATGAACAAGAAGCTTGGAACCGTGCTGGCCCTGACGCTTGCGCAGGCTCTCGCGACGACGGCCGGCGCAGCGGACATGGTTTCCCGCGACAAGGCGCCGACCTATGTCGACAACGGCGCGCGCGACGGCGTGAAGATCGGCATGCTGACCTGCGATGTCGGCGGCGGGGTCGGTTATGTGCTTGGCTCGGCCAAGACCATCGATTGCGTGTTCAGCACGAGCGGCGGCGAGCGTGACAGCTATAGCGGCGTCATCCGCAAGATGGGCGTCGATCTCGGCTTCACCACGCAGGGCCGCATCGTCTGGGCGGTCTTCGCGCCGACTGCGGGCTATCACCAGGGTTCGCTCGGTGGCCTCTACCAGGGCGCAACGGCCGAAGCGACGGTCGGCGTCGGCATCGGCACCAATGTGCTGATCGGCGGCACGTCGGGATCGATCCACCTGCAGACCGTCAGCATCAGCGGCCAGATCGGCCTCAACCTCGCGGCGACCGGCACCTCGGTCACGCTGACGCCGCAGGGCTGAACATTCCGGAACGGGCGGCCTCGGCCGCCCGTTTTCTCTGGCGTGCAATGTGCTAGATTATATGGCGAAAGGTTCCTGACATGATCCGCACCGCCCTGCCCCTGTTCGCCGTCCTTGCGCTTTGCGCCTGCACGCCCACGACCGGCGTCGGCATCGAGCCTATTCCCGGCAGCATCACCTATGGTGGCCACCAGCCGCGCACGCGGCTGATGAAAGCGCCCGTCGGCAGCACATTCGAGCATCGGTTCCGCGACCGCCCCGGCCGGGAGGTCTTCGAGACCTATCAGATCCAGCCGGACCGCTCGATCCTGCTGATCCGCCGCCGGGTGCGGCTCGATTACTTCTGACCCAGCAAAGGCAACGGAGACAGACATGCTGGAAAGCACCGATATCGAACTCGAGGACGAACGGCTGAAACAGCTCGATCTTCTGGCGGACGAGCGCGCCATGACGCCGCCGGAACTGCTGGCGCACTATGCATCCGGCTCCTTCGGCTTCCACGAGGCGGTGCATACGACCTCCATCGTGCTCGACCTCGTCGACGACCAGCTCCTCCACCATCCCGCCATCGCGGGCAATTCCGACTGGTTCCGCCTCGCCGCGCGGGCAAGCGAGGCGTTGTTCAATCTCTATCAGGCCATGGGATCGGCGCAGCTCGTCGCGGCGCATGCCTCCAGCGAGGGCAAGCGGCCGGAAGAGCTGAACGCCAGCAACGACGATTGACTGCGAGGGCGGCCCGCATACAGGCCGCTCGTTTTCGCATGCTCGGATTATTCTTCTTCGCGCAGCGCCTGAACCACGCGTTCCCGGCCGACGCGGATGACGTTCTCCATCGCGCGGCGCGCGCCCTCCTCGTCCCGCCGGTCGATTTCCTCGACGATACGGATATGGGTTGCCGCCACTTCGCCCATCTTGCCGAGATCGGCCGCCGGCGAGCTAAGCTTGAAGGCGCCGACGAGCGCCGCCTCGATCAGGCTGCCGACCGTGCGTAGGAAGGGGTTGCGCGAGGCGTCCAGTACCGAGAGGTGGAATCTCAGGTCCGCGAGCGCCAGCGATTCGGCCGTATGCGACGTATCGCCCATGGCCACGGCAAGGCGCATCATCTGGCTGATATCGGCTTCGGTGGCGTGGCGCGCCGCAAGCGCGGCGGCGTGCGGTTCGAAGGCAAGGCGCACCTCGGAAAGGTGCAGGAGGAAGCTTTCGTCGATGCCGACGGCGAAATACCAGGTCAGGATATCGCTGTCGAAAAGGTTCCATTGCGTGTTGGGCGTGACGCGCGTGCCGATGCGTGCGCGCGGCACGACAAGACCCTTGGCGGCGAGCGTCTTCATCGCCTCGCGCAGCACTGTGCGCGATACCTTGAAGCGCGCGGCAAGCTCCGCATCGCCCGGCAGAGTCGCGCCGACGGGATACTCCCCTGCGATGATGGCAAGGCCCAGCTCGTTGACCACCTGCGCATGACTGGTGCGCGTGTTCAGCCCGTTGATGACCGTCTCAAGCAATCCCTTGCGCAAAAATCGTCCCCTCCTCCGGTCCGAAACACCCCGTCTGTTCCGGAAGCATTGCGCTGGTATAGAGCAAATCCAGCAAAAGTGCGAAGCGGTTTTGCGCTCGCAGCCACATACAAACAAGGGGATAGGGCCTCGCCTGCTTCCGCGCGCGTGGCCCTCTCGACAGACGAGAAAGGCGCTCCCGTCCGGAGCGCCTTTCCGCCGTCCGCATAAGCCGCGAATTACTGCGGCAGCTTGTCGTCCACGCCGGCGACGTAGAAGTTCATGCCGAGCAGCGTGCCGTCGTCAGAAACCTTGCCGGCCGCCAGCCATTCGGAGCCGTCCTGCTTCTTGACCGGGCCGGTGAAGGGATGCAGTTCGCCGGAGCGAATCTTCGCCTCGACATCCTCGGCGGCCTTCTTCACGTCGTCGGGCATGTTGGTATAGGGCGCCATCGTCAGGATGCCGTCCTTCAGGCCGTCCCAGATCTGCTCCGACTTCCAGGTGCCGTCGAGAACCGCCTGCGTGCGCTTGATGTAGTAAGCGCCCCAGGTGTCGACGATGGCGGTGAGCTGGGTGTTCGGGCCGGCCGCGATCATGTCCGAGGCCTGGCCGAAGGCGTGGATGCCGCGTTCGGCGGCGACCTGCATCGGCGCGGTCGAGTCGGTGTGCTGCGTCAGGATGTCGACGCCCTGGTCGGCCAGCGCCTTGGCGGCGTCGGCTTCCTTGCCCGGATCGGCCCAGGTGTTGGCCCAGACGATCTTGACCTTGAAGTCCGGGTTGACGGACTGCGCGCCAAGCATGAAGGCGTTGATGCCCATCACGACTTCCGGGATCGGGAAGGAGGCGATGTAGCCGGCGACGCCCTTCTTGGACATCTTGGCGGCGATCACGCCCTGAATATAGCGGCCTTCATAGAAGCGGGCATTGTAGGTGCCGACGTTTTCGGCGCTCTTGAAGCCGGTCGCGTGCTCGAACTTCACGTCCGGGAACTTCTGGGCGACCTTGATCGTCGCGTCCATGAAGCCGAAGGACGTGGTGAAGACGAGGGCGCAGCCCGAGCGCGCCATGCGCTCGACGGCGCGTTCGGCATCCGGGCCTTCCGGCACGTTTTCGAGGAAGGCGGTCTCGATCTTGTCGCCCAGCGCCTTTTCGAGTTCCTGGCGACCGCGGTCGTGGCCTTCCGAATAGCCGCCATCCGTCTTGGAGCCGACATAGATGAAGCAGATTTTCGTCTTGTCCTGCGCGCTTGCCGCGACGGCGAAGCCGAGAACGGCGGCGGAGGTTGCGAGAGCGAGAATGATTTTCTTCATTTTATCCTCTGGGGTTGGAGTGGTCGTTTTCCGTCTTTCTCACCGGTCGGGAACGAACGGCTTGCCGAGAGAGGCGGGTGTGTTGATCAGCGTCATACGTCGATTGTGCGAGATCAGGATGAGCACGATGATCGTGGCGGCGTAGGGGAGCGCCGACAGGAACTGCGAGGGGATGCCGATACCGAAGGCCTGTGCGTGAAGCTGGCTGATCGACACCGCGCCGAAGAGATAACCGCCGAGCAGCACGCGCCAGGGCCGCCAGGAAGCGAAGACCACCAGCGCCAGCGCGATCCAGCCGCGCCCCGCCGACATGTTTTCCACCCATTGCGGCGTGTAGACCAGCGAAAGCTGCGCGCCGGCAAGGCCCGCGCAGGCCCCGCCGAACATCACGGCGAGATAGCGCGTGCGGATGACATGGATGCCGAGCGCATGGGCGGAGGCGTGGTTGTCGCCGATGGCGCGGATCTTCAGGCCCGCGCGGCTCTTGAACAGGAACCAGTTCACGCCGATCACCAGCGCGATCGAAATGTAGAAGATGATGTCCTGCTTGAAGAGCAGCGGGCCGATGAAGGGAATATCGGCCAGAAGCGGGATCGTGATCGGCTCGAGCCTTGCGCCGGACATGCCGACATAGGGTTCGCCGATCTGGCCCGAAACGCCGAGGCCGAGAATGGTCAAGGCAAGGCCGGTCGCCACCTGATTGGCGACGAGCGTCAGCGTCAGGAAGCCGAAGAGCAGCGAGAACAGCGCGCCGCCGGCGATGCCGGCGAGGATGCCGATATAGGGCGAGCCTGTGACCTGCGTGGCGGCGAAGGCGATGGCCGCCCCCATCACCATCATGCCCTCCACGCCGAGATTGAGCACGCCGGTGCGCTCGGTGACGAGCTCGCCGACGGAGGCGAGCACCAGCGGCGTGGCTGCCGTGATCACGGTGAGAAGGATTGCCTCGATCATGCCCATCAGTGCGCTCCCCCCTCGTTGCCGCGGCCGAGGCGCGAGAAGACCAGCCGGATTTTGTACAGAATGAGCGTGTCGCAGGAGAGCACGAAGAAGAGCAGCAGCCCCTGGAAGACGCGCGTGACCTTGTCGGAGACGCTGAGCGTCAGTTGCACCGCCTCGCCGCCGACATAGGTAAGCGCGAGGAAGAGGCCCGCCGCGACGATGCTGAGCGGATTGAGGCGGCCGAGGAAGGCGACGATGATGGCGGTGAAGCCGTAGCCGGGCGAGATGATCGGTTGCAGCTTGCCGATGGTGCCGCTGACTTCGGAAATGCCGGCAAGGCCGGCGAGCGCGCCGGAGAGCAGCATGGAGAACCAGATCATGCGTCTGGAGGAGAAGCCGGCAAAGCGCCCTGCCCGCTCCGACTGGCCGAGCACGGTGATCTCGAAGCCCTTCAGCGTATAGCGCATCATGATCCAGAGTACGATAGCGGCGATGATGGCGAAGGCGAAGCCGAGATTGGCCCTGCCGGAGGAGACGAGTTCCGGCAGGATCGCTTCCGGCGCGAAGTCGCGCGTCACAGGGAAGTTATAGGCATCCGGGCTGCGCCAGGGGCCGCGCACCAGCCAGTCGAGGAAGAGCTGGGCGATATAGACCAGCATCAGGCTCGTCAGTATCTCGTTGGTGTTCATATGCGCCTTGAGGAAGGCGGGGATGGCGGCATAGAGCGCGCCGCCGATCATGCCGAAGACCAGCATCAGCGGCAGGACGAGCGGCGAATGCCATTCATGGAAGACCACCGGCACGATGGCGCCGGCAATGGCGCCCGCGATGAACTGGCCCTCCGCACCGATGTTCCAGTTGTTCGAGCGGTAGCAGACGGAAAGGCCGACGCCGATCAGGATCAGCGGCGCGGCCTTGATGGCGATCTCGTGCAGCGACCAGACATCGAGCAGCGGCTCGATGAAGAAGCTGTAGAGCGCCGACCCCGGGCTCTTGCCGAGCAGCGCGAACATGATGCCGCCGGCAACGACTGTCAGGCCAAGCGCCAGGAACGGCGAGAGAATGGAGAAAAGCCGGGACGGATTGGGGCGTTTTTCGAGTTCAATGCGCATGGGCCGCCCCTTCGCCTTCCGTCTTGCCGTACATGCCGCCCATCAGGAGACCGATCTTTTCACGCGTCAGTTCATGGGCCGGATAGGCGTCGGACAGCCGTCCCTCGCTAATGACGGCGATTTTCGTCGCCACCTCGAAAATCTCGTCGAGATCCTGGCTAATCACCAGCACGGCGGAACCTGCTTTGGCGAGATCGACCAGCGCCTGACGGATGCGGCTTGCTGCGCCCGCATCGACGCCCCAGGTCGGCTGGTTGACGATCAGCACCGCCGGCTGGCGGTCCAGCTCGCGGCCGACGATATACTTTTGCAGATTGCCGCCGGAAAGCGAGCCTGCCGCCGGGTCCTCCCCGCTCTTGCGCACATCCATGGTTTCCGAGATGCGACGCGAGGCGATGCGCACGACGGCATGACGGATGATGCCGAGGATGCCGCCGGCAAGGAACGTCTTGCGGTCGGACTGGCTGCGCGCCAGCACGAGATTGTCGGAGAGCGGCAGGCCCGGAACGGCCGCGTGGCCATGGCGCTCCTCCGGCACGAAACCCGCACCCATCAGGCGGCGGGCGGTGATGCCGAGATTGCCGGCCGCTTTTTCCCGGATGAAGACGGCGGAAGCATCCGCCACCGGATATTCGCCGGAAAGCGCATCGAAAAGCTCGCCCTGCCCGTTGCCGGCGACACCGGCGATGGCGAGGACTTCGCCGCCACGGACCTTGAGGCAGACATTCTTGAGCGCGACAGCAAAGGGCGTCCTCGCCGGCACGCTGAGATGGCGCGCCTCCAGCAGAACATTGCCCTTGGCGTTCGTGCCGGCCGCGCTGACCGAGGCGACGTCGCTGCCGACCATCATGCGGGCGAGCGAGGCCGGCGTTTCCTTGCGCGGATCGCACGCGCCGGTGACCTTGCCGTGACGCAGAACCGTGGCGCGGTCGCAGATGCGCTGCACCTCTTCCAGACGATGGCTGATATAGAGGACCGAGCGGCCCTCGGCCTTGAGCTTGTCGAGCGTCTCGAACAGCCGGTCCGCCTCCTGCGGCGTCAGCACCGAGGTCGGCTCGTCGAGGATGATCAGTTCCGGGTTCTGCAGCAGCGCGCGCACGATCTCGATGCGCTGGCGCTCGCCCACCGAAAGGTCGGCGACATGCGCGTTCGGATCGAGCGGCAGCCCGTAGAGATGCGACAGGCGAGAGGCTTCCTCGGCGACTTTCGACAGCGAAATGCCGGGGCTGAGCGAGAGCGCGATGTTTTCCGCGACTGTCAGCGCCTCGAAAAGCGAGAAATGCTGGAAGACCATGCCGATGCCGAAGCGGCGCGCCGCGCCGGGGCTCGGGATGCGGACGGACTCGCCTTTCCACACGATCTCACCGCTCGTCGGCGCGAGCACGCCGAAAAGCATCTTCACGAGGGTGGATTTGCCAGCCCCGTTCTCGCCCAGAAGGGCATGGATTTCACCGGGCTGTATGGCCAGGTCGATGCCGTTGCAGGCGGCAAACGAACCAAATAGCTTTGTCAGGCTGCGAACAGCCAATAACGGACTGCCCATGCCCTCGGATGCTCCAACGGCTGACACTCTGCCCCCTCTTCCCCTGCGATCCCATTCCCCAGCGCCCGTTCGGGTCCTTGTCAGGGGATGAGCAATGTCGTTCCGCTCGTTTTTCTTGTTTCCAAATCCGTGTGCGCCCGCCCCGCTTCGGCCAACGGATAAGTCTGATTAATATTGATACGCACTTTGTTGCCTTGCACAACATCAAAGAGCGAGTTTGCACATGCATCGAGTTCCGCGCGCGTCGCGATATAGGCAAAGAGCGTGGGGCGCGTGGCGAAGAGCGACCCCTTCTGCGCGAGCAGGCCCATGTTGAAGGCGTCGACCGGCCCCGAGGAATTGCCGAAGCTGACGAAGAGGCCACGCGGCTTCAGGCAGTCCAGCGACCGGGGAAACGTATCCTTGCCAACGGAATCGTAGACCACGTCGACGCCCGCGCCGTTCGTCAGTTCACGCACCCGTTCGGCGAAATCTTCCTTGCCGTAGTCGATGACGTGATCGTAGCCATGAGCCAGCGCGAGATCGATCTTCGCCTGCGAGCCGGCCGTGCCGATCACCGTCGCGCCGAGCGCCTTGGCCCATTGGCCGGCGATCAGGCCGACGCCGCCGGCCGCGGCATGGAACAGGATCACGCTGCCCGGCTTTACCTTGTAGGTCTGGAGCAGCAGGTATTGCGCCGTCATGCCCTTCAGCATCATGGCCGCCGCCGTCTCGAGCGAAATGCCGTCCGGCACCTTCACCAGATGTTTCGTCGCGACGTTCCGTTCCGCCGCATAGGCGCCGTCCGCCGAGGCATAGGCAACACGATCGCCGATCGCGAAATCCGTGACGCCTTCGCCGAGCGCGGTGACCGTGCCGGCGCCTTCCTTGCCCGGAACGAAGGGCAGATCCGTCTTGTAGAGGCCCGTGCGGAAATAGACGTCGATGAAGTTGAGGCCGACCGCCGCCTGCCTGATCTGCACTTCGCCCGGCCCCGGCGCGCCGAGCGGCACGTCCTCGAGCTTCAGCACCTCCGGCCCGCCGAGACTGCGGATGACGATCGCCTTGGTCATGTCATGCTCCCGATTGTTCTAGCGCCGGCCGAGGGCGGGAAAGGCCTGCAGCACCGCGCCGATGACATAGAGATAGACCCCCGTCGCCACGACGCCCCAGACGACCCAGGCCGGCGTATCGAAGTGCAGCAGGAGCGCATAGCCGCTGAGGCCGGCCCAGAGGAAGAAGATGGCAAGGTTCACCGACCGCAGGCGCTCGACGCGTACCGGATGCAGGAAGTTGATCGGCATGAAGGTGAGGAAGACGGAGACGAAGACGATGATCGACGCCGTCAATTCGCTCGCCTTGATGATGAAGAGCGTGAACACCACCATGTTCCAGACGACCGGGAAGCCGGAGAAGAAATACTCGTCCGTCTTCATGCCCATGTCGGCATAGTAGATGGCGCTGGACACCACGATGGCGCCGGCAGCCACGAAGGACCACGGCTCGCCGATCATGCCGCTCTGGTAGAGCGCGAAGGCCGGCAGGAGCACGTAGGTCACGTAGTCGATGACATTGTCCAGCGTGTCGCCGGACCAGTTGGGCAGCACTTCCTTCACACGCACCTTGCGGGCGATCGGTCCGTCGATGCCATCGACGAGCAGCGCAAGGCCAAGCCACCAGAACATGTCCACGAAACGGTGCTCGGCCGCGGCCACGACGCCGAGAAAGGCGAGGAACGAGCCGGACGCCGTCAGGATATGAACGGAAAAGGCGCGTATTTCCGCGTAAGGCACGCGCTTGTAATGGAAAAACTTCATTGCCGTTCGCTGTCCATCCCTTGGGGCTTTTGCCCGGCCGCGCGCCGCCGAACCTGTCCTCTTGTGCGGTTACTGCCGGTAATATGCATTGATTGTCCGACGCCGCCAGAGAAAATCGCCCGTCCGCCGGCCGGTTCTTCGGCCTGCGCGGATTCATCCCATGGAAATTGCCCCTTTGCGGGCCTAGTCTTGGCGCAGTACAAGCACCGCAAATCTGTGGGTAACGCTTTCCGCCTCGGAGGCCGGTCATGAGACAATTCGATATCGCCGTCGTCGGCGCCGGCCTTGCCGGCAATCTCGCCGCGCTTGCGCTTGCCGATTCGGGGCGCAGCGTCGCGCTCATCGCCCCGCCCGCCCGCGCCGCGGACGGGCGCACGACGGCGCTCATGGACCAGTCCATCGCCTTCCTCGGCACGCTCGGCCTGTGGGGCGAGATCGCCCGCCACGCCGCCGCACTCGAGACCATGCAGATCCTTGACGGCACGGCGCGGCTCCTGCGCGCCCCGCCGGTTGCCTTCCGCTCCAGCGAAGTCGGCCTTGCCGCCTTCGGCTACAACATCCCGAACGCGCCGTTCCTTGATGTTCTGGATGCGCGCATCGCCGCGACCGGCGCCATTATTCGCGTGGAGAGCGGCGTGACGACCGCCAATGCCTTCGAGACCGGCGTGGAACTGGTGCTCGACAATGGCGAGCGCGTCATGGCCAGCCTTGTGATCGGGGCCGATGGCCGCAAGTCGAAGATCCGCGAGAGCGCCGCCATCGGCATCAAGGCATGGTCCTATCCGCAGGCCGCGCTGGTGCTCAACTTCTCGCACGAACGGCCGCACGGCAATGTGTCCACGGAATTCCACACGGAAAGCGGCCCCTTCACGCAGGTTCCCCTGCCCGGCCGCCGCTCCAGCCTCGTCTGGGTGCTGCCGCCGCAGGAAGCGGCGCGGCTGCGCATGCTGCCGCTGGCGGAGATCAGCCGGGCCGTGGAGGAGCGCATGCAATCGATGCTCGGCTCGGTTTCCGTCGAGGGCGGCGTGCAGAGCTTCCCGCTTTCCGGCATGACGGCGGAGCGATTCGGCAAGGGGCGCATCGCGCTCGTTGGCGAGGCCGCGCATGCCTTTCCGCCGATCGGGGCGCAGGGCCTCAACCTGAGCCTGCGCGATATCATGGCGCTGCGGGAGCTTGTGGCGGATCGCGCGCCGGCAGACTTTGCCGATATCGGCGAACGCTTCGACCGCAAGCGCCAGGCCGATATCCGCTCGCGCACCCTCAGCGTCGATCTCCTGAACCGCTCGCTACTGTCGGATTTCCTGCCCGTGCAGTTCCTGCGGTCCGCCGGCCTGCACCTCCTCTCAGCCCTCGGGCCGCTGCGTAGCATCGTCATGCGCGAGGGCATCGAGCCGCTCGGCTCGCTGAAGGCTTTTCGCAACGGCCTACGGGAACGGATCGCCCGGAAGCAGGCCTGACTTGATGAGATAGAGCAGGATCGTCACCGTCGCGACGGACAGCACCGTCGTGATGAGGATGGTCGCCGACGCGCGCTCCTGCCACACGCCATATTGCTGGCCGATGACGAAAACGTTCGTCGCCGTCGGCAGGGCGGCGAGCAGCACGGCCGTGAACACCCAGACCGGATCGAAATTACCGGCCAATCCCAGCACGAGATACATGGTGACCGGCAGCAGCAGCAGCTTCGCCGGAACGATATAGCCGATCTCCACCGGCACCCGCTTCAGCGGCCGCAGCGCAAGCGTCACGCCCATGGCGAAGAGCGCGCAGGGCGCGGCGGCCTGCGCGAGATAGTCGATCAGCCGTTGCAGCGGCGCCGGCGGCTCGAAGCCGGCAAAAGCCGCGGCGAAACCCGCCGCCGTCGCGATGATGAAGGGATGCGTGACGATCTTGTGCAGCACGCCGCCGGCAATCCTGAGCGGCGGCTGCTTTTCGCCGCCCGCAAGCGCCATCAGGGCCGGAGCGACCGTGAAATGCAGCATGTTCTCGAAGCAGAAGACGAGCGCGACCGGCACCGCCGCCGGCTCGCCGAAGGCCAGCAGCGCCAGCCCCGGCCCCATATAGCCGATATTGCCATAGGCGGCCGCCAGACCTTGGATCGTCGCCTCGCCGACCGTGGCGCGGCGCAGCCAGAGGCCGGTGGCGAAGATCAGCCCGAAGATCAGGTAGGTGGCGCTGATATTGGCGAGGATGAAATCGACGCGCGTCAGTTGCTCGACCGGCGTCTTGGCCACCAGCTTGAAGAAGAGCGCCGGCAGCGCGATGTAGATGATGAAGGTGTTGAGCCAGCCGAGCGCTTCCACCGGCTGCTTCGTGATCCGCGCGACCACGTAACCGAGCAGGATCATGCCGAAGAACGGCAGCACGAGTCCGATAATGTCCGCCATGGGCCGAGGCCTGCTCCCGCTCGCTGAGGCTGATACTTCCGACTAGCCGATTTGCGAGAGGATGGGAAACGTTTGCTGGAACCAGATGGCGACAGCGCTGATATATCCGAAGATGAAGGCAAGGCCGGTGAGGATCAGGAGCACGCCCATCACCTTCTCCACCGTGCCGAGATGGCGGCGGAAGCGCACGAGGAAGCGCATGAAGGCCCCCGAAAAGCCCGCCGCGATCCAGAACGGAACGGCCAGACCCAGCGAGTAGACGGCAAGCAGGATCGCCCCGTCGCCCACGGTCTCGCGTGCCGCCGCCACGCCGAGAATCGCGCCGAGCACCGGCCCGATGCACGGCGTCCAGCCGAAGGCGAAGGCGAGGCCCATCAGATAGGCGCCCGAGGCCGTCGCCGGCTTGCCGCCGCCCTGGAAACGCGCCTCGCGGGCAAAGAGGCCGATACGCAGCACGCCGAGGAAATGCAGGCCCATCAGGATGATGATGACGCCGCCGATCTGCGCGAGGATATCGAGATGCCGGCGCAGCACCATGCCGATCGTCGAGGCGCCCGCACCGAGCGCAATGAAGACCGTGGCGAAGCCGAGCGTGAAGAAGAACGCCGCCAGAAGCACCGCGCCGCGCGTATCGCGCCGCACCGCCACCGCCTCGTTCCCACGGAACTGATCCACCGAAATGCCCGCCATATAACACAGATAGGGCGGCACGAGCGGCAGCACGCAGGGCGAAAGGAACGACAGCGCCCCGGCAAGAAGCGCGCTCAAAAGGGAAATATCGGCAATCGACAAGGGACCACTCCGAAAGGGCCGGAGGAACGCAGTTGCGGCTGTTCGACAACCCGCCCGCGCCTCCGTTTGCGCTCTCAGATAGCCGCCGCGGACCGCTCCTGCCAATCACCTTTTGGAGAACGCGGCGAAATGCAGCAAAAGCTGTTTTTCGCCCCATTTTCTGGGTTGACCCGGCAAACCCTCCTGCCTATGTTCCGCGCACTTCCGCGGGGCGTCCTTCGCACCGCCTGGGAGCGCGTAGCTCAGCCGGTAGAGCAACTGACTTTTAATCAGTAGGTCCAGGGTTCGAATCCCTGCGCGCTCACCACCGACCCCCATATTTTTCAGATGTTTCCGGGCTGCGGCGCTCTTTAGATGGAACTGATTTTAGTTCCAAAGAGTTCCAAGAAGTTCCACGCGCGGCTCTCTTCCCGCCTGATTGAATGGGCGATCTCAATTTACGAGGGGCCGATTCACTGGCAGGTATGGCCGCGCGCAGATGCATCCCACAGGCCCCATAACCCAAGCAAGCACATGCCAGATTCCACCCTCGACCTGCTGAACGACATTATCCGGAATGTCTATGAATGCGCAGGAATGAACCTGACCCACCCGGCCCAGCGCGAGGCCGAGAGTGCGGAATACGGGGCCTGCCGCTTCGGTCTCGACGGTCATGCCGTCGTCTTCCGTATCGCAAGGACGACGCCGACCAAGGTCGGGCAGTTCGTGACGATCTGGAAGCGGTCGACGCCGCAGAGCGAGATTACACCGCTGGATAGCGCGGACGATGTGGCATTCGTCGTGGTCAGCGTCTCGGATGCCGAACATTGTGGACAGTTTATCTTCAATCGGAAGGTTCTGCTTGAAAAGGGTGTCATGTCGCGCGGCGGCAAGGGCGGGAAGCGGGCCATTCGCGTCTATCCGCCCTGGTGCAAGCCGACGGCGAAGGACGCGATACGAACGCAGCAATGGCAGGTTCGATGCTTTCTTCCCCTTGCGGCGGACGGGACGGCCGAATCCCCCGAGCAGGTAAGGATGCTCTTTCAGGCCTGAGGCACGCCCGATTCAGGCTCTCAATAGACCGTGTATTTCAGGAGGCCGAGCGACCAGTTCACGCTGCGGTTCTCGGTGTCGCGCGTCCAGGTCCCGTTCAGGGCGCCGGCAATCTCGGCAATGGTGGTGCGGGCGTCGAGTTCCTTGGTGAGGCCGTAGTCGCTCGGAGCGATTTTGGTGAGGTCCACATCGTCGGCGACGACGATGGCTACCAGGACGTTCTCACTCGGGCCTTCCGCCTCGAAATCGAAACCGTAATAGTCGTCGGGGATGGTGATCGGGGTGTTTGCGGCAAGGCGGGTGATCTTCTGCGCCGTTTCGTTGGGGAATATCTGCGTCGCCTTGCCGTTCCTGTCCACGTCGTAGAGGACGAGATTTCCGCCGGTGGCGCTCGTCACCGTGATGCGGAATGTATCGCCGTTCTTCAGGCGGTCGGAGGAAAGCGCAACCGTGACGTCGCCGGTCTGCGCCTTGCCGAGGATATCACCGACGGCATCGACCGGATCGGCCGCGACATAGGCGGTCTGCGTGGTATTCTCGACCTTCACCTGCTCGACCTTGCCGTAGTCCGGCGTCTGCTGGCCGGTCTCGGTGGCCGGGATCACGGCGCTGGCGCCGAGCAGCGCATGGTTGACCTCGAGTTGTGGATCGAGGCCCTGGCACTGGTCCTGCGCGGCGCAATAGGCTTGCGACTGCTTCATCACATAGTCGAGCAGTTCGGCATTCGAAACGATGCCGTTGCCGTTGCTGTCGGATGCGGCGGTCTCGTGGCCGTCGACATAGGAGAGCGTGAAGACGCCGTGGCGTTCCTCCGGCGGCAGGCGCGTATCGTCCCAGGCGACCTGATAGGAGGACGCCGCGCTCCACGCCTCGACACCGCCCTGCTTTACGACAGCGGGTTTATCGACGATGGCCTGATCGATGCGCAGGCCGCGCGTCTTCAACTCGTCCACCGGCTTTGCGCGGGGGCGCGGCAGGAAACGCGCGCTTTCCATCACGTCCCCCACCTGTGCGGAAAGGGACCGCGAGATCGTGCCGGAATGGCAGGCATCGATGACGATGGACACGGCGCGATCCTTGAGCTTCGCGAGCATCGCGTCGATCTCGTCGTCGAGGATCACATTCGTCCAGTCACCGTCGCCGGCTTCGATATCATAGGTCGACAGCGCCTCGTCCAGCCCGTCCTCCTCGTCGCCGTCCTGATCCTTAACCTGGAGGCCGTGGCCGGAAAAGTAGAGATAGACACGGTCGCCCGGCTGCGTGCCGGCCACCAGCCATTCGTCGATGCTGGCAAGGATCGCGGCGCGGCTCGCATCCTTGTCGCGCAGGATGCGGATCGAATCGGCCGCATAGCCCTGCTTTTCCCTGAGCAGCTTCTCGATCAGCGGCACGTCGTTCTTCGGGCCTTCGAGGAACAGCTTCTCCGGCAGGGTGGCATAGGTGCCGATACCGATCAGCAGCGCGCGGTCGGCCGCATTCGCGCCGGAAAACAGCAGAAGCGAAAGCAGGACGGCGGCGCAGCGGATCATCAGAGCGTCTCCCGCGTGTAGAGAGGCTGGATGGCGACACTCGCCGCCTTGCCGTCGAGGCGCGTCGTCAGCGCCTGCAGCAGGGCGGCGGCGGTCACGTTGGGGTCGGCGAGAACCGCGCCGATGGCATCGACCGGCTCGGCGGTCCAGATGGTGACGAGATGGTCGGCGCCGAAAGGTTTGACGACCTCGACATCCGTCAGCTTGAACTGCGACGCGCCGCTGCCGGCTGCCTGCATGTCGAGGAACTGCACCTCGCCGGTATTGGCGAGGTTGAAGACCAGCATGTTCGGATAGCGGCCGGGCGGCGCATCGAAGCGCAGGCGCGTGCCGGCGGCATAGATATCCTTTACCGGCGTCAGGGAGACGGAGCCGGGATTCTGGCTCGCCACGGCCTTGAGGAAATCGAGCAGGACGAACTTGTCCACCACCGCCTGGATACGGTCCGGCCCGACATTTTCCGCCGCGACATCGCCGTTGGGCGTGTAGAAGACGCCGCTTGCCACATCCCAGCGGAAGGGCGTGCCGGCGCCATCGGCCCTGTCCGGCCTTGCCGCGTCGCCATCGATCCGCAGGGCGATCTTGCCGGTCCAGCCGAGTTCGCCGGCCGGCTTCACGATCCGGTCGGCTGCGGCCGTGTCGCTTGCGGTTCCGGCCGGCAGGCCGCGGGTCAGTGTCACCACGACCTCGCTTTCCGAACGCGCCACCTGCGGCATGAAGTTCGGCACCTGCAGGGCCTCCGAACGGTTCTTCACGTTCGAGAAGATGTAGTCCTCAAGCTCGATGCGCGTGATGAGGCCGTTACCGTCGCGGTCGGCGCTGCCCTCCACGGCGCGGGCGAAGCTCCAGCTCAGCGCGCCGCGCGGCTCGCCGTCGATGATGACCTCCGGGGTCGGTTGGCTTTCCAGCGAGGCGGCGAGCACGGTCACCTGCTTGAAATCGATCTCCTTGAAGCTCGCCCCGTCGATCGCCTCCTGCGAGGGCGGCGCGAGCTTGACCTTCACGGCGGGCGCAAGACGGCTCTTGCCCGTCACGGATCGGCTCATGCCGCCGGAAAAGCAGCTATCGGAGACGAAGAGCACATGCACACCCTTGCCTTCCGCCTCGGCGAACCAGGCATTCATCTCGTTGTCGACGATGATCTCGTTCGACGTTTCCTCATAACGATTGCGGTCGAAGCCCGGAAGCTGGAGGAATTCGTCCAACCCATCCGCCTCGTCGCCGGCGACAAGCTCGGGCATCTGCGCGCCATGGCCGGCATAGGTAAAGATGATCGTATCGCCCGCCGCCGCCGTCGCAACCATGTCGGTCCAGGCCTTGCGGATAACGTCCTTGCGCGCCTCGGCATCGGTGAACTTGACGACCGTGAACCCCGCGGCGCTCATCGCCCTGTAGACGTCCTCGGCATCGCGCACGGCGCCGTCGAGGCTCACATCGTTGGGATACTTGTCTGCGCCCACCACCAGCGCATAGGTCTGCGCCGCAAGAGCCGGCCCGGGAAGAGCGATGGCGAGGGAAAGCGCCAGGAGGCGGGGCAGCGTCCGTATCATTCCACATCCACCTCCACCCGGCGGTTGAGCTGGTTCAGCATCTCCGTGTCGTAGGCGCTGGCGTCGTCCGGCTTGAAGGGCTGGTCCTCGCCCCTGCCCTCGGTCGCGATTGCGCCCGCGTAGCCGACGCTGGAAAGATAGGCCTTCAGCGTTTCGGCACGCGCCAGCGAAAGCGTGTAGTTCGCCTCGGTCGAACCGATGGAATCGGTGTGGCCGATGAGCCGGATCGAGGCGGGCTTGACGGCCTTAAGGCATTCGGCAAGGTCTTTTGCGGCCTCCTCGCCCTCCGGCGTGAAATCCGCAGTTCCGAAGACATAGCGCACCGGCGTCGATTTCTTCTTTATCTTCACGCCGCGGAAGGAAATCTTGCAGCCGCCGCGCATGGCGAGCTGCACGGGGCGCGGCGCGGCAAGACGCATCTCGCTCGCCAGCCTGTCGAGACGCAGGATGTATTGCGCATCGGGCGCCATCCAGTCCGGCGTCAGCGTCTCGTTCGCGCTGTCTTCCAGCGCGAGCTGGTAGAGGCGCGCGGCCTGTTCGTAGTCCTTGCGGTCGCGTGCGAGGTCGCCGAGCGCGTCGAGGACCTGCCACGGGCCGCCATATTGCGTCTGAAGCTCCTCCAGCAGCGCCTGATGGTCGGAGAGCTTCTCCCCGTTTCCGACAGCCGTGGTGATGCGGTTGAAGACCGTCAGCGATGCGATGCGGCCGATCAGCGTGCGCTCGCCGGCGCGGCAATTGGCGGTGCCCGCCGCCGCGGCAAAGGCGCGAGCCTTCGCCTCGTCGCCCGCATTGAACGCCTCGACGACGCCGGTGAAGGCCTCGCAGGCGGCGGTTGCCGGCGCAGCGCCAGCCAGAAGAAAGAGTGTCGCGGCGACGGCCATTCCGGCAAAGGCGCCGCGCGGCCTTGCATCTGGAACTGCCTCACGACGAAGGGATCGCATCAGCATTGTCGGCCCTGCCCTCATAGCCCTCGAAAAATGGCAGGGGCCGCAAGGCCCCTGCCGTTCTTATCACCGGATTTCGAACGTCACCATCTGCAGGCCGCTCGCCCCGTGATCTTCCTCCGCCTGCTTGGCGAGATTGATGGCAAGCCCACGTGTCGTCGGCTGCTTCGAGCCGGCGACGAGCTGTCTCGCCCTGTCCACGGTCAGCTTGCGGTCACCGAGGCCGCCGGCCTTGCAGACGGCGATCATGGTTTCGCCGGGCGACGGCGAATCGAAGGTCAGGTTGCCGGTTCCGGGCTGCGGGATCATGCGGCGCTCGCCCGGCTCCAGCGTGGTGCTGCCGATCATCACATCCGGGATGATCTCGACATTGCCGGTATCCTCCACATAGACGACCTGGAGTTCGCAGGCATGGTTCGTGCTCAGCTCGAAGCTCAGGCGGTCCCCGACCTTCGCGCGGGTCGAGGAGACATGCAGGGCGAGCTTCACCTTCTCGGCCTGCGCCTTGTCGTCCTGCTTGTAGGCCGGCACGACATAGGCCGCGCTCGCCTGATCGCCACCCGCCACCTGCTGCCCGGTCTCGGCCGGCATGTCCGGATTGACGCCGTGCTTCAGCGGCCTGAGCTGGCGAAGCGGCTCCAGCATGAAAGCGTATTGCTCTTCCAGTTCCACGCGCGGGATCGTTGCGCCGGCTTCGAGCGTCGCCACCCAGTCGAGACCGATGCGCAGGGCATTAACGTCGGCGATGCGGCGGATATCCGAGGTGAATTCCTCCGGCGTCATGTCGAACTCGGAGGCAAGCTGCTCGAAGTCCAACTGGTCTTCGTACTTGTCGGCGAAGTAGGTGAATATCTCCGCGCCGCCCGGCGCCTTCAGGCCGGTCTTGCCGCCGCCGGCCGTGGTTTCCGTGATGCCGAGGCGGTCGAGCGCGGCGACGAAGCGGTCGGTATCGCGCTTGTAGACCTCGTTCAGCTTTTCCTGCGGCACATAGACGGCGAGCAGCTCGTCCTGCTGGTCCTTGGAGAACAGCGTCGAGGTCTCGATATGTTCGCGGAGCTGGTCGCGCTTCGACAGGATGCCGTCGAAATGGCAGTCGAAGCAGGACCGCGCGTTGACGATCTCCACGCCCTTGCCGATCGGCCGCTTGCGGAAGGACACGATCGAGGTCGGGCCGACGTCGAGCTGGTCGCCCTTGTTGGTCGACAGGTAATAGCCCTGCAGGCCGTTCGGCAGCGAGAAGATCATTTCGCCGCCGTCATGCTCGAAGGGTTCGAGGCCCGCCGGCAGCGGAACGCCGTGCGGCCCCGCCGGGAAGCGCTTCAACACCTGGCGGCCGACATCGCCGGCAAAGTCGTAGGACTTCCAGTAATAGCCGCCGAAGGGCATGTCGTGGCGCTCCAGCATGCGATTGTGGTCGGACACACCGGACGAGCCGTCGGCGAAGCCGGCGCGCACGATGCGGCGACGCACGATGTTGTCCTCGACATTCACCCCGAAGCGCTGTTCCAGCTCGATGATATTGGTCGGCAGCTTCATCAGGCGGTTGTAGACCTTGGGCCGCGCGCCATTGCTCATGAACCAGTCGACACGCATGATCGGAAGCTGCGTCTGCGTCGCCTTTGCCAGCGCATGGAGCTGCGCATCGCTTTCCGGATCGACGCCATAGACATATTCGTTGATCAGGAAATCGTAGTCGTCCTGGCTCCATTCGAGGTCGCGCATATCGATGCGCACGAGCAGGCCGTCCGAGCCTTCGACCTCCTCGGGAAACACCAGTTCCGGGCCGTAGGACAGGGAATTCAGCAGCTTCTTGAAGCCGCCCGCCAGAACCTTCATGCGCTTCAGGAAGGTCTCGTGCGTTTCGCAGCTCATCATGCCGTTATACTGGTCGCGATAGCTGAAATAGCGCATGAAGGGCTGGTCGTGCGCGCTGACCTTTGAGATATCGCGCAGCGCCAGCTCGACGAAGTCGAGATATTTCAGCATCGGGCGCGCGCGCTTGACCTGCGTCGCCGACACGGCGGTCGGGATGGCGGACTGGTTCAGCGAATTGATCCAGTTGGCGAGGCTCTGCACCTCGGCATCGTCCGGGCGCTTGCCGAGCGGCATGCGGCCGCTGGTGACGCTGGTATAGAGCAGCGACTTGGAAGCGTCGCCCGGCGTCACGAAAGCCGGATTGGCGGCAATCGAGGCAAGGTCGCCCGAGGGGAAGGACCCTTGCGAGCTTTCGCCCGGACCGTGGCAGTTGCGGCAGTATTTGCCGATGAAGGCATCGGCCGCCGAGGCGAATTCCGTGCTTGCCCCACCCGCGCCGAGCGCCGTTTCGGAGGTCGCCTCGCTGCAGACCGGCGTGGCGCTGGTCTCGACGGGGGTCACCTTCACCTCGCGGTCGGCAAGGAAGGCGTACATGGCCTGCTTGTCCTCATCGGACAACGTGGACAGGCCATGCGCGATGCGGCGCATGACCGGATCGGACAGCGGCGACCCGGACAGCTTGTTGCCCTCCGCGATGAGGCCCTTTGTGAAGACCTCGTGCGAGGCAAGGCCGCTCATGCGCGCCTTGGTGATATCGGGCGCGACGGCGCCGGTCAGGCCCTTCTCGCCCTCATAGGCGCGGGCAAGGTCGAGACCGTAGGTCGTGGTGCGCGGCGTGTGGCAATCGCCGCAGCCGCCGACATTCTCCACCAGATAGCGGCCGCGCTCCATCTGCGTCGCTTCGCGTGGCTGGTAGGCCGGCACGGTGAAGTGGCTGCGCTTCCAGAGCGTGATCGTCGTCTGGCGGCTGAAGGGGAAGGCGATCTCGTGTTCCTTCGAGGCGGCGTCGGATTGCGGCAGCGTCTCGATATAGGCCTTGATGTCCAGCACGTCCTCCGGCTTCATGCCGCCGTAGGAAGTGTAGGGCATGACCGGATAGAGGTTGTCCCCGTCCTTCTTCAGCCCCACCATCACGGCGTTCAGGAAATCCGCATTCGACCAGCCGCCGATGCCGTTCGGATGGGCGGAGATGTTCGGCGCGAAGAACTTGCCGATCGCCGTCTGCATCTCCATGCCGCCGGAAAGAAGCTCGGTATTGTCGCCCGAACCGTGGCACGCGCCGCAGCCGGCCGCACCGAACAGGATCTTGCCGTTCTCGGCATTCGCCTGATACGCGCCATAGGCATCCGGCGCGAACTGGTCGACGGCGGAGGCTCCCGCCGGACAGAAGATCGCGGCAGCAAGGCCGAGCGCAGCGCCAAGCCGGACGATTGATGTGCTGAACAGGCGCATGGCGTGTTCCCTCGCTTCATGAGGCCGACGGACCGGCCGAAATTATCCTACCGAAATTCGAAACGCTCGAACTCGACGCGCCGGGGCGTCTTGCCCAAATCCCTCAACCCCTTTTCGATGGCCATCCGCAACGGCGGCGGGCCGCAGAACCAGAGGTCGGCCTCGGCGGGATTCATGCTGGTGCCGGCGACCAGACGGGCGGCGTCGAGACGGCCGTCCGTCGCCGAATTGTGCAGGACGAAGCTGAAATTGCCGAGCTTTTCGGCCTGCGCCCTGAACGTATCCAGACCGATGGCCTCGGCCCCGTCGCGCACGCAATAGACCATGTGGATATCCTGCCCCTCGTCGCCCTTGAGACGGCCCGCCATGGCGAGGAACGGCGTGACGCCGATGCCGCCGGCAAGCCATATCTGCTTCTTGCCGCCGCGCCTGTGGTTAAAGTGGCCGTAGCCGCCCTCCAGCGTCAGCCCGTCCCCGACAGCTACCGTTTCGCGCAGGGCCTTCGTATAATCGCCGAGCGGCTTGATGGCGAAACGGACGGTGCCGTCATCCTCGATGCCGGCGATGGTGAAGGGATGCGGCTCGCGAAGGCCGGACTTGTTCACCCGGAAGAAGCCGAACTGGCCGGGCAATGCCCGCAGCTTGCGGCCCGTCGGCCGCGCCGTGATGATCGTCGCGCCGTCATGACGCTCGACATGCACCACCTCGTATTTTCGCGTGCGCAGCCATGGCAAGAGCTGCGTATAGGCATAGCTGACGGTGCCGATGAGGGCGAAGATGTTGAGATAGGTGGCGAGCAGCGCGGTGCCGTCATAGGGACGCTTGATGAACATCTGGTGGAAGGCGACCATGACGAACAGCAGGCCGATGAAGCGGTGCGTGAAGCGCCAGTATTGGTAGGGAATCTGGAAGCGCGTCCTCGGGATGCCCTTCAGGAGGCTGAGGACGAGCAGGAAGACGAAGCCGTAGAAGGCCCATTCGCCCGCCGTCTTGGCAAGCCTGTTGAGATCGCCCGTCAGCGACAGTCCCTGGAAGTCCGGCGTGACGAAATAATGCGCGAGGATAAGACAGAGCACCGCGATGCCGATCTTGCGGTGGAACTGGTAGATACGGTCCAGCCCGCCGAAGAGCCGTTCGATGAAGGGCGGGCGCGTCGCCATGAACTGCGCGATTCCCATGGCGACGAAGGCCATGGAGGAGGCCATCAGCGAGAAAGTGGTGCCGGCATTGGTGTGGCTGACGGCCGGCACGGCCAGCAGGCCGGCGAAGACGATCAGAAGCGTCGCGATGATTGAACCCGCAGTCAATCCATGCCCCCACAAATGCAACTGAACGGTTCGACGTGGCGGGCATGCTGGCAAGGCCCATGACATTCGTCAACCGCAATCCTCCTATCGACGGACCGGCCCTCGGCTTTATTCGGGTCTTTCCCGAGGGGTGGGGAAAACGCCCGGAAGGCGCTGCGCGGCAAGGAAACGATGGACACGGAAATGCACCGGCATCGCACCTCGCCCGGGGCATGCGCTGCGCCCCTGTCAATCTCAGCGCAGCACACGCACTCCATCACTGATATATCAGATGACTTGCCATCCGTTTTGCGACATGCAACCATGTGATATATCAATCAGGATACCGGAATGACGGAAACCGCGGCGTCGCAAGCTCACCTCGCCTATCTCGCCCTCGAAGGCCTCATCGTCACGCTCAAGCTGAAGCCCGGCTCACTGGTCACGGAAAAGCAGCTCATCGAGCTTGCCAGCCATGGCCGGACGCCGGTGCGCGAGGCGATCCAGAAGCTGGAATGGCAGGGATTGATCGCCGTGCGCCCGCGCGCCGGATTGCAGATCGCCGCGATCCGCCCCGACGATCACGCCGAGGTCATGGCAACGCGCCGGCAACTCGAGCCGCTTGCGGCCGACCTCGTCGCCCGCCATGCCGCCAACGATCACCGCGACCGCCTCATCGCCTGCGCACAGACCATGACCGCCTGCTCGATCCAGTCCGACATGGAAGGGTTTCTTGCGGCCGACAAGACCTTCGACGAGATCATGGAAGAGGCCTGCCCCAACCGTTTCCTGACGGCGGCCCTCGCGCCGCTCCAGACGCATTCGCGCCGTCTCTGGTTCGCACGCGCCGATCACCGGCACATGGATCGCTCGGTGGACCTGCACGTGAAGGTCATCCGCGCCATCGGCAACGGCGACGGCCCCGCCGCCGCATCCGCGATGACGGATCTGCTGGACCACCTGTCCGACTGACACAAAAAAGGCGCCCGGAGGCGCCCTTTTCAAAAAAATATCCGTCCGCTCAGTCGACGAAAGCGCGCTCGATGACGAATTCGCCGGGCTTGCTGTTGGCGCCCTCGGTGAGGCCGGCCTGTTCCAGCAGCGCCTTGGTTTCCTTCAGCATGGCCGCGGAACCGCAGATCATGCCGCGGTCGACCGCCGGGTCGAAATGCGGCACGCCGAGATCTGCGAACATCTTGCCGTTGGTGATGAGGTCGGTGATACGGCCCTGGAACGGGAAGTCCTCGCGGGTCACGGTCGCATAGTGGCGCAGCTTGTTGCCGACGACTTCCGACAGGAATTCGTGATTGCGGATTTCCTCCATGAGATCGAAGCCGTATTGCAGCTCGGCGACCTCGCGGCAGGTATGGGTCAGGATGACCTCGTCGAACTTCTCATAGGTCTCCGGATCGCGGATGAGGCTCGCGAAAGGCGCGATGCCGGTGCCGGTGGAGAACATGTAGAGCCGCTTGCCGGGCGTCAGCGCATCGAGCACGAGCGTGCCGGTCGGCTTCTTGCGCATCAGCACCGTGTCGCCCACCTTGATCTGCTGGAGATGCGAGGTCAGCGGGCCGTCCGGCACCTTGATCGAGAAGAATTCCAGTTCCTCGTCCCAGGAGGGGCTGGCGATGGAATAGGCGCGGTAGACCGGCTTGTCGCCGACCATCAGGCCGATCATCGCGAATTCACCCGAGCGGAAGCGGAAGCTTTCCGGGCGCGTCATGCGGAAGCGGAACAGGCGATCCGTATAGTGCTGCACGCTCGTCACCGTCTCGGCAAAAACGCCGGCGGGGATGGCGGGAACGAATTCTTCGGTCTTGGCAGGTGCGTTCATTTCGGGATCGATCCTGGCTTGCGTCGGGAAAACTTGACGATAGGCAGATATTACATGTTGAGCGGCAAAGGAAGGTATCCCGTTCCAATGCGCCGATTGGCCGCGCAATAGTTTGCCGCTCGTTTCTTTTCGCGCAGAGCGCGGGCGTTGTCCTTGATCTTGCTCAAGACTACACCGCGATTGCGGCCATTCGCCGGCCGGAACCGCAAACGGGCCTGAAATCAGGCCCGCCGCCGCCAGCTATAGGAGCCGACATCCTGTGAGGGACGCGCCGTCGGCTGGTAGTGGTTGTCGATGCCCGGCAGGCGGTTTTCCGCAAGCCGCTTCAGCGCCGTCGCATTGCTCACGGCAAAGCTGTCGACGCCACAGCGCAGCATCAGCGGGATCTGGTCGATCAGCACGTCGCCGACCGCCCTCACCTCGCCCGCAAAGCCGAGCCGCGCGCGCAGCAGCGAGGCATGGCTGAAGGCCCGGCCGTCATTGAAGGCCGGGAAGGCGACCGCCACCAGCGCCAGCCGGTCGAGATGACCCTCCAGCCTGCGCACGTCGTCGGCCGGGTTGATCAGCACGCCGAGGCCCGTTTCGTCCGTCTTCGCAAGAAAGGCGTCGAGGCCGAGGATGGCCTTCTCGTTCGAGCCGGCCTGAACCTCTTCGGTCTCGATGATCCACGGGTCGTCGGCCAGGAAGCCGGATTCGTTCCAGATTTTCGTCATGACCATTCTCCTCAGGCCGCTTCCGCCGTCTTGTCGCCGTAGAGCGCATCCTTGAAGGGCTGCGGTCCGACGCGGCGATAGGCGTCGAGGAAGATTTCGGACGGATCGAGGCGAAGGCCGAGATAGGTATTGACGATCACCTCGATGGCGTCCGTCACCTTCTCCGGCTCGAAACCGCGGCCGATGATCTCGCCGATCGACGTGTTCTCGTCGCCCGAGCCGCCGAGCGTGATCTGGTACAGCTCCTCGCCCTTCTTCTCCACGCCCAGAAGGCCGATATGGCCGACATGGTGGTGGCCGCAGGCGTTGATGCAGCCGGAAATCTTGATCTTCAGCTCGCCGATCTCGGCCTGCCGCTCCGGCGCGCCAAAGCGCGTGGAAATCTCCTGCGCGACCGGGATCGAGCGGGCATTCGCCAGCGCGCAATAGTCCAGCCCTGGACAGGCGATGATATCGGTGATGAGGCCGGCATTGGCCGTCGCAAGGCCCGCCGCGACGAGGCCGCGATAGATCGGCTCCAGGTCGGCGAGCGCGACATGCGGCAGGATCAGGTTCTGCTCGTGGCTGACGCGGATTTCGTCGAAGGCATATTCCTCGGCGATATCGGCGACGGCTTCCATCTGCGCGTCGGACGCATCGCCCGGAATGCCGCCGATGGGCTTCAGCGAGATCGTCACCATGCCGTAGTCGGGATGCTTGTGCGGCTGCACGTTCTGATGCACCCAGCGGGCGAAGTCCGCATCGGCCTTCCTCCACTCGGCAAGGCTCGCCCAGCCTTCCGCGCGGGGCGCCAGTTCCGGCGGCGCGAAATAGGCGGAGATGGCGGCGACGTCCTGCTCCGGCAGCTTCAGCTCGGTGTGTCGGAGTTCGGCGAACTCCACCTCCACCTGCCGCGCCAGCTCTTCCGCGCCCGTCTCGTGAACGAGGATCTTGATGCGCGCCTTGTACTTGTTGTCGCGGCGGCCGTGCAGGTTGTACACGCGCATGATCGCGGTCGTGTAGGACAGGAGGTCCTCTTCCGGCAGGAAATCGCGGATCTTCTTGGCGATCATCGGCGTGCGGCCCTGCCCGCCGCCCACATAGACGGCAAAGCCGATCTCGCCCTTCTCGTTCTTCTTCAGGTGCAGGCCGACGTCATGCACCTGGATGGCCGCACGGTCGCGCTCCGCGCCGGTGACGGCGATCTTGAACTTGCGCGGCAGGAAGGAGAATTCCGGGTGGACGGAAGACCACTGGCGCAGGATTTCCGCATAGGGGCGCGGATCGGCGACCTCGTCGGCTGCAGCGCCGGCGAAGTGGTCGGCCGTCACGTTGCGAATGCAGTTGCCGGAGGTCTGGAGCGCGTGCATCTCGACCGTCGCAAGCTCGGCCAGCGCATCGGGCAGCTCGGAGAGCTTCGGCCAGTTGTACTGGATGTTCTGGCGCGTGGTGAAATGGCCGTAGCCGCGGTCGTATTTGCGGGCGATATGGGCCAGCATGCGCATCTGGCGCGAATTCAGCGTGCCGTAGGGAATGGCGACGCGCAGCATATAGGCGTGAAGCTGGAGATAGACGCCGTTCATCAGGCGCAGCGGCTTGAAGGCATCCTCCGCCAGTTCGCCGGAAAGACGGCGGGCAACCTGGTCGCGGAACTGCTCAACGCGGCCGGAGACAAAGGCGTGGTCGAATTCGTCGTAACGGTACATGCGAAATCCTTTAGGCCGTCGCGGTCAGGCCGGCATAGCCGGCGGCATAGGCAATGGTCGGGCCGAGCGCGCGGATGCGCTCGCGCATGCGAAGCGGACGCAGCACGCCGTCGACCTCCTCCACATCGACCACGTTGACGTCAACCACCTTGTTGTCGGCGAAAGCCTGCTTGCCGGTGGCTTCCAGCGCATCGACGGCCTCCTTGTGGCGCGCGACGAAGGCGGCCTGGAGCGATTCGTTCCAGATGCCGGCGGCATCCAGCCAGACGGAAATGCCGTCGGAAAGGCGGTTGGCTGTCAGAACCTTGTCGGCCATGTCATGCTCCCAATGCTGCTGTGACGCGAACCGGCGCGCGGGCGGCGAGCGGTTCGGAATGTTCGAAATTGGCCCCGGCGACGGCCTCGCCGATGATCACCATGACCGGGCCGGAAAGCTCGTCGCGGTGTTCGAGACCCGGAAGGTCTTTCAGCGTGCCGTGCAGCAGCCGCCTTTCGCGGCGGCTGGCGTTTTCCACTACGGCGACGGTGGTTTCCTCAGGCAGGCCCGCATCCATCAGCCGCGCGGCAACGGAGGCGGCCACGGTGCGGCCCATATAGACGGCGACGGTGGCGCCGGAAATGGCAAGCCGCGCCCAGTCAGGCAGGACCGCGCCCGTCAGGTCGTGGCCGGTGGTGAAGACGAGCGAGGACGCGACGCCGCGCAGCGTCAGCGGCAGCTCGAAATCGGCGGCGGCGGCGAAGGCCGAGGTAATGCCGGGCACGACTTCATACGTGATGCCGGCCTGCCGCAGCGCGGCCATTTCCTCGCCGGCGCGGCCATAGACCAGCGGATCGCCGGATTTCAGGCGCACGACGCGCTTGCCGGCCTTGCCGAGATCGACCAGCAGGTCGTTGATCTCTTCCTGCGACTTGGAATGGCAGCCCTTGCGCTTGCCGACGGACAGGCGCTCGGCATCGCGGCGGCCCATATCGACGATGGCCTGCGGCACGAGCGCATCGAAGACGATGACATCGGCTTCCATCATCACGCGCTGGGCGCGCAGCGTCAGCAGGTCTTCCGCGCCGGGGCCGGCACCGACGAGCCAGACATGGCCGGCGGCCCTGCCCTGCGAATTCAGCAGCGTGTTGGCGCAGCGGCGGGCCAGTTCGATATCGCCATTGTTGACGGCATCGGCAACCGCGCCCTGGAAGAAGCGCCGCCAGAAGACGCGGCGGGTGACGCCGCGCGGCAGGATACGGTCGACGGCCTCGCGGTAGCCGCTGGCAAGGCTCGCCAGACGGCCGAGCGAGGGCGAAAGGATCTGGTCGACCTCGGCGCGGATCATCTGCGCCAGAACCGGGCCAGCGCCTTCCGTGCCGATGGCGACGGCGACGGGCGCGCGGTTGACCAGCGCCGGCGTGAAGAAATCGCAATAATCCGGCTGGTCGACGGCATTGACCGGGATACGCAGTTCCCGTGCGGCCGTGGAAATGGCTCGGTCGGCGGCCGCATCGCCGGTTGCCGCGAAGACGAGCGTCGCGCCCGCGATGGCATCCGTCGAGAAGGGCGCACGGACGAGATCGAGGCCCTTTTCCGCGATGAAGCGGGCGAAATCGGCTTCCGGCTCCTCGGCCAGAACGACGATCCGGGCATCCGTGTTGAACAGCAGGCGCGCCTTGGCGAAGGCCTCGTCGCCCGCGCCGACGACAACGACCGTCCTGCCGCTGACGCGGAAGAACGCCGGGAATGTCGTGAGCTTGTCTTGCGTTTCAGTCATAGGCTGGTCGGGGGCTGGTCCGGTTGAAGTGTGCGCACTATCGCGAAAACCGGCAAGAAACGAAAGAAACAGAAATTCCAATGGCCTTGGAGGGGCGTATTGTTTTGCTCAGAGGCCCCGCATTTTGAGCATAAGTCACCGGCCGCCCTTGCCTGTCCGCCGCGGCGACCGCTAAGGATGCCCCATAGAGACTCCAGAAACCGGGACTTTTGCCATGAATCAGGTCGCCCTTGCAAAACGCCTCCTCGACGTCATCGAACGCGATATCCTGCCGCTGACGCGCGAGGGCGTGGCCGCTGGCAACAAGGTTTTCGGCGCGGCCATCCTGCGCAAGTCCGACCTTTCGCTGGTACTGGCCGAGACCAACAACGAGACGGAAAATCCGCTCTGGCACGGCGAGGTCCACACGCTGAAGCGCCTCTACGAGCGCATCGAGAAGCCGGACACGAAGGAATACATCTTCCTCTCCACGCACGAGCCCTGCTCCATGTGCCTTTCGGCCATCACCTGGGCCGGCTTCGACAATTTCTACTATTTCTTCAGCCACGAGGATTCGCGCGACAGCTTCGCCATCCCTCACGACCTGCGCATCCTGAAGGAAGTCTTCCGGCTCGATCCGGGCGGCTATGCCAGGACCAACGCCTTCTGGCATTCCGCCGCCATCGCCGATCTCATCGCCACCTCCGAGGAGGCCGAAAAGCCGGCGCTGCGCAAGCAGGATGGCGAAATCCGCGCGGCCTACGACGCCCTTTCGGACAGCTACCAGTCCGGCAAGGCCGGCAATAACATTCCGCTGAACTGAGACCCGCCATGCAGCCGAGCCGCGACATCGACCGCCTGATCGAAATCATGGCCGCCCTGCGCCAGCCGGAAACCGGCTGCCCCTGGGACATCGTGCAGACCTTCGAGACGATCAAGCCCTATACGATCGAGGAGGCCTACGAGGTCGCCGACGCCATCGAGCGCAATGACATGGACGATCTCTGCGAGGAACTGGGCGACCTCCTCCTGCAGGTCGTCTTCCATGCGCGCATGGCGGAGGAGCGCGGCGAATTCGATTTCGGCAATGTCGTCGAGGCCGTGACGCACAAGATGATCCGCCGCCATCCCCATGTCTTCGCCCGCTCGGATGCCGAGACGCCCGAGGCGGTGAAGCTGCAATGGGATACGATCAAGCAGGCGGAAAAGCAGGAGCGCCGGGAGCGCCGCGCGAAGCGCGGCCTGCCGGAAGACCCGCTCCATCACCATCTCGGCTCGGTGCAGCGTTCCTTCCCGGCCCTCGTCGAGGCGCTGAAGCTTCAGGAACGCGCCGCCAAGGTCGGCTTCGACTGGTCGGAACCCGCCCCGATCCTCGACAAGATCGAGGAGGAAGTCGGCGAGTTGCGCGAGGCGCTGCATAGCGGCGACCATAAAGCTGTCGCCGACGAACTTGGCGATCTCATCTTTGCGCTGGTCAATATCGGCCGCCATGTCGGCGCGGACCCGGAAATGGCGCTGCGCGGCACGAACACCAAGTTCCGCAACCGCTTTTCGCATATCGAAGATACGTTAGCTGCCAATGGCGAGAGCCTGGAAGAGGCAACGCTGGAGCGGATGGAAGAGCTTTGGCAGGCGGCAAAGGGGATCGAGCGGCAGTTGGCGGAGTAGGAGGCATTGCCCCTCATCCCGCTGCCGCGACCTTCTCCCCGCAAGCGGGGAGAAGGGGCAGGAGGCCATGCCTCACTCCCTCCCGGACGGTTGATTTTCAGGAAGCCGGCCCGGCATACCCCTTCGCCCGGCCTGCGGGGAGAAGGTGCCGACAGGCGGATGAGGGGCGTTCGCGAATGCGCGCGCCCTCAGCGCTCCCAATCCTCGCGCGCCGGCCTCTGGCCGATGCCGAGACGGCGGTCCAGTTCCGCCGCTTCCGTTTCCGTCAGCCGCAGTTCCAGCCGCACATTGCCGTCTTCGAGGTCCTCGCGGGCATCGACGATGGAATGGTCGTAGATCCACGGCAGAAGCTGCAACTGCATCACCGGCACGATGACATCGCGATCCACCAGAACGCCGGAGAGCCGCCGGTTGATTTCGGCCAGCAGCGCATCGACGCCCTCGCCCGAAATGGCGGAGACGGCCATCACGTTCGGCTGGGTCCCGGCCTTCTGCACCAGCGCCTCGCGCGCCTCCGGCTCCAGCCGGTCGATCTTGTTCCAGACTTCGAGGATGCGTTCCGCGCCGTCCTTCTCGTCGATACCGAGATCGGCGAGGATGCGCAGCACGTCCGAGGACTGCGCAGCGTTGTCCGGGTCGGACATGTCGCGCACATGAAGGATCAGGTCCGCCTCCAGCACCTCTTCCAGCGTCGCACGGAAGGCGGCGACGAGGTGGGTCGGCAGGTTGGAGATGAAGCCCACGGTATCGGACAGGATGACGGTGCGGCCCTGCGGCAGCTTCATGCGGCGCAGCGTCGGGTCGAGCGTGGCGAAGAGCATATCTTCCGCCAGAACCCCTGCCCCGGTGATACGGTTGAACAGCGTCGACTTGCCGGCATTGGTATAGCCGACGAGCGCCACGATGGGATGCGGCACCTTCTTGCGCTTGGAGCGGTGAAGCTGGCGGGTGCGGCGCACCTGCTCCAGCTCGCGCTCCAGCTTGACGATCTTGTCCTGCAAGACGCGGCGGTCGGCCTCGATCTGCGTTTCACCCGGGCCGCCCATGAAGCCCGCGCCGCCGCGCTGGCGTTCAAGGTGGGTCCAGCTTCGCACGAGACGGCCGCGCTGGTAATTGAGATGGGCAAGCTCGACCTGCAGCGTGCCTTCCTTGGTGGAGGCACGGCGGCCGAAGATTTCGAGGATGAGGCCCGTGCGGTCGATGACCTTGGCGGCCCATTCCTTTTCCAGATTGCGCTGCTGCACCGGCGTCAGGGGATGATCGACGATGACGAGGCCGGCGTCGTGCTCGTCGAGCAGCGCCTTGATCTCCGCGATCTTGCCGGTGCCGAGCAGCGTGCCGGGCTTCGGCTGGCTGACGGGCACGATGGCCGATGCGGCAATCGTCAGGTCGATGGCGCGCGCAAGGCCGATGGCCTCTTCCAGTCGCGCCTCGTCGGACCGGGGCGCGGGCGCCGCCGGATCGGGTTTTCCACGCGCGGCCTTAAGCACCGGCACGATGACGACGGCACGCATATCGTCCCGGTGCTTTTCAGCTTCCGGAACGATGGAATCCTTGGCTATGTCGGATTTGCTAATGGTCTTGGGTCCTGTCAGGAGCCGCTTTCCTCGGTCTCGAACATCTGCAGCGGCTGGCCGGGCATGATGGTGGAGATCGCGTGCTTGTACACGAGCTGCGAATGACCGTCGCGACGGAGCAGCACGCAGAAATTGTCGAAGGAGGTGACAACCCCGGTCAGCTTGACCCCGTTGATGAGGAAGATCGTCAGGGAAATCTTCTGCTTGCGAACGGTATTAAGAAAAAGATCCTGCAGGTTCTGAGAACGTTCCGCCATGGCGCCGCTTCTTTCTGATTGCCGGCCCTTGAGACCGGTTGACTGAAAATAAATGTCCCCAGGCCCGGCTTGGCACCCGGACCGCCGATTTTGGTATCAAATCGCGGTCTTCTCCGCAACGGCGAAAAAGGCCTCCCGGATTTTCTGCGCGGTCATGCCGGGATGACCGTTGGCGATGGTCGTGCCGTCGATGGAAACCACCGGCAGGCAGATCGTCGTCGCCCCGGTCACGAAGACTTCCCGGGCTTCCAGCATTTCCGCGACGGTAAAACGCCTCTCCTCGACCTCGATGCCGATCCTGGCGGCGACGTCCATCAGGGTCGTGCGCGTGATGCCGCGCAGGATCGCATGGTCGGCCGGGCGCGTGACGAGTTTTCCGGCCTTGTCGACGATCCACAGGTTCGTCGCGCCGCCTTCCGTCACATGGCCGTCCGCATCGACGAAAATCGCCTCCTGCGCGCCCGCCTCCTTCGCCTGCTGGCGCGCCAGCACGTTTGGCAGCAGGCCGACCGTCTTGATATCCACCCTGCCCCAGCGATTGTCGGGCGCCGTCGCCGCCTTGATACCGGCAGCGTATTTCGCGGCGTTCACCGCCGGGTTGAGAGACTTTGCCGTGACGACGAGCGTGGGGCGCACGTCCGGCAAGGGAAAGACATGGTCGCGCCGGGCGACGCCGCGCGTTACCTGGAGATAGACCATACCGTTGACGACGCGGTTGCGGCGCAGCACCTCGCGCATGATAGCGACCAGCGCGGCGCGCGGCATCGGCGGGCGCATGCGCAGTTCGCCGAGCGAGCGGTCCAGCCGGTCGAGATGGCGCGTCAGGTCCACGATATAGCCCTGCTGTATCTGGCAGACTTCGTAGACCGAGTCCGCGAAGACGAAGCCGCGATCGTCGATATGCACCGCGGCATCCGCGTGGCGGACATATCGGCCGTTGACATAGGCGAAACGGGGCATGGCTTTCCTAGAAATACTGGATGCTGACGCGGAAGAGCTGCTCGACGTGACGCACGGCCCCCGCGGCGGCGAAGAGCACGACGCGGTCCTTCGCCTTGATCTTGGTGTTGCCGTCCGGGCGGATCACCGTCTGGTCTCGGTAGACCGCGCCGATGCGGATGCCGGGCGGCAGCTCGATATCGCGCAGCGGCTTGCCGACGAGCGGCGAGGTCTCCAGCGCCTCCGCCTCGATCACCTCGGCCGCCCCCTTCTGCACGGCATAGACCGAGCGGATGCGGCCCTTGCGGACATGCTGGAGGATGCCGGAGATCGTGACGGCGCGCGGGTTGATATGTGCGTCGATACCTAGGGTCTTGGTGAAATCCTCATAGGCCGGATCGTTGATCAGCACGAGGTTCTGCTTGCAGCCCAGCCGGCGCGCCATGACGCTGCCGAGAATGTTGATCTGGTCGTTGTTGGTCAGCGAGACGATGAGGTCCGCATCCTGGATATCGGCCTGCATCAGCATCTTCTGGTCCAGCGCCGATCCGTGCAGGACGACGGTGTTGCGCAGCTTGTCGGCAATGGCGACGGCGCGCTCGCGGTCGCTCTCGATGATCTTCAACCGGGTCTTCGGCTGGTAGTCCTCGATGGCCTTGGCGACGAAATAGCCGATATTGCCACCACCCGCGATGACGATGCGGGCGGCCTCCTGCTCCTCATGCCCGAAGAGCGCCAGCGTGCGCCGCACATGCCCCTTGTCGCAGACCACATAGGCGAGATCGCCGGAATGAAGCTGGTCGGAGGAGCTGGGAACGGAGAGCTTTCCGTTGGAATAGATGCCGGTGACGGTGGCGTTGAGGTCCGGGAAGAGTTCGCTGAGCTGCTTCAGCGGCGTCTCGACGACCGGGCAATCCTCCATGCACTCGATGGCGACCATGACGATACGGTCGTCGGCAAAGCGCACGACGTCCGTCGCGCCGGGGAAGGAGATGCGCCGCAGCACCATCTTGCCCACCTCCACCTCGGGCGAGATGGTGACGTCGATGGGCAGGTTCTCGCGGGAAAAGAGGTCGGAATATTCCGGCGCCAGATAGTTCTGCGAGCGAATGCGGGCGATCTTGGTCGGCACGTTGAACAGTGAATGGGCGACCTGGCAGGCGACCATGTTGATCTCGTCGAACAGCGTGACGGCGATCAGCATGTCGGCCTGGTCCGCGCCGGCCTTGGCCAGCACCTCGGGATGCGCGCCATGGCCGACGATGCCGCTGACATCGAGCGTTTCCGTAATGGCGGCGATCAGCGAGGGCTGGTTGTCGATCACCGAAACGTCGTTGCCCTCTTCGGACAGGCGCTCCGCGATACCGTAACCGACGCGCCCTGCGCCGCAAATGATGACCTTCATATCGTCGAATCCCTCAAATCCCGGAGGGACTTATACGCCAAGCGACTTCAGTTTGCGATGGAGCGCGGAGCGTTCCATGCCGACGAACTCAGCAGTGCGGGAAATGTTGCCGCCGAAGCGGTTGATCTGGGCAATGAGATAGTCACGCTCGAACATTTCACGCGCCTCGCGCAGCGGCAGCGTCATGATGTGCTGGTCGCCCTGCGTCGAGATCTTCGGCAGCATGTCGCCCACTTCCGTCGGCAGCATGTCGGCGGTTATCGGCGTATCGGGACCGTCGCTGCGGGCGAGGATCATCAGGCGCTCGATATTGTTGCGAAGCTGGCGGATGTTGCCCGGCCAGTCGTGCGCCTGAAGCACGGCGAGCGCATCGTCGCCGATCTTGCGGGAGCGGATGCCGGCCTGCTCGCTGATCTGACGCATGAACATGTCGACGAGGAAGGGAATGTCCTCGCGCCGCTCGGCCAGCGGCGGCACGCGCACCGGCACCACGGCGAGGCGATGATAGAGGTCCTCGCGGAAGCCGCCCTCGGCGATCAGGCTTTCGAGATTGTAGGCGGTGGAGGAGATGATGCGCACATCCACCCTCACCCGCTTGGAGCCGCCGACGCGCTCGAACTGCTGGTCGACGAGCACGCGCAGAATCTTGTTCTGCGTTTCGCGCGGCATCTCGCCGATCTCGTCGAGATAGAGGATGCCGCCATGGGCCTCCTCCAGCGCGCCCGTCCGGCGCGGCTGGCCGGGCGTGCCCTCGGTGCCGAACAGCGCGATCTCCATGCGCTCCGGCGTGATCGCCGCCGCGTTCAGCACGACGAACGGCCCGCCCGCGCGGCTCGACTTGCGGTGGATCATGCGCGCCACCAGTTCCTTGCCGGAGCCGGAGGGGCCGAGGATCATGATGCGGCTGTTGGTCGGGGAGACCTTCTCGATGTTCTGGCGAAGCTGCGAGACGGCGACGGAGGTGCCGATCAGTTCGACCGGATCGCCCGAACGCTTCTTCAGTTCCGTCACCTCGCGGCGCAGCTTGGAGTTTTCCAGCGCGCGCTCGGCGATCAGGATCAGCCGGTCGGCCTTGAAGGGCTTTTCGATGAAATCGTAGGCGCCGCGGCGGATCGCCGAAACGGCGGTCTCGATATTGCCGTGGCCGGAAATCATCACCACCGGCAGGTCGGGGTGCCGGCTCTTGATCTCGTCCAATAGCGCGAGGCCGTCGAGCTTGCTGCCCTGCATCCAGATATCGAGGAAGACGAGACGCGGCACGCGGTCGCTGATGGCGGCGAGCGCGCTGTCGCTGTCGAAGGCGGTGCGCGTTTCATGCCCCTCGTCGGAAAGGATGCCGGAGACGATCTCGCGGATGCCCTCCTCGTCGTCCACTACAAGAATATCAGACGCCATGGCTCATTTCCTTGTTCTTATTGTCCGCATCGGCGGCCGCCGTTTCCTCATAGGGCAGGATCACGCGGATCATCGCCCCGTGGCCGTGATCGAAGTCCGCAGGCGCGTCGTGCAGCTCAAGCTGCCCGCCATGGTCTTCGATGATCTTCTTGACGATTGCGAGGCCGAGGCCCGTGCCCTTCTCGCGCATCGTCATATAGGGTTCGAGAATACGATGCCGGTTCTCGGTCGGCAGGCCCTTGCCGTTGTCGATGACATCGACAACGAAACGCCGACCCGCATCGTCCGGCTCGGCACGGACGAGAATCTTGCGCTCGTCGCGCGAGGCTTCCGGCGGCAGCGCCTCGATGGCCTCCACCGCATTCTTGATGAGATTGCCGAAAGCCTGACCCAGCATGCGCGCGTCGAACAGGCCCGACAGCGCCACATCGCCCAGTTCCTTGCGGAAGACGACATGGGTATTGCCCATCTCGCGCAGGAACACGGCATCCTTGAGGATGCTGCGCAGGTCCGAGCGCTCCTTGGTCGGCTTGGGCATGCGCGCGAAGGCGGAGAACTCGTCGACCATGCGGCCGATATCCTCGACCTGTCGCACGATGGTGTCGGTACATTGGTCGAAGACCGCGCGGTCCTCCTGATCGATCTGCTTGCCGTAACGGCGGCGGATACGCTCGGCGGAAAGCTGGATCGGCGTCAGCGGGTTCTTGATCTCGTGCGCGATGCGGCGTGCAACGTCCGCCCAGGCGGTGGAGCGCTGTGCGATGACGAGGTCGGTAATATCGTCGATGGTGACGACGTAGGATTCCTGCGCATCCTTCGCCTCTTCGCGCGTCACCTGCACATTCAGCGTCCGCTCCTTGCCGCCATGCATGATGTTGATCTGCTTGCGGTGGTCGTTGCGGTAGCGCGTCGAGCCTTCGGCAAGCACGGCGGCAATCTCCGGCGCGGCTTCCGCCAGCGGCATGCCGATGAGCGCATTGACGTCGCGCCCGAGCAGGATTTCCGCCGAAAGGTTGGCGATGGTGATCCGCCCGTCCTCCTCCACGCCGATGACGGCGGCCGTGACGCCGGACAGAACGGCCTCGATGAAGCGGCGGCGGTGATCCACCTCGTCCTTGGCGTCGAGAATCTGGTCCTGCTGCGCGCGGATTTCCGCAATCATCTTGTTGAAGGTGCGCGAAAGATTACCGACGTCGCCATCCGCCACGCGAACCGGCACGCTGACGTCGAGATTGCCGGAAGCAACGCTGTCGGCCGCACCGATGAGCTGGCGGATCGGCCGCACGATCCGGTCGGCGACCGCGATGGCCGTCCAGATCGCGGCGAGCAGAACGATCAGCGCGAAACCGAGATAGAGCACGCCGAAGGCGATCTGCAGCGGCGTGCGGCCGGTTTCCAGTGCGCGGTATTCCGCCGTGTTCTCCTCCATCATCCGCATGGAGCGCATGACTTCGGGGTCCACCGTGCGGATCGTGTAGAGGAACGCATCCGGGATGTTTTCCAGCTTGATGATGGCGCCGACGAGATTGGTGGTGCCCGGCGGGATCAGCGTCGGCTGCCCGGCAGCCGAGGCCCGGAGCGCATCCTCCGGGATTGGCGGCAGCGGATTCTCGGTCGGGATGTTGGCCTTCAGGATCGTCGAGCCGTCGGCGCGCAGCAGGAAGGCGCCGAGCATGCCGCGCCCGCGCGCCTGCCGCGTCATCAGGTCGATGAAGCCCGTGCGGTCGAGGCTGTAGAGCTGCCGGTTGCGCTCGAGGTCGTTGGCCATCGAGACCGTCTGACCCTGCAGGTAGCTCGCATTTTCCAGCACATAGGCCTGCGCGACGTTCAGCGAGGAGCTGACGATGGACTGGGTGCGGATGGAGAACCAGCGGTCGAGGCCGACATCCAGCGTGATGGAGGCGAAGATGGCAACGAGCACCGCCGGCGTGATGGCGACGATGGAAAACAACGCCACGATGCGCACATGCAGCCGCGCGGCCGCGCGGCCACGGCTGCGCGCGCGCAGCAGGCGCAAAATCTCGCGGCCGATGAGGAACATCAGGCCGACAACGAAGAGCGCGTTGATCGCCGCCGAGGCGATGACGACATTGGGTTCGGGCTTGATCGGCGTCAGGCCGAGCAGGATGAAAAGCGAAATCGTGGCGGCGACGAGCGCGCCGCCGGCCAGGATCAGGCCCGGCAGGGCGAACGAGGCGCGGCGATCGGAAACCGCCCCGCCATCCTGTTCGTTCGAAAGCAGGCTCTCGCCGTCGGTCATCTGCCGTATCGCTTCCCCGGCCGTTCGCCCATGGGCGTCGGCGCACTTACGCGTTGTGCGGAGTGGCGCCGGCTGCGTGGAACCGGTCGCATTCGCATCCATGCTCCTGACGGCCGGGCATGCGCGCCTATTCGACCACCAGCCCTCCTGTTACCCTCAAGCAACAGATTGTGGCCAAAATGCAACGCTCCCGGCCGCAAAGTCAAGCAGAGCGGGAACTTCTGTACACAGACACGCCAAGTTCGCGAATTTTCTTGCGCAGCGTATTGCGATTGAGGCCAAGCAGGTCGGCCGCCTTGATCTGGTTGCCGCGCGTGGCGGTCAGGGCGGCGAGAATCAGCGGGTACTCCATCTCCGCCAGCACGCGATCATAGAGGCCCGCCGGCGGCAGGCCGTCGCCGAAGCCCGCGAAATACTGGCGCATGTTCTCTTCGACCGCCTGCGAGATGGACAGAGAGCCGGCGCGCGCAACCGTCTTCTCGATGGGGCTGTCGGGGATATCGGCGCGAAGCTCCGCCTCGATGATCTCTCGGGTAATGACGTCCTGCGGATAGAGCGCGGTGAGACGGCGCACGACGTTTTCCAGTTCGCGCACATTGCCCGGCCAGGGATGCGCCTTCATCAACTCCAGCGCCTCCTGGTCGAAGCGCTTGGCGTCCAGCCCCTCCTTTTCCGCCTGCTGCACGAAATGGCGCACGAGATCGGGAATGTCCTCCGCCCGGTCGCGCAGCGGCGGCAGGCGCAGCGGCACGACATTGAGGCGGTAATAGAGGTCCTCGCGGAAGAGGCCCTGGTTGATCGACTGCTTCAGGTCCTTGTTGGTCGCCGCGACGATGCGCACGTCCGTGCGGATGGGGGTGCGTCCGCCGACGGTGGTGTATTCGCCCTGCTGGAGCACACGCAGAAGCCGGGTCTGCGCATCCATTGGCATATCGCCGATCTCGTCGAGGAAGAGCGTGCCGCCCTCGGCTTGCTCGAAGCGGCCCGTCGAGCGGTTCTGCGCGCCGGTGAAGGCGCCCTTCTCGTGGCCGAAAAGTTCCGATTCGATGAGGTCGCGCGGGATCGCCGCCATGTTGATCGCGACGAAGGGACCGTTGCGGCGCTTGCCGTAGTCGTGCAGCGCGCGGGCGACGAGTTCCTTGCCGGTGCCCGATTCGCCGGTGATCATCAGCGTCAGGTCCGTCTGCATCAGGCGGGCGAGCACGCGGTAGATTTCCTGCATCGCGGCCGAGCGGCCGACGAGCGGCATGCCGTCCTGCGTATCGTCGTCGAAATGCGCCGGCTTGCGCTTCGGCTCAGACAGCGCGCGGCCGATGATGGCGATCAGCTCGGTGAGGTCGAAGGGTTTCGGCAGGTAGTCGTAGGCGCCCTTCTCGGACGCCTTGATCGCCGTCATGAAGGTGTTCTGCGCGCTCATCACGAGCACCGGCAGGTCGGGCCGCGCCTTCTTGATGCGCGGAAGCAGGTCGAAGGCGTTTTCGTCGGGCATGACCACGTCGGTCACGACGATGTCGCCCTCGCCGGCGGCGATCCAGCGCCACAGGGTCGCCGCGTTGGAGGTGATCCGCACGTCGTATCCCGCGCGGCTCAAGGCCTGGTTGAGCACCGTGCGGATCGCGGCATCGTCATCGGCAACGAGGACTGTGGCGCCTGTCATCAATCATGTCCTTTGATCTTGGAAATGTCGTCGTCTTCGCTGACGCCGCGGGAGGCCGGCATCAACACGCGGAAGGTGGTCCGCGATCCCTGGCTGTCGCATTCCACAATGCCGCCATGGCCGCCGATGATCTTGGCGACCAGTGCGAGACCGAGGCCCGAGCCATTGGTCTTCGTGGTGATGAAGGGATCGAAGAGGTGGGGAAGCAGGTCCGCCGGCACGCCGGGGCCGTTGTCGTGCACGCAGAATTCCAGCGGCAGCGAGATTTTTTCGCGCGTCCCGGCAACGGAAAGGCGGATGCCCGGACGGTAGGCCGTCGTAAGCTGGATTTCGCCGTCCGGCCGGTCGCCGATGGCCTCCGAGGCGTTCTTGATGAGGTTGAGGAAGACCTGCACGAGCTGGTCGCGATTGGCATAGACCGGCGGCAGCGACGGATCGTAAAGCTCGGTGATCCTGATCTTGCGCCCGAAGCCGGCCTTGGCGACGGCCTTCACATGGTCGAGCACGGCATGGATGTTGATCGGCACGCGATCCACCGGCCGTTCGTCGGAAAACACCTCCATGCGGTCGACCAGCGAGACGATGCGGTCCGTCTCGTCGCAGATGAGGCGGGTCAGCGCCCTGTCCTCGTCGATGACGGAGGTTTCCAGAAGCTGCGCCGCGCCGCGAATGCCGGAAAGCGGATTCTTGATCTCGTGCGCCAGCATGGAGGCAAGGCCCGTTACCGAGCGCGCGGCCGTGCGGTGCGTCAGTTGGCGGTCGATCTTATCCGCCATCGAACGCTCCTGGATGACGACGACCACCGATCCCGGCTCCGTCGTTGCCGGCGCGACATAGATATCCACCAGCTTTTCCGCGCCGAGCCGGGGCGAACTGAGATCGACGCGATATTCGTTGACCGGCGCACGGCGCTCGCGCACTTGATCGATCAACGTCAGCAACGGGCTACCGAAGGGAATGAAGGTCGAGACCTTGTGGCGTGCGAGATGGCTGGCGCTCGCGCCGAAGAAGGATTCCGCCTCCCAGTTGGCGAAGGCGATCAGCCCATCGGCATCGACGAGGATCACCGGGTTCTGGATGGCGTTGAGTACCGCGAGCGCAAGTTCCGGGGCCTTGGCCGCATTCGGGTCCATCGGCTTGCCGGTCATGCCGCATCTCCGAGCTTCTGCGTCGCGCCGTCCAGCAGAGTTTCCGCCAGCCGGCCGGCGACGAAGTTGCTGTCGCGCGCGGTCATGATTTCGGCCTTGGCAGGCCCCGTCAGGGCCGGCGCGAAGCGCTCCAGATACCAGCCGACATGTTTTCGCGCATGGCGGAGGCCACCTTCCACGCCGTAGAAATCGAGCATCATGCGATAGTGCTCCACGGCAAGCGCCGCGACCTCTTCCGCCGAGGGATGCGCGCACGCACCGGCTAGAACCGCCGGATGCCAGGGACGCCCCTGCGCCGAGCGGCCAACCATCACGGCGTCCGCACCCGAGCGGCGCAGGATTTCCAGCGCGTCCGCGGCCGTATCGACGTCGCCATTGGCGACGAGCGGGATGGAGAGCACATCGCGCACCGCGCGGATCGCGTCCCAATCGGCCCTACCCTCGTAGAACTGCATGCGGGTGCGTCCGTGCACGGTGATCATCGCCGCGCCTGCGGCCTCGGCGCGCGAGGCGATATGCGGGGCATTCAGCGAATCGTGATCCCAGCCGAGCCGCATCTTCACCGTCACCGGCACCTTCACAGCCTTGACGGTCGCCTCGATCAGGCCGAGCGCATGGTCCGGGTCGCGCATCAGGGCGGAGCCGGAATAGCCGCCGATCACCTTCTTGGCCGGGCAGCCCATATTGATATCGACGATATCGGCGCCCTCGCCTTCCGCGATGCGCGCCGCCTCCGCCATCCAGTGCGCCTCGCGGCCGGCGAGCTGCACCATATGCGGCTGGATGCCGCAATTGCGGATGCGCGACCAGCTTTCGCGGGCGTTCAGCGCCAGTTCCCGGCTCGCCACCATCTCCGTCACCACGAGGCCCGCGCCAAAACGCCAGGCGAGATCGCGGAACGGCAGGTCCGTGACGCCGGACATCGGCGCCAGAACCACGCGGTTGCGCAGGGTCTGGTTGCCTATCGCCAGCGGCGCTGAGAGATCGGGGATCGCCAAATGCTCATCTTTCAAGCAGATCATTTCCTTGCACTATTTTTAGACATTGTTGCCGTTCTTGCCAAGCCGCAATCCTGCGATCCGGCATTTTTCCGTGAAGCGCTGGAATTGCGCTCCCCTTCCGGCTAAACCACCTCAAAACGCTTTGAAACGGGAGGCAATGGACCGAAATGCAGGCGGAAAATGCGTTTTCCTGCGGTGTTGTGATCGTTGCCGCCGGTCGGGGCGAACGGGCCGGCAGCCATGCCGAAGGCCCAAAACAGTACCGCCGCATCGGCGGAAGGCCGGTCATCTCCCATACGCTGGACCTCTTCGTCAACTGGCCGCACGCCCGGCGTATCGTCGTGGTGATACATCCCGATGACGAAGCGCTGTTCGAGACCGCCCGCGCCGCCGCCCTGCCCGCCGGCGACCGGCTCACCGTCGTTCACGGTGGACCGACGCGCCAGCAATCCGTCCTCGCCGGCCTCGACGTGCTGGCCGCGGATGCTGTCAGCCACGTTCTCATTCAAGATGCCGTGCGCCCCTTCGTCGAGCCGGCCATCCTCGAGCGCACGCTGACCGCCTTCCAGCACGGCGCGCGCGCCGTGCTACCGGCCATTGCCGTCGCCGATACGCTGAAGCGGGCGGACGCCAACGGCAATGTCGCGGAAACCGTCTCGCGCTCCGGCCTCTTCGCCGCGCAGACGCCGCAGTCCTTCCACTTCCCGACCATTCTGGAAGCCCATCGCCGCGCGGCCGCCTCCGGCCGCACGGATTTCACCGACGACGCCTCGATTGCCGAATGGGCCGGCGTGCGCGTACACCTCGTCGAAGGCGGCGCCGGTAACGTCAAGCTTACGCTGCAGAAGGATATCGCCATGGCCGACCAGCGCCTTTCCCACGGATTGCCCGACGTGCGCACCGGCAACGGCTACGACGTGCACCAGCTCGTGGAGGGCGACGGCGTTACGCTCTGCGGCCTCTTCATCCCGCATGACCAGAAGCTCTCCGGCCATTCCGACGCCGACGTCGCCCTGCATGCCCTGACGGACGCCCTGCTCGCCACCTGCGGCGCGGGCGATATCGGCGATCATTTCCCGCCGTCCGATCCGCAGTGGAAGGGCGCGGCCTCGCGCATCTTCCTCGAGCATGCCGCCGGCATCGTGCGCGCCAGGGGCGGCACGATCATGAATGCCGACGTGTCGCTCATCGCCGAAGCGCCGAAGGTCGGGCCGCACCGCGATGCGATGCGCCAGAACCTTGCCGATTTCCTCGGCATTTCCATCGACCGCTGCTCGGTGAAGGCAACGACGAACGAGAAGATCGGCTTCATCGGCCGGCGCGAGGGCATCGCCGCCATCGCCACCGCAACCGTCGTCTACAGGGGGACCGACGCATGAGCATCTGGCCAGACGATATCGAGGATGCCGCGCGCCGCATCGTCGCCGATTTCACCGAGCGCAAGCTGATGATCGCCACCGCCGAATCCTGCACCGCGGGGCTGATCGCCGGCGTCATCACCGAGATTGCCGGCTCCTCGCTGGTCTTCGACCGCGGCTTCGTCACCTATTCCAACGAGGCGAAGCGGGAAATGATCGGCGTTGCCAATGCGACGCTGAAGGCCCATGGCGCGGTCTCCCGCGAGGTCGCCCTGGAAATGGCGGAAGGCGCCATCGGAAATTCCGGCGCCAACATCTCCGTCGCCGTCACGGGCATTGCCGGCCCCGGCGGCGGCTCGGAGGAAAAACCTGTCGGCCTCGTTCATCTTGCCGCCCGAAAAGACGGCAAGAGCATTCACCGCGAAATGCGCTACGGCGATATCGGCCGCAGCGCCGTGCGGCTTGCTACCGTGCGCACGGCGCTGGAAATGCTGGTGGAGATATCAGCCGACTGAGCCGCTATAGATCGCCGCCGCACGCTTTTCGAAGGCTTCCGTGAACATGCGGAAGGCGCGGTCGAACATCGAGCCCATCAGCGCGCCGAGAATGCGGCTCTTGAACTCGTAGTCGATGAAGAAATGCACCGAGCAGCCGCCGTCCGGCGTCGGCTCGAAGCGCCAGCGGTTGTCGAGATAGCGGAACGGCCCATCGATATATTTCACATCGATGGCCCGCTCGGCCCGGTTCAGCAGCACCTGCGTCGTGAAGGTTTCGCGGATGGCCTTGTAGCCCACCGTCATGTCCGCGATCAGCAGCTCCTTGCCGTCGCGCTCCTTGCGCGAGCGGATCGCCAGCCCCTCGCAGAGCGGCAGGAATTGCGGGTAGCGTTCGACATCGGCGACGAGATCGAACATCTGGTCTGGCGTATGGGGAACGGGCCTGCGGGTTTCGAACTGGGGCATGGCCGAGAGCTAATGAACCGCGGCAAGTCTTGCAAGTAGCCGGTCGTTCTCCCGCCGCGATTTCAACACGCAAACCGGCACGCCGGGTCCAAATGCCGCAAGATTCTCCTCGAGTTCCGGGCTTTCCGTCTTTTCGAAATTCCAGACATAGGTGAGGAATTCGCGGTCGATCTTCTCCGGGCAATCGTCCGCCATTTCCGGCCGCGAGCGCCCGCGATAGCGCAGCCAGCGGGAAATCACACCATACAGTGACATGTAGCGCGGCGGGCGAAGCCAGAGCACGAGATGGGTGCGCGGCAGGCGCAGCGGCAAAGTGCCGGGACTGGTGCCGTCGATGATCCAGCGTTCGTCGGCAACGACCGCCTCCAGACGCGCCAGTGCCTCCGCGCGCGGCCGCGACTGCCAGCCCGGCAGCCAGAAGATTTCACGATCCATCGAGACGTAAGGCAAGCCGAGCCGGTCGGCGAGCTTGCGGGCAAGCGTGCTCTTGCCGCTACCGGAGCAGCCGATCACCAGCACACGCTCCGCGGTCTTCAGGTGCTCTGCCGCATCCGCCATGGTGATATTCATCGCCCCTCCAAAATGAAAAACCCCGCCGTCCTGCAGGACGGCGGGGCTTAAAGGAGGCGGGCGGAAAAGTCTATTCCGCGGCGGCGAGAAGTTTTTTCTCGCGGGCGGCGCGCAGGCGGGCGAAGTCGTCGCCGGCATGGTGCGAGGAGCGCGTCAGCGGGCTGGAGGAGACCATCAGGAAGCCCTTGGTATAGGCGACGGTCTCGTAGGACTTGAACTCGTCCGGCGTCACGAAGCGGTCGACCTTGTGGTGCTTGCGCGTCGGCTGGAGATACTGGCCGATGGTCAGGAAGTCGACGTCGGCGGTGCGCAGGTCGTCCATGAGCTGAAGCACTTCGTTGCGCTCCTCGCCGAGGCCCACCATGATGCCCGACTTGGTGAACATGGTCGGGTCCAGTTCCTTCACGCGCTGAAGCAGGCGGACGGAATGGAAATAGCGCGCGCCGGGGCGAACCGTGAGGTAGTTGCCCGGAACGGTTTCCATATTGTGGTTGAAGACGTCGGGCTTGGCGGCGACGACACGTTCCAGCGCACCCGGCTTCTTGAGGAAGTCCGGCGTCAGGATTTCGATGGTCGTCAGCGGGGAAGCCGCGCGGATTGCCCAGATCACCTTCTCGAAATGCTCGGCGCCGCCGTCTTCCAGGTCGTCGCGGTCCACCGAGGTGATGACGACATGCGACAGGCCCATCTGCTTGACGGCCTTGGCAACGTTTTCCGGCTCCTCCATGTCGAGCGCATTGGGCTTGCCCGTCGCCACGTTGCAGAAGGCGCAGGCGCGGGTACAGATCTCGCCCATGATCATGAAGGTCGCGTGCTTCTTGTCCCAGCACTCGCCGATATTCGGGCAGCCCGCTTCCTCGCAGACCGTAACCAGCTTGTGGCTGCGCACGAGGTCGCGCGTTTCCTGATAGCCCTTGGAGACCGGCGCCTTGACGCGGATCCATTCCGGCTTGCGCAGCACCTCGGTATCCGGCCGGTGGGCCTTTTCCGGGTGGCGAGCGCGCGGGGCGTTCGGGTCAGGATTGGTGCGGTCGAGAATGGTGACCATGTCTATCCACTTCCTAGCAGGCTTTTCCGCCCGTCTTACGGCCCAAAAAATTGAGCCCGCCTCATGTGGAGGCGGGCTTTAGCACGTTCAAGCGTTCAGTGCACGCCCATAGGCGTCGAGAACGCTTTCCTTCATGGTTTCAGAGATGGTCGGATGCGGGAAGATCGTGTGCATCAGCTCTTCCTCGGTCGTTTCGAGGTTCATGGCGACGACGAAGCCCTGGATCATCTCGGTCACTTCCGCGCCCACCATATGCGCGCCGAGCAGTTCGCCGGTCTTCTTGTCGAAGATCGTCTTGACCATGCCCTGGTCCTCGCCCAGCGCCACGGCCTTGCCGTTGCCGGCGAAGGTGAAGCGGCCGACGCGGATGTCGCGGCCCTGTTCCTTGGCCTTGGCTTCCGTGAGCCCCACGGAGGCGACCTGCGGGTGACAATAGGTGCAACCCGGGATCTTGGACTTGTCCATCGGATGCACGTTCGGCAGGCCGGCGATCTTCTCGATGCAGATGACGGCTTCGTGCTCGGCCTTGTGGGCCAGCATCGGCGGGCCGGCGACGTCGCCGATGGCGTAGATGCCGGGAACGTTGGTCTTGCCGTAGCCGTCGATGGCGATGAAACCGCGGTCGGTCTTCACGCCGATCGCCTCAAGGCCGATATTCTCGATATTGGCCTGCACGCCGACGGCGGAGATCATGCGGTCGGCGGTGATCTTCTCGATCTTGCCGTCCTTCATCTCGACATGGGCGGTGATGGAGTTGGCGCCCTTCTCCACCTTGGCGACCTTGGCCTCCAGATGGATCTTCATGCCCTGCTTTTCGAACTGCTTCTTGGCGAGCGCCGAGATTTCGACGTCCTCGACCGGCATGACGGACTTCATCACCTCAACGACCGTCACATCGACGCCGAGCGTGCGATAGAAAGAAGCGAACTCGATGCCGATGGCGCCCGAACCCATGACGAGCAGGGACTTCGGCATTTCTTCCGGCTTCATCGCCTCGAAATAGGTCCAGATCAGCTTGCCGTCCGGCTCGATGCCCGGCAGCGCGCGGGGGCGTGCGCCGGTGGCGATGACGATGTGCTTGGCCGTGTAGGTGCCTTCAGGAAGGACGTTCTTCGGAACCGGCGCCTGCGGCTGCTGGATCGCCTTGGTCGTCTTGGAGACGACGATCTCGCCGGGCTTGGTGACCTTGGCCTCGCCCCAGATGATGTCGACCTTGTTCTTCTTCATCAGGAAGCCGACGCCGCCGTTCATGCGCTGGGCGATGCCGCGCGAGCGGGCGACGATGGCCTTCAGGTCCGGCGTGACCGAGCCTTCGACCTTGATGCCGTAATCGCCCGGATGCTGGGCGTAATGGAAGATTTCCGCCGAGCGCAGCAGCGCCTTGGTGGGAATGCAGCCCCAGTTGGAGCAGATGCCGGCGAGGTGCTCGCGCTCCACGATGGCCGTCTTCAGGCCGAGCTGCGCCGCGCGGATCGCGGCGATATAGCCGCCCGGACCCGAACCGATTACGATGACGTCGTAGGATTGAGCCATGTCGTTTCCTGCCTCACTTGTTGCGCGGGAACGAAGCGCCGCGTCTTGTCCTATATGTTTAGAGTCCGAGCATCATGCGCACGACCGGCTCCAGACCCTTGCCGATCGCCCGCGTATTGGCCGCATCGAGATGCACACCGTCGAGCGGCGTCGTTTCAGCAACGGAGCCGGCATCGAAGAAACCGCAGCCGGTCTCGTCCGCAAGGTCCGCATAGAGCGTCGCCAGCATGGCCGATTGCTCCACGCCGCCGGCAAACATCGCCGCGAAGGCGGTGTTGGCGGTTTCGCACAGCGGCGGCGGCGAGACGAGCAGCACTTCCGGCCCCTCTTCCGCACCGAACGACCAGGCGTGGTGGCGCACCAGCGACACCAGCCGCTCCATGCCCTGCACCGAACCGAAGGCCGTGCCGCAGATGGCCGGCTTCATGTCGTTGGCACCCAGCAGGATGATCACGAGATCGATCGGATCGTGGCTGTGCAGGATCGTCGGCAGGATGCGCGCGCCGTTGCGGTCGCAATCCGCCAGATGATCGTCATAGGCGGTGGTGCGGCCATTGAGTCCCTCCGCGATCACGGTGACGTCAGGTCCCAGAGCCTTGGCGAGAACGCTCGGCCACCGATCCGTGAAGGAGTGTCGGTCGAGCGTTTCCGCGTTGTAGCCCCAGGTCAGGCTGTCACCGTAGCAGAGAACCGTTTTCATGGCCGCACCCCGCTATCAGACGAGCATCCCCATCGGGTTCTCGATGTAGCGCTTGAAGGCGCCGAGAAGCTCGGCTCCGAGCGCGCCATCGACGCAGCGATGGTCGGTGGAGAGCGTCACGGTCATCGCATTGACGATGACCATCTCGCCCTTCTTGACCACGACCCGCTCCTCGCCCGCGCCGACCGCCAGGATCGTCGCATGCGGCGGGTTCACGACGGCGGCGAAGTTCTTCACACCCATCATGCCCATGTTGGAGACCGCAGTCGTACCGCCCTGATATTCCTCGGGCTTCAGCTTGCGTTCCTTGGCGCGCTTGCCGAGGTCCTTCATCTCATTGGAGATGGTGGAGAGGGTCTTCAGCTCGGCGCTGCGGATGATCGGGGTGATCAGGCCGCCCGGGATGGAAACGGCGACGCCGACATCCGCGTGCTTGTGCTTGACCATGTTGCTGTCGGTCCAGGAGACGTTGGCGTCCGGCACGTCGCGCAGGGCGAGCGCCATGGCCTTGATCACCATGTCGTTGACCGAGAGCTTGTAGCCCGGCTTGCCGTCCTTGTCCGTCGGGGCGGAACCGTTGAGCTGGGCGCGCAGCGCGAGCAGCGCGTCAAGTTCGACGTCGACCGAGACGTAGAAGTGCGGGATCGTCTGCTTGGATTCCTGCAGGCGCTTGGCGATGGTCTTGCGCATGCCGTCATGCGGCACGAGCTCGTAGGAACCCGGCTCGAAGAGCTTGAGCACGGCATCTTCCGACATGCCCTTGGGCGCACTAGCAGGAGCAGCGGACGCGGCGGCGGCAGCCGGAGCTGCGGCAGCGGCGGGCTTGGCACCGCCGGAGGCCACGGCCTTCTCGACGTCGCTCTTGACCACGCGACCATGCGGGCCGGAGCCGGCGACGGCCGAAATGTCGATCCCGGCTTCCTTGGCGATACGGCGAGCGAGCGGCGAGGAGAAGAGACCGTTGCCGACGCGCGGGCCGGCAGCGGCGGTTGCCGTCGCGGGCGCAGCGGCGGCCGGGGCTGCGGCAGCAGCAGCCGGCTTTTCGGCTTCCTTCGGCGCTTCCGCCTTCGGAGCGGCGGCGCTACCACCGCCGGCAGCGGCAGCAGCAACGTCTTCGCCATCGGCGGCGAGGATGGCGATCAGGCTGTTGACCTTCACGCCTTCCGTACCGGCCGGCACGACGATCTTGGCGACAACGCCCTCGTCGACGGCTTCGACTTCCATCGTCGCCTTGTCGGTCTCGATCTCGGCGATGACGTCACCGGATTTCACGGTGTCGCCTTCCTTGACGAGCCACTTGGCGAGATTGCCCTCTTCCATGGTGGGCGAAAGGGCCGGCATCGTAATGTTGATCGGCATACCTCAACCCTCCCCTTACTTGTAGCAGACGGTTTTGACCGCCTGGACGACTTCGCCGACATTCGGAAGCGCCAGCTTTTCCAGATTGGCGGCGTAGGGCATCGGAACGTCCTTGCCGGCAATCGTCAGGATCGGCGCGTCGAGATAATCGAAGGCCTGCTGCATGACGCGGGTCGCGATCTCGGTGCCGACGGAAGACTGCGGGAAGCCCTCTTCCACGACGACGAGGCGGCCGGTCTTCTTGACCGATTCGATGACGGTCGGCAGGTCCATCGGGCGGATGGTGCGCAAGTCGATCAGTTCGACGTCGATGCCGTCCTTCTCGAGTTCGGCGATCGCCTTCAGCGCATAGGTCATGCCGATGCCGAAGGAGACGACGGTGACGTCGTTGCCCTTCTTGTGAATGCGGGCCTTGCCGATCGGCAGCACGAAATCGTCCATCTTCGGCACTTCGAAGCTCTGGCCGTAGAGGATTTCGTTTTCCAGGAAGATGACCGGGTTCGGATCGCGGATGGCGGCCTTGAGCAGGCCCTTGGCGTCGGCTGCCGTGTAGGGCATGACGACCTTGAGGCCGGGAACATGGCTGTACCATGCCGCATAGCACTGCGAGTGCTGGGCGGCGACGCGGGCTGCCGCGCCGTTCGGGCCGCGGAAGACGATCGGAGCACCCATCTGGCCGCCGGACATGTAGAGCGTCTTGGCGGCGGAGTTGATGACGTGGTCGATCGCCTGCATGGCGAAGTTGAAGGTCATGAACTCCACGACCGGCTTCAGACCCGTCATGGCCGCGCCGACGCCGAGGCCGGCAAAGCCGTGTTCGGTGATCGGCGTATCGATGACGCGGCGGTCGCCGAATTCCTGCAGAAGACCCTGCGTGATCTTGTAGGCGCCCTGGTATTCGGCCACTTCCTCGCCCATGACGAAGACGTCGGCGTCACGGCGCATTTCTTCCGCCATGGCGTCGCGCAGCGCTTCGCGCACCGTCGTCATGACCATTTCGGTGCCGGCCGGGATATCCGGATCGGACGCGACTTCGCCCTTCGGCGCGGCCGGAACGGGTGCAGCGGCCGGAGCAGGCGCGGCGGCTTCCGCCGGCTTTTCCGCAGCGGCGGCCTTAGGTGCGGCGACCGCATCGGCGCTTTCGCCATCCTGCAGCAGAACGGCAATCGCGGTGTTGACCTTGACGCCCTCGGTGCCGGCGGCGATCAGGATCTTGCCGAGCACGCCTTCATCGACGGCTTCGACTTCCATCGTCGCCTTGTCGGTTTCGATTTCGGCGATCACGTCGCCGGACTTGACGGTGTCACCCTCGTTCTTGACCCACTTGGAGAGCGTGCCCTCCTCCATGGTCGGAGACAGGGCGGGCATAAGAATCTCGATTGGCATTGGTGTCCCTCCCCGGATTACAGCAGGATGTCGGTGTAGAGTTCGGATGCATCCGGCTCCGGATCGGCCTGCGCGAAATCGGCGCTGTCGGCGACGACGTCACGGATGTCCTTGTCGATCTGCTTGAGATCGTCTTCGCTGGCCCAGCCGTTTTCGAGAAGGCGCGCGCGCACCTGCTCGATCGGGTCGTGCTCGGAGCGCATCTTCTGCACTTCGTCCTTCGAGCGATACTTCGCCGGGTCCGACATGGAGTGGCCGCGGTAACGATAGGTCTGCATTTCGAGAATGATCGGACCCTTGCCGGAACGGCAATGTTCCACAGCCTCGTCAGCGGCCGCCTTCACGGCGCGAACGTCCATGCCGTCGACCTGGTAGCCCGGGATGCCGAAGGAGGTGCCGCGCTGGGAGAAGTCCGTCTGGGCCGAGGCGCGCGAAACGGCGGTGCCCATGGCGTAGCGGTTGTTCTCGATGATGTAGATGACCGGCAGCTTCCAGAGCGCGGCCATGTTGAAGCTTTCGTAGACCTGGCCCTGGTTGGCCGCACCGTCGCCGAAATAGGTCAGCGAGACGTTGTCGTTGCCGCGGTAGCGGTTGGCGAAGGCGAGGCCCGTGCCGAGCGACACCTGGCCGCCGACGATGCCGTGGCCGCCATAGAAATGCTTCTCCTTGGAGAACATGTGCATGGAGCCGCCCTTGCCCTTGGAAAGGCCGCCCCGGCGTCCGGTCAGTTCCGCCATCACGCCGCGCGCATTCATGCCGCAGGCGAGCATGTGGCCGTGGTCACGATAGCCGGTGATGACCTGATCGCCTTCCTTCAGCGCCATCTGCATGCCGACGACGACAGCTTCCTGGCCGATATAGAGGTGACAGAAGCCGCCGATGAAGCCCATGCCGTAGAGCTGGCCGGCCTTTTCCTCGAAACGCCGGATGAACAGCATCTCGCGATAGGCCTTCAGATCGTCTTCCTTGGAGAAGTCGGCGATGATGCCGCCGTTGAAGTCTTTCTTCGCAGGCTTTGCCGCAAGCTTGCGGCTGGACGTGGACGCGTTTTTGCGCGGAGCCATTCGTACCTCCCTATGTTTGCCTCTTGGCGAAAACCATAGGGGAGAAAGCCCAGCGCAGCAATGCTATAAATGCATGGCTAATATTCTTCGCAAGCCACTGAATACTAAGTAAGATTTACGATTAACCAGATTTGAGTTAATCGATATTTTCAGTGGAAAATGACGATTTCGTCGGCCCGGGACATGTTGAGATACGAGCGCGCTTTTTCGTCGAGCATGTCGCGCTCGAGCGAGCCGTCACTCATCAAAGCCACCTCTTTTTCCAGGATCTGGCGCTGCCGCACGAGCACGTCCAGACGCGCCTGCCGTTCCACTCTCTGTCGCTCGAAATCCTCCATTCCGCGCAGACCTAAGTCGCCATGGACGGAATGATACCCGAAGTAGGAAAGGAATGCGACCGTAATTACCGGTAGTGCCAGACGGCCGAATTTCCGCTTCTTATGATGTTTGGTCCACATGTCCGTGCCCTGATACGCAATACGAATTCGATACTAGCACCAAGGGGTTAACCGATCATTGACCATGATGGGAATGCGCAGGAAAAAGCGTAGAGCATAGAGATGCGGGGCGCGGCCTGCGATCCCTTGGGAGAGGAACAGGCGGCGCGCATGGCGTGGTCGCCCGGGTTCGCCCCAAGGGAATATGACGGAGGAGAAAGAGCGGAACAGAGCGACCGCGCCGCGCATGGCGCTACCCGATGGATGCCCCTCTCCGCCCCTCGGCGGCCCCCACATCCGTCGTCGTCTTATCTCTTGCCGCATGCCCTCAAGGGGCTGTGGCGGCGGCTTGGCCGGATGGGAAAAAGGGCAGAGAACATCCCTGAAAAGGGCCGTTTCGATCCCTCAAAAAACAAAACTCGCATCGTCAGATGCGGGTTTCGTCGTTTCGGAGAAACTGTTTCTCCAATCAGCCGCGCAGGATGCTGCGCCCTGCGAACCGTGCCTGTGCGCCAAGCTGCTCCTCGATGCGGATGAGCTGGTTGTACTTGGCGGTACGGTCGGAACGGGCGAGCGAGCCGGTCTTGATCTGGCCGCAGTTGGTGGCGACGGCAAGGTCCGCGATGGTGGAGTCTTCCGTCTCGCCCGAGCGGTGCGACATGACGGCGGTGTAGCTCGCCTTGTGCGCGGTCTCGACGGCGTCGAGCGTCTCGGAGAGCGAGCCGATCTGGTTGACCTTGACGAGGATCGAGTTGCCGACGCCCATCTTGATGCCGTCGCGCAGGCGCGCGGAGTTCGTCACGAACAGATCGTCGCCGACGAGCTGGACCTTCTTGCCGATATTGTCGGTCAAGAGCTTCCAGCCGTCCCAGTCGTCTTCCGCCATGCCGTCCTCGATGGAGAAGATCGGATACTTGGCGGCGAGTTCGGCGAGGTAGTCGGCCATGGCGGCCGGCTCAAGCGAGCGGCCTTCGCCTTCCAGCACGTACTTGCCGTCCTTGAAGAACTCGGTCGAGGCGCAGTCGAGCGCGATGAACATGTCTTCGCCCGGACGGTAGCCGGCCTTCTCGATGGACTTCATGATGAAGTCGAGGGCGGCGGGAGCCGAGGCGAGGCCCGGCGCAAAGCCGCCTTCGTCGCCGACATTGGTGTTGTGGCCGTCGGCGGCAAGCTGCTTCTTCAGCGTGTGGAAGACTTCCGACCCCATGCGCACGGCGTCACGGATCGTCTCGGCGCCGACCGGCACGATCATGAATTCCTGGAAGTCGATCGGGTTGTCGGCATGCGCGCCGCCGTTGATGATGTTCATCATCGGCACCGGCAGGACGCGGGCGTTCGGGCCACCGACATAACGGTAAAGCGGCAGGTTGGCGGCTTCGGCGGCAGCCTTTGCGACGGCGAGCGAGACGCCGAGGATGGCGTTTGCGCCGAGGCGGGCCTTGTTCGGCGTGCCGTCCAGCTCGATCATCGTCTGGTCGACCTGTATCTGGTCTTCGGCGTCGAGGCCGCCGATGGCTTCGAAGATTTCGCCGTTGACGGCGGCGACGGCGTTTTCGACACCCTTGCCGAGGTAGCGCGTGCCACCGTCGCGCAGCTCGACGGCTTCATGCGCGCCGGTGGAGGCGCCCGACGGAACGGCCGCACGGCCGAAGCTGCCATCTTCGAGGTGCACGTCCACTTCGACGGTGGGATTGCCGCGGCTGTCGAGAATCTCGCGGCCGATGATGTCGATGATAGCAGTCATGGATATCGTCCTGGTTCTGGGGTTTATTAATCGATTAAAATTCACTTTTAATCGACGATGCGGAAATTACAATGGCGCGCTGACGCCAGAAAAAACGGATGGCACGTCTCCATGTCATCCGTTTGAAATGTCAGGCCTTGGCGATGGCGTCGAAGGCGAGCAGCTTTTCGAGAAGCCGCGGCATGTCCTTCAGATGAACCATGTTCGGCCCGTCGGAGGGCGCATGGTCCGGGTCCTCGTGCGTTTCGACGAAGAGGCCGGCGACACCGACGGCGACCGCCGCCCGGGCCAGCGTCTCGACGAATTCGCGCTGGCCGCCGGAGGAGCCGCCCTGCCCGCCCGGCTGCTGCACCGAATGGGTCGCATCGAAGACGACGGGCGCGCCGAGCGAGGCCATGATCGGCAGCGAACGCATGTCGGAAACGAGCGTGTTGTAGCCGAAGGATGCGCCGCGCTCACAGAGCAGCACATTGGGATTACCGCTCTCGGTGAATTTCGCCAGCACGTTCTTCATGTCCCAGGGGGCGAGGAACTGGCCCTTCTTGACGTTGATCGTGCGGCCGGTCTTGGCGGCAGCGACGAGCAGGTCCGTCTGGCGCGACAGGAAGGCCGGAATCTGCAGGATATCGACCGTGCCGGCAACGAGGCCGCACTGTTCCTCGGTGTGAACGTCCGTCAGCACCGGGAAGCCGAAGTCCTTCTTGAGATCGGCGAAGATTTCCATCGCCTTTTCAAGCCCGATGCCGCGCTTGCCGGACAGCGAGGTGCGGTTCGCCTTGTCGAAGGAGGACTTGTAGACGAGCCCGAGGTCAAGCCTGTCGCAGAGTTCGGCGAGCGTGCCGGCGATCATGTAGGCATGGTCGCGGCTTTCCATCTGGCAGGGGCCGGCGATCAGCGAGAAGCGTTTCGTCTGCGAGAAGGTGACCTTCTTGGCGCCTTCGCCGACGATGACGGTGGAATTCGTGTTCATCTCATTCTCCAAAGACGAAGAGGACTCCCTGCCCCGGCACCGGCGGCACCAGAAGACGGTTGTCCCGTTCCCGGAAGGCGACGCCGCGCTCGGTAAGCAGGCGGCGACAATCGGACAGGCTGGAAACCTTGAAGACGACCGCCTGCCCCTTCAGGCCGCGATCCGTGCCGGTAACCGGCGCGATGCCATAGAAGCCTTCAAGGCCGGCGTCGTTCAGCACGGTGATGCGGCCGCGCGGCGTCTCCACGGTCATGCCGAAGGACAGCGCCTCGACCTCGCGCTCGTCGGCGGCTTCCTGCACGAGATACTGGAAGTCGGTCGGGTTCTGTTCCGACAGCACGACCTCGGCAAGGGCGACGACACCGTTGTCATGCGCCTCCAGCGCCTTGCGGTCGGAAGGCAGCGCCACGACGCGCTCGGACGCGAAGAAGAAGAAATCCGGACTGCGCAGGTCGGCGGCGAAGGCAAGGCGGAAACTGCCGGTCGCCTTCGTTCCATCAGGCAGTTGCATGTCGCGGGAAAATTCCAGCACCTCGCCACCCGAAAGGCCGGCCGCCGCGTAGCGCCGGTCATCCTCGAAGGCATCGCCGGTCGCCATGGCGATGCCGGAAAACCCGTCGAGGCCGCGCCGGAAGCGGAAAGCCTGGTCGCGCGCGACGAAGGCGTTTCCCTCGCGCGCCGCCGCCTCGCATTCCTCGCGATTGGCGATGCCGAGCGGTTCCAGATAGCTGCCGTCGGCCAGGAAGACGCAACAGTTCTCCGTGCCGAAGGGGTGGCGCGCATCCTTCGCGACGGTGAAGCCGAGCTGTGTCAGCCGTTCGCGGGCAATGGCAAGTTCGGATACCGGCAGCACCAGATGGTCGATCGGGCGGGGCGTTCTCGAACTCACGGTCATAGGCGAAATCCTGTCGTGTTTCAGGCGCACGTGCTTTGCCTGCTTTCGCCGCGCAATGCAAGCGCCTGACCTGCGCCCGTCTTTTTTCCGGCCACACTTGACGAACCGCCAGCCCCGAGCCGCGATATTCCCCTTCCGTCGAATGGCTGCGGCGGGCAAGGCGCGCTATGGTCGGCAACGCTTACAGATCGGATACCCATGCTGCTCGCCGTCCTCTCCGATATCCACGCCAACCGCGAAGCCTTCGAGGCCGTGCTGGCGGCCGCCGAGAGCGCCGGCGCCGAGCGCCTCATGCTGCTCGGCGATATCGTCGGCTACGGCGCGGACCCGGAATGGTGCGCCGAGCGGGCAATGGCGCTTGCCGAAGCGGGTGCGATCGTGCTGCGCGGCAATCACGACGATGCCGTGGGCAACCCTTCCGTATCGATGAACCCCACGGCGACGATCGCGCTGGAATGGACGCGCCGGCAGCTCGGTGGGCGCACGCGCGCCTTCCTCGCCGCGCTGCCCTTCAAGGCCCGCGAGGGCGACTGCCTCTTCGTCCATGCCGACGCCAGCGCGCCGGCGGACTGGAACTACGTGCTCGATACGGGCGACGCCGAGCAACACCTTGCCGCCTGCACGACACCCGTCAGCTTCTGCGGCCATGTGCACAAGCCGGCACTCTACTGCACCGCGCCGGGCGGCAAGGTCACGCATTTCTGTCCCGTCGCCGCAACGCCGGTGCCGCTTCTGCCGCAGCGCCGGTGGCTCGCCGTCATGGGCGCCGTCGGCCAGCCGCGCGACGGCAATCCGGCCGCCGCCTTCGCGCTCTACGATACGGCAAGCGCGACGCTGCGCTTCCTGCGCGTCGCCTATGACGTGGAGAAGGCCGCCGACAAGATCCGCGCGGCGGGCCTGCCGGCCTCGCTCGCCGACCGCCTGTTCCGGGGACGCTAGATGGTGAAAGCACGCTTGAAACCCGGCGACGAGATCGACGGCTTCGTCATCGAGGATATCGCCCACAATGGCGGCATGGCGCGCATCTGGAAGGTCAGCCGGCCGGATATCGACTTTCCGATCCTGATGAAGGTGCCGGTCATCGGCGAAGGCGACGACCCGGCCGCCATCGTCGGCTTCGAGATGGAGCAGATGATCCTGCCGCGCCTTTCCGGCCCGCATGTACCGCGCTTCATCGCCAACGGCGATTTTGCGACGCTACCCTATATCGTCATGGAGCGCCTGCCCGGCGGCTCGCTCTATCCGCTGCTGGAGCGCCTGCCGCTGCCGCCGGAAGAGGTCGCCGCCATCGGCGCGAAGGTGGCGATGGCGCTCGATTCGCTGCACCGGCAGCATGTCGTGCATCTCGACCTGAAACCCTCCAACGTTATGTTCCGTAAGACCGGCGAGGCCGTGCTGATCGACTATGGCCTGGCGCGCCACATCCACCTGCCGGACCTGATGGACGAACAGTTCCGCCTGCCTTACGGCACCGCGCCCTATATGGCGCCGGAGCAGGTGCTCGGCACGCGCAGCGATTTCCGCAGCGATCTCTTCGCGCTTGGCGTCATGCTCTATTTCTTCGCCACCGGCGAGCGCCCCTTCGGCGATCCGCAACGCCTGAAGGGCCTGAAGCGCCGGCTCTGGCGCGATCCGCTGCCGCCCCGCGCCCGCAACGCCGCCATTCCGCCGGCCCTGCAGGAGATCATCCTGCACTGCCTGGAGGTGAACCCGGCCTGGCGCTATCCGAGCGCTGCCCAGCTCGCCCTCGACCTGCAGGACCTTTCCGCCGTCAAGCTGACGGCGCGGGCGGAGAAAATGAAGCGCGACCCGCTCGGCACGGTGCTGCGCCGCCGGTTCAATCCGGTGCCCATCGAAACCGTGAAGCCGCAGACCGCGGAAGCGCAGCTTGCCAACGCGCCCATCGTCGCCGTGGCGATAGACCTTGCCGGCAACGCGCCGGACCTCGACGACGCCAAGCGCAAAACCGTCGCCCGCATCATCGAGAACACGCCGGACGCGCGCATCGCCTGCATCAATGTCCTGAAGATCAACCGCATCGCCATAGACACCTCGCTGGACGAGGAAGGCCGCAACAAGCACGTCCTGCGTCTCGTGCAACTGCGCAACTGGTCGACGGATCTTCCCACGCCCGGCGGCGGCATCACCTTCCATGTGCTGGAGGCCGTCTCGCCGGCCGACGCCATTCTCGAATATGCCCGGGAAAACTATGTCGATCACATCGTCCTCGGCGCGCGCGCCGAATCGACGATGCGCTCCATGCTCGGCAGCGTCTCCGGCGAGATCGCCGCCCATGCGCCCTGTACAGTGACGGTGGTGCGCAATCGCCAGCGGCCACAATAGGCCGCGTCAGGAGCGGAAACGCTTGCGGTATTCACCCGGCGTCAGCCCGACGATGCGGGCGAAAACCTTCCGGAACGCGCCAGGGTCGTTGTAGCCGACATCGTTCGCCACGAGATCGACGGAGCGCGCGCCGAACTGCAACAGTTCCTGCGCCTTCGCGACACGTAGCCGCTGGCAGTAATCCGTCGTCGTCAGGCCCGTCGCCTTGCGGAAGCGGCGAAGGAACGTCCGCTCCTCCAGTCCGGCCTGCGCGGCGAGCGCATCGACACCCACCTCCCGCGCCTCCGTCGCCTGCAGCCAGTGCTGCACCTTCAGGATCGCCGCATCGCCATGCAGCAGGCGCAGCGAGAAAGTGCTGTAGTAGCGCTGCTCGCGCCCGGGCGGATCGATGACGAACTGCCGGGCGATTTCCAGCATCACCGTCGGCCCGAGGAAACGGTCGATCAGCTTCAGCCCGAGATCGACCCAGGCCATGACGCCGCCCGCCGTGACGATATCGCCGTCGTCGCTGAGCAGCCGGTCCGTATCCACCCGCACCTCCGGGAAGCGCAATTCGAAGGTCTCCGCGATCACCCAGTTTGTGGTGATCGTCCGCCCGGCCAGAAGCCCCGTCTCCCCCAGCAGGAAAGCGCCCGCGCAGATCGAGGCGAGCTGGATGCCGCTCGCATGGCATTCGCGCAGCCATGCGGCGAAGGGCGCGGCGTCGTCGCGCCGGATCGGGTCGCCAAGCGCCGGCGGAAGCACGAGCACGCAAGGCCGGGACGCTTCGCCGGACACGCCGCCCGCCCCGGTACGCACCGGCCTGCCCTCCTCGAGCCGCCAATGGCTCACGCACAGTCTCGGCCCGGCACCGCCCTTGCGCCCGGCAAGCTCCGTTGCGGCGTTGAACAGATCGGTCATGCCCAGCACGGCGGCCATCTGCACGCCGGGATAGACCACCAGACCGATCTCCACCGCAACAACCATGTCATTTCCACCCTGAATTATGTCGGTCCCGCCAATAGCCAGCGATGGCAGAGCCGAGGCAATATGTCCATGACACCCCGTCAGGAAAGGATTTCCCATGAGCAAACGCGCCATCATCATCGTCGACCTCCAGAAGGACTATCTCGCCACCGGCAGCTTCGCGCTGACCGGCATCGACGCCGCCGCCGCCAATGCCGCCCGCGTCGTCGAGGCGGCCCGCCGGAAGGGCGACCGCATCGTGCATGTCCACCACATCTCGAAGGAAGCCGACTCCCCGCTCTTCGCGCCGAACACGGACGGCATCCAGCCGATCCCGGTCATCGCGCCGCAGGCGGGCGATACGGTCATCGTCAAGGCCTATCCCAATTCCTTCCGCGAGACGGCGCTGCAGGAGACCCTTCAGGCAGAGGGAGTCAGCGACGTCGTGGTGGTCGGCGCGATGAGCGACGTGTGCATCGATGCGACGGCGCGCGCCGCCGCCGATCTCGGCTATGGCCTTACCGTCGTTCATGACGCCTGCGCGACCCGCGACAAGGCCTTCGGCGATTCGGTCGTGCCGGCCGCGCAGGTTCATGCCACGATCATGTCCGCCCTCGAATTCGGCTACGGCACGGTCACGACCACCGCCGAATTCCTGTCGTAACTTTCTGAAAAACAGGCGGGAAGCGCCGTTCGGCTCATTGAACCGGACGGCGCTTCCCGGCCATCGGTGACGCCCCGCCCGTCCACGGGGCCGTCCCGTCATTCCCCTGTCATGTGACGATGGTGTCTCTTGCCGCGTGAATGCACCCGGCAGAAGCCGCAAGACGGCCGACGCCCATCGGAGTATGCGTGAATGGACATGGCCCAGGCCCTCGCCCTTGCCTCCGGCGCCCTCGTTGCGATCAATCTCGCCAGCATCCTCGTCGCCGGAAAGCGGCTGAAACCCGCCGGCGCACCGCCGCCGCGCATCGACGGAAAGCCGCCGGTCTCCATCGTCATCCCCGTGCGCGGCATCGAGCGTTTTTCCGACGAAACACTCGCACGCGCCTTCCGCCTCGACTGGCCACGCTATGAGCTGCTCTTCTGCGTTGCCCATGGCAACGATCCGATCGTCGCGCTGATCGAGAAGACGGCCGCCGCCCATCCGCATGTCGAAGCGCGTATTCTCGTCGGCGACGACCGCATCGGCGCCAACCCGAAGCTCAACAACTGCGTCAAGGGCTGGCAGGCCGCCCGCCACGCCTGGGTGATCCTCGCCGATTCGAATGTGTCGATGCCGACGGACTATATCCAGCATCTCATGGCCGACTGGCGCGGCGATTCCGGCCTCGTCTGCTCCACGCCGCTCGGCTCCCGGCCGGAAGGGTTCTGGGCGGAGGTGGAATGCATGTTCCTCAATACCCAGCAGGCGCGCTGGCAATATGCCGGCGAAGCGCTCGGCCTCGGCTTCGCGCAGGGCAAGAGCATGCTCTGGGCGAAGCCGATGCTGGATGCGAATGGCGGCATTCATGCCCTGAATGCGGAAATCGCCGAAGACGCCGCCTCGACGAAGCTGGTGAACCGGATCGGCCTCAAGGTCCACCTCGTCTCATCGCCCTTCGAACAGCCCTTGGGGCGGCGCACGGGCCGGGAGATCTGGTCGCGCCAATGCCGCTGGTCGCGCCTGCGCCGCGTCACCTTCCCCCATTTCTTCGCGCCGGAAATCCTGCTCGGCGTCCTGCCGCCCCTGCTGCTCGCCCTCGCAGCCGCCGCTCTGGCCGGCACATCGCTGCCGCTCGCCGCCCTTCTTGTCCTTGCCGGCATCTACCTGCCGGAAGCCGCCCTCGCCCGCGCCAAGGGCTGGCGGCTCTCGCTTCTCTCGCTCCCGGCGCTGATCGTGCGCGACTTCCTGCTGCCCGCCATCTGGCTGCGCGCCTGGCTCGGCGGAACCATCGACTGGCGCGGCAACACGATGACGATCGGCACCGCCGCCTGCGAACTCAAGGAGGCGGCGGCCGGCCCCTGATCGACCGACCGGATGGCCTTGCCGCATTTCCTCGTACAAGTGCTTGAAACCGCCCATTTGCTGTTGCGACAGGAGCCGGATGCGTGTATCTCCCCAACGCCGGGACGGACGGAGTGTAGCGCAGTCTGGTAGCGCATCTGGTTTGGGACCAGAGGGTCGGGAGTTCGAATCTCTCCACTCCGACCACCGGTAGGCCCTGAAAAGCCCGGAAACTCAAGGTTTCCAGTAGGTTCAGCCCAGCTTTCTGTTACAAACCTCGTTACAAACAGGGTGCTAACAGATGGCCGGAAACAACAAATACCTCCTCAATCGCGATGGACGCTATTTCGCTCGGATCGTGATTCCGAAAGACCTTCGGTCCTTCCTCGACAACAAAACCGAACTGCGCGCACCGCTCGGCGCTGACCGGCGCACGGCGCAAGCACGGCTTCACACGGCCGTTGCGGAGCTTCAGGCGCGCATCGCCATTGCTGAACGCCGGAAGGCCCTTGCGAACGGCGAGGCCATCACGCCGGGCCGCTATCCTCTTCCGGTCGATAAGATCGCCCTTCGGAACTACAACGAGCGTCTGGCCTTCGATGATGAGTTGCGAAACTCAGGCCCTCGTTATTCGAGCGTCATGATTGATGATTTGCATGTCGCGCTCCTGCGTGACGGCATTGCGGGTAAGGCGCTGGCGTCCGTCAATATCCGCTCCGCAACCGACGATCCGGCCGGCTACCTTTCGAACGCCCTGGCATCGGACAAGGCCCGTTCGCATATCGACGGCATGGCCGATGCCTTCGCGTCGAAGCTGGCGAAGATGCTGGCATCCATGCCCGACGACCTGAAGGGCAGCGTGACCATCAATTCCGGCTATCGTTCCGTCGAGCGGCAGCAACAGCTTTGGCTTGATGCCCTGAAGAAGTATGGTTCCCCGGAAGCCGCCCGCAAGTGGGTAGCGCCGCCCGGTAACAGCCAGCACAACAAGGGCAATGGCGCCGACCTTGGTTATAGTAGTGACCGCGCCCGCCAGTGGGCGCACCAGAACGCCGGCAGCTTCGGCCTGTCCTTCCCGCTGGCAAACGAGAACTGGCATATCGAAGACGCCGACGCTCGCAGCGGGCAGATTGCTGCCGAAATCGACCGCCTAACCGAAGCTGCGACCCGGCAGGCCGATGCGTATAGCCAGATTACTGCCGGCGCGCGGGAATACACACAGGCGCAGCAGGGCGAGCGGCAGGCCCTCACCATGTCGGCGCAGAAGGCGGCAGCCTTCCGATACGAACAGGAATTGCTTGCTGAAGCACAGCGCGCCGGCATCCAGCTTTCCCCGCAGCAGCGGCAGGAAATCGCCCAGCTTGCGCAGGGTATGGTGCAGGCGACCACGGCGACTGAAGGGCTTCGCGAGAAACAGGAGGCCATGGCAGAGGCCGGGCGGTTCTTCGGCACGACGATCACCGACGCCCTGACCGGCCTCATCACCGGCACCATGACTTGGCAGCAGGCGTTGCAAAGCGTCCTGCAATCGCTGGTGAAGGTTGCCTTGCAAGCGGCCCTGCTAGGCGAAGGCCCGCTTGCTGGCCTGTTCGGCGGTGGTGGTTCCTCTGGTGGTGGCGGGGGTGGCTTCGGCGGCTTGCTCGGCTCGCTGCTAGGTGGTCTCTTCGGTTTCGAATCCGGCGGCTATACCGGCGATGGCAACAAGGGCGAGCCGGCAGGCGTCGTGCATCGCGGCGAATTCGTTATGTCGAAGAAGGCCGTGGAGCGCATCGGCCTTGGAAATCTGGACGCCATGCACCGTGGCGCATTGCGCGGCGGCTATGAGGCTGGCGGGTTTGCCGGCACCGCGCCCGCGATCCGTCGCCCGGACCTCTTGCCGGCAAACGGCAATGCCGCCCCTTCGTCGTCACAACAGATCAGCATTTCCGCGCCGGTCACGGTCAACGCCTCGGGCGGCACGCCCGAACAGAATGCGGATTTGGCGAAGCACGTTTCCCGAGAGATTGAGGCGACCATGCGCGGTGTCGTGATTTCGGAACTTCAGCAGCAAATGAGGCCGGGGAATCTTTTGTCCGCAGGCAGGGGCCGATAACGTAAGACGCCGGAAGCCATTGCTGGCTACCGGCGCTCACAATCAACATTGACATTTCACCAACAGCACGATTGCCGCTGATTAGGGAAATTGTTGCATCCATCTGGCGCATCGTCAAATACAAATTGCTGTCTATTAAGCATAAAAACTTGATAACTAGACAAAGATAGCCCATTGAGCGCTTAGATCGCGCTTGATACAACCATCTTTACTGAAAAAATTAAGGGCCGGCTCCGCTACCAACGAAACGCCGACCCTTACAGGTGAACTGTATGGATGAATATGCCGGCTTTCCGCGTGAAAATCAATGCGATCAACTGTAATCTTACTTCGAAAGTGCTGTAAAACAGCGATGCAAAAACGAGAGTTTTGCAACATTTCCGGCGTGTCAAAATGGTGCTCAAACCCCTGATCCGCAGGGCGTTGCGCCCGCCTATGGGGATGAGGGTCTAGTATATGCAACCAACACCCCAAACACACCCAAGCCCGGCTATCTGACCCTAGTCGCCAATGAGTGCCAGAAGATTGCGAACGATCAGCAACAGAAGCCACCTAGAGGCAGGCACGCCAAGAACTCGGTAAAGGCGATGAAGTCTGCGCATCGGAAGACGAAGGCTTGGGCGCGCCTATCTTCCGATGATCGCCAGCGCCACACCTTGGACTTCGCTTTCCGTAGTGAGTCCCTAGCATGGACGTTGAACTTCACGCCAAAGCAGGAGGCCCGCCTTAGAAAGTCGAAACGGCCGGTGAAGAATGCGCTCGCCGATGCCATCAACCGAGCATGTAAGCGAGAACTCGGTTACGCTCCGCCGATCTCGCTTGCTTTGGAAGTCACGCCGGGCGGGCGGCTGCATGCACATGGTATCGTCACGCTTGGGCGCAGACAGGGCGCGGCTTTCTGCCGGGCGTTGAAGAGCGCGGGCGGCAAGGTCCATGGGTGCGGTGCTGGACGCCAGACAGACATTCGCCGGCTCTGGAGCGCTGCTGGATGGGCCGCATACATCGCCAAGGCTTTCGACCAGACGGCCGCAGCGCTTGGCACTGACAAGATTGTCTATCAGTGCCGCGCGACCGTTGCCGGTGCGCGTGCAGAGTATGAGGCCAGCCTTCGCCGACAGAAGGCCCACAGAAAGACTCAGGGAAGGCCCGCAGATAGCGTCCGTCAAGTTGGTGTAATTTCGGGTGTAGGACCGGGCCGTCATGATCAGGCGGCTCTGGGTGTAATCTGAAGTGTAGTTTCCTCTTCGATTGTTGGTGGGTTTAGCTCGGCCATTGCCTCGACCTGCATGTATCGGCTCAGGAGCTGCCATTCGTCGTTGGCTTCGAGCAGAACCGCGCCGATGAGGCGAACGATGCTGTCCTCGTTGGGGAAGATGCCGACGACATCGGCACGGCGCTTGACCTCCTTGTTGAGGCGTTCGAGTGGATTCGTTGAATGTAATTTCGTGCGGTGCTGGGCGGGGAAGGCCATGTAGGCCAGCACGTCGGCTTCGGCATTGTCCATGAAGGTACCGAGCTTGGGCCATCTGGCGCGGAGCTGGTCGGCGACATGCCGCCAGGTCTGCACGGCATTGTCATGGTCGGGCTGGATGAAAGCCTGACGGATCGCGGCGGCGACCATGGTGTGCTGGCCCTTGGGAACGTAGGCCAGCGCATTGCGTGTCGCATGAACACGGCAGCGCTGCCATGTCGCGCTGAGGATACGGGTAATGGCCGCTTTCAGCCCTTCATGGGCATCGGAGATGACCAGCTTGACGCCGGTGAGGCCTCGGCGGACCAGATCACGCAGGAAGCTCGTCCAGAACGGCTCGGCTTCGGAGGGGCCGATGTGCAGGCCGACAATCTCCCTCTTCCCGTCCGTGTTGACCGCCACCGCGATTATCGCCGCCACCGACACGATGCGACCGCCCTCACGCACCTTCAGATAGGTGGCGTCGAGCCAGAGGTATGGCCAGTCACCGGAAAGGGGGCGCTTGAGGAAGGCGTTCACCCGCTCGTCGATATCCTTGCACAGCTTGGAGACGGAGGATTTGGAGATGCCGGTCATGCCCATGGCCTGCACCAGCTCATCGACCTTGCGCGTCGAGACGCCGTTGATCCACGCCTCCTGGATCACGGCCACCAGCGCCTTCTCCACCATCTTCCTCGGCTCCAGAAAGCCGGGAAAGTAGGCTCCCTGTCGCATCTTCGGTATCTTCAGGTTCAGCGTGCCGAGCCGGGTGTCGAGCGAGCGGTCGCGGTAGCCGTTGCGCCATGTCTGGCGGCTGTCGCCACGTTCATAGCGCCCAGCGCCGATCAGGCCATCAACATCGGCTTCCATGATCAGTTGCAGCACGCTTTCGGCAATCGTGCGCAGAAAATCGCTATCGCCACTCTTCGCGGCAAGCTCGGAAAGAGCTAATCTGTCGTCGGTCATCGGGGTTCCTTTCGGCTGGTTGAAGCTTTGCAACTCCACCTTCTCCGACAGGCCCGGTGCCCACCTTGCGCTCAACGAATTCGGCAGCTCATTCTCCACCGCCGTTTCCACCTCAATGCGCCTCCGAAATTACACCACGTGCGCGGACGCTACCAGGCCCGCAGGCGCGAAAGAGACTCCGGCGAGTCTGTCACCCTTGCCGGCACCAGAAGCGCGCCAGCGGCCGGCTATGAGTCAAAGCGATGATCGGGCGCCAGTCAATCAGTATTTACTGACTAACTATTTGAAATATAACGATAAAACTATCTTGACGCCAGAATCGGAATGGCCAATGAACAGCGCCGCAACGCATACCTTATTGGAGCGTACCAATCACATGACGCATATCGTTCTCGACGCCCTGACCTATTCCCGGCTCATGGATGCCTTCCTTGTGGTCGCCCTTGATGCAGGCGCGGCACAGGATGCCGACGCCTTCAAAATTGCCCTTGGCGAGATCGCGGGCATTTGGCCGGAAAGCGTGCTGTCATCCTATGACCGGCGCGAAAGATTTTCGGTGGTCGAGTAGATTTCCGCTTGCGATCTGCAATTTTCATTACTACATAAGCGTAATGAAGGGGGCGATATGGCTATTTCTAATGCAGAAGCACAGCGGCGTTTTCGCGAGCGCCAGAAGCAAGAGGAAAAGCAGGAGCGTCGGCGAGGTGAGCGAACCGGATATCCGTATATTCGGCGGGGCTTCTCAGAATACGAGGACGTTCACGGCGAGCGCATCGACTATGAAATGGCGCTCGACGTTGCCGGTTTAGATGGCGATGGCTTTTATGACGAGGCGGAACCTAAGTCCTCGACCGGTCAGATCGAGCCGGAAACGTATGAAGGTATCCATGGTGCAATCGGCAGGGCCGAACTTACCGTTGGGATGCTGCTAGAGGCCGCGACAGTCCTAGCCGGCATGATCAACGATTTTAAGCAGCAGGAGATTTCTACCCGAATCACGGAACTTGAGGCCGCAGACCTCACCGATCCAGCCGCGAAGAAACAGGCTTTGGCGGATATCGTCAGGCTTACGAAATACCGCGACCAGCTTGAGAAGCAGGTCCGGTGGAGCCTTCCACAGTGGAAGGTGAAGGGTGAGTAATTGCCCGGAATGCCCTACCGGGAGCGGCGGCAACCGCCCCGGCAGGTTTGAAATGCTGACCACCAAAATCAACATTCAAAGGCCAAAGGCCAGAAAGTTTTGTATCATGTCGAAGTCCGACAAGGAACTGTTTCGCGAATACCTCAAGTCCAAGGAGCCGGGACAGGCTGATAGCGTTGGCACCCTCTATCTGATGGGGCACGAATGCTTTGGCATTGATCAGATGTTGAGGGACGTTGTGAACAGCATTATCTACGCTGATCCGCAGCCGGTCGAGGAATTGGACTTCCTTTTGGAAGAACTGCGCGGTCTGGTTCATAACCTCGCCCATGTCCGGCAGGGTTTCGTCGCTTACAAGGCTGCTCACGGAGAAGCGGCATAATGGGAGAGGTAAAGCGCCCCATCCCCTTGAGCCGGATCGCAGACCATATCCGCAGCCAGCACACCTTGTCGCCGGCAATTCAGAAGCTCATTGAAGACAACCGGGCGCATTTCGAAAGCCAGCGCGCGGCGTTCCACGATGCCGCCCGCAGCGTCATCGATGCATGGCAGACCCGTTGGGCCGAAGCGTTCAATCTCGATCCTGCGCAGTTTGCGGAACTGCCGGCCGAAGTCATTGAGCAGATGATTGCGACCAGCCGCACTATGGAGGCTTGCGCCGACATTCCCGGCGCGAAGATCAGCGTGACCTTCACCAGCACCGTCACCGTGAACGGCATCCCGGTGCCGAACGGGGAATAGACTAGCCGCCGATCTGGCGCTATGTTTTGCTTGAAGTGAGACCCATAGCGCTAACTGCTTGGACCCCATTTCGCTTAGCTAAAGAATTGGACCCGCACGCTTGCTTGCCAGCTCGTGCGCACATCAATAGACCCGCCGAGTTTTCTCGGCGGGTCTAATTTATTTGATAAGCGCTCTCATTTCCTTGATCGTATTTTTATAGTAATCATTAAAAAACTTCAAGGCTTTCAATGAATCTTTCTTGCATTCATCCCCAAATCTAAATTTATCCGCTTTGTAGTTCAAATCAATATTGCGCCTAGCCTCACCCACATCAACATTAAGACCCGACAATACTTCTATTAAATCTTCACTATATTTTTCATCGAAATTTATTCCGCAGTTCTCCGATATAATCCTCATTCTTGAAACTGTTTGAATCATGACGAATTGGGTCATTTTCTTAAGTTCGGCAGCTTTAGCCTTTTCAATCAAACTGAAATTGGGCAGCATCAATGTGAGCGCAACGAAGAGCCCACGGCTTCCGTGATTGACTGAATAGGCTTCCGGCTGTCGGTCAGAACTTTTGCTTTGCCCGCTTCGGCATAAAATAGGCTCGGATCTTGACGAGCGCTTCGGCGACGGCAACGGCATCCTGACGGGTCGCGTTCCGTTTTGCCTCGCCGAGCTTGCGGATGGGCGCGACGATATCCCCAGTGACGGCATGACCTCCAAGGACGGGCTGCCAAAGCTTGGGCGCGTACCTTGTTCCCAATAGAAAGCAGAGGTCCCAAGCGAAGGGATCAAAGGTTTGATCATCGATCTTGGTGAACCTGGGCCGATGATCTTTCGGCGTTTCGGCGAGGCTTGCCGATATCCGGTTGTATTCCGCAACGATGGTCTGGACGGCTCGATGCTCGGTTGTTTCCATTGGCAGGTTCAGGGCATCCGGGCCAGTCAGCTCCGGGATCCACTGACGCGGGTCGATAAACCTCGGGCCGATGATGAGAGCCGTGAGATAGCCGTCGAGGCCGCTCATCGACCAGATCGGCGAGACTGGACGGCGTGCCCTGATAAACGCCTCGAACGCCTCGTCATCGAGCTTCGGTCGTGCCGTAGCCCCTTGGCTGTTCTGTGTCATGCCGCCCGTCGCTCCTGATCTGCAATGCTCTCGCGGTTGGCCTTCCAGGTCCATGGAAAGAGCGTATCCATCTGGTTCGCGGTCACCTTGCCGGAGATGATGCGCTCGAGCACGTCGGCAAGCCAAGCTTCGGGGTCTACACTATTGAGCTTTGCCGTGTTGACGAGCGATGCGAGGACCGCGAACGTCTTGCCACCGCGTTCGCTGCCCACGAACAACGAGTTCTTCCTCGTCAGAGCCACCGATTTCATCGAACGCTCGACCACATTGGAGTCCACTTCGATCCGGCCATCCTCCAGGAAGGCTGCCAGTCCGTTCCAGTGGTTGAGCGTGTAGGTGACGGCCTTGCCAAGCGCCGATTTCGACGACACCTCGTCGCTCAGTTCGGTGAGCTGGGCCTTCAGTTCGCTCATGATGGGCGCTGCCTCGCGACGCCGCACCGTGAGCCGGGTATCGGCATTTTCGCCGCGCAGTTTCGCTTCGATCCGATAGAGCTCGGCAATCCTGGCAAGGATCGACAGGGCCTCAGCAGACCCGGTCATCTTGACGATTTCGACGAACTTGCGTCGGGCATGGGCAAGGCAGAAGGCCAGCCGCATGGGAGCGACATTGCTCCTCCCCCGGCGCTTGGCCAAGGTTTTATAGGCTTGGTACCCATCGACCTGGAGCACGCCGGCAAACGACGACAATTGCCCCTCGACCTCGCGCGCGCTGCGGCTTTCGGCAAAAGTATAGGCCACCGCCGGCGGCGCCGGACCATTCCATGGCCGATCGTCGACCGCCTGCGCCCAAAGTTGGCAGACCTTGGTTCGCTTACGCCCCGGATCAAGCCGCGGGAGCGGCGTCTCATCACAGAACACCCTTGGCTGGGAGCGGATGAAGGCAAGCAGCGCGTCATAGAGAAGCTCAAGCCACCAGGCGACCCGCGTCACCCAGGCCCCGAGCGTGCCGCGATCGATGATCACGCCGCAGGAGGCAAGCATCTGCGCCTGGCGATGAAGCGGCAAATGCCAGGCGAACTTCGAAACGGCGACATGGGCGGCAAACGCCGTGGTCACCATGCCGCCGTCCATCACACGCGCCGGCGCTGGCGCTTGCACAATGGCACTCTCGCAGGCCCGGCATGCGTAGCGCGGCCGGATCGTCCGCTTCACCCGGACAACCGCCGGCACGATGTCGAGCGCCTCACTGACGTCCGTGCCGATGCAATGCAGCTCGAACGAGCAGCACGGGCAAATCTTGCTCTCCGGCTCGATGAGCTCTTCATACCGTGGGAGATGCCTGGGTAACCGGCCGATGTTGCGCGCCGGCGATCGCCGCTCCTGCTTTCGGCCGTCAGCCACGGGTGCAACATCGTCATTGGCCGCCGCGGGAATGTCGCTGAGATCGCCAAGCTCAAGCGTCGCCTGCTTCGGGTCGATCGCCGTCATCTTCTCCGATTTCGGCCCAAAGAGCTGCCGCTCCAGGAAGGCAACGCGCGCCTTGAGGTCGGCATTCTCTGCATCGAGCGAGAGAATGATTCGGCTCAATTGCGCGGCATCCTGAGGTAAAGGGTCGGGTCGAAGCGGCATGGCAGACCCTAGCACATGACCCTGAATCTTCAAGCAAATCCAATAGGATCAGCCTGCTTTCGTTGGCCGCTTTACGGTGTTTCGCCTGACCCGCGTCCAGTCGATACCGGCCAGCAAAAGGGAGAACTCCTGGCTACTCATCTGCATCGCGCCATCACGGATCGGTGGCCAAACGAACGTGCCAGCCTCCAGCCATTTCGTCGCCAGGATCATGCCTGATCCGTCCCAATAAATGCAGCGCAGGCGATCGAGACGCTTGGCGCGGAACACGAACACGTCACCACAGTAGGGATCAGCTGCAAGCGCTGACGCCACCAGCGCAACAAGCCCATTCATGCCGCGCCGGAAGTCGACCGGCTGCGTCGCCACCATGATCTTCACTCCACCAGGCGAAAGTCCAATCACCGGCGTGCTCGCAACGTTGCCACGATCGCCTGCGCCAATTCGGGCGCCACCGAGCCGATCACGGTCATACGCGCGCCAGCAATCTCGATCTCAATACGCCCCGCGGCGTCATGGGCGACATCCGACGGCGAGTTCTCGCAAGACGTTCTATCGCCAACCACCGTCACCGGCACGAACATGGCCTGCTGTGCGCCGGCTTGCGCGGATCGTCGAGAGGTCAGCCCGGCTTCGCGCCGCCAGACGTTCAGCAGACCGCGATTGACGCCCCAGCGCCGGGCGATCGCCGAGATGTTCACGTCAGGTTCTGCACTTTCGGCAAGGATCCGCGCCTTCTCCTCGTCGGTCCAATTCCGCCGCTGGCGTCGACCCGTGATCACCTCGATCCGACGATACTTTCCCTCATGCCTGGCTTCATGCATGCCTTCATCCATGGCTTCAAGCATGGCATCAGCGCGATCTTCGACCATCCCGTTCCGCTCCTATCGGTGAAGGAGCTGTTCTCGCGGCCGCGATCGCAAAAGGAAAGGTGGGGTGTTCGTCGCGCTCACGCATCAATCCAATGACGACGAGAAGTATAATTTTTTTTCTCATGAGATTCTTTAAATGCGAGTTGTTAACGCGGGAACCCTAGTTGCGCCGACCGCACGTTGCAATAGGGCGCTAAGCTCGCCTGACAATTTCCCCGGCGGGCGTGTCTTGTTTAGTGCTTTGTGCCTTCCCAGATAGGGACGACGAAGAAAGACCGCTCCAGCGTGCGGAAACAATCCACGCAGCGCTCTATATAGATGCGATGCCGGGTGCCATCCCTGTCTGCAATAGTCTCGGCGACGGGATGATGGTCTTTACGTTCGTGGAAGCAGATATTCGGGAGTGTCATGGTTGCCTCATTGGTTTAGAAGGACATGACACAAGTGGAGCAAGAGGCGCTTTGATACTAGCCCGGCCGTGGTTCACAATGGCGCACTTTGATGCAGTCGCCAGCTAAAGGTATTCACCTCCATTGGACATCTGCTGTAGATGATATGCCGAAGTTATTTGACCGATTGGAGACGTTATGAAGAGCGCGTTTCTTGGGCTGCTATCCGCAGTAATTAGTGTAATTGTTTTGGATGCCACGCTTACACCGTTTGTCACCGGCCTATTCAAAGAGCTTGGCATTTACCCGGAAACCTGGGCCGCTCCGACAGTAAGAGCCGTATATGACTTTTTATCTTCTGAGCGTGTGATTGCCGGGCTTTACGGCGGTTTGGGTGCTTTCTGCTATGTGGTCATCAAGCAACGTTTCCAATGCCCGGGGTCTGCGCAATCAATCGACCAAAAATAGAATCGGATTAGATCGGTAGCGCTTGCCTCACCAAGACGGCACCGCTATAGATGCGGATGAAATTTGTAACAAAAAGCAAGCCGTTCCAACGTTACAAAGAGTGGAAATTGTCATTGAAATTCAATGACATATACGATTTCGAATCTCTCCACTCCGACCACGTCCGGCGGGCGTCTCGATGCCGAATGTTCCTTCCAGTCATTCCCCCTTTACGGAATCTGGGTTATGCATTCTCGAACGCGCGCCGGCGGAACGGCGTGCCTGTATGCGAGAATTCTGGAGCCGCCTCGATGACCGCGAAGATCTATCGTCCCGCCAAGACCGCCATGCAGTCCGGCAAGGCCAAGACGCACCTCTGGGTGCTGGAGTTCGACGCCGAAAAGCCGCGGACGATCGACCCGATCATGGGCTATACAAGCTCGGGCGACATGTACCAGCAGGTCAAGCTGACCTTCGAGACGAGCGAGGAAGCGATCGCCTATGCGCAGCGCAACGGCATCGAATATCGCCTGATCGAACCGAAGGAATCGACCCGCAAGCGCGTCGCCTATCCGGACAACTTCCGCTTCAACCGCATGCAGCCCTGGACCCACTGAGGTCCTTCGGCCCCTTAGCTCAACTGGATAGAGCAACTGCCTTCTAAGCAGTAGGTCGCAGGTTCGAGTCCTGCAGGGGTCGCCACTCAATTAACTGAGTGTTTTTCTGGCGTCACTCCGGATCACCGGAGGCCAGCAACGGAATCCCCTGCGATCACATCGAGGTCTTGGCGCTCTCCCCAAAGGACAGTGGTTGGGCGTTGTCGAGCATCGTACGGATTAGGTTGCATAATTAATTTTTAACACTTTATGCTTGCATATTTGCCGCCCTGGTGTTTTCATTACTCCTGCATTCGGAAGTCACCGCAGGGAGGTAAGAATGGCTCGACGGGCAGCAGTTTTCTTTGCGTTTTTCTCTATCTCCGCCCCTTCATATGCAGCGTCCATCTGTATTGACGGGAGCTATATATTTACCGGCGACGTCCGTTCGATCGAGATATACGACAACGTTTGCAACAAGACTGTCGGAACTTTCGACGTGATCGGCGGCAGCAAGAGGACGGGCATCCCCGTCTGCCTGAACGGCGACAACGCTTCGGTCAACTACAGAAACGTCACCACGAACTCACCCGTCACCAGAAAAGACTGGTTGAAGAACGGAGACTGCATCACGCCATAACACCAATTCAACCGGGGGAATCACGATGAGAAAGTTGTTATTGCTGTGCCTGTTCTCAGCATTCAGCGGAACGGCACTCGCCGAAGACTCATGGCAGAACGACGTAACCTGGTCCATGCAGGACACCGGCCCTGCCGACTGCAACGCCGCATATGCGCAACTCGGCGTAGATGCGTGCCTCGGTCAGGGCAACCGAGCCTGCGTCATGGAACACGCTGTACAGGCAGCAGAGGAAGGAAAGTGCCAACGCGCGTTCCGTCTCACATCCATGACACAGTGCCACAATGGCGCAGCGCAGGCGCGATTGCTCGCGGCGGGCTTCAGGGCCGTCTGCGCGTACATCAAGAACTGAGCTTTTCTGCAATACGGCTGTGACTCAGGCCCGGCCTTGATCCGCCTCGGCAGTTAGCCTTCAGCCCTTCCGAGGACTGGAGGCTGATCCTGCTACTGCGCCCTGCGCAGCGAATCCATCAACTCGTTCCGCACACGGTTACCAGTGCGGATGCCGAGGCGTTTTGCGGTGCCGCCGTTCAGTTCCAGCACGTAATCGATCGGGCCGCCCGAATCGATGATCGCCTCGGAAAGCGGCTCGGCATTCTGCTTGATGGTGCGGATCTTGCCGTCCCGGCCAATGAAGAGCATGTCGAGCGGGATGTAGGTATTCTTCATCCACATATAGACCTGCCGCGTCTCGCCGAAGGCGAAGAGCATGCCGTGGTCGGCGGCCATTTCGCGGCGGTTCATCAATCCCTGCTCGCGCTGGCGCGGCGTTACGGCGAGTTCCACCGTGAAGGTGTGGCTCTTGCCGTCCTTCGTGACGATGGTCAGCGGCTGGCTGTCGAATTTCTCGCCGGCCGCAGCGCTGAAGGAAAGGCAAAGAAAAAGCGCCAGGACGGCGCTTGCCAGGCGGGCGAAGCCGAGGGGGCGTGCAAAACCCGCCGCCATCAGTGCGCCCTGTTTCCGGCAACCGGCATGTCCGGGTGGATTTCCGCCGCCATCAGGCCCTTTTCGCCATCGCCGAAACGCACCAGCACGACCTGGCCGGGGCGCAGTTCGGTAAGACCGAAGCGACGCAGCGTCTCCATGTGGATGAAGATATCTTCCGTACCCTCGCCGCGCGTCAGGAAGCCGAAGCCCTTGGTGCGGTTGAACCACTTGACGAGAACGCGCTCCAGCCCGCTCGACGGCGTGACCTGCACATGCGTCTTGACCGGCGGAAGCTGCGAGGGATGCACGGCCGTGGTCTGGTCCATGGAAAGGATGCGGAACGCCTGATAACCGCGGTCGCGCTTCTGGATGAGGGCGACGACGCGCGTGCCTTCCAGAACCGTCTGGTAACCGTCGCGGCGCAGGCACGTCACATGCAGGAGAACGTCCTGCATGCCGTTGTCCGGCACGATGAAACCGAAGCCCTTGGCGACGTCGAACCACTTGATGGCGCCGGTGATCTCGATCAGATCGACAGCGTCGTTGCCCTGGTCATCACGCATCGTGATTTCCTTTAAAGACACCCTGTCCACCATGACCTGCCAGCCCCTCGTTTACGCGTCACATGAGTACGGTTAACTGATTCTTGATAATCAGAATAACATTGTCCCGATGCGAATGCGCAAGCCCCTTTGAAAGTTTTGCCGATCGCAGTGGTAGGCCGCAAGGCTTGCCTGAAGCTGACAAACCCTAACCTTCCGGGCGATTCCCTTTCAGAGGATTTTCCAATGCGTTATCTTCATACGATGGTCCGCGTCAAAGACGTCGATCGGTCCCTTCATTTCTACTGCACGCTTTTGGGCCTTCAGGAAGTGCGCCGCCACGAGAACGAGAACGGCCGTTTCACGCTGATCTTCCTCGCCGCGCCGGAGGACGTCGCTTCGGCGCGCGAGAAGGCGGCCCCCTGCCTGGAGCTCACCTATAACTGGGACAGCGAGGATTATACCGGCGGACGCAATTTTGGCCACCTCGCCTATGAGGTCGACGATATATATGCGTTCTGCCGCAGGCTGATGGATGGCGGCGTCACCATCAACCGCCCGCCGCGCGACGGCCACATGGCCTTCGTTCGCTCGCCGGACGGCATTTCCATCGAGATTCTGCAGAAAGGCGAGCGCCTCGCGCCGGCCGAGCCGTGGGCCTCGATGGGCAATACGGGCGCCTGGTAAACGGCCGGGACGCAAGCTCCAGGTAAAGCCTGCGTCCTATGCTTTCCTTCACGAACCATCGTTTCGCCGTATTTGGCCGGGAGATTCTTGCGATTCCGGTCGTTCGCCAGCGTGAGGGGGCGTTTGGCCGTTCCGGGCCGGATTGCTTCCCGTTCTGCGTTTCACGGCTCCAGCGCTTCGGCCTTTACACCCTTGGCCGAAACGGTAACATCGCGGCAACCGCAGCCCGGCCCCATCCGGCTTTCTCGATTGCGGTTGCGACTGTTTGAAGAAATGGCCCGACGGCGGCAAGACCGGGGGCACGAACGTCGAAAGCGGGGAAAAGCCTTTGCAGGACATGCAAGGAAAGCGGCCGGCCTTGAAAACGCTGCGGTATGGATTGCTGCTGGCCGTTTCGGTCGCCACACTCTCGGGCTGCGTTTCCGCAGTCTCCAGCGATATGCGCGCGGACATGACGCCCGCGCAGGAACAGGAAACCGTGGCCGAAGGCGGCGCGGCGGAAACCACGACACCTGTCGTTGCCGGCGCATCGGCGCAGGCTTCCGATGTTGCCGCAAATGCAACGGCCAGCCAGCAGCAGGCGGGCGGCGAAGCCGCACGCGACATGGCCGGCGCGGTCATGCAGCCGGCAACGCTCAATGCCGGTCAGGCAAGCATCTATTCCAACGGCGGACAGGTCACCCCGGCAGGCTCGGCCTATGCGGGACAGACAACCGGCACGAACGCCGCCGTCAACAGCCTCTATGCCGGCGCGGCGCAGGGCGCGGACCAGACCGGCCGCCTGCCCGTCGAGGACATGCCGCCGGTCGGCGCAACGGGCCAGCAGGTCGCGACCTTCGAGGATGGCCAGGCCGTCGTGCTACCGGCGAATATTCCGATTCCCAAGACGGCCCGCACGGCGCTCGTGGAAGAGCCGGCGGCAGGCAACGCCGCCGACCGGGCGCTCGCCACGCCTGCGACGGCCGACGCGCTGCCGAAGGATTCCCTCTTCGCCGACCAGAGCGGACAGGCGGAGCAGTTCGACGGCCAGCGATTCTCGGGTACGGCGGCGCGCCGCACGCTTAACCGTGACAGCGCTGGCGCCGTGCAGACGGCCTCGCTCGGCACGCTGCCCGGCGTGAAAGGCGCAAACGCTCTCTTCTCCACCGACACGAACGACCATTCCGAGTCCGAGGAAGTCGAGGACGGCGCACCGCAGTTCAAGGAAGTCGCCTCGCTCGCCGGCCTTGCCCGCCTTGCGCCGAACGGCCTCTGGCTACAGACCGAGAAGGTGAAAACCGGCTGTTTCAAGCCGGAACTGCTGCAGGTGCTCAAGACGATCGAGAAGCACTACGACAAGCCGATCATCGTCACCTCGGGCCTGCGCGACATCAAGGTCAATCGCGCCAAGCAATCGCTACACACGCGTTGCGAGGCCGCCGATATCCAGATTGCGGGCGTCACCAAATGGGAGCTAGCGGAATATCTGCGCAGCATGCCCGGTCGCGGCGGCGTCGGCACCTATTGCCATACCGAATCCGTGCATATCGACGTCGGCCCGGAGCGCGACTGGAACTGGCGCTGCCGCCGGCGCAAATGACGGCAGACGCCAAGCCATTGGGTTCGATGGCTTTTCGAGCATCCAAAGCCGCCTTCGGGCGGCTTTTCATTTTTTTCCCGCAACGGCTTTTTCCCGCTTGCGCAATAAAAAGCGCCCTTCTATAAGACGCCCACCGCACGCGCCCTTCGTCTATCGGTTAGGACGCCAGATTTTCATTCTGGAAAGAGGGGTTCGACTCCCCTAGGGCGTGCCACGGTTCCCTCCCCTGAAACGACCTGTTTTCCCTGTCTGAACCCTTCGTTCGCGCTGTTGAAAAAGTTGCGCCGAACGTGATTTTCCGTCTTGCGCATCCGCCGCGTCCCGACTAGAAGACGCCCACCGCACGCGCCCTTCGTCTATCGGTTAGGACGCCAGATTTTCATTCTGGAAAGAGGGGTTCGACTCCCCTAGGGCGTGCCACCTTCTCCCCTTCGCAAAGTCCTGAACAGCGCCCCGCGCAACTTGCGGAACCGTGCGCTCATACCGGCGAAAAAAACTGAAAATTCCTGCATTTAAGGGCTTGCGCGAATCCGCGCCCGCGACTAGAAAACGCCCATCGCACGCGCCCTTCGTCTATCGGTTAGGACGCCAGATTTTCATTCTGGAAAGAGGGGTTCGACTCCCCTAGGGCGTGCCACCTTCCCTCCCTGAATTTCGTCAGTCCAGAGCGTTTCAGAACGCTTTCGCCGCATCGATGATGCGGAACTGGATACGCTGGTTTCCCTGCCAGCTATCGGCAGAGAGCGTACCGGCGAGATGCACCGCCTGCCCACGCTCCTTCATTAGGAAAAGCCCGAGATCAGCCTCCGCCGCGCGGAAGGCCATGGCATCGAGCCGTCCGCCGTCCGGACCCTCGAGGCCGACACGCAGATGGTTGACGCCGACAGGCCGCACATCGCGGACGCGGTGCGCCGGCAGCGCGAAGATCGGCTGCGGATGGCCCGAGCCATAGGGACCGGCCTGTTCGAGCTGGCCGGCAAGCGCCAGCGTCGCACCCGAGGCGCTGAGCGCGCCGTCGATCTTCAGGGTTTCCATCGCCACCAGGTCCGGAACGGTGCGCTGCGCGCGCTCCTCGAAGAAGCTGCGCAGACGGCCGAGTTTTTCCCGCTCCACCGTCAAGCCCGCCGCCATGGCATGGCCGCCGCCCTTGACGAGAATCCCCTCATCTACAGCCGCGCGGACCATGCGCCCGAGATCGAAGCCGCTGATCGAGCGGCCGGAGCCGGTGCCCTTGCCGGAAGGGTCGAAGGCGATGGCGAAGGCCGGGCGGCGGAAACGGTCCTTCAGCCGCGAGGCGAGCAGGCCGACGACGCCCGGATGCCAGCCCTCGCGGGCCGTCAGGATCACCGAGGCGTTTTCGCCTGTGCCATATTCCGCCTGCGCTTCCGCCTCGGCCTCCGCCAGCATGGCGGCTTCCATGGCCTGCCGCTCGCGGTTCAGCTCGTCGAGCTGTTTCGCGATGCGTTCGGCTTCACCCGCTTCGTCGATGGTCAGCAGGCGGCTGCCGAGGGCGGCATCGCCGATACGCCCGCCGGCATTGATGCGCGGGCCGACAAGGAAGCCGAGATGATAGGGCGTCACCGGCCCGCCGATGCCCGCCTGCTTCAACAGCGCCGTCAGGCCCGCATTGCCGAGATGGCGCGCGGCGACGAGGCCCTTGACCACATAGGCCCGGTTCAGCCCCTTCAGCGGAACGACGTCACAGACCGTGGACAGCGCCACCAGATCGAGCATGGAGAGGAGATCGAAGCTTTCGGCCCGCTTGTCGCCGCGCTGGCGCAGAAGCCGCTGCAACGCCACCAGCACGAGGAAGACGACGCCGGCGGCGGACAGGTGCCCCTGCCCCGAAAGATCGTCCTCGCGATTCGGGTTGACGAGCGCTGCGGCCGGCGGCAACTCTTCGCCCACCTGATGATGATCGATGACGACGGCATCGATGCCCCGCTCCCTGGCCACGGCAAGCGATTCGTGGCTCGTCGAGCCGCAGTCGACCGTCACGATCAGTTGCGCGCCCCGGTCGATGAGCTGGCCGATGGCATTGGGGTTCGGGCCGTAGCCCTCGAAAATACGATCGGGAATATAGATTTCCGCCGGCACGTCGAAATGCGTGAGGAAACGATAGAGCAAGGCCGAGGATGACGCCCCGTCGACATCGTAATCGCCGAAGATCGCCACCCGCTCGCGCCGCTCGATGGCGCATGCCAGCCGTTCCGTCGCCGCTTCGCAATCCATCAGGCTGTAGGGTTCCGGCATCAACCGGCGCAGCGTTGGATCGAGGAATTCCAGCGCGTTCTCGAAGGCGACGCCGCGGCCCGAAAGCACGCGCGAGATGAGGTCCGGCAGGCCGTGGGTCTGGCTCATCGCCAGCGCGCGGTTCTCCCCCGCCTGGTCGAGCCGCGCCACCCAGCGCTGCCCGGTCGCCGAGCGCTCGACGCCGAGAAAGGCCCGGCTGACGGGATCTGCGTTTTCCAACATGCTCATGGCGACATTCCTGCTTGGCCTAAAAAACCAGTGCCCGCGCTCCGGCGCAAGGGCGGAGGCGGGCACTGGATAGTTTGCGATGGCAAGCGAGAATCAAGCCGTCTTCGGCCGCTCGATGCGGATCACCTGCGGTTCGCCGACGAGATAGCCGTCGCTCTTGATGGAGGCGACCGCCTTGCGGACGGAATCCTCCATGGTCGCATGCGTGACGAGAATGATCGTCTTCGGGTCGGTCGATTCGGCCGTGGACTGCGCGCGCTGCACGATGGATTCCAGCGAAATGCCGTTCTCCGCCATATGCTTGGCGATGCTGGCGAAGACGCCCGTGCGGTCTTCCACCGAGAGGCGGATGAAATAGCCGCCGTGGTGCTTGCGGATCTGCGCGCGCTTGTAGGGCACGAGTGCCGCGGCCGGACGGCCGAGCACCGGAACGGTCTGCGCGCCGGGGCGGCTCTTGGCGATATCCGCGATATCACCGAGCACGGCCGAGGCCGTGGCATTGCCGCCCGCGCCGGGGCCGACCATCAGCAATTCGCCGAGAATGTCCGATTCGATGGCGACAGCATTCGTCACGCCATCCACCTGCGCGATGACGCTATCGAGCGGCACCATGGTCGGATGCACGCGCTGTTCGACGCCCGTATCGGTCTTCTGCGCGACGCCCAGCAGCTTGATGCGGTAGCCGAGATCGGCGGCGGCGCGGATATCGTCGATGGAGATATTGGTGATGCCTTCGAGATAGATGTCGTCGGCCGCGATCTTCGTGCCGAAGGCGAGCGTGGTCAGGATCGACAGCTTGTGCGCTGTGTCGTTGCCCTCGATGTCGAAGGCCGGGTCGGCTTCGGCATAACCGAGGCGCTGGGCTTCCTTCAGGCAGGCCTCGAAGGACAGGCCCTCCTTCTCCATCTTGGTCAGGATGTAGTTGCAGGTGCCGTTCATGATGCCGTAGACGCGGGAAATCGTGTTGCCCGTCAGGGATTCACGCAGCGCCTTGATGACCGGGATACCGCCGGCGACCGCCGCCTCGTAGTTGAGGATGCAGCCGTGCTTTTCGGCAATGCCGGCAAGCTCGACGCCGTGGGCGGCAAGCAGCGCCTTGTTGGCCGTCACGACATGGACGCCGCGCGACAGCGCCGCCTTGACGGCGGCATAGGCCGGATCGCCTGCCCCGCCCATCAGTTCCACGAAGACGTCGATCTTCGCTTTTCCGGCGAGCGAAACCGCATCGTCGAACCATTCGGCGGAAGACAGGTCGACGCCGCGGTCACGGCCCTTCGTGCGCGCCGTGACGGCGACGATCTCGATCGGCCGGCCACACGTCGTCTGAAGCATGTCCCTGCGTTCGACGAGAATCTTCGCGAGCGAGGCACCAACGGTCCCCAAGCCTGCAATGCCGATCTTCAGGGCATCAGCCATGGTCATGTCCTATGCGTTTTTGGAAAAGCCCTCCGCAGGAAACGCGGAGGGCGGATTTGATTAGCGATGGGCGTTCAGCGAGATGACGTTGTGCATCGTCTCGTCGGCCGTGGAAAGGAACTTCTTGATATTGCGCGCAGCCTGGCGGATGCGGTGCTCGTTCTCGACCAGCGCGAGGCGGACGTAATCATCGCCCAGTTCCCCGAAGCCGACGCCCGGGGCGACGGCGACGTCTGCCTTCTCGACGAGCAGCTTGGAGAATTCCAGCGAGCCGAGATGACGGAACTTTTCCGGGATTTTTGCCCAGGCGAACATGGTCGCGGCCGGCGGCGGAACCTCGAAGCCGGCCTTGCCGAAGGTCTCGACCATCACGTCGCGGCGGCGCTTGTAGACATTGCGCACTTCGGCAATGTCGGAGCCGTCGCCGTTCAGCGCATGGGTCGCGGCCACCTGGATCGGCGTGAAGGCGCCGTAGTCGAGATAGGACTTCACGCGCGTCAGCGCGGCGATCAGGCGCTCGTTGCCGACGGCAAAGCCCATGCGCCAGCCGGGCATGGAGAAGGTCTTCGACATGGAGGTGAACTCCACCGTGACGTCCATGGCGCCGGGAACTTCCAGCACCGACGGCGGCGGCGTGTCGTCGAAATAGATTTCCGAATAGGCAAGGTCGGACAGCACGATGATGTCGTGCTTCTTCGCAAAGGCGATGACGTCCTTGTAGAAATCGAGCGTGGCGACCTGCGCCGTCGGGTTCGATGGATAGTTCAGGATCAGCGCCAGCGGCTTGGGGATCGAGTGGCGCACGGCGCGCTCGAGCGGCGGGAAGAAGGTCTCGTCCGGCTCGACCGAAATGGAGCGGATCACGCCGCCGGTCATCAGGAAGCCGAAGGCGTGGATCGGATAGGTCGGGTTCGGGCAGAGGATGACGTCACCTGGCGCGGTGATGGCCTGCGCCATGTTGGCGAAGCCTTCCTTGGAGCCGAGGGTCGCGACGACCTGCGTCTCCGGGTTCAGCTTCACGCCGAAGCGGCGCGCGTAGTAGGCGGCCTGCGCGCGGCGAAGGCCGGGAATGCCCTTGGAGGAGGAGTAACGGTGCGTGCGCGGGTCCTGAACCACTTCGCAGAGCTTGTCGACGATAGCCTTGGGCGTCGGGAGGTCGGGGTTGCCCATGCCAAGGTCGATGATATCGGCGCCACCCGCTCGCGCGCTTGCTTTCAAACGGTTGACCTGTTCGAAAACATACGGCGGCAGACGCCGGACCTTGTGAAACTCTTCCATCTCTAACCCCGTTGGGCGCGGAGCCCTCCGGCAGTCCGGCCGGACGACGAAACTCCGCGCGATTCAAATGACCGGATAGGGGCGAAAGCGTTCAAAATGAAGGCGCTCCGCCCGCGCCGGCGGCCAAATGGCCGTCTTCCGCTTTGCTGCCAAACGGCAAGAAACGCAAGCGCTATTTCGCGCCTTCGATTTCAGAAAGCGTTGCCTTGCCGTGGTTGTCGCGCAAGGCCTGCAGTTCTGCGAGCTGACGACGGTATTCCACGTCGGAAATGGTACCGGACTTGCGGCGGCTTGCAAGCGCCGAAAGGCGTGCGCTGTAGTCGGCTGCTTCCTGGTCGCTCATCTGCTGCGTCTCGGCGCTGACGATCGCTGTGATGTCGGGATAGACGGCCGCGCGGTTGGCGCCGGCATTGACCGTGGCAGGCGCCTCGGTGGACGCGCAGGAGACGAGGGCCGCGGACGTTGCGGCCATGAGAAGAACGGCGCTCAAGCGCCTGATTTCGAACGCCATGTGGCAGTATGCTCCTGTCGAAACCACTGGTTCCGGATATTGCGGCGAAAGGCTGTCAGGCCCTTGTAATCTGTTTCGAACAGAATGTAAAAATACAAACGTAACAATAAAATCGGGAGGGAACGATGTCCGAGGAACGCAAGGCGAAGGAACGCGTTGCAGCCGGGGACAAGCCCGGTTTTCAGCCCTTCGATCCCGCCGCCATCGAACCCTATATCGTCAAGGATCCCGAGGCGCTGACGGTCAATTTCGCCCGCACCGTCGAACAGCTCGGCAAGGCCGCCTCCGCATGGCTCGCCCCCCGCGAAAGCGGCGAGAAGGTCGATACCGTCGCCGAGCCGGTGGTCGACATGGTCAAGACGCTCTCCAAAGTCTCGGAATACTGGCTGGCCGACCCGCGCCGCACGCTGGAGGCGCAGACCATGCTGCTCGGCAGCTATTTCAACATCTGGTCGCGCACGCTGAGCAAGCTCGGCGGCCAGGAGACGGACCAGACGCCCGATCCGCACGCCAAAGACAAGCGTTTTGCCGACGAGGACTGGGTGAAGAACCCGTTCTTCGATTTCCTGCGGCAAGCCTATTTCGTGACCTCCGACTGGGCGGAAAAGCTGGTGGCCGATGCCGACGGGATTGACGAGCACACCCGCCACAAGGCAGGCTTCTATGTGAAGCAGATTGCCAGCGCGATCTCGCCGACCAACTTCATCACCACCAATCCGCAGCTCTATCGCGAGACGGTCGCCTCGAACGGCGAGAACCTCGTGCGCGGCATGAAGATGCTCGCCGAGGACATCGCCGCCGGCAAGGGCGACCTCAAGATGCGCCAGACGGACACCAGCAAGTTCGCCATCGGCGAGAACATGGCGATGACGCCCGGCAAGGTGCTGGCGCAGAGCGACGTCTGCCAGGTGATCCAGTACGATGCGACGACGGAAAAGGTGCTGAAGCGCCCTCTCCTCATCTGCCCGCCGTGGATCAACAAGTTCTACATCCTCGATCTCAACCCCGCCAAATCCTTCATCAAATGGGCCGTCGACCAGGGCCATACGGTCTTCGTCATCTCCTGGGTGAATCCGGACGAGCGGCACGCGGACAAGGATTGGGAATCCTATGCCCGCGAGGGCGTCGGCTTCGCGCTCGACACGATCAAGCAGGCGACCGGCGAGGAAGAGGTGAACGCTATCGGCTATTGCGTCGGCGGCACGTTGCTGTCCGCCACGCTCGCCCTGCACGGACAGGAGGGCGACAAACGCATCCGCAGCGCCACGCTCTTCACCACGCAGGTTGATTTCACCCATGCGGGCGACCTCAAGGTCTTTGCCGACGAGGACCAGATCGGCGTCATCGAGCGCGGCATGAAGGCGACGGGCTATCTCGACGGCTCCAAGATGGCGACCGCCTTCAACATGCTGCGCGCCTCCGAGCTGATCTGGCCCTATTTCGTCAACAACTACCTGAAGGGCCAGGAGCCGATGCCCTTCGACCTTCTCTACTGGAATTCAGATTCCACGCGAATGCCCGCCGCCAACCATTCGTTTTACCTGAGAAATTGTTATCTCAACAACACTCTCTCCAAGGGCGAGATGATGCTGGCCGGCAAGAAACTTTCGCTGAAGGACGTCAAGATCCCGATCTACAATCTCGCCACCAAGGAGGACCATATCGCACCGGCGAAATCGGTCTTCGTCGGCAGCAAGTCCTTCGGCGGCAAGGTCACCTATGTCATGGCCGGCTCCGGCCACATCGCCGGCGTCGTCAATCCGCCCGACAAGATGAAGTACCAGTACTGGACCGGCGGCCCGGTGAAGGGCGAATTCGAGGACTGGGTGAAGAAGGCGGAGGAAACGCCCGGCTCCTGGTGGCCGCACTGGCACGAATGGATCAAGGCCGAGGACGACCGCATGGTGCCGGCCCGCAAGACAGGCGGCAAGATGAACTCCATCGAGGAAGCCCCCGGTTCCTATGTCCGCGTGCGTGCCTGACGCCTCATGAAGTTCGATCCGCCGCTGGTTTCCGGCACGCTCGTGCAGCGCTACAAGCGCTTCCTCTTCGACGCCATCCTCGACGACGGGACGGCGATCACCGGCTCCTGTCCCAATACCGGCTCCATGCGCGGCCTCACCGCGCCCGGCTCGCGCATCTGGATGTCGCAAAGCGACAGCCCGACGCGCAAGCACCGCCATCGCCTGGAGCTGGTGGAAGCGGACGACACCGTCGTCGGCATCAATACGGGCCTGCCGAATCGCCTCGCGGAAGAAGCGATCCTTGGCGGCCTCGTTTCCGATCTCGGCACCTATCCGCTGTTGGAACGGGAGAAGAAATATGGCCGCAATTCCCGCATCGATATCCTCCTGTCCGGCGATACCCGCCCGCAGGCCTATGTCGAGGTAAAGAACGTGCATTTCCGCCGCACGCCCGGCCTTGCCGAATTCCCGGATACGGTGACAGAGCGCGGCGCAAAGCACCTTGAGGAACTGGGCGACATGGCGCAGGCCGGCTTCCGCGCCGTCATGCTCTATCTCATCCAGCGCGAGGACTGCGAGACCTTCCGCATCTGCGCCGACCTCGACCCCACCTATGCCAGCGGCTTCCGGCGCGCGCTGTCGCGCGGCGTCGAGGCCTATGCGGTCAAATGCGCCGTTTCATCCGAGCAAATCCGCCCCGTGGCGTCGATCGCCATGGACGAACCCGGTGTCGCTGATTTATGACGGTCTCTCAAAGACGAGTGAAAGTTCGACCATGGTGACCTATATCGACGCGACTTCCGCGCCGCTGAAGAATACGGGCGTGATCCGCCTCTACGACGCGGACGCCTTTGCCGGCATGCGCAAGGCCTGTCAGCTCACGGCCCGCTGCCTCGATGAGCTTTACCCGCTGGTCAAGCCGGGCGTCGCCACCGATGTCATCGACCGCTTCGTCTTCGAATTCGGCATGGATCACGGCGCGCTGCCCGCGACGCTGAACTATCGCGGCTACACCAAATCGAGCTGCACCTCGATCAACCACGTCGTCTGCCACGGCATCCCCAACGACAAGCCGCTGCGCGAGGGCGATGTCGTCAATATCGACGTCACTTTCATTCTCGAAGGCTGGCACGGCGATTCGAGCCGCATGTATCCGGTGGGCGAGATCAAGCGCGCCGCCGAGCGCCTGCTGGAAGTCACCCATGAATGCCTGATGCGCGGCATCAAGGCCGTCCGGCCCGGCGCCCGCACCGGCGCTATCGGCGAAGCCATCCAGACCTATGCCGAAGCCGAGCGCTGCTCGGTGGTGCGCGACTTCTGCGGCCACGGCGTCGGCCGCCTCTTCCACGACGCGCCGAACATCCTGCATTACGGCCGCGCCAATGAAGGGCCGGAAATGAAGGAAGGTATGATCTTCACCATCGAACCGATGATCAATCTCGGCCGCCCGCATGTGAAGGTGCTTTCCGATGGCTGGACGGCGGTCACGCGCGACCGCTCGCTTTCCGCCCAGTACGAGCACACCGTCGGCGTCACGGCCGATGGCTGCGAAATCTTCACCCTGTCGCCCGGCGGCCTCGACCGCCCCGGCCTTCCCGCATAGGCCGCCCATGACAGGATCGCGCGGACGCACCGGCATTCCTTCCCCCTCCGAGGTGGAGGACGCCGTGCCGCCCGCGGACGATCTCTTCGATGGCGCCGACGAACGCGGCCATTTCTTCGAGCGCCCGGCCCGTGCCACGCCCGCAAAGGCCGTGCCGCAAGCCGAAGACAAGCACTATCACGGCCACCGCGACCGTCTGCGTGCCCGCTTCCGCGACAATGGCGACACGGCGCTTGCCGACTACGAAATCCTCGAACTCCTGCTCTTCCGTCTCATTCCGCGCCGTGACACCAAGCCGGTGGCAAAGGCCCTGCTCGACCGATTCGGCACGCTTTCCGGCGTCTTCGGCGCAACGCCCGCCTTGCTGCAGGAGGTCAAGGGCATCGGCGAGGCCGTGGCGCTCGATCTCAAGCTGATTTCCGCCGTCGCCCAGCGCACGCTGAAGAGCGAAATCCGCAACAAGACCGTGCTCGCCTCCTGGTCCTCCGTCATCCAGTATTGCCATGCCGCGATGGCGCACGAGCCGCGCGAGCAGTTCCGCATTCTCTTCCTCGACAAACGCAACGCGCTGATCGCCGACGAGGTGCAGGGCCGCGGCACGGTAGATCACACGCCGGTCTATCCGCGCGAGGTGGTGCGCCGCGCGCTGGAACTGTCCTCCACCGCCATCATCCTCGTCCATAACCATCCCACTCGGTCAATAAGATCACGCTGGAGCACGCACAAGCACGCTGAAACACTAGCAAACTCGGGCATTTTTGGCATTGCGTAGTGGGGACGGTTTTGGCAAACTGGGGGCGGTTTAAGGGGTAGAAAACGGCTCTCCGCTCCCAGCAAGCGACCCCTGTTTCTCCTGAACCGATCCCAGTTGCGGAACAGGAGAATCGCGATGCCCAGCCTGACCGACACCGCCATCCGGCATGCGCTCAAGCGCGTCGAGGTGAGCCAGAAGCAAGAAAATCTCGCCGACGGCGATGGACGCGGCACCGGCCGTCTCGTCCTTGTCCTCAAGCCAATGCCCAAGCGCGTGACCGCCGATTGGATGGCCCAGCAGTGGCGTGATGGCAAGCGCACCAAGAAGAAGATCGGTGCGTATCCCTCGATGTCCCTCGTTGACGCGCGCGCGGTCTTCAAGCGCGACTTCGCGGATGTGATCCAGAAGGGCCGAAGCATCAAGATCGCAACGGATACGCGTCCTGGCACGGTCGCGGACCTATTCGAGGGCTATGTCGCGTCGCTCAAGGCCGCCGGCAAGCCATCGTGGAAGGAGACGGAAAAAGGCCTGAACAAGATTGCCGATACGCTCGGACGAAACCGCCTCGCCCGCGAGATCGAGGCCGAGGAGATCATCGAGCTAATCCGTCCGATCTATGATCGTGGCGCGAAGTCGATGGCCGATCATGTGCGGTCGTATCTCCACGCGGCCTTTGGCTGGGGTATGAAATCCGACAACGACTATCGACAGCAATCGGCTCGCCGCTTCCGCATCCCTTTTAATCCGGCCACCGGCATCCCGACGGAGCCCAAGGTCCAGGGCACGCGCTGGCTGGATGAGGACGAGTTCCTGCAGCTCTATCGTTGGCTCGAATGCCCCGATGTGCCAGTCACTCCCTCCTACCTCCGCGCCGTGCAGCTTCTCATGCTGACCGGACAGCGCGTTGAGGAGATCGCTCGCTTCCATGTCGACCAGTGGGACGCCAAAGAGCGGATCATCGACTGGTCGAAGACCAAAAACCTCCAGCCGCACGCTGTCCCGGTCCCGTCGCTCGCGGCCGAACTGATCGAGTCCATCAAGCCCAACGAATATGGATGGTTCTTCCCCTCCGCCACGGACCAGTCAAAGCCGGTCAGCCATGGCACTCTATACTCGTTCATGTGGCGTCAGCGCGATCGCGGCGTGATCCCCTACGTCACGAACCGCGATCTCCGGCGCACTTTCAAGACGCTCGCCGGAAAAGCTGGTGTGCCGAAGGAAATCCGCGATCGGCTTCAGAACCACGCCCTTCAGGACGTCAGTTCGAAGCACTACGATCGCTGGAACTACATGGTCGAAAAGCGCGCCGGCATGGCCAAGTGGGATAAGTTCGTCCGGGCGCTGCTAGCGAAGAAGAAGGGCGGCAGCGCCTTGAAGAAGGCCGCGTGAGCGGTCGCTTCATCGCTGTCACCGGCGCATTCGTCACGGCCTGCTTTGCGGTCCCGGCCCATGCAGATCCATGCGAGGCGCCTGTCCCCTCGCAGGTTGGAGTCGAGTTCTCCGGCTTGGTCCGTTATGTCGGCGACGGCGACGGTCTTTGCGTCGGGCGTACATCGGACCCCAACGAGTGGATCGAGGTGCGCCTTGCCGACTTCGATGCCCCGGAGCTGCACACGCCAGGCGGTCCCGCGGCGAAAGCGGCGCTCGAACGCGTCGCCCTTCGGCGCGAGATCACCTGCACGGCCGAACGTGGGCGCGGCGGCCGCGTCCGCTCCTTTGACCGCGTCATTGCGCGATGTTGGATCGGTGGAAAGAGCCTTGGCGATCTGCTTCGCCAGGCTGGCGTGGCCGAGGGTGGCAACTAATGCCCCGCTCGCCATTGACTCAACATAGCTTGGAAGCTATATGACCTGGGATGTTAGATTGCATGACGCCTTCGAGGCGGAGTTCCTGGCTTTTGAGCGCGAGGTTCAGACCCAATTGCTGGCAGTTGCGAAACTGCTCGGCGAATTCGGTCCGCAGCTCGGTCGGCCATACGCCGACACGCTCAACGGCTCGAAGCACGCCAATATGAAGGAGATGCGTTTCTCTGCCGCCGACGGCGAATGGCGTGCTGCCTTCGCCTTCGATCCCGAACGGAAGGCCATCCTTCTCGTTGCAGGCGACAAATCCGGCGGCAGCCAGAAGCGCTTCTACAAGCAGCTTATCGCAAAGGCGGACAGTCGGTTTTCCGCACATCTGGAAAGCCTGAAATCCGCAAAGAAGGATTGATCGATGGGCCGGAGCCTTAACGACGTCATTGCTTCTCTGCCCCGCGATCAGCAGGAGCAGATCGAAGCCCGTTATGAGGAACTGAAGCAGGAGGTTGAGGGCCTGCGCGAGATGCGTCAGATCGCCGGGAAGGCGCAGGAGGACATCGCTGCGGCGCTGAAGATAAAGCAACCGTCGGTCTCGAAGATCGAAAAGCAGGCTGACATGTACCTATCGACACTGCGCAGCTACGTTGAGGCGATCGGCGGAAAACTTGAGCTGACGGTGAATCTGCCGGGGCGGCCGGCCATCCGGCTCCAGCGTCTCAGCGATGGAACCGTCTCCCACGACAGACCTATGCGCACCGTAGCACGCCGAAAGTCGGCGGCAGCGCGGTGACACCCGATGCTCCAGTTCGATGGCAGATGGCGTTTTGACAGTCCCGGCCCGATAGAAGCCGCCGTCCAAGAGGGCTTTCGCGATCTCATCAACCGCGTTTGCGGGCAAGGCCAGCGGAAGGCTATTTTGGAGCATTTCAAGGCTCGCTTCTGCGCCGCAGCCAACACAGAGTATTGGCCGAGCACCAACGAACGGTTCGCATCCGAAGATCTCGACCGAGATATGGCGCGTGCGGAGACGAACGCCCCCATATTCATCGAGGCATTCTGGGATGCATGCCAGGAACTTCGCGCCCGCAATCCTACCATGGTCGTGCCGGATGCCGGGCGGATAAACCGCATCCTCGCGGACGCAGACGCTGGCTATCAGCTCGACCCTCCCATGCTGGTCGCAACGCGGGTCCACATTCCGATCAACGTACCCGACGCTCCCCCATCTCTCGATGTGCAGGCGCAAGCGATCATCAACGAATCTCTTGATGCCTCCCAGCACTCGTTGAGCGAAGGCAACGGCCGTCAGGCCGTCCAAGAGGTCCTTTGGCTGCTGGAGACGATCTCGACGGCGTTTCGTGGTCCTGAGATCTTAGACGGCAGCATCCAGGGTCGGTACTTCAACGAAATCATCGGCGAACTACGCCAGCGCGGCCGCGGGCATCAAGAGCAAATCCTGCAATGGATGATGACGTTGCATGGCTATCTTTCCTCGCCGACGGGTGGTGGCGTCCGTCACGGGGTCGATCTCAGGGAGGGCCTTGCGCTCCAGATCGATGAGGCACGCCTCTACTGCAACCTCATACGAAGCTATCTGACTTTCCTCATCGCAGAGCATGAGCGCCTGGCTAGGCGGGTCGCGTGACGCTTCGAATAATCAAAACGTGGGGGCTCGGCGCACTTTGAAAGCGATGCTGTCTCGCAAGTACCTCTCGCCGGAGGTCTGATGCGCTTCATCCTACCTCTTGCTGAGCAACTCGACAGAGCGGCCGCGGAACTATCGGCGGCACGTCCGCTCAGCAGCCGGATGGCGCTGATCTTAATCGACAATGCTTTCGAGCTGATGTGCCATCAAAGATGCTTAGAACTGATCGAAGAAGATAGCAGATTAGCAAGCCCAAAATTGACCCTGAAAGATAAGCTCGCTGGACGTGGGCAAAATTTTGATGCGAAGACGTCCCTGTTAAAGCGGGCAGGCTATTTCGCGGACGTTGACGTCAGATCTGTTCAGATCCTTCACGGCTATCGCAATCAGCTCTACCATGTTGGTCTGCGCGACGACCCTGTCATCGGCCCCCTCGCCCGCCTATACCTCAAACTCGTACTGAGCTACGCGCCGCAATTGCTGAGGCCGGTGCGTTTCCTGCGTTGGGAGGAGTCACTCTCCCGGGGTGAGATCATCGAACATTTTCCCGAGCTTGCGGAGACGCGGCGGTATGCTTGCAAGGTCGACGTATCGGCGTTCTGCATGCGCGTCGCCGCGCGCGTCGATCCCGACCCTCTTCTGCTCGGCAATGCATTGGCGGAGCACTTAATCGGCCTCGCAGGGAAATCGGAAACCGATTTCGGAATAATCGCTAAGGGTCGCAGCGGTAAGGATGACCCCACTCAGACCCTACGTCGTGTTCAACTCGAGGCCGACACGATCGCGGAGGTAGTGCGCCGTCATCGTGAGCGTGAGCGCCAGTTAAAAGCGACCCAGACTCCCTTTGAACCGTTCGATCCGGATCGGCTTTCCATCGCCCGCGGAAGCAGCGTTCTGATCGAGGCGAACCAAAGGCTTCTTCCTGAATGGAAGCCCCGTCATAAGAAGTTGCCGTTTGCCAGTTGGCGTCGGCAAGCAGCCAAGCTGCGGCTCGGCATGGACGATCTCGCTGTCCTGGATTGCTATGCTCGGCTCCATCAGGAAATCGACGACCTCGATGAGGTCATGGCCGAGCCCATACAAGATATGTACGGCTGGCATCAGTATCAGGAGGATCTGGCCATGGATCGCCGATGAGGCAAGGCCCTCCATTCGGAACGGCTGCTGTCGATGTGCTGTTTCAACCGCCCCGCCGGGATTTTGGGGCATCGATCTGCGAGTGAAAGCCGCCGCGCTCGCAGGCTTGCCGCGCGCTTGCCGGTTAGCTGCCGGTTTGTTGCCGACTACTCGCAGGTCGACTGTTATACTGTGCCTAAATCGACAATTACAAACCGAGGCGACAGTGAAGAAAGTTACCCCCGATGGAAGCCAAATAAAGAGGCTCCGCACCAACGCCGAGCGTGTCTCGACACAGAAAGAATTGGCCTATGAGGTTCGGGTCAGCGAACGGACGCTTCGCGAGATCGAAAACAAAAATGCGCCTGTACCAGTAGACGTTCTTGACCGACTTGCGAAGGTTTTGAACGTCCGCCGGGAGCAAATCTCGTTTCCTTGTGATGCCACTCAATCAAAGACCGCGGGCGCCGGCGAGGTTTTCTCTGCTGTCATTGCTGAGATGCGCGAAGAGCGTTTGGTTTCCCGGTACGACTACGACCTCGCAAATGTGACGATGGATGAAGGTCTGCTGTTCAAGCAGGCAAACAGCTCGAACGACTTCGCTTGCGAAATTATGATCTCGCTGACGGATGAGGCGGCTGAGTACGCGGAAGAGCTGATCGGCATTTTGGACGGCCTAACGTGGTCCGTCCGGAGCATCCTAGAGAAGGTGGCCCCAAGCGAAGAAATCGCCGTTCGCCGCCGGATCAAGCAGCTCTTGGTCTTGCTCAGGGGCAATGACGTTTGGGTCTATCATACTCATCTTTTCCGCCGCTTGCCCGAACGACATACGCCCATGCCGGAAGGCGAATATGCCGACCTCTCGTCGCGCTTCATCATCGCGCTTGCAGCGCCCGCCGAGTGGGGGGAAACGTCAATTCGCGTTCCTATCGACCATGGCCAGCCGTTCATTCTCCCGGCCTGGGACTCCGACAAGAAAGGTGGCAAAGGCTGATGGCTGAGGCTCAATCTACCAACGAAGAAACGCTGACCGAAAACCTCGCTTTTGCCGAGGTGCTTGCTTGGTCTGCTACGCGTCCGGCTTGGCAACGAGATGCTTTGCGCCGACTTGTTCAGAGCGGCATCCTTGGCAGCGAGGAGATCGACGAACTTCTCGAAATTTGCCTTGATCCAGCGCTGCCTCACACGCCGTTGTCAGACGCAGATGTCTCGTCACAAAGTATCTTAGGTGCACCGGTCAGCGTGTTGCGTATCGAGAATCCAACCGGCGTCAATGCCCTGGCCTTCGATCAAAAACTCGAATTCGCGCAGGCGGGACTGTCGATCGTGTACGGCGACAATGGGTCAGGCAAATCTGGCTATGTCCGTATCCTGAAGCACGCCTGCCGGACACGCGACCGCAACAACAAGATCTTGCGTGACGTGGAAGATGCGGCAGCTACCCCGCAGACCGCCAACATTGTGTTCCTACGTGGTGCCACGGAGGATCAATTCGCATGGAGCCCGGAAGCGCCGAGCCACGCTGACCTTCCGTCGATAAGCATTTTCGACTCCAGAAGCGCCAACGTGCACGTCGAGAAGACGAACGCCGTGGCCTACATTCCCCAGCCAATGCGTGTCTTGGAAGCGTTGGCTACGGCCTGTGATCAGGTCAAGGCAAAGCTCGATGATCGGCTTGCCGCCATCAATGCGAAAACGCCGCTGGCAATTAAAGAGCCCCAACTTGGTGCCGATACCGCTGCCGGCGCTTTCGTGCGCAGCCTCTCCACAAAATCAAGCATCGCTCAGCTCGACCTGCTGGCGCAATTGTCAGAGGCGGAAACCTCCCACCTCGCCGCGCTGGAAAGCGATCTCGCACAAGAACCGAAACGAGCCGCTGCGAAAATCACCGCGCAGAAAGCACGCCTTGATGATGGCATCGGCAAGCTCAAGAATCTGGTCGACACGGCATCTCCTGCGGCGTTTGCGATGCGCTCCTCCTTGAAATCCGACTGGGAAACCAAAGCCGAGAGCGCGAAATTGGCATCCGACGCGTTGTTCGCCGCTTCGCCGCTTCCTGACGTGGGGAAGGCGACATGGCGCGCTCTTTGGGAGGCCGCCCGGAAATACTCCGATGGCATCGCATATCCGAGCAGGACATTCCCGCATCCAACGGGCCATGATGAGTTGTGCGTGCTTTGCCAACAGCCCATGGAAAAAGATGCGATTGAGCGCCTCGTGACGTTCGAGACGTTCGTTAAGGGCTCGACAAAAGCCGACGAAGACGCCGCGGAAGAGGCCTATAGCGATGCGATAAAACAAGCCGCCGCTAAGCATATGAGCGCTGCGGCCCGCCGCCAGTTCGTTAGCCTCATTGAGACCGAGATCGGGGACGTCTCTCTTGCCGGTGTTGTGAGAGAATGCAGTACGCGGGCGGCTTGGCGGCTTCGATCTTTCGTCCGTAGCAAGACCGCTCCCGAGCAACTCACTGCCTTCCCAGCCACTGCACTCGCCGCGCTATCTGTCCGCCTTGCGAGTCGTGCGCTTCAACTGTCAGCCGATCAAAACAGCCCAGAGCACCTTGCCTTGGTGAAGGAATATCGAGAACTGAAAGATCGAGAGGCACTCGGCCCTCTACTCGCGGACATTAAAGCCGAGATTGAGAGGCGCAAAGAGGCCGAAATCATAACCAAGGCCGCAAAGGATACGGCAAAACGATCCGTTACGACTAAGAATAAGGAATTGTCTGACAAGCTTGTTACGAACGCCTTACGCGGTCGATTCGCGCGTGAGATTGATAAGCTCAAGTTGGCTAGAATGCCGGTCGAGCTTCGGAAAGTCAAAGATTCGAATGCTGTGTCATATTTTCAAGTTTGTCTCGTTGAGAAACCTGATGAGCCTGTGGGCGAGATTTTCAGCGAGGGCGAACATCGTTGCGTCGCACTCGCTGCATTCCTGGCCGAGCTTGTCACATCCAAACAATACTCCAGTATTGTGTTCGACGACCCTATGTCATCGCTCGATCACATTCATCGCAGGGCGGTAGCAGCGCGACTTGTAGAGGAGGCTGAGCACCGGCAGGTCATCGTGTTTACACACGATCTGACGTTTCTTTTCGAGTTGCGTCGCGAAGCGGACGCAAAAACGCGCTCCATCCAGTATCAGACAGTTTGTCGCAAACAGAGCCGACCCGGCTTTGTGGAGTCAGAGCTGCCGATGAAGGCGAAATCAGCGCAACAATTGGCGCAATCCCTGCGCTCGGAGCTGAAAGAAGCAAAGCACCAATTTGATACATGGCCGGATGCTCGGCGGACTATCTTCTGCAAAGGCATCATCGAGCAACTTCGAGAATCTTGGGATCAAGGCATCGCAGACTTTGTATTTCCGGTCCTTGCTCGATTCGATAACGCCATAAAGGGCAACAGTCTATTCAAGCTCGCGATCATCAGCGATGACGACGTTAAGACCGTAACAGCAGCGCGAGGCCGGTTGTCGGAAGAGATGCATACGTCCGCGGAAACCCTGAACCCTGAGACTGTTTCTCATGCCGATCTGATAGCCGAAGTCGTGAAACTGGAGACGTGGCTAGGTAGCATCCAGCAGCGCCAGAAGGAGGCCAAGGCTCCCGTCACCTCCTATGCTTAAGCGATTTCGCTGCATGCGCCTCGACCGCCCAGCGGCGCTCAGATAGCCACGAGACAGTAAAACCGTGTCGCGCACCCTCGCTCACGCCGATCCGGGCTTGACTCTCGTTCCTGAAAGATAGAACAAATAGCGAACATGACGAAGAACCCGCCCTTGGAGGTCAAGAACGAGCTTGCGGCCCGAGCCCGCCATAGAGTCTTTGCGCGCGCAGATCGAAAAGATCGAAGGTCGCAGCCGGCGCGCCAAATCGGTTCTCCCCTTCGGGATTGCCGAGGTCGACTCGCGCCTACCCGGCGGAGGACTCGCGCTCGGCGCCCTGCATGAGATCGCCGGCGGCGGCAACGGCGCGATCGATGGAGCCGCTGCCGCCCTCTTCAGCGCCGGGATCGCCGCCCGCACGAAGGGCAAGATCCTTTGGTGCATCACGCGCCCCGACCTCTTCGCGCCAGCGATCGCCCAAGCAGGCCTTGCATCCGATCGCGTGATCTATCTCGAAGCCGGCGACGACAAGACCGTGCTCGCCTGCATGGAGGAAGGCCTGCGCCACGGTGGCCTGGGCGCCGTCCTTGGTGAAGTGGCCCGACTTTCCATGACCGCCTCGCGGCGCCTGCAACTGGCGGCCGAAGGCACCGGATCGATCGGGATCGCGCTGCGACGCTGGCGGCGACAGACAGAGGCTACAGACTTCGGCCAGCCTACAGCGGCGATGACGCGCTGGCGCGTCTCCGCTTTGCCTTCGACATCGCTTCCCGTTCCGGGCGTGGGTCGAGCCCGCTGGCTGGTCGAACTGATCCGCGCTCGCGCGGGCGAAAGTGCAGATTTCGAAGTGGAGGCGTGCGATGACACGGGTCGTCTCGCTCTTCCTGCCGAGCTGGTCCACCGACCGGCTACGGCGGAAGGCTGGCGACGCGGCGCCTCCGGCTGAGGCGCCGCTCGTCCTGATTGGCCGCGACGGGAACAGGCGGGTGGTGCTGGCGGCTGACGCCGCTGCCCGCGCTGCTGGCCTGCGCGTTGGCATGCCCGTCACCAAGGCCCAGGTCCTGGCGCCCGGACTCATCGTGCAGGACGCCGACCCGGTAGGCGACGCCGAGGCGCTCGACCGGCTCGCGGCCTGGCTCCTCCGATACGCTCCCGTCGTCGCTCCCGATCCGCCGGACGGGATCATCATCGACTCGACGGGCGCCGATCATCTCCATGGCGGCGAAAGTGCGATGCTGGACGGCCTCATCGGCCGGCTTGCCATGTCCGGGATCGCGGCTCGGGGCGCGATCGCCGACACCTGGGGCGCTGCGCACGCTCTGGCCCGCTATGCCCCGCAGATCGCACCGGACCGACATGGCGCATCCATAATGGAGCCTTTGCCGCTCGCAGCGCTGCGCATCGCCGCGTCCACCGTCGCCGCCCTGCGGACACTCGGTTTCGATACGGTCGGCGACCTTCTCGCGCAGCCTCGGGCGCCGCTCACCTTGCGCTTCGGCCCCCAAATCGGCCGCCGCATCGATCAAGCCCTCGGCCAGGCGGCCGAGCCGATCGAGCCGGTCCGGCCGGTCGATCTCATCGAAGTGCGCCGCGCCTTCGCCGAGCCGATCGCCGCGGCCGAGACCATAGCCCGGTATATCGCCAAGCTCGTCGGCCAGCTCTGCGAGCGTCTCGAGGCCGGCGGCTTGGGCGCTCGCAGACTTGACCTCATCTGCCACCGCGTCGACAGCCGCGCCCAAGCCGTCAGGGTCGGCATGGCAACGCCGGTCCGCGACGTTAAGCGCCTGACGCGTCTGCTCTGCGACAGGATCGAGACCATCGAACCCGGCTTTGGCATCGAGGTGATGACGCTCGCCGCGAGCGTCGCCGAGCCGCTTGAGCGCAGACAGATCGTCAATTCCCTCATCGAGGAAAGCACACCGGACGTCTCCGATCTCATCGACACGTTGATGAACCGGGTGGGCGAGCGCGCCCTTTATCGGCTTGCTCCCGTCGCAAGCGACGTTCCCGAGCGATCCGTCTGCCGCATCCCGGCAATGGCGGCCGACACGGGGGCGGGCTGGCCCGGCCATTGGCCGAGGCCCTCGCGCCTCCTGCCTCATCCCGAGTTGGTCGAGACGGTGGCGCTGTTGCCCGACCATCCGCCGGTCTCCTTCACCTGGCGCGGCGTGCGCCGGCGCCTGCGTCGCGGCGACGGCCCGGAGCGCGTCTTCGGCGAATGGTGGAAGCGTGACGCCGAGCTGGTCGCCGTGCGCGACTATTTCCGGGTCGAGGACGACGCCGGCGAGCGTTACTGGCTCTACCGCGCTGGCGATGGCGAGGACACGGCCACGGGCTCGCACCGATGGTTCATCCATGGGGTCTTCGGATGAGTGAGCCCCGCTACGTCGAGATTCAGGTCACCTCGCATTTCAGCTTCCTGCGCGGTGCGTCGTCCTGCGAGGAGCTGTTCGCCCAGGCGGCGCTTGCCGGGATCGAGGCGGTGGCCGTCGTTGACCGCAACTCCCTCGCCGGCATCGTGCGCGCTCATGAGGCCGCGAAGACGACCGGCGTGCGCCTGATCGTCGGATGCCGCCTCGACCTCGCCGACGGCACGTCGGTGCTGGTCTATCCGACCGACCGCCCCGCCTATTCGCGCCTCTGCCGTCTGCTCTCGCTCGGCAAGGGTCGCGGCGGCAAGGCCAAGTGCATTCTCGAATGGCCGGACCTCGTAGCTTATGGCGATGGCCTGGTCGCCGTCCTTGTGCCCGACTTGGCCGATGACGAGTGCGGCTTCAGATTGCGCCGGCTTCGCGACGCGTTCGGTGACCGCGCCTACGTCGCCCTCACGCTACACCGTCGCCCCAATGACCAGCTTCGCCTTCACGAGCTGTCGAACCTCGCCGCGCAAATGCGCGTGCCCGCGGTGGTGACGAACGACATCCTCTTTCACGAGCCGGGTCGCCGCATCCTGCAAGACGTCGTGACCTGCATCCGCCACAACGTCACGATCGACACCCTCGGCGATCGGCGCGAACGTCACGCCGACCGCTACATCAAGCCGCCGGAGGAGATGCACCGGCTGTTCAGCCGCTATCCGGAAGCGCTTGCTCGCTCTCTCCAGATCGCTGATCGCTGCCGCTTCAGTCTCGACGAGCTTGCCTATCAATATCCGGAGGAGCGTGACGATCCGGCGCTCTCGCCGCAAGAAACGCTGGCGAGGCTGACCTGGGAAGGCGCGTCGGAGCGCTATCCCGAGGGCGTACCCGACAGCGTGACCGCCGCGCTCCAGCATGAGCTGCGGCTGATCGAAAAGCTGGATTACGCGCCCTACTTCCTGACAGTGAATTCGATCGTTCGCTTCGCCCGATCGAAAGACATCCTCTGCCAGGGTCGCGGCTCGGCCGCCAACTCCGCAGTCTGCTATGTCCTCGGCATCACTTCGATCGATCCCGGCCGCAACGATCTTCTCTTCGAACGCTTCGTCAGCGAGGAGCGGCGCGAGCCGCCCGACATCGATGTCGATTTCGAGCACGAGCGGCGCGAGATCGTCATGCAATGGGTGTTCGACACCTACGGCCGTGACCACGCCGCGCTCTGCTCCACCGTCATTCGCTACCGCGCTAAGGGCGCGCTGCGTGATGTCGGCAAGGCGCTCGGCCTGCCCGAAGATCTGATCGGCACCTTGTCGTCGCAGGTCTGGGCCTGGTCCGAGGAAGGCGTCGAGCCAAAGCATGTTGAGGAGCTGAACCTCAATCTCGCCGACCGCCGCCTTCGCCTGACCCTCGATCTCGCGCGACAGCTCATGGGCGCGCCACGCCATCTCAGCCAGCATCCAGGCGGCTTCGTCCTAACCCATGACAGGCTCGACGATCTGGTCCCGATTGAGCCCGCTGCGATGAAGGACCGGCAGGTCATCGAGTGGGACAAAGACGATATCGACGCGCTCAAGTTCATGAAGGTCGACGTCCTGGCGCTCGGGATGCTGACCTGCATGAAGAAGGGGCTGGATCTGAGAGCGGCGGTGGAAAAGTCGGCCACGGTAGCGGCGGCATAATGCTGCTGCGGGCGGAGTAAAATCCGGCCACCTATTTCCTTTCTGCAATGATCGCAGGAGGGACAGGGGATCTACACCGTGGAACTTTATTTGAGGGTTCGCCTGGCTGTTTCGGAAGGGATGAAGCAGCGTCAGGCCGCGAAGCATTTCAACATCTCGCGAGAGACCGTGGCCAAGATGTTGGCCTATTCGACACCACCCGGCTATCAGCGTCGATCACCGATCCGGCGTCCGAAGCTGGATGCGTTTGTTTCGACGATCGAGCATTGGCTCGACGAAGATCTGAAGATGCCGCTAAAGCAACGCCATACTGCCAAGCGTGTGTTCGACCGCCTGCGTGATGAGTGCGGTTTCACCGGCGGCTACACGATCATCAAGGACTACATACGCGAGCGGGATCAGCGTCGGCAGGAGGTGTTCGTGCCGTTGTCGCATCCGCCCGGCCATGCGCAGGCCGACTTTGGCGAGGCGACGGTGGTGATCGGCGGCGTCGAGCAAAAGGCGCGTTTCTTCGTGCTGGATCTGCCGCATAGCGACGGCTGCTACGTGCGGGCCTATCCTGCGGCGGTGGCCGAGGCCTGGGTCGACGGCCACATCCATGCATTCGCCTTCTTCGGGGCCGTGCCGCAGTCGATCGTCTATGACAATGACCGTTGCCTGGTGGCCAAGATCCTGCCCGACGGCACACGCAAGCGGGCGGCGTTGTTCAGCGGCTTCCTGTCCCACTACCTGATCCGGGATCGCTATGGCCGTCCGGGAAAGGGCAACGATAAAGGGAATGTCGAGGGACTCGTCGGTTATGCCCGACGTAATTTTATGGTGCCGATCCCGCAGTTTGCGACATGGGATGCGTTCAACGCCTTTCTGGAAGAGCAGTGCCGCAAACGCCAGCGCGACAAGCTGCGCGGTGAGAGTGAGACAATCGGGGAGCGGCTACAGCGTGATCTGGCGGCCATGCGTCCGTTACCGGCGTCTCCCTTCGATGCCTGCGACCAGGCCAGCGCCAGGGTGACAGCCCAGTCGCTGGTGCGCTACAAGACCAACGACTATTCCGTACCGGTCGCCTATGGCCATCAGGACGTCTGGGTCCGGGGCTATGTCAATGAGGTGGTGATCGGCTGCCGCGGCGAGATCATTGCCCGTCATCCGCGATGCTGGGAACGGGAAGACGTCGTCTTCGATCCCGTTCATTATCTGCCGCTGATCGAGCAGAAGATCAATGCGCTGGATCAGGCGGCTCCACTCCAGGGCTGGAACCTGCCGGACGAGTTCGCGACGCTGCGCCGCCTGATGGAAGGCCGCATGGCAAAGCATGGCCGACGGGAATACGTGCAGGTTCTGCGCCTGCTGGAGAGCTTCGACCTTGCGGACCTGCATGCGGCCGTGAAGCAGGCGATACAGCTCGGTGCGATCGGCTTCGATGCGGTCAAGCATCTGATCCTGTGCCGGGTCGAGCGCCGGCCACCGCGGTTGGATCTGTCGATCTATCCCTACCTGCCGCGGGCGACGGTCGAGAAGACCTCAGCGAAAGCGTATATGCGCCTCCTGTCGTCTGATGCGGGAGAGGCGGCATGAGCACCGAAGCACCCGACATCCTGCTCGCCCACTATCTCAAGACCCTGAAGCTGCCGACCTTCCAGCGCGAGCACCAGAAGCTGGCCCGGTTATGCGCCACCGAAGGCGTCGATCATGTCGGATACCTGTTCCGGCTTGCCGAACGGGAGATGATCGAACGGGACCGCCGCAAGGTCGAACGTCGGATCAAGGCGGCTAAATTCCCGATCGTCAAAAGCCTCGACAGCTTCGACTTCACAGCCATCCCCAAGCTGAACAAGATGCAGGTGCTGGAACTGGCCCGCTGTGAATGGATCGAGCGCCGGGAGAACGTCATTGCGCTGGGCCCGAGCGGCACGGGTAAGACGCATGTCGCGCTCGGTCTCGGCCTGGCCGCGTGCCAGAAAGGCCTGTCCGTCGGGTTCACGACAGCGGCCGCCCTGGTCAGCGAGATGATGGAGGCCCGCGACGAACGGCGTCTTCTTCGGTTCCAGAAACAGATGGCCGGCTACAAGCTGCTCATCATCGACGAGCTGGGCTTTGTGCCGCTGTCAAAGACCGGCGCGGAATTGCTGTTCGAGCTGATCTCGCAACGCTACGAGCGCGGGGCCACCCTGATCACCAGCAATCTTCCATTTGACGAATGGACGGAAACCCTGGGGTCCGAACGATTGACCGGCGCTCTGCTCGATCGCGTTACCCACCACGTCAACATCCTCGAGATGAACGGCGACAGCTATCGCCTCGCTCAAAGTCGAGCCCGAAAGGCCGGCTAAAACTACTCTCAAAAAATCGCCGCGCCGGCCTGAGACCCCCGCTCGGGCTACGCCCTCCCGGCCGTCTCAGGCCGGCGCCACAGTGGCCGACTTTTGCTCCGCCCCGTGGCCGGTTTTTACTCCGCCGTTGACACATGGACGTTCGCTGACCTGATCCAACGCGGCCTTCCTCTTCGAATGACACCAACAGGCGAGGTCGCACTCGTTGCGGTCATTGCCTCTGTTGCGGGAGCAATCACGGCATCCGTGCGTCAGGGACGTTTGCGTTTTCAACGGCCGACGGTTGCCGGCATTCTGCGATCGATTGTCGGCGGAGCGTTGATGGGAATAGGTATCGGCCTCATACCCGGTGGCAACGACGCTTTGATCCTCGCCGCAGTGCCTACACTCTCTCCGGGCGGCATAGTTGCCTACCTCGTGATGACGACGACGATCGTTTTTGGATTTGCAGCGCGTGACAGGCTTTTCAAGAAACGCCCATCAGGCCACGGGAGAGGGTAGATGGTCTTGGGCCGATCATGAGACCCGTGAATATCGACTTATCAGGTAATACGCCTGCGTGGGCCCATCCCCCTGATTGCCGTCTCGAAGGATAGTGCGTCGAGCATCCGGTGGTGTCATGATAGGCGTGGTCACGGCAGGAATGAGTGTCTGTCGCCTGATACCCCAGCTCCGGCGCGAGAATCTGAGGTTTCAGACATCGTCGGTGCCTACCGGCCCGCCTTCGCCCTCCATCCGATTAATGGCACGCACATCCTTGGCGTTGAACTTAAGCCTCACGCCCGATCCCGCGCGATGATCCTCATCGATGAAGACGGCGCCGCCCCGTTCGAGCGCGTCACGCAACCGCGTCAGTTCCGAAGCTGCAAGCATGCTACCGCCGGCCTCGAACCGAGCTAACGTTTCCTCGTCCAACTCAGCGATCTTGGCGACATGTGATCGCGGCCACTGAATCAGGGCTCTCGCTGCGCGCGCCAATGGTCCATTCATGCTCATCGATGCTTCCTTTTTTTTGGAAAACCCACCTTTTCGCCGAGTGACGACTTTGCCGGCACTCGATCGGCTATATGAGCTTCGCCATTGCGACCGCGGTATCCGCCATACGCGTCGCAAAGCTCCATTCGTTGTCGTACCAAGCAAGCACGCGAACCATCCTGCCGTCGACAACATCTGTCTGGGGAAGTGCGACGATTGAGGATTCGGTCCGATGGTTCAGATCGACCGACACCAAGGGCTCTGTCGTGAAGGCGAGCACCCCACTCATTGCACCGGCGGCAGTCTGACGGATGGCGTCGTTCACCTCGTCTATCGAAACCTCACGCGACGTCGAAACAGCCAAATCTATGACCGAGACGTTCGGCGTTGGGACGCGGATCGACGAGCCATGAAGCTTACCTTTTAGTTCCGGCAGCACGCGGCCGATCGCGTTCGCAGCCCCGGTGGACGTCGGGATCATTGAGAGTGCGGCTGCGCGGGCGCGGTAGAGATCCTTATGGACGGTATCCTGCGTCGGCTGGTCACCGGTATAAGCGTGAACCGTGGTCATATAGCCTCGCTCTATGCCACAGAGGTCGTTCAGTACCTTCGCGACAGGCGCGAGGACATTGGTCGTGCATGAGCCATTTGATACGACGACATCGTCAGCGGTCAGCGTGTCGTGATTGACCTTGAAGACGATCGTCTTGTCTGCCCCATCGCTCGGCGCGGAGACGAGCACGCGTCTTGCTCCCGCACGAATGTGCGACTCGGCCTTCTCCCTGGATGTGAAGAAGCCCGTGCATTCGAGCGCCACGTCAACACCAAGCTCATCATGGGGCAGGTTTGCTGGATCGCGTTCCGACGACACCCTGATTTTACCGGACCCGACGTCGATCCAGTCTTCGCCGAGGTCGATCGATCCACGAAAGGGACCATGAACCGAGTCGTACCTCAGAAGGTGCGCCAAGGTAGCGACCGGCCCGAGGTCGTTGATCGCAACCACTTCGACGTCCTCTCGATGTAGTTCGACGATCGACCGTAAGGCTAGTCGCCCGATCCGACCGAAACCGTTGATTGCGACCTTAACCGTCATGCCTATCTCCCCTGGCTCGCCTTACTGACTGAAGCATCCGCCATTCGCTCAGTGAAACATGGCGCACGAAATCGGCTCTGGCGGCGTGTGCGCAACAACACATTATGTATGCGTCACGCATAGACCTATCTGGGTGGGCACTCGGGGTCAACGCGGCAGTGTCAGCACGGACGATCCAGCTTGCGCCGTCCAAACAAGCAGCCGTTCTTTGGGGGGCTGCGTGAAACGCGTTCAAGGCCTACGCGTCCCCAAGACGGATAGGGGGTTTGATATCCATCTGCCGGCTGGCTGCGGCTAAAGCACGGTCGTGGCTGACCAGGGTGAGTCGGTTGAGGTGGGACGCAGAAAGCGAGCTCCCAGGCCTGCCGATAACATTTGGCCACAACGCGTAGCTGGCGCTGGAACGATGTGATTCGGCCTCAAGGCAGCCGAAACCACGGCAAACTTCACCGATCTATAGCCGCCAGGTATCGGCAGTCCGTGCGCGCCATGATCTAAATTGCGGAGTTTCAATCTCCCGCGTCATCGGCGGAACGTCGTAAGCCTCTGGGAATCCGGCCTTTTTTCCGCACGCTTGCCGACCCGCACCACACGCGTATGACTTGCTGTCTATGCTTCGCGCACATATAGATGTGACAATGGATGGACCTCGAGATCGAAATATCTTCGGGGCGTTCGCACTCATGATCAGCGACGACATCGTTCGCGCTAGTTCATCGCGGGCGCCGGAAGCTGGACCCGCAGCATCGGCCCTGGCGTTGATTGCGCACATGCCTGGGCTCTCGATTCGCATGCTCTCCATCGGCGTCGGCCTCTCCCATGCAGCGACTGTCCGTTTGGTGGATCGGTTAGCTGCTGAGGGATTGGTCGAACGCCGTGAGCATTTCACGGATGGTCGCACCCGGTCTCTCTATCTCACTGCGGCGGGCAAGGTAGCGAGCGACGAAGTCCTTTCCTCACGCGACGAGGTGATCGCTGAGGGGTTATCCATCCTAAGCCCAGACGAATTGAGAGTTCTTTGCGACATCGCGGAACGCGTCTTACGGCATCGCCTGGAAAATCTTGAGCATTCCTACCGTATCTGCCGCTTGTGTTGCTATGAGGGTTGCACGAATTGCCCGATTGATGCCGAGTTGCATGAGCGTGGCGTAGATCGCGAGAACAGCGGCGAGGCGTAGGACCATCGCAATCGCATGAATCAATGTTGAGCGATGAGATATGCCGCCAGAAATCCCACGACCGTGATGAGCCCTATGAACGGCGGCGCCTTTTCGAACGCTTCGGGAATCATAGCTTCTGCCAGCATCGCTATGACGGCGCCGGCCGCGAAAGAAAGGATGGCTGGCGCCTGAGTCGATGCCGAGCCGAGGATGAGATTTCCCACACCGGCGGCAACGCAAACGAGTAGGGGAATGCCGATCCAGACCGCGTAGATATAGCTTCGGGGTCGGCCCGCAACCTTCATTCCTGAAGTGCTCGATAGGCCCTGGGGCACGTTTGCAAGAAAGAAGCCTGCCACGACGGCCAGGCTGATCCTGCCGCCACCAGCCACCGACATCCCGATCACAAGGGCCTCTGGAATTCCGTCGAGAACGCTGCCGAGCGCAATTGCAGCACCACTACCGCGGTGCTCCTGTTCAGTGGCCTGTTCCGTGCATTCACCGCATCGCTTTCGGTGCTTCGCGCCTTGGCGAGACAAAAACCAGTTCGTGCCGCTGAAGATCGCAGCTCCGGCGAGTAGCGCGAAGATCGCAAATGGGCCCATCCCGGCCGAAACGCGATCGCCGATGAGTTCGGTAGCGACAACGGCAATCATCACGCCGCCACCAAAGCCCATGACTGCGGAGATCATGCGGTGAGTAAGCCGCCCGAAAAGCACGTCCGCCAGCACCGCCCCCACCAGCAGTCCGCTTCCCGACAAAAGGCCCCACAAGCCGGCGATCACGTATTCCGGCATCATGACGGTGACCCGGCTGGCAGCACGACAAAGCGCGAGCACCCTTGCAGCAGTATTGTCGATGATAGTCGAAGCTCGCTCATCGGTTCGCTCGGTCCAATCGCCAGGTCGGTCGCGGGAAGTGGCAGCTATAGCCACCGGGTTGACGCAGGAGATACTTCTGATGCTCGGGCTCAGCCTCCCAGAAGGATTCTTCCGGGTTGATCTCGGACACGACTGGCCCAGGCCAGCGACCCGAGGCTTCGATCTCGGCGATCGTCGCTAAGGCGATGTCCATCTGCGCTTTAGACGTATAGAATATCGCCGACCGATAGCTTGGGCCGACGTCGCTGCCCTGTTGCTCGTAGGTCGTCGGATCATGAATCTGGAAGAATAGTTCCAGTAGAGCCCGATACGTCAGAATGGACGGATCGAAGGTCACCTCGACGGCTTCCGCGTGGCCGTAATGTCTCGCATAAGTCGGATCTGGCATTTCACCGCCAATATAGCCGACACGCGTGGCCACGACCCCCTTGGCGCGGCGCAGCAAATCCTCCAGGCCCCAGAAACAGCCACCCGCGAGTATCGCTCGCTCGGTTTGCGTCGGCGTCTGGTCTGTAGCTGGCAGGCTCATCATCCGATCACCCTAAACGCTGTGTGCCAATCAGTTCGACGGCCTTGCACCTGCAGGCTGGCCGCCGCTCGAAAGCTCGGTCTGCACATCAGAACCCCGGACGAGCGTCAGATCGACGGGACACCGATCCGCGATCTCAAGAATGCGCGCGCGTTGATCATCACTGAGCGGCCCATCGAGAACGATGGTGCGTGTGAAGCGGTCGGGAGGCATTATGTCCGCCACCTTCTCGTGCCGCACGCTCGTCGTCGCTCTTTCGAGCGGGAAGCCCTTGCGGTTGGCGTAAAGGCGCATCGTCATCACCGTGCAGGCAGCTAGCCCGGCTGACACCAGTTCGTAGGGAGACAGGCCGCTCCCAAGACCTCCGACCGATTCCGGCTCGTCGGCGAACAGAGTATGCTCGCCACTGCGGACCGTGAGCTGGAACTTCCCCGCTAGCGTCTCCGACGCAACGACACCTTTTGCCGCCTCGACCTGCGGAAGATCCGCCGCTAGCGGCGGAAGAAAGCGGCTGGCCCACGCGGCGACCATAGCTGAGGCGTAGTTCGCATCGTCGACGTCGGTGAGAAGGTGATCCGCCGTGTCGAGCGAGACAAAACTCTTAGGATGGCGTGATGCGACGAAGATGCGCGAGGCGTGCTCGATGCCCACGACTTGGTCCACCGGCGAATGCATGACCAGCACCGGACGTCGAAGCGCGGCGATGGACTTCTCGATGTCGGCTCGCTCTACCGTTTCCAGGAAGGTGCGGCGGATGAGGAAGGGCCTGCCAGCGATCTCCACAGAGGCCTCGCCCTCGCTCGCTATCGCGTCAAGGTCGCCAGGCCGGAAAACGCGCAAGATATGCTGAAGGTCGGCCGGCGCACCGATCGTCACCACCGCGGCGACATCCGGCAGCGCGGCAGCGGCTACGATCGCAGCCGTTCCACCCAGGCTGTGCCCGACAAGGAGGGCGGGTGGCATACCGGCGGCCGCCATGGCCTCCGCGGCTGCCCTCAGATCGTCGACGTCAGAAGCGAAGCTTACCGCTTCTTCCGCGGAACTCGCGATCCCTGTGCCGGCGAAGTCGAACCGCAAGACGCCGATACCGGCCCGCGAGAGCGCGCGTGCGATGTGCACGGCGGCGCGGCTGTCCTTCCCGCAAGTGAAACAATGGGCGAAAATCGCCCAGCCGCGAGGAGTGCCTTCTGGCGCCTCCAGGTGCCCGGTTAGTTCAGACCCCCCTCCCCCGGCAAACGTGAACCGCGTTCCTGCCATATGCGTCGAGCCTCCAACGGCGGCTTAGCAGGAGCACCATCGACCCGAACTAGCAGCCCAAGACATTCTTTCTATATGCGCGGCGCATATAGACAAGCCCCTAAACCATGATTATATGCGTCGCGCATACTTCTGAGGCTGTAGTCGGATCGGTCCTCTGGGGTGCCACTCGTCAGGGCGCAGGCCAAAGGGCTATGGAACTCAATCAGGTCAGCTATTTCATCAACTTGGCCGAGACGCTGAATTTCACTGCGGCTGCTCGTCTCAGTGGTGTCTCACAACCAAGCCTGACACGAGCGATCCGCCGCCTGGAGGAGGAACTCGGTGGACCGCTCATCTATCGTGACGGGAAGAACAGCCGGCTGACGAGCCTGGGTCAGGACGTCGAGTTGGAATTCCGCCGAATGCTGGTCGCGATGAAGAGCGTAAGACACCACTCGGAAAACTGGGCAATGGGGCGGCATCGTGTTCTCGACGTTGCTGTCGCCTCCAGCGTCGGCCCGAGGACCTTCACAGCCTTTTTCGACAGCGCGCTGGAAGAGGTGCCGTCCATCGAGATCAAACTGCACTCGCTCCAATCGGGCGAGGACACGTCGGAGGTGCTCTCAGGCAAATATCACGCGTGCATCCTGCCTCGCGAATCAAGGCCGGATCGTAAACTTGATGTGCGTCCTCTCTTCCGGGAGCGCTTCGTGCTCGGCTGCGCTGCAGATCACCCCTTGGCGGCGTGCGAAGTCGTTCGTGGTGAAGACCTGCTTGCTTTCCCGTTCGTCGATCGACTGAAATGCGAGTGCCGCGATCAAATCTTCGAGCACTTCGCGCGTCGAGAGGTGCGCATGCGCCCTCGCTTCCGCTCAGATCGAGACGACTGGGTGCAGCGCGTCGTCGCCGAAGGGCGGGGGATATGCATTTTGCCCGAACGCGCGGCCACCACCCACGGCCTGATCACAAGGCCGATCGAGGGCTTCGCGTTGGAGCGTGAGATCGTAATCGCCACCGTGTCCGGATCTACGGCACCGGTCGAGATACGAAAAGTCGCTCAGCTTGCAGCCCGTTACGATTGGAGTTGACCCGCCAAGCAAGAGGCATGTGCGGTATAGAAACTATACGCACGACGTATTGGATTATCGTTGGAGCCACTGCGATAGTTGATGTGAGTATCGACGTGATAAATTGAACGTAGTGTGCCTGGCCCTCTAACTAAGTAATGGAGACTCACCATGAAGTTTGAAAAGTCGCAGGCAGCAATCGAACGCCTGACCCCGGAACAACGCCGGATCACCCAGCAGGACGGCACCGAGAGACCCTTTACCGGCGAGTATAACGACAACAAGGAGGCGGGCATCTACGTTGACGTCGTATCCGGCGAGCCGTTGTTCGCGTCGACGGACAAGTTCGAGTCCGGCACTGGCTGGCCGAGCTTTACCAAGCCGATCGTCGCGGCTCACGTGAACGAAGTGCGAGACAGCTCGCATGGCATGGTCCGGACGGAGGTTCGCTCGGTGCACGGCGACAGCCATCTTGGCCACGTGTTTCCGGACGGGCCGTCCGACCGCGGCGGCCTGCGCTACTGCATCAACTCGGCATCGCTTCGATTCATCCCGCGCGATGAGATGGAAGCCGCGGGCTATGGCGAGTATCTCGACCAAGTAGAGGAGGCTTAACATGCATCAGCGCGCTGTTCTCGCTGGCGGATGCTTTTGGGGAATGCAGGATCTGATCCGCAAGCAGCCCGGCATCGTTTCGACCCGCGTCGGCTACACCGGCGGCGACGTGCCGAACGCCACCTATCGCAACCATGGCACTCATGCGGAGGGGATCGAGATCACCTTCGACCCGACAGTGACGAGCTACCGTAATATCCTGGAATACTTCTTCCAGATCCATGATCCGACGACAAAGAACCGCCAGGGCAACGACCGCGGCCTCTCCTATCGATCTGGCATCTATTACATCGACGAGGAGCAGAAGCGCATCGCCGAAGATACGATAGCCGACGTCGACGCGTCCGGACTGTGGGACGGCAAGGTCGTCACCGAAGTCGAGCCCGTGGGTGACTTCTGGGAAGCAGAGCCGGAGCACCAGGATTATCTGGAGAAGAGGCCGGGCGGATATACCTGTCATTTCCCGCGCGCTAACTGGGTGCTCCCGAAGCGTAAAGACGCTGGCGACACCCAGGCTGAGGCCGGCGCGGCAGCGGAATAGCTGCAGCCACATTTGCGGCTGAGCCCCTGGGTCGCACCATCGGACCCGCATCCACTGATGGTGCGGGCCCGAAACCCAGCTAATCAAGCGGTCATACCGCTCCTCAGCCATCGAGTTGTTAGGATCGCCACATCATGCCAGATCTTTCGTCGTTTCCGATCGCACAACGCTGGCCGGCATCCAACCCTGACCTCCTGCAGCTCTACGCCGCGCCCACGCCCAACGGCGTCAAGGTCTCGATCATGCTCGAGGAGATCGGCCTGCCGTACGAGCCGCACTTTATCGACATCTCTAAGAACGAAAGCAAAGATCCGGCCTTCGTTTCGCTAAACCCGAATGGCCGCATACCAGCGATCATCGACCCAATGGGTCCGGACGGTAAGCCGCTCGGCGTTTGGGAATCCGGCGCGATCCTCGTTTATTTGGCGGAGAAGGCCGACCAGCTCGTCCCGAGAGCATCAGCCAAGCGCTACGAGGCGCTAAGCTGGGTATTCTTCCAGATGTCGGCGATTGGCCCGATGTTCGGTCAACTCGGCTTTTTCCTGCGCGGGGGCGGCAAGGACTATGAGGATAAGCGTCCTCAGAAGCGTTTCGCTGATGAATCCAAACGCCTCCTGGGAGTCTTAGACCGCCAACTGGACGGGCGCGACTGGATCGTCGATGACTATTCTATCGCCGACATTGCGACCCTCGGCTGGGTCAACGCCTTGGTTGGCGCCTACGACGCCGGCGACCTACTGCGGCTTAGCAATCATTCGAATGTCCAAGCGTGGCTGGATCGCGGCCTCGCGCGCCCAGCAGTCCAACGTGGGCTGCTCATTCCGGCGAGGTCAGCATGAGTGTTATCGCTGCATATTACTACAACGAGGGTCGACGTATCCGGGAAGTAGCTATCGACGAGCGCGTCGAACTCGACAAAAACCGTTCGGGCTTTTGCTGGATTGGGCTCAGCGAGCCCTCCGTCAACGAACTGAGGGCGCTTCAGGCGACCTACAATCTGCATCCTTTAGCGATCGACAACGCGATGCACCCGATATGCCCGCCCAAGCTCGAAGTTTATAACGGCGAGCTTTACGTCGTCGCCCAGACGGCTGAGCTGGTCGGGGACCGCATACGTTACGGCAAGACGGCGATCTTTACTGGCCATAACCATCTTATCACCGTTCGCCACGGCAACGCTGGTGCATTGGGCAACCTTCGAGAGCAACTCGAGCGTTCGCCCGCCCAGTTCGGAAAAGGCGTCGATTACGTCCTCCACGCGATCCTTCACCGGATCGTGGATCAGTATCTGCCCATCTTCGAAATGATCGAGGATGACGTACTTGCGATGGAAAGGCGATCGCTCGACGACTTCCTTGGGCGAGAGGACGTTGCTCGCATCTTCGGCCTGAGATGCGAGCTGACGCGCTTTCAGCGCACCCTTGGCGCTATGGCCGAGCTGGTGCGCAAGCTCGTGCGCGGACACTTTCCCTGCATCAGCGCTGAGGTGCGGCCCTACTTCAACGACGTTGCCGACCATGTTGATCGTGTCCAGTCCATGGTCGATGGCCTCCTGCAGGTGCTATCCACTGTATTCGAGTTCAGCAGCCTTCTCGAAGCGCAAAGAATCGGGGTCGTCACCCGCCAACTTGCGGCGTGGGCCGCGATCCTCGCAGTGCCGACAGCGATTGCAGGCATATACGGCATGAACTTCAAGAACATGCCGGAACTGGACACGCCTTACGGCTACTTCGTCGTGCTTGGTGTCATGCTGATGTTCTGCCTCTTCCTGTTCGTGCGGTTCAAGAAGGCCAAGTGGCTGTGATCGCTACGCGCGAGCCGCGACTAGACCCAGCAGGCTGCCGCGCGCCGTCCACGGCCGCTCTTCCGTCCCAACGTGAACTCGAGGTGCATCAATGACAGCCCAAGTGACCGACGTTCTAAAAGCAGTGCAGTCCTTCGTCGCGAAGGGCTATGACCGCGAGTACCGCGTCAAGGACGGCAACCTGGTCGATCTCGAACTGGGATCGAGGCTCGATCCATGCTCCATTCGCGTCGACGCAGCGCTGCGTCTCGAAAGCGGGGACGGTGCCGAAGATGCTTCGAACATCTACGCGATCACCGATCCCGCGACCGAGCGAAAAGGTTTGCTGATTGATGCCTTCGACGTGTTCGACGAGATCTGCCACCGTGATCTTTCCGAGCGCCTCCTGGAACATCGTGAAACAGCGCCTGCGGGCGACGAAGACGTTCCGAGCAAGCATGGGCTGCGGAAGGTCTACAAGGCCGAATTCGATCGCGAACCCGAGCGTTACGTTCTTCGAGAAGGCTTCCCCGACTTTCCGGCATGCCCGTTCGGCGGCGCATTCAGCATTCTCGGCTTCGATACCGCAGAACAGACGTATGTCTGGCTCGTGACCAGCATCATTCGGGATCCTCGGCTGATCAGGATCCCCTACCAGGGCGAAGACGTCATCATCGACGAATGACGGCGCCGACTGCGGAACGCGGCCTTTCAACGGCTTGCTCCGATAGATCGGCTTATCATTTCAAATTGCAATGCGACGAGGTGCAGATGGATTGGAATAAAGACCACATCCGGGAAACGATGCTGTCGTTGGAGACCGCTGCTCTGCAGAGCGCTCGCGACAAGTATCTCGATTATGTTTCCACGGCTCGCTTGGATCGGAGCGAGCCGATCGAGAACGACGAACAGGCACAAGCCGAGATCGCGAGCGACTTCGCCGAGGCGCTCGACGATACGCTGGACGATTACGCCGACAAGCTCGACAAGCTGAGAACAATCGACTTCGGACCGAAGACGGCGGTTACAGAAGGGGCGGTCATCAAGTTGTCGGGTCGCTACTTCGTCGTCGCGGTGTCAACGGACAAGTTCGTCTGCCATGGGCGCGAGCTTATGGGCATATCGACGATGGCGCCGATCTTCGAGGTAATCGACGGGGCTCAGGCCGGCGAGACCGTTCAATTCAACGGCCGAGAGCTGAAGGTCGAAGCTGTCTCATAGCAAACGGTCGCCAGGGCCGCAGCGCTAGTTCCGAACGCTCTGCGGCTCGTCCTGGGTTCGTATCATCGCATCGAGAGAGGCGGTGATCATCGGCGTACTCGGGCAACGTGTCGCCTTTACCTCGATTGCGGAGCGAGAGCGACCGCGTAGGCCCGCTAACACCGCTAGCATGGTCAGCAGGACAGCAGCATAGACGAACAGCCCACCGGGCCCGACACGATCCATCACCACTCCCCCGACAAGTGGTCCGGCCGCTGACGTGCCTCTGAGTTTTCATCCAGCGGCGACCAGAGTCCTTGGGTTAGTTACGCCTCGTAGCGTGGGGTGAGCAACAGGCCGGACCGCGCAGCTTTCATCCTGCGCAGCGGGTCGGCCTGTTGCGGTCAGACTGGCGGCAAAAGCCTCCGGGGTGAGGTAGCCGATCGATGAGTGCGGCCGGCGGGTGTTGTAGTCCAGCGCCCAGGCGGCGACCTTCTGGCGGGCGTGGTCGAGGCCGAAGAACAGGCTTTCGTTCAACAGTTCGTCGCGCATGCGGCCGTTGAAGGATTCCACAAACCCGTTCTGGGTCGGCTTGCCCGGCGCGATGTAGTGCCAGTCGACGCCATGATCCTGCGCCCAGGCCAGGATGGCCGTGGACGTAAACTCCGTGCCGTTGTCGCTGACGATCATGGCAGGACAGCCCCGCCGAGCGATCAGCGCTGTCAGCTCACGCGCGACGCGGCGTCCCGAGATCGAGGTGTCGGGGATCGCCGCCAGGCACTCGCGGGTGACGTCGTCGACCACGTTGAGAATGCGGAAGCGGCGGCCCGTGGCGAACTGGTCGTGCACAAAGTCCAATGACCAGCGGGCGTTCGGCCTGGCCTCGACCAGGATCGGCGCCCGTGTGCCGATGGCGCGACGACGGCAACGACGCTTACGCACCGTCAGGCCTTCCTCGCGATAGAGCCGGTAGATCCGGTTCTTGCCCGAAGGCTCGCCTTCACGTCGCAGCAGCACGAACAGCCGGCGATAACCGAACCGTCGCCGCTCGACAGCCAGGGCGCGCAGCCGCTCCCGCAGCGCCGTGTCTGGCGGGCGGCAAGAGCGATAGCGCACCGATTTGCGGTCGGCCTTGATGATGGAGCAGGCCCGCCGCTCGCTGACGCCGAACGTCGCCTTCACATGGGCGACGGCCTGGCGCATCGCCGCGGGCCCTACCACTTTTTTGAGAGCAGATCGTTCAGCGCCGCCTTGTCGAGCATGGCGTCGGCCAGCAGGCGCTTCAGCTTTCCGTTCTCATCTTCCAGGGCGCGCAGGCGCTGGGCGTCCGACACGCTCATCCCGCCGAACTTGGCTTTCCAGGCGTAGATCGTGCCCTCCGACACGCCGTGCTTGCGCGCCAGCTCGCCCGCTTTCGCGCCGGCCTCGTTCTCCCGCAGGATCCCGATGATCTGCTCTTCCGTAAATCTCGCTCGTTTCATTCCGTCCGTCCTTTCAAGGGCCGGACTCTAGCTCCGCGTGGAGGAAATTCTCAGGGGCACGTCACCGCCGTTCCGATCCCGTTGAGCAGCAGAAGCCCTCGCGCGGTGCCGAGCAGCCGCCCTGGAGGAAGGTCGTCGTTCGCGGCGGCGAGACACAGCGAGTAGATCGGGATGCCAAAACCGCCGAAGAGCGCTCCCGCCGCAAGAAGGACGGGCAAAGGGGCGTCTGCCGCCACCGACACGCCGATGGCTGCCACGGCGGATGCCAGCGCCGCTCCTGCGATGACCAGGTTCCTGGACACCCGGTCGGAGAGCCAACCGAGCGGCCATTGCAACACAAGCGTTCCTCCGAGAACTGCGGCCATGAAGGCGGAGATGCCGACGACGTCGAGACCGATCCTTTGCGCAAAATTGGGCCCCATGCCCCAGAAGCCGCCTATGGCCAGCCCGGCCAAGAAGACGCCGATCGACGCCAAGGGCGAAACAGAAAAGAGATCCCTGAATGCAACCGACTCGTGCCGTACATCGGCCGGCGAATGACTGGGAAGTAGAGTGATCGGAACCACTGCGGCAGATATCAGCAGCGAGACGATGAGGAAAAGTGTAACATCGGCGGGTGGAGCGATGTTGAGGAGCGCCTGTCCGGTCGCCCAAGAACCCATGGATACAACGCCGAAAATCGACAAAAGCTGACCGCATGTGGATTGAACCGCGTGGGCATTGAGCCAGCTTTCCGTTGCGAGGATCATACCCGCATATGCGAAGCCGGTCACGAGCCGAAGCGGCATCCAAGCTACCGGATCTACGAACGCTACATGGAGAAGGGCGGTCATCGATGCGATCGCCGCAAAGCCGGCGAAGGTCCGTACGTGCCCCACCGACACAATGATGCGAGGCAAAACCAGCGCGCCAATCGTGAAGCCTGCGAAGTAGAACGACATCATCGCGCTGATCGCAGCGGCCGAGAAGCCCTCCTGACCAGCTCTGACGATCAAAAGCGTGCCCAGCAGCCCGTTGCCGAGCAGCAAGATGGCGACGCTCAACAGCAAGGCGGCTACTGGCGCGAGGACGAGGCCACGCGTGCAAGCAGCCTTCACATTGTCCATTACCTGGCTCATTTGAGAGCCTGATGTGGAACACGATACTCTGCAGCGCTGATGAATTGATCAAAAGCCTCGCACCAGATGACAACTGCACTGTAATCGTCAACATCGACGCCTCTGGGCACCTGCAATATAAACCCATTGAAGGTCTTCACATCGCCCAGCCTAACCGAAGAGCTTTTGATCTCGAGGAAGGCCGCCTTGGTCTCGACGAACCGGGGCGCGAGGTAGAGCTTGTAATCCGGACCAGGCGAAAGACGCCCTAGGTGCGCGATCCGATCGGGCGCAATCCGAACTTCTCCAGTGCCCCAATGGAGGAGATCACTGCCTTCCAGATCGCGCGCAAATCGACCAAAATAGACCGCTTCAGAAGCAGAGTTTTGAAGCGCAACTTCAGTGGGCGAAGGCGGCGCAGTCAGGATAGGCAGCAGGTAGATCCCGCCGGCGAAGCCTACGGACAAGACGAGGATGTGAGTGGCGGTTAGGATCAGCCAACGCGGCATAGATCACGCCCGCTCGAATTCTGCCACAAGACGATCCGCATCGAGATGAAAGTCAGAAAAGACAATGTGACCATCGGCATCGATCACCACGAACCACGGCGTTCCCCGGGTGTGGTAATCCCCCATAAACGTTGGGAACGGTGCGCCTGGCAGTGGCTCGTCGTGACCGAAGGCGACAGGTAGGCCGTACTGAAGCTGATTGACGCGCAATTTTTCGAACGTATTCTCTTGGGCGCCTTCGAAGACGGTTTGGATGACGGCAAACCCGACGCCCCTGGATTCCAACGCCCCATGCAACCTTTGAAGCGTGGGAAAGCCATGCAGATGGCAGCCACGGCACCAGTGCTGGAATGCGAACAGAATCTTCGGCCCGGGACCGATGTCTGAAAGCTTGATGGACGCATCGAGGCGGTGTCCATCCTCGCCGATCCAATGCTGCACACGAAGCTCGGGCGCTTGCGGTCCGGTCTCTCTCACCGATTTCTCCAACCTCAATGCAGCAGGCCATGTCTGGCCGGTGATGGCGGCGACAGACGAACTGCTGCACGTATCTGCGCTGTTCGTCTTGAGGTCTCTTGATCGATAAGATCGGGATTTCTTTCGAACTATGCCTCAGAAAACCAGGATTTCGGCAGCCACGACTATGAATTGTTATGATAGACAATTCCAATAGCTGCTCAGCATAGTTTCTATACCCTTGGCCGACGCTGGGCCGCCTCTCGCCTCAGCGCTCCCTCGACTATTCTAAGAAGCTATCGAAACTATAGCGAACAGGCATTGGTCAAACTTGGCGATATGCCTCTATAGTATCTAGGCAATCGTCGTAACTCATAGTGGGCGAAATCATCTTAATACTGCAACGAACACCGGTGATCTAATATCCGACCTATCGGAAAGCATGACCTTTGCTTACGCTACGTTCTTGCTCCTAATAGTCTGTGATGAACCCGGTTTCGGTCTGTCGTGACAAGCAAGGGGGTTGGGCATGGTCACCAGAGGTTTTACGGGCCGCGGCTCAGGCGGCGACCACTCGAACCGAGTTCCGCCTGGTCAGCACCTCGTTGAGAATTTTCCGGTTCTGACAGCGGGACCGACGCCGCGCATTGAGACATCCGACTGGAAGTTCACGGTCAAGATCGGCCCGAGACCCATTAAGGTCTGGAATTGGGGCGAGTTCAACGCGCTGCCCAAGACGAAGGTGACCAAAGACATTCACTGTGTGACGTCCTGGTCCAAGCTCGATACTGCATGGGAAGGCGTGCTCATCGAGGACATCCTTGCGGCAGCAGGGATTGAGCGGCCAACCGAATTCGTCTTGGCGCATTGCTACGATGGGTATTCGACGAATGTTCCCTTGGCCGACATGTTGTCGGGGAAGGCGATGGTCGCTCTGAACTATGAGGGCCAGCCGCTTCCGCGCGACCATGGAGGACCGGCGCGCCTCCTCGTTCCCCACCTATACTTCTGGAAGTCCGCAAAGTGGGTGAACGCGCTGCAATTCACAACGCGCGATGAAGCCGGCTTCTGGGAGCTGCGTGGTTACCACATCTACGGCGATCCTTGGCGCGAGCAAAGATACACCCATGACTGAGATCGGCGCGCAACCCGCATCGTGGCAGTCCTGCTTCATCGACGGAATCGTCCAACAGACTCCGAGTATCAAGAGCTTCTTCCTGCGGTTGGGGAACCCGTTCACTCATGTCGCGGGCCAGCATGTCGATGTCCGTCTGACCGCGCCGGACGGCTACACCGCGATGCGAAGCTATTCGATCGCCTCGTCGCCCGCTTCATCTCCGATCCTCGAACTCGCCATCGAGCGCCTTCACGATGGCGAGGTCTCACCGTTCTTCCATGATATCGCAGCAACCGGCGACGAGATCGAACTCCGCGGACCGCTCGGTGGCCATTTCCTATGGCCGGAGCCCGCTGACGAGCCAGTCCTACTGATGGGAGCGGGCTCCGGCGTGGTGCCGCTGATGGCGATGATCCGCCAGCGCCGATCCCTAGCGCAGTCGGTCCCGGTTGCGCTGCTCCTGTCGGCGCGGACCGCCCAAGACGTGCTGTTCTCGAGGGAACTGCACACAATTGAAACGGACGACCCGGCATTCAGCTTGGCGCTGGCGATAACCCGCGAGGCGCCCATGCGCGCGTCGGACTTTGATCGGCGCATCGACAGCTTGATGGTCAAGGAGACAATCTCCCGTCTCGGCCGAAACCCTTCGCAGGTCTTCGTCTGCGGCTCCAACGGCTTCGTCACCATCGCAACGGATGGTGCGCTCTCGGCAGGCCTGGACCCCTCCATCATCAAGACTGAGCGTTATGGTGGTTAAACGCAGCGAAGCGCCCACGCTCATTCTTTTTCAACTTTCGATGTCCGGGAGATCAGTATGAGCCGCTTTGCTGAACCTGTTTTCGTAGCGGCTGGGCTACGGACACCCTTCGGCCGAGGTAGCGGGGCGTTGGCCAACTACGACGCGGTCTCGTTATCAGTGCCTGTGGTCCAGGCGATGGCGAATCTTGCGGAGCCCGACCTGGCTGTTTGGGGAACCGTCATACCCAACCTGGGATGGAGCAACATCGCTCGGGAAGTTTGGCTGGACGCCAAGCTCAACCCCAGCATCCCCGCGTTCTCCGTTGTCCTAGCGTGCTCGACCAGCATGACTGCAACCTTCGCTGCGGCAGGACTGCTTGGTGGCGGGACCGACCTGACAATGGTCGGCGGCGCAGAGGTCATGAGCAGGCCATCGCTTGCCTTAACCGCAGAAGCATCCAAGCGACTGACCGATCTGTTCGGGCAGGATCCGGCCGCGGCACTTTCGGCGCTGCAATCGCTGACGCCGCACGACTTCGTGCTTCCAACCAAGGGGTGGGCCAACCGCATCACCGGTCGGACGATGGGCGATCACATGGAGGAGACCGCCAAAGCTTGGCGTGTCTCGCGCGAAGCACAGGACGACTGGGCTCTAAAGAGCCACCAGCGAGCCGTCGCCGGCTGGGACAACGGCTTCTTCGACGACCTTGTCACCTCTCTGCCGGAGCTGGCGCGCGACGCGAACCCGCGAGCAGATACGTCTGCCGAGCGCCTCGCCGCCCTAAAGCCAGCCTTCGATCGGGAGAGCGGACAGGGCAGCCTGACGGCCGGCAACAGTTCCCCCATCACCGATGGAGCGGCCGGCTGCTGGGTTGCCAACGACGCGGGTCTGAGGAGACTCCCCGCCGGTACGCCTTTCGCGCGGCTCGTCGACTACGAAGTGTCGGCAGTCGACCTCCATACGGAAGGGCTCCTGATGGCGCCTTCCTACGGGATACCGCGCTTGCTCGCGCGGCATCGCCTCGGCTTCTCCGACATCGCTCTGTGGGAGATCCACGAAGCGTTCGCCGCCCAGGTGTTGGCCAATGTCGCGGCCATCGCCGATCCGGATTGGGTACGCGAAAAGGCCGGCGTCGAGGCCGCCATGGGCGAGTTCGATTGGACTCGGGTCAACCCCAATGGCGGTTCGGTAGCCATCGGACATCCCTTCGGGGCGACCGGCGCGCGCGATCTTAGCCAAGCGGTGAAGGAACTGTGGGCCCTGCCGGTGGGGTCGCGCGGGATCGTCAGCATCTGCGCTGACGGCGGCCAGGGCACCGTTGCTCTTCTTGAACGCGTTTGACCGGAGGATATTGATGAAGGCAATCCGCTTCCACGAATTCGGTGCTCCCGGCGTACTCCGCTATGAGGATGCTCCAAAGCCCGCCGTCAGGCCAGGCGAGGTTCTCGTCCGAGTGCATGCGGCTGGCCTCAATCCTCCGGATTGGTATCTCAGAGAAGGGTACAAGGCGCTGCCCCCCGAGTGGAGACCGCCGATCGAGTTGCCGGCCATACCCGGCTCGGACGTGTCCGGGATCGTTGAGGCTGTCGCCCCGGATGTCACAGCGTTTTCACCGGGTGACGAAGTTTTTGGAATGATCCGATTCCCAAGTTTTGGCGAAAGCCTGGGATACGCAGAGTACGTTTCGGCACCGGCATCAGATCTGGCGCTAAAACCTCGCGGCCTCGACCATGTTCATGCCGCTGCAGCGCCGATGTCGGGACTGACCGCGTGGCAGTACCTGATAGAGCTGGGTCATAGCGAACCCAATCCCCTGCAGCCCGGGAGGCACGACCCGGTCCCGTTGGAAGGCAAAAGCGTCATGATCAATGGCGCCGGCGGCGGTGTCGGTCACCTCGCACTGCAGTTAGCAAAACACAAGGGCGCGCGCGTGATAGCTATTGCGTCAGGCCGACACGAGACATTTCTGCGCGATCTCGGCGCAGACGAATTCATCGACTACACGAAAATCAAGGCGGAAGACTCGGTGCGCGAGGTGGACCTCGTCGTCGATGCAGTAGGTGGCCCGACAGCCAGTCGCTTCTTGCGTTCGATACGTCGCGGCGGCGCGCTTTTTCCAATCTTTCCGCTTGGCTTCGCGGGACACGATGAAGCCGCTAACCTTGGCGTTACGGTCTCTGCAACACAGGTACGATCCAACGGAGCCCAACTCGCCGAGTTAGGCCGATTGCTGGACAGCGGGACCGTTCGCGTCGCGGTCGATAGCACGTACCCCCTCTCGGAAGCGGCTGCCGCCCACGAGCGTGCTGAGGCGGGTCATATTCAAGGCAAGATTGTCCTCATCGTCGAAGGTGGCGATGCTGCAGTGACGCGTGAGGCTGGGACATCGGGCGGGCAGTGGCCGCCTCGCGTGCAAGGACATTGACGTGCTGAGCCTGAGCGCCAGTGCGGCCGACGCGGGGGCGGTTCAGCGAGCGAAGGCGCTTGCTGAACTCATGGTTCTCGACACACCGGACGAGCAGTCCTTCGACGATCTCGTGTTCGTTGCGGCTAAGGCCTGTGGCGTTCCTATCGCTCTGATCACGCTTCTCGACACCGACCGACAATGGTTCAAGGCCAAGTACGGGCTCGACGTGTGCGAGACGGATATCGAACATTCGGTCTGTCGGATCGACATCGACAAAGGCGACCTCCTAGAGATCGTCGATTTGACAGCCGATGCGCGAACGAAACGCAATCCACTTGTCACCGGCGAGAAGCACTTCAGGGCATATGCTGGCGCGCCGCTTGTCCTTCGATCCGGGGCGGTAGTCGGTCGGCTGTGTGTTATCGATACCGCTCCGCGGCCGGCAGGGCTGAGCGAGATGGAAAGGGCGATGCTCCAGGCGCTTGCCCGTCTCGCCAGCGAGAATCTCGAACTGCGTCGGATCGCCAAGGCTAGCGAGCGCCTAACTGAACTCCAGACTGCTCTTGTTGAGATCGGTGAGGTAATCCGCAGCAGTAGCGGCACAGAGGAGATGACGTCTGGCACCTCTGCCATCGTTGGTCGGACCCTCGCCACGGACCGAGCCGGGTTTGGAACCGTCGACCATGACGTCGAGACGATCAACGTTGAAACACACTGGACCGCACCGGGTGTGATGAGCATCGCCGGTCGACACCGGCTTGACGAGTTTGGGAGTTTGCACAAGCCACTCGTCGATGGCGACCCTCTGATAGTTAGGGACGCCCTGTCTGACGAGCGCGCGCTGCACAATCTCGATGGCGCGTTGCGAATTGGTATTCGCGCAGTGATCGACATGCCAGTGCGCGATCAGGGCAAGACAATTGCCGTTTTCTTTGTGCATTGCGGCACCCCCCGGCTCTGGCCCGCCGAAGAGATTGCATTCTTGCGGAGCGCTGCAGACCGACTTGAGGCAGGGGTCGCTCGGCATCGTGCCGAGCAGCGCCAGCACATCGTAAATGGTGAAATCGCGCATCGCCTGAAGAATACGCTCACCATGGTTCAGGCTATCGCGAGCCAAACCTTGCGAACCGTCACCGACCGCGATGCTGTTTACGCCTTCGAGGGCCGGCTGATGGCATTGAGCGCAGCACACGACGCCCTGCTCCAGACAAGCTGGACACAGGCTGATCTCCAAGCTGTTGCGGCGACCGTCATAGAAGCGATCGGATTTTCGGATCGGGTTAGAATGGCCGGATTGCCCGTGGCGCTAGGGCCAAGAGCGGCGCTGTCCTTTTCCCTCATCGTGCACGAACTTCTAACGAACGCCTGCAAGTACGGCGCTCTGACGAACGACTATGGGAAGGTGTCGCTGTCTTGGGGCGTCGAAGACAGCCAGGACGGCGATCTGCTGAAGATCGAGTGGCGAGAGCAGGGCGGACCTCCCGTTGTGCCGCCGACGCGTAAAGGCTTCGGCTCAAAGCTAATCAGCATCGGTTTGGTCGGTACTGGTGGCGTCGATCTTCGCTTCGATCCAGAAGGCCTCGCGGCGGACCTGCATGCCTCTATGCGCCAGTTGGTCCAGGCTTGATGGAGTACGTGTGTGGAATGAATAAACCAGTGGTGCTTGTCGTGGAAGATGAGCCACTTCTCCGTCTCTTTGCATCGGACATGATTGAAGAAGCCGGCTTCGAAGTGCTGGAAGCATCAGATGCCTCTGCTGCGCTCGTGGCTTTGGAAGAACGGCGCGACATCCGGGTCGTCTTCACCGACGTGGACATGCCGGGCGGCATCGACGGCATCATGCTGGCCATCCGTATTCGAAACAAATGGCCGACCATTCAGATCATAATCACGTCCGGAAGGCCGTGGCCGGAAGAGGCTGTTGTCCCACCGGATATTCCATTCTTTTCCAAGCCATACCGGCAAGACCGGGTGCTGGATGCGGTCAGGAAAATGGCTGCGTGATGACCTGGATCTTGCGGCCTTCCTCAAATCAGCCGTCACGTAGTTTTGCGCCCTCGCTCCCAGCCGTTCGAGAGTCGCGGTGATACTTAGGTTCTGCCGCGAAGGACTCACGTCACGCGTCAACGATTGGAGATGCAAAATGAAGCCAGAGGTCCTCCTCTATGTCACGAGTTGGTGCCCATACTGCCGCCGAGCGAAAGCGCTGCTTACAAAAAAGGGGGTGGCGTTCACGGAAGTCGACATCGAGGCTAGTGCGGAAAACCGAAAAGCGATGATCGACGTCTCAGGTCGAAGCACCGTGCCGCAGATATTCATCAACGGCACGCATGTGGGCGGGTCTGACGAACTCCATGCCCTCGATGCCAGAGGCGGGCTCGACCAGCTACTCGCCATCGAACGGCCACCAGTGACGTGAAATGGAGGAGAAAGAATTCGATACGGCTTTCGCTAGGCTACCGGACGGATATAGCGAGGGCACTTACAAAGCCCGGCGCTTCGGCGTTACAGTCCGCCGCTCCAAAGATGGCCGACGTAACAGCCTTTTTGCCCGAGAGCTGGCTGGAACCGACATCATCAGCTTCAACCTGTACCGCGTCTCAGCGGGCAAGGCTTCACTCAAGCCGTGTGAGATGTCTGCAGAAAAGGTCGTGGCATTCGTGCTCAGCTTTCGACCGGACGCATGAGCTTGGCTTCACCGCTAAACGCCGTGACCGTGATGGGCGCGAACCTGGGCCCCTAGGCTCCTTTCTGGTCGCCTGAACTATCGAAACTATAGTTACAGGTCATTGGACTTCGTCCTGAGGTAAATTCATTTTCTGTACCTTAGCGTGCGAAAGAATCGGCGCTGGTCTCTTGTGCAAGCCATCATTGAGGAAGTCCAAGCGATGACAGACTCCAGTGCTGAAACCGCGCCTTCACCATCTGACCTGGACGAAAGCGCGACCATGACGGTCGCGGATGCGCTGAAGATCATTTTGGCGAACAGCTATGCGGTCTACCTCAAGACCAAGAACTTTCACTGGCATGTCTCGGGCCCGTACTTCAGGGACTACCACCTGCTTCTCGACGAGCAAGCTGCGGAGATCCTCGCTGCTACCGATGCTATGGCTGAGCGCGCCCGGAAGACCGGTAATACGACCATCCGATCGATCGGCGATATCGCCCGCCACCAGACGATCAAGGACAACGACGCGGAGTTCGTCACGCCTCAGGACATGCTGGCGGAATTGCGCGCTGATAATCTTCACATGGTCGAGTCGCTGCGTCGCGCAAAGGACGTCGCCGACCAGGCGAAGGACAATGCGACCTCCGGCCTGATCGATACCTGGACCGACGAGGCGGAACGCCGTGCGTGGTTTCTTTTCGAAGTCAGCCGATAGGATTGCTGCTCAACGGATCGGATCGTTTCATGGCGTCTAACGATGCGCAGACCCAGTTTATGGAGACAGAGAGTGGTAGGATAGCCTTCGACGACACGGGCGGAACCGGACCTGTCGTCATCGGAATTCCGGGAATGGGCGACTTGCGATCCGAGTACCGCCTCGTGAAGCCTATGCTGCAGCATGCGGGATGCCGAGTGGTGACGATGGACGTCCGCGGGTTCGGAGAATCGTCGGCCGAGTGGCCGGACTACTCTGCGCGAGCGGTCAGCCGTGACGCCATCTCCATCCTCCAACAGTTGGGTGCCGGTCCAGCCACGATCATGGGCAACTCGTTCGCGGCCGGGTCTGCGCTCTGGGCTGCCAGGGAGTCTCCTGGCCTCGTCAACGGGGTGGTGCTGCTCGGGCCGATTGTCCGCGATCTTCCCCTCAAGACGATCCAGAAACTTGTCCTCTCGCTCGGATGCGCAGGCCCGTGGCGTACTTGGTTCTGGACCACGTACTGGAGCAGCCTTTTTCCGACGAAGCCGGCACCGGATCATGCTGAAGTGAAAGCGGCAATCGCCGCAAACCTCCGAGAGCCAAAACGCATGCAGGCTCTCTTGAAGATGCTGTCATTGTCGAAGTCTGACACCGCAGCGATCCTAGACGAAGTCTCCGTGCCGAGCCTCATCGTGATGGGCTCGAAGGATCCAGACTTCCCGGACCCCGTCGAAGAAGCTCGGAGCTTGGCTTCGAGGCTCAATGCCGAAACCATGATTGTTGCGGGCGCCGGGCACTACCCTCATGTAGAAATGGCGGACGATGTCGGACAGCGGATCATCGCGTTCGTCCGCCAGCTCGATAAGTCCGGCCCAGCCGTTGTGCCTTTGCGTAGGAGTTGAGGATGGCAAAGGTCGGCTTTGGTGGAGGCTGCCACTGGTGCACCGAGGGTGTTTTCCAAGCGTTGCGCGGCGTCACGCAGGTCGACCAGGGTTTTCTACAATCGATGGCGCCGGCAGACACCTGGGCGGAGGGGGTGATCGTCACCTTCGATCCCACGGTCATTGGATTGACGACGCTGTCCGAGGTCCATCTCAGGACGCACTCCGCCACTCGAGCCCGTTCGCTCCAAAGCAAATACCGCAGTGCAATTTACATATTTGAAGAGAGCCAGCGACATGAAGCTGAGCAAGCGGTTGCCCGCTTGGGCGAAGAGTCTAGCGAGACAGTGCACACCTTGGTGCTATCGTTTGCAGGCTTTAAGGCGTCGGATGCGCGCTACCAGAACTACTATCGAACCGATCCGAGTAGGCCTTTCTGTCAGCGCTACATTGATCCGAAGCTGGCGTATATTCGACAGCACTATTCAGCGTTTGCTCTGCCCAGATAGCCTGAAAGAGCGCTTAGGCATCCTTCCCCCGAGCCAGCACCGTATGCTCGGTGAACGCGATGGCTAGTCCAACATAGATGGCTTATCACAGGACGGGGTAGCGGCTGGGCCGAGCCTCATATTTGGACAAAAGGCGTTTCTTTCCTCGCCCGCACACCCGCTACAAAGTCCCCACCGGAACGGCCCACAATTCCATAGCGCAGCATCTGACCGGCGCCGGGCGCTGGCGAAGGCATCGCGGCCGAACCCGCCTATGTGCCCCCTACGCTATCCGTTTCTCCGACACCTGCCCGGAACACCTTCCACGGCTGTGAATGACGCAGCATGTATGTCCGTGCGGAAGCGTGAGGCACCGATTCCGGGCACTCAAATACAAGCCCGAAAGCGGCCTGAGGAGACTACCGCTACGATCAACTGAAGACGCGGCGGGACGGCCTGGATCGTGCAGCCGAAGGAGGCGATAGTGTCAGATAGCAAATTCCTTACCCCTGACGAGGTGGCTGAACGCTACCGTGGCGGCATTTCAGTCGGGACTCTTCGAAATTGGCGCGCGATGCGTCTCGGACCGTCCTACGTGAAAATTGGCAAAGCTGTGCTTTATCCCCTCGATGAGCTTGATGCGTGGGACGAAAAGAATAAGGTCCAGTGCCGTGCATCAAAGGGCCTCGAAGAGCGCACGTATGATCAGCCGTGATCGTCACGCTCGGTCATCGCGAACCGCCCCCAATCCCCGGAACCATTCGGCACCTCTAAGCGAAGTAGATCATATAAATCAACACGTTATGCGGACCATATGGATGGTCCACAATCACCCTTCCGGCGACCCGACTCCGTCGCGGGCTGACATCGACATGACGAAGACGATCGTGGAAACCGCCCGTCCGCTTGGTATCACTGTTCATGACCACATCATCATCGGCAAGGATGGGCATGCCAGCCTCAAAGGGTTGAGACTTATGTGAATTCCCGGATCGGATGGGCGTTCCTTCATCCGATTGAAACGGTTTGCTGCCAGATTCGGTTGACGGAAATTGCACGGCGAAGACGGTTGCTGCACCGCAATGGGTCTTCCCGCAAAAGGCTGAGGCAATCTCACATGCAGGAATTTGATCTCGTCGTCGTGGGCAGCGGCCCCGCAGGCCGCCGCGGCGCTATCCAGGCGGCCAAGCTCGGGCGCAAGGTTCTCGTCATCGAACAGGGCAAGCGTGTCGGCGGCGTCTCGGTGCATACCGGCACCATTCCCTCCAAGACGCTGCGCGAAACGGCGCTGAACCTTTCCGGCTGGCGCGAGCGCGGCTTCTACGGCCGCGCCTACCGCGTGAAGCAGGAAATCAGCGCCGACGACCTGCGCCGCCGCCTGCTCATCACGCTCGATCATGAGGTGGAGGTGCTGGAGCACCAGTTTGCCAGAAACCGCGTGCAGCATATCCGCGGCAAGGCGAAGTTCGTGGCGGCGGACGTGCTGGAAATCCTCAAGGACGACGGTGAAATCGTTCAGGTGAAGGGCAAGGGAATCATGCTCGCCGTCGGCACGAAACCCTATCGGCCGGAGAGCATTCCCTTCGATGGCGTCAGCGTGCTCGACAGCGACGAACTGCTCGACATCAAGGAACTGCCGCGCTCGATAGCGGTCATCGGCGCGGGCGTCATCGGCATCGAATATGCCACGATCTTCTCCGCGCTCGACACGCAGGTCACGGTCATCGATCCCAAGCCGACAATCCTCGACTTCATCGATCGCGAGATCGTCGAGGAATTCGTCCACGACCTGCGCGACCGGAACATGAAGCTGATCCTCGGCCAGAAGGCCGACAAGGTGGAGAAGCTCGAAAACGGCAAGTGCGAGATCACGCTGGACAACGGCCGCCATGTCACCTGCGACATGGTGCTCTATGCCGCCGGCCGCGTCGGCGCGACGGACAGCCTGAACCTTGCCGCCGCCGGCCTCACCGCCGATTCGCGCGGCCGCCTCAGCGTAACCCCGGAAACTTTCCAGACGGAAGTGCCGCATATCTACGCCGCCGGCGACGTCGTCGGCTTCCCGAGCCTTGCCTCCACCTCCATGGAACAGGGCCGCATCGCCGCCCGCGTCGCCGTCGGGGCCATTGCCAAGGAGCCGCCGAAATATTTCCCCTACGGCATCTATGCCGTGCCGGAAATCTCGACCTGCGGCCTTACCGAGGAAGAGGTCAAGGAACGCGGCATTCCCTATGAATGCGGCATGGCGCGTTTCCGCGAGACCTCGCGCGGCCACATCATGGGCCTCAATTCCGGCCTCCTGAAAATGATCTTCTCGCTGAAGACGCGCCGCCTGCTCGGCGTGCATATCGTCGGCGAAGGCGCGACCGAGCTGGTGCATATCGGCCAGGCCGTGCTGAACCTGAAGGGCACCGTCGAATATTTCGTGGAAAATACCTTCAACTACCCGACGCTCGCCGAAGCCTACAAGATCGCCGGCCTCGACGCCTGGAACCGCATGGGCGACCTCTCGCAGCAGGAGTGACGCGCTCCGGCGCGTCATCATTGAAACGCCCAAATGCAAAAAGGCCGCCCAAGGGCGGCCTTTTCGTTTGTGAATGCAGGAACCGATTACTCGGCGTCGCCTTCGGCGGCCTTCTTCTTGGCCGGGGCCTTCTTCTTCGGAGCGGCGTCGTCGCCTTCCGCAGCTTCGGCCTTGGCGGCCTTCTTCTTCGGCGCGGCCTTCTTGGCGTCCTTGTCGGCGCCTTCTTCGTCGTCAGCCATCAGCTCTTCCTTGGAAACGGACTTGTCCGTTACCTTGATTTCGCCGAGCAGGTGATCGACGACCTTCTCTTCGAAGATCGGCGCGCGGAGCGAAGCGGCTGCGCCCGGGGTCTTCTGGAAGTATTCGAGGATCTGCTTTTCCTGGCCCGGGAACTGGCGGAGCTGCTGGAAGAGCGACTGCTGCATCTCTTCGTCCGTTACCTGGACGCCGGCCTTTTCGCCGATTTCCGAGAGAACGAGACCGAGGCGGACGCGGCGTTCTGCGAGCTTGCGATATTCTTCGCGAGCGGCTTCTTCCGTCGTGTCTTCGTCAGCGAAGGTCTTGCCGGACTGGGCGAGGTCCGTGTTGATCTGGCGCCAGATGTTTTCGAACTCGGCGTCGACCAGGCGTTCCGGCGTGTCGAACTTGTACATCTCGTCGAGCTGGTCGAGGATCTGGCGCTTGACCTTCTGGCGGGTGACCGAGCCGTACTGGCTTTCGATCTGGCCGCGGACGATTTCGCGCAGCTTGTCGGCCGATTCGAGGCCGAGCTTGGAAGCGAGGTCGTCGTTGATCTCGATGTCGGCGGCGGCAGCGACTTCCTTGACGTTGATGTCGAAGGTGGCTTCCTTGCCGGCAAGGTTTGCGGCCGGGTAGTCAGCCGGGAAGGTGACGGTGATGACCTTCTCGTCGCCAGCCTTCAGGCCGACGAGCTGTTCTTCGAAGCCCGGGATGAAGCGGTTGGAGCCGAGGACGAGTTCTGCGTCTTCGTCCTTGCCGCCGTCGAAGGCGACGCCGTCGACCTTGCCGAGATAGTCGATGGTGACGCGGTCGCCGTCGGCGGCCTTGCCCTTCTTCGTCTCGTAGGAACGAGCGCTTTCGGCGATCTTCAGGATCTGGTCGTCGACTTCCTTGGCGTCGACGTCTACGACTTCGCGCGTGACGGCGATGCCGGAATTGTCCTTCAGCGCGATGGCCGGGATGACTTCGTAGGACAGGGTGAACTCGAAGTCGGCCTGACCGTTGAGGATCTTTTCCGCTTCGGCCTGGTCTTCGGTCATGCCGATTTCCGGCTGCGTTGCGGACTTTTCGCCGCGCTCGGAGAGAATCGCGGACGGACGGTCGCGGACGATCTCGTTGACCAGTTCGGCCATGACGGACTTGCCGTACATCTTCTTGAGATGTGCGAACGGCACCTTGCCCGGACGGAAGCCGTTGATGCGGACACGGCCCTTCACGTCCTCAAGACGCTCGTTCATCTGAGCTTCCATGTCCTTGGCCGGGATGACGACCTTGATTTCGCGCTTCAGCCCTTCAGCGAGCGTTTCGATAACCTGCATGTTCAAACCTTCATTTCGAGTTGGCGGTGCTCAAACCGGCCTTCCGGTTATGGCGAGCACCCCGCCGGTCCATTTGCCGGCTGTGGCTTTACTGAATTCGATGGCCTTTTGGCAAGCAAAATGGCGCTCTCATGCTCCACACGGCGCGGAAACCTCCGTTTCCGTGTCCGGTGGCTCTGGTGCGGGTAGAGAGACTTGAACTCCCACGCCTTGCGGCACCAGAACCTAAATCTGGCGTGTCTACCAATTTCACCATACCCGCGCCCCGAGAAACCGCCGTGCCACGAGCGGGCCGATGCCGCTGCTCATGGCGCCTTCCGAGCGCGGCGTCTCTATATCATCCGTTTTCGGCGGATCAAAGGAAAAATACGGGTGGGACCGGGCGTCGTCCCTCGCCTCAATAGAGCGGTTCCTCGTAGAGCGGCTCGCCCTTGAGAATCAGGCGGGCGATCTGCGCGGTGCCGTCCTTCGATACCCGGGCCTCGACTTCCAGTTCCTCATGGTTCCGGGCCTCCTCCAGCACCTTGCCCTCGCCTTCCGGCACATAATAGCGCTCGATGCCGTATTGCACGAAGAGCGTATCCGGCACGCCACCGTCAGACCCCTCATAATAATCAAAGGGAAGCGTGCGCAGCACGACGCTGCCCTCCTCGGCCGGCAGGGTGGCGAAGCTCGCCCCGGCCGCGGTCCAGAGCCCGTCCGCGCCGGGCTTCAGGCGCACGAAGAGGCGCGCCCGCGTGCCGCCCTTCGGGCTCTCGCCGGTCACGATGGATTTCGGGATCGTCGAGACCGGATAGGACAGGATCACGTAGTCGCCGCGCAGAAGGTCGCGCGGATCGACGGGCAGCGTCTTCAGCCTGATGTCCGCGCCGCTGCGCAGGATGGAGGCACGCCCCTCCACCATATAGCCGATAACGGCCGTCTGGAGCGCGGCCGCGATGACGGCGGCGACAAGCGGCGGGAGGCGGAAGAAACGGGATGCGCTCATGGCTCAGGCCTCCACCTTCGGTTCTGTTCTGGAAAAGCGCCGCTCCATCACGATCACCGCCCAGGCGATGAGCGCCACGACGAAACCGGCGATGAGGAAGAAGCCGGACGTGCCGATGATCGAGCCGATGGTTTCCGAGGCGAGATACAGCGTCTCTGCGGCGAAGGCGGCATAACCGAGATAGCGCACCGCGCCGTTCTCCTTGCCGGAAAGCGCGATGCCCGCAATCGCCGCGCCCAGCGTGACGATGCCGACGAGAAGCCGGTCCGCGACGCCGTTGAATTCCGCATGCAGGACGAGAAGGCCGAGAAGCAGCACGAGATAGGAATAGAAGGCCGGCGCCGCGCCGGCGCTGCGGGCAAGCGCATGGAGCGGCGATTGCGGCACGGCGGCGAGGAGGTAAGCGACCGCCCCGAAGACGGCGATGGCGATGGCGGTTCCGGGCGTTTCGTTCTCGCCATAGATATAGGCGAGCCAGACGACAAGCAGCAGATAGGCGAGATGGCGCACCCGGTCGGCCCCGCTGTAGCGCACCAGAAGGATGACGATGGCGGCCATCAGCGGCATCAGCCAAAGCAGCACCGTTTCATCGGCATTGGAGGACTGCGTCCAGTCCACGCCCGCAACGACGAAGGCGAGGACGCCGGCAACCGCGGTGACGGCGCCGGAGCGAAAGAGCGCCGCCGCCACGACCGCGCCCGCAAACCAGACGAGCATCGCCTGGAAGGTGTCGCCGGAGAGATGGTACATCTGCCCCACCAGCGCGATTGCGCCGCCGAAGGCGAGCGTGCCGAGCACCAGGAAGGCGGCGGCCAGCCGCTCGGCGCCGCGCGCGATCAGGAAACCGCCCGCCAGATACGCGCCCCAGATCAGCGCGAGGATGCCGACGAGCCGCGCGAGACGGGGAACGGCATCCCAGTTCGCCGCGACGAGCAGAAGCACGGCCGCCGCGACAAGCAGCGCGGCGATCATCATCAGCACGCGGCCGACACTGAAGGCGCTTTCGCGGCTGTCGTATTCCTTGAGTAGACGGCCGGCCGTCTGCGCATCGATAAGGCCCTGCGTCGCCCAGAGTTTGAGATCGCGTTCCAGCCTGCCCCTGTACATCCGTTCCCGCTCCAGATTCGCTCCGGCCGATTCCAGCCCTGTCAACACGAACGATATAGGGGCACAGGAAATTCGCAATCTCGGCAAAAATCGTGGAATCGGCGCGCTTTCACCGAAATAGGCGCAAAACGGCGCCAAGACCGATCTGGATTAACGAGGAATAAAGAAATCCATGGCAGATTTGGCAATAACGGAGCCGAACAGTCTCCCCGTCGAGGGCATGCAAGGGGCGCATATCATCCATTCCCATATTGCACTGCACAAAATCGGGGCCGCGGCTATACTGCAGACATCGGATCAGAGATGATCCACCGGAATTCGGAGCGACGCACTCCTCCTCCCAGCGTCCCTCCGATACGATTGGCAACACTCCTCCTCCCAGTTGCCAATCACCAATATGACGCCCGCTGGACCTCCTCCCCCAGCGGGCGTTATTGTTTTCCCCAGACACCAATCAAGCGCCAATCCCGATATTTTTCATCCGCCTGACACTCACGCCCCCACATATGCGGGCGACGCATGGGTGCCATTCCGATCGGGCGCTGGCGCGTGCCGGCAGCCACCGCTACAAGACAAGCATCGATCGGGCGACGCATTCCTCCTCCCAGCGTCCCCCGAACAGGATTGGCAGCCCCTCCTCCTCCTCCCAAGCTGCCAATCGATATCAGCAACGCCCGCCGGATCTCCTCCCCCGGCGGGCGTTCGCTTTTCGGGGCCTTTCCGACCTTGAATGCATAACTGATCTTAATCCTTGTGACGAAAGCGCGAATTTTGGCCAGATTCTTGCCAAAATTTCCGCTTGACATGCGCAAAACGCATAGGTGCCGTGCCATTCCAGCGCTGTTCTTTTTTGCGCTGCAACGTATATTCCAAATCAACAGATCGGGGCGGCGCCAAGGACGAGCGGCCGCCCAGCAGGAAGCCCAAGAAAGGGGTAAAGACATGAACCTGGCACGCTCTTTCAACAACTGGCGCAAGTACCGTCAGACCGTCAACGAACTCGGCCGCATGACGGACCGTGAACTTCGCGACCTCGGCATCGGCCGCAGCGATATCCCGTATATCGCCCGCAAGGCTTCCAACTAAGCCGACCGATCCTTCCGGATCCCAATTCGAACGCCCTCCGGTTCCCGCCGGAGGGCGTTTTCGTTTGCGCGTCTTTTTGCGGCGCACAATGTCGCAAACATCCATATGCGACAAGATGGAGCAGCCTGAGGCTTGGGCGATGAAGGCGACTATCCGGCTGAAATCGCCTGTTTTTCAGTCTCTTCCGGCTACATGCGATGCATCTGCCTCATCGCTGGCGTCTTATTGCACAAATGCATAGCAGCTCCATTCTCTTTGCACTGCACATTAACAAGGCGATCGCATATATAGGCGTCACGAACCGGTGAGACAGACCTCCCGGCCAAACACTTCGAGGAAGACCACCATGAACCCGATCCGCATTGCAAAGAACTGGATGTCCTACCGCCGCACCATGAACGAGCTCGGCAACCTGTCGAACCACACGCTCTCGGACATCGGCCTGACCCGTCACGACATCCGCGACATCGCTTCGCGTTCGTTCCGCTAAGACATCGCTGGTTTCCGCCGCTGCGGCCGGAAACGGCGACGCGCGAGGAACGCTTCAAACGGCACCGCATGGTGCCGTTTTTGATTCCGGGCCATGAAAAGCGCAGACGCGCTTTTCCTTGGAATGCGCCGGCCGCCATGGTAACGAACCGCCCATGACAAAGACCTCCTCCCTCAGCCCCATCCACGTTATCGGCGGCGGCCTTGCCGGTTCCGAAGCCGCCTGGCAGATCGCCGAAGCCGGCATTCCCGTCATCCTGCATGAAATGCGTGGCGTGCGCGGCACGGATGCCCACAAGACGGACGGCCTTGCCGAACTCGTCTGCTCCAATTCCTTCCGCTCGGACGACGCCACCAGCAATGCGGTCGGCGTGCTGCATGCGGAAATGCGGCTTGCCGGTTCGCTGATCATGCGCTCGGCCGATGCCAACCAGGTGCCGGCCGGCGGGGCGCTCGCCGTCGACCGCGACGGCTTCTCCATCGCCGTCACTGCCGCGCTGGAAAGCCATCCGCTGATCACCATCGCGCGCGAGGAAGTGACGGGCCTGCCGCCGGAGGACTGGGACCAGGCGATCATCGCCACCGGCCCCCTCACCGCGCCCTCGCTCGCCGAGAGCATCCAGGCCCGCACAGGCGCCGATTCGCTTGCCTTCTTCGACGCCATCGCGCCGATCGTCCATACGCAGAGCATCGACATGGATGTCTGCTGGTATCAGTCGCGCTACGACAAGGTCGGCCCCGGCGGCACGGGCAAGGACTATATCAACTGCCCGATGGACGAGGCGCAGTACAACGCCTTCATCGATGCGTTGATCGCCGGCGATACGACCGGCTTCAAGGAATGGGAAGGCACCCCATATTTCGACGGCTGCCTGCCGATCGAGGTGATGGCGGAGCGCGGCCGCGAGACGCTGCGCCACGGTCCGATGAAGCCCATGGGCCTCACCAACGCGCATAACCCGACAGTCAAGCCCTATGCGGTCGTCCAGCTTCGGCAGGACAATGCGCTCGGCACGCTCTACAACATGGTCGGTTTCCAGACGAAGCTGAAATACGGCGCGCAGGCCGAAATCTTCCGCCTCATTCCCGGCCTCGAAAATGCGGAATTCGCCCGCCTCGGCGGCCTTCACCGTAATACCTACATCAATTCGCCGACGCTGCTCGACCGCTCCCTGACGCTGAAGGGCCGGCCGGGCCTGCGTTTTGCCGGGCAGATCACCGGCTGCGAAGGCTATGTCGAAAGCGCCAGCATCGGCCTGCTCGCCGGCCGCTTCGCCGCCGCCGAGCGCCGTGGGGAAACGCCGTCGCTACCGCCCGAAACGACGGCCTTCGGCGCGCTGCTGAACCATATCACCGGCGGCCATATCGTTTCAGAGGACGAGCCGGGCAAGCGCTCCTTCCAGCCGATGAATGTCAATTTCGGCCTGTTCCCTCCGCTGGAGCCGGGCGCGGTGGTACGGCCGGAAGGCCTGAAACGGTTCCGAGGCAAGGACAAGGCGCTCGCCAAGAAACATGCGACCGCCGCCCGCGCGCTGGAAGACTGCGCCCGCTGGCTGGGGCGCTGAGCCTCAGCCAGGCTGGCCGGATATCTGCGGATTCTGGCCGGCAAGGCCCGGCATGAAGCTGCCGAGCAGCCAGAGCGAGATTTCGGCCGCCTGCTTCTCATCCCGAAACTCGAACGTGCCGCCCTCGAAGGCGGCATTGGCGAAGCGTACCTCGAGCCGCTTCGGGCCGGCGCTGGAAACGCGCACCGTGCCCGGCTCGATAAGGTGGCAGGCATAGTGGTGGCCGTGGGCATGCATGCAGCCCGCCTTGCCGTCATGCAGCCGCAGGAAGACGGTGCGGCCGTTCGCCGTGGTGATCACCGCGCGGATCGCTTCTCCCGGGAAAGCCCGGCCGAACTCTAGGATCGCCAGTCCCGCGTCCTCGCCCAGAGTCTCCGGCGCCTCGTTCCGCTTGCGGAAACTCTGGCGGAAGATCAGGCCGGCCAGCAGCAGGCAGGCGATGGTGATGGTCCAGAGCATCAGCGCACTCCTCCACGAAAATGTCCCATCGCTGTAGCGGACAAGGCTTGCGCCAGTTTGGCGTCCCGTCAAGACCTTTGGCTGAGCGGCGCAATCCTGCTCAGAATGGGTCTGCTCAGAACGGGCCGCGGCTGAGCGCCCGCCACATCCACCATTGCCGCCGCCATTGCGCCGGCTGCAAGGCACGTTCGAGCGTATCCGCACCGGCCTTTTCCGCAGCGCGCAGCACATGTGGCACGAGCGCGACGGGCAGGAAGGCCGGACGGTTGGCCGCCGATATGCCATTGGCGGCCCGCGCCTTGGCCAGATGCTCGCGGCCAAGGCCGACGAAGGCCTCGACGGCGCGCGCCGCCGCCTGCCTGTCGCTACCGCCGAGCAGGGCTTCCGGCGTCAGGCCCGTCGCGGCCATGAGATCGGCCGGCAGATAGACCTGCCCCCGCCGGCGGTGGATCGGCAGCATGAGCAGCGTTCCGGCCACCGTCTGCGCCACGCCGGCATGGCCGGCGGCCTCCGCCGATTGCGGCGCATTCTGCGGGTCGAGGATGAGGCTTGCGAGCTGGATGAGCGCCGAGGCCGTTTCGCCGGCATAGCCTTCCAGCGCCGAACGGCTTTCCATCGGGTCGTTGTAGACGTCGAAGATGCGCGCCTCGATCATGTCCGTCAGCACGGCGACGGGCAGCCGGTGCTCCTCCACGCAGGCCAGCAGGCCGGCGGCGAGCGGATTGGCCATGGCGTCGCCATCGGCGGAGCCCTCCAGAAGGTCGCGCCACCATTGCAGGCGAATTTCACCGGGAAGCGCCTCGCGCACCAGGTCGCGCACCCGCGCGATCTCGGCGTTGAAGGCATAGAGCGCCGCCAGTGCGCCGCGCTTTTCGGCCGGCGCCAGCAGGCAGGCCAGATAGCGATCGCGATCGGTATCGCGAAGCACCGTCAGGCAATGCGCGTCGTTTTCCTGTCTCTTGTCCGTCACGTCCGCAAACCGCCTTTCGCTCACACGGCGATAAGCGCGGCGGCGACCGCCCGGCTCTCGGCCAGCATGACGTTGAACGTGCGCACGGCCGCGCCCGTGCTCATCGGGTCGGAACGGATGTTCCGCTCGCGCAGCGCCGCCTTGATTTCCGGCGACAGCGGGCAGATTTCCTTGCCGGTGCCGACGAGCAGGACCTCGATCTCCCCCGCCTCGTCCAGCACGCGCGTGAGGTCGGCGAGCGTCAGCGGCGTTTCCCCGGCCTTGTCCCAGCCGTGGATGCCCGACGGCAGGCAGAGGATGGAGCCGCGATGCGACATGTCGGCGAAGCGGAAGCCGCCATTGCCATATGCGTCGATCGGCGCACGCCCGGGGAAATGCGCCTCCCGGATTTCGATGCCCTTAGCCATTGGCTCCCGTCGCTTCCGCAACCGGTCCCTTGCCGCCCTTGCCGGGACGGTAGTGTTCCGGCCGAAGGCGGAACAGGATGAGGACCGGCCCGGCAATGTAGATAGAGGAAAGAGTGCCGATCGCCACCCCGAAGAGCAGCGTCAGCGCGAAGGTGCGGATCGCCTCGCCGCCGAAGAGCGCGAGCGCGGCCAGCGCGATCAGCGTCGTCGCCGAGGTCAGGACCGTGCGCGAGAGCGTGCGGTTGATCGCGTCGTCGATGAGGATCGGCAGCGGCATATGCTTGAAATGCCGCAGATTCTCGCGGATGCGATGATAGACGACCATCGTATCGTTCAGCGAATAGCCGGCAACCGTCAGGAGCGCTGCGACGGCGCTGACATTGAATTCGATATCGGCGATGGCAAGGAAGCCGAGCGTGAAGAACACGTCATGCGCCAGCGCGATGACCGCACCTATGGCGAAGTGCCATTCGAAGCGGATCCAGATATAGGCGACGAGCGCGAGAAGGCCGGCGACGAAGCCGATGGTCGCGGTATCGATCAATTCGCCCGAAATGGCCGGGCCGACCACCTCGACGCGGCGGAAGTCGTAGGCATCCTCAAGCTCGCCGCGCGCGACGAGGACGGAGGTCTGCTCGGCATTCTCGCCCTCGCCCATCGAGGACAGGCGCACCAGCGCGCGGCGGTCGTTGCCGTGGGTGTCGATGCTCTGCACATCGATGCCGGCATCCGCAAGGCGCGCGGAGATATCGAAGAGATCCGCGGTGCCGGACTTGGCCTGAATCTCCACCGCCGCCCCGCCGGTGAAATCGATGCCGAGACGCAGTTCGCCGAGTACCAGCAGGCCGGCGATGACGAGCGACAGCGCCGCCGTCACCAGGAACACCACATTGCGCACCGCCATGAAACGCAGGTTGAGCCGGTCGAAGACGCCGGTGCGCACGCCCTTCGGCAGATGGGTCGCGTGGCTGCGACCGAGCCAGGCACGCACGAGGCCCCGCGTCAGCGTGAAGGTCGTGAAGAGCGTCGCAAGCAGGCCGATGGCGACGGTGAGCGCGAAGGCGCGCACGGGCGCGGCGGACAGGACGAGGAGAACCGCAACGGCGATCAGCATGGTGACGGACGCATCGACGACCGTCCTGCGCGCCCGGCCGAAGCCGATGGCAACGGCGTCGGCTAGCGAGCGGCCGTTCCTGACCTCCTCGCGGATACGCTCGAAGATCAGCACGCTGGCATCGACCGTGACACCGACGGTCAGCACCACGCCGGCGATCATGGAGAGCGAGATCGGCGCGCCGACGAGCGCCAGAACGGCGAAGGTCACCAGCACGTTGAAGAACAGCGAGAGCGAGGCGATGACGCCGAGCACGCCGTAGAAGATCGTCATGAAGGCGACGACCGCCGCGACGGCGGCGGCAAGCGCAAGCACGACCGTTCCGACCGAGGTCGTGCCGAGCGCCGGCTCGATGGAACGTTCCTCGATGATGGTGAGCGGCGCGGGCAACGGCCCGCTCGCGACGATGCGCGCGATATTCGCCGCGCCCTCGGCATCGAAATCGCCGGAAAGCCTGCCGACGCCATCGACGATGGCACCCTGTATCTGCGAGGTGGAGATGACCTGATCGTCGAGCAGGATGGCGACGGTTCGCCCGCTGTTTTCCTGCGTGAAGGCCGCAAGCCGCTCGGCCGCCTCTCCCTTGAGCACGAATTCGATGAAGGCTTCGCCATTGGCCGCGGGCTGCGCCGAGGCCACGTCGACGGCGGTGAAGAGGTCTGCGCGCTTCACCAGATAGCCGACCGGGGGTTCGCCGGTGGAATAGAGCACTTCGGAGCCTTCCGGCGGGCCGTCTTCTATCGCGGTGTTGACGGGCATGCTGTCATCGACCAGCCGGGCGGAGAGCCGGCCGACCTGCGCCAGCATGTCCTTGACACGCTGCGGATCGGTCAGCCCCGGCATGGAGACCACGATGCGGTCGCGCTCGCCGCGCGACACCAGAAGGGACGGGATATCGAGGCTTTCGACGCGGCGACGCACCGCATCCACCGCACCCAGGGAAGCGGCGCCGACCGCCTCGTCGATGGCCTCGGAGGGCAGGACGATGCGGAACTGGCCGTTCTCCGGTTCGCTGAGAGCACCAAGGCCGAGGCCCGTGAGCGTCTGGCGCGCCGCATCGATGCGATCGGGCGCCGTCACGGTCACGTCGATGGCGTCTTCCGAACCGTTGAGATCGCTATAGGCAACGCCCGCGGCACGAAGCGCGTCGCCGATGGTTCCAACGCCGGCACGCAGCCGCTCTTCGGTAATATCCGCGCGTGAAACTTCAAGAACGAGTCGAGAGCCGCCGGTCAGGTCGAGGCCGGGGACGAGGCGATGCGCGCCCATCCATCCGGGAAGGCCGGCAGCCATGCCTGCCGGCAACAGGCTCGGCAGGATGACGACAAGGCTCGCCACAAGGACGAGCCAGAAAGAAACGGTCTTCCAGCGGGCGGATTGCTGCATCGCGATCTCGTCTAGGGTCCGGCATCGGCGCCGGCTGAAAACCAGTCGGGCCACCGGGCCGAGAGTATCCCCGGCCTGGCGGCAGGCCAAGCTTATTCCTTGACGGGTTCGCCCTTGACGCGGACTTCGCTGATGCCGCTGCGCACGACGCGCAGCTTGACGCCCTCGGCGACTTCGACTTCAAGCTCGTTGTCGTCGACGACCTTGGTGACCTTGCCGACGATGCCGCCGCCGGTCACGACCTGGTCGCCGCGGCGGATGTTCTTCAGAAGCTCCTCGCGACGCTTCATGGCTGCGCGCTGCGGGCGGATGATGAGGAAATACATCACCACGAAGATCAGCAGGAACGGCAGGATGGACATGAGAATGTCCGCGCCGCCTGCTGCCCCGCCGGGTGCCGCCGTCTGGGCGAAGGCCTCGGTAATGAACATCAGTTACTCCTTGAAATCTGGGATTCTCGCCGCCATAGCGGCCATTTCGGTTGCCGGAATATAGGCAAGCGGCCATTGATTGCAACACACGAGACCGCGAAGCTCTCGTTTTTCAAGCGCTTTACCTCTTTTCGCGACCTGCCGGCGCATGCTACCCGGCTAGCAGCATGAGGAGAAAGACCTTGCAGGAAGATCACGTCAAGCATCTGCTGGCCGAAATCGGCCGCATCACCGCCGCACTGGAACGCCTCGCCGGCCCCGCCCCCGCGGTCAACGACTGGAACGCCGCCGACGTCTTCGTCTGGGTCCCGGCGCGCCTTCAGGTACAGCCCGTCAAGCGGCCGAACCGTATCGACATCGACCTCATTCGCGGCGTGGACCACGTGCGCGACATCCTCGTCGACAATACGGTGCGCTTCGCCCGCGGCCTGCCGGCCAACAACGTGCTGCTGTGGGGCGCGCGCGGCATGGGCAAATCCTCGCTGGTCAAGTCCGTACACGCACTCGCCGCGAAGGAAACCGCAAGCGGCCTGAAGCTTATCGAGGTGCATCGCGAGGATATCGCCACCCTGCCCGCGCTGCTCGACGTTTTGAAGGATGCGCCCTTCCCGGCCATCATCTTCTGCGACGACCTGTCCTTCGACCATGACGACACGTCCTACAAGTCGCTCAAGGCGGCGCTGGACGGCGGCGTCGAGGGCCGGCCGGACAATGTGCTGCTCTACGCCACCTCGAACCGCCGGCACCTCCTGCCGCGCAACATGATCGAGAACGAGCAGTCGACCGCCATCAACCCGTCGGAGGCCGTGGAGGAGAAGGTCTCGCTCTCCGACCGCTTCGGTCTCTGGCTCGGCTTCTACAAGTGCAGCCAGACGGAATATCTCGAAATGATCGACGGCTATGCCGGCCATTTCGACCTCGACCTGCCGCAGGAGCAGCTCCACGCCGAGGCGCTCGAATGGGCCACCACGCGCGGCTCGCGCTCGGGCCGCGTCGCCTGGCAATATGTGCAGGACCTGGCGGGCCGCCTCGGCAAATCGCTCAACAGGTGATGAAAAACGAAAAAGGCGGCCCGTTCGGAGCCGCCCTTTTTGATTAAGCCGTAGCCGTCGTCCTATTCGAGGAAAGTCATCGGGTTGACCGGCGTCGCGTTCTTGCGCACCTCGAAGTGAACCTTCGGGCGGGTCGCGTTACCGCTCATGCCGGAGGTGGCGACCGTCTGGCCGCGCTGGATCTTCTGACCGCGCTGAACGTTGAGGTCGCCGGCATGGCCGTAGACCGTCACCGTGCCGTCGTCGTGGCGCACCAGAACCGCGTTTCCGAGTTCCTTCAGGCTGCTGCCGGCATAGATGACCACGCCGTTCTCGGCGGCCTTGATCGGCGTGCCCTCGGGAACCGAGATATCGATGCCGTCGTTGCGGTTGCCCTCGACATTGGCGCCGTAGCCGGCGATGACCGCGCCGCGCACCGGCCAGCGATACTTGCCGATACCCGTCGATTCGGGAGCCTCGTCCGTCACGTCGGACTTTTCCGTCGCTTCCGTCACCGAAACGGTCTTCACCGGCGCCTTGTAGGCTTCCGGCTTCTTCTCGGCCGTCTCGATCTTCTTTTCCTTGGCGACCGGGATGGATGCGGTCTGTGTCTTGTCGGTCGGCGTCTCGACGGCAGCGCCGCCGGCCGGGATGACCAGCTTCTGGCCGATGCGGATCGATGCCGTGTCGATGCCGTTCGCCTTCTTCAGCGCCGCGACGGAAACGCCGTTGCTGCGCGCGATCTTGGCGAGCGAATCGCCCGGCTTCACCTCGTAGCCGCCCTTGCCATTGCCTTCACCGGCATCGGCGACGTTGGAATTCGTCTGGCCGCTTTCCGACTTCACCTTGTCACGCGTCGTCGTGCCCGGCAGGATCGCGACGTTCTGCTCGCCGTTGCGCTCGGGCGTCGGCAGCTTGTTGTCGACCTTGAGGGTATGATCGGTCGAGGCCTTGGCGGCGCTCGCCGTCGTGCTGAAGGTGGGGATGACGATCCGCTGGCCCGGCTCGGCATCCGAGGAGCGCTTGAGGCCGTTGGCGGCGAGGATTTCCTTTTCCGGCACGCCGTAGCGGTTGGCGAGCGTCTTCACGCTTTCGCCCTGGCGCAGCATGACGACCGGGCCATTGTTGGCCGACCAGCCCGCCTTGCTCTTGACCGTCGCCGTCTTGAGGGTATCCACGTCCTCCGCCAGAGCCTTCGCCTTGCGCTGCGGCAACTCCTGGGCCATCGCGGCCTGACGCTCGGCCGAACGGCGGGCATCGGCGGTCGGGTCGGCAAGCTCGCCGCGCTGAACGCTCATCGGCGTCGTTGCGAAGCGCGTGCCGGAGCCTGCGGTCGTAGCGGTATTGATCGGGTCGTAGGAAACGTTGCCCTGATCCGGGAACGGCTGGTTGAGCGCCTCGTTGCGGGTGCCCATCTGGTTGCCGGAGGCATATTGCTGCCCGCCATTACCAACATCGCCGCGCGGAACAGGATTACCGCCGCCACCGCCGAACAGCGTGCGGCGCGGAACCGAACTCGTGGTCATGTTGTCCTGACCCGAGCTGGAGAAAAGGCCACCGAAGCGGCTCACGTCCGAGCTGCACCCGGTCGCTACGCTTGCCAGCAGGGCAGCCGCCATAAGGCGGGTCGCGGTCCTACCAAAACTCGGCGATACACTCTTACGCATGAAACTACCCAATCGGTACGCTACTTGATGTAGGCCGATTAAAGCGCGTTAGAGTTACTGCCCGGTTAAAGCCGGACTATCCGCATCGGTTTTTTGATGAATTGATAACCATGCCCGGACCGGGCGGGTCAGAAGCCCGTCGCATACATGCTGTCGGCGCGCGAGATGCGGCCGCCGACGCGGGCAGCATTCTCGAAGTCGCCGGCGCTCGGCTGGAAGATCGCCGAAATCGGCGTCGCGCGGCGCGCCGTCCTGTCGCCGGTCTCGGCGACATTCTCCAATGCGGCATCCGGGACTGTCATGTCGAGAGCGCTTTCGTTATAGGCGATGGCGCGCAGTGCGGCCACGGCAGGCTCCCGCGTTCCGGCATAACGCGAACTGCGCTGGTCCTGCGCCGGCATGCTGTCGAAATATTCGATATAGGCGCGCAGATAGGCCTTGCGGTCGCCCGCGTCGAGGAAATGGCCGTAAGCGGTGTGTTCGCGCTTTTCCAGTTCCGACGTATCAAGATTGTTGCGCTCCGCCTCGGTAAGCGCGGGCTGACTGTAAGCCGTCTCTTCCCGCGTGGCGCTCAGCACCAGAAGCGCGTCCACCGACAGGCTGACCAAAGCGGACGGGTCGTAGCTGCCGCCGGCCAGATGGGCCGTCGATCCAGCCTCGGCATTTTCCTCGGCAACGCTTCCCGCAGCCCGCGTCGCGAGATACGCGAGGCTGTCGCTTGTCGAACCGCTGGCAATCCTGTTCGAAACGTACATTTCCCTCTCCATCGCGGCCGAACCAACTGGAAAACCGGCGTTCTGCGTGGAACTTGCTGCTTCGCTTCCGGGCTACGCCCCGAAGCTTGCGCGAAGCTTGCGCAAGTTAACAAAAGGTTAATGCCCTGATTTTGCGGATGGATTTCACGCATGACGCGCAGATGCACGCCGCCGGAATGCTGGATTTCCAGCAAAAACGGCAAGAGACTCAGCAGACGAGCGCCTGCCGGGTTGCACGAAAACGGTCGGGAATCGGCTAAAGGGCCTGCGCCATCTGCGGCACGATGGGCAGATAGGGGACCGCGAAAAGGTCTTCACGGTCGAAGCGGCTGCCGGTCTTGACCAGCTTGAGCATGCGGCACTCGGTTTCGCTGGTCATGACGGGCGCGATCAGCATGCCGCCGGAAACGAGCTGTTCGGCGAAGAAGCGCGGCAGGGCCGGAAAGGCGGCGGTGACGAGAATGCGGTCGAAGGTCCCCTCGCCCGGCATGCCGTTGCTGCCATCGGCCTGCCGCACGATCACATTGCGGATGCCGGCCTTTTCCATGGACTGCTGCGCATTGGTAACGAGCGTGCGGTAGCGGTCGATGGTCAGCACGCGCTCGGTGAGCCGGCCCATGACGGCGGCGGTGAAGCCGCTGCCGGTGCCGACCTCCAGCACGCGCTGGCCGGCCTTGAGATTGAGCAGGTTGAGCAGGCGGACGGCAAGATCGATGCCTTCGATGAACGAGCCGCAATCCAGCGGCAGCAGACGGCTGGAATAGGCCTCGCCGGCAAACTGCGGCGGCACGAAGAGCGTGCGCGGCGTCTGCTCGACGGCCGTCAGGAGGTCGAGATTGTTGATGCCCTCACCGCGCAGACGCAAAGCCAGCGCGGCAAAACCTTCCTTCTCGATCACCCGCCCCGTGTTCAATCGTCACCCCTTGCGCTGAGCGCGCGCTGCACCCGGTCGAGCACGGTGTAATCCGTGAGGTCGAGCTTCAGGGGCGTCACGGAAATCTTGTGGTTCTTCACCGCATGGATATCCGTGCCCGCACGGAAATCGCCTTTCCGCTCGCCGAAACGCAGCCAGTAATAGGGCAAGCCGCGGCCATCGGCACGTTCCTCGATCGTCAGGCCGAAATCGAGCTTGCCTTGGCTCGTCACCTCGACGCCCTGCAGCTCCGAGGGTGCGCAATTCGGGAAGTTGAGGTTGAAGAAGGTCCAGTCGGGCAGCTCGACATCCATGAGCTGGCGGATCAGCTTCGGCGCGAAGGTTTCCGCCATTTCCCACGGCACGACGCGGCCGCCGGCATGGTTATAGGCCTGGCTCAGCGCCATGGACTTGATGCCCTGCAGCGTGCCCTCGATGGCGCCGGCGATGGTGCCGGAATAGGTCACGTCATCGGCCATGTTCGCGCCGACATTGACGCCGGACAGAACGAGGTCGGGCTTCCTGTCGAGCACTTCGCGCACGCCCATGATGACGCAGTCCGTCGGCGTGCCGCGCAGCGCGAAACGCTTGTCGTCGATCTTGCGCAGGCGCAGCGGCTCGGAAAGCGTCAGCGAATGGGCAAGGCCGCTCTGGTCCGTCTCCGGCGCGACGATCCACACGTCGTCCGTCAGTTCGCGGGCGATCCGCTCGAGGACCGCGAGGCCCTCGGCATGGATGCCGTCGTCATTGGTCAGGAGAATACGCATTCCGTCTCCGCTCAGGCAGCCTTCTCGATCTTCTTCAGTCCGCCCATATAGGGCAGCAGCACGTCAGGCACAGTGATCGAGCCATCCTCGTTGAGGTAGTTTTCCATGACGGCGATCAGCGCGCGGCCGACGGCCGTGCCCGAGCCGTTCAGCGTGTGAACGAACTTCGTCGCCTTGTCGTCCTTGCCGCGATAGCGCGCATTCATGCGGCGGCCCTGGAAATCGCCGCAGACCGAGCAGGACGAGATTTCGCGGAACGTGTCCTGCCCCGGCAGCCAGACTTCGAGGTCGTAGGTCTTGCGTGCGCCAAAGCCCATGTCGCCCGTGCAGAGCGTCATGACGCGGTAGTGCAGGCCGAGGCGCTTGAGAATTTCCTCGGCGCAGGCCGTCATGCGCTCGTGCTCGTCGACGGCGCTTTCCGCATCGGTGATCGAGACCAGCTCGCACTTCATGAACTGGTGCTGGCGCAGCATGCCGCGCGTGTCGCGGCCCGACGAGCCGGCTTCCGAACGGAAGCACGGCGTCAGCGCGGTGAAGCGCAGCGGCAGTTTTTCCTGTTCCAGGATTTCCTCGCGCACGAGGTTGGTGAGCGAGACTTCCGCAGTCGGGATCAGCCAGCGGCCATCCGTGGTGCGGAACAGGTCCTCGGAGAATTTCGGAAGCTGGCCGGTGCCGAACATGGCGTCGTCGCGCACGAGAAGCGGCGCATGAACTTCCGTATAGCCATGGTCCTGCGTGTGAACGTCGATCATGAACTGGCCGAGCGCGCGTTCAAGGCGGGCAAGCTGGCCCTTCAGCACGGTGAAGCGCGAGCCGGCGATCTTGGCGGCAGCCTCGAAATCCATGTAGCCGAGGGCTTCGCCGATTTCGTAATGCTCCAAGGCCTTGTGGTTCCAGCCGGGCTTGCTGCCCCATGTCAGCTTCACGACATTGCCGGTCTCGTCCGAACCGACCGGCACGTCGTCGAGCGGAATGTTGGGAATGCGCGACAGGGCGTCGTTGAGTTCGGCGGTGACCTGGCGCTCCTCCTCCTCGGCGGCGGGGAGCTGGTCCTTGATGGCCGAGACTTCTGCTTTCAGCTTTTCGGCAAGCTCGGCGTTCTTGCTCGCCATCGCAGCGCCGATCTCCTTGGAGGCGGCATTGCGGCGCGACTGCATGTCCTGCGCCTTCTGGATGACGGCGCGGCGCTTCTCGTCGACATCGATCAGCGCCTGGGCAAGAGGGCTTGCGCCGCGCTTGGCGAGGGCAGCGTCAAGAGCGGCGGCGTTGTCGCGGATCCATTTGATATCAAGCATTGTCGTTCCAGGCGTTTCCGTGGATTGAAGCCCCTCCACGCCCGGCAGCGACTAGCGGCAACGCCGCCGACAAAGCGTCAGTCGGCTTTGTCCGGCGTTGCAACGACCTCGTTTTCCGCATCCTGCGCTTCCGAGGCGCGCGCCCGCTGCCGTTCGATGAGTCGGGCCGTGTAGATGGAAATCTCGTAGAGAAGGATGGCCGGCAGTGCAAGGCCGATCTGGGAAACCGGATCGGGCGGCGTCAGCACGGCGGCGACGACGAAGGCGATGACGATCGCATACTTGCGCTTGTCGGCAAGCGCCTTCGAATCGATGAATCCCGACCGCACCAGCAGCGACGAGATCACCGGAAGCTGGAAGACGAGGCCGAAGGCGAAGATCAGCGACATGATGAGGCTGAGATATTCGGAAACCTTGGGCAGAAGCTGGATGGAGACCTGCCCCTCGCCGCCACCCTGTTCCATGGCGAGGAAGAACCACATGACCATGGGCGTGAAGAAGAAATAGACGAGGGCCGCGCCGATCAGGAAGAGGATCGGGGACGCGATGAGGAACGGCAGGAAGGCGGCGCGCTCGTTCTTGTAGAGGCCGGGGGCGACGAACTTGTAGATCTGCTGGGCGATCACCGGAAAGGCGATGACCAGCGCGCCGAACATGGCGACCTTGATCTGCGTGAAGAAGAATTCCTGCGGCGCCGTATAGATCAGCTCGACATTGCGATGGGAAAGCCCCGCCCATTCCACCGCCCACTTGAAGGGCAGGACGAGCAGGTTGAAGAGCTGCTTGGCGAAATAGAAGCAGACGAGGAAGGCGACGAAGAACGCGCCGACGGCCCAGAGCAGGCGCTGGCGAAGTTCGATCAGATGCTCGATGAGCGGCTGGGGCTTGTCGTCAAGATCGCCGCTCATGCCTCGTCCTTCTTGGTCTTTGCAGTCTTCGGCTTTACAGCGGCCGCTTTCCTGGCAGCCGGAGCCTTCTTGGCGGCGGCCTTCGCCTCGCCTTCAGGCTTGGCGGCCGCCTTGCGCGGCTTCGCCACCTTCGCGGCCTCGCCTTCGGCCTTCTTCGACGCCTTGGCGACCGGCTCGGCCTTCAGCGGCGCGGCGGCGACAGGCTCGGCGGAAACCGGCTTGACGGCCTCCACCGGAGCGCTGGAAACGCTCTCGGCGGGCGCGGCGTCGGATGCGGGGGTCGGAGCAAGGCTCGTCGCCTTCTGGAGATCGGATTTGATCTCGTCGCCCATCTGGCGCAGCGGATTGACCGCGTCGCGGATGGTGTTCAGCGGATTAAGCTTCTGCGCCTCGCCGATCGTCTTTCGGACGTCATCGAGGTCCGCTTCGCGCAGCGCCTCATCGAACTGCTGGCGGAAATCGCTCGCCATGCCACGCATCTTGGAAACCATGCGGCCGAACGTTCGCAGCATCTGCGGCAGGTCCTTCGGACCCACCACGATGATCAGAACGATGGCGATGACGAGTATTTCGGTCCAGCCGACATCAAGCATAGGGTATTGTCCTCAAGGGCCGGGAACCGGGGTTCCCGGCCGGATGCCGGTCACTTGGCCTCGTCGGCCTTGTGCTCGACCGTCTTGGACGTATCGGCCGCAGAGGCTTCCTCGTCGGCCATGCCCTTCTTGAAACTCTTGATGCCCTTGGCGACGTCGCCCATCAGTTCCGGAATCTTGCCGCGGCCGAACAGCAGCAGCACAACCACCAGAACGATCAGCCAATGCCAGATGCTGAAAGAACCCATTCCCTTAACTCCCGTTGAAACCTGAACCCCGATTTAAGACGTTCAGCCGTCTTTTTCAAATACCAGTATGTCGCGGTGGTTAGCCGAAAGCGTGACGTCGCGCAATCCGGGCGCCAGTTGATCGGCTCGTACCCGCGCCCGCACCGGCCTGTCCGCCCCGGGAACCGCCAGTTCCAGCAGTTCGACCACCCCGAGAAAACGCCGCGACAATATGCGCGCCGGCGTCTCGCCGCCGGCCTCGTGTACGCTGAGGCCCGAAAGACGCACGGCAACACGCACCGTCTGCCCATCCGCGAAACGCTTGCCGTCCACGTTGCCGAGCGGCGTTTCCACGACGCCGCCGCGCACATGGCCGGAGAACTCGTTGATCTCGGAGAAAAAGGCGGCGGCGAAGATGCTCTGCGGGTTGAGATAGAGCTGCTCGGCCGTGCCGACCTGCACGAGCCGGCCGTCTTTCAACAGCGCGATTCTGTCGCCCATGCGCATCGCCTCCTCGGCGTCATGCGTGACGACGATGGCGCTGGCGCGCGATTTGCGCAGGATAGCCAGCGTATCGGCGCGGATCGAATCCTTGAGGCGCGAATCGAGGCCGGAGAACGGCTCGTCCATCAGCAGCACCGCGGGACGCGGCGCAAGCGCCCGGGCTAGCGCCACCCGCTGCTGCTCGCCGCCCGACAGGACATGGGGATATTTCTGCGCATAATGCGCAAGGCCGACGCGCTCCAGCGCCACCTGCGCTTCAGCCTCGGCCTCGGCGCGCGGCAGGGCCGTCAGGCCGAAACGCACATTGTCGAGCACCGACATATGCGGAAACAGCGCGAAATCCTGGAACATCAGCCCGACGCCGCGCCGCTCGGGCGGCAGGAAGACGGCGGGGCCGGCAATCTCGCGATCATTGAGCAGCACGCGGCCCGAGGTCTGCGCCTCGATGCCGGCCGCGATGCGCAGCAGGGTCGTCTTGCCGGAACCGGACGGACCGAGCAGGCACAGCACTTCCCCCGGCTCCGCGGTCAGCGAGATGCCGCGGATCGTTTCCTTGCTGTGGTAGCTGTGATGGATATCCTCGAAGGCGAGGCGCGCCGCGAAGGTGACCGCCGATGCCCGTCTCGTCTCGATACCATTCCCGCCTGACGGGTCCGAAGCCATTGTCGAAGTCTTTCCCTGCCGCCGGCCGGAGAGCCGGGGCCTATAAGCTTCGCCTATTCGTCTTCTTTTCCGCCCGGTGTCAAGAGACCGAGTTCCTCAAGGTCGAGCTGGGTGATCGGATCCTCGTCCTCCGCAAGCTCGTCCTCGCCCAGCGGCAGCGGCACCTGGAAATTCGACGGGATGCGGCCGGAAAGCAGGCCCGCGCCCTTCAATTCCTCGAGGCCCGGCAGGTCGCGCAATTCTTCAAGGCCGAAATGGTCGAGGAAATCGCGCGTCGTGCCGAAGGTCACGGGCCGGCCCGGCGAGCGGCGACGGCCACGAAAACGCACCCAGCCGGCCTCCATCAGCACGTCGAGCGTGCCCTTGGAGGTCTGCACGCCGCGAATGTCCTCGATTTCGGCGCGCGTCACCGGCTGGTGATAGGCGATGATCGACAGCACTTCGAGCGCGGCGCGCGACAATTTGCGCACCTCGGTCTCGTCCGTGCGAATGACGAAAGACAGGTCCGGCGCGGTGCGGAAGGCCCAGGCGTCGCCGGCCTGCACGAGCTGCACGCCCCGGCCGGCATAAAGCCCCTTCAATTCGCGCAGCACATGCTGCACATCCACACCGCGCGGCAGGCGCTCGGCGATATAGGTCTCGGAGACCGGCCCGGCCGAAGCGAAGACCAGCGCCTCGGCAATGCGCGCCGCCTCGTGCAACCGGCGCGGATCGACGACGATGCCGCCCTCCTCGTGGTCGGAAACCTCTTCGTCCTCAATCACCCCGATCGCTCCCGTCTTCCCCGCCCTCGCCCGCCTTCGGGCCACGGCGAAGATAGATCGGCTGGAAGACGCCGTCCTGCCGAAGCTCCAGCCGCCCCTCCCGCACGAGTTCGAGCGTCGCGGCGAAGGCGCTGGCGATCGCCGTCGTGCGCTCGGCGGGATCGCTCAGATAGCGCAGCATGAAATGGTCGAGCGCGGTCCAGTCGTCATCGAAATCGCCGATCAGCAGTTGCAGGATCTCGCGGGCGTCGGAAAGCGACCAGACGCTGCGTTTCTCGATGGTAACCTGCGTGACCGCGTGGCGCTGGCGCAGCGACGCATAGGCATTGAGCAGATCGTAAAGCGAAGCCTCGAAGGCCGAGCGGCGCTCCGTGGGGATATGTTCCGGCATGCCGCGGGCGAAGACGTCGCGGCCGAGGCGGTTGCGGTTGACGAGCTTGGTGGCGGCGTCGCGCATCGCTTCCAGCCGCTTGAGGCGGAAAGCGAGGCTTGCCGCCATCTCCTCGCCGGAAGGGCCCTCGTCCTTGGCCTGCCGGGGGATCAGCAGGCGGGATTTCAGATAGGCGAGCCATGCCGCCATGACGAGGTAATCGGCGGCAAGCTCGATGCGGATCTTCCGCGCCTTGTCGATGAAGGCGAGATATTGCTCGGCGAGCGCCAGCACGGAGATGCGGGTGAGGTCCACCTTCTGCGTGCGGGCAAGGTGCAGGAGCAGGTCGAGCGGGCCTTCGAAGCCGGCAAGGTCGACGACGAGACTTTCCTCGGAAAGTCCCCGCCCCGCGGCGTCGTCCTGCCACAGGTCCTCCATCGGCGCATCCGCGCCGCGGCCCTTCCTCGGTGGCTTCGACCCCGTTACCTGCACATCGCCCCTCTTCGACCCGGTCGCAGCCGTCAGGCCACCGCGATCATGGCGTTGAATTCCTCGCGCAGCGCCTGCTCGTCCGCCCCATCCGGCGCCGGGAAGGCCGCGCGCACCGCATTCGCCCGCCGCAGGCTTTCGCCCGAAAGTGGCGGAGCGTTCTCGGCCACCTGTATCATTTCCTCCATGATGCCATGGCAATGCAACACCATGTCGAGGCCGGCGGCGACGATTCCCCGGGTTCTTTCGGCAATATCGCCGCGAAGCGCGTTCATCGACACGTCGTCGGACATCAGCAGGCCGTCGAAGCCCATATGGCCGCGGATGATCTCCTCCACCACCTTCGCCGAGGTCGTCGCCGGGGTATCGGCGTCGATTGAGGTGAAGACGATATGCGCGGACATCGCCATCAGCTCGTCCTTCATGCGGCGGAAGGGCACGAAATCGCAGGCTTCCAATTCTTCGCGGGTCGCATGCACCACCGGCAGGTCGTGATGCGAATCGACCATGGTGCGGCCATGGCCCGGCATGTGCTTCATGATCGGCAGCAAACCGCCCGCCTTCAGCCCCTCGGCAGCCGCCTTGCCCATGATCGAGACGATCTCCGGCTCCTGCCCGTAGGCGCGGTTGCCGATGACATCGTGAACACCCGGAACGGCAACGTCGAGCACCGGCAGGCAATCCACGTTGATGCCGAGGCGCAGGAGATCGAAGGCGTGCAGGCGCGACATCAGCCACGCGGCGCGCAGCCCCTTCTCTTCGTCCGCGCGGAAAATCGCGCCGAGCGCGGCGGCGTTCGGATATTGCTGGACGTAAGGCGGCTTGATGCGCTGGACGCGGCCGCCCTCCTGGTCGATCAGGACGGGGATATCCGCTCCGCCGCCGATGCAGTCGCGCATCTCCGCCGTCAGGTCCGCAATCTGTTGCGGCTCGCCGATATTGCGGCCGAAGAGGATGAAGCCCCAGGGCCGCTCGCTGCGGAAGAAGGCCTTTTCGTCGGCGGTGAGGCTCAGGCCCTTGCAGCCCGAAATGAAGGATTTCGATTCGCTCATGTCCGCAATCTTAGATGTTGGATTGGAAAAGACGAGGGGCGCGGACATGGTCCGCGCCCCTCGGGGAAAGTCCACGCTGGCCTCAGCGGGTGACGAGGCAGCTACCGCCCGCGCTCTTGTAGCGGCTGCAGAGGGCGTTGGCCTCCTCGCGCGAGCCGGCGGGGATGCGAATGCGGAAGAAGGTGCCCTTGTTGGGGATTTCCGCCTTCTTGATATCCACGCCCCGGCCGCCGATGACGCCCGAGAACTTCGAGGAGAGCGACTTGTAGGTCTTCTGCGCCTCGGCTTCGGAAGGAAGCGAGGCGATCTGGATGACGTAGCTGCCAGGGGCAACGGCGGCGACTTCGGTCTGTTCCGCCGTCTTCTGGGTTTGCGTCGCCGCTGCGGTCTGCTTGGCTGCGATATTGCCGTTCTCGGTGACGGTCTCGACCACGTTGACGGGCTGGTCGACGGGGCGGGTGCCCGGAACCGGCGCCTTGTCGCCCTTGGCGGCCGTGCCGTCCGCGCCGATGGTGGTCGTCTTCACCGTGCGCACCGGCGCGGCGTCATCGACCTGCGTATCGGCAACCTCGGCAAGCGCCGAGCGGGGCTGGCCCCCTGCCGTCTGTTCCGCGCGGAGCGACGCGTCTGCGTCGATCACCGCATTGGCCGTTGCACCGCCGGAGGCGCTGCCGGTGGTCGCGGTCGCCTTCGCATCGAGGTCTGCGGTCTCTTCCGCGGGCGCGGCAACCGTATCCTCGCGGGCGACGAGCGTGCCGTCCGGCTTGACGATCATGGTCTTGACCTTGCGCGGCGAGACGACCGGCTTGCCGGCGGCCTCGGACGAGGCCGTTTCCGGCTCGTCGACGCCGGGCAGCAGGCGGCTCTGGTCGTCGGCGGCGTCAGCCGTATCGGGACCGTCCTCCGGCCCGTCGAACGGCAGGGTTTCCGGCGTCAGCGTGCGCTGCACGACGTCGACCGGCTCTTCCGTGGAGGTGACAAGCTGTTCCTGCTGCGGCGCATTGGCGGTGTCGCCGGCAACGCGATCATAGACGGCCTTGTCCTGGTTCGGCACGGTCTTGCCGCCCTTTTCGGCGGGCACGACCTTGATCGGGTCCTTGTCCGCAAGGATGACGCGCGGCTCACCCGAGCTGGCCGAGCCGCCCGTGAAGGCGGACCACGCATAGACACCCGTGCCGCCGACCAGCAGAAGCCCGGCGATCGACGCGGCGATCAGCAGGCCCCGGCGCGGACGCGCAGCCTCGTCGTCGTAGCCGTCACCAGCATAGAGGACGTTCGCCTGGCCGGGATCGACCGGGATCGCCATGCGCTCGGGCTGGTTCAGGGAACGGCGGAAGTCTTCCTCCAGCGCGCGCTCGAAATCGTCGACATCGTTGATCTGCGTCACCGGCTGGGCGACGGCGGCGGAAGCCGCGGCGACGGCTGCGCGCACCGGCAGATCCTCGGCGCGCGGCTTTGCAACCGGCTCGCTGAAGAGCTGGGCCATTTCCGCATCGATATCCAGGTCGTAGTCGGGCTGGTAGACCGGCGGCTTTTCCTTCTCGATGACGGGAAGCTGCGGCACATCGAGTTCCGTGACGGGTGAAACGCCCACATCGGTCTCGGCGATCATCGTCGGGTCGAAGGGCAGCGCACCGTCATTGGTCTCGACGGCAACCGGCTGCGGCTTCGTATAGGTGGAAACCGGAACGGCAACGGCCGGCTCGCGGCGCACGGGCGTTTCGACGGCGACGGGCTGCGGCACGACCGAGACCTTCGCCTCGACCGGCTTAACCGCCGGCGTCGCAGCGCCTTCATCCAGCGTGAAATCCGACAGGTCGAGATCGATATCGGAAAGGTCGAACTCCATGTTCTCGAAATCGAGCTCGGGTTCGGCGACAGGCGCTGCAGCCACGACCGGCTCCCGGCGCGCTTCGACGACGGGCGTCTGCACGGCCTGAACCGGCGCGATCACGGGTTCGACAACGGGCGCAGCAACCGTTTCGACGACCGGCTCACGGTGGACCCGGGGCGTCGCGCGGCCGAAGATGGCCGAGATGTTGGCCGGCGTGTTCCCGCGGGCCGTAACCGCAGCAGCGGCGGCAACGGTGGCGGCCGCGAGCGGAGAACGGGCCTCCGGCACGGGGAAGCTCTCGATTTCCGCGAGCAGGTCGTCGTGATCGTAGCTTTCGCCCTTTTCGACGGACTCGACCTGATAGACCGGCTCGGCCTCGAAGACGGGTTCGCTCGCCTGGACCTGCCAGGCCGCTTCGGCTTCGGCCGCGGAGCGGGCGCGCTCCTCCCGTGTCTCGTGCGCAATGTCCGCTACGAACTGCGGCTCCTCTCCCGCATAAGCAGCAGGCTCGGCATGAAACGGTTCCGCCTGCGCGATGCTGGCTTCAACAGGCATCCAGCTATCGAAGCTCGGCTCGATATTCGTCTCGACGGCAGCGACGGCGACCGGCAGCGGCTCGACGAAGGATGCGTCGGCCAGAAGATCGTCGGCAAAACCGTCGCCGATGGAAAGCTCAAGCTCACGTTCCAGATCGAGACCGATCTCGTCGGCAAATCCCGCGTCCGCCGCCAGCGGCTGGAGGCCGAGGAAGGTCGGCTGCGGCTCGGCAGCAAGGACAGGTTCCGAAAAATGCGGTTCGACGGCCACATCCTGGCGCACCGGCTCCTCGAAGCGCGGCTCGAACCGGTCGGCGAAGGCGTGGCCGGCATGGATGACCGGTTCGACCTCGACCGAGGGAACGTCATGGATGGACGTCTCCAGCTCGTCGGCGAGAAGCAGTGCCGGATCGGCAGCCGTTTCCGGCGCGGGATCGAAGGACGGCACGTCGGCGAAAGCCGGCTCATGATGATACGGGCCGTCGGCGGAGAAGCCCCGCATCGGCGCTTCATCGATGACGAACGCCTGCTCCTGCGCGACCGGCGCAGGCGCTTCGAAGACGGGCTCGACGTGAAGCGGCGCCGCCCTTTCGGCGACGACCGGCTCGACGGCGACGTAGCTCGACGGCGCGTCGTACTGTTCGAAGGCGCGGAGAAGTTCATCCTCAAGGGCGAGGACGGGGTTCTCGTACCGGGGCGCGGGCTGCGCGCCCTCGGCAAAGGAACGATCGACGCCCTGGACCGGGCGCGGCTCGAAGTTGACGAGACGGGCAAGCTCGCTCAACGGATCGTCGTCTGCCAAGAGATCCGTGTCAGCGGTTCCGCTTCGCGCGAAGTTCTTGTCTGCCATACTGCTTCCCACTCACAAGCTACAAAGGTGCATTTGCCAGCTTATTGTGGGTAAATGGTGACGTTATCGCATTTCATCCGGTGCGGCGGTGCCTGTAATGGACAGGCCCGACTTAAGAACAGACGCGACAGCGTGCACCAGCCCAAGTCTGGCGATACTCAATTCTCTATTTTTATCGTTAACAAACCGTAATTCCGGCTGCTCTTTACCCTTGTTCCAGTGTCCATGGAACGCGCTGGCAAGATCATAGAGGTAAAACGCGATGCGATGAGGCTCCTGAGCCACCGCCGCGCCTTCGACGACACGCGGATATTCTGCGAGCTTCGCAAGAAGCTGCAACTCGCTGGGATCCGAGATGTTTCCGGCAATCGCGCCGGCAAGATCGAGCGAGGCGATATCGAGGCCGGGGAAGGCTTCCGCAGCCTGACGGAACACCGACATGCAGCGCGCATGCGCATACTGCACATAGAAGACCGGATTGTCCTTGGACTGCTCCGTGACCTTGGCGAAGTCGAAGTCGAGCGGCTCGCTGTTCTTGCGATAGAGCATCATGAAGCGCACCGAATCGCGGCCGACTTCCTCGACCACGTCGCGCAGGGTGACGAAGTCGCCGGAGCGCTTCGACATCTTCACCGGCTCGCCGTTGCGGTAGAGCTTGACGAGCTGGCACAGCAGCACGGTCAGCTTCGCCTTACCCTCGGAGACAGCGCGGGCGACGGCTTCCAGACGCTTGACGTAACCGCCATGGTCGGCGCCGAGCACATAGATCATCTCGTCGAAGCCGCGGTCGAACTTGTCCTTGAAGTAGGCGACGTCGGCGGCGAAGTAGGTATAGGAACCGTCCGACTTGATTAGCGGGCGGTCGATATCGTCGCCCACCTCGGTCGAGCGGAAGAGCGTCTGCTCGCGGTCTTCCCAGTCTTCCGGAAGCTGCCCCTTCGGCGGCGGCAGCACGCCCTTGTAGACATGCCCCTTGAAGGTCAGGTCATTGATGGCGGTGCGGATCGGCGCACCGTTGCCGGCGTGCAGCGACCGCTCCGAGAAGAAGATATCGTGGTGGACGTTGAGGGCGGCGAGGTCCTCGCGGATCATCGCCATCATCATCGCGATGGTCTTTTCCTTGACGATGGGCATCCACTGATGCTCGGGCATGGCGCGCAGCGACGTGCCGTGCTCGGCCGCCAGCGCCTCGCCGACGGGAACCAGATAGTCGCCCGGATAAAGGCCCGACGGGATTTCTCCGATGGCCTCGCCCAGCGCCTCGCGGTAACGCAGGAAAGCGGAGCGGGCCAGGACGTCGATCTGCGAGCCGGCGTCGTTGATGTAGTATTCCTTCGTCACGTCATAGCCGGCGAAGGCGAGCAGGTTGGCGAGCGCATCGCCCACCACCGCGCCGCGGCAATGGCCAACATGCATCGGGCCCGTCGGATTGGCCGAGACATATTCGACATTGACCTTGCGGCCCGCGCCGAGCGAGCCGCGCCCGTAATCCGCGCCGGCCTTGACGACGGCTGCCAGCAACTTCTGCCAGTAGGCGACGGAAAGGCGCACATTGATGAAGCCCGGCCCGGCGACGCTGACGTCGGCGACTTCAGGATCGTTCTTCAGCTCGGCGACGATGAGATCGGCAAGCGCGCGCGGATTGAGGCCGAGCGGCTTTGCGAGAACCATCGCCGCATTGGTCGCGACATCGCCATGGCTCTGGTCGCGCGGCGGTTCGACGCTGATGCGGCCGAAGTCGAGTTCGGATCGTTTTTCACGCACGATCTCGAGATTTTCGAGTACGGTTTTGATTCTGCTGTCGAAATCTGTAAAAAGGTTCATCTCATCCATCCGCGCGCAGCGGCCCCTTTTGGGGCCAGGCCTGCGAAGAAGTTCAGGTGGGCGGGTGACTATCGCAATTCGGGGGTATGGTCAAACAGACGGCGATGCGTGTTGATCGCGTAGTTGTCGGTCATTCCCGCAAGATAATCGCCGACATGGCGGGCGCGCGCCGATTCCGGCATGGTCGCGATCCGGTCCACCCAATAGTGGCCCTGCATGAGCTGCGGGTCGTCCATATAGGCGTGGTAGAGGTCGGTGAGGATCGAGGCGGCGTTCGCCCTCACCCGCATCACTTCCGGGTGGCGGTAGATGCGCGAGAACAGCAGCTTCTTGATCTGCTTGTCCGTCACCGACATTTCTTCCGAGAAGGTGGCAAGGCAGCGATGGGCCTTGCGCACGTCCTCGGCGCTTTCGGGACGCTCCTCGCGGATCGCCTGCTGCGCATAGCTGATGACGTCCTCGACCATGGCGGTGATTTGCCGGCGCATGATCTCATGGGTGAAGCGCGCGTCCTCCAGCCCCGGATAACGATCGCGCACTTCCTTCATCAGTTTCGCGAGGAACGGCACCTCCTCCAGCATCTCGAAATCGAGGAAACCGGAGCGCAGGCCGTCGTCGATATCGTGGGTGTTGTAGGCGATGTCGTCGGCAATCGCCGCCACCTGCGCCTCCAGGCTGGCGAAACTGCCGAGTTCGAGATCGTGCACGGCGCAATATTCGAGAATCGGCCGCGGCACGTCTTCCCCATGCGTGCATTTGCCCGTCGGGCCGATCAGCGGCCCATTGTGCTTGACGAGGCCTTCCAGGCTTTCCCAGGTAAGGTTCAGCCCGTCGAAATCGGCGTAACGCCGTTCCAGCTTGGTGACGATACGCAGCGATTGCGCATTGTGATCGAAGCCGCCGAAAGGTTCGAGAACCTCGTGCAGCGCGTCCTCACCGGTATGGCCGAAGGGCGTGTGGCCGAAATCGTGCACCAGCGCGACGCCTTCGGCGAGGTCCTCGTCGAGCTTCAGGGCACGGGCCAGCGCGCGGGCGATCTGCGCCACCTCGATCGTATGGGTCAGGCGCGTGCGATAATGATCGCCGTCGGCGGCGATGAAGACCTGCGTCTTGTGCTTGAGGCGGCGGAAGGCGGTCGTGTGGACGATACGGTCTCGGTCGCGCTGGAAGTCCGAGCGCGTCGGGCTTTCCCCCTCCGGGAAAAGCCGCCCTCGGGTCGCCCAGGGGTCGGATGCATAGAGGGCGCGTTGTCCGGCGCCGAAGCCCAGCGCATGTCTGTCAAACGTCATTCGTCACCTGCATTCACGCCGCCCATTGACGCGGCCTCAATGCCTTCATACCTATAGTGTGCATAGCGGCAAGCCCGCCCGCAAGCTGCGCATGAAATGCAAGCCTTTTCAGGGCCTTGCCGAAAGCGCTTCGAGCGAGGCCGGGCTTCGGGCGCAAGACTGGCCCACCGCAGCAGGCAAGCGATTCTCTCCGGATCTTGACCCCGGCAGGAGGCAGACATGACCGACAAGTCCGTAACCATCTCCGACGCCGCCGCAAGGCGCATCGCGTCCATCCTCGGCGCATCGCCGGAAAAACAGGCCCTGCGCGTGTCAGTCGAAGGCGGCGGCTGCTCCGGCTTTTCCTACAAGTTCGACCTTGTCGAAGACCGCCAGGACGACGACCTTCTCCTCGAAAAGGACGACGCCCGGGTGCTGATCGACCAGCTTTCCCTCGTCTATATGGACGGCTCGGAGATCGACTGCGTCGATAACCTGCTCGGCCAGTCCTTCCAGATCAGGAATCCGAACGCCGTCGCAAGCTGCGGCTGCGGCACCAGCTTCTCGATCTGACCGCAACCTTCAGGAAGAAAACCCGCATGCCGATCAAGATCGCCACCTGGAACATCAACGGCGTGCGGGCACGCCTCGACAATCTGGTCGCATGGCTGAAGGAATCCAGTCCCGACATCGTCGGGCTGCAGGAAATCAAGACCGTCGACGAGGGCTTTCCGCGCGCCGAGATCGAGGCGCTCGGCTACCATGTCGAGACCCATGGCCAGAAGGGCTTCAACGGTGTCGCGCTCCTTTCGAAGATTCGCCCCGACGAGGTGAACCGCGGCCTTCCCGGCGGCGACGGCGACGAGCAGTCCCGCTTCATGGAAGGCGTCTTCTCCGTCAAGGGCGGCGTCATCCGCTTCTGCTGCCTCTATCTTCCGAACGGCAACCCGCCGGACGATCCGGTGAAATATCCCTACAAGCTCTCGTGGATGGACCGGCTCGCCGCCTTCGCCGAGGACCGGCTTGCGCTGGAGGAGCCGCTGATCCTCGCCGGCGACTACAATGTCATTCCCGAGCCGCACGACTGCTGGGATGTGAAGGCGTGGGAGAAGGATGCGCTCTACCTGCCGCCGACCCGCCAGGCCTTCCGCCGTCTCGAAAATCTCGGCTTCACCGATGCCGTGCGCGCGTCCACGGACGCCGCGCCGCTCTATACGTTCTGGGATTATCAGGCGGGGTGCTGGCCGAAGAACAACGGCATCCGCATCGACCACCTCATGCTGTCGGCCGAAGCCTCCGACCGCCTCGTCTCGACGGGCATCGAGAAGCATGTACGCAACTGGGAAAAGCCGTCGGACCACGTTCCGGTGGTGGCGGTGCTGGATTTCGCGGCTGTCTGAGACAAACTCCTACAAGGCCGTCGTCATCCTCGGCCTTGTGCCGAGGATTCGCCAAAGTATCGAGAAATCGAAAGGTCGCAGATGCTCGGGACAGGCCCGAGCATGACGAAAGAGGCGTGTCTTAAGGGACCTCGATAAACGGGTGGCCACGCCGCGCGTTGGCCTATTCGTCGGGATTGGCCCGGATATTCTGTGCGAGCGCGACGCCCTTGCGGCGGTCTGCCTCGCTGGCGACGGAGAAGGCTTCCTCCTGATTGGCCTGCAACCAGCCACAGTCCTTCGGCGGGCAATGGTCGAGGGCGGCCGTCATGAAGGCGAGGCCCCGGGCTGCATCGCCCTCCTGGAAGATGATATTGCCGAAGAGGCCCATGGCGCCGGCATGGCCCTTGCTGCGCGCCCGGTTCAGCCATTTCTTGGCCTGATGCACGCTGACGGAACCACCCTCGCCCGTCAGCATCATGCGACCGAGCTGGAACTGGGCTTCGGGAATACCGAAGGCGGAAGCGGCCTGGAAATAGAGCTGGCGCGCCTGCGTAAGATCGATCTTGACGGGGCTGTCGGGAATGCCGCGACGGTAGTAGCTGGCGAGCGCGATCAGCGCATTGGCGAAGTAGCCCGTATCCTCGGAACCCGGCTCGACGCCGGCCTGGGCGATCTCGCTATAGATCTTGAAAGCCTCGAGATCGTTCTCCGGCACGCCGTCGCCATCGGCATACATGTTGGCAAGCGCCCAGCGCGAGCCGGTATGGCCCTTTTCCGCCGCGTAGCGATAGGCCTCGACGGCATCGCCCTTGCGTCCCTCCTTGTAGGAGAAGAACCCGAACTTGAAGAGGTCGAACGGACCGCTCTCCTTGCTGACACCGGACTGCGGATCGAATGCGAGGGCCTGGGGCGCCATCCAGGAAGACAGCGAAAGGCAAAGGCCCATTACCACTACTTTCATCGGCATCAACTCGGACTTGGGCATCAGGTCTACAATTCCGCGCCTCGCCTTCTTCCCTGCGCCATGCCGGAAGCGCACACGTCCCGTGCGGTCGTCCGACAGTTCCGGCAGCAATGACATCGGCTGGCTCATCGTTTCCTTGGCGTGGTTCCACGCGTCTACATGTCCCTATCGCTGCGCCCCGTTTGTGGCGGGAAATGGACATTTGGACGCCTGCCTATGGGTGTAGCAAACTCTGGAAAACAATGTGTTGCGATTCCGTCACATATTTTCAGGCATCGCTGTGATTTCCCCATTAGAGAGGCCGAATAGCAAGGAAACGTTAACCAAGAAAAAGGGCCCGGCGGTGACGCCAGGCCCGATTCCAACTCTTCAGAGACGCATCTCGCCGATCAGAACTTGACCTTCAGCGAGGTCGAGATTGCCGATACGAGGTCATCGCCGAAGTCATAGGACGCGCGCTGTCCATATGTACGACCATCCCTGACGGTCGCGCCGGACGAACCGCTCGTCAGCACACCAAGAGCGCCGGCAATGCGGAATTCGACATTCTCGGTCGCGGCATAAGATACACCGGCACCAACGGTCCAGGTATCCGTATGCGTGCCCACACCCGTGCTCACGCCTCGGTCCCAGGTCAGGCTCAGAGCGCCGCTCCACTTGTCATTGAACTTGTGGCCGACGCCGCCACTGACCGTCCAGCCGTCACGGTAAAGCAGGTCGATTGAGGTAAGCTCCTTATTCGTTCCGCCCGTTGGAAGACCGGGAGTGCAAGGCCCCGTTCCCTTGGCGCAGAACGGAATGCTCTGGAGTTGGCTCCAATCGGTCCACTTGACCGAGCCGAAAGCCAGCCAATCAGGGGCGATACCTGTCTGGAACTTGAATTCAAGCGCGTCCGGCAGACTGACGTTGCCGTAAACCGGGAGAATTTTTCCAAACGGGGTACCTGGCATTGCCGGGAGCTGCGACAAGTTCAGAGTGCCGCTAAGGTTATCCAGATCGACAGCGCTGTTATAGACGAGGCTTGTACGCAATGCGTATTCCTCGATTTCATAGGCGATGCCCGCACGCCACCCCCAACCACTTCCTTCCATGTCAAGGCGCCCTACGCCGATCTGCGAAGACACCGGAGCACCGAGATACGCCGCAAGTCGCTCCTGAAAGCCCGAAACTTCCTGATAGAAACCGCCACCGATCACGCGTAGCTTCCCCGGCCCTACATCAAAAGAGTAGGAGCATGTTGTTGCATAGTTTTCGACGTCGATCTTGGTCTCTATATTTTCGTTGGCGCCGGCCCAGTTGGCCCCCTGATTCAGATGGGCACCCCATGGTTCGGAATAGTCCGCCATGCAGTTGACGGCATCACCGATCGAAGCCTTGAAGCCGATCCGCGGAACCCAGTACCCTTCAGTAGCACCAATGCCGCTGCTTGGGCGACTGTTCACATTGCCGTCTCCGCCGGGCGTAACCCCGGGAGTCCCGGTATTGCTATCGCGCACATTGTTCAGCTTGCGCTGCGGGTTGACATAGGTAACAGCCGCTTCCGCCGCATAGTCCGAAGGATCGAACAGCAGATCGATATTGTAGCCGCCACGCTCCAGACCACCCGCATGAGCGGACGTGGCCGCCAGGAGCGAGACCGCCGCCATCGCGCCGAGGCCAAGTTTATTCTTACGCATGAAATCCTCCCCTGCGAAATCCCGGCGCAAACTACAGTTTCCTCGTCCTGCGCCTATCCGAAATGGACTATCGAAGACCCGCGCCGGCTTGGCAAACCCCACTTCTTGTCCGTGATTTGCGGGAAGCATTCATTAAATTACGTAAGATTTTTCTGAAGCCCCTCAACACTCAGTGCAACTGAAATAGAATTCTCCGGAAATTGACATAACGGGATAAATTTGGAATTATTTTGCACACCATCACAATCATGTCACATTCTGGACACAACCGAAATTTTGCAGGCCTATCCGCGAATAGAAAACCGCGCCGGGGCTTCCGGCGCGGTTTTCAGGGCTTCCAGCGGTGAAAGCGGAGAATCAGCCCGCTTCGCTAACGCGGGCGAGCGCCACCGAGAGACTTGCAAGCTGCTGATCCAACTCGGCCATGCGCTCGCGCTCGGCCTCGACCACCTCTGGCTTGGCGTTGGCGACGAACTTTTCGTTCGACAGCTTGCCTTGGATGCGCGCGGCTTCCGCCTTCGCCTTGTCGATCGCCTTTTCGAGGCGGGCCTTTTCGGCGGCCAGATCGATCAGGGTGCCGAGCGGCAGGCAGGCGGTCGCTTCGCCGACGACGATCTGCGCCGCGCCCTTCGGTGCGGCATCCTCAAGACGAATATCCGCAACGCGGGCGAGGCGGCGGATCGCCGAATCGTGCGTGGCGAGACGCGCCTTCGTCAGCGCGTTGGCGCCCACGACGACGAGCGGAGCCGTCGCGCTCGGCGGCACGTTCATCTCGGCGCGGACGGAACGGATGCCGGTGACGAGATCGACCAGCCAGTTGATCTCGTCGGCCGCAGCGTCGTCCGCATAGGCCGGCGACGGCCAGGAAGCGTGGCAGATCATGCTGTCGCGCGTCGTGCCCTCGCCGGCGGTATGCGCCCACAGCTCTTCCGTCATGAAGGGCATGAAGGGGTGGAGGAGCTTGTAGGTCTCTTCCAGCACATAGGCCGCGCAGGCCTGCGATTCCGCCTTGGCGGCCTCGTCCTCGCCGCTGAAGACCGGCTTCAGCAATTCGAGATACCAGTCGCAGAACTGGTTCCAGACGAAGCGGTAGAGTGTGCCGGCCGCATCGTTGAAGCGGTAGGTCTCGATGGCCTCGGTGACGTCGCGCGCCGTGCGGGCAAGCTCAGTCAGGATCCAGCGGTTGATCGTCAGCGACGCCGTCTCCGGCACGAACTTCGGATCGGCCTTCACGCCGTTCATTTCGGCAAAGCGCGTGGCGTTCCACAGCTTGGTGCCGAAGTTGCGGTAGCCGGCGATGCGGGCCGGGTCGAGCTTCACGTCGCGGCCCTGCGCGGCCATGATGGCCAGCGTGAAGCGCAGCGCGTCCGCGCCGTATTCGTCGATCAGCTCGAGCGGGTCGATGACGTTGCCCTTCGACTTCGACATCTTCTGCCCGTTCTTGTCACGCACCAGCGCGTGGACATAGACGGTGTGGAACGGCTCGACCGGATTGCCGAACTCGTCCTTCATGAAGTGCAGGCCCATCATCATCATGCGGGCGACCCAGAAGAAGATGATGTCGAAGCCGGTGACGAGGACGTCGGTCTGGTAATATTTCTCCAGTTCCCTCGTCTGCTCCGGCCAGCCGAGCGTCGAGAACGGCCAGAGCGCGGAGGAAAACCAGGTGTCGAGCACGTCTTCGTCGCGCGTCAGGATTTCACCCGGCGCGAAGTTCTCCAGCTTCTCCTCGACCCAGGCCTTCCAGGGGCCTTCGTGGGCGATGTAGTGCTGGATGGCGGCGTGCAGCGCCTCCTCCTCGGTCTTCTCCACGAAGACCTGTCCATCCGGACCGTACCAGGCCGGAATCTGATGGCCCCACCAGAGCTGGCGCGAGATGCACCACGGCTCGATGTTCTCCATCCACTCGAAGTAGGTCTTTTCCCAGTTCTTCGGAACGAAGTTCGTGCGCCCCTCGCGGACGGAGGCGATGGCGGGCTTGGCCAGCGTCGCGGCATCGGCAAACCACTGGTCGGTCAGCATCGGCTCGATGACGACGCCGGAGCGGTCGCCGAAGGGCTGCATGACCTTCTTGTTCTCGACATAGGGAACGTCGTTGCCCTCGGCGTCCTTCACCGTAACGGCGAGGCCCTCGGCATTGATCGCGTCAACGATGCGCTTGCGCGCCTCATAGCGGTCGAGACCGCGATACTCGTCGGGCACGAGGTTGATGTCGTCGACCTCCGCCTCGCTGGGCACATGACCCGACTTCGCAATCTCCAGCGCCTGTGCGGCATAGACGGCATAGGCCTCACCGTCAGCGCGCATGGCGGCGCGCGTGTCCATCAGCCGGTAAAGCGGGATGTTGTTGCGGCGGGCGACCTGGTAGTCGTTAAAGTCGTGCGCGCCGGTGATCTTGACCGCGCCGGAGCCGAAATCCTTCTCCGGATATTCGTCGGTGATGATCGGGATGAGGCGGCGATGCTCCTTCGGGCCGACCGGGATCTCGCAGAGCTTGCCGACGATCGGCGCGTAACGCTCGTCGGACGGGTGGACGGCGACAGCACCGTCGCCCAGCATCGTCTCGGGACGGGTGGTGGCGATGGAGATGTAGTCGCGCTCCTCCTGGAAGACGATGTTACCGTCCGCGTCCTTCTCGACATAGGTATAGGTGGCCCCGTCGGCGAGCGGGTACTTGAAGTGCCACATGTGGCCGTCGACTTCCCTGTTCTCGACCTCGAGATCGGAAATCGCCGTCTCGAACTTCGGATCCCAGTTGACCAGCCGCTTGCCGCGATAGATCAGGCCTTCCTTGTAGAGCGAGACGAAGACTTCGAGCACGGCTTCGGAAAGCCCCTCATCCATGGTGAAGCGCTCGCGCGACCAGTCGCAGGAAGCGCCGAGGCGCTTCAACTGGTTGAAGATCAGGCCGCCCGATTCCGCCTTCCACTCCCAGACCTTCTCGATGAAGGCCTCACGGCCCATCTCGCGGCGGCCGGGAAGCTTTTCGGCGGCAAGCTTGCGCTCGACGACCATCTGGGTCGCGATGCCGGCATGGTCCATGCCCGGCTGCCACAGCACGTCCTTGCCGCGCATGCGCTCGAAGCGGACCATGATGTCCTGAAGCGTGTTGTTGAGGGCGTGGCCCATATGCAGCGAGCCGGTCACGTTCGGCGGCGGGATGACGATGGTGAAGGTCTCGGCGCCGGGCTTTGCACCCTCGCCGGCGCGGAAGGCGTCCGCGTCGTCCCACATCTTGGCAATTCGCGGCTCGACCGCTGCGGAATCATAGTTTTTTTCAAGCATTTTCGTGCGTGGCCTGCTGTTTGTCGGTGGGGTTTGTAAACCGGATGGCCGGCATGGAGTCAACAATATCAGAAGAAAAGCCGCACCGGGGGTTCCGGTGCGGCTCAATTCATTTTTCCTTGAGGAAGAGAGGCGTCGCTCAGCGGCGCGGGCCGCGCGCCACCCGCTCGATCTCTTCACGCACCAGCCGCTCGACCAGCGTCGGCAGGTTGTCGTCGAGCCATTCCTGCAGCATCGGGCGCAGCATGTCCTCGGCGATCTCGTCGAAGGAGCGGCGCGGGCCGGCATCGATGGCCTCGGCCAGCGCGCCGAAGGACTGCGCCACACGCTCGCCGACAGCCGGTGAAATGAGCGCAGCGATATCGCGGCCGGCCGCGATCGGCTCGACAACGGCCTGAACAGGCGCGGCGACCACCGCTTCCTCGATGGCAGGCTCGACCGTTTCGATGAGAGCCGGGCGGCTCGTCTCGCTCAGGCGGACCGCGATGAGCGGGCTTTCCTCGTGCGCCGGCTCCGGCTCGATGGCGACAGGCTCGGCATTCTCCCGGTTGGCGGCGACATGGCGCTCGGAGGCGGCGCGCACGCGCGCGGCGACATCGGCCAGCGACAGGGCCGGCTGGCCGCCCTGCCCCGGCTCGCTCCGCTGGAACGACGGCGCGGCGGCGCGCTGCTCTTCCGAATGGAAGCGGTCGACCACGGCGGGATGATCCATGAGGCTCGCATGGCTCTCGGTGGTGATGGCAAAGCCCTCGTCCTCGCCGGCATCGGCGGCAAGGTCAGGCTGCGCCTCGTTGTTTTCGATGATCTTGCGGATCGACGCCAGGATCTCATCCATGGACGGTTCACGCGCTACATTCGGCTGAGCCATTTCTATCCCCGTTCTCTGCGGCGTCCGCAGCCAGCCCCTTGTTCAGCGCAATTCCCGATGCAAAACCGCTATGCACGTTTGCTGGAGATGCTCCGGAGCCATGCCCGACATCCCGAAAACCCTAGGCGAGTTCGGCGGCGAACTAAATCGCTGCGAATCATAATGCCATGAGTGATGCACAGATTTGTTTGCGCTGCCAAGGGCAACGAAAAAGACCCGCCGCTTGAAGCGGACGGGCCTTCGGATTTCATGCTGCGTGCAGCGCTGTCAGAAGACGAATTCCTTCGCCTTGCGGAAGCCCGGCAGCGGCTTGACGGCCGTGTTGAAGGCATTGCGCTCGGCCACGCGGCCGCCCTCCTTGATATAGAGGCGCGCCTGCGAGGCGTTGCCGTAGCCTTCGACCACGACGAGGCGGCCGCCATCGCGAAGCTGCGCGAACAGCGCTTCCGGCACGAACTCGACCGCGCCATGCACGAAGACGGCGTCGTAAGGCGCCTCCGGAGCGTATCCGCCCTCGAGATCGCCGGTGACGACGGCGACATTGTCATAGCCGAGGCTGGCAAGGGTTTCCGTCGCGCTCGCGGCAAGTTCCGCGTCGCTTTCCAGCGCCACGACCGAACTGCCGAGCTTCGACAGGATCGCCGAGGCGTAACCGCTGCCGCAGCCGACTTCCAGCACGATGTCGCCCGGTGCGATATCGGCGAGCTGGATCAACTTGGCGAGCGGCGACGGCTCCATGAGGAAGCGGCCGGGCGCAAGCTGGATGTCATTATCGATATAGGCGAGCGGCTTTACGGCCGCGGGCACGAATTCCTCGCGCGGAACCGTCAGGAAGGCGTCGAGCACCTCGTGCGACGTCACATCCGTCGTACGGATCTGGTTGTCCACCATCTTCGTGCGCGCTGCTTTGTAGTCAATCATCTCTGGCCCTTAGAATAAAACGGCGAAGACCGGCGCAAAGGCCCGGCCCGTGCCGGGTGCGTCGCAATTCTCTTAGTGCGGTTTCGGGGCGGGTGTCCATAGGCGGCAGGCGGTTGCGCGCAAAAAGCGCGCCCTGTGATTTCCCGCGTTATCATGAATAAATTACTCAACATATCATTGCCTGCGCCGGGCATAATGTCGTATTGAGCACGGAGGTTTCAGGGAGCCGCGCGCCCTGTCTTTCAAACGGGCGTCGCCCGAACTGCGACATGCAAGAGGAATATGCCGTGCTGAAACGGTCTCGACTGTACTTTGCGATCATCCTGATGGGGCTTGCCGCCCCGCACGCCGTTTCGGCGCAGACACAGGAGACCCCCGCGGTCCAGACGGACAGCCAGCCGGAAGCCGGACAATCCACGACGGGCACGGCGACAGGCGCCGGCACGACGACGGACACGACATCGCGTCCGACGACCGTCGAAAACGAAGCCGGTGCATCGACCACCCCGGCGAGCGCCGCCGAAACCGGCACGGCTCCAGCCGATGACGACGCGGTAGCGCTCGATACGGCCGGCGAGCGGCAGGCAGGCCTTCCGCACGATCTTTCCCCGTGGGGCATGTTCATGGCGGCCGATATCGTCGTCAAGGGCGTGATGATCGGCCTTGCCTTCGCTTCGGTCGTCACCTGGACCGTCCTGCTCGTCAAGCTTGCCGAACTCGGCGGCGCGCAGCGCTCGGCCAGCCGGGCCGTGCGCCAGCTCACCGCGGCCCGCGGCCTTGAGGACGGCGAGGACGCCATCGGCGGCAACCGCGGCGTCGTCGGCCGCATGACGCGCGCGGCGCGCGACGAGATGGAAGCCTCGGAAGCCGTGCTCGACCATGTCTCCGACGGCGGCGTGAAGGAGCGCATCGCCTCGCGCCTCACCCGCATGGAAGTGCATGCCGGGCGGCGCATCGCCAAGGGCACCGGCCTTCTCGCCACCATCGGCTCGACCGCGCCCTTCGTGGGCCTGTTCGGCACCGTCTGGGGCATCATGAACTCGTTCATCGGCATCTCGAAGGCACAGACCACCAATCTCGCCATCGTCGCCCCCGGCATCGCCGAAGCCCTTCTGGCGACGGCCATCGGCCTCGTCGCCGCCATCCCCGCCGTGGTGATCTACAATTTCCTCGCCCGCGCCATCACCGGCTACCGCCAGAACCTCGCGGACGCCTCCGCCGCCATCGAGCGGCTTGCCAGCCGCGATCTCGACGTGCGCCGCGCCATGCGCCATCCCGCGCAGCGCGCCGAGCGCGTCGCCAAGGCCGGGTGACGCCATGGCCGGCAAGATCAAGGAAGGTATCGGCGACGACCTCGAGGAGAACAGCGAAATCAACGTGACGCCGTTCATCGACGTCATGCTGGTTCTGCTCATCATCTTCATGGTGGCCGCGCCGCTCGCCACCGTCGACATCAATGTCGACCTGCCCTCCTCCGTCGCCCAGCCGACGCCGCGCGAGGACAAGCCGGTCTTCATGACGCTGAAGAAGGACCTGACGGTCTCCATCGGCAATGGCGAGATCGCGCGCGACAATTTCGGCCCGGCGCTCGACGCCGTGACGGAAGGCAACAAGGACGCCCGCATCCTTCTGCGCGCCGACAAGGCCGTGGACTACGGCAGCGTCATGGATGTGATGAACCTCCTGCGCGGCGCCGGCTACGGCAAGATCGCCCTTGTGGGCCTCGAAGGCGCTCCCGCGCAATAGTGTCGGGAAGGCTCTTGTCTATGAAACGGTAGCTACAAACACAGGGTGTTGCGAACCGTAAGCTCCTCGTTACTTCGTCCTCCCGACAACAGAGGCGCGAAGACCAAGCGTGATCGATTCGCAGGATCGAGACATCCGACGTTTGGAACACCAGCAGATATTAGTTTTCTAAAGAAGATAGTCGTGCACGTGCATCGGCAACTCGCACAAAGGAGAGCAGTTTCGCCGATGGGCGACCCCAATCTCCAGCGGAATAGCGAGTTGAACGGACCTTCGGTAAACAAGGGACACAAACGAACGGCTGGCAAAACTAACGCGATGTGGGTCTATTTTCACGGTCGCAGCCGTGTGAAAGTCGATCATCACCAAACCGCAGACGCACGAAGCGGCACCCCGCACGCAGCACTTTAAAGCGACATATATCCGCGCCTGTCGGGAGAAGGTGGAGGCCTCGCCGAGAATCGAACTCGGGTGCAAGGATTTGCAGTCCTCTGCGTCACCACTCCGCCACGAGGCCATCCGTTTTGCTATAAAGCGTGTGGTGACGGGCGTTTAGAACGAATTTAGAAAGGGCGCAAGGGCATTCGTTGCGAATGCCAAGCTTTTTTACCGGCCAACGTCACACCACTATCCGAAGACGATCACATCACCGTAACCACATCCGCCAGACGCGGAATATCCTCTATCTCCCCGCTGCGAATCCCGGTCGCCGCGAACTGTTCGCGCAGCCATAAGGCGGCGGGGCCGGCGGGGCGCTGCTTGTTCCAGATGAGTTCGAGCGCGACGGGGTGAGCGCCGCCGTCGAATTGCAGCGATGGCGTCGCCAGTTCGGGCGCGAGCGGGGAATTGGCCAGAATATGCGCGGGAATCAGCGCCCAGCCGATGCCCCTCTGCAATATCTGCAGGATGACCCAATGGCTGCCGACCCACCAGACCTCGGCCGCCACGCGCAGGCGATGGGTTTCCGCCCCGTCGCTGCGCTTCGTCACCATGATCTGGCGGTGGCGGCGCAGTTCCTCCCAGGTGACGGGCGTCGTAGCCAAAGGATGGCCGCGCCCGCAGACGAGGATGAGCGGCACCCAGCCGATGGTGTGAAAACCGAGCGCCGGCGGCAGGTCCTCCTCCCGCCATGTCACGCCGAGATCGGCCTTGCCCTCGAGCACCAGTCCCGCGATATCCCGCGTGGACGGAAAGGAAAGCTCCAGCTCGACATGGGGGAATCGCTCGGCGAAAGCCGCGAACAGCGCACCGACGGCCGGTTCGGGGTAGAGTTCGTCGACGGCCACGGCAAGCCGTGTCTCCACCCGCCTCTCGAAACTCCTGGCAACGCCGATCAGGTGCTCGCGGCGGTCGAGGATGAGGCTCGCCTCGGCCAGCAGCCGCTTGCCGGCTTCCGTCAGCGTCGGATTGCGCGTGGCGCGGCTGAACAGCCTGACGCCGAGATCGTCCTCCAGCGAGGAGACGAGCAGGCTGACGGCCGACTGCGCCTTGCGCAGGTGCCGCGCGGCGGCCGAGAAGGAACCCTGTTCCGCGGCGGCGACGAACGCCTCCAATTGGTCGAGCGAGACCGGCATCTATCGTAATTCCAGATAGTATCTAACTTTTCTCTGCCAGAATATCAGATAGAAGTATCGCCAACAACGTCGAGGAAAACACATGCGTACCTTCAGCGATCGTGTCCGGCATGCGATCATGTTCGAGATCATCGGCCTTGCGGTCTTCACGCCGGGCGCCGCCTTCCTGTTCGACCAGCCTATCGGACATATGGGCGTCATCGGCGTCGTCTCGGCGACCGCGGCGACGGTCTGGAATTTCGTCTTCAACCTGGGATTCGACCGCACGATGCTGCGCCTTCGCGGCAGCGTGATGAAGACGATGCCGATCCGCGTGCTTCATACGGTGCTGTTCGAACTGGGCCTGATCGCCATCCTCATCCCGTTCATCGCCTGGTATCTCGGCATCGGGCTGCTGACGGCGCTCGTTCTGGACCTGACGGTGGTCGCCTTCTACCTGGTCTATGCCTTCGTCTTCAACATCGTCTACGACTGGGCATTCCCGATTCCGCAGACGCCGCTGCCTCACCCTACGTCATGAGACGGCCGCCACAAAGTGAACATAGGAATTAACATACTGTTTTCATTACAGCATTGTAATGTTTCATTCAGTTTTCATTCATCAGATCCGCCCTAGGTTCCTCGCATCGACAACGAGGAACCGACCATGAAAGTCCTGACCCGAACCCTTCTTGCCGCCGTTGCACTTTCCTTTGCCGCCGCGCCGATGGCGCAGGCCCAGCAGCATTACGGCAACGACCGCAAGCCCGGCTATTCCTCCTCCTGGGACAAGCACGGCGCCAGACGGCACCATGACTGGCGCAAGGGCGAGCGCTATTCCGACTGGAAGCGCCGTCCGCCCGTCCGCGACTACCATCGCCACGGCCTGCGCAAGCCCGGTCGCGGCCAGCAATGGGTGAAGGTGGACGACAGCTACCTGCTGATGAGCGTCGCCACGGGCCTCATCCTCGGCATCGCCGCAGCCCGCTAAACGCAAAACGCCACCGCGCCCTGTGCCCGGTGGCGTTTTTTTTCGGGTGCGCTCAGGCGATCAGCAGGGCCGTACCGTAAAGACCCAGCGCGAAGACCGTGTGGGAAATGAGGTTGAACACCCTCACCGTGCTGGCGTTCGGCAACTTCGAGGCGGCAACGCCGAGGCCAAGGCCGGGTTGCAGCAGGAACCAGCCGGCCCCCACCGTCACCAGGCCGAGAATCCAGGCCGGCAGGAAGGTGGGCGATGCGAACCAGTCCGCGCCCGCAAGCAGCGCCAGAATCACACCATAGAGAATGCCAACCGCATAATGGCCGATCCAGCCGAGCGCGTGTTCATGCGCATAGGGTTCGGCCTTCGCGATGTCATTGTGAAAGACGGTGCCATTCTTCAGGTGCCAGAACCAGCGCCCCACCGGCCCCCAGTTGGGCCGCGCCTGACGGAAAACCTTCCAGAGGAACACCGCCCACAGATCCATGAGCACCGTCGCGCCGATTCCGATCGCGACACCCTTCAGCAGCAGTTCCATGCAGGTCCCTCACCCGAAATCGTTGCAAGGGGTTAGAGCAGGTCCGCCGGCGCGAGGCAACGGGACTCAGCGCGCATTGCGCCGGGCCTTGCGCGTCGCCCACCAGACGGCGAGGCGGCGGCGCTGGCGGCGTACATAGGGAGAATCGTGCGAAAGCACGAGCAGACCGAGCGGCACCATCCAGAATCCGAGCACCGGCAGGAAGCCGAGCAGGCCGCCGCAGACGAGAAGCACGCCGATGGCGGTGCGCGACCAGCGCGATTCCGGCAGTTTCATGCGGAACGAACCGATCACGATCTCCCGCGTGCGGGGATCGATCCCGAAATGCATATTTGTTTTCCGCGCCGTCATTCACCGCTCTTTTCGCTGCAAAGCCCGGTTTTCCAAGGCTCTTCCTTCTCCCAGTTGGAGACTTCTCCACAATCAATCAAGTCTGGTGCATTTTTTTGTCAAAAAGCGCTTGGCAAATCGATCCAGCATTTGTATTACGCGCTCACTCCGCAGCGAGCGGATGATCCCTGGTAGCTCAGCGGTAGAGCATTCGACTGTTAATCGACAGGTCGCCGGTTCGAATCCGGCCCGGGGAGCCAGATTTTGAAGGGCTGCGCTGAATAGCGCGGCCCTTCTGCTTTTCAGCCCAAGGCGCGAAAAACCAATCTTCCGATCTTGCCTCGACGTCAGCCCGCCCTTCGGGCGTGCCTTTACTTCAGGGGATCATGCCCGCGCCGGTCTGACCGGCGGCGCGCGTCGTGCCGTAGTCCCGCTCGTGGGCGGTGCGGCGGAAAGGCTGGCTGCGGTCGCGCGGGCGGGCGGAGGCATCGCTCAGCGGCGTTCCGACGACGCCGTCCGCATAGGTTCCGGTGGCGATGTCATCGTCGTTGGTGGGGGTGGCCTGAAAAAGTCCGAAAAGCATCGCGGTGTCTCCAGTTTCCGTCCAAACGGGCGCGCAGCCATTCCGTTCCGCAACGCGCCGGATAGACGCAAAATTAACCATGCTTGCTAACAGTTCGTTAAAAGCCGCCCCTTTCACGGCCGGGCCGGCCAATTTTTTGATCCGACCTGTCACGATTCACGACTTGGCGTTCACGCCCATTGCGGCTAGCCTTCCCCAGCGTCGGGTTGACAGAGGGGCAATCGATGACGACTGAAATGACTTCAGGAACGGCGTTTGCGGGCCATGGGCGGCTGACGGCAGAGAATTTCCCGACCCGCACGAAGGGACTGCCCTTGCGCGCCCGGATGGTCCTTCGCGGGCTGCTCAGCCTCGAAGCCGGCATATTGGCGATGACGATACCGGGCGGACAGACGTTCGTGATCGCCGGCAGCACCCCCGGTCCGCATGCCGCGGTGACGCTCCATAACTGGAACCTCGTGCATCGCGCCGTCAGCGGCGGCGCGATCGGTGTCGCGGAAACCTATATGGACGGCGACTGGGAAAGCCCGGATGCCGGCGCCTTTCTCGAACTCGTCCTGATCAACACGAAGGTCGTGCGCAACTATACGAACGGCCCGCGCGGTCTCTTCCTGCTGGTCGAGAAATTCCGCCACTGGCTGAACGCCAACACCCGCCGCGGCTCCCAGCGCAACATCGCGGCGCATTACGATCTCGGCAACGCCTTCTACTCCCAATGGCTCGACCCGACGATGACCTATTCCTCCGCGCTCTATTCGCGCGGCGCGAACGACCTCACCTCCGCGCAGGTCGCAAAATATCGCGCGCTGGCCGAGGCGACGGGAATCGGCCCCGGCGACCACGTGCTGGAGATCGGCTGCGGCTGGGGCGGCTTTGCGGAATTCGCGGCTGGCGAGATCGGCTGCAAGGTCACGGGCCTGACCATCAGCCGCGAGCAGCTCGCCTTTGCCCGCGAGCGCATGGCCAAGGCCGGCCTTGCCGACCGGGTGGAGCTGAAGTTCCAGGACTACCGCGACGAGACCGGCACCTATGACCGCATCGTCTCCATCGAGATGTTCGAGGCGGTGGGCGAAAAATACTGGCCGGCCTATTTCTCCAAGCTGCACGAATGTCTCAAGCCCGGCGGACGGGCAGGCCTGCAGATCATCACCATTCTTCAGGAAGCCTATGCGGAATACCGGGCCAATCCGGATTTCATCCAGAAATATGTCTTCCCCGGCGGCATGCTGCCGACCCGCGAGCACCTCTCCTCATTGGGGCGGCAGTTCGGCCTGTCGACGGCTTCCGACATGGGCTTCGGCCACGACTATGCCCGCACCCTCGCCGAATGGCGGCACCGCTTCCGCGCCGCCTGGGAGCGCATCGTGCCGCTCGGCTTCGACGAGCGCTTCCGCAAGCTCTGGGAATTCTACTTCTATTATTGCGAGGCGGGTTTTCGTGCGGAAAACATCGATGTGCGGCAGGTGGTCTACACGCGGCCCCTCGCCTGAGGCCTCCGGTGGAAAAAATCGCTCCGGAAGCCCTTTCACAAGAAACAGGATTTCTTGCAAAGCGGCGCTTGCAGGCGGAAAAGACGTTTTCAGTCTAGGTACATAATGCGAGGCCCGTCTGCCATGTCCATTCTTCCGTCCGTCCTCGATGCAATCGGCAACACGCCGCTGATCCGCCTCAAGGGCGCGTCGGAGGCGACGGGCTGCGAAATCCTCGGCAAGGCGGAATTCCTGAACCCCGGCCAGTCGGTGAAGGACCGCGCGGCGCTCTCCATCATCCGCGCGGCCGAACGCTCCGGCGCGCTGCGTCCGGGCGGCGTCATCGTCGAAGGCACGGCGGGCAATACGGGCATCGGCCTTGCGCTGGTGGCGCAGGCGCTCGGCTATCGCACCGTCATCGTCATTCCCGAGACGCAGAGCCAGGAAAAGAAGGACGCGCTGCGCCTGCTCGGCGCGGAACTGGTCGAGGTGCCGGCCGTTCCCTACAAGAACCCGAACAATTACGTAAAACTTTCCGGCCGCCTCGCCGAGCAGCTTGCGAAGACCGAGCCGAACGGCGCGATCTGGGCCAACCAGTTCGACAACGTCGCCAACCGCGACGCGCATATCGAGACGACCGCGCCGGAAATCTGGCGCGACACGAACGGCAAGGTCGACGGCTTCGTCTCGGCCGTCGGTTCGGGCGGCACGCTTGCTGGCGTCGCCGCCGGCCTTCGCGCGAAGAACCCGAACATCAAGATCGCCCTTGCCGACCCGGACGGCGCGGCGCTCTACAGCTACTACGAGAACGGTGAGCTGAAATCCTCCGGCAGCTCGATCACCGAGGGCATCGGCCAGGGCCGCATCACGGCCAATCTCGAAGGCTTCACGCCGGACTATGCCTACAATATCCCGGATTCGGAGGCGGTTCCGTTGGTCTTCGACCTCATCGAGAACGAGGGCATCGCCGTCGGCGGCTCCTCGGGCATCAATATCGCGGGCGCGATCCGCCTTGCGAAGGATCTCGGCCCCGGCCACACGATCGTGACGATCCTCTGCGACTATGCTAACCGCTATCAGTCCAAACTCTTCAACCCGGACTTCCTCGATTCGAAGGGCCTGCCGGTTCCAGGCTGGCTGAAGGCGAAATCGGGGATCAAGGTCCCCTATCAGCCGGTCGAATAGGTTCCATGTCCCTTCCCACCACCGCCCTCTTTCGCGACGATTTCTATCTTTCGACAAACGAGGCAGTGGTGACGGCGGTGCATGAGGACGGCGGCATCGAGCTGGACCAGACCTGCTTTTACGCGACCTCCGGCGGCCAGCCGGGCGATACGGGCTTTCTGGAGCGCGCCGACGGCGGCCGCATCGCGCTCGGCCCGGCGGTGACGGGCGCGACCAAGGAAATCATCATCCACCGGCCGCTCGAGGGCGAGGCCCTGCCCATCGTCGGCGAGACGGTCGTCGCCCATACCGACTGGGCGCGCCGCTACAGGCTGATGCGCATGCACACGGCCTGCCACCTGCTTTCCGTCGTCTGCCCCTACCCGATCACGGGCGCGGCGGTCGGCGAAGAGGATAGCCGCGTCGATTTCGACATGACGGAAACCATCGACAGGGACGAGGTGACGGCGAAGCTGATGACGCTCGTCGAGGAGAACCATCCGATCTTCGTCCAATGGATCACCGACGAGGAACTGGCGGCCAATCCCAGCATCGTGAAATCCAAGAACGTGCGCCCACCGATGGGCCTCGGCCGCGTCAGCCTCGTGTGCATCGGCGAGAATTCATCCGTCGACAGTCAGCCCTGCGGCGGCACCCATGTTTCCGAAACGCAGGAAGTGGGCGCGATCCACATCGCCAAGATCGAAAAGAAGGGCAAGGAGAACCGCCGGTTCCGCATCCGTTTCGGTGCGCCGGGTTCCGAGGCCTGAAGGGAGCAAGACATGTCCAACGAAAAGAGCAGGTTCGTCGTCTCGGCGGATTGGGTGGAAAAGCAGCTCGGCGCGCCGGAGTTCCGCATCGTCGATGCCTCCTGGTATCTTCCCGCGCAGAACCGCAACGGCGCGGCCGAATATGCCGAAGGCCACATCCCCGGCGCAGTCTTCTTCGATCAGGATGCGATCCACGACCATTCCAGCACGCTGCCGCATACCATTCCCTCGCCGGAATTCTTTGCGACCGAGGTCGGCAAGCTCGGCATTTCGGATACGGACACCATCGTCGTCTATGACGGCCCCGGCATTTTCACCGCACCGCGCGTCTGGTGGCTTTTCCGCACGATGGGCGCAAAGAACGTCTTCGTCATGGACGGCGGTATTGACGGCTGGAAGAAGGAAGGACGGCCGCTTCAGACAGACCTTCCTGAGCCGGCACCGGCCACCTTCCATACCAATTTCAATCCCTATGCCGTCACCTCCTTCGAGGAGATGCGCGGCGTCGTGACGACGGGATCGAGGCAGATCGCCGATGCGCGCGGCGCGGGCCGCTTCACCGGCGAAGAGGCGGAACCGCGCGCCGGCATGCGCTCCGGCCATATGCCGGGCGCGAGAAGCCTGCCTTCCGGCACGTTCTCCGAAAGCGGCAGGTTCAAGGACCTCGAAAGCCTGCGCCGGCATTTCGAGGCATCGGGCATCGACCTTTCAAAGCCGGTCGTCACGAGCTGCGGCTCCGGCATTACGGCCGCGATCATCACGCTGGCCCTGCATTCGCTCGACCACGAGAACAACACGCTCTACGACGGCTCCTGGACGGAATGGGGCGGGCGCGAGGATACGCCCGTCGTGACCGGCCCCGCGACGGGCCCAGTAACAGGCCCAATGACAGGTAAGGACTGATCCATGGCGAAGAAGGTCCAGTCCGCGCCGATATCCGTCACCATCACATCGCTCGAAATGATCGCGCCGCCAAAGCAGAGCCTGCCGGTGCCGGTCAACGTGCAGACGGCGATCCTCGGCGTGACGGAAATCCCGCTTGCCTTCTACCGCTTCCTCTACCGGCAGGTCGGCAGCCGCTGGCATTGGGTCGACCGGCTGCGCATGGACGACGAGGCGCTGGCCACGACATTGCACGACAAGCGCAACAGCGTGACCGTGCTCTATGTCGATGGCGCGCCGGCCGGCTTCTTCGAGCTGCGGCAACTCGACGACGACACGATCGAGCTTTCGCATTTCGGCCTCTTCGAGCGGGCGCTCGGGCTTGGCATCGGCAAATGGTTCCTGCTCCAGACGCTCTATGCCGCCTGGGCGAGCGGGCCGAAGCGCGTGACCGTCACCACCAACAGCATCGATCATCCCCGCGCGCTACAGCTCTACCAGATGTTCGGTTTTTCGCCGGTCAGCACGCTGGAGGCGGACGTCGTGCCGCTTTCCGACGCCGAACTGCTGGCGCTCGCCAAGCGCGACTACCTGCCCCCGGCCGAGCGGCGTCAAGCATTATGAACGGAGCCTAACAGGCGGTTCAGGCTCCCTTCAGGTCGTCCGGGGCAATTTGCAGCCAACAGACGATCCAGACTGAAGGAGACACCCATGCAACGCCGCACTTTCCTGACCGCGTTCGCCACCGCCCTCGCCGTTCCGGCCTTTTCGCGTGCGACGCTCGCGCAGGAAACCCCTTCGGAAGACATGATCCTGCGCCGTCTCGACGCCGCCCCCGCCCGCCGCATGCGCGAGGAGGAACGGGTGACGGTGCGCGAGTTCAAGCGTCGGCCGGACCTGCGCGGCGCAGCGCCGTCGATTAACATCCAGTCGATCAATTTCGCCTTCGCCTCGGCCGAAATCCCGCGCTCGGAATACCGCAAGGTGCGCCAGATCGCGCGTGCAATGGAAAGGCTCCTCAGCCGTCGCCGCCGCGCCGTCTTCCTGATCGAAGGCCATACGGACGCCGTCGGCTCCGCCGCGTCGAACCAGATCCTCTCGGAACGCCGCGCCGAATCGCTGAAACGGGTGCTCGTCGAGGAATTCGGCCTTCCCTATCGCGCGCTGGAGACCGTCGGCTACGGCGAGGAATATCTGCTGGTGCCGACGCAGAACGAGGAATGGCGCAATCGCCGCGTCACGCTCCGCCGTATCGACGAATTCGTGCGCTAATCATCCTATCAGCCCAAACCTTCACCGCCGGCCTCACGCCGGCGGTTTCGATTCGAGGTAGACCGCGCCTTCAAGAATCAGGCGACGTTCAGCACCGCCTCCGGCGCGACGGACTCGTAGCCGAGCGCCTCGGCCACCGGGCGGTTCGTCACACGGCCCTTATGCACATTGAGGCCGGCGCGCAGGTGCCGGTCCTCGGCGATCGCCTTCAGGCCCTTGTCGGCGAGCTGGAGACCGTAGTGCAAAGTCGCGTTGTTGAGCGCGTGGGCGGAGGTGACCGGCACCGCCCCCGGCATGTTGGCGACACAGTAATGAACCACGCCGTCGACCTCGTAGGTCGGGTCGGAATGGGTGGTCGCGTGCGAGGTTTCGAAGCAGCCGCCCTGGTCGATGGCGACGTCGACGATGACCGCCCCCTTCTTCATGCCCGAGAGCATTTCGCGGGTGACGAGCTTCGGCGCGGCAGCACCGGGGATCAGCACGGCGCCGATGACCAGATCGGCGGAAAAGACCTCCTCCTCCAGCGCATCGATTGTCGAGTAGCGCGTGTGGACGCGGCCGCCGAAGAGATCGTCGAGCTGACGCAAGCGGGGGATCGAGCGGTCGAGGATGGAGACATCCGCACCGAGGCCGGCGGCCATCTTTGCCGCATGGAGGCCCACGACGCCGCCGCCGATGATCGCCACCTTGGCCGGCAGCACGCCCGGCACGCCGCCGAGCAGGATGCCGCGCCCGCCATTGGCCTTCTGCAGCGCCGTAGCGCCGGCCTGAATGGAGAGACGGCCGGCGACCTCGGACATGGGAGCGAGCAGCGGCAGGCCGCCGCGATCATCCGTCACCGTCTCATAGGCGATGGCGGTGACGCCGGAGGCGAGAAGGCCCTTGGTCTGTTCCGGGTCCGGGGCAAGATGGAGATAGGTATAGAGAATCTGTCCGTCGCGGAGCTGCGCCCATTCGGCGGGCTGCGGTTCCTTGACCTTCACCACCATGTCGGACTTCAGGAAAATGTCCGCGGCGGTGGGCACGATCTTCGCGCCGGCGGCGCGGTAGGCGTCATCGTCCGCGCCGATACCGGCGCCGGCCTTGGTCTCGACGATCACCTCATGGCCGTGGGCCACATATTCGCGCACGGCACCGGGCGTGAGACCGACCCGATATTCGTGATTCTTGATTTCCTTCGGACAACCGACACGCATGCGCGTTCCTTTCCCAGTGGTGTGTTCCCGTTCTTGCCGCCTTGTTCGGCGGAGACACAATGGAAGCAGAGGACGCACGCAATGTCCTTGCAAAGCCCCTTGGCGAAAGGGCCGCTCATCGAATATTCTTCGATTATCTGCGAAATTTTCGGAGAAAATTCGAATGGCGCAACTGGATGCTATCGATGCTGCGATCCTGAAGGCGGTTCAGCAGAACGGGCGAATCTCCAATGCCGAGCTTGCCGAACGCGTCGGCCTGTCGCCGTCCGCCTGTTCGCGCCGTCTCGACATTCTCGAAAAATCCGGTGTCATCAACGGCTACCATGCCCGCGTCTCACCCAAGGCGCTCGATTACAAGATGATCGCCATCGTGCATATCTCGCTTTCCGGCCAGTTCGCCAAGACGCTGGCGGAGTTCGAGGCGGCGGTGAAGCTGTGCCCCAATGTGCTGGTCTGCTACCTGATGTCCGGGGAATACGACTATATCCTGCGCGTCGCGGCCAAGGACCTTGAGGATTACGAGCGTATCCACCGCGACTGGCTCTCGGCCCTGCCCCATGTGGTGAAGATCAATTCGAGCTTCGCGCTGCGCGAGATCATCGACCGGCCGAATGTCGGGGTCTAAGGCGAAAGCGGTGCGGCTTTAAGCGGCCATCACCCGGTTGCGCCCCGCATCCTTGGCCGCATAGAGCCGCGCATCGGCGGCCGACAGGAGGGCGTTGAGCGTGGTGCCGTCGCCATAGCTGTTGGCGACACCGATGCTGACCGTCACCGGCAGGCCGTCCGGCCGGCGGATGTCCGTCTCCACGGCGCGGCGCAGCGCCTCGGCCCGGCTCGTCCCAGTCTCCGGCGCGATATCCTCGCAGAGCACGACGAACTCCTCGCCGCCGAAGCGGAAAATCCGGTCGCCGCTGCGCAGCGTGCGCTGCAGGCAGGCGGCGATCTCCTTGAGCACCCCGTCGCCGGCAAGGTGGCCGAAGCGGTCGTTGACGTCCTTGAAATGGTCGGCGTCGATGATCATCAGCGCCAGCGGCTTGCCCTCCGCCAGCATGGCCGAAAGCACACGCGGGGCCTCGAATTCCAGCCGGCTGCGATCGTAGATGCCCGTCAGCGCGTCGCGGCCGGAACGGTCGAGCAGGTCCTCGTAGCGCTCGCGGAAGGTGAGGTCCGCGAAGATGTCGGCAATCGGCCGCGGCGAGACGGGAATGGCCGACAGGCGCGAATAATGCAGGTAAACCGTGATCAGCACCGCATAGACGCAGGCCGCCATCATCTTGGCGATCCAGCCGCCCCAGAAGACCGCGACCGGCGCGCCGTTGAGGAAATGCAGCGCCGCGAAGAAACCGATCTGGTCGAAGGTGAGCACGACGACGCCGGAGACGAAGAAGCGCAGGGCCACGCTCTTCTTGAAGACCCGGCCGAGCCGCTCGTAGAGCAGGATGATGCCGAGCGCGTCGAGATAGAGCAGCGTCGTGCCCCACAGCATCAGCCAGCCCATTTCGTCGATGAAGGCAAGGTCGGCGATGCGGCCCGGCACCGCCCCCACCGTCTGGTGATGGCGCAGGAGGAAGCTTAGCCCCACCGTCAGGAAATTGCCGGCGAGCAGGCCGTAGATCGGCGCGCGCACGACGGCGGCATCCTCCTTCACATAGAGAAGGAGGATCATCATCAGCTTGCCGGAGAACAGCACCGAGGAGCCGGGCGAAATCACGCCGAAGGGCAATTCGACATAGAAGACGGCGGCGAGATAGGTCTCGAGGAAATGCATCACGCCGAGCGCGGCGATGAACACGCCGATGCCCAGTTGATGGCGCAGATGCAGGATGCCCACCATGAAGACGAAATAGAATCCGGCCTCGATGAGAAGCAGGATCAGGTTTTCTGTACCCATGATCGGTCCGCGGAGCTTCGACTATCCCCGCCTTGGGACACGGGGAGAATCGCCAAAAGTCATCTTCTGCGGATACAGGCAATCGCGCCGGTTCTCTAGCGCCTTCCTGCCCTGCATCCGGATTATTTAGACCTGCCGGCTCTCCGCGCCGTCGCTGAACAGCGAGGCGCCGTGCTGGTCGGCGATCTGTTTTGCCTTGCGGAAGGTCGAGGCGACCGTGTCGTCCCGCGAGGAAAAGAGGTCGGCGCGGATGAACGTGCGGATCAGCACGCGCTCACCGTCCTGCTTTTCGATGCGGCCCGCGAGGCGATACTGGCCGCCCTCCGCGATGGGAGCGGCGACGAGGAGAAGGTCGTTATAGGCCTCGGTTTCCTCGGCAACCTTTGCCGGAGCGTCCGAGCCGCCGCCGCGACCGAAGAGTTTTGAAAAGAACGATGCCATGGTCGATTGCTAGCACAGGCGACAGCGCGCTCCAAGAGAAACGCGCGGCCTGCCCCGTGTCCCTAGATGATGAGGTTTGCGAGAATCTCGTTCTCGGTGATGTCCTGGTAGCGCATGCCGGCGGCGTCGAAGGCCTTCCTGAGCGCCGTGAAGTTCTCCGGCGCCTTCGTTTCGATGCCGATGAGGATCGAGCCGAAGTTGCGGGCGGATTTCTTCAGGTATTCGAAGCGCGCGATATCGTCATCCGGGCCGAGCATGTTGAGGAAGTCGCGCAGCGCGCCGGGGCGCTGGGCAAGACGCAGGATGAAGTATTTCTTCAGCCCCGCATGGCGCATGGCGCGTTCCTTGACGTCCGGCAGGCGCTCGAAGTCGAAATTGCCGCCGGAAACGACGGCGACGACCGTCTTGCCCTCCAGCGCCTCCCGGCCGAGCGCATCCAGCGCCGTCAGCGACAGCGCGCCGGCCGGCTCCAGCACCACGCCCTCGACATTCAGCATGTCGATCATCGTCACGCAGATCGCGTTTTCCGAAAGCAGCATGACCTGATCGGCCGAAAACCGGCTGAGCGCGGCGAAATTCAATGCGCCGATCTGGCCGACCGCCGCGCCGTCGACGAAATTGTCGACCTGATCGAGCGTCACCACCGCGCCGCTTTCAAGGCTGCGCTTGAGGCTCGGCGCGCCGGCCGGCTCGCAGAACAGAAAGCTCGACGGGCCGATCGTGCCGTCGAGATAGCCGGTGACGCCCGAGGCGAGGCCCCCGCCGCCAACGGGCAGGACCACGAGGTCCGGCAGCTTTCCTTCGCCGAGCTGGGCGACGATCTCCGCCGCCACCGTCGCCTGCCCCTCGATGATATCCGCATGGTCGAAGGGCGGCACCATCAGTGCGCCGGTCGCTTCCGCATGGTCGCGGGCGGCCTTGTAGCACTGGTCGAAAAAGTCGCCGACGAGCCTGATCGTCACGAACTCGCCGCCGAATATGCGCGTCTTGTCGATCTTCTGCTGCGGCGTCGTCACCGGCATGAAGACCACGCCCGGCACGCCGAAATGGCGGCAGACGAAGGCGAAGCCCTGCGCGTGGTTGCCGGCCGAGGCGCAGACGAAGCTGCGTGCGCCGTCCGGCTCCGCCAGAACCTTGCGGAAGAAGTTGAAGGCGCCCCGGATCTTGTAGGAGCGCACCGGCGAGAGATCTTCGCGCTTCAGGTAGATTTCCGCGCCGTAGCGGGCGGAAAGGTGTTCGTTGAGCTGGAGCGGTGTTTCGGGAAAGAGCCCGCGCAATGCTTCGCAGGCCGCGTCGACGTCCGGTTTCATGCCGTTCGATGCCATCCTTGAGTTTGGACAATGCAAAGGCTATTGCATATCGCAGCGACGGACACCACCCGTCCCGGCCGCGCGGCCCTTCGAGACAGACCTTGAGCCAGCCGGCACGCAGGACGATTTTCCTTGAACGCCACGATTTTCCGGTCCGCCATCCACATCGCAGCCATCAGCGGAACCTACCTTTCGCTGGCGATGCTCATCCCGGCCTTCATCGACGTCTACTATGGGCATCCCGATTGGGAAGTCTTCCTGCTGTCCGCCTTCTTCACCGGCGGCCTCTCGCTCGCCACAGCCGTTGCGACACGTGCCGGCCCGCCGCCCTTCAACAAGCGGATGGGCTTTCTGGTGGTGAACCTGCTCTGGCTGAGCGCGACCTTCATCGGCGCGATCCCGCTCTGGCTGTCCTCGCTGAAACTCACCTTCGCGCAGGCCTTCTTCGAATCGGTTTCCGCGATCAGCACGACAGGCTCCACCGTCATCGTCGGCCTCGATCATGCCCCGCCCGGCATCCTGATGTGGCGCTCGCTGCTGCACTGGCTCGGCGGCATCGGCATCCTGGCGCTCGGCCTCTTCATCATGCCGTATCTGCGCGTCGGGGGCATGTCCTTCTTCAAGCTCGAATCGTCCGATACCGCCGACAAGCCCTTCGCCCGCATCGCCAGCTACACCCGCGCCTTCCTCGCCATCTATGTGTCGATAACCCTCATCTGCGCCGTCACCTATGCCGCGCTCGGCATGAGCCATTTCGATGCGTTGAACAACGCCATGTCCACCGTCGCCACCGGCGGGCTTTCCACGCACGACGCCTCCTTCGGCTACTTCAAGAGCCTGCCGCTGCTGTGGGCCGCCACCTTCTTCATGACGCTGAGCAGCCTGCCCTTCTCCGTGCTGATTCTCATCGTGGTGCGCGGGCGGGTGGACGCCTGGCGCGATCCGCAGATCCGCGTGTTCCTCGGCTACCTTGCGCTCTTCTCCATTGCCGCCAGCATCTTCCAGCGCCTCCAGAACGGCGTCGACTTCCATGAGGCGCTTGCGCATTCCTTCTTCACCGTCTCCTCCATCCTCTCCACCACCGGCTTTTCCAGCGACGACTACACCCAATGGGGCCATTTCATCGTCGCGCTCGCCTTCGTCGCCACCTTCATGGGCGGCTGCTCCGGCTCGACGGCGGGCGGCATCAAGGCCTATCGCCTGATCATCCTCTTCAACTTCATCCGCACCGGCCTCTACCGCCTCATCTATCCCGACGGCATCCATGCCGTGCGCTATGGGCCGATGACGGTCGACGCGGACCTGCAGCGCAACGTCTTCCTGTTCTTCATCACCTTCGTGGCGATCTCCGCCATCGGTGCGATCCTGCTGGCCCTCATGGGCTACGACGTGCTGACGGCGATCTCGGCCGCCGCCACGTCGCTTTCGAATGTCGGCCCGGGCGTCACGCAGGCGATCGGCCCGGCCGGCACCTTCGCCGGTTTTCACGATGCGGCGCTGTATCTCCTGTCCTTCCTCATGCTGCTCGGACGTCTGGAAATCCTAACCGTCCTCGTGATCCTGACGCCGCTCTTCTGGAAGCACTGACAAGAGGGGCGCCCGTCCTTGACTGTTGTCACGCTTCTTCGCATCTTGGCCGGCATCCGGCTGGAGGAAGACCAAATGTCCGTGTGGAAGTCCCTGATGCGTCTGACCTTTGTCGCCGCCCTCGCGCCGACGCTCGCGCTGGCCGGCCCCCTTGCGGACGCGGCGAAGAAGGCGGAGGAGCAGGCGGCGGCCGGCGATACGGTCGGCGCGCACAACACGATCCGCGACGCCTACGGCGCCTTCGCCGCCACCCTGCCCTTTTCCATCGGCAAGGCGATCTTCGTTTCCGCGCCGCCGGAAGGCTACGGCATGTACGCCACGCGCGCAGATACCAGCTTCAAGGCGGGCGAAGCGCTGATCTCCTATGTCGAGCCGGTCGGCCTCACCTGGCGTCCCGTCGATGGCGGCCTTCTGGAATCGCATTTCACCGTCGATCTGGAACTGCTCGATCCGAAGGGCGCGAAGCTCGCCGAACAGAAGGCCTTCGGCTCCTTCGACTTCAAGGGTAGCGTGCGCAACCAGGAGGTCTTCGCCAAGCTGACGCTCAATCTCAGCAGCCCGCCGGCAGGCGACTACGTGCTGCGCTACCGCTTCCGCGACAGCGCAAGCGGCGCCGTCGCCATCAGCGAGCAGCCGTTCAAGATCGTGCCCTGATCCCCTCCGGCTCCGTTTACCGCACCGCAAGAGAATTGTGACAAGCGGCGAATCAGTGCTTTTCAGCGCCTTTCCGCTCAATTATGACAGCCGCATGACAACCCCAGCCACACAAGGGGCATCCATGCTTTCGCTGTTTCGCAAATTCATGCCGCGCGAGGACCGTTTCTTCGATCTCTTCGAGCAGCATTCCCGCACCGTCGTCGGCGCCGCCGAAGCCCTCCGCTCGGCGCTGGCCGGTGGTCCGGACCTTCAAAAACACTGCGACCGCATCGTCGAACTGGAAGACCAGGCCGACGAGATCACCCGCGAGGTCCTGCTCGCCGTTCGCCGCAGCTTCATCACGCCCTTCGACCGCGGCGACATCAAGGACCTGATCCAGTCGATGGACGACGCCATCGACATGATGCACAAGACGGTCAAGACCATCCGCCTCTTCGAGCAGACGAGCTTCCAGCCCGGCATGCAGGAAATGGGCGAAGCGGTCGTCAAGGCCGCCCACCTCGTCGCCGAGGCCATTCCGCTGCTCGACAAGATCGGCGTGCATGCCGGCCGCCTCAGCGCCATCGCAGAAGAAGTCACCCGCGTCGAGGGCCGCTCCGACGAGCTGCACGACCAGGGCCTGAAGGACCTCTTCAAGCAGTTCGGCAAGTCCGACCCGATGGCCTATATCATCGGCAGCGAGATCTACGGCGAACTCGAGAAGGTCGTCGACCGCTTCGAAGACGTCGCCAATGAAATCAGCGGTATCGTGATCGAGAACGTCTGATGGACGCCGCCCTCGCCCTTCCGTTGCTGATCGCCCTCATCGGCATCGCGCTGCTCTTCGATTTTCTGAACGGCCTGCACGATGCCGCCAATTCCATCGCCACGATCGTCTCGACGCGCGTGCTGCGGCCGCAATATGCGGTGATGTGGGCGGCGTTCTTCAATTTCATCGCCTTCCTGTTCTTCGGCCTGCATGTCGCCGAAACGCTGGGCAGGGGGATCATCGATCCCTCCATCGTCAGCCCGCTCGTCATCTTCGCGGCGCTGATGGGCGCGATCATCTGGAACGTCGTCACCTGGGTCTTCGGCATCCCGTCGAGTTCCTCGCACGCCCTTATCGGCGGCCTCGTCGGCGCGGGCCTTGCGCGGACCGGCTTCGACGCCGTCGTGTGGAGCGGCCTCATCAAGACGGCGAGCGCCATCTTCCTGTCGCCGGCCCTCGGTTTCTTCCTGGCGCTGGTCCTCGTGCTGATCGTCTCCTGGATCTTCGTGCGCCAGACGCCGTTCGCCGTCGACCGCACCTTCCGCGTCATGCAGTTCATCTCGGCCTCGCTCTATTCGCTCGGCCATGGCGGCAACGACGCGCAGAAGACCATGGGCATCATCGCCGTGCTGCTCTATTCGCAGGGCTACCTCGGCGGCGAGTTCTACGTGCCCTTCTGGGTGGTCATCACCTGCCAGGCCGCCATGGCGCTCGGCACGCTGATGGGCGGCTGGCGCATCGTCCACACGATGGGGTCCAAGATCACCCGCCTCAACCCGATGCAGGGCTTCTGCGCCGAAACCGGCGGCGCCCTCACCCTCTTCGGCGCCACCTGGCTCGGCATCCCGGTCTCGACCACCCACACGATCACTGGCGCCATCATCGGCGTCGGCGCCGCCCGCCGCGTCTCCGCGGTCCGCTGGGGCGTCGCCAGCAACATCGTCTGGGCCTGGATCATCACCCTGCCCTCGGCAGCGGCGATCTCGGCGCTGTTCTATCTCGTGTTCAACGCGATCAGCGGTTGAGCGCAAACCAGTACGGGCTGCAGGAACCCTGCAGCCCGTATTTTTCTGTCCTGCCGGCCGGGTCGGCGATCAGTCCGCGTAATTGGCAAACACGCCGAAACCACTGGAAAAACAGCTGCCGCCCGTGGACCAGGTCGCGCTTTGCCCAGGCCCAACAATCACCGTGGCACTTGCGCCGAGCGCCAGCGACAACCGGGCGCTCACCTTTCTGCCGCCGGTATTGCGCACGCTGCAACAACTCCCGCACGACACTTCGACATCGTCCTTGGCATCCCCGGCCACCCCGCCAAGAATCTGGGCGGAGGAAATCTGGGGGAATGCCAGAATGAGCGCGGATGCCAGAAGAACTTTCGATACGATCCTGTCCATAGCCCTCTCCTACGGCTTGATGCAGTCACCATCCTTGAGCCACCCCGCCCGCGTGGCGGGGCCGTTGTTCGTAACGTTCCGATAGATGACGGAGGCATAGCCCGCTTCGCTGAAGCACACGCCGATGCCCCGCAGCTGCACGCCCCCGACAATGTTGAAGTTGCCCTTATCCCCCGGGCAGACCTCGTCATAAATACTTATGACCCGCGTATCTCCCGTAGGGATGAAACTGCCGTCGATGCAGATCGAAGCGGCATTTGCCGTTCCCGACGCCAGCAGCGCCAGGCAGAATGCAATTTTTTGATGCATATTCACCTCCTCAACCACCACAAGAATATCAAGTAAAAATTGTTCTTCAATAAAAAACAACCATAGATAACAATTTATCGTCGCCCGCTACAATCGGCCGGCGAGGGCGATCCAGCACGAAGGCGGGGCCTGGCGGGGTTTATTTATCCGTGAGGCCGCATTTCGGGATTTGTGCTCTTGACTGGCCCGCCCCCGCAATCGAGAACGCAAGCCGAGCGGGCGTGGCGAAACTGGTAGACGCAAGAGACTTAAAATCTCTCGGCCTTGGCTGTGCGGGTTCGATCCCCGCCGCCCGCACCATTCACCACAGAGCTTCAGAAAACAAAAAAGGGTGCGGCCCCTGACGCTGGCCGCACCCTCTTCTTCAGCGACGTTTCAGGAGAACGTCAGGCCGAAAGCTTGCCGGCGATCTTCGCCACGTGAGCGCCCTGGTAACGGGCGGCTTCGAGTTCCACCTCGGAAGGCTGGCGCGAGCCGTCGCCGTCGGTGATGGTGGAAGCGCCGTAGGGCGAGCCGCCCTTGACCGCTTCAACACCCATCTGGCCCTGGAAGGCATAGGGCAGGCCCGCGACGACGAGGCCGTGGTGGAGCAGCGTCGGAATGAAGCCGAGGATGGTGGATTCCTGGCCGCCGTGCTGGGTGGCGGAGGAGGTGAAGACCGAACCGACCTTGCCGACCAGCTTGCCCTGCGCCCACAGACCGCCCGTCTGGTCCCAGAAATTGCGCATCTGCGAGGCGACCGTGCCGAAGCGGGTGCCGGCGCCGACGATGATGGCGTCATAATTCTCGAGGTCGGCGACGGTGGCGACTTCGGCCTTCTGGTCCATCTTGTAGTAGGATGCCTTGGCGACATCGTCCGGCACCAGTTCCGGCACGCGCTTGACGGTGACGTCCGCACCGGCCGACTTGGCGCCTTCCGCTACGGCATAGGCCATCGTTTCGATATGGCCGTAGGCCGAGTAGTAAAGAACCAGAACTTTCGCCATCTTCGTCTCCTGTTGCAAAGGGGCTTTCCGCTTGATTGCGGCCTCGCCTTGGATGTAGCACTTCGAGATGACCGCGGCACGAAGCTGCGCGGTCGACAGACTGTTCACCCGTCATTGACAATGCCCCCGCCTTCGGTCGGCATTTCTGTCCGAACTTCGGAGAGCGCCCATGAGTTCCACCACGATCGCCACCGCCGCCATGCTCGCCATCGGCGACGAACTGCTCTCCGGCCGCACCAAGGACAAGAATATCGGCCAGCTCGCCGACATGCTCTTCCTCGCCGGCATCGACCTGAAGGAGGTGCGCATCGTCGGAGACGAGGAGGACGCCATCGTCGAGGCGCTGAATGCGCTGCGCGCCCGCTATACCTATGTCTTCACCTCCGGCGGCATCGGCCCGACCCATGACGACATCACGGCGGATGCGATCTCCAGGGCATTCGGCGTGCCGTGCCTGCACGATCCGCTGGCCATGCAGCTTCTCGGCGCGATGTACGAGCGCCGGGGCGTGGACTTCAACGAGGCCCGCCAGCGCATGGCCCGTATGCCCGAGGGCGCCGTGCATATCGAGAACGCCGTCTCCACGGCGCCGGGCTTCCATATCGGCAATGTCTATGTGATGGCCGGCGTGCCGCAGGTCTTCACCGCCATGCTCGGCACCGTCGTACCGAAGCTCGAAGGCGGCAAGCCGATGCTGTCGCGCTCCGTCGCCTCGCCCTTCGGCGAAGGCGATATCGGCAGCGCGCTCGCCGCGATCCAGAAGAATCACCCCGAGACCAGCATCGGCTCCTATCCGCGCTTTTCGGAGAACCGCTTCTCGACGGAAATCGTCATCCGCAGCCGCGAAGAAGCTCCGGCGGAAGCGGCCGAACGTGATATACTGGCGATGATCGCCGAAATCGCCGCAGCCAAGGCCGCGTCTTGATCCGGATCAAGGTCCAGGCGGCGCGGCGGGCGCAGGTTTCGTGTGAACCCGACAGGAGGCCCAAATGACCTACAAGACCATCGTGGCGGTACTGAGCGCCGCCGAAGACGCCGGCAAGGTAACCGATCACGCGCTCGCCCTGGCGCGCCGGACCGGCGGCCATGTCATCGGCATCCATGCGGAATCCCCGGTCGTGGTCACGCTTATCGCCCCCATGGAATATCCTGATCCGAATGCCGTTCTCGAACTGCAGGAGCGCGCCCAGCAGCAATCGCGGGAGGTCGAGCAGGCATTCCGCTCGCGCTGCGCACGCGACGACATTTCCTATGAATGGCGGCTCTTCACCGGCACAGCCGGCTATGCATCAGCCGGCGTCATCGACAGCGCGCGCGGCGCGGATATCGTCCTTGCCGGCCAGTTCGACCCGGACCTCGACGGCCCGGCGCGGGAGGACATCGAGGACCTGCTCTACGAGAGCGGCCGGCCCGTCTATCTCGTCTCCAATGCGCCCGCAGGCCCCGAGCCGGTCGACCGCGTCCTCGTCGCCTGGAACGGCTCGCGCGAGGCGGCGCGCGCCGTCTTCGACGCCCTGCCGTTCCTGACCGCCGCGAAGGATGTCGAGGTCTTCGCCGTCGATCCGCCGGAAACCGCGATGCAGTCGCGCGATTTCAGCGGGGCCGAGCTTGCGGCGGCGCTCGCCCGCCATGGCGTGAACACCACGGTCACATCCGGGGCCACCGGCGGCCATTCGGTCGCCGAGACGCTGAACCGTCGCGCGACGGAGATCGACGCGGGCCTCATCGTCATGGGCGCCTACAGCCACTCGCGGCTGCGCCAGCGCCTCTTCGGCGGCGTCACCAGCGCCATGATGCGCGGCGCGCGCGTGCCGGTGCTGATGTCGCGCTGAAGCGGACTTGCCTGTGGATCGCCCGGTTTCTGTGGCCGGGCGGCGATTTCCTTGACCGGCGACTTGCAGTAGAGAGGAGGAATCTTCTTTTTCCGCCTATCAGGAGCCCGTCATGTCGCTGCCCGACAAAGCCTTCCCCGTATCCTGGGACCAGTTCCACCGCGACGCACGGGCGCTCGCCTGGCGGCTGGCGGATGGCGACCGCGAATGGAAGGCGATCGTCTGCATCACCCGCGGCGGCCTCGTGCCGGCCGCCGTCATCTCGCGCGAACTCAACATCCGTCTGATCGAGACGGTCTGCGTCGCCTCGTACCACGACTATGTCTCGCAGGGCGATATGCATGTCCTGAAGGGCATCTCGCCGGAACTCACCCAGCACGGTGGCGAAGGCATCCTCATCGTCGATGACCTCACGGACACCGGCAAGACGGCCGCGCAGGTGCGCGCCATGCTGCCGAAGGCGCATTTCGCCGCCGTCTACGCCAAGCCGAAGGGCCGCCCGCTGGTCGATACCTTCGTGACAGAGGTCAGCCAGGACACCTGGATCTATTTCCCCTGGGACATGGGCTTCACCTATCAGGAACCGATCGCCAAAGGCCCGCGTAGCTGAGCGGCGAAAGCTCGAAAACGATTCAAGGCCACGCGGCAACGCGCTGATTTGATGATCATTAAAGGCCGGTGGACGCGGGAACCGCATCCGCCGGCTTAATCTTTCCGCAATCCGTCTAAAAGATACTCCTTATCCGCGCATCGGCGTTGCCGGGGAGGACAGGCATTCATGCAGCATAGAAGGCGGATATTTCCGGCGATCCTCATCGCCACCGTCCTTCTCTTCGGTCCCGCCGGGGCCGAGACGGATATCCGCACCGCGGCCGTCGCGGACTATATCGAGGCCAATGTCCGCCCCTGGCTGGACGAGCCGGCAATCATCAATGCGATCCTTGCGCAGAACGGCGCCCATGCCAGGCTCGGCAAGGCCGGCATCGAGATGCTCGACGCACGCTGGCGGGCGGAGCTTTCCAGCACGACGCGCCCGATGATCGAGGCCCAGCTTTCCAATCCCCTCTCGCTCTACCTCAAGGGCCGGCAGCGCGCGGCCGAGGGCGTGATCACCGAAATCTTCGTCATGGACAATCGCGGCCTCAATGTCGGCCAGAGCGATATCACCTCCGACTACTGGCAGGGCGACGAGGCGAAATGGCAGAAGAGTTTCGGCGGCAGCGTCCTCTATATCGAGGACGCGGGGCGGGACGAATCGACCCAACTCATGCAGTCGCAGGCAAGCCTTCCCATCCGCGACCCGAACACGGGCGCGGTGATCGGGGCAATCACCGTCGGCATCAATCTGGACGCGCTCTGAACAGGTAGCCCCGGCACTTCCGCTTTCCACCGTCATTGCAGCATCGGCATGTGCGCGGTACATGCAGGTCTCCCGCTACGGGAATCGATCCGGCCCGCATTCCCGCACAGCAGAAGGAACAGTCGATGCCGACAGACCGCCGCCGGGGACCGCTCGACCTCGCCTATCGCGTCCTCGTCCTGCCGGGCGTCATCGCCTATCTCTTCGCCGTCAGCATCGTCGTGCTGGCCGCCGACCGGTTCTGGCTGGTCGATCTTCTCACCTTCGCCTGGCCCTATGTGGGGGCGGCGGGCATTTTCCTGGTGCTTGCGGCACTGGTGACGCGGCGCATGAAGGCCATCGTGATCGCCCTTGCCGGCCTCGCCATCGCGACTATTCCGGCCTTCGACGTGCCGACCGCCCGCCCCGCCACGGCGGGAACCGGCCTGAAGGTGCTCACGGCCAATCTCTTCGTGGAAAATGTGGAAGACCTCGCTGTCTTCATCGACCTGCTGCGCCGGGAAAAGCCCGATATCGTCGTCTTGCAGGAGACCACGGCTGCCTGGGCGCAGGCGATTTCCGCATCCGGACTCTACCCCTTTGAAAGCAGCACGCAGAGCCGCGAGCAAGAGAACCTGAAAGTGTTCTCAACCCTCCCCATCCGCGCGGAAAGCGCGCTGCAACGCGCCTTCACCGAGAAATATGCCCACAAGCACCCGCTCCGGCTCGAACTCGACCTCAACGGGCGTCCGCTCTTCCTCTATGCTTTTCATCCGGAAACGCCGCGCCGGCTCTGGCAATGGCGCGACCGCAACGCCTATCTGGCTGCCGCCGCCGATGCGATCAAGGGCGATCTCCAGAAGGCGCCGGTCATCGTCGCGGGCGACTGGAACACGCCGACATGGTCGCCCTTCTTCCGCGGCTTCCTCAAGCAGGCGGGCCTTACCTCCACGGCGGGCGGCTGGTTGCAGCCGGTCACCCGCTTCTCGATGCGGCTCGACACCATCGCGTATATCGGCGCATCGATCGACCATATCGCGGTCTCTCCCGATATCCTGCTGCACGAACGCCGTGTCGGCCCCTATTTCGGGTCGAACCACCTACCGGTCATCGCCGAACTCTCGCTGCCCCAGACGTAAAGCCCTCGCCTCCACGGAAAAGCGTCCTATATTGAATGGGAACGACAAAGGGAGATGACGATGGCGACGGACAAGAACAGCCCGAAGGCCTCGCTGGAAAAGGAACGGGCCAGCAGGAAAGAGAAAAGCCCCAAGGCTGAGCAGGACGCCTATCTCGATCAGGCCTTGAAGGAAACCTTTCCCGCCAGCGACCCGATTGCGCCGGGCGACGTCAACGACGACTGAAACAGGGCAGGCATGACCCCACCCTTCCTCTTTACCGGCCCGCAGGATGCCCCCGTCACCCTGCTGCTTGCCCATGGCAGCGGCGCGCCGATGGATTCGCCCGCCATGAACGCCGCAGCCGCCGCGCTTGCCGGCGAAGGCCTGCGCGTCGCCCGCTTCGAATTCGCCTACATGGCCGCACGGCGCGCGGACGGCAGCCGCCGACCGCCGCCGAAGGCCGAGACGCTGAACCCGGAATTCCGCGCGGCCGTCGCCGGCCTTGGAGCGAGCGGCAAGCTCGTCATCGGCGGCAAGTCCATGGGCGGGCGCGTCGCCAGCATGGTTGCCGACGCGCTTCATGCGGAAGGCTGTGTCGCCGGCCTCCTGTGCCTCGGCTATCCGTTCCATCCGCCGGAAAAGCCGGCGCAGCTTCGCACCGCGCATCTGATGACGCTGTCGGTGCCGGCCCTGATCTGCCAGGGCACGCGCGACCCCTTCGGCACCCGCGAGGAGGTGCCGGGCTACGGCCTGCCGGAACGCATCCGTTTCCTCTGGCTGGAAGACGGCGACCACGACCTGAAGCCGCGCAAGAGCATTTCCGGCTTTTCCGCCGCCGACCACCTCGCCACCATGGCGAAAACCGTGCGGACCTGGACGCAATCGCTCTGACCGGCGCAGCCGCGCCAATCTCGGACAATGAATCAAGTCGCTGCCGGATCGAATCCGCTTTTCCCGGCAAAGCATTGAAAGAATACAGCTATTTCTAGTGACGAAGGAAGGGAACGTTAACCGGTCCATGCCATCATATTAGCGAAACACCAGATAGTCCGGACGGTTCATGGCGCACAACTTTTCCTACACGCACTACGATCTCGACATGCAGCGCAGCGGCACGGTGATCGAGATCACGCTTTCGGCCATCGCCAATGTGCGGCTGATGACCCATGCCAATTTCGACCTCTTCAAGAATGCGCGCCAGCACAAGTTCCTTGGCGGCGTTGCCAAGCAATCGCCGATCCGGCTGCAGATCCCGCAAAGCGGCCACTGGCATGTGGTGGTGGATATGGAGGGTCATGTCGGCAAGGCGGAATCCTCGATCAAGATGGTGCCGCAGGCCCCGCAGAAGCCCGCCCCGCGCTTCGGCGCCGCCTGACCTCAGCCGCGTTCCCGCCGCAGCTTCGCCCACCATTCCAGCCGCTTGCGCAGCTCCCGTTCGAAACCCCGCTCCGGCGGATCGTAGAAGGTGCGCCGGCCCATCTTTTCCGGGAAATAATCCTGGCCGGAAAAGGCATCCGGCTCGTCGTGGTCGTAGCGATAGCCGTCCCCATAGCCCTCGCCCTTCATCAGCTTGGTCGGCGCGTTGAGGATGTGCTTCGGCGGCAGAAGCGAGCCATTCTCCTTGGCCGCGCGCATGGCGGATTTATAGGCCGTGTAGACGGCGTTGGATTTCGGAGCGGTCGCGATATAGACGCAGGCCTGCGCCAGCGCCAGTTCCCCTTCCGGCGAGCCGAGGAAGTCGTAGGCATCCTTGGCCGCGTTGCAGACGACCAGCGCCTGCGGATCGGCAAGGCCGATATCCTCGACCGCCATGCGCACCATGCGGCGGCACAGGAACAGCGGGTCCTCGCCAGCATCCAGCATGCGGGTGAGATAGTAGAGCGCGGCATCGGGATCGGAACCGCGCACCGCCTTGTGCAGGGCGGAGATGAGATTGTAATGCCCGTCCTGCGACTTGTCGTAGACCGGCGCGCGGCGCTGCACGATACGGAAGAGATCGTCCTGCCCGAAGGTTTCGCCGGCGCGCGCCGCCCGCCACACTTCCTCGGCCAGCGTCAGCACCGCCCGCCCGTCGCCATCGGCCATGCGCAGCAGCGAGGCGCGCGCCTCCTCGTCGAGCGGAAGAGGCTTCTCCTCGACAGCCTCCGCGCGTTTCAGAAGCTCCTCCAGGCTCTCCTCGTCATGCGGCTTGAAGGTCAGCACACGGGCGCGGGAAAGAAGAGCGGCATTCAGCTCAAAGGATGGATTTTCCGTCGTGGCGCCGACGAGCACGATGGTCCCGTCCTCCATGACGGGCAGGAAACTGTCCTGCTGGGCGCGGTTGAAGCGATGGATCTCGTCGACGAAGAGCAATGTCTGGCGACCGCCCATGCGGCGCTGGCGGGCGGCTTCGAAAACCTTCTTCAGATCGGCGACGCCGGAGAAGATCGCGGAAATCTGCTCGAAAGCCAGTCCTGTCTCCCCGGAGAGCAGCCGTGCGACGGTCGTCTTGCCGGTGCCGGGCGGTCCCCAGAAGATCATCGAGCCGAGCGAGCCGGCCTCGATCATGCGCGAAAGCACGCCGTCCGGCCCGGTCAGGTGCGCCTGACCGGAGACCTCGCCCAGCGTGCGGGGGCGCAGGCGGTCGGCCAGAGGCCGCTTCGCCGCCATGCCCTCCGGTTCACGCGGGGCGAAAAGGTCGCTCATCGGAAGAACTGGCGGATGCGCTGGCCGTCACGCTCGATCTCGACGCGCCAGATGGACGGGTCTTCGCCCACGAGTGCGGCGAGCGTTTCGGTTGAGGTGACCGCCGTGCCGTTCAGCTCGATGAAAATATCGCGCGGCTGGAGACCGATGCGGGCGGCAGGGGAACCGCGATTGACCTCGGTCACCACAACGCCGCTCGTCGTGCCGTTGGTCGGCATGCGCAGCTCCTCGGCGACGCGCGGCGAGAGATTGGCGACCACCGCGCCGGAAAAGGGATTGCGGCCCTCGATCAGCCGTTCGTCGCGCGGTGTCGTTTCGGGCGCGCGGTCGAGGGAAAGCGTCAGTTCCTTCTCCTTGCCTTCGGCGATGACCGTGATTCGCGCCGTACCGCCGATGCCGACCGTGGTGAGGCGATAGCCGAGCGCATCGGGATGCTCGACGGCAATGCCGTTGACGGCGGTGACGATCTGGCCCGGCTTCATGCCCGCCTTCTCCGCCGGGCTGCCCGGCAGCACCTTCGATATAAGCGCGCCGCGCGCCCGGTCGAGGCCGAGCGCCTCGGCGACTTCCGAGGTAACGGCATCGAAGGTCGCGCCGACGAAGGGACGGTCGAAGCTGGCGCTGCCGTTTTCGGCGCTGGCCACGAAGGTCTTCACCAGATTGGCGGGAATGGCGAAACCGACGCCGTTGGAGCCGCCGCCGCGCGAGAAGATGGCGGTGTTGATGCCGATCAGCTCGCCGTTCATGTTGATGAGGCCGCCGCCGGAATTGCCGGGATTGATCGAGGCGTCTGTCTGGATGAAGAAGCCGAAATCGCCCGAACGCACCTGGTTGCGGGCGAGCGCCGAGACGATGCCGCTCGTCACCGTCTGGCCGACGCCGAAGGGATTGCCGATGGCGAGCACAAGGTCGCCGACCTCGACCGCGTCGCTGTCGCCGAGCGGCAGCGCCGTGAACGCGGTATCCGCCTTGCTCACCTTGATCTTCAGCACGGCCAGATCGACGCGCTCGTCCTTCAGCACGACGGTGCTTTCATATTCGCGCCCGTCCGCCAGCGCGACCTTGATGTCGCTGGCTCCTTCGATGACGTGGTTGTTCGTCACGACGATGCCCTTGGTGCCGACGATCACGCCCGAGCCGAGCGAGGACTGCTTCTCGCTGCGATTGGGCATGCGCTGGCCGAAGAATTCCTCGAAGAAGGGATCGCCTTCGAAGATCGAGCGGCGCTCCACCACGCGCTCGGCATAGACGTTCACCACGGCGTTCTCGACCTGCTTGACGAGCGGGGCGAAGGAGAGCTGCATTTCGGTGCGCGATTGCGGCACGGCGCGATCCTCAGCCATGGCGGGCACCGCCAGCGCGAGGGCGGCGACAAGTGGAGCGGCAAGCAGGATGCGGACGTTCGGCATGGACGAGTCTCCTTCGTTTCTGCGTAACGATCAGATAGGATTTCGCAGGAAAAAAGGCAAACCGCACAGTCTTTCGCTCGCGCCGGCTCACGCCGCGCGCACGAAAAAGTGGTCGCCCGCAAACTGGCCCGGCCGTTGAAACACCACAGGTCTTCTTTACCTTCTCGTCAGGCAAGCAACCGAACGGATCGAGTCCCGCCATGTCCCTCTATCGCCCGCCCCGCATCGCCGCATCGCAGATCACGCCGGAAAGCTGTTTCCTCAATCGCCGTTCGTTTCTCGCGACAGCCGCCGGCGGAGCGCTTGCCGCGCTCGGAACGCCGGCCTTCGCGGAGGCGCTGAAGGCATCGAAAAGCCCCTATGCGGTCGATGAGGCGCTGACGCCGGAAAAGGACGTGACTGGCTACAACAACTTCTACGAATTCGGCATGGGCAAGGGCGATCCGCTGGCCAATTCGGAAAAGTTCAAGCCGACACCCTGGACGGTGAAGGTCGATGGCCTCGTCGGCAAGCCGAAGGAATTCGGGCTGGAAGAGCTGCTCGCCATGCCGCTCGAGGACCGGATTTACCGCATGCGCTGCGTGGAGGCGTGGTCGATGGTCGTTCCCTGGGTCGGCTTCCCGCTCGCCGCGCTGCTCGACAAGGTGGAGCCGCTGGGCGATGCGAAATACGTGGCCTTCGAGACGGTCGTGCGGCCGGAGGAGATGCCCGGCCAGTCCGGCTATTTCCAGTCCCTGCCCTGGCCCTATGTGGAAGGCCTGAGGCTGGACGAGGCCCGCCACCCGCTGGCGATCCTCGCCGTCGGCGTCTATGGCAAGACGCTGCCGAACCAGAACGGCGCACCGATCCGGCTCGTCGTGCCGTGGAAATACGGCTTCAAGGGCATCAAGTCGATCGTCAGGATCACGCTTACCGACAAGCAGCCGCCCTCCACCTGGAACCTTTCCGCCCCCGGGGAATACGGCTTCTACGCGAACGTCAATCCCGAGGTGGACCACCCGCGCTGGAGCCAGGCGAGCGAGAACCGCATCGGCGAAGGCGGCTTCTTCGGCGCAAACCGCCGGCCGACACTCCCGTTCAACGGCTATGCGGACGAGGTCGCCGGTCTCTATTCCGGCATGGACCTGCGGGCGAACTACTGATGGCGACCCTGCCCGCCCTGCCCCGCAAATATCACGCGGCCTCGATCTGGCTGCTCTACGCCATCGGCCTGCTGCCGGCCGCCTACGGCTTCTGGCTCGGCGCGACGGGCCGGCTGCCCGGCAATCCGGTCAAGGAATTCGAGCACCTGCTCGGCCTGTGGGCGCTGCGCTTCCTTGTCGCGACGCTGGCGATCACGCCGCTGCGCGACCTTACCGGCATCAACTGGATCCGCTACCGCCGCGCCCTCGGCCTGCTGGCCTTCTGGTACGTGCTGATGCACCTTCTCACCTATATGGTGCTCGACCAATATCTGAACGTCGCCGCGATCCTCGCGGATATCGCAAAGCGCCCCTTCATCACCATCGGCATGGCCGCCTTCCTCATGCTGGTTCCGCTGGCGCTGACATCCAATGGCTGGTCGATCCGGCGGCTGGGGCCGCGCTGGGTGAAACTGCACCGGCTCGTCTATCTTATCGCCGCGGCCGGGGCGCTGCATTTCGCCATGTCGGTCAAGGTGGTCGGTCTCGAACCGTGGAGCTATATTGCGCTGGTCGTTCTGCTTCTCGCCTATCGGCTGATCCGGCCGATGACCCGCCGGAAGAAGCGCGGGCGGCCGGACGGCGCAGCAAGCCTCCAGGGCAGCGCCCGTTCGGCCTGATCTATACCCGGAACAATTTCACGCCCGTCTGCTCCGGGACCTCGGCCGCGCTGCTGACGACCCGGTTGCGGCCACGGCTCTTGGCGAGATAGAGCAGGCGGTCGGCGCGGCTGATCGCATCGTGGATCGTGTGATCCCCGGCAGCCGTGACGGCAACGCCGAAGCTCGCCGTAATCGAGCTGTCGATACCGATGCGCCCGAGATCGCGCCCGGAAAGGGCGATGCGCACGGTGTTCGCCAGCGTATGCGCGTCCTGCAGGCGGCAGTTCGGCAGATAGGCGATGAATTCCTCGCCGCCGAATCGCGCGACGGCCAGTCCCGGCCAGGACAGCGTGTTCAGCAGGGCCGCGACCTCGCGGATAGCCTCGTCACCGGCCGCATGGCCATAGCGGTCGTTGACCGACTTGAACCAATCGATATCGGCGACGATGATGGCCGCCTCCGCCTTCGGCGCGCGTGCGCCCTCGCCGACGAGTTGCTCGAAGCCGCGACGGTTCAGAAGGCCGGTCAGCGGGTCCTCCTCCGAAGCCTTTCTATGCCGTTCGACGATCCGCAGCGCGACGGAAGCCAGCGCCGTCAGGGCCATCACCAGCGCGCCGATCGTCGCCGTGACCTGCATGACATAGGCATAGGTCGAACCGATGAACGCCCCCATGGCGGGCAGGCCGGCCATGAAGAAGAAGACCATCGTGCGCACGGTCGTTTCCGCGATGACGAATCCCACGGCGCCGAAGAGCACCCGGTCGATCCGGCTGTGCGAACGCCGCCAGGAGGCCAATATCGCGATCAGCAACAGCGTGCTGCAGGCGATGTCATTGATGAAAAGCTCGAAGCGGAGGCTTTCACCGACCAGAACGGCCAGAGAGGTACTGGCATAGGCAACGGCGACCACGCCAAGACGAACGGCCATCAGCCGCCGCGCGGCAAAATGCGTGACCAGCGCCTGGCTGTAGAGGAAGAAGGCCGAAAGGAAGGCGGCATCCGCCGTCATCGCCACGACGGGTATGGGCACCACGACCTCGAGGAGCGGCACGAGGAAGCCGACGGCCGCGCAGAGATAGCCCGCACCCCAAAGCAGCGCGGCACGATTGCCGAAGCGCCCGACGACGAGGAAGGCGACGCCGAACAGGGTGAGAACCACCGGCAGCAGGAATGCGAAATTCTCGCCCATCACCCAAATCCGATTAGACCGCGGGAAATGCTATCCCCGAGGGCTGAAAACAATGCCTAGAGACATGGTTTCCAAAACCTTGATCCGGCGCCGCGGGCAAACAAAAAGCCGGGTGCGAGGCACCCGGCTTCATGGCATTCGGAAGAATGCTTATCGTATCAGGCAGCTTCGGCAGCGGCTGCTTCAGCAGCAACGCGAGCCTTGTCGGCAGCGCCCTTGGCATCGACGTCGCGGTCAACGAATTCGATGACTGCGAGCGGGGCGTTGTCGCCGTGGCGGAAGCCGGCCTTCATGATGCGCAGGTAGCCACCGTTGCGGTTGGCATAGCGGCTTGCGATCGCGTCGAAGAGCTTCGAAACGACAGCAACGTCGCGGATCTGCGAGATCGCCTGACGGCGAGCGTGCAGGTCGCCGCGCTTGCCGAGGGTGACGAGCTTCTCGACGATCGGGCGAATTTCCTTCGCCTTCGGCAGCGTCGTTACGATCTGCTCATGCTGGATGAGCGAAGCAGCCATGTTGGCGAACATCGCCTTACGGTGGCTGGCGGTACGGTTGAGTTTGCGACCGGAATTCTGGTGGCGCATCTCGGTTCTCCTTCACATGCAGGCAGGTAGCCTGCCGTTTGATGGTTAGTATTGGTCTTCGTAGCGCTTGGCGAGATCTTCGATGTTCTCCGGCGGCCATGCGGGCACTTCCATGCCGAGGTGCAGGCCCATGGAAGCGAGAACTTCCTTGATCTCGTTGAGCGACTTGCGACCAAAATTCGGAGTGCGAAGCATTTCGGCTTCGGTCTTCTGAATGAGATCGCCGATGTAGACGATGTTGTCGTTCTTCAGGCAGTTCGCCGAACGGACCGAAAGTTCCAGTTCGTCGACCTTCTTGAGGAGCGCCGGGTTGAACGCCAGTTCCGTGACCGATTCTTCCTCGGCTTCCTTCTGCGGTTCGTCGAAGTTGACGAAGACCGAGAGCTGGTCCTGGAGAATACGGGCCGCGAACGCGATCGCATCTTCGCCGGTGACGGAACCATCGGTTTCGATGGTCATCGTCAGCTTGTCATAGTCGAGAACCTGGCCTTCACGGGTGTTTTCCACCTTGTAGGACACTTTCTTGACCGGCGAGTAGAGGCTGTCGACCGGGATGAGGCCGATCGGCGCGTCTTCGGAGCGGTTACGGTCGGCCGGGACATAGCCCTTGCCGTTGTTGACCGTGAACTCCATGCGGATTTCCGCGCCCTCGTCGAGGGTGCAGATCACGTGGTCGGGGTTCAGGATCTCGATGTCGCCGACCGTCTGGATATCACCAGCGGTTACGACGCCCGGACCCTGCTTGCGCACGACCATGCGCTTGGAATCGTCGCCATCCATCTTGATGGCGATTTCCTTGATGTTGAGCACGATATCCGTCACATCTTCCCGGACGCCCGGGATGGAGGAGAACTCGTGCAGGACGCCGTCGATCTGCACGGCGGTAACAGCCGCACCGCGCAGCGACGACAGGAGCACGCGACGCAGCGCGTTGCCGAGCGTCAGGCCGAAGCCGCGCTCCAGCGGCTCTGCTACAAGGCTTGCCTTGGTGCGGCCGGAGGAGGTGAACTCCACCTTGTTCGGCTTGATCAGTTCCTGCCAGTTTTTCTGGATCATATGTTTTGCCTTCCGTTCGCCGCCACCATCCAATCGTGACGGCCGAGCCCCGAAGAACCGCGGAAGCCGGATGGCCTCCACGGTCGTTTGAAGTCGATGATCAGACGCGGCGCTTCTTGCGCGGACGGCAACCGTTGTGCGGGATCGGGGTCACGTCGCGGATGGACGTGATCATGAAGCCGGCAGCCTGGAGGGCGCGCAGAGCCGATTCGCGGCCGGAACCCGGACCGCAGACTTCGACTTCCAGCGACTTCATGCCGTGTTCCTGGGCCTTCTTGGCGCAGTCTTCGGCAGCGATCTGGGCCGCGAACGGGGTCGACTTGCGCGAACCCTTGAAGCCCTTTGCACCGGCGGACGACCAGGCAATCGCGTTGCCCTGTGCGTCGGTGATGGTGATCATCGTGTTGTTGAACGAAGAATTGACGTGAGCAACACCCGAGGTGATGTTCTTGCGTTCGCGACGGCGAACGCGTGCGGCTTCCTTGGCCATGGGTAGTCCTTTCGTTGATCTCGACACCGCCGTAATTCCAGCGGCTCCACCGGGCCGGGACGAATCCCCTGCCCTGAACAGTATTTGCAGACAGGCCCGAAAGCGTCCGTCTGCGGCGATATCGTCACTGCCGTAGCACCAGCAGCTCCACCGACCGGGACCCTTGATGAAAGACAAGGCCCCGCTCGAAACTCAAAAGAGGCCGGCGCGAAGCGCCAGCCTCCCGTTCCCCGTTTCCGGGAAATTACTTCTTCTTGCCTGCGATGGCCTTGGCCGGGCCCTTGCGGGTGCGGGCGTTGGTGTGCGTGCGCTGGCCGCGAACCGGGAGGCTACGGCGATGACGCAGGCCACGGTAGCAACCGAGGTCCATGAGACGCTTGATGTTCATCGAGGTTTCACGACGCAGGTCGCCTTCGACCTGGTAGTCGCGGTCGATGGTTTCGCGGATCTGCAGGATTTCTGCGTCCGTGAGCTGATGCACGCGACGATCAGCCGGGATACCGACCTTCTCGATGATTTCCTGTGCAAACTTCGGGCCGATCCCGTGGATATAGCGGAGCGCGATGACAACGCGCTTTGCGGTCGGGATGTTGACGCCAGCGATACGTGCCACGCCTGTTCTCCTTGCTTCCAGTTGCCATCCGGCAAGTGGTTTTCTTCACTTGAAACGGCCTCAAGGCCGTGTCGCTCAATCTGATGTTCGGGACATGTCGAAAACGACCGAACCCGGACTTCGTTCTTGGAAATCCGCGCCGATCGCAATGGTATGTCGCGAGTTGGCGCTGTCTTAAGGGGAATCGGCCGAAAAAGTCAACTCCCCGGCCGTCCTTTTTAACCTGATATCAGGCGTTCTCGAGGATTCCCGCAATCTCTGCGGTCACCTTGTCGACATTGGCCATGCCGTCGACCGTCTGAAGCTTGCCCGTCGAAGCGTAGTAATTCGACAGCGGGGCGGTCTTCTCGCGATATTCCGTCAGGCGGCGCTTGAAGGCCTCGGGATTGTCGTCGGAGCGAACCGTACCGCCGGCGGCGATCGTTTCGGCCACGCGATTCTCCATGCGCCTGACCAGCGCATCCTCGTCGACCTTCAACTCGACGACGGCATCGAGCGCGATGCCCTTGCCGGCGAGGATCTGGTCGAGGGCTTCGGCCTGCGGAACCGTGCGCGGGTAACCGTCGAGGATGAAGCCCCGGGCGCAGTCCGGCGAATCGATGCGATCGGAAACGATTTCGTTGACGATGGCATCGGAAACGAGCTGGCCGGCATCCATGACAGCCTTGGCGCGCTTGCCGACATCCGTGCCAGCAGCAACGGCCGCCCGCAGCATGTCACCGGTGGAAAGCTGCGGAATACCGTACTTCTCCGTCAGGAGCTTGGCTTGAGTCCCCTTGCCAGCGCCCGGCGGTCCCAGAAAAATCAGTCTCATCGTCCCCTCTTTCCTCCACGCAGCTTCGACTTCTTGATCAGCCCCTCATACTGCTGAGCAATCAGGTGACCCTGTATCTGTGCTACAGTATCCAGGGTCACGCTGACAACAATCAAAAGCGACGTACCACCAAGGTAGAACGGCACGCCGGTCTGCGCGATCAGGATTTCCGGAAGAATGCAGACGAACATCAGGTAAGCCGCGCCGATGACCGTGATGCGGGTCAGCACGTAGTCGATATATTCGGCGGTGCGCTCGCCCGGGCGGATGCCGGGGATGAAGCCGCCGTGCTTCTTCAGATTGTCGGCCGTGTCCTTCGGATTGAAGACGATGGCGGTGTAGAAGAAGGCGAAGAAGGCGATCATGGCGGCGTAGAGCACCATGTAGAGCGGCCTGCCATGGCCGAGCGCCGCGATGGCGGACGTGGCCCAGGACGGCAGCTCCGCCGTGTTGGAGAAGCCCGCCAGCGTCGCCGGCAGCAGCAGCAGCGACGAGGCGAAGATCGCCGGGATGACACCCGCGGTGTTGAGCTTCAGCGGCAGGTGCGAGGTATCGCCCTGGAACATGCGGTTGCCGACCTGACGCTTCGGATACTGGATCAGAAGGCGGCGCTGGGCGCGTTCCACGAAGACGATGAGCGCGATGACGCCAACGGCCATGACGACGACGGCGATGATGACGCCGATCGAGAGCGCGCCGGTGCGGCCGAGTTCCAGCGTGCCGGCAAGGGCATGCGGAAGGGCGGCGACGATGCCGGCGAAGATGATCAGCGAGATGCCGTTGCCGATGCCGCGCGAGGTGATCTGCTCACCGAGCCACATCAGGAACATGGTGCCGCCGAGCAGCGAGATGACGGTGGAGATGCGGAAGAACCAGCCCGGATCGTTGACCAGCCCTGCCCCGCTCTCGAGGCCCACCGCGATACCGTAGGCCTGCAGCGTGCCGAGCAGCACCGTGCCGTAGCGGGTGTACTGGTTGATGATCTTGCGCCCCTGCTCGCCTTCCTTCTTGAGCTGTTCCAGCGAGGGAACGACCGAGGTCATGAGCTGCACGATGATCGACGCGGAAATATACGGCATGATGCCGAGCGCGAAGATCGCCATGCGCTCGACGGCGCCGCCGGAGAACATGTTGAAGAGGCCGAGAATGCCGCCCGACTGGCCACGGAAGGCCTGGGCGAAGGCATCGGGGTTGAGGCCCGGCAACGGGATATAGGTGCCGAGACGATAGACGAGCAGCGCGCCCAGCGTGAACCAGAGACGCTTCTTCAGATCTTCCGCCTTGGCGAAAGTCGAGAAGTTGAGATTAGAGGCGAGTTGTTCCGCTGCCGAAGCCATGCATTTCTCCGCGTAGCCGATCCGGCGGCGGTGAAGCCCGGCCAGGTCCGGAATGGCTGATCCGTTGGCACCTGCGGCCAGCCCTCCCCGGACCGACGACGCCGATGCTGAAATTGGTCGTGCCCTTCTGCCATGCGGCAAATCGGGCGGATGGAGCCTAAACCGGTTGAAACGCGGATTGTCAAGCAATCCCGGCCTCACCCTGGTTTTTTGTCCGGACAACAGCGGGGATAAGAATCCGGGCCGTCGTTGTGAGGCTCACATATGGGAGCAAAATCGCCCGGTGTGAAGCACACCGGGCGATCATTTGTCGAATTATTCTGCGGCTTCCGCTGCTGCGACCAGCAGCTTCACCGAACCGCCAGCCTTTTCGATCTTCTCGATCGCCGGCTTGGAGGCACCGGCGACTTCGAAGGCAACCTTGGCCTTCAGTTCGCCGTCGGCGAGGATGCGCACGCCGTCCTTTTCGCGGCGGATGACGCCGGCAGCCTTGAGAGCAGCCGCATCAACAGTCGCCTTGGCGTCGAGCTTGCCGGCATCGATTGCCTTCTGGACGCGGTCCAGGGAAACGATGACGAAGTCGGACGCGAAGATGTTGTTGAAGCCGCGCTTCGGCAGGCGACGGTAGATGGGCATCTGACCGCCTTCGAAGCCGTTGATGGCGACGCCCGAACGGGCCTTCTGACCCTTGACGCCGCGACCACCGGTCTTGCCCTTGCCAGAGCCGATACCGCGACCTACGCGCTTACGGCTCTTCGAAGAACCTTCGTTGTCCTTGATTTCATTGAGCTTCATGATCTATCCCCTCACTTCTCTTCGACGACGCGAACGAGGTGCTGGACGGCACGGATCATGCCGCGGACAGACGGGGTGTCTTCCAGCGTGCGAACCCGGTGCATCTTGTTCAGGCCCAGGCCGACCAGCGTGGCGCGCTGGATGGCCGGACGGCGGATGGGGCTGCCGATCTGCTCGACAGTCACCGTCTTCTTGGCGGTTTCTTTCTTAGCCATGGATCAGTGCTCCTTATTCTTCAGCGGCAACGCCAGCCGACTGACGACGAGCCTGCAGCGTGGCGTACTTCATGCCGCGCTGAGCTGCGATGTCCTTCGGATGCATCTGGCTCTTGAGAGCGTCGAACGTCGCGCGGATCATGTTGTACGGGTTCGAGGAACCGGTCGACTTGGCGACGACGTCATGAACGCCGAGCGTTTCGAAGACGGCGCGCATCGGACCACCGGCGATGATACCGGTACCGGCCTTGGCCGAACGAAGCAGAACCTTGCCGGCGCCGTGGCGGCCGTGCACGTCATGGTGCAGCGTGCGGCCCGAGCGCAGCGGGACGAAGATGAGGTCGCGCTTGGCGGCTTCGGTGGCCTTCCGGATCGCTTCCGGAACTTCACGAGCCTTGCCATGGCCGAAGCCTACGCGGCCCTTCTGGTCGCCGACGACGACGAGAGCTGCAAAACCGAAACGACGGCCGCCCTTGACGACCTTCGCGACGCGGTTGATCGCGACGAGCTTGTCGACAAACTCGCTGTCGCGCTCTTCGCGGTTCTGGCGGTCGTCACGACCGCGCTTTTCCTGTGCCATTGTCCTTTTCCTTTTTCTTTTCCGGGTGCAATCGGCAGATTGACGAAAGTCGCCTCCATTTCATGAATGGAAGCGACCGATACCCTGAGCTGATCGGCGGGCGCCCTGGAGCGCCCGACCGGAGATCAGAAGTTCAGACCACCTTCACGGGCTGCGTCGGCAAGAGCCTTGACGCGGCCGTGATAGAGGAAGGCGCCACGGTCGAAGACGACGTCCTTGACGCCGGCCTTGACAGCGCGCTCGGCAATGAGCTTGCCGACGGCAGCGGCTGCTGCCGTGTCGGCGCCCGTCTTCAGCGACGAGCGCAGATCGGTGTCGAGCGTCGAAGCGGCGGCAAGGGTCTTGCCGGCAACGTCGTCGATGACCTGTACGTAGATGTTCTTCGACGAGCGATGAACCGACAGGCGCGGACGGCCATTGGCGACCGCCTTGATGGAACGGCGCACGCGGTTGGCGCGGCGCACGAGAGCTTCTTTAGTGCTAGCCATTTCGCGTGATCCTTACTTCTTCTTGCCTTCCTTGCGGACGATGCGTTCTTCCGCATACTTGACGCCCTTGCCCTTGTAGGGTTCGGGGCCACGGTATTCGCGGATTTCGGCAGCGACCTGGCCGACCTGCTGCTTGTTGATGCCGGACACGATGATTTCGGTCGGCTTCGGAACAGCGATCGTGATGCCTTCCGGCGTCTGGTAGACGACGTCATGGCTGAAGCCGAGCGCGAGCTGCAGGTTCTTGCCCTGGAGCGACGCACGGTAACCGACGCCGTTGATTTCGAGCTTGCGCTCGTAGCCGTCCTTCACGCCCTTGAAGATGCCTTCGATCATCGTGCGGGACATGCCCCACTTCGAACGAGCGTCCTTGGACTGGTTGACCGGCTGGACGACAACGGAGTTGTCTTCGAGCTTGACCGAAACTTCGTCATTGGCGACGAAGAACAGTTCGCCCTTCGGGCCCTTCGCGGTGACCTTCTGACCGTCAACGGTCGCGGTGACGCCAGCGGGAACCGGAACGGGCTTCTTACCGATACGAGACATTGTTTTATCCTGTCTGTTCGTTATGGAGATCCATGCCCTGTCTTAGAAGACAGAGCAAAGAATCTCGCCACCAACGTTCTGTTCGCGTGCCTGGTGATCGGCCATCACGCCCTTCGGGGTCGAAAGGATGGTGATGCCGAGGCCGTTCGCGACCTGCGGAATGGACTTGACCGAGACATAGACCCGGCGGCCCGGCTTGGAGACGCGGTCGATCTTGCGGATCACCGATGCGCCTTCGTAGTACTTGAGTTCGATGTTCAGCTCGGCCTTGCCGTTGCCGAATTCGACTTCCGAATATCCGCGGATGTAGCCTTCAGCCTGAAGGACGTCCAGGACGCGTGCACGCAGCTTGGAAGCCGGCGTGGAAACGCTGGACTTGCGGCGAGCGGCGCCGTTGCGGATACGGGTGAGCATATCGCCCAGGGGATCAGTCATTGCCATGTTCCCGTCTCCTTACCAGCTCGACTTGACGATACCCGGCACCTTGCCGAGATTGCCCAGTTCGCGAAGCGCAATACGCGACATCTTGAGTTTGCGATAGAAAGCGCGCGGACGGCCCGTGACTTCGCAACGGTTGCGAATGCGGGTCTTGGAGCCATTGCGCGGCATTTCGGCAAGCTTCAGGGTTGCCTTGAAGCGCTCTTCGATCGGAAGAGACTGGTTCATGATGACCGCCTTGAGAGCGGCGCGCTTGGAAGCCTGGCTGGCGACAAGCTTGCGGCGACGGTTGTTCTTTTCTACTGCGCTGGTTTTAGCCATAACAGTTATCCTTCTTTACGCTTGTCGTTACGGTCAGGCGCGGAACGGGAAGTTGAACTCTTTCAGAAGAGCCCGTGCTTCGTCGTCCGTCTTTGCCGTCGTGCAAACGATGATGTCCATGCCCCACATCTGATCAACCTTGTCGTAGTTGATCTCAGGGAACACAATGTGCTCCTTGATACCCATGGCGAAGTTGCCACGGCCATCGAAGGACTTCGGGTTCAGACCACGGAAGTCGCGTACGCGGGGCAGCGCGATGTTCACGAGGCGATCCAGAAATTCGTACATGCGGGCGCCGCGCAGGGTGACCTTCGCGCCGATCGGCATGCCTTCACGGACCTTGAAGCCCGCGATGGAGTTACGAGCGCGCGTGATGACCGGCTTCTGGCCGGCGATCGCTGCGAGGTCGGCAGCAGCAACGGTGGGCTTCTTGGAGTCCGCCGTGGCTTCGCCTACGCCCATGTTGATGACGATCTTGTCGAGACGCGGGATCTGCATCTCGTTGGCGAAGGAGAACTGCTCCTGAAGCGCCTTGCGGATACGCTCGACGTATTCCTTCTTGAGGCGCGGCTCATACTTGGTGTCAGCCATCGATCGACACTCCCGAACGCTTTGCTACACGAACCTTCTTGTCGCCTTCGACCTTGAAACCGACGCGGGTCGGCTTGCCGTCCTTGGGGTCGGCGATCGCGATGTTCGACAGATGGATCGAAGCTTCCTTGGTGATGATGCCGGCTTCCTGGGTCTGGGTCTGGCGCTGGTGACGCTTCACCAGGTTGATACCCTTGACGACCGCGCGGTCTTCCTTCGGCATTACCTGCACGACTTCACCGGTACGGCCCTTGTCCTTGCCGGTGAGTACGACGACTTTGTCGCCCTTGCGAATCTTTTGCATAGCCATCGCTCCTTACAGTACTTCGGGAGCCAGCGAGATGATCTTCATGTGGTTCTTGGCGCGAAGTTCGCGCGGAACCGGTCCGAAGATACGGGTGCCGATCGGCTCTTTCTTGTTGTCGATCAGGACAGCGGCGTTGCTGTCGAAACGGATGACGCTGCCGTCGGCGCGACGGATGTCCTTGGCGGTACGTACGACGACCGCCTTCATCACGTCACCCTTCTTCACGCGGCCGCGCGGAATAGCTTCCTTGATCGAGACGACGATAATGTCGCCGACCGAAGCGTACTTGCGCTTGGAGCCGCCCAGCACCTTGATGCACATGACACGACGTGCGCCGGAATTATCCGCGACGTCGAGGTTAGTCTGCATCTGAATCATGTCAGGTCGCCTTCTTGTTTTACCGGACCGGTTGGGTGTTAGCCCCCTGTTCCAGCTTATGGAAATTCATGTTTTCGCGCGGGATGGTGTGTTGCCAAGGTGGTTTCCACTTCGGCGAGCCGATGGACCTTCCGTGCGCTCAAAGCAAAAGAACGCTCGTGATTCCGAGCGTCCTTGCGCTGCTTCATACAGGATTTCGCGCCAGACGCAAGGGCCGGGCGCGAATTCTGATGATTTAAGCCTGGGCCGCTACAACGGTCCAGCGCTTGTCCTTGGAGATCGGCGCACATTCCTGGATGGAAACGACGTCGCCAACCTTGTACTGGTTGTTCTCGTCATGCGCCTTGTACTTCTTCGACCGGCGAACGGTCTTCTGAAGCAGCGGGTGAGCAAAGCGGCGCTCGACGCGAACGACAACGGTCTTGTCGTTCTTGTCGCTGACTACGGTGCCCTGCAGAATGCGTTTCGGCATATTTTTCTGGTCCTTAGGCCTTGGCTTCTGCCGCCTTCTGGCGGGCAATGGTCTTGACGCGCGCGATGTCCTTGCGGACTTCGTTGATACGCGAGGTCTTTTCAAGCTGGCCGGTGGCCTTCTGGAAGCGCAGGTTGAACTGCTCTTTCTTCAGCTTGGCAAGCTCTTCGTTGAGCTGGTCGGCGCTCAGCGCCTTGACGTCTGCGGCTTTCATGGCGCTCGCTCCTTACTCTGCAATGCGCTGTACGAAGCGCGTCTTGACCGAGAGCTTGGCCGAGCCGAGGCGAAGCGCTTCACGCGCGATTTCCTCGGAAACACCGTCGATCTCGAACATCATACGGCCGGGCTTGACCTTGGCTGCCCAGTATTCGACCGAACCCTTACCCTTACCCATGCGGACTTCCGTGGGCTTTGCGGTAACCGGGGTGTCGGGGAACACGCGGATCCACACACGGCCGGCACGCTTCATGTAACGGGTGATCGCGCGGCGGGCCGCCTCGATCTCGCGAGCGTTCACGCGGTTCGGTTCCTGAGCCTTCAAGCCGAACTCGCCGAAGGCGAGCTCGGAGCCGCCCTTGGCGACACCCTTGATGCGGCCCTTGAACTGCTTGCGGTACTTGGTACGCTTTGGCTGCAACATTTTTTTACTTCTCCGATATTGGCTGCCAAACGCGACTGTTACGCGTTTTCACGACGACGGTCGCCGCGATCGCCGCGTTCACGGCTTGCGGGACCCTGGCTGTCACTTTCGCTGGCGCGACGCTCAGAAGCCATCGGATCGTGCTCAAGGATTTCGCCCTTGAAGATCCAGACCTTGATGCCGCAGATGCCGAATGCGGTTTCGGCTTCAGCCGTACCGTAGTCGATGTCTGCACGCAGCGTGTGAAGCGGAACGCGACCTTCGCGGTACCATTCCGTACGGGCGATTTCCGCACCGCCGAGACGGCCGGCGCAGGTGATCTTGATGCCTTCGGCGCCAAGACGCATGGCCGACTGAACGGCGCGCTTCATCGCACGGCGGAAGGCCACGCGGCGCTCGAGCTGCTGGGCGATCGACTGAGCGACCAGCGTTGCGTCGACTTCCGGCTTGCGCACTTCAACGATGTTGAGGTGCGTTTCGGAATTCGTCATCTCGGAAAGCTTCTTGCGGAGCTTCTCGATGTCTGCACCCTTCTTGCCGATGATCAGACCCGGGCGAGCCGAGTGGATCGTGACGCGGCACTTCTTGTGCGGACGCTCGATGACGACCTTGGCGATACCGGCCTGCTTCAGCTCTTCCATGACGAAAGCGCGGATCTTCAGGTCTTCGTGGAGCAGCTGGCCGTATTCGGCGTTGTCGGCGAACCAACGGCTGTCCCAGGTACGGTTGATGCCGAGGCGGAAACCGATCGGATTAATCTTCTGGCCCATTATGCGGCCTCCCCTTTGGCTTCGACTTCACGGACGACGATCGTCAGATGCGAGAAAGGCTTCTCGATCCGCGATGCACGGCCGCGGCCACGAGCGGCAAAGCGCTTCATGACGATCGACTTGCCGACATAGGCCTCTGCGACGATCAGCGAATCGACGTCGAGGTCGTGGTTGTTTTCTGCGTTGGCGATCGCAGACTCAAGCGTCTTCTTGACGGTCTCGGCGCTACGCTTGCGCGAGAATTCAAGCTCGGCGAGAGCGCGGTCGACCTTCTTGCCGCGGATGAGCGCAGCAAGCAGGTTGAGCTTCTGGGGGCTGACGCGGATCGTGCGCGCGATAGCCTGCGCCTCGTTATCCTTCAGCCGACGTTCGGCTTTAGCCTTACCCATCGTTACTTCCTCTTCGCCTTCTTGTCCGCGCCGTGACCGTAGTAGGTCCGCGTCGGAGCGAATTCACCAAACTTGTGGCCGACCATGTCTTCGTTGACGGCCACCGGGATGTGCTTGCTGCCGTTGTAGACACCGAAGGTGAGACCTACGAACTGCGGCAGGATCGTGGAGCGACGGCTCCAGATCTTGATCACTTCGCTACGACCGCCTTCACGAACCTTCTCAGCCTTCTTGAGAAGATAGCCGTCAACAAACGGGCCTTTCCATACTGAACGAGCCATTCCTGACTACCTCTCTTACTTCTTCTTCAAGTGGCGCGAGCGCATGATGAACTTGTCCGTGGACTTGTTCGAACGGGTGCGCTTGCCCTTGGTGGGCTTGCCCCACGGGGACACCGGATGGCGACCACCGGAGGTGCGGCCTTCACCACCGCCGTGCGGGTGGTCGACCGGGTTCATGACGACGCCGCGGTTATGCGGGGTCTTGCCGCGCCAACGGGTACGACCGGCCTTGCCGTCGTTGATGTTGCCGTGGTCCGGGTTGGATACGGCGCCGACCGTTGCGAGGCAGGAGGCGTGAACCAGGCGCTGCTCGCCCGAGTTCAGGCGAAGGATCGCCATGCCCTGGTCGCGGCCGACGAGCTGGACGAAGGTGCCGGCGGAACGGGCGATCTGGCCGCCCTTGCCCGGCTTCATTTCGACGTTGTGAACGATCGAACCGACCGGGATGTACTGCAGCGGCATGGTGTTGCCGGGCTTGACGTCAACGGCCTTGTTGGAGGCGATGACCTTGTCGCCGGCTGCCAGGCGCTGCGGAGCCAGGATGTAGGCCTGCTCGCCGTCGGCATAGTTCACCAGAGCGATGAACGCGGTGCGGTTCGGGTCGTATTCCAGACGCTCGACCGTGCCCTCGACGTCGAACTTGCGACGCTTGAAGTCGACGAGACGGTAGGTACGCTTGTGACCGCCGCCGATGAAGCGGGCAGTGATACGACCAAGGTTGTTACGGCCGCCGCTCTTGGTGAGACCTTCGGTCAGAGCCTTTACGGGCTTGCCCTTGTAAAGGCCCGACCGGTCGACGATGACCAGCTGGCGCTGGCTCGGAGTGGTCGGATTGAAGTGTTTCAATGCCATTTTCTTGTTTCCTCTTTAGCCGAGTGCCCGATTAGAGCCCGGTGGAGACGTCGATGGACTGACCGTCAGCGAGCGTGACGATAGCCTTCTTGACATCTCCCTGCCGGCCGGCGAAGCCGCGGAAACGCTTTACCTTGCCCTTGCGGACGAGCGTGTTCACAGCCGTGACCTTGACGCCGAAGAGTGCTTCGACCGCAGCCTTGATTTCAGGCTTGGAAGCGCGCTTGGCAACGTTGAAGACGATCTGGTTGTTTTCGGATACCAGCGTCGACTTTTCGGTGATCGAAGGAGATACGATCACATCGTAGTGGCGAAGATCCGTCATTTGAACCGCTCCTCGAGGGCTTCTACAGCAGCCTTGGAGAGCACGAGCTTGCCGCGGCGCAGGATGTCGTAAACATTGATACCCTGGATCGGCAGGACATCCACGTTCGGGATGTTGCGTGCTGCGAGCTTGAAGTTGCCGTCAAGTTCTGCGCCGCCGATGAAGAGGGCATTGGTGAGGCCGAGCGAAGCGAATGCGCCGGCCAGAGCCTTCGTCTTTGCTTCTGCAGCAACGAGATCATCAATGATGATGACGTCGTCAGCCTTGATCTTGGCCGAGAGGGCGTGACGCAGGCCGAGCGCGCGAACCTGCTTGGGCAGGTCGTGAGCGTGGCTGCGGGATACCGGGCCGTGAGCCTTGGCACCGCCGCGGAACTGCGGAGCGCGAGCCGAATGGTGACGAGCGCGGCCCGTACCCTTCTGCTTGTACATCTTGGAGCCGGTGCGAGCGACTTCGCCGCGGGTCAGCGACTGGTGCGTGCCCTGCTGCTTCTTGGCGAGCTGCCAGCGGATGACGCGGGCAATGATGTCTTCGCGCGGCTCGAGGCCGAAGATCGCGTCGGAGAGGGAGACCTTGCCGGCGTCCTTCCCTTCGAGGGTCGTGACTTTGAGATCCATGATCAGGCTCCCTTACTTGGCTGCGCGCACGGCGGCCGGACGCGGAGCGTCGGACGGGGTGCCGGACTTGACGGCGTCACGAACGACGATCCAGGCGCCCTTGGAGCCCGGGACTGCGCCCTTGACGAGGATGAGACCGCGCTCTTCGTCGGTGGAGACGACTTCGAGGTTCTGGGTGGTGACGCGCGTCTGGCCCATGTGACCAGCCATGCGCTTGCCCTTCCAGACCTTGCCCGGGTCCTGGTTGTTACCCGTCGAACCGTGCGAACGGTGCGAAACGGAAACGCCGTGCGTTGCACGAAGACCGCCGAAGTTGTGGCGCTTCATGGCGCCGGCAAAGCCCTTACCGATCGTGGTGCCGGTAACGTCGACGAGCTGGCCTGCGACGAAATGGCTGGCGGTCAGTTCCGCGCCGATTTCGATGAGGTTGTCTTCCGAAACGCGGAATTCGACGAGCTTGGCCTTCGGCTCGACGCTTGCAGCGGCGAACTGGCCGCGGAGCGCCTTTGCCGTGTTCTTCACCTTGGAAGAGCCGGCGCCGAGCTGAACAGCCGTGTAGCCGTTCTTGTCCTGCGTACGCTGGGCAACGACCTGGACGTTGTCCAGTCGCAATACTGTTACGGGGATGTGCTCACCTGCGTCATTATAGACGCGAGTCATCCCTACTTTCTGTGCAATCACACCTGAACGCATGGTTCAATCCTCTTAGAAGTCCTGGCGGGATCGTGACGTCCCGTCATGCCTCTTGGTTTAAGGATTCCACTCGGGCTCGAGGCCGTCGGGTTTCCCGTTTTTAGAAGACGTCGGCTTTCGCCACGTACCTTCCTTGTTATTCGGCTTGCGCCAGGACTTAGAGCTTGATCTCTACGTCCACACCGGCCGCAAGGTCGAGCTTCATAAGAGCATCGACCGTCTGCGGCGTCGGATCTACGATGTCGAGCAGGCGCTTGTGGGTGCGCATCTCGAACTGTTCACGGCTCTTCTTGTCAACGTGGGGCGAACGGTTGACCGTGAACTTTTCAATACGGGTCGGGAGAGGAACGGGACCGCGGACGCTTGCGCCGGTGCGCTTTGCCGTCGACACGATTTCACGCGTGGAGGCATCAAGGATCCGGTGGTCAAACGCCTTGAGGCGGATGCGGATGTTCTGGCCGTTCATACGACTTTTTCCTTAGTTCGTTATCGGCGCGATTCTCTTGAGGAATGCGCTTTTTTGATTCTGGCGCTTCCCATAAAGGAAGGCGCACGAAAACACAATGCCGAAAGGCCAGTCCGCTAAATTATCAAAGACCGGAGGGGCAGGATGCAATCCTGCCCTTCCTATTTCAGCGGCCTGAAGCCTTAAGACTTACTCGACGATGGAGGCAACGATGCCTGCGCCGACGGTACGGCCGCCTTCGCGGATAGCGAAGCGCAGCTTTTCTTCCATCGCGATCGGAACGATCAGCTCGACGTCAACCGTGACGTTGTCGCCCGGCATGACCATTTCCGTGCCTTCCGGAAGCGTAACGATGCCCGTTACGTCCGTCGTGCGGAAGTAGAACTGCGGACGGTAGTTCGTGAAGAACGGCGTATGACGGCCGCCTTCTTCCTTCGTCAGGATGTAGGCTTCGGCCTTGAACTTCTTGTGCGGCTTGACCGAACCCGGCTTGCACAGGATCTGGCCACGCTCGACGCCGTCACGGTTCACACCGCGCAGCAGCGCACCGATGTTGTCGCCGGCCTGGCCCTGGTCGAGCAGCTTGCGGAACATTTCAACGCCCGTGCAGGTCGTCTTCGTCGTCGGACGGATGCCGACGATTTCGATTTCCTCACCAACCTTGACGATACCGCGCTCGACGCGGCCGGTCACAACCGTACCACGGCCCGAGATCGAGAACACGTCTTCGATCGGCATCAGGAACGGAAGGTCGATCGGACGTTCCGGGGTCGGGATGTAGTCGTCGACTGCGGCCATCAGGGCGCGGATCGCGTCTTCGCCGATTTCCTTGTTCGAGTCTTCCAGAGCGGCAAGAGCCGAACCCTTGACGATCGGAATGTCGTCGCCCGGGAATTCGTAGGACGACAGAAGTTCGCGAACTTCCAGCTCGACGAGCTCGAGAAGTTCGGCGTCGTCAACCTGGTCGACCTTGTTGAGGAACACGACGATCGCCGGAACGCCAACCTGACGGGCGAGCAGGATGTGCTCGCGGGTCTGCGGCATCGGGCCGTCGGCAGCAGAAACGACGAGGATCGCGCCGTCCATCTGGGCAGCACCGGTGATCATGTTCTTGACGTAGTCGGCGTGGCCGGGGCAGTCGACGTGTGCATAGTGACGGTTGGCCGTCTCGTATTCGACGTGCGCCGTCGAGATGGTGATGCCGCGTGCCTTTTCTTCCGGGGCAGCGTCGATCTGGTCGTACGCCTTGAACTCGCCGAAGTACTTCGTGATCGCTGCAGTCGTCGACGTCTTGCCATGGTCAACGTGGCCGATCGTCCCGATGTTTACGTGAGGCTTGTTGCGCTCAAACTTACCTTTTGCCATTTCCGGCTCTCCGTTCCTGATCCCCGAAGGGAAATTCGTTCAAATTCTTGAGGGGGATACCCCGGTCACTTCTGACCGGAGTACTTTGCCTGGATTTCCTGTGCGACGTTCGACGGAACCGGCGCGTAATGGTCGAAGACCATCGAGTACTGGGCGCGGCCCTGCGACATGGAGCGCAGGTTGTCGACGTACTTGAACATGTTCGCCAGCGGCACGTTGGCAGAGATCACGACGGCGACGCCGCGCGATTCCTGGCCCTGGATCTGGCCACGACGGGAGTTCAGGTCGCCGATGACGTCGCCGACATAGTCTTCCGGCGTTACGACTTCGACCTTCATCATCGGCTCCAGAAGCTGGGCGCCGGCTTCGCGGGACGCTTCACGGAAGCATGCACGCGATGCGATTTCGAAGGCGAGGACCGAGGAGTCGACGTCGTGGAAGGCGCCGTCGATGAGCGTCGCCTTGACGCCGAGCATCGGGAAGCCTGCGAGCGGACCCGAGGACAGAACGCTTTCGATACCCTTCTGAACGCCCGGGATGTATTCCTTCGGAACAGCACCGCCGACGATCTTGGATTCGAAGACGAAATCTTCGCCATCCGGGTTCGGTTCGAAGACGAGCTTCACGCGGGCGAACTGGCCGGTACCACCGGTCTGCTTCTTGTGCGTGTAGTCCTTCTCCGTCTTGCGCGTGATCGTCTCACGGTAAGCAACCTGCGGAGCGCCGACGTTCGCTTCGACCTTGAACTCGCGACGCATACGGTCGACGATGATGTCGAGGTGAAGTTCGCCCATGCCAGCGATGATCGTCTGGCCGGATTCTTCGTCGGTCTTGACGCGGAAGGACGGGTCTTCGGCGGCCAGGCGGTTCAGGGCGAGGCCCATCTTTTCCTGGTCGTTCTTGGTCTTCGGCTCGATGGCGATCTGGATGACCGGCTCGGGGAATTCCATGCGCTCGAGGATGACCGGCTTCAGCGGATCGCAGAGCGTGTCGCCCGTCGTCGTGTCCTTGAGGCCGGCGAGAGCAACGATGTCGCCTGCGAAGGCTTCTTCGATGTCTTCACGCGAGTTGGAATGCATCTGAAGCATACGGCCGACGCGCTCGCGCTTTTCCTTGACCGTGTTCATGACCGACGTGCCCTTTTCGAGCTTGCCGGAATAGATGCGGGCGAAGGTGAGCGAACCGACGAAGGGGTCGTTCATGATCTTGAAGGCGAGCATGGAGAGCGGCTCGCTGTCGTCAGCGTGACGCTCGATTTCGCCTTCGGTCTTCACGTCGATGCCCTTGATCGCCGGAATGTCTGCCGGGGACGGCAGGTAGTCGACGACGGCGTCGAGGAGCGGCTGAACGCCCTTGTTCTTGAACGCGGTACCGCAGAACATCGGGTGGAACTTCACTTCGATGGTGCCGCGGCGAACGAGTTCGCGGATCTTGTCGTTGTCCGGGTAGTTACCTTCGAGATAGGCTTCCATCGCGGCTTCGTCGATTTCGACGACGGTCTCGATGAGCTTCTCGCGGTATTCCTCGGCCTTTTCCTTCATGTCTTCCGGAATTTCGACGACGTCCCACTGGGCGCCGAGCGATTCGTCGCGCCAGACGAGAGCGTTCATCTCGACGAGGTCGATAACGCCCTTGAAGTCGCTTTCAGCGCCGATCGGAAGCTGCATGACAACTGCGGTCGCGCCGAGGCGCGACTTGATCATGGAAACCGAGCGGTAGAAGTCCGCGCCGGTCTTGTCCATCTTGTTGCAGAAGATCATGCGCGGAACGTTGTACTTCTCGGCCTGACGCCAGACGGTTTCCGTCTGCGGCTCAACGCCGGCGTTGGCGTCGAGAAGGGCGATCGCACCGTCGAGAACGCGCAGCGAACGCTCGACTTCGATGGTGAAGTCAACGTGGCCGGGGGTGTCGATGATGTTGAAGCGGCGGGTCTTGCCGTCACGGCCCTTCCAGAAGGTCGTGGTCGCAGCGGACGTGATCGTGATGCCGCGTTCCTGCTCCTGCTCCATCCAGTCCATGGTGGCGGCGCCGTCATGGACTTCGCCGATCTTGTGGGACTTGCCGGTGTAGTAGAGGATGCGTTCGGTCGTCGTCGTCTTGCCGGCGTCGATGTGCGCCATGATACCGAAATTACGGTAGTCTTCGATTTTGTATTCGCGAGCCATTAGCGGACTCCTTTCGAGACGTTAGTTTCGGTTACCAGCGGTAGTGCGAGAATGCACGGTTGGCGTCAGCCATCTTGTGCGTGTCTTCGCGCTTCTTGACGGCGCTGCCGCGGTTGTTCGCTGCGTCCATGAGTTCGCCGGAGAGGCGCTCGACCATGGTCGTTTCGTTACGCTTGCGGGCAGCGGCGATCAGCCAGCGGATGGCCAGAGCCTGACGACGCTCCGGACGAACATCGACCGGAACCTGGTACGTCGCACCACCGACGCGACGCGAACGCACTTCGACGTGCGGAGCGACGTTGTCGAGAGCCGAGTGGAACACGCCGAGCGGATCCTGCTTGGCCTTGCCCTGAACGACATCGAAGGCGCCGTAAACGATCGTTTCGGCGACGGACTTCTTGCCGTCCAGCATGATGGCGTTCATGAACTTGGTGACGACGAGATCGCCGAACTTCGGGTCCGGATTGATCTCGCGCTTTTCTGCTCTATGGCGACGGGACATACTTTTCGTCTTTCTTCAAAAGGTTCTGACCAGCGAAATGGCGCCGGTTACTGTATTACTTCGGACGCTTCGCGCCGTACTTGGAGCGGCGCTGCTTGCGGTTCTTGACGCCCTGGGTGTCGAGAACGCCGCGGATGATGTGGTAACGCACGCCCGGCAAGTCCTTCACGCGGCCGCCACGGATCATGACGACGGAGTGTTCCTGCAGGTTGTGGCCTTCGCCCGGAATGTAGCCGATGACTTCGAAGCCATTGGTCAGGCGGATCTTGGCGACCTTACGCAGAGCCGAGTTCGGCTTCTTCGGGGTCGTCGTGTAGACGCGGGTGCAAACGCCGCGCTTCTGCGGGTTTTCCTGCAGGGCAGGAACCTTGTTGCGCTTAACCGACGCCTGGCGCGGCTTGCGGATCAACTGGTTTACGGTAGGCATAGAACCATCCCTTAATCGTGTCTGTTACCCTTGCGGGCGGTTTTGGAGCGGCGGACCGCCCCGGCATACTCGGTTGCCGCATTTATGCGACGCCAAGCGTGCCGCTTGCCTGCAAAATGCTCGTGGCCACACGCGTGTTCATGCGCAATAAAAGGCCGATCCACCTTGGTGGATGACCTCGTTAGGCAGAGGACGCGCTATAACCGCGTCATGCGTGCAGCATTCATGTTCTCAACGTGCGTCGAGCCCTGTTTGAGGCGAACTTCAGAACGAGTCATTCCGAACCAGCCAGCCCCACATAGGCTCTGATGGCGTGCGGTCTACTGACTTAAGGGCAAAAGGTCAAGGGGCGCGGCCAAAGAATCCCGGGCCGGAATGGCTGCCCCGCCTGAAAAGCAGGGCTTTCCGGCCCTGCCCTGCCCCCGTTTCAGCATGCAGGCGGCGGGCTGAGCCATCGCTGGAGAACATTAAGAAAGCGTGAAAGCGGAATCAACCGGAAAGAGTCGGACGCCTCGCGGCACATCCGCCGATTCTCTCTCATCTTTTTGAAGGGCGGCGGATTTTGCGTTTGGGTCCGGCCGCCCTACCCTTTATAGAACGAGCACAACCCGATCCCGAAAGGAACCCGCCATGACGTCCAGCGCCGATAACGACAACAATACGCTCGACGAGCCGATGGTCTTCATCATCATCGGCAAGGCCTATGAGCGCGAGGGCGACGAAGGCATCGACATTCATGTCATGCTGCGTGCGCCGGACGACGACAGCGCCGTGCGGGAAGCCCTGAACGCGCTTTCCGAGGAAGGGTTCCTGGAAGCAGACCTCGACCAGATCGGCACGCTGACGGGCGAGCCGGAAGACGAGCCGCACGCCTCCGCCTACCGGGGCGCGCTCGAAGGCGAAGTCGCGATCATCCGCTTCGCCTGACCCTTTCTTCCCGAAATGCAAAAAGCCGCCCGGTCGCCGGGCGGCTTTTTTTGTTTTTGGCATGGGACCGGCGAACCGCCCTCCCCGCCAAACGAAAACGCCGGGCGCAAGGCCCGGCGTTCTGTATTGTCGTAGCGTCAGCCTTATTCGGCTGCGGCACCTTCGCCGCCGGCGAGGTCCGCCAGCATCGGGGTGGCGACGCCAGCGCCGGTCGACTTGCGGCGCTCGTCGAGGATCATCTCGTCGCGGGCCGTCGCGATGCGGCGGATCTGGGTCATGGTGCCGCCGGTACCGGCCGGGATGAGGCGGCCGACGATGACGTTTTCCTTGAGGCCCTGCAGGCCGTCGGTCTTGCCGGCAATCGCAGCTTCCGTGAGGACCTTGGTGGTCTCCTGGAACGAAGCGGCCGAGATGAACGACGGGGTCTGCAGCGACGCCTTGGTGATGCCGAGGAGGACCGGATCGCCGTAAGCCGGCTTCTTGCCTTCCTCGATCAGGGCGTCGTTGACGTCTTCCAGCTCGATACGGTCGATGTTGTCACCGACGATATACGTCGAGTCGCCAGCATCCGTGATCTCGACCTTCTGCAGCATCTGGCGAACGATCACCTCGATGTGCTTGTCGTTGATCACAACGCCCTGCAGTCGGTAGACTTCCTGGATTTCGTTCACGAGGTAGGAAGCGAGTGCCTCCACGCCCTTGATCGCCAGAATGTCGTGCGGCGCCGGGTTGCCGTCGAGGATGTAGTCACCCTTTTCGATGTAGTCGCCGTCCTGAAGGTGGAAGGGCTTGCCCTTCGGGATCAGGTATTCGACCGGCTCGACACCGTCTTCCGCCGGCTCGATCAGCACGCGACGCTTGTTCTTGTAGTCGCGGCCGAAGCGGATCGTACCATCGATCTCAGCGATGATGGCGTGGTCCTTCGGACGACGGGCTTCGAACAGTTCGGCAACGCGCGGCAGACCGCCGGTGATGTCCTTGGTCTTGGCGCTTTCCAGCGGCGAGCGGGCAAGAACGTCACCCTGGGAGACCTTCTGTCCCGGTTCGACCGAGAGGATCGCGTCGACCGAGAGCATGAAGCGGGCTTCGCCACCGCGGGACAGCTTGGCGACAGCGCCGTTCTTGTCCTTGATGACGATGGCCGGCTTCAGGTCCGTACCGCGCGGCGTCGAGCGCCAGTCGATGACCGAACGCTTGGTGATGCCGGTGGATTCGTCCGTCGATTCCAGAACCGAGATACCGTCGACAACGTCTTCGAAGTGAACGGTGCCCTCGACTTCCGTCATCATCGGACGGGTGTAGGGGTCCCACTCGGCGAGACGCTGGCCGCGCTTCACCTTGTCGCCGTCGTCGACGAAGATCTTCGAACCGTAGGCGACGCGCTGCGAGGAACGTTCCACGCCGCGCTCGTCGAGGATGGTGATCGCCATGTTGCGGCCCATCGCGACGAGTGCGCCTTCGGAGTTGCGCAGCATGTTGCGGTTCTTCATCTGCACCGTGCCTTCATACGATGCTTCCAGGAACGACTGGTCGACCACGGTCGCCGTGCCGCCAAGGTGGAAGGTACGCATGGTGAGCTGGGTGCCCGGTTCACCGATCGACTGTGCCGCGATGACGCCGACGGCTTCGCCCATGTTGACGGGCGTGCCGCGTGCAAGGTCGCGACCGTAGCAGACGCCGCAGACGCCGGTCTGGATTTCGCAGGTCAGCGCCGAACGGATACGGATCGACTGGATACCAGCCTTCTCGATCTCGACGACATCGGCCTCGAGGATCATCCTGCCGGCATCCACGATACGAGCGCCGGTGACCGGATGATCGATATCGTCCAGAGCCGTACGGCCGAGAACGCGGGTGCCGATGGAAGCCACGACCTGGCCGGCGTCGACGATTGCCGTCATCGTGAGGCCCTTGTCGGTGCCGCAGTCGACATGCGTGACGATGCAATCCTGCGCGACGTCGACGAGACGACGGGTCAGGTAACCGGAGTTCGCGGTCTTCAAGGCGGTGTCTGCCAGACCCTTACGGGCGCCGTGCGTCGAGTTGAAGTACTCGTTCACGGTCAGGCCTTCCTTGAAGTTCGAGATGATCGGCGTTTCGATGATCTCGCCCGAGGGCTTCGCCATGAGGCCGCGCATGCCGCCCAACTGGCGCATCTGGTTCGGAGAACCGCGGGCGCCCGAGTGGGACATCATGTAGATCGCGTTCATCGGCTTCTGGCGACCGGTTTCCGGGTCGAACTCGACGGCCTTAATGCGGGCCATCATGTCTTCCGCAACCTTTTCGGTAGCCTTGCCCCAGGCGTCGACGACCTTGTTGTACTTCTCGCCCTGAGTGATCAGGCCATCGTTGTACTGCTGCTCGTATTCCTTGACCAGGGTTTCGGTATCGCCGACGATCTTCACCTTGGTTTCCGGGATGATCATGTCGTCCTTGCCGAACGAAATGCCGGCGCGGCAGGCATGGGCGAAGCCGAGCTGCATGATGCGGTCGCAGAAGATGACCGTGTCCTTCTGGCCGCAATGACGGTAGACCGTGTCGATCATCTTCGAGATGTTCTTCTTGGTCATTTCCTGGTTGCAGATGTCGAACGGAATGTTGCCGTTCTTCGGCAGCAGTTCGCCGATGATCATGCGGCCGGGCGTCGTTTCATAGATCTTCGTGTAGGGCTTGCCGTCGGCATCGACCGACTTGAAGCGACCACGGATCTTGGCGTGCAGCGTGACGACCTTGTTTTCCAGAGCATGGTGCAGTTCGCCCATGTCGGAGAAGGCCATGCCTTCGCCCGGCTCGTTCTGGTTCTGGATCGCCAGATAGTAGAGGCCGAGAACCATGTCCTGCGAGGGCACGATGATCGGTGCGCCGTTCGCCGGATGCAGGATGTTGTTCGTCGACATCATGAGCACGCGCGCTTCAAGCTGGGCTTCCAGCGAGAGCGGGACGTGAACGGCCATCTGGTCGCCGTCAAAGTCGGCGTTGAAGGCCGTGCAGACGAGCGGGTGAAGCTGGATGGCCTTGCCTTCGACCAGGGTCGGCTCGAAGGCCTGGATGCCCAGACGGTGGAGCGTCGGCGCACGGTTCAGGAGAACCGGATGCTCGCGGATGACCTCATCGAGGATATCCCAGACTTCCGGCTTTTCCTTTTCGACGAGCTTCTTGGCCTGCTTGACGGTCGAGGAGAAACCCTTCGCGTCGAGGCGGGCGTAGATGAACGGCTTGAACAGTTCGAGCGCCATCTTCTTCGGCAGGCCGCACTGGTGCAGCTTGAGTTCCGGGCCCGTCACGATGACCGAACGGCCGGAATAGTCGACGCGCTTGCCGAGCAGGTTCTGGCGGAAGCGGCCCTGCTTGCCCTTGAGCATGTCGGACAGCGACTTCAGCGGGCGCTTGTTGGCGCCGGTGATGACGCGGCCGCGGCGGCCGTTGTCGAACAGGGCGTCAACCGATTCCTGAAGCATGCGCTTCTCGTTACGGATGATGATGCCCGGTGCGCGCAGCTCGATGAGGCGCTTCAGACGGTTGTTACGGTTGATGACGCGGCGATAGAGATCGTTGAGGTCCGACGTCGCGAAGCGGCCGCCGTCCAGCGGAACCAGCGGACGCAGGTCCGGCGGGATCACCGGAACGACCTTCATGATCATCCATTCCGGACGGTTGCCGGATTCCATGAAGTTCTCGACGATCTTCAGGCGCTTCATCAGCTTCTTCTGCTTCAGGTCCGACGTGGTGTCGGCCAGATCAGAACGCAGGTCGCCGGCGATCTTCTCGAGGTTCATCGAAGCGAGCATCTCGTAGATGGCCTCGGCGCCGATCATCGCCGTGAACTGGTCTTCACCATATTCATCGACGGCGATCATGTATTCTTCTTCGGAAAGAAGCTGGTTTTCCTTGAGCGCGGTCAGGCCCGGCTCCGTCACGATATAGTTCTCGAAATAGAGAACGCGCTCGACATCCTTGAGGGTCATGTCGAGGAGCGTGGCGATGCGCGAGGGCAGCGACTTCAGGAACCAGATATGGGCAACGGGAGCGGCGAGCTCGATATGGCCCATGCGCTCACGGCGAACGCGCGACAGCGTGACTTCGACGCCGCACTTTTCGCAGATGATGCCCTTGTACTTCATGCGCTTGTACTTGCCGCACAGGCACTCGTAGTCCTTGATCGGACCAAAGATGCGCGCGCAGAAGAGACCGTCACGTTCCGGCTTGAACGTACGGTAGTTGATCGTTTCCGGCTTCTTGATCTCGCCATACGACCAGGACAGGATCTTTTCCGGCGACGCGATCGAAATACGGATGGAGTCGAACGTCTGCGCAGGCACCTGCGGGTTGAAAAGGTTCATGACCTCTTGGTTCATGCCTATCTCCTTCGTGGGCCAGTGGCCCTCTGCTTAGCAACCAATTGCGGCGATACCCGGGTGCCGCAAGGCTGCTCGAAACGGATGAGCCGCCCCTGCCCGACCGGGCCGAGGCGGTGACGGTGCGCGCCTTGAAGCGCGCACCGGATCATCAGGCTTATTCCGCCGCGTCGGGAAGCTGGCCGGCTTCCGCGTTCGGATCGACCTTCGAGTTCTCGAGTTCGACCGACAGACCGAGCGAGCGCATTTCCTTGACGAGAACGTTGAAGCTCTCCGGAATGCCCGCCTCGAACGTGTCGTCGCCACGCACGATCGCCTCGTACACCTTGGTGCGGCCCGCGACGTCGTCCGACTTCACGGTCAGCATTTCCTGCAGCGTATAGGCGGCGCCGTAGGCTTCGAGCGCCCAGACCTCCATTTCCCCGAAGCGCTGGCCGCCGAACTGCGCCTTGCCGCCCAGCGGCTGCTGGGTAACGAGCGAGTACGGGCCGATCGAACGGGCGTGGATCTTGTCGTCCACGAGGTGGTTCAGCTTGATCATGTACATGTAGCCGACGGTGACCTGGCGGTCGAAGGCTTCACCCGTACGGCCGTCGTAGAGAACCGACTGGCCGGACGAGGCAAGACCTGCGCGCTCCAGCATGCCGGCAACGTCGGGTTCATGCGCGCCGTCGAAGACCGGGGTTGCGATGGAGACGCCCTTGCGGGACTGCTCGGCAAGCTTGACCAGGGCGTCGTCGTCGAAGTGAGCGACTTCGTCCTTGGCTTCGCTTTCATACACTTCCGTCAGCTCGCGCTTCAGGTCCGTGATGTCCATGGTCTTGCGGTACTCGTCGAGCAGGTCGCCGATCTTCTTGCCCATGCCAGCGCAAGCCCAGGCAAGGTGGGTTTCGAGGATCTGGCCGACGTTCATGCGCGAAGGCACGCCCAGCGGGTTCAAGCAGATGTCGACATGCGTGCCGTCTTCGAGGAACGGCATGTCCTCGATCGGCAGGATGCGCGAGACGACACCCTTGTTGCCGTGACGGCCGGCCATCTTGTCGCCCGGCTGGATCTTGCGCTTAACAGCGACGAAGACCTTGACCATCTTCATGACGCCCGGGGGCATTTCGTCGCCGCGCTGGACCTTTTCGACCTTGTCCATGAAGCGCTGTTCAAGGCGCGACTTGGATTCGTCGTACTGGCCACGGAGGGCTTCGATCTCGCCCTGAACCTTCTCGTCCTCGACGGCGAACATCCACCACTGCGAGCGGGGATATTCGGAGACGACGGCGTTCGAAAGCTCGGTGCCCTTCTTGAAGGACTTCGGGCCGGCAACGGCGACGTGACCGCGCAGCATGTCGATCAGACGGCCGTAGACGTTACGGTCGAGGATCGCCTGCTCGTCGTCACGGTCCTTTGCCAGACGCTCGATCTCTTCACGCTCGATCGCCATCGCGCGTTCGTCCTTCTCCACGCCGTGGCGGTTGAAGACGCGAACTTCGACGACCGTGCCGAAGGTGCCGGGCGGCATGCGCATGGAGGTGTCGCGAACGTCGGAGGCCTTTTCACCGAAGATGGCGCGCAGGAGCTTTTCTTCCGGCGTCATCGGGCTTTCGCCCTTCGGGGTGATCTTGCCGACCAGGATGTCGCCCGGCTGAACCTCTGCACCGATATAGACGATACCGGCTTCGTCGAGGTTCTTCAGCGCTTCTTCCGAAACGTTCGGAATGTCGCGCGTGATTTCTTCCGGACCCAGCTTGGTGTCGCGGGCCATGACTTCGAATTCCTCGATGTGGATCGAGGTGAACACGTCGTCGGAGACGATGCGCTCGGACATCAGGATCGAGTCTTCGTAGTTGTAGCCGTTCCACGGCATGAACGCGACGAGCGCGTTGCGGCCGAGCGCGAGGTCGCCGAGGTCGGTCGACGGACCGTCCGCGATGATGTCGCCCTTGTTCAGAACGTCACCGACGGTGACCAGCGGGCGCTGGTTGACGCAGGTGTTCTGGTTGGAACGCTGGAACTTCTGCAGACGGTAGATATCGACGCCGGACTTCGACGGATCGAGGTCTTCGGTGGCGCGGATAACGATACGCGTCGCGTCGACCTGGTCGACGACACCGCCGCGGCGGGCCGCGATGGCGGCGCCCGAGTCACGGGCGACGACCGGCTCCATGCCGGTGCCGACGAACGGCGCTTCCGCGCGCAGGAGCGGCACGGCCTGACGCTGCATGTTCGAACCCATGAGCGCGCGGTTGGCGTCGTCGTTCTCGAGGAACGGGATGAGCGCCGCCGCGACCGAAACGAGCTGCTTCGGCGAAACGTCCATGAGGTTGATCTGGTCGCGCGGGGCGAGCATGACTTCGCCCGAGTGACGGCAGACGACGAACTCTTCAGCGAAGGAGTTGTCGGCTTCGAGCACCGAGTTGGCCTGGGCGACGTGGTACTTGGCCTCTTCCATGGCGGAGAGGTAGACCACATCGTTCGTCACCTTGCCGTCGACGATCTTGCGGTACGGGCTTTCGATGAAGCCGTACTTGTTGACGCGGGCGAAGGTTGCGAGCGAGTTGATCAGACCGATGTTCGGGCCTTCCGGCGTTTCGATCGGGCAGATACGGCCATAGTGGGTCGGATGAACGTCGCGGACTTCGAAGCCTGCGCGCTCACGGGTCAGACCACCCGGGCCAAGAGCCGAAAGACGGCGCTTGTGGGTGATTTCCGAAAGCGGGTTCACCTGGTCCATGAACTGCGAGAGCTGCGAGGAACCGAAGAATTCGCGAACGGCGGCGGCTGCCGGCTTCGCGTTGATCAGGTCCTGCGGCATGACCGTGTCGATCTCGATCGAGGACATGCGTTCCTTGATCGCACGCTCCATGCGGAGCAAGCCGAGACGGTACTGGTTCTCCATCAGCTCGCCGACCGAACGGACGCGGCGGTTGCCGAGGTTGTCGATGTCGTCGATCTCGCCCTTGCCGTCGCGCAGTTCGACAAGCATCTTCACGACGGCAAGGATATCGTCCTTGCGCAGCGTGCGGACCGTGTCGGCGACGTCGAGATCGAGGCGCATGTTCATCTTCACGCGGCCGACGGCGGAGAGGTCGTAACGCTCCGCATCGAAGAACAGCGTGTTGAACATGGCTTCGGCCGAATCCATGGTCGGCGGTTCACCCGGACGCATGACGCGATAGATATCGAACAGAGCGTCCTGACGGTTCTCGTTCTTGTCTGCCGAAAGCGTGTTGCGGATGTAGGCGCCGACATTGATGTGGTCGATGTCGAGGACCGGGATTTCGTCGAAACCGGCCGACAGGATGACCGGCAGGGTCTTCTCGTCGATTTCGTCGCCGGCTTCGAGGTAGATTTCACCCGTGCCGTAGTTGACGACGTCTTCGGCGAGATAGTTGCCGTAGAGGTCTTCGTCGGTCGCCTTGAGGGCCTTGAGGCCCTTTTCGGAGAGCGAGCGCAGCAGACGCGGGGTCAGCTTCTTGCCGATCTCGACGACCACTTCACCCGTGTCGGCGTCGATCATGTCCGCGACGGCCTTCTGGCCCTTCAGCGCGTCGGGATTGAACGGTACGCGCCAGCCTTCGCCGTCGCGCTGGTAGAGCGACTTCGTGTAGAAGGTCGACAGGATGTCTTCGCCGTCCATGCCGAGAGCCATGAGCAGCGAGGTGACGGGGATCTTGCGGCGGCGGTCGATGCGCGCATGCACGATATCCTTGGCGTCGAACTCGATGTCGAGCCAGGAACCGCGATACGGGATGACGCGGGCGGCGAAGAGCAGCTTGCCGGAAGAATGGCTCTTGCCCTTGTCGTGGTCGAAGAACACGCCCGGCGAACGGTGCATCTGGGAAACGATGACGCGCTCGGTGCCGTTGACGATGAACGTACCGTTGTCGGTCATGAGCGGCATGTCGCCCATGTAGACGTTCTGTTCCTTGATGTCCTTGATGGACTTGGCGCCCGTATCCTCGTCGATATCGAACACGATGAGGCGCAGCGTCACCTTGAGGGGCGCTGCATAGGTCAGGTCACGCTGGCGGCATTCCTCGACGTCGAACTTCGGCTGTTCGAACTCGTAGGAAACGAATTCGAGCATGGAAGCGCCGGAGAAGTCCGTGATCGGGAAAACCGACTTGAAAACGGCCTGAAGGCCCTCCTCCGGACGACCGCCGGCGGGCTCTTCAACCATCAGGAATTGATCGTAAGACGCTTTCTGAACCTCGATGAGGTTCGGCATTTCAGCGACTTCGGGGATTTTACCAAAAAACTTGCGTACGCGCCTACGACCGTTAAACGAAAGGGTCTGAGCCATCGTCGCTCCTTCAAATTTGCATCCGGGCCTGCAACGGACGGGGTTCGCTGGCCAGTCGATCCCGTCGACCAATGGGTTGGTTCAAACTCGTCTTGCTGCCGGTCGACGGGCCGGATTGCCCAATCTTGCGGGTCGAAGACCATCCTCTTGAAGAACCCATTACCCAAAAGCCGTTTTTGCGGCTTTTGGGTAATCAGTTCAGCGGAAAGGAGCAATGGGAGAGGGTCGAAACCCTCTCCCATCGTATTCCGGTATTACTTGACGTCGACCTTGGCGCCGGCGTCCTCAAGCTTCTTCTTGAGGTCAGCGGCTTCAGCCTTGGAAACGGCTTCCTTGACCGGCTTCGGAGCGCCTTCGACCAGGTCCTTGGCTTCCTTGAGGCCGAGGCCGGTGATGCCGCGGACTTCCTTGATGACGTTGATCTTGTTGGCGCCAGCGTCAACGAGGATAACGTCGAATTCGGTCTTTTCTTCTTCAGCAGCAGCCGGAGCAGCAGCGCCGCCAGCAGCAGCAACAGCTACGGGAGCTGCAGCCGAAACGCCCCACTTCTCTTCGAGAAGCTTGGAAAGCTCAGCGGCTTCCAGGACGGTCAGGGCGGACAGGTCTTCAACGATCTTTGCGAGATCAGCCATTGTAGTAGTTCCTTTTGTTCGGTTCGAACTGGGTTGTTTGATTTACAGCGAAAAACCGCCTTACGCGGCTTCGTCCTTCTTGGCGTAGGCTGCGAACACGCGGGCAAGCTGGCTTGCCGGTGCTGCAACGACCGTGGCGACGCGCGTTGCCGGGGCTGCAATGAGGCCCAGGAGCTTTGCACGAAGCTCGTCGAGCGAAGGCAGGGTCGCAAGCGACTTGACTGCTTCTGCGTCGAGTGTGGTCGCACCCATGGCGCCACCGAGAACAACGAGCTTGTCGTTGGTCTTGGCGAAATCCATGGCTACCTTCGGAGCGATCATCGGATCATTTGCGTATGCAATGAGCGTCTGACCCTGGAAGAGATCAGACATCCCTTCCGACTCCGTACCCTGAAGGGCAATTTTGGCCAGGCGGTTCTTCGCGACTTTGACGGTACCGCCAGCTGCACGCATCTTCGTACGAAGATCGTTCATCTGTGCAACGGTGATGCCGGCATAGCGGGCCACGACAACCGAACCGGAAGCCTTGAAGACTTCATTCAGCTCCGTGACGAATTCGCGTTTTTCCGCTCTTTCCACTGCCTATCTCCAGTTAACAGGACCGTGAATTCTCACGGAACCTGCCGGGTTTGCCTTTGCCGCTAGAGATCATCTCAAAAAGCTGATCCCGAGCGACGCTCGAGGATCCTGTCCCCCCGCGCTCGGCTTAGAGCCGCGACACAGGCAAGGTAGGTTCGAACCGAATTCCGCGTCATCCGACGCTGAGTGAAATTCAGGTCTCACCCGTCTCATGCAGGCAAAGTGATTAAGGTCTAACCACCTGCAATCTCGGACAGGAGTTCCGGGTTTCCCCGGAAATTCCCGGCCGGATAGGCCGGGAATTCTGTTGCGATCCGGCCGAAGCCGAACCGAAATTAAGCGACCGTCGACGGGTCGATCTTTACGCCTGGGCCCATCGTCGAAGAGATGGCTACGCGCTTGACGTAGTTGCCCTTGGCGCCAGCCGGCTTCGCCTTGATGACGGCGTCGGCGAAGGCCTTGATGTTCTCTTCAAGAGCCTTGGCGTCGAAGGAAGCCTTGCCGATGCCGGCGTGGATGATACCAGCCTTCTCGACGCGGAACTCGACTGCGCCGCCCTTGGAAGCCTTGACGGCGCCCGTGACGTCCATGGTGACCGTGCCGACCTTCGGGTTCGGCATCATGCCGCGCGGGCCGAGAACCTTACCGAGGCGACCGACGAGCGGCATCATGTCCGGGGTCGCGATGCAACGATCGAAGTCGATCTTGCCGCCCTGGACGATTTCGAGCAGGTCTTCCGCACCGACGATGTCGGCGCCGGCAGCCTTGGCTTCGTCAGCCTTGGCGCCACGTGCGAAGACGGCGACGCGAACGTCACGGCCCGTGCCGTTCGGCAGGTTGACCACGCCGCGGACCATCTGGTCTGCGTGGCGCGGGTCGACGCCGAGGTTCATGGCGACTTCGACGGTTTCGTCGAACTTGGCGACGGCACGCTCCTTGACGAGAGCGATAGCGTCCGACAGGGCGACGAGCTTGGTCGGGTCGATGCCTTCACGGATCTTCTGGATGCGCTTTGCAATCTTGGCCATGATATTAACCTACCACTTCCAGGCCCATGGCGCGGGCGGAGCCCTCGACCATTGCCATCGCGCCTTCGATATCGGCGGCGTTGAGATCCTTCATCTTGGCTTCGGCGATCGACTTGATCTGAGCCTTGGTGAGCTTGCCGACCGTCGCGCCCTTGCCCGGGGTCTTCGAGCCGGACTGGATCTTGGCTTCCTTCTTGAGGAAGTAGGTCACCGGCGGCTGCTTCATCACGAAGGTGAAGGACTTGTCCTGGTAGTAGGTGATGACGACCGGGATCGGCATACCCTTTTCCATTTCCTGCGTCGCTGCGTTGAACGACTTGCAGAATTCCATGATGTTAATGCCACGCTGACCAAGCGCCGGGCCGATCGGCGGGGACGGGTTTGCCGATCCTGCCTTGACCTGAAGCTTGAGCTGGCCTGCAACTTTCTTAGCCATTTTCTCTGCCTTTCAGAATGCGGCCGGTTGCCCGGCCCTCGATGCCGGTCCAAAGACCGGCGGCTGCGGTTGCGTGGTGCGGTACGAGCGCCCGGCTACAGGCCGCCTTCCCTTCCACGCGGTCGGCGGAAACTTCCGCCACCAACCCTCGGAACGAGGATTGGATTTTCGAACGAGCAGCGCCCGAAAGCGCCGCCGAAATCAGATTTTCTCGACCTGGGCGTATTCCAGCTCGACCGGGGTGGCGCGACCGAAGATCGACACTTCCACCTTGAGGCGCGACCGCTCCTCGTCGACGTCCTGGACGATACCGTTGAACGAAGCGAACGGACCGTCGGAAACGCGAACCTGCTCGCCGATCTCGAAGGAGACGGAGGGCTTGGGACGATCAACACCGTCCTGAACCTGCGACAGGATGCGTTCCGCCTCGCTGTCCGGGATCGGAACCGGCTTGTTGTCGGAACCGAGGAAGCCCGTGACCTTCGGCGTATTCTTGATGAGGTGGTACGCCTCGTCGGTCAGGTTCGCCCGCACCAGCACGTAGCCGGGGAAGAACTTGCGCTCGGAGTCGACCTTGCGGCCGCGACGCACCTCGACGACCTTTTCGGTCGGCACGAGGATCTTTTCGAAGAGGTGATCAAGACCCTTCTGGCGGGCCTTGTTCTCGATATCCTCAGCGACCTTCTTCTCGAAATTCGAATAGGCGTGGACGATGTACCAACGGGAAGCCATGTTCATCTCCAACCAATCAGGCGCCGGCGTTCAGGACGAGGCCGATCAGCCAGCCCATCAACTGGTCCGCAGCAAAGAAGAACACTGCGGCAAGGAAGACCATGACAAACACCATGACGGTCGAGATCATCGTCTCGCGCCGCGAGGGCCAAGTCACTTTCGCCGTCTCGGAGCGTACCTGCTTCAGAAACGCAATCGGATTCGTTTTCGATGCCATTGAATGTCCACGCCATTACGGCGCGTAAAGCTGAACTCTCAGCCCCACGCACCGCGTGTCTGTTTTGCCCTACATAAAGCCCGATTCCCTTTTTCACAAGAGGCAACCGGACTTTTAACGAATTTAGGCGGTGGAAGCCGCCACGCCATTTACGACCGTCGCTGCAAGTGGTCCGCGCTGTCCGGCAGGAAATGGCAGGGGCAGAGGGGCTCGAACCCCCGACCTGCGGTTTTGGAGACCGCCGCTCTACCAACTGAGCTATACCCCTAATCGCCTGCCGCATCGGAAGCAAAGCACCCGTCACCGGCAAGGCATGGGGTCTTTACGGCGCTGGGGCGGACTTTGCAAGCCCGAAAAACGCATTTCTTACAACAAATCAGTGCTTATTCCGGCAAGCGCCCTGCCCCATCAGCGCAAGCGCCCGAAACGCAAAAGCCCCGCGGTTTCCCGCGGGGCTCTCTTCAGGTCAGGGACCCGAAATTACTCGACGATGGAGGCAACGATGCCTGCGCCGACGGTACGACCGCCTTCGCGGATAGCGAAGCGCAGCTTTTCTTCCATCGCGATCGGCACGATCAGCTCGACGTCAACCGTGACGTTGTCGCCCGGCATGACCATTTCCGTGCCTTCCGGAAGCGTAACGATGCCCGTTACGTCCGTCGTGCGGAAGTAGAACTGCGGACGGTAGTTCGTGAAGAACGGCGTATGACGGCCGCCTTCTTCCTTCGTCAGGATGTAGGCTTCGGCCTTGAACTTCTTGTGCGGCTTGACCGAACCCGGCTTGCACAGGATCTGGCCACGCTCGACGCCGTCACGGTTCACACCGCGCAGCAGCGCACCGATGTTGTCGCCGGCCTGGCCCTGGTCGAGCAGCTTGCGGAACATTTCAACGCCCGTGCAGGTCGTCTTCGTCGTCGGACGGATGCCGACGATTTCGATTTCCTCACCAACCTTGACGATACCGCGCTCGACGCGGCCGGTCACAACCGTACCACGGCCCGAGATCGAGAACACGTCTTCGATCGGCATCAGGAACGGAAGGTCGATCGGACGTTCCGGGGTCGGGATGTAGTCGTCGACTGCGGCCATCAGGGCGCGGATCGCGTCTTCGCCGATTTCCTTGTTCGAGTCTTCCAGAGCGGCAAGAGCCGAACCCTTGACGATCGGAATGTCGTCGCCCGGGAATTCGTAGGACGACAGAAGTTCGCGAACTTCCAGCTCGACGAGCTCGAGAAGTTCGGCGTCGTCAACCTGGTCGACCTTGTTGAGGAACACGACGATCGCCGGAACGCCAACCTGACGGGCGAGCAGGATGTGCTCGCGGGTCTGCGGCATCGGGCCGTCAGCAGCCGAAACGACGAGGATCGCGCCGTCCATCTGGGCAGCGCCCGTGATCATGTTCTTGACGTAGTCGGCGTGGCCGGGGCAGTCGACGTGTGCATAGTGACGGTTGGCCGTCTCGTATTCGACGTGCGCCGTCGAGATGGTGATGCCGCGTGCCTTTTCTTCCGGGGCAGCGTCGATCTGGTCGTACGCCTTGAACTCGCCGAAGTACTTCGTGATCGCTGCAGTCGTCGACGTCTTGCCATGGTCAACGTGGCCGATCGTCCCGATGTTTACGTGAGGCTTGTTGCGCTCAAACTTACCTTTTGCCATGTCTTTTTCCTACTGAACGAAAGTTGGGCTAACCGGCCCGTCCGGTTTGGCAGGCGTTTAAGGCTTTCGCAACGAATGCGCAAGCCTTAAATGCACAACGAAATCCGCCGGAAACGAGCTTGGGCAAGCCGGATTTGCCATAAGTCGGAATGCCGAATCGATTTTTCAAGGCAAAGCCTTATGCCGGGATGCTGCCCCGCCGTCTGAGCGCGAAATGCGTCACGGCCGAGCCGGCATATCCCGCCGCCAAGGCCTCCGGAACCGGCAATAATACCGCCCCGACGCCTACTGCGCCGCCAGAACGATTCCGGCTTTCTGGCAGAACGTCGTCGTCAACGCCGCCTTCGCGTCGTCGCTCCCGACCCCGGTCACGTCGAAGACCGGCTTCGGCGCAAGCGTCAGGACGCCCATGAAGGGTGCCGTGCCGACATAGCCGCAGACCGTTATCACGCCATCGGCCCGCTGCGTCGCGCTCATCGGGCCGAAGGTTGCGGATGCCGGGTCCTTGAGCGAGGCCCGCACGCCGGCCTGGACAGTCTCGGTATCCGCCTGCGTCAGCGCATAGACCGGCGTCGACGGCGTCACTTCTTTCGTCGCGGTTTGGCCGCAACCCGAAAGGGCTGCCGCGAAGGCGACAACAATGCAGGATTTCATATTCATGATCCCCTCCCCATCGCTGAGGAAGATCATGGAACCAATTGAGGAAAGAGTCGAGCGGCTTGAGGATTCGCGCCGGAAGCGAAGAGCGTCATCGATCGCGGCGAGACCGCACAACACACCAATTTCAAGGGATTATCGATGGAGCGGGTAGCGGGAATCGAACCCGCGTATTCAGCTTGGAAGGCTGCTGCTCTACCATTGAGCTATACCCGCGGGAGGTCTTGATCCGAGCAACGGAATGGTGGAGGGAGTTGGATTTGAACCAACGTAGGCTGAGCCAACGGATTTACAGTCCGTCCCCTTTAACCACTCGGGCATCCCTCCATATTCCGGCGGGATCAAGCGACCAGTAGCGACCGTTCGGCAGTGCCTTGCAGCGGCGCCTTCGATCTGGCGCGGTATATGACGGGCACAATTCATCCTGTCAACACGACGTCACGGAAAAAATTGCGAAAAACGTCATCGTCCCCATCGGAGGCCCAGGCTGCGGGATTTGCTCCCCACCCGATTTTTCGCAGTTCGTGCAAAACCGCTGCACACTTTTGCGCGACATGCATTATAGAAGCGGCATGAGCAAAGACGATACCGGCGGCAAGTCCGCAAAAGACACCCACTACGCCAAGCTTCGCCGGGCGCATCGCGACCAGCGGCGCGAGCGCGGCGAGATCCCGACGCCCAAGGACGACCGCCGGCGCCGGCAGGCCGAAGGCTGGAAGCCGCCGGCCGTCGCCCCCGACCAGGTCTTCCTTTATGGCCTGCATACGGTGCGCGCGGCGCTCGACAATCCCGAGCGCAAAATCATCAAGCTTTCCGTGAGCCAGAACGCCGCCCAGCGGCTGGAGCTGCCGGACTTTTCCACCCTGCCCTATCCGGTCGAGACCGTGCTTCCCTCCGACCTCGACAAGGTGCTGGGCCCCGAAGCCATCCACCAGGGCGTGATGCTGGAAACGCGGCCGCTGCCGGCGCGCCGGCTGGAGGCGCTGAAGGATTCGCCGCTCCTGCTCGTGCTCGATCAGGTCACCGACCCGCACAATGTCGGCGCCATCATGCGCTCGGCCGTCGCCTTCAACGCCGGCGCGGTCATCACCACGCAGCGCCATTCCCCCACCGAATCGGGCGTATTGGCGAAAACCGCCTCCGGCGCGCTGGAACTCATCCCTTATATCCAGATCACCAATCTCTCGGATGCGCTGGAAGAGCTGCACAAGCTCGGCTTCCAGACGGTCGGCCTCGATTCGGAAGGCCCCGCCCCGCTGGAAGGCACGCTTTCCGGCCAGCGTATCGCGCTCGTGATGGGCTCGGAGGGCAAGGGCCTGCGGCAGAAGACGCGCGCCACCTGCAAGGCCCTCGCCCGTCTCGACATGCCCGGCGCGATCAAGTCGCTCAACGTGTCGAATGCGGCCGCCATCGCGCTCTACGCCTCGCATCGCCACCTGTTCGGCTGAACCACCTCCTGAATGCGCAAAAGGCCCGCCGGCTTCCACCGGCGGGCCTTTTGCATTTTGGGTAGCGACCTCAGCTTGCAAGCTTCAGGCTGCCGCGATCGGAAATGACGCGCTCGGCCTCCGAAATGGCCTCGACCTTCGAGTCGGCGCTGAGATTCAGCCCCTCGGCGCGAACGATCTCGATATCCGTGATGCCGAGGAAGCCGAGCACGGTCTTCAGGTAGCTTTCCTGGTGATCCATGATAGCCGCCGGGCCGGCGCTGTAGTGACCACCGCGGGTGGAGACGACGATCACCTTCTTGCCCTTGGCAAGCCCTTCCGGACCTTCGGCCGTATAGCGGAACGTCTTGCCGGCAACGGCGACGCGGTCGATCCAGGCCTTGAGCTGGCTCGGCAGGGAGAAATTGTACATGGGCACGCCGAGGACGACGGTGTCGGCGGCAAGGAACTCATCCAGCACGGCCTTGCTTTCCGCGACGTCGGCCGCAATCTGCGCATCGACATCTTCAGGCGCGGCGTTGGCCGCCATCAGATGCGCGCCGGAAAGATGCGGCAGCGGGCTGGCGACGAGGTCGCGATAGGTGACGGCCGTGCGGGGCTGCTCGGCCTTGATCTGGGCGGCGACGGCGGCGGTCAGGCGGCGGGAAACGGAATGATCGCCGAGAATGCCGGAATCGATGTGAAGGAGGTTCATGGGTCAGCACCTTTGCTTGAAATTCGATGCAACCCATATGATCCGAAAACAATCGCGTGATTAGACGGCAAAAATCCAATTGACTGTTTCCGCATGGAAACAATAATCAGGCGATCACCGGAGAGAACGCCATGCAGGACCTGAACGATCTCGCGCTTTACGCCGCCGTGGTTCGGCACAAGGGTTTCACCGCCGCGGCCAATGCCCTGTCCTTGCCGAAGTCGAAGATCAGCAAGCGCATCGCCGCGCTGGAGGAACAGCTCGGCGTGCGGCTCATCGAGCGCTCCACCCGCAAGCTCTCCGTCACCGATATCGGCCAGTCCTTCTACGAGCGCTGCGAGGCGGTGCTTTCCGGCGTGGAGGCGGCGGAGGCCGTGGTCGCGGTCGCCAAGGCGGAGCCGGCCGGCACGGTGCGCATGTCCATGCCGCCCGGCTTCGCCCCCGTCGTCGCGGATATCTTGCCGGGCTTCATGCGGCGCTATCCGCTGGTCCGCCTCTCGATCCTCACCACCGGGCGGCCGGTCGATCTCATCGAGGAGCGGATAGACGTGGCGCTGCGCGTGCGCGACAGCTACGACACCGACCAGTCGCTGATCGTGCGCCGCTTCGGCGGAACCCGCCGCTACCTTGCGGCAAGTCCCCGCTTCCTAGAACATTACGGCCCCATCGACCTCGACACGATCGGCCGCGTGCCGACCCTTTCCATGCAGGAGAACAATCCGCGCGCCATCTGGACGCTGTTCCACGCCAATGGCGAGGTACACGACGTCTCCCATTCGCCGGTTCTGACCTGCTCCGACTTCACCGTTCTGGAACGGGCGACCATCGAGGGCGTGGGGCTGGCGCTGCTGCCGGACATGATCGTCGAGCGCGGCTTCCGCGCCGGCCTGCTGACGCCGGTCCTGCCCGACTGGTCGAGCGCGGAATCGGCCGTGCATGCCGTGTTCACCTCGCGCCACGGCATGCTGCCGGCCGTACGCGCCCTCATAGACCACCTCGCCGAAAACCTGCCGCGCTCCATGGAGCGCTGCCAGGAAATCGTCCCCCGGGGCGCCTCCGACAGCAACTGGTCGATCTGAAGCGGCCTTTTCGCTTTACAGCAGCGGAGAATATGCTAACTCCCTCGCAGAGTGCCCTTATAGCTCAGTTGGTAGAGCACCTGATTTGTAATCAGGGGGTCGCGAGTTCGAGTCTTGCTGGGGGCACCACTCTCTCCTCATGAGCGCCGATTTCCGGCGCGGCCATGCGCCGATAAAATCCAAAATTTACACAGTCCGAAATTCGATGGACTCGCGCTGCGGCAAGGCGCACCATACCCCCTGCGCCCGTTTTCCGGCGCACGCCTTCCCTGTCGTGCGGGGTGCCCATGAGATATGTCATCGCCGTCTTTGCGATCGCCTGCGCCATCGTCTGGGATTTCACACAGAACCAGGGCGCGTATACCCGGGAAGCTGCCGAAAGCCTGTCGCATTTCCTGAGAACCACGTTCTGATCCTACCGTTGCCCGTGTCTTGACTTCCCAAGAGAAATAGAACATATAGTGAACATATGGAGGTTGCAATCATGCAGAACGATGCCCTGGAACGCGGACATGCCCTTCTCGAAGCCTGCCGTTCCTTACGCGAGCGGCAGATGCAGAACCGCCTTGAGCTTCAGCGCAAGGCCGCGGCCGTCGCCAAGCCGCTCTATGTGCTGAAGAACAAGAAGCAGCTTGAGCTACGGCTGCAATGATGCCGTTCCTCTGTGCCGCCACCCCACGCAGGCTCCATTGCCGTGGGCTGCGCTCTGCCCTATAGGCATGCACAGCGCGCGGTGACCCAGCCGCGCGGCGATCATGCGGAGGAACGAACGTGGCGGCAGACAAGAACCCGGACCCGACTACCAAGGTCTCGGTGGAGAAGGACGCCAAGGGGCGTTATTTCTTCGCCCTCACCTATCGCGGCGTCACCTATCCGGTGAACGGTCCCTTCGCCAATCCGCTTCAGGCCGCGGCCGCCGGCCAGGCCGTGCTCAACCGCCTCGAGGCGCAGGAAAAGGCCCGCAAGGCTTGAAGCCGCCGACAGCGATGCAAACGAGCGCCGCCCGCCCGCATCGATGTCGCCGGTATTTTTCAGATGCGCGGGCCGTGAAGGCATGCGACAAAGGCCAGCCCGCACCCGGCGGGGCTTTGCAGCGAGGATGCGGATCAGGGCATGACGCGTAATTCCACCTCCCTCTCCTTCGTCGCCTCGCAGGCGCAGGAAGCGCAGGAAGCGCGCAACGAGCTGATCGCCATCTACGGCAATACCGATCCCGAGGAGGCCGACGTGATCGTCGCGCTCGGCGGCGACGGCTTCATGCTGCAAACGCTGCACACGACGATGAATTCCGGCAAGCGCGTCTACGGTATGAATCGCGGCTCCATCGGCTTCCTGATGAACCGCTACGACACGCAGAACCTGCCGGCGCGCATCGAGACCGCGGTGGAGAACGCCTTCCGTCCGCTCGAAATGACCACGAGCGACACGAGCGGCCAGGAGCGCCGGGCGCTGGCCATCAACGAGGTCTACCTGTTCCGCCAGTCGTACCAGGCGGCCAAGCTGCGCGTCAGCGTGGACGGGCGCGTACGGCTCGAGGAACTGATCTGCGACGGCCTGCTGCTGGCGACGCCGGCGGGTTCCACAGCCTACAATCTCTCCGCCCACGGCCCCATCCTGCCGCTGGAGGCGCCGCTTCTCGCCCTGACGCCTGTCAGCGCCTTCCGGCCGCGCCGCTGGCGCGGCGCGCTGCTGCCGAACAAGGTGACCGTAGAGATCGAGGTGCTGGAGGCGGAAAAGCGGCCTGTCAACGCCGTGGCCGACAATACGGAGGTCAAGTCGGTAATCTCCGTGCGCATCGCCGAATCGATAGGCCTTTCGGCGCGCATCCTCTCGGATCCTGATCATTCCTGGTCCGATCGGATTCTTGCCGAACAATTCGATTATTGAGGCGGCGACAGGTTCAGGACAGGAGTTCGCCATGAAACGGCATCTGCTCGCCGCCGCCCTCGCCTTTTTCCTTTTCACCGGCCCGGCCGCGGCCGAGGGCGATTCGCCGGTCGGAGAGACGATCACCTTCGTCGTCAGCACCGGCTTCTGGGAGGAGCCGGCCGAGGAAGCCGACACGGCCAAGCCGGAGACGGTCGGAGGCGACGCGCAAGCCGCCCCGCGCCGCGGCTACTACAAGCTGATCGCCGTTCGCCAGCCGGACGGAACGGCCGCGATCCATCTCCAGCAGATCGAGGCGACCGCAGCCGGCCCGAAGATCGCCTCCTCGGCGGTGCTGGATGAATTTTCGGCGATGAAGCCCTACGTGACCGATATCCGCCCGGAGAATTCCTCGGGCGTTACCGCGCAGCCCGGCCTCTTCGCGACGGTCTATCTCAAGACCGATCCCAAAGCCGTGGAGCCTGAAGGCTGGACGGTGCTGATCGACGATCTCGGCGCGATCAAGGTGGAACGCGCCACCAATTGAAAACGGGCGCCGAAGCGCCCGTCGTTCATCTCATGTCGGCAGACCTCAGTTCAGGTCGTCCACCACCGCATCGGCGCCACCGTTGACGCGATGGGCGAGCGCGGCTTCCATGAACTCGTTCAGCTCGCCGTCCAGCACGTCCGAAGGGGCCGTGCTTTCGACACCCGTGCGCAGGTCCTTGACGAGCTGGTAGGGCTGGAGGACGTAGGAGCGGATCTGGTGACCCCAACCGATATCCGTCTTGGAGGCGGCTTCGGCGTTGGCGGCGTCCTCGCGCTTCTTCAGCTCCTGCTCGTAGAGGCGCGCGCGCAGCATATCCCACGCCTTGGCGCGGTTCTTGTGCTGCGAACGCTCCTGCTGGCAGGCAACCACGATGCCGGTCGGGATGTGCGTGATGCGCACGGCCGAGTCGGTCGTGTTGACGTGCTGGCCGCCGGCGCCCGACGAACGGTAGGTGTCGATGCGGCAGTCGCTTTCGTTCACCTCGATGTTGATCGAGTCGTCGACCACCGGATAGACCCAGATCGACGAGAACGAGGTGTGACGCCGCGCATTGCTGTCATAGGGCGAGATGCGGACAAGGCGATGCACGCCCGATTCCGTCTTCAGCCAGCCATAGGCGTTGTGGCCCTTGACGAGAAGCGTCGCGGACTTGATGCCGGCCTCTTCGCCGTCGTGGACTTCCAGCAGCTCCACCTTGTAGCCCGAGCGCTCGGCCCAGCGGGTGTACATGCGCAGGAGCATGTTCGCCCAGTCCTGGCTTTCCGTGCCGCCGGCGCCGGAATGCACTTCGAGATAGGTGTCGTTGGTGTCCGCCTCGCCCGAAAGCATGGCCTCGACCTGCTTGCGCGCGGCCTCGACCTTGACGGCCTTCAGCGCATCTTCGGCGTCCTTGACGACGGAATCGTCGCCCTCTTCCTCACCCATCTCGATGAGTTCGATATTGTCCCGGAGCTGCTGCTCGATGGCTTTCACGCCATTGATGCTTTCGTCCAGTTGCTGGCGCTCGCGCATCAGCTTCTGGGCTTCCTGGGCATCGTTCCAGAGGTTGGGATCCTCTGCCTTGTTGTTCAACCAGTCCAGTCGTCTTACCGCCTGATCCCAGTCAAAGATGCCTCCTCAGCAGGCTTATGGCCTGCTTGATTTCGTCGACGATATTCTCGATTTCCGCGCGCATGTCCGTTTCTTCGATGCTTCAGGTTTCGGTGGCCCCGAAATAGAGAGGGCGGGCGCGGATGTAAAGCCCCGCGCCCGCCCCCGCAAAGGGATCGGCTGGATCAGAACAGGCCGCCGCTGCCGCCCGTCACGGCCTGGTTGGCCTGCGGCGAGCTGTTCAGGATTTCCTCGGGGGTCGCATATTCGTCGCCGCCGATGACCGAGAAGACGTCGGCCGGGCCGGTGCCGGGCTTGAAGGCTTCCATGATCGTGTCCGGATCGCCTTCATAGGCCTGCATGCCGGTCTTGCGGTTGACGGCGATGAACTGCATGCCCTCGGGCACGATGAACTTCGTCGGGCGCGTGCCCTCCACCGCGGCCTGCATGAACTCGTTGAAGATCGGCGCGGAAAGCGAGCCGCCGGTGCCGCCGCGGCCGAGCGGGGCCGGGCTGTCGAAGCCGATATAGAGGCCGGCCACGAGATCCGGCGTATAGCCGACGAACCAGGCGTCCTTCTCGTCGTTGGTCGTGCCCGTCTTGCCCGCCGTCGGGCGGTCGAGCTTGATCTTGCCGGCGGCGGTGCCGCGCGTGACGACGCCTTCCATCATCGAGGTGATCTGGTAGGCGGTCATCGGGTCGAGGACCTGTTCGCGATTGTCGACCAGTTCCGGTTCCGGCTGGTTTTCCCAGTCACTGGCGTTGCAGTTCTCGCAGGTGCGCTCTTCATGGCGGAAGATGGTCTTGCCGTAGCGATCCTGAATGCGGTCGATCAGCGAGGGCTTGATCTGCTTGCCGCCATTGGCGAGCACGGCATAGGCCGAAACCATGCGCATCACCGTGGTCTCGCCCGAGCCGAGCGACATGGCGAGAACCGGCAGCATCTTGTCGTAGATGCCGAAGCGCTCGGCATATTCGGCGACGAGGTTCATGCCCATGTCGTTCGCGAGGCGCACCGTCATCAGGTTACGCGAGCGCTCGATGCCGAGGCGCAGCGTCGAGGGGCCGGCCGAGCCGCCGCCGTAGTTCTGCGGGCGCCAGACCTGGCCGCCGGCGACGATCTCGAACGGCGCATCCATGACCACCGAGGCCGGCGTATAGCCGTTGTCGAGCGCCGCCGCATAGACGAAGGGCTTGAAGGAGGAACCCGGCTGGCGCATCGCCTGCGTCGCGCGGTTGAATTCCGACTGGCCGTAGGAGAAGCCGCCGACCATGGCGAGCACGCGGCCGGTATGCGGGTCCATGGCGATGAGGCCGCCCTGCACCTTCGGCGGCTGGCGAAGGCGATAGGTGCCGCCTTCCACCGGTTCGACATAGACGACGTCGCCGACATTGAAGACACCGACCGGCGATTTCGCCGTCTTGCGGTCGCCCTTGGCGGAGCGATAGGCCCAGTTCATCGCCTTGGCCTCGATGCGGCCGGTCACGCGCTCCTCGACAACCTTGCCGGAGGCTTCCTTGCTCGGCTGCAGGCCGATATCCGCGCCGCCGTCATCGACAGCCAGAACGACGGCGAGCTTCCATTCCGGCACGTCGGAGAAGGCGTCGATCTTGGCGAGTTCCACGCCCCAGTCGCCACCGATCTCGATGGTCTTGATCGGGCCATGGAAGCCGCGGCGCTCGTCATAGCTCAGCAGGCCGTGCTGCAGCGCCTTGCGGGCCGCGACCTGAATGCGCGGGTCGAGCGAGGTGCGCACCGAAAGGCCGCCCTCGTAAAGCGCGTTGTCGCCGTAACGTTCGATGATCTGGCGGCGGACTTCCTCGGAGAAATAATCCGAGGCGAAGAGATAGGTGCCGCGATGGCGCGGGGTCACGCCGAGCGGCTGGGCTTTCGCCTCCGCGCCGTCGCTCTGGGTGACGTAACCGTTCTCGACCATGCGGTCGATGACCCAGTTGCGGCGCTCGATGGCCGCTTCCGCACGGCGGAAGGGATGGTAGTTCGACGGCCCCTTCGGCAAGGCTGCAAGATAGGCGGTCTCGGCGATGGTCAGCTCGGTGACGGACTTGTCGAAATAGGTGAGCGCCGCGCCGGCGATGCCGTAGGAATTGAGGCCGAAGAAGATCTCGTTCAGGTAAAGCTCAAGGATGCGGTCCTTGGAATAGGCCTGTTCGATGCGGAAGGAGAGGATCGCTTCCTTGACCTTGCGGTCCATGGTCTGGTCGGAGGAGAGCAGGAAGTTCTTCGCGACCTGCTGCGTGATGGTCGACGCGCCGACGGGGCGGCGGCCCGAGCCGAAGTTCTGCAGGTTGACCACGATGGCGCGGAAGAGGCCCGTCACGTCGACGCCGGGATGCTGGTAGAAATTCTTGTCTTCGGCAGAAAGGAAGGCCGCCTTCACGCGGTCGGGGATCGCCTGGATCGGCAGGTAGAGGCGGCGTTCGCGAGCATATTCGGCCATCAGCGCGCCGTTGCCGGCATGCACGCGGGTCGTCACCGGCGGCGCATAGCTGTTGAGCACCTCATAATCGGGGAGATCCTTTGCGACACTTCCGAGATAGAGGGCAACCAATGCCGCCACGCCGAGAAAGAACACGGCGCCAATCCCGAAGAAATATCCAATCAGTCTGATCATGAGCCAGTTACCGGTGCCTTATGCTTATGAATTCATCGGGCAGACCTGCTGCCCGGCCTGTGCCGCTCCGGCCGTATCCAGCCGCCGCGCCCTGCCCGTCGAAGACGACTCGTCCCCAGTTTCCGCTTCCGTCTAGCGATCGGATTGTGAGGAAAATAGGGCTTACAGCATGCCTGAGGGCTTCGCCACCGCACAATGGACGGCGATGTCACTTTTCCGGCACAGGAAACACTAGCATGTTCGCCGGTCCGACGCCCACGTTTTTAAGGACAAGCTTAACCGCCGTTGGCGACCACGGTCGCGCGGTATTCCGCCACGGCCTTGGCGACGAGACCGGCGACCTTCTTCTGCCAGGCGGGATCGATCAGCAGTTGCTCGTCGTCCTTGTTCGACATGAAGCCGAGTTCGAGCAGGATGGACGGCACGTCCGGCGCGGTCAGCACGCGGAAGCCGGCATGGCGGTGCGGATTGTTGATCAGCAGCACCTCGTCCTTGAAGGTGCCGACGACGCTCTGGGCGAGATTGATGGAAAAGGCCTGCGTCTCGCGGCGCGTCAGGTCCAGCAGGATGTCGGCCACCTCGGCCGGCTCGTCGGTGAAGGAGATGCCGGCGATCTGGTCGGAGAGGTTTTCCCGCTCGGCAAGGCTTGCAGCGAGGCTGTCGGAGGCCTTGTCGGAAATGGTGTAGACCGTCGCGCCGCGCGTATCCTTCTGCTTCAGCGTATCGGCATGAATGGAGATCAGAAGGTTCGCGCCCTCGCCGCGGGCAAGCTGCACGCGCTGGGAAAGCGAGAGGAACTCGTCCTTGTCGCGGGTCAGGATCGCCTTGGTGTCGGGCAGCTTGTTGAGGGCGTCGGCAAGCTCTCTGGCGAAGGCGAGCGTGACGTTCTTCTCCTCCGTCTTCGTCGCCCCGCCGCGCGCGCCGTTGTCGATGCCGCCATGGCCGGCGTCGACGGCGATGACGAAGGGGCCGTCCGGGCGGCTGCCCGGCAGCAGCACGGGCGTTTCCTCGCTTGCGGCGGGCGCGCTCGCCTGCCAGCTCTGCTTGTCCATCTGGCCCTGGAAGACCTCGCCGGTGACGAGAGCCGTGTCGATGACGAGACGATAGCTTTTCGCCCCCTTATCTTCCTGCACCTCGGCCAGCACGACGCCGACGGGGCGCGAGGCGGTCAGCACGATGCGGGCGCGGCCGGCGGCCATGGTGCCGTAGCGGATATCGGAGAAGATGCCCCTCGCCTCCAGTTCCTCCGCCTTGATGCCGAAATCGGTCTCCGGCAGGTCGATGAGGATGCGATAGGGATTGGCGACGTAATGAACCTTGAAGTCCGGCTTGCGGTCGAAATCGATGACGAGGCGCGTGCGGGCGTCGTCACCGGCAATGCGGGCGCCGAAGGCGAGCAGCGGCGCGGCAGAGGCGGAAGCGGCGAGCGCGGGCATCGCGACGGCAAGGCAGAGGCTTGCGGCGAACGCTCCCGCAGCAAGGCGATAAGGGGTCTTGGTCAGGAGGCGTAGCATCACCACTGGCAGTCCGTTCGAACGCGTGAAACCCGCGCGGCGCGGCGCTGGACGAAATCCATAGATGCCCCCATATGGTTAACCAAAGCTTGCCGGGGGCGGCCGTGCGCGGCGTGGCGCACAGATCATGGCAAATCCATCAAGATTATGACGCTTTTGGCTTTTCCCTTGCCATTGTGACATATCCGCCATAAAAGCAAAATCAGGGAAAAAGAATAGACGGGATAGAATCGCTTAGAGCAGGCAGCCACCCCTTCGGGACCTTGGCGCCGAACCGGGCCTTCATCCGCCGTCGCACCGCTTTTTCCCGGCCGATTAGATCGCGTAAACCGGCGGTGGCCGGAACAGTCAAGGTGGATTTCCACCACTCGCCCTTACCCAAGGGCAATTTCATCGGACCCTTATAGGTCTATGGCACTGGCATTCTCGTTGGACGTTGATGTTGTCACGGCGGATTCTATCAGAGGGTAACAGGCACCGGGACGCTCGCGTACCGACCACCCTTCGTTCGCCCGCCCTTCACCGTGACCCGACGGGAACTTACCCATCCGGCGCATCCTTCTCCTCCCCCGGCTCGTCCCCTTCAGGGAACAGCTCGCCGCCAGGATTGCGGCTGCGCCGAGGAGTTCAAATTAAATGGCAGAGAAAATGCTTATCGATGCGTCTCACGCTGAAGAGACGCGGGTTGTCGTCGTACGCGGGAACCGCATAGAAGAATTCGACTTCGAATCCCAATACAAGAAGCAGATCCGCGGCAATATCTACCTTGCCAAGGTCACGCGCGTCGAACCGTCGCTCCAGGCGGCCTTCGTCGATTACGGCGGCAATCGCCATGGCTTCCTGGCCTTCGCCGAAATCCACCCGGATTACTACCAGATCCCCCTTGCCGACCGTCAGGCCCTCCTGAAGGCCGAAGCCGAGGAGCATCGCCGCGACGACGACATCGAGCCGATCGAGACGGGCACCCGCGCTTCCGACGAGAGCGAAGCGCCGGCCGACATCGAGGTTGAAGCCGTCGCCGCCGTCGAGGAAACCGTTGTCGAAGCGCCGGCCGAGCCGGACGTCGTCGCAGCCTCCGCAGACCTTGCCGCCGAAGAGGCTCCGGCCGAAAAGCCGAAGAAGCCGCGCCGTACCCGCAAGGCCAAGGCGAAGACCGAGGAAGAAGCCCCAGCCGCCGAAGAAGCCGCCGCTCCTGCTGAAGGCAGCGACGACGAGACGCCCGGCGGCGCGATGGCCATGGCCGTCGACACCGACGAAATCTCCGAGCCGGCCGAGCGCTCGCGCGGCCGCCGCCGCCGCGATGACGACGACGATGACGACGATCACAACGGCGAAGAGAAGGAAGTCATCGAATCCGTCGGCGCCGAAGACGCCATGGAAGAGGTTCCGGATCGCGTGCAGCGCAAGCCGCGCAAGCAGTACCGCATCCAGGAAGTCATCAAGCGCCGCCAGATCCTGCTCGTGCAGGTCGCCAAGGAAGAGCGCGGCAACAAGGGCGCGGCGCTGACCACGTACCTGTCGCTCGCCGGCCGCTACTCCGTCCTGATGCCGAACACGGCGCGCGGCGGCGGCATTTCCCGCAAGATCACCAACCTGCAGGACCGCAAGCGCCTGAAGGAGATCGCCCGCGATCTGGAAGTTCCGCAGGGCATGGGCGTAATCCTGCGCACCGCCGGCGCGAACCGTACCCGCGTCGAGGTCAAGCGCGACTTCGAATATCTGATGCGCCTGTGGGAGAACGTCCGCACGCTGACGCTCGCCTCCACCGCCCCCTGCCTCGTCTATGAGGAAGGCTCGCTCATCAAGCGCTCGATCCGCGACCTCTACAACAAGGACATCAGCGAGATCGTCGTTGCCGGCGAGGAAGGCTATCGCGAAGCGAAAGCCTTCATGAAGATGCTGATGCCGAGCCACGCGAAGGTCGTCCAGCCCTACCGCGACGTGCATCCGATCTTCTCGCGCTCGGGCATCGAAGCCCAGCTCGACCGCATGCTGCAGCCGCAGGTGACGCTGAAGTCCGGTGGCTACATCATCATCAACCAGACTGAGGCGCTCGTCTCGATCGACGTCAACTCCGGCCGTTCGACCCGCGAGCACTCCATCGAGGAGACCGCGCTCCAGACGAACCTGGAAGCGGCCGAAGAAGTGGCGCGCCAGCTTCGCCTGCGCGACCTTGCCGGCCTCGTCGTCATCGACTTCATCGACATGGAGGAGAAGCGCAACAACCGGGCCGTCGAGAAGCGTCTGAAGGACCATCTCAAGAACGACCGCGCGCGCATCCAGGTCGGCCGCATCTCGCATTTCGGCCTGCTCGAAATGTCGCGCCAGCGTATCCGCGCCTCGGTTCTCGAATCGACGATGCAGACCTGCCCGCATTGCAACGGCACGGGCCATATCCGCTCGCAGTCGTCGGTCGCGCTGCATGTCCTGCGCGGCATCGAGGAATATCTCCTCAAGAACACGACGCACAACATCACCGTCCGCTCCACGCCGGACATCGCGCTCTACCTGCTCAACCACAAGCGCGGCACGATCATCGATTATGAAACCCGCTTCGGCGTCGTCATCATCATCGAGGCCGATGCCCATGTCGGCGCGCAGCACTTCGCGATCGATCGCGGCGAAGCCGTCGAGAATCCGGTCAAGATCGAACAGATCCTGCACTTCGAGCCGGAGCCGGAAGACGACGACGTCGTGATCGAGGAAGAGATCGACGAGGAAGAGGAAGAAGCAGCCCGCCCGGCCGCCGCCGCGCAGTCCGCCTCCTCCGACGAGAACGGCCGCAACAAGCGCAAGCGCCGCCGCCGCCGTCGCGGTCGTGGCCGCGAGAACGGCGATGGCACGGATACCGCCTCCTTCGGCGGTGAACAGGCCGGCGACGAAGACGCACTCGACGACGATGACGCCGAAGGCGATGGCGAAGAGGGTGCGGAAGCGACCCAGGCCGATTCCGGCGAGAGCAGCGATCAGCGCCGCAAGCGCCGCCGTCGCGGCAAGCGCGGCGGCCGCCGCAACCGTCCCGAGGACGGCGCGGTCGAAGCCGGCGCGGAAGGTTCCGATGAGGCGGAAGACGATGACGACGCCGAAGCCGAAACGGTAGAGGCCGTCGAGGTGGAAGCCGCCGAAGCGGTTGTCACCACTGAAGAAGCGCCGGTCGAAGCCGCTGCCGAAGAGGCACCCGCCAAGCCGAAGCGCGCTCGCCGCAGCCGCGCCAAGGCGGCCGAGGAAGCCGTTGCCGACGAAGCTGCCCGCAGCGAAGTCGAGGCCCAGCCCGCACCGGCTGTCGCGGCAGAAACCGCAGCGCCGGCAGAACCGGAAGTCGAGCAGGCAGCCGCCGACCTCGAAGAGCCGGCCAAGCCCGTGCGCGCCAACCGCGACCTCTCGAAGATCGCATCCGAGCCGGTCGTGAAGTCCACGACGGCCAAGGAAGCGGCAACGGACGACGAACCGGAAAAGCCCAAGAAGGGCGGCTGGTGGCAGCGTCGCGGCTTCTTCTAAGAGCCGGCATATAGTCAGGAATTGAGAAGGCCCGGTTTTGCCGGGCCTTTTTCATGCGCGGGAATCGGGTGGCTGCACCCCTCTCCTTCTGCGACATCGCTGTCGTCAGAACCAGGAGGAGCTCCCCATGACACGTCTCGATAACAAGGTCGCCATCATTACCGGCGCAAGCTCCGGCATCGGCCGGGCTGCCGCGCTGCTGTTCGCCCGGCAGGGCGCGAAGGTCGTGCTTTCGGCACGCGGGCACGAGCGGCTGGAGGCGGTCGCCGATGAAATCCGCGCCGCCGGCGGTGCGGCCATGACCGTTCCCGGCGACGTCGGCGAAGAAGCCCATCACGAGGCGCTGGTCGCTGCCGCGCAGGCCGAATTCGGCGGCCTCGACATCGCCTTCAACAATGCCGGCACGACGGGGCCTGTCGGCGCGCTGCCTTCGCTTTCCATGGCGGAATGGCAAAAGGTCCTGAACATCAACCTGACAAGCGGCTTCCTTGCCGCCAAGTACCAGCTCCCGGCCCTGGAAGCGCGCGGTGGCGGCAGCCTCGTCTTCACCTCCACCTTCGTCGGCTATACGGCAGGCTTTCCCGGTCTTGCGGCCTATGCCGCGTCGAAGTCCGGTCTTGTCGGCCTGGTGCAGGTGCTCGCGTCCGAATACGGGCCGAGGGGCATTCGCGTGAATGCGCTGCTGCCGGGCGCAACGGACACGCCGATGGGCCGCGACGTGGCGAACACGCCCGAGGCGTTGCAGTTCGTCGCCGGCCTCAACGCCTTCAAGCGCATCGCCGCGCCGGAAGAAATCGCTGAGGCCGCGCTCTTCCTCTGCTCACCCGCCTCCAGCTTCACGACGGGAACGGCGATGCTGGTCGATGGCGGCGTTTCGATCAACCGCGTCTGAGAAAGTGAATCAGGTGCCTGAAAGATCGATTCCGCTTCGTGTCGCAAACCTTTGAAGCGGAATCGCTTTCCGATTTCAGGCCAGCCAGCGCGCGAGGCGGTCGACCGCCTCGTTCACCTCCTCGAACGAGCCGGCATAGGAGAAGCGCATCGTGTGGTGGCCGTCCAGCGGGTCGAAGTCGATGCCGGGCGTCGCGGCGACATCGGTCTCCGCCAGCATGCGGCGGGCAAAGGCCATGCTGTCATTGGTGAAGCGGCGGACATCCACATAGGCATAGAAGGCGCCGTCCATCGGCGAGGCGATGGTGAAGCCGAGTTCCGGCAGGCGCTTGACGAGGAAATCGCGGTTCGCGCGGTAGGCGTCGCGATAGACGTTCAACTCCGCCTCCGCGCCGAGCGCCGCTTGCGCCGCGATCTGCGAAAGTTCCGGCGCGGAAATATAAAGGCTCTGGGCGATGCGCTCCACCGGGCGCACCAGCTTTTCCGGCAGCACCATCCAGCCGATCCGCCAGCCGGTCATGCAATAATATTTCGAGAAGGAGTTGATGATCACCGCCTCCTCGCCGAATTCCAGTGCCGTCGCCTCCTCGCCGACGAAAGTGAGGCCGTGATAGATCTCGTCCGAGATGAAGGCGATGCCGTTCTCCCGGCAATAGGCGGAAAGCGCTGCGAGATTGGTGCGGCCCGTCACCGTGCCCGTCGGATTGGCGGGGCTGGCGAGCAGCACGCCGTCGATGCAACCTGCCGCCTCCAGCGCCTCGGGCGTCAGCGTGAAGCCGTTTTCCGCGCTCACCTCGATTTCCACCGTCTCGATGCCGAGCGCGGCGAGGATATTGCGATAGGCCGGATATCCCGGGCGCGCGATGGCGACCCGGTCGCCGGCATCGAACAAAGCGAGGAAGGCAAGGTTGAAGCCGGCGGAAGAGCCGGTCGTGATGGCGATACGGCCCGGATCGACCGAAACGCCATGGCGGGCCTTGTAGAAATCCGAAATGGCGGTGCGCAGCGAAAGAAGGCCGAGCGCATCCGTATAGCCGATGCGGCCGATCTCCAGCGCCCGGCGGGCTGCATTGCGGGCGGCTTCCGGCGCGGGATGGACGGGCTGGCCGACGGCCATGGAGATCACCGGCCGGCCGGCGGCCCGGCGCTTCGTCGCCTCGGCGAGCACGTCCATGGCGTGAAAGGGTTCGACGGCGCCGCGGCGGGAGAGTTTCATGGGCTTTTCTTCCGGTTCATGAGATGCCGCCTTCCTGCCGCAAGACACGCGCATTCACAATCCCGCGAGGGCCGAAAATCCGCCGCTTTTGCCCTATCGTTTGCGCGCGACGAACCATAAGGTCGTTGAAAGCGCGCCGCGCGCATTGACGCGCAGGCCCCGCCGGTGGCAGTTCTCCGGCGCATCACGGACGAGGACAGGAAAGATATGACATTCAAGACCAAGCTCGCGGCCACCGTCGCTCTTACAATCGCGGCCGCAGCCCCCCTTCCCGCTCTCGCCCTGGACGACGCGCAGAAGAAGGAAATCGGCGAATTCATCAAGGAATACCTCGTCGAGAACCCGGAAATCCTGATCGACGTGCAGGAAGCCCTGCAGAAGAAGCAGGAAGAGCAGCAGCAGGCCAAGGCCCAGTCCGCGATTACCGACAACGCGAAGGCGATCTTCTCCTCGCCTTATGACATCGCGCTCGGCAATCCGAAGGGCGATGTCACCATCGTCGAGTTCTTCGACTACAATTGCGGCTACTGCAAGCGCGCCCTCTCCGACATGGACGAGGTCCTGAAAGAAGACAAGAACGTCCGCTTCGTCCTGAAGGAACTGCCGATCCTCGGCCCCGATTCGTCCGCCGCCCACAAGGTAAGCGCCGCCGTGCGTGACCTTGCCCCGGAAAAATACGGCGAGTTCCACCGCGCCCTGCTTGGCGGCGAAGGCCGCGCGACGGAAGAAAGCGCCATCGCGCTTGCCGCCACCATGGGCCTTGCCGAAGCCGATATCCGCAAGACCATGACGGAAAAGCCGCATGACGACGCCGTGCGCGAAGCCTATACGCTGGCGAACGACCTCGGCATCACCGGAACCCCGTCCTATGTGCTGGGCGAGGAGATGGTCTTCGGCGCCGTCGGCGTGGACGAACTCAAGCAGAAGATCGCCAATGTCCGCGCCTGCGGCAAGGCAACCTGCTGAGAACCGCCCCATCCTCCCGCCACGCTGGCCCTCTTGAGCCTTTGGCTTGTGGACAGCCCTTTCGACCGGCAAAGCCTCGCTGCTTGGGGCTTTCCTCATGCAAACCGCCGGTCTATAGGTAATTGTCTATCCAGCATGCGGAATTGCGAATGGCTTCGACCCTTTTCGTGCTCAACGGCCCCAACCTGAACGCCCTCGGCAAGCGCGAGCCCGGTATCTATGGCGGCCAGACGCTCGCCGATATCGAAGCGCTCTGCAAGGCGGAGGGCGAGAAGCTGGGCTGTGCCGTCGAGTTCCGCCAATCCAACCACGAAGGCGATCTGGTCGACTGGATCCATGAGGCCGGCGACACCGCCGCCGGCATCGCCATCAACGCCGGTGCCTATACCCACACCTCGATCGCGCTGCACGACGCCATCCGCGCCGTGAAGATCCCGGTCGTCGAACTGCACCTTTCCAACGTGCATGCCCGCGAGGAGTTCCGCCACACGTCGATGATCGCGCCCGCCGTGAAGGGCGTCATCTGCGGCTTCGGCGCGCATAGCTATATCCTCGCGCTCCATGCGCTTTCGTCCATCACGACATAAGAAGAACCAGAGGCTCATTTCCATGGCTGACAAGAAACACGGCATCGATCAGGCTCTGATCCGCGATCTCGCCAACATCCTCAACGAGACGGACCTGACCGAGATCGAAGTGGAGCAGGACGACCTGCGCATCCGCGTCTCGCGCGCCGGCACCCCGCAATATGTCCAGGCCCCGATCGCAGCGCCGGCCTTCGCCGCACCGGCTGCCGTCGCCGCCACGGCCGCCGTCGCCGCAGCGCCGGCCGACGCCCGCAGCAACAAGAACGCCGTGACGGCGCCGATGGTGGGCACCGCCTACCTCTCGCCCGCTCCGGGCGCCCGCCCCTTCATCGAGGTCGGCTCCACCGTCAAGGAAGGCCAGACCATCCTCATCATCGAAGCCATGAAGACGATGAACCAGATTCCCGCGCCGCGCTCGGGCAAGGTCACCGAAATTCTCGTCTCGGATGCAAGCCCGGTCGAATATGGCGAACCGCTGATCGTCATCGAATAAGGCGGGTCCCATGATCTCCAAAGTCCTCATTGCCAACCGCGGCGAAATCGCCCTTCGCGTCCTCCGGGCGTGTAAGGAGCTCGGCATCGCCACGGTCGCCGTGCATTCGACGGCCGATGCCGACGCCATGCATGTGCGCCTTGCCGACGAGAGCGTGTGCATCGGCCCGCCCCCGTCGCGCGAAAGCTACCTGAACATCCACCAGATCGTCGCCGCCTGCGAGATCACCGGCGCCGACGCCGTGCATCCGGGCTACGGCTTCCTGTCGGAGAACGCCAAGTTCGCGGAAATCCTCGACGCGCACGGCATCACCTTCATCGGCCCGACCGCGGAGCATATCCGCGTCATGGGCGACAAGATCACCGCCAAGCAGACGGCGCAGGAACTCGGCATTCCCGTCGTTCCCGGCTCCGATGGCGAGGTGAAGCCGGAAGACGCGCTGGAAATCGCCCGCAAGATCGGCTTCCCCGTGCTCATCAAGGCCACCGCCGGCGGCGGCGGACGCGGCATGAAGGTCGCCCGGACCGAGGCCGACCTTGAAGAAGCCGTCTCGACCGCCCGTTCCGAGGCGCTCGCCGCCTTCGGCAACGACGCCGTCTACATGGAAAAGTATCTCGGCAAGCCGCGCCATATCGAAATCCAGGTCATGGGCGACGGCATGGGCAACGCGGTGCATATGGGCGAGCGCGACTGCTCGCTGCAACGCCGCCACCAGAAGGTCTGGGAAGAAGCCAATTCCCCGGCCCTCAATGTCGAGCAGCGCATGAAGATCGGCCAGATCTGCGCCGACGCCATGAAGAAGCTGAAATATCGCGGCGCAGGCACGATCGAGTTCCTCTACGAGAACGGCGAGTTCTATTTCATCGAAATGAACACCCGTCTTCAGGTGGAGCATACGATCACCGAAGCGATCACCGGCATCGACCTCGTGCATGAGCAGATTCGCGTCGCTTCCGGCGGGGGGCTTTCGGTCCGCCAGGAGGACATCGTCTTCTCCGGCCATGCCATCGAGTGCCGCATCAACGCCGAGGACCCGCGCACCTTCGTTCCCTCCCCGGGCACGATCACGCATTTCCATGCGCCGGGCGGTCTGGGCGTTCGCGTCGATTCGGGCGCCTATCAGGGCTATCGCATTCCGCCCTACTACGACAGCCTGATCGGCAAGCTCATCGTGCATGGGCGCACGCGCGTCGAATGCATGATGCGACTGCGCCGCGTGCTGGACGAGTTCGTCATCGACGGCATCAAGACGACGCTGCCGCTCTTCCAGGACCTGATCGGCAACCAGGACATCGCCAACGGCGACTACGACATCCACTGGCTGGAAAATTATCTGGCCAGCAAGACCGACGCTTAAGGAGCGTCGGTCGATGGCAGGGCGGCGCAGACGGCACCCGGAAATCACCCCGGAACTCCTTCTGCGCGCCTATTCCATCGGGCTTTTCCCGATGGCCGATTCGGCGGACGACCCGGAACTCTTCTGGGTCGAGCCGGACATGCGGGGCGTCATCCCGCTCGACGAATTCTACGTCTCGCGCAGCCTCGCCAAGACGATCCGCAAGGCCCCCTTCGATATCCGTTTCGATACTGCCTTCGACGCGGTGGTCGCCGCCTGCGCCGAGGCTGCCCCGGACCGGCCGTCCACCTGGATCAACGCCAAGATCAAGTCGCTCTACGGCACCCTGCACCGCATGGGCCATGCCCATTCCGTCGAAGCGTGGGAGGGGGATCGGCTCGTCGGCGGCCTCTACGGCGTCTCGCTCGGCGCGGCCTTCTTCGGCGAAAGCATGTTCTCGCGGCGCACCGACGCCTCGAAAATCTGCCTTGTCCATCTCGTGGAGCGCCTGAAGGCGAACGGCTTCCGCCTGCTCGACACGCAGTTCACCACCGAACATCTGAAGACATTCGGGGCCATCGAGGTGCCGAAGATCGATTACGAGGATATGCTGGCGAACGCGCTGGCCTCGCCGCATCTGCCGTTTTAGATTGCCGCCGCTATCAATGGCAGCGACAGCAACGCTTGCCTTATCGGCATTCGGTCTGGCGGCGGACAGCATCGACGATATATTTGCCTGACGTCGGATCGTCACAACGGTCGATGTATCCGTTCAATTCAGACAAGCCCCAAACCAGTACAGCGATAAAACCGATCACCCCTGCGGCAGCGGCTGCGCAAATGTACCGAACCACCATTTCCGCCGCTCAATCCAACAGCGACTTCAGAAGTCTCATTTGCCTTCCGGCGGCGGCACGTCCGACTTCGCCTTGCACTCGGTCAGCCAGACGTCATAGACGGGGTGCTCGACGGCGTTGAGGCCGGGGCTGTCGGCGAACATCCAGCCGGTGAAGATGCGGCGAATCTTGCGGTCTAGGGTGATCTCGTCGACCTCGACGAAGGAGGTGATCTTCTGCGCCTCGGCATCGTCGCGGCTGTAGCAGACCTTGGGCGTCACCTGCAGCGCGCCGAACTGCACGGTCTCGCCGATATAGACATCGAAATTGGTGATGCGGCCGGTGATCTTGTCGATGCCGGAAAAGGCGGCGACCGGGTTCTCGACACGCGCCGCCCATGCGGAGGCAGGCGTCAGGGCAAGCCCCGCGACAAAGGCCGCAAGCGCCACCGAACCGAAGCGCCGCCCGGCGTTTGCCCGTGAAAACCCTGATGTCATGAAGCCGTCTCCTGATCCGTTCCGGCGTCCGCCGGCAGCTTCCAGCTACCGGCGAAATGTGGCCAAATCGGTATCAGTTGCCCGGGGTCCAGGCGTCGTAGTCGCCGGTCACGCGCGGGCGCTCGCCGGTCGCGGCAAGCGAGCCCGGCGGGCGGTAGGCCTGCGAGGTGCCGGTCGGATTGGCGCGATGCGCCTTTTCCCATTCGCGCGCCTTGTAGCTCTCGTCGGCCGGGGAAACGTCCGTGCGGTGATGCATCCAGCCGTGCCAACCCGGGGGGATGGCGGAGGCGTCGGCATAGCCGTTGTAGATCACCCAGCGGCGTGTGCGGCCTTCGGAATCCTTGCCGCCGCCCTGATAGTAGACGTTGCCGAACTCATCCTGGCCGACCTTGGTGCCGAAGCGCCAGGTATGGAAACGGGTGCCGATCGTCTGACCGTTCCACCAGGTAAAAATCTGCTTGAGAAGGCTCATGGGTGGCGTCCTTGGCAGGGCCATGCCGCAGGGGCGGCCCGAGACTGATGGTTTGCCCGCTCGTCACGGGCGATATTTCTTCCGCTTATGGCCCCAAGACGCCGGAATGTCCAGCGATTCCCACGCCTTCGCCCACGGCTTTTCGTGAGCGTCAACCGTGAAGCGGCTTCTCGTAGACATCCAGCGGCACGCCGGAGACATTGTCCGCCGTATGCTGCGCCTCGCCCACCTTGGCAAAGCCGTGCGCATAGTAGAAGGCGACCGCCGCCTCGTTGCGCGGATCGACCTCCAGTAGCATGGTCTTCGCGTCCGGGAAGCAGGTTTCGAGCTCGGCGAACATGTCGCGCCCAATGCCCTTACGCTGGTAGCGCGGCAGCACATAAAGCTGGTGCAGGAAGGCGACCTTCGGCCGGTCCTTCGACATGGCGACATAGCCCATGCCAGCCAGCTCCCTGCCGTTATCGGCGACGACGAACTCGCTGTCCTTACGCTCAAGCCGGGCCTTCAGCGCCGGCACGGAATGCCAGCGCGCGGTGATTTCACTCACCTTGTCGACGCCGTAGAGCGCGTCATAGGTCGCGTGCCACGTCTCGGCCAAAAGCGCGCTGACCTTCGCCAGATCGCGCTCGGAGGCCGTGCGGACGAAGAACACCGGATTATTCCTCGATGCCGAGCTTGGCCTTGACCAGCGCCTGAACGGCCTGCGGGTTGGCCTTGCCGCCCGTCGCCTTCATAACCTGGCCGACGAACCAGCCGGCAAGCGTGGGCTTGGCCAGCACCTTGGCGACCTGGTCAGGGTTGGCGGCGATGATCTCGTCCACGGCCTTCTCGATGGCGCCGGTATCCGTGACCTGCTTCATGCCGCGGCTCTCGACGATTTCCGCCGGCTCGCCGCCCTCGTTCCAGACGATCTCGAAGAGGTCCTTGGCGATCTTGCCGGAAATGGTGCCGTCCTTGATGAGATCGATGATGCCGCCGAGCTGGGCGGGCGAAACCGGAGTCTCTTCAATGGCTTTGCCGTCCTTGTTCAAGGCGCCCAAGAGGTCGTTGATGACCCAGTTGGCGGCAATCTTGCCGTCGCGGCCGGCGGCCACGGCCTCGTAATAGTCGGCAATCGCCTTTTCCGAGACGAGCACCGAGGCGTCGTAGACGGAAAGGCCGAGATCCTTCACGAAGCGGATCTTCTTGTCGTCCGGTAGTTCCGGCAGGTCGGCGAGCAGTTTCCCGACGAATTCGTTGTCGAACTCCAGCGGCAGCAGGTCCGGATCGGGGAAATAGCGATAATCGTGCGCGTCTTCCTTGGAGCGCATCGAGCGCGTCTCGCCCTTGCCGGGATCGAACAAGCGGGTTTCCTGATCGATGCTGCCGCCATCCTCCAGAATGCCGATCTGGCGACGGGCCTCATATTCGATGGCCTGACCGATGAAGCGGATGGAGTTGACGTTCTTGATCTCGCAGCGCGTGCCGAAGCCTTCGCCCGGACGGCGCACGGAGACGTTGACGTCGGCGCGCATGGAGCCTTCGTCCATGTTGCCGTCGCAGGTGCCGAGATAACGCACGATGGAGCGCAGCTTCGTCATATAGGCCTTGGCCTCGTCGGACGAGCGCATGTCCGGCTTGGAGACGATCTCCATCAGCGCGACGCCCGAGCGGTTGAGGTCGACATAGGACATGGTCGGATGCTGGTCGTGCATCGACTTGCCGGCGTCCTGCTCCAGATGCAGGCGCTCGATGCCGATCTCGATATCCTCGAAATTGCCCTGACGATCCGGGCCGAGCGAGATCGTGATCTTGCCCTCGCCGACGATGGGGTCCTTGAACTGCGAAATCTGGTAGCCCTGCGGCAGGTCCGGGTAGAAGTAGTTCTTGCGGTCGAAGATCGAGCGATGATTGACCTCAGCCTTCAGGCCGAGGCCCGTGCGCACCGCCTGCCGGACGCATTCCTCGTTGATGACCGGCAACATGCCGGGCATGGCGGCATCGACCAGCGAGACATTGGCATTCGGCGCCTTGCCGAATTCCGTCGATGCGCCGGAGAAGAGCTTCGAATTGGAAAGGACCTGCGCGTGCACCTCCATGCCGATGACGACTTCCCAGTCGCCGGTGGCGCCGGGGATCAAGCGTTTCGGATCGGGGGTGCGGACGTCGACGAGGGTCATTTGTAGGCTCTTGTTGTGGTGTCTTCGGTGCTGTCTCGGTAGAACATATGGGCAGGCGGCGCAAGGTTTTCAGCGGCGCTGACCGACCTCGTTAGCCAAGCCGCAAGGATGACCGGCTAAAAGCGTGCCATGGATACGACGGCAACGCTTCTGATCATCTTCCTCCTGCTGAACATCATGACATTCTGCCTTTACTGGTGGGACAAGGAAGCCGCGCGGAGCGGGCGCTGGCGCGTTTCCGAAGCGCAACTGCTGCAGTTCGCATTTCTCGGCGGCAGCCTGGGCGCTTTCGCCGCGCAGCGGTTACTGCGGCACAAGACGCGCAAGGAGCCGTTCCGCACGCAGTTGATGGCAATCCTGATTCTGCATGTACTGCTGATCCCGATAGTCCTGATCTTCGGCCCCGACCTGTACCGGATGCTGCTCGCTGGCTGACGGCCTTTCGCCAACGCATGTTGACACGCTGCAGGATTCGTAACTATTATTGTTACATGAAAAGAAACAGCCGCCTTTCCGCCGTGCTTCACGCACTGATGCACATGGCCGAACGCGAGGAACCGATGACCTCGGACGACCTCGCGCTCTGCCTCGATACCAATGCCGTCGTCGTCCGGCGCACCATGGCCGGGCTACGCGACGCCGGCATAGTGCAATCCGGCCGCGGCCATGGCGGCGGCTGGCATTTCGCCAAACCGCTCACCGAAATCTCGCTGCTCGATATCTACAACGCGCTTGGCGAGCCGATCCTCTTCCAGATCGGCCCGGCCACCGAAATGCCGGGCTGCGTGATCGAACAATCCGTCAACCGGGTGATCGGCGACGCCCTGAAGGACGCCGAGGCGATCCTGATGGCGCGCTTTGCCGGCACGACGCTCGCCGACCTCGCGGTCGATTTCCGCGCATCGGCAAGGCACGGCCGGACCGACACCGGCTAAGCCGTCGTCACGCCCGATACTCCCCGCATCGAACGGCCGGTACCCGCTGGCCGAACGATGCCGCTCGCTCCATAGAAAGGATGAACCATGACCGAAGATGCCATCATCATCGGCGGGGGCTTTGCCGGCCTTTCCGCCGCCATGCAGCTTGCCCGCGCCCGCCGCCGCATCACCATTCTCGACACCGGCGAACCGCGCAACCGCTTCGCCTCCCATTCGCACGGCTTCCTCGCGCAGGATGGCCGGCCGGGCGGCGAAATCCTCGCCGACGCCCGCCGCCAGCTTGCCGCCTACGAGACCGTCACCTTCCGTAACGCCCCGGCCGAGCGGCTGGACGGCGAACGGGACGCCTTCTCCGTCATCGCCGGCGATGGCGGACGGATCGACGCACGGCGGGTGCTGCTCGCAACGGGCTTCGAGGATCAGTTGCCCGCCATTCCCGGCCTTGCGGAACGCTGGGGCAAGACGGTGCTGCATTGCCCCTATTGCCACGGCTATGAAGTCGGCGGCGGGCCGGTCGGAGTGCTCGCCCGCACCGCGGAAGCGGCGCGCTTTGCGGCCGTGGTCGCGGACTGGGGCCATGTCACGCTCTTCACCAATGCGGCGCCGGAGCCGGACGACGCAGCTCTTGCCGTTCTTGCCGAGCGCAATGTGAAGCTGCGGCCGGGCCGCGTCACGGCCGTCACCGATGGGCCGGACGGCATGCTCTCCGTCGAGACCGGCCCCGGCATCCCGACGCTCGTCAAGGCGCTCTTCATCATGCCGGAAGCGCGGGTGCGCAGCGCCATCCCGGCCGATCGCGGCCTGAAGCTGAAGGAGACGCCCATCGGCAACATCCTCCATACCGACGACACCGGCCAGACCTCCCTGCCCGGCCTCTATGCCGCCGGTGACATCGCACTCGGCGCGGCCAATATCTCGCTCGCCTCGGCCAATGGCGTGAAGACCGGCGTCTTCCTGCATCACTCGCTGATCTGGCCGACGCATTGACCTTTGCGGATGCCCCGGTTATTTCCTGGGCATCCGTCATGGAGTTTTGATGTTCAACTCGTCTGAGTCCTGCTGAGGACCCTGCCCGCTCAAGTTTGCGCGCAGGGTCGAAAAAACGATGAGCCCTGCCACCCTTCGGTGGCGGAACGTTTTTTCGCGTTCATTCGAACGCCGGACGGATTCTCAAGACAATGGACATTTCGCGCGCCGAACAGCGCATCCTTCACCTGCTCGCCCAGGGCGGCAGGATCGACATCGAAAAAGACGAAGACACCCGGAAGATCGTAGCGGTCGTCTGCATCACGCGGGACGGCTGGCGGGCAAGCGGCCTCGACATGGCGCTCTTCCGCAAGCTGAAACGACGGCGCTGCATCGCCTCTTCCGCAGGCAGGCCCTACCGCATCACGCAGCGCGGGCTGGAACTGGTTCGCGCCCAACTGGACAACCAGTGAACCTATGGGAGGCGCGGCGAAAGCCCGCCTCCTCCTTCCTCAAAAGCCGCCCGGTCCGTAGGCGACCGGCGCGTCCGCGACGAACTGCCGGCGCAGGCCGACCGATTCGATATTGCGATCGAGGCGCTGCGAATAATCGACGGAAAGCCAGTTCACCGCATAGCCGTGCTTCTGGAAGAAGCCGACGGCGGCAAGATTGCGCGCATGGGTCTGGAGCCGCGCCGCTTCGAAGCCGGCACCGGCAATCTCGGTCTCCATGGCGGAAAGCAGGGCCGAACCCAGGCCCTTTCGCTGCTGCGGGGGATCGACCCAGAGATCGCTGATCTCGTCGTCCAGCTTTTCGCGCGAGGCCCAGCCGGAAGGCTGACCGTCGAAATCGGCGACGGTGACGCGCAGCCAGCGATTGGCGAGGAATTGCTGGAAGGCATTGCGGGCGTGATCACGCCGCACCTGAACGGAAACGCCGACAATGGCCTGTTCCCACGCCCTGACGCCGATCCCGATCAGGACCGGGACATCTTCCTCAAGGGCGTTGCGAACGGTGATCATGGGGCGGTTTTCTCCGCCGCCATCAAAGCATTGTGCGAAACGGTTGGCGAGAGACGCCAACCGCTATCCACGGAGATGATCGAAGGGCTATGCGCCCCTTACCACCACTTGGCCGGCGTGAAGCGGCCGGCGGCCTGCTCGATGACATGGGCCGTCTTGAAGAGGCTTTCCTCCTCGAAGGGCTTGCCGATGAGCTGCAGGCCGAGCGGCAGGCCCTTGTGGTCTAGGCCGGCGGGAACCGAAAGACCCGGCAGGCCGGCCATGTTCACCGTCACCGTGAAGATATCCTGAAGGTACATCTTCACCGGATCGGCCGCGAGGTCCTCGTCGGCGATGCCGAAGGCGGAGGACGGCGTGGCGGGCGTCAGGATGGCGTCGACGCCGGCATTGAAGGCCAGTTCGAAATCGCGCTTGATGAGCGTGCGCACCTTCTGGGCCTGCAGGTAATAGGCATCGTAATAGCCGGCCGAAAGCACATAGGTGCCGATCATGATGCGGCGCTTGACCTCATGGCCGAAGCCGGCAGCGCGCGTCTTCTCGTACATGTCGACGATGTCCTTGCCATCGACGCGCAGGCCGTAGCGCACGCCGTCGTAACGGGCGAGGTTCGAGGAGGCTTCCGCCGGGGCGACGATGTAATAGGCCGGCAGGGCGTATTTCGTGTGCGGCAGGGAGATATCGACGATCTCCGCGCCGGCATCCTTCAGCCAGGCGATGCCCTGCTGCCAGAGCGCCTCGATCTCGTCCGGCATGCCGTCGACGCGGTATTCGCGCGGAATGCCGATGCGCATGCCCTTCAGCGACTGGCCGAGCGAGGCTTCGTAATCCGGCACCGGCAGGTCGACGGAGGTCGTGTCCTTCCTGTCGACGCTGGCCATGGACTTCAGGAGGATCGCGGCATCGCGCACATCGCGGGCGATGGGGCCGGCCTGGTCGAGCGAGGACGCGAAGGCGACGATGCCCCAGCGCGAGCAGCGGCCATAGGTCGGCTTGATGCCGACGGTGCCGGTGAAGGCGGCGGGCTGGCGAATCGAGCCGCCGGTGTCCGTCGCGGTCGCGCCGGCGCACAGGAACGCGGCGACGGCGGCAGCCGAGCCGCCCGAGGAGCCGCCGGGCACGAGGTCGGCGTTGGAATTTTCCGCGCGCCACGGGTTCTTGACGACGCCGTAATAGGAGGACTCGTTGGAGGAGCCCATGGCGAACTCATCCATGTTCAGCTTGCCGAGCATGACCGCGCCATCGTTCCAGAGGTTCTGGGTGACGGTCGATTCGTATTTCGGCTTGAAGCCGTCGAGGATGTGGCTGCAGGCCTGCGTGTGGACGCCTTCCGTGGCGAAGAGGTCCTTGATGCCGAGCGGAATGCCTTCCAGCGCACCGGCCTTGCCTTCCGCGAGGCGGGCGTCAGAGGCCTTTGCCATCTCGCGCGCCTTTTCCGGCGTGACGGTGACATAGGCGTTGATCGCCGGATTGGCCGCGTCGATCGCAGCCAGATACGCGTCCGTCAGCTCGACGGCCTTGATCTCCTTCGAGGAAAGCTTGTCGCGGGCTTCGGCAATGGTGAGGCGGGTCAGATCGGTCATGGTGCAGTCACTTCGGGTCAGGCAGCGCGAAGCTGCTTTTGATAAAATATGGAATAGGGCGAATCCGGGTAGTCGAGCACGGGGCCGCAGCGGGCAAAGCCCGCCTTCTCGTAAAGCGCCCAGGCGGCCGGATGCTGGTCGCCGGTTTCGAGGACGAGGGTTTGCAGCCCTTCCCGTCCGGCAGCGGCCTCGATCTCGCCGAGGATGCGGCGGCCGACGCCCTGCCCCTGCCACTCGGGCCGGGTGAACATGCGTTTCACCTCACCCACCGCGTCGGAGTGGCGCTTCAGCGCGCCGCAGCCGACAACGGCATCCCCGTCTCGGGCGACCCAGACCGTGACGGTCGGCTCGGCCATCTCTTCGACGGTGAGGTGGTAGCAGGCCTCCGGCGGCGAGAGTTCGAGCAGGGTCGTGTTCAGCTCCGCAATCAGCGTGCGAACCTCATCCTGCAAGGGACTCTCGATGGCGAGGGTGACGGGCAAGGATTACTCCACCACCTTCGGAACCTGGAAGAAGTTGCGGTCGGAGGCCGGCGCGTTGGCGACGATGGCGTCGGCCTTGTTGCCGTCGTTGACGACGTCTTCGCGCTTGCGCATCTCCATCGGCGTGACGGAGGTCATCGGCTCGACGCCCTCGACATTCACCTCGGAAAGCTGCTCGACGAAGCCGAGGATGCCGTTCAGCTCGCCGGTCATGCGGTTTGCCTCTTCCTCGCTGACAGCGATGCGGGCAAGGCGCGCGACGCGCTTCACGGTGGCTAGATCTACGGACATGGATGGTCTCCGACAGGAAATTTCCTACCCGCTATACTGACCAAGCCCAAGGGGCGCAACGGGGGAATGGTTGCTTCCACGCCCCCTCGCCGCTTTTCCGGCCGCTCAGCGCGAGACCGAACCGCCGGCCTTCGGCACCTCGATCTTCGTGGATGCGCCGTCCATCGCCTGCACGAAGAGGTCGGCCGTCTGGTCGATGATGCCGAAGGAGCCGTAGTGGCAGGGAATGACGGTATCGAACTTGAAGAAGCGCCGGCAGGCGAGCGCCGCCACGGCACCGCCCATGGTGAAGCGGTCGCCGATCGGCACCAGGCCGATTTCCGGCTGGTGCAGCTCGTTGATCAACGCCATGTCGGAGAAAATGTCGGTGTCGCCCATGTGGTAGAGCGTCGGCTCGTCCTCGAAATGCAGCACGAGGCCGTTCGCATTGCCGAGCGAATGGGAAACGCCGTCCTCGGTGATCTGCGCGGAGGAATGGAGCGCATTGACGAAGGTAGTCGAGAAACCGTCGAAATGCACGGTGCCGCCGGTATTGCCCATGTCGACCTTCTCGACGCCCTTGGCGCCGAGCCATGCGGCAAGGTCCGCATTGGCGAGAACGGTCGCGCCGGTCTCCGCGGCGATCCGGATCGTATCGCCGACATGGTCGCCGTGGCCGTGGGTGAGCAGCACATGGGTGAGGCCGGCGACGGCATCCTTGCGGGTCGATTCGTCGAAGGCGGGATTGCCGGTGAAGAACGGGTCGATGAGGATCCGGGCCTTTGCCGTTTCGATCCGGAAGGCGGAATGGCCGAGCCAGGTGATTTTCATGCATATTCTCCCGTTTGATTGCCAGTCAGCAATATAGAGCGGCGAAGGCCGTTTCCATCCATGGCGCGAACGTTATAAGCGTGACCTAAACCATATTGAAGGAACACCGCCATGAGCGACGACGACTACATCTATGACGAAGCAACCGGCGAATGGCGTCCGGCCTCGGAGATCGCGGCGGAGAAGGCCGCGGCGAATGTCGTACATGATGCCGCCGGCAATGTGCTGGCCGACGGCGATTCGGTCGTGCTCATCAAGGACCTGAAGGTGAAGGGCGCGGGGCAGACGCTGAAGCAAGGCACCGTCATCAAGACGATCCGCCTCACCGACAATCCGGAAGAGATCGACTGCCGGCACGACGCGATCAAGGGACTGGTGCTGCGCACCGAGTTCGTCCGCAAGCGCTGAGAGAGTCCGATGGCGACGCTGACACTGGAAGAACTGGCTGAAATCCTTGCCCCCGGCCAGCCCATCGCCGGCCTCGACCTCGGCACCAAGACCATCGGCCTGTCGGTCTCCGATCTCGGCCGGCGTCTGGCGACGCCCCGGCCGGTGCTCAAGCGCGTGAAATTCACGCAGGATGCGGAAACCCTGCTGGCCTTTGCCGACAAGGAGAAGGTCGTCGCCTTCGTCATCGGCCTGCCGATGAACATGGACGGCAGCGCCGGCCCGCGCGTTCAGGCGACGCGCGCCTTCGTGCGCTCCATGTCCGACAAGACCGACATCCCCTTCGTCTTCTGGGACGAGCGGCTTTCGACGGTCGCGGCGGAACGCACGCTGATCGAGATGGACGTTTCGCGCAAGAAGCGGGCCGAACGCATCGATTCGGCCGCCGCCTCCTTCATCCTTCAGGGCGCGCTGGACAGGCTTTCGTCGCTGGCGAGGGCCGCGCGGGAAGAGGACTGACGGCGGGCCTGCCACCAGGCCGCGATCTTCTTGCGGCGACGGAAGGCGATGAGCGCGAAGACCAGCATGCTGTCGAAGATGATGGCGCGCAGCACGAGCGGCGGGATGCTCTCCGGCGGAATGCCGAGGATATGGCCGTAGATGCGGAACACCAGATCATGGGCGTCCCGCGTCAGCATGAAGATGCCGAAGCTCATGTCGTAGTAGGAAAGCCCGTACCAGCTTCCCAGCAGCGCGATGGGACCCGCCCAGAGAATCAGGAACCACTTCATGCCGCCGCCCTCCTCTTCAGGGCGAGAAGATCGCCGGCCGTGAAGATCATTTCGCTGACCGCCACCCCCGCGACGAGCACGAGGAGCGGCACGACGATATCCACCGCCGCGAAGGAGAACAGGGTCGTCATGACCGAAATGCGGGCCGTTCTGGCCATATCAGGTACTCGCCTACATGGTTAACACCAGGTAAACAGCACCTTTGCCCGTTAACCCTCGCCACGCAACGCAAACCCGTTGTTAAGGTTAATTTCCACATTGCCACCGGGACGGGACGCCCCTTGCCACACACGCCGCAGCGTGGAATGAGCAGGCATCGCGTCCCGCCGGTGCTTCATGCTCGCCATCTTCGAAACCATCCTTCCCGTCTTCCTGCTCGTCGTGCTGGGTGCGCTGCTCAAGCGCTGGCGGCAGATCGACCGCGACATGTGGAACGGGCTGGAACAGCTCGGCTTCTTCGTGCTGTTTCCCGCGCTGCTCTTCATCACGCTCGCCAAGGCGGAGTTTTCCGGCATCGACGCGGGCGCAATCGCGCTCGGCTCCATCGGCTCCGTGACATTGATCGCCCTGCTGCTGATCCTCTCCTGGCCGCTGTTTCGCGCAGCCCAGGTTTCCGGCGCGTCCTATACGACCGTTTTCCAGACCTCGACGCGCTGGAACGCCTTCATCGCGCTTGCCATCGGCGAAAAGCTCTACGGCGCGGAGAGCCTTGCCCTCGTCGCGCTCGTGGCGACGCTGATCATCATCCCCCTCAATTTCTACAATATCGCCATCCTCGTCTGGTTCGGCGGCGGCACGCGCAGCCTGAAGACCTTCGCGCAGAAGATCCTCACCAATCCGATGATCATCGGCTCGGTGCTCGGCGTCCTCGTCAACCTGTCGGGGGTCCATATCTATGCGCCGCTGATGCAGACGGTGGAATTCGTCGCCGACACCTCGCTCAGCCTCGGCCTGATCATGGTGGGCGCGGGACTGAAGCTGGCGGATGCGCTGAAGCCCCGCCCGCTGGCGCTGCTGCCGGTGGGGCTGAAACTCGTCTTCATGCCGCTGGTCATGACGGGCGCGGCCTATGCGCTGGGCCTGCGCGGCGAACAGCTTCTCACCATCGCCATGGGCGCGAGCGTGCCGACCGCGATGAACGGCTATGTGCTCGCCAAGCAGATGGGCGGCGACGCGCCGCTCTATGCCGCCGTCGCGACCTTGCAGACCATCGCCTCGTTCTTCACCATTCCAATGGTGCTGACGGCGACCGCCTATCTCGCCGGCGGATAGAGCAGGTCGACGATGTAGGCCGAATCGAAACGCGAATCGAGCATGCCATAGGTCGCGCGCCAGCCGGAGGCGAGGCGCGTTTCGAGGAAAGCATCGGCGACGCGGCCGGCACCGGCGCGATAAAGCTCGGCGGCGGCGGCGGCGAGCGCCAATTGCTCCACCAGCATGCGGGCCGCGCCCTCGTCGCGCTCGCAGAGCGACAGGCAGGCGCGCAGCACGTCCACCGTCTTCTTGCCGGCCGGGCCGAGATCGCGGGCAAGCCCGGCGAAGAGCATTTCGAAGAGGTCCTTGCCCCGGCCGATGACGCGCATCAGGTCGAGCGCCATGACATTGCCGGAGCCTTCCCAGATCGCATTGACCGGCGCTTCGCGATAATGGCGGGCGATGGGCCGCTCCTCGACATAACCGCTGCCACCGATACACTCCATCGCCTCGTAGATGAGGGCGGGCGCGATCTTGCAGCACCAGTATTTGGTGACCGGCGTCATGATGCGGGCATAGGCGGCGTCTTCTGCGCTGTCGCGCGCCTTGTCGAAGGCGTCGGCAAGGCGGAAGGCCAGCGCGGTTGCGCCGGCGACGTCCAGCGCCATGTCGGCGAGAACGCGCGTCATGATCGGCTGGGCGACGAGCGGCTTGCCGAAGACGCTGCGGCCCCGCGTATGATGCACGGCCTCCGCCAGCGAGGCGCGCATGATGCCGGCCGAGGCGAGCGCGCAGTCGAGCCGCGTCAGCGTCACCATGTCGAGGATCGTGCGGATGCCGGCGTCGGGCGCACCGAGCAGGAAGCCGAAGGTCTCGGAGAACTCGACCTCGGAAGACGCATTCGAGCGGTTGCCGATCTTGTCCTTGAGGCGCTGGAAGCGCAGGCCGTTGCTGGAGCCGTCCTCAAGGAGCCGCGGCACGAGGAAGCAACCGACGCCCTCGCGCGTCTGCGCAAGCATCACGAAGCCGTCGCTCATCGGCGCGGACATGAACCACTTGTGGCCCGAGAGGCGATAGATGCCCTCGCCCACCCGCTCGGCGGTGGAGGTATTGGCGCGCACATCCGTGCCGCCCTGCTTTTCCGTCATGCCCATGCCGAGCGTGATGGCGCTCTTCTGCATGGCGGGCTTGTTGGCCGAATCGTATTTGCGCGACAGAATCTTGCGGCCCCATTCGCGTTGCACCTGCGGCGAGGCGGAAAGCGCGGCGACCGAGGCGCTGGTCATGGTCAGCGGGCAGAGATGGCCGCATTCGAGCTGCGCCGTCAGGTAGAAACGCACCGCGCGCGCCTTGTGCGCCCTGCCCTGCTCGTCCGGCACATTCTCCCAGAGCGAGGAATGCAGGCCGCTCGCCATGGAGCGGCGCATCAGTGCGTGCCAGGCCGGGTGGAAATCGACGGTATCGATGCGCTCGCCGCGCGGCCCGTGGGTGCGCAGCTTCGGCGTGCCCTCGTTCGCCATGCGGGCCAGTTCCTGCGCCTCCGGCGAAGTCACATAGCGGCCGATGGCGTCGAACTCGTCGCGCAGCGGCTTGGGCATGGCATCGGTGGCGTCGACCAGCAGCGGGTCGGAGCGATAGGCATTGATGCCCGACCAGAGCAAGGGCTGGTTGAGATCGGCAAGTTTCTGTTCGGTGTCGCGAGTCATGAGCGGGTTCTAGCCCAAGTCGCGGCGGGGCGAAACGGGGCGCAAGGCCCTGCGGCACCGTTGCCCCGCACAAAAACGTGGGCCAGCACAAAAACGTGGGAAGGCGCGAATGCTCGCCCTCTTCGCCTTGCCGGGGCCGGATCGACGCTCTATAGACCCCGCGTATCCACGACAGTTGAGGCGGAGCCCCCATGGACTTCTTTCCGCATCGCCACCTTCTCGGTATCAAGGGTTTGACCGAGCAGGAGATCACCCACCTGCTCGACCGCGCCGACGAGGCGGTGAAAATCTCCCGCCAGCGGGAGAAGAAGACGTCGACCCTTCGGGGCCTGACGCAGATCAATCTCTTCTTCGAAGCCTCCACCCGCACGCAATCCTCCTTCGAGCTTGCCGGCAAGCGCCTCGGCGCGGACGTCATGAACATGTCGGTCGGCAATTCCTCGGTGAAGAAGGGCGAAACGCTGATCGACACGGCGATGACGCTGAACGCCATGCATCCCGACGTGCTGGTGGTGCGCCACTCCTCGGCCGGCGCCGCCGCGCTGCTGGCGCAGAAGGTTTCCTGCTCGGTGGTCAATGCCGGCGACGGCCAGCACGAGCATCCGACGCAGGCCCTGCTCGACGCGCTGACCATCCGCCGCGCCAAGGGCAAGCTCTCGCGCATCATCGTCGCCATCTGCGGCGACGTGCTGCATTCGCGTGTCGCCCGCTCGAATATCCTGCTGCTCAACGCCATGGGCGCGCGGGTGCGCGTCGTCGCTCCGGCCACGCTGCTTCCCTCCGGCATCGCGGATATGGGCGCGGAGGTCTACCATTCCATGGAAGAGGGCCTGAAGGACGCCGACGTGGTGATGATGCTGCGCCTCCAGCGCGAGCGCATGTCCGGGGCCTTCGTGCCCTCGGTACGCGAATATTTCCACTATTACGGCCTCGACGCGCAAAAGCTGAAAGCCGCCAAGGAAGATGCGCTCGTCATGCATCCCGGCCCGATGAACCGTGGCGTCGAGATTGCCTCCGAGATCGCCGACGGTCCGCAGAGCGTGATCGAGCAACAGGTCGAGATGGGCGTCGCCGTCCGCATGGCCGTCATGGAAACGCTTCTTCTCTCGCAGAACCAGGGTGCCCGCACATGACCCGCACCATTGTCCTGAAAAACCTCCGCATCCTCGACCCCTCGCGCAACCTCGATGAAAACGGCTCCATCGTCATCGAGAACGGCAGGATCGCCGCCATCGGCAGCGGCGTGCAGAACCAGGGCGCGCCGGAGGGCGCGGAGATCGTCGACGGCCGCGGCATGATCGCCGCCCCCGGCCTCGTCGATGCCCGCGTCTTCACCGGCGAACCGGGCGGCGAGCACCGCGAGACCATCGAATCCGCCGCCCGCGCGGCAGCGGCCGGCGGCGTCACCACCTTCATCGTGATGCCCGACACCGATCCCGTCATCGACGATATCGCACTGGTCGAATTCGTGCTGAAGGCCGCGCGCGACAAGGCCATCGTGAACGTGCATCCCGCCGCGGCGCTCACCAAGCACCTTGCCGGCGAGGAGATGACCGAATTCGGCCTGCTGCGCGATGCCGGCGCGGTCGCCTTCACCAATGGCCGCAACCCGATGCACAATGCGCAGGTTCTGCGCCGCGCCATGACCTATGCCCGCGAATTCGGCAGCGTCATCGCGCTCGAGACCCGCGACAAGCATCTTGGCGCCGGCGGCGTGATGAACGAGGGGCTGCTGGCAAGCTGGCTCGGCCTTTCCGGCACGCCGCGCGAAGCCGAACTCGTCCCGCTCGAGCGGGACCTGCGCATCGCCGCCCTCACCCGCGCGAAATACCATGCCGCGCAGATTTCGGTGCCGGAATCGGCCGAGGCCGTGAAGATCGCCCGCGAGCGCGGCGCGAACGTCACCTGCGCCGCCTCGATCAACCACCTGACCCTGAACGAGAACGACATCGGCGAATACCGCACCTTCTTCAAGCTCTCCCCGCCGCTGCGCGGCGAGGACGACCGCAAGGCGATGGTGGATGCGCTTGCAAGGGGCGAGATCGACATCATCGTCTCCTCGCACGATCCGCAGGATGTCGACACCAAGCGCCTGCCCTTCGCGGATGCGGCGGACGGCGCCATCGGCCTCGAAACCATGCTGGCAGCGGCGCTCAGGCTGCATCACAGCGGCGAAGTTCCCCTGATGCGCCTCATCGATGCGCTTTCCACGCGCCCGGCAAAAATCTTCGGCCTCGACGCCGGTACGCTCGCACCGGGCGCACGCGCCGATATCGTGCTGATCGACGTCGATGAACCGTGGCTTGCCACCAAGGACTGCTTCGTCTCGCGCTCGAAGAACACACCCTTCGAAGATGCCCGCTTTACGGGGCGCGCCGTTAGCACCTATGTTGCCGGTGAACGGGTGCATTCGCTCGGCTGACGGGACGCGGCTTCAGCGATGGTAGATCCTCGGGTCAAGCCCGAGGATGACGGAGGATAGGGGCACTTCCCCCTCCTTCCTGACTTCGCACCACGTTCCTGTCGTCATCCTCGGGCTTGACCCGAGGATCTACAGCGGCGAATGCGAGTGTATAAACGGGGGAACTGACGTGTCCGACATCTTCACCTGGCAGCTCGGCGGCCTGCCGACGCTTGCCGCCCTCGCCTTCGGCTATCTTCTCGGCTCCATCCCCTTCGGCCTGATCCTTACCCGCATGGCAGGCCTCGGCGATGTGCGCCAGATCGGTTCCGGCAATATCGGCGCGACGAACGTGCTGCGCACCGGCAACAAGAAGCTCGCCGCCGCGACCCTGCTGCTCGATGCGCTGAAGGGCACGGCGGCGGCGGCCATCGCCTCGCGCTGGGGCCTCGATGCCGGCATCGCGGCCGGCCTTGCCGCCTTCCTCGGCCATCTCTTCCCCGTCTGGCTCGGTTTCAAGGGCGGCAAGGGCGTCGCCACCTATGTCGGCGTGCTGCTCGGCCTCGTGCCGGTCATGGTCGCGGTCTTCGCCGTGGTGTGGATCGGCCTTGCCTATCTCACGCGCTATTCGTCCCTCTCGGCGCTGGTTGCAACCGCCGTATCTCCGGTTGTATTGTGGTTCACCGAAAACGAGAAGGTGGCGCTGCTCTTCGCCATCCTGACCGTGATTACCTGGTGGAAGCATCGCGCCAATATCGGCCGTCTGCTGGGCGGCACCGAAAGCAGGATCGGCAGCAAGGGATAGCCATGGACGACCGCAGCGCAGGGACACGGGGAATTGCGCTGACGGAAAGACAGAGGATCGCCTGGCTGCGGCTCATCCGCAGCGACAATGTCGGGCCGGTCACCTTCCGCGAACTGATCAATCATTTCGGCAGCGCCGAGACGGCGCTGGAGATGCTGCCCGAGCTTTCCCGCCGCGGCGGGGCATCGCGCAGCATCCGCGTCGCCAGCAGAGGCGAAGCGGAACGCGAACTGGAAATCGCCGAGCGGCACGGCGCTGCCTTCGTCGGCATCGGCGAACCGGACTATCCGCCCTTCCTGCGCCAGATTGACGGTGCGCCCCCGCTGCTTGCCGTCAAGGGTGACCGCCGGGTCGTCGCGGCCCCGGCCGTCGGGATCGTCGGCGCGCGCAACGCCTCTATCTCCGGCATGAAATTCGCAAGCCTGCTGGCGCGGGAGATCGGCCGCGCCGGCTACACCATCGTTTCCGGCCTTGCGCGCGGCATCGACACGGCAGCCCATCGCGCCAGCCTCGACACCGGCACGGTCGCCGCCATGGCCGGCGGCCTCGACAAACCCTACCCGCCGGAAAATATAGGCCTGCTCGATGAACTCACGCATGGGCAGGGCCTCGCCATCAGCGAAATGCCCTTCGGCTGGGAGCCGCGGGCGCGCGACTTTCCCCGCCGCAACCGGCTGATCGCCGGCATGTCGCTCGGCCTCGTGGTGGTCGAGGCGGCGATGCGGTCCGGCTCGCTGATCACGGCGCGCAATGCGGGGGATTTCGGCCGGCAGGTCTTCGCCGTGCCCGGCTCGCCGCTCGATCCGCGCTGCGAGGGCACCAATGGCCTGCTGAAGGACGGGGCGACGATCGTCACGACGCCACAGGATGTGCTGGAGGCGCTTCGCCCGCTTTGCGAACCCGATCTTTTCACCCCTCGCCCCGGTGCGCGCGAGCCGGCGGAAGATGCAAGGCCGGGCCTGCTCGCACCGCCGAACGACAGCCAGCGCGAGCGCATCGCGGATGCCTTGAGCCAGGTGCCGGCTGAAATCGACGATATCGTCCGCCATACGGGCATTGCGCCGGCGACCGTCTATCTGGTGCTGCTAGAGCTTGACCTTGCCGGCCGGATTCAGCGGCACGCCGGGGGCGCGGTCTCGATTCTCCCGGATTGACAGCGGCCGGAAGCCGGACAGGATGTCGCCTGCCTCCACATAGGCCATTTCGATGAAATACCGCAGCATGTCGGCGCCTTCATTGTGCGCGACGGCGCGCAGCTCCCCCAGCATCTGGCGCACAGAGGCGATATTTTCTTCCACCGCATGCGGCGGCTGGGCGGGTTTGGCTGGCTTCAGGTTCATGGCTCCCCCGTTGCATCCACGACGCGGAAATCCCTCATAGGTTGCGTCATTCATGCATATACGACCATACAACCAATATCAACAATTGCAATAATATGTAATTCCCTTATCGGTTGTATATTTCGCAACGCCAGTTGTATCTATTGGTGCGCCACGCAAAATATCCCCATATGGTTGCATCGCGTTGTATCACTAAATTTCGCCCCCACCTCTTGACCGGGACGCTTTCCCTGTTCATGTCGAGACCACGACTTTCCGGCGGACAACCGCCCCTTTCGCCCTGCGCCCCACCGCGCGGCGCCCGGCATCAGAGAAAATGACGATGAATGTTGTAGTTGTGGAATCGCCTGCCAAGGCCAAGACGATCAACAAGTATCTCGGCCCCGGCTACAAGGTGCTGGCCTCCTTCGGCCATGTGCGCGACCTGCCCGCCAAGGACGGCTCCGTACGCCCGGACGAGGACTTCGAAATGTCCTGGGAAGTGGACAGCGCCTCGGCCAAGCGCATGAAGGACATCGCCGACGCGGTGAAATCCTCCGACGGCCTCATTCTCGCGACCGACCCGGATCGCGAGGGTGAAGCGATTTCCTGGCACGTTCTGGACGTGCTCAAGAAGAAGCGCGTCATCGGCGACAAGCCGGTCCAGCGCGTCGTCTTCAATGCCATCACCAAGTCGGCCGTGCTCGATGCCATGCGCAATCCGCGCGACATCGACATTGCGCTGGTGGATGCCTATCTCGCCCGCCGCGCGCTCGACTATCTCGTCGGCTTCAACCTGTCGCCGGTGCTGTGGCGCAAGCTGCCGGGCGCGCGCTCGGCCGGCCGCGTGCAGTCGGTTGCGCTGCGCCTCGTCTGCGACCGCGAGTCCGAGATCGAGCGTTTCGTCTCGGAAGAATACTGGAACCTTTCCGCCCTCCTGAAGACGCCGCGCGGCGACGAGTTCGAGGCGCGCCTCGTCTCGGCCGAGGGCAAGCGCCTGCAGGCGAAATCCATCGGCAACGGCGAGGAGGCGAACCGCCTCAAGGCCCTGCTCGACGGCGCGGCCTACCGCGTGGAGAGTGTCGAGGCCAAGCCCACGAAGCGCAACCCCGCGCCGCCCTTCACCACCTCCACGCTGCAACAGGCCGCCTCCTCCAAGCTCGGCTTCTCGGCCTCGCGCACCATGCAGGTCGCGCAGCGGCTCTATGAAGGCATCGATATCGGCGGCGAGACGGTCGGTCTCATCACCTATATGCGTACCGACGGCGTGCAGATGGCCCCCGAGGCGATCGACGCGGCCCGCCGGGCCGTCGGCGAGCAGTTCGGCGCGCGCTACGTGCCGGAAAAGCCCCGCTTCTACTCCACCAAGGCGAAGAACGCCCAGGAAGCGCACGAGGCGATCCGCCCGACCTCCTTCGACCGCACGCCCGACCTGGTTCGCCGCTATCTCGACCCCGACCAGCTCCGCCTCTACGACCTCGTCTGGAAGCGCGGTATCGCCAGCCAGATGGCGTCCGCCGAGATCGAGCGCACCACCGTCGAGATCGAGGCGGACAATGGCGGCCGCAAGGCGGGCCTGCGCGCCACCGGCTCCGTCATCCGCTTCGACGGCTTCATCGCCGCCTATACGGACCAGAAGGAAGACGGCGAGCAGTCGGACGATGGTGACGATGACGGCCGCCTGCCCGAAATCAATGCCAACGAGGCGGTCGCCAAACAGAAGATCAACGCCACGCAGCACTTTACCGAGCCGCCGCCGCGTTATTCCGAAGCCTCGCTCATCAAGAAGATGGAAGAGCTGGGCATCGGCCGCCCGTCGACCTATGCCGCGACGCTGGCGACGCTGCGCGACCGCGAATACATCATCATCGACAAGCGCAAGCTGATCCCGGAAGCCAAGGGCCGCCTCGTCACAGCCTTCCTCGAAAGCTTCTTCACCCGCTATGTCGAATACGACTTCACGGCCGATCTCGAAGAAAAGCTCGACAAGATTTCCGCCGGCGAACTCGACTGGAAGCAGGTTCTCCGCGATTTCTGGAAGGACTTCTTCGCCCAGATCGAGGACACCAAGGAACTGCGCGTCACCAACGTTCTCGACGCGCTGAACGAGGAACTGGCCCCGCTCGTCTTCCCCAAGCGCGAGGACGGCAGCGATCCGCGTATCTGCCAGGTCTGCGGCACCGGCAAGCTCTCGCTGAAGCTCGGCAAGTTCGGCGCCTTCGTCGGCTGCTCGAACTACCCGGAATGCAACTATACGCGCCAGCTTTCCGCCGATGGCGGCTCGGATGCGGAGGCGGCCGCCTCCAACGAGCCGCAAAATCTCGGCAAGGACCCGCATACCGGCGAGGACATCACGCTTCGCTCCGGCCGCTTCGGGCCTTACGTCCAGCGCGGCGACGGCAAGGAGGCCAAGCGCTCCAGCCTGCCGAAGGGCTGGACGCCGGCGAGCATCGACCACGAGAAGGCGCTTGCCCTGCTCTCGCTGCCGCGTGACATCGGCCAGCATCCCGAGACGGGCAAGATGATCTCGGCGGGCCTCGGCCGCTACGGGCCGTTCCTGCTGCATGACGGCAGCTACGCGAACCTGGAGACCGTCGAGGACGTCTTCTCCATCGGCCTCAACCGCGCCGTGACGGTGATCGCCGACAAGCAGTCGAAGGGTCCGGGCCGCGGCCGCGCCGCGCCGGCCGCGCTGAAGACGCTCGGCGACCATCCCGATGGCGGCGCGATCACCGTTCGCGACGGCAAATACGGTCCCTATGTCAACTGGGGCAAGGTCAACGCCACCCTGCCGAAGAGCAAGGCCGCCGACAGCATCACGCTGGAAGAGGCGCTGGTGCTGATCGCCGAGAAGGCGGGCAAGACGCCGGCCAAGGGCAAGGCGAAGGCTCCGGCCAAGGCGAAGACGACCAAGGCCAAGACCGAAAAGGCCAAGTCCGACGAGACCAAGACGGCGAAACCGAAGGCGAAGGCTGCGGCCAAGCCCAAGGCCGCAACCAAGGCAAAGAAGGCTTGACGCCATGACGAAGGAACCACGCAGCCGGGCAGGACACGAAAAGCGGCCCGGCCGCGCGGGCCGTGACCTGCCGCCTGCCGACGACACCCCGATCATCCACGGCGTCATCCCGCCGCGCGACGTGCTGCTGCGCTTCATTTCCGAGCACCCGGAACAGGCCTCCAAGCGCGAGATCGCCAAGGCCTTCGGCCTGAAGGGCGAGGCGCGCGTGGAGCTGAAGGCGCTGCTTAAATCCTTCGAGGAAGACGGGCTTCTGGAAAAGCGCCGCAAGTCGCTGGTGCGGCCCGGCGCGCTTCCCCCCGTCACCGTTCTCGACATCACCACCCGCGACGTCGACGGCGAACTGATCGGCCGTCCGGCGGAATGGCTCGACGATGCGGGCGTCGCCCCCGCCGTACTCATCCGCCAGTCGAGCGGCCCGCGCAAGGACAAGGCCCCCGTGGCCGGCCTCGGCGACCGGGTGCTCGCAAAGATCTTCCCGGCGAAGGAACGCGGCGGACCGGCCTATACGGGCCGCGTCATCAAGGTTCTCGACAAGAAGAAGAATTCCGGCATGGGCGTCTTCCGCTCCACGGCGGGCGGCAATGGGCGCATCATGCCCATCGACCGTCGCGGCGAGGAGATGGAGGTCGATGCCGAGTTCACGGCGGACGCCAAGGACGGCGACCTCGTGGAGATCGATGTCGTGCGCATGGGCCGCTACGGCCTGCCGCGCGCGCAGATCAAGGCCGTGGTCGGCTCGGTCGCCTCGGAAAAGGCGATCTCGATGATCGCCATCCACGCCCATGGCATTCCCTATATCTTCCCCGATGCGGTCATCCGCGAGGCGGAGGCCGCCGGCCCCGCCACCATGTCGCATCGCGAGGACTGGCGCAGCCTGCCGCTCATCACCATCGACCCGGCCGACGCCAAGGACCATGACGACGCGGTCTATGCCGAACCGGATACCTCGCCCGACAATCCGGGCGGCGTGATCGTCACCGTCGCCATCGCCGATGTCAGCTATTATGTGCGCCCGAAATCCGCGCTCGCCCGCGAGGCGCTGAAGCGCGGCAACTCGGTCTATTTCCCGGACCGCGTGGTGCCCATGCTGCCGGAGCGCATCTCCAACGATCTCTGCTCGCTGAAGGAAGGCGTCGACCGCCCGGCTCTTGCCGTGCGCATGGTCTTCTCCCATGAGGGCCGCAAGGCGAGCCACACCTTCCATCGCATCATGATGAAGAGCGCGGCCAAGCTCTCCTACCAGCAGGCGCAGGCGGCCATCGACGGCGCGCCGGACGACAAGACCGGCCCGATCCTCGAGACGATCCTGAAGCCACTCTGGCAGGCCTACCGCATCATGACGGTCGGCCGAAACCGCCGCCAGCCGCTCGAACTCGACATGCCCGAGCGCAAGATCCTGCTGAAGCCGGACGGCACCGTGGACCGGGTCTTCGTGCCGCCGCGGCTCGATGCGCACAAGCTCATCGAGGAGATGATGATCCAGGCCAACGTCGCGGCCGCCGAGACGCTGGAGAAGAAGAAACAGGCCCTCGTCTACCGCATCCACGACGCGCCCTCGCTTGCCAAGCAGGAGGTGCTGCGCGAGTTCCTGCAGACACTCGACATCTCGCTCGTCAAGGGCGGCAGCATGCGCTCCAACCACTTCAACGGGGTCCTCGCCAAAGCCAAGGACAAGCCGTTCGAGCAGATGGTCAGCGAAATGGTGCTGCGCTCGCAGAGCCAGGCGATCTACAGCCCGGAGAATATCGGCCATTTCGGCCTGAACCTCATGAAATACGCCCACTTCACCTCGCCGATCCGCCGCTATGCGGACCTGATCGTGCATCGGGCGCTGGTGGGTTCGCTCGGGCTTGGCGAAGGCGGCATCACGCCGGACGAGGAAGCGGTGCTCGACGATATCGCCGCCGAAATCTCCACCTTCGAGCGCCGCGCCATGGCGGCCGAGCGCGACACGGTGGACCGGCTCATCGCCCATCACCTTGCCGGGCGCATCGGCGAGGAATTCGACGGCCGCGTCTCCGGCGTCACCAAGGCGGGACTTTTTGTCACCCTGCCGGAATATGGCGCGGACGGTTTCGTGCCTATATCCCTGCTCGGACGCGACTATTATATCTATGACGAGGCCCATCAGGCGCTTTCGGGCGAGAAGACCGGGCTTGGCTACCGCCTCGGCGACGAGGTGCGCGTGAAACTCGCTGAAGCGGTGCCGCTTGCCGGCTCGCTGCGGTTCGACATGATCAGCGAAGGACGCCAGATGCCGACGGCGGTGCGCTCGTTCCACAAGTCGGGCCGGCGCAGGAACGGCGCGCCGAAGCGCCAGCCGGGCACGCGCCCGCCCCGCGGGAGACGCTAGAACAAATCCGATGAACTCCAGTTCACCGGATTTACTCTGGCCCCTTGTTGTTGCCGCATTATCCGACGCCGAAGCGATGCCGCTTCGGCTGGAAATGCTCTAGGCCGACGCCGGTGGACCGGCAGGAAGGACATGGACATGCAGGCGAATGAGACGACCGGCGGCACGATGCATTTCGGCGGCGCGCCCGACGCCCCCTCCCGGGAACGCCCCGTCGGACGCTCCATCAAGCGCGGGCTTCTCAGCCGCTGCCCGGCCTGCGGCACCGGCCGCCTCTTCCGCGCCTATGTCAAGCCGGTGGATCATTGCGCGGCCTGCGGCGAGGACTATACCCACCAGCGCGCCGACGACCTGCCGCCCTATCTCGTCATCACCATCGTCGGCCACATCGTCGTTGGCGGCTATATGGGGACGGACCTCATCTGGCCGCTGACCACCTGGCAGCATCTCGCCATCTGGATACCGCTCACGCTCATCCTGTCCCTGCTTCTGCTGCAACCCGTCAAGGGCGGCGCGATCGGCCTGCAATGGGCGTTGAAGATGCACGGCTTCGGCGACACGCCCGAGGAGACGGAAGAGCCGGCCGCCTATGGCGACCGGCAGGCATGACCGCCATCCGCCCCGTCGATGCGGCCTCGATCCTGCTCCTCGACCGGTCGGGGAGCGGCATGCGCGTGCTCATGGGCCGGCGCAGCAGCAGGCATGTCTTCATGCCAAACGTCTACGTCTTCCCGGGTGGCCGCCGCGATGCGGAGGACCGCCGCATTCCGGTCGCCAATCCGCTCAATCCGCATGCCCGCGAACGGCTGGCGCTGAAGACCGGCACGCGCTGTCCCGATTCGCGGCTGCGCGCGCTCGGTGTCGCGGCGCTGCGCGAACTTTATGAGGAAGCGGGCATCGCCGTGGGCGCGCCGCTCCTCGATTCGGCCGAATCCGTGCTGCCCTTCCGGCCCGATCTCTCGCGCCTGCGCTTCCTTGCCCGGGCCATCACGCCCGCCGGCATGGTCCGCCGCTTCGATACGCGCTTCTTTACGCTTTTTGCCGACGAGGCCGGCATCGACCCGACGGGCGCGGCCGCCAGCCATGAGCTGGAAGACCTGCGCTGGGTGGATATTTTTGATCCCGCGGGCATCGAGATGCCCGACATAACCGTATTGATCCTTGAAGAGCTTCAAAAAAGCCTTCAGGAAGACAAGTCTCTCCCCTTCGGAAGGGCCGCGCCGCTGTACCACACCCAGCGCGGGCGCTTTCTACGGGACCTTCTTTGAGGATCGACAGCATATGACGCAGCCGCAATCGGGAACCTCCGGCCCGGTGGAGCATATTCACTGGCGGTCACTCATTGCAGCCATCGCCGCCATTTCCGCCGTCGGCATCGCCATGGGCCTCGGCCTCCCGCTGTTGTCCCTCATCATGGAAAAGCGCGGCATCTCCTCCACGCTCATCGGCATCAATTCCGCCATGGCGGGGGTCGCCGCCATGATCGCCGCGCCCTTCACCACGCGCCTCGCCCATGAATGGGGCACCTCGACCACCATGATCTGCGCCGTCCTGATGGCAGCAGTCAGCGGCCTCGGCTTCTACTATATCGAGAATTTCTGGCTCTGGTTCCCGCTCCGCCTCGTCTTCCACGGCGCGACGACGATGCTCTTCATCCTCTCCGAATTCTGGATCAACGCCGCCGCGCCGCCGAGCCGGCGCGGGCTGGTGCTCGGCATCTATGCAACCGTGCTGGCGCTCGGCTTCGCCACCGGCCCCCTGCTCTTCTCGCTGATCGGCAGCGAGGGCGTGCTGCCCTTCACGGTGGGCGCGGTCATCATCCTGCTCGCCGCGCTGCCCATCTTCTTCGCCCGCGGCGAAAGCCCGATCATCGACGAGAAGCCCGAGCTGCATTTCATGCGCTACATCCTGCTCGTGCCGACGGCGACGGCCGCCGTCTTCATCTTCGGCGCGGTCCAGGTGGGCGGGCTTTCCTTCCTGCCGATCTATGCCACCCGCGCCGGCTTCTCCGAAGCGCAGGCGGCGCTGCTGCTCACCGTCATGAGCGTCGGCAGCATGGCGTTCCAGATCCCGCTCGGCCTGCTCTCCGACCGCATGCGCGACCGCAGGAGCCTGCTCACCATCATGGCGGCCATCGGCCTCGCCGGCTCCCTCTCCCTGCCGCTCATCTCGTATAACTGGCTGCTGATGGCGGGCGTGCTGCTGGTGTGGGGCGGATGCGTGGCGGGCCTCTATACGGTCGGCCTCAGCCACCTCGGCTCGCGACTCGTCGGCGCGGACCTCGCAGCCGCCAATGCCGCCTTCATCTTCTGCTATGCGGTCGGCACCGTGGTCGGCCCGCAGGTCATCGGCGCGGCCATGGATGTCTCCGGCAATGACGGTTTTGCCTGGGCCATCGTCGCCTTCTTCGGCTTTTACCTCGTACTTTCTCTCGGGCGGATGGTTTTCCGGCCGAAACGGGGTTGACTTTTCGGGCGCGATTTGTAGTTTCCCCCCAGATTTAAGCCGTGGAGCAGACTGGTTGTCCGCGGCTTCGTTTTTCATAAAGGCAGGACGACCATGGCCAAGGCTACCACCATCAAGATCAAGCTGCTGTCGACGGCCGACACCGGTTTCTTCTACGTAACCACGAAGAACAGCCGTACGATGACGGACAAGATGACCAAGACGAAGTACGATCCGGTCGTCAAGAAGCACGTCGAATTCAAGGAAACCAAGATCAAGTAATCTTGGGGGCCTTATAGGTTCGCAAAGGCGCTGGACGGAAACGTCCGGCGCCTTTTCTTTTGCAGCGTTCCCGGCAGCCCTCCTCACCGGATTGCAACCGCCCGAATCAAAAACGCCGCCCCCAGATCGGGAGCGGCGTTGAATTGGGGGTCGGTCAGGCATGACGACGGCACGAGGATTCCGTTTTTGTCATGGCTGACCGACCGACCCCACGACCCAGGAGATGCGGCGGACCTAGCATCATGGGGTAACCGGTTGTGCGGCCTTATCTGCCGCCCACAAATTGAGCATCGCGCGAAAAAGAAAAAAAATCAACGAATTCTTAATATTCGGACAACGCGTCCTTGTCTCATAGTTAACCGCCGAAGTTGCAACTGTCTCATCGGGCGGCATTTCCGTTATGGAAAACAACAATACGGCGCGCTCTTTCCGGCAACCATGACGCTAGAGCCTCACAACCTCCATGAAGGTCCCGGAAGCCACACGGCCAGATTGCACAAAAGCAAGCCCTTGATAAGGCTCATCAAAAATAAATCATGCGATTTATTGCCGAAATCCGCCGCAGCGCCTGTATGCAGTCGCGCCGCGCCGCCGGTTAGCCTTGCGCAGGTCTGCGCGATAAGTGCCTGAAATTGCAGACGAGTGCGCAATGCCCCTTCGAGGCCTGTGGACAAACAGGGATCGGATGCCGCCAGAGCCGCTCAGGCGGCGGCGGCAACGACCCGGTTGCGGCCCGAGCGCTTGGCCTCGTAGAGCGCGGCATCGGCGCGCTTCAGCAACGCCTCCGGGCTGTCGCCTTCGGGCAGGACCGAGGCAATGCCGAGCGAGGCGGTAATCGGCAGGAAGGCATCCGTACCGGGAATACGGAACGGCTCACGCTCGACGATGGACCGCAGGCGCTCGGCAACGCCCGCCGCCATCTCGGCGGAGGTATCGGGCATCACCAGCACGAATTCCTCTCCGCCATAACGGCAGGCGAGGTCCGCGCCGCGCACGGTGGAGCGGACGCGGTTGGCGAACTCCCGCAGCACGGCATCGCCGGCGTCGTGGCCATAGGTATCGTTGACGAGCTTGAAGCGGTCGATATCCGTGATGCAAACCGACATCGGCCGGCCCCGCGCCGTCGCCCGGTCGATCAGAAGCTTCAGGTGGCTGTCCAGATAGCGGCGATTGTGCAGGCCCGTCAGGCCATCGGTGACGGCAAGTTCGATCGTCTGGCGCACGCTCGAGCGGAGCCGGTCGTTGCAGCGCTTGCGGCGGATCTGGGTGAGGCTGCGGGCGATCAGTTCGTTCGGATCGACCGGCCGCATCAGATAGTCCGTAACGCCGAGATCGAGCGCGCGCACGACCACGTCGTCGTCGCCCTGCTCGGCGATCAGCAGGATGGGCAGGAAGCGCGTGCGCTCCAGCGAACGAAGCTGCGAGCAGAGCCGCAGCGGATCGTAGTCGTCGAAATTCGCATTGACGATGACAAGCTCGTAATTGCTCTCGGCCGCCTGGAACAGCGCCGCCTGCGGATCGGACATGCAGGTGACGTCGGCAATCGGCTTCAGCGCCCGGGCGATACGCTCCTGCGAACTGGCGCGGCCGTCGACGAGCAGGATATCGCCCGGCTCGCTGCCGAGATCGGTCTCCAGCCCCTCCTCCATCGAGATGGCCCGCGCGGTCATCGCGCGCATGCGCAGCTCGTCCGTCAGCGTCTTCAGGCGCACCAGGCTCTTGACCCGCGACATGAGCTGCAGGTCGTTGACGGGCTTGGTGAGGAAATCGTCGGCGCCGGCCTTGAGGCCGCGCACGCGGTCGGACGGCTGGTCGAGCGCCGTGACCATGACGACGGGAATATGGGCGGTGCGCGGATTGGCCTTCAGCCGCTCGCAGACCTCGAAACCGTCGATGCCCGGCATCATGATGTCGAGCAGGATGAGATCGACCTGGGTGCGCTCGCAGATCGACAGCGCGTCATAGCCGTTGGCGGCCGTCAGCACGTCGAAATATTCGGCCAGCAGCCGCGCTTCGAGGAGTTTTACATTGGCCGGAACGTCGTCGACGACGAGAATGCGTGCTGTCATATCCGCCTCATGCGTCGCCGAGATAGGTTTTGATCGTCTCTATGAACTTCGGAACGGAGATCGGCTTGGAGACATAGGCCTCGCAGCCACCCTGCCGGATTCGCTCCTCGTCTCCCTTCATGGCGAAGGCCGTCACGGCGATCACGGGGATGACGTGAAGCTCGTCGTCCTCCTTCAGCCACTTGGTCACCTCGAGGCCGGAGACCTCGGGAAGCTGGATGTCCATGAGAATGAGGTCGGGGCGGTGTTTGCGCGCAAGATCAAGGGCTTCCATGCCATTCCGGGTCTGGATGGTCGTATAGCCGGATGCCTCGATGAGGTCCCGGAAGAGCTTCATGTTCAGCTCGTTGTCCTCGACAATCATGACCTGCTTGGGCATCGTGCGTCCCTGTTCCTCTGACCGGCCTTGCAACCTGCCTGGAGATGGATAAGTTGCGGCAAAGCCGAAATCACCCAGCCCGACCGCAGCCACTTTAGCGCCGCTTGGTTGATTAAAAGGTAAATTTCCCGAGGGAAAACGATGAAAAGCCAAAAAGATACAACCGCGGCGCAGGACGCGCAGGCAATCGCTGTCGCCATCCTCGGCTGGCTTGCCGGCGAGCCGGAGCTTCTAACGCGTTTCCTCGCACTGACCGGCGTCATGCCGGCCGAAGTCCGCAACGCCGTGAACGATCCCGGCTTCCTCGCCGGCCTCATCGATTTCCTGATGAGCCACGAGCCGACGCTGCTCGCCTTCAGCGACGCCACGGGCATCAAGCCGGAGGCGGTCGTCCATGCCCATGCGGTCCTTTCCGGGCCGAATGAGGGAGGCGACTTCTGAACGGCAGGCCTGTGTACGGTCATGCATTCGGCCCCGGCGACTATTGAGACTCGCGAATTTAAGCCTTAATGTCGCGATGTTCAATATTTGTTCCGCACCATGAGCACCGCCGACACACGTTTTCCGGGCTTCTGCCGAGACTGTCTTTCCGGGCAGCCTGCCGGATTGCGCCGATGCCGCGCCTGCGGCAGCCCTCGCCTGCTCTACCATGACGAACTCTATCGCCTGACGCTCGCCCATATCGACTGCGACGCCTTCTACGCGGCCATCGAGAAACGCGACGACCCGACCCTTGCCGACAAGCCGGTGATCATCGGCGGCGGCAAACGCGGCGTCGTCTCCACCGCCTGCTATGTCGCGCGCATTCATGGCGTGCGCTCGGCCATGCCGATGTTCAAGGCGCTGGAGGCCTGCCCGAACGCCGTCGTCATCAAGCCGAATATGGAAAAATACGTCGCGGTGGGGCGGCAGGTGCGCACGATGATGCAGGACCTGACGCCGCTGGTGCAGCCGCTCTCCATCGACGAGGCCTTCCTGGAGCTGAAGGGCACGGAACGCCTGCACCACGATCCCCCTGCCCGCGTGCTGGCGCGCTTCGTGCAGCGGGTGGAGAAGGAGGTGGGCATCACCATCTCCGTCGGCCTTTCCTACTGCAAGTTCCTCGCCAAGGTCGCCTCCGACCTCAACAAGCCGCGCGGCTTTTCCATCATCGGCGAAGCCGAGGCGCTGGACTTCCTGCGCGAAAAGCCGGTGCGGCTCATCTGGGGCGTCGGCAAGGCCTTTGCCGAGGCGCTGGAGCGCGACGGCATCCGCACCGTCGGCCAGCTCCAGACCATGGAGGAAACCGACCTGATGCGCCGCTACGGCATCATGGGCAAGCGGCTCTTCAACCTTTCGCGCGGGCAAGACGACCGCGAGGTGCATGCGAACGATCCGGCGAAAAGCGTCTCGGCCGAGACCACCTTCTTCGACGATATTTCCAGCCATGACGAACTGGTCGCGCATCTGCGCCGGCTGAGCGAGAAGGTGGCCGTGCGCCTGCGCAAATCCGGCATTGCCGGCCACACCGTCGTTCTCAAGCTAAAGACCGCCGACTTCAAGGGCCGCACGCGCAACCGCAAGCTCGAAGACCCGACCATGCTGGCCGACAAGATCTTCCGCATCGGCATGGAGCTGCTGCGCAAGGAAACGGACGGCACGAAATTCCGGCTGATCGGCATCGGCGTCACCGACCTGACCGATCCCGGCCGCGCCGACCCGCCCGATCTGGTCGATCCCGCCGCCACGCGCCGCGCCGCGGCGGAGGCCGCGATGAACACGCTGCGCGACAAGTTCGGCAAGGCCACCGTGGAGACCGGCTATACATTCGGCAAATCCGGCCCCGAGCGTTTTCACGGAAAATTGACCGTCAAGACCTCCGGAAAAATCGGCGATCCCGGCGAATAAATCCCGGCGAGGCAGCGTTCTTGACTGCATCGGGACGGCACGAATCGGGGGATCGCCTCAGTGCATCAAGCCTTCCTTAAGCGAGATGCACTAGCCTCCCAGCCGGTTTGTATTGCGTACGGATGGGTAACATGAAGTTTCGCCTCGCCACTGGCATGAGCATGTTGGGCCTGATGCTGAGTTGCGCCACCGCACTCGGCGGAACGCTCGAAGGTCCGCTCCAGATCATGGTGTCGAAGGACCTGCAGGAATTGAAGATCTACGATGGCGGCGTGGTGGTCGCCACTTCGCGCGTCTCCACCGGCAAGGCCGGCCATTCGACGCCGACCGGCATCTTCTCCATCCTCGAAAAGAAGCGCACGCATTTCTCCAATATCTATGACAGCGCGCCGATGCCCTTCATGCAACGGCTCACCTGGTCGGGCATCGCGCTGCACGCCTCCAATAGCGTGCCCTCCTATCCCGCCTCACACGGCTGCGTGCGCCTGCCGAACGATTTCGCAAAGACGCTCTTCTCCGTCACCCGCCGCGGCGGCCATGTGCTGATCACCGACCGCGAGGCCGCGCCGCAGCGCATCGTACATGAGGCGCTGTTCAAGCCCTCCATCGTGGTGCCGGATACCCCGCTTCTCGCCGATGCCGGCCTGCGCCCGACGCTGATCGAAACCGGCGGCAAGAGCGTCGAGGTGGCGATGACCGAGCCGAAGCCGGAGGTCCTGCCACCCGCCGTGCAGAAGACCGAGCAGGACCCGATCCGCATCCTCATCACCCGGCGCGGCGACCGCGAGATGATGATCGACCTGCAGACGCTGCTATCCTCGCTCGGTTACGATGCCGGCGTGCCGGACGGCCGCCACGGCAAGCAGACCGTGATCGCCATCCGCGCCTTCCAGCTTGCCGAGGGCCTGAAGGAGGACGGCATGGTGACGCCCGAACTTCTCGCCGCCGTCTATGCCAAGGCCGGCAAGGGCACGCCGCCGAACGGCCAGATCCTCGTTCGCCAGAAGTTCGCGCCGCTGATCGAAGAGCCGATCACCATCCGCAACCCGGACATCGCGCTCGGCACCCACTTCCTGCTCGCCCGCGAGGTCGATGCCGACAAGGGCAAGGCCGAGTGGTACGGCGTCAGCATGGATAACCAGCTTTCGCCCGCGACCCTGAAGCGCCTCGGCATCACCACCGAGGCCGACGCCAGCGCGCCGGATGCCCTGACGAAGACGCTCGACCGCCTGGATATCCCGCAGGACATGCGCAGCCGCATTTCCGGACTGATGGGCGAAGGCGCGTCGCTCTCCATCTCCGACACGGGCCTCGGCCCGGAAACCGGCGACGGCACGGACTTCATCACCGTGACCCGCAAGGTGCAGAAGGCGGACGCCTCCGTCGTGCAGGGCAAGAAGAAGAAAAAGAAGAAGTCCTCGATCACGGTCGTGAACTGAGCCGACCGGCATTCAGACTGGCGCGGTCCTGCCGACAGGAAAGCGCCATCCAAGCCGCACACCGAGCGTTCCGAGAGCGATCAGCACCATGCCGAGCGCCTGCGCGATCCCGAGCGGATGGCCATAGACGATCCAGTCGATGAGAATGGCAACGAGCGGATAGATGAAGGTCAGCACGCCGATAACCGGCGTCGACAGCTTCGGATAGGCTGAATACATCAGCACATAGGCAATGCCCGTGTGCAGGATGCCGATGCCGAGAAGCCATCCCCATGACGCCGCGGGAACGGACTGGAACAGATCGGCGAACGGTGCAAGCAGGATTGTGCCGACAATCGTCTGGCACAAGGCCGTCACCTCCGGGCGCTGCTGCCCAAGGCCCTTCGCAAGAATGGTCGCGATCGCATAAAGCAGCGCGGCGGCGAGCGTCAGCGCAATCCCGATCACCCAGGTCGTGTCGACCGCGCCGGAGGAAACGACGAGGCCGCTTGCGAGAACGACGCCGATGAATGCACCGACCATCCAGACGATCTGGTCGAATGTGATGCGCTCCTTGAGGAACAGCACGCCGATCAGGACCACGAAGAAGGGTTGAATGTGATAGACGATCGTCGTCGTGGCGATCGAGGTCATCGCGAAGCCGGCAAAGAACGCGATCCAGCTCAGGACCATGCAGACGCCGCCGAGTGCGGCGAGCGCCAGCCGGGCCGGCGAGAGGTTCCTGTCCGGCAGATAGCCGCGTATCAGGCACCACGCACCGAGAAAGACGGTGCCGAAGGCGCATCGCCAGAAAACCGTCGTCACCGGGTCAAGCCCGGCCTCAACCGCGAAGGCTCCGACCGTGCCGACGATCATCATCGCTGCCACGAGTTTTGCGGCGGGGAGACGAGTGTTGTGTGCTCTTTCCATGCTGGCCTCTCAAAGCGGGTCGAGAGATTTATTGCCGCCAGACGAAACTCAATCAAACGAATAGATTTGGAGACTCCTATTCGTTATGCTGATAGCGCTATGATGAACCCCTTGGATATCGATCTGCTGCGAACCTTTGTTGCCGTTATCGAAACGGGCAGCTTCTCCAATGCCGCGCCCCGGATCGGACGCAGCCAGTCGGCCGTCAGCATGCAGATGCAGCGGCTGGAGCAGGCCGTCGGCAAGCAACTGCTGATCCGCGGCCCGAAGGCCGTCACCCCCAATGCGGCCGGCTCGGACTTTCTGGTCCATGCCCGACGGCTCCTGAAACTGTCGGACGAGGCATGGGCGAGCGTCACGCGGCCGGAAGAAAGCGGCAGCGTGCGCCTCGGCGTTCCCGACGACTACGCGGCCTTCCTGCTGCCGCCGGCACTGGCCCAGTTTGCGGCGGAGCATCCGCGGGTCACCGTCGAACTGGTGTGTGAACCCTCGACCGCATTGACGAAGGCAATCGAAGACGGTCGCATCGACCTGGCCATCGTCACCCGTCTGGCGGAACAACCTGTCGAGGTCCTGAGGCGAGAGCCTTTCGTCTGGGTCGCCTCTCCTTCCCACATTGCCTGGGACAACGACCCGCTGCCTGTCGCGCTCTTCGAGCCCGGCTGCACCGCGCGCATCAATGTCCTGAAAGCCCTTGCCGAGGGAGACCGCGCCTACCGCTGCACCTATTCCAGCGCGAGCCTGCTGGGTCTCGTCGCTGTCGTGCAGGCAGGCCTTGCCATCGCGGGCCTCGCCCTGTGCAGCGTGCCGCCGTCTTTGCGCATCATCGGAGCCAACGAGGGGCTGCCGCGTCTGGACGCGCTGGAAATCAGCATCCTGCGAAACCCGCGATCGGCCAGCCCGGCCGTGGAACGCCTGAACGACTTTCTTCGCCGCGCCCTGTCCTAAGAGCCGGCAGCGCGTCTACGGCAATGCCACCAAATCCGACTTCAGTCCCCAGCGCTCAAGACACCGGGGCGCTCCTCACACAAGCTCCACATCCAGCACACCCGGCGTCGAGCGCATGGCGGCTGCGATTTCGGGGGAGATGCGGAAGCGTTCCGTCAACTCCACCTCGATCTCGCGCTGGCCGCTGTCCTTGATGACGATGAAGGAAACGAGGCCGTCGCCCTTGGTGTTGAGATGGGCGGCGATGGAGCGGAGCGGGCCCGAGTCGCGGACATAGACGCGCAGCGCCTTCTGGGTGTGAAGCGATTCCTCCTCCAGCGAGCGCAGCGTCTGGATGCGAAGGCCGATGCCTTCCGGGCGCTCTTCCGCCTGCACGGTCATGACAAGCGATTTGCCGGGCTCCAACAGGTCGCGGTACTGGTTCAGCATTTCGGAGAACAGCACCGCCTCGAACTGGCCGGAGGAATCGGAGAAGGCGACGATGCCCATCTTGTTGCCGGTGCGCGTCTTGCGCTCCTGCTTCGATGTCACCGTGCCGGCAAGGCGGCCGGCGGTCGCGCCGCGCTTCACCGCCGCAGCAAAATCGCCGAACGTCTGCACGCGCATCTTGGCGAGGATCGGCGCATAGGTGTCGAGCGGGTGGGCCGAAAGATAGAAGCCGAGCACCTGGAATTCGCGGTGCAGCTTTTCCGAGGCGAGCCAGGGCGTGTAGGAGGGCAACGTGATGACCTCCGGCCCCGTCGCCGCGCCCATGCCGAAAATGTCGCCCTGCCCGCTCGTCTTGTTCTCCTGCGCGCGCTGGGCGGCGCCGAGCAGACGGTCGAGGCCGGCGATCATGGCGGCGCGGTCATGGCCGAAGCAATCGAAGGCGCCGGCGACGATGAGGCTTTCGAAGACGCGGCGGTTGACGAATTTCGGATCGATACGCACGCAGAAATCTTCGAGGCTCTTGAAGGGCGCATCGCCGCGCACCTGCACGATATGCTGCACGGCGGCCTCGCCCACGCCCTTGATGGCGGCGAGCGCATAGTAGATGCGGCTCTCGCCCGTCTCGAAATGGGCAAAGGACGTCTGCACCGACGGCGGGATGACCTCGATGCCGAGACGGCCGGCATCCTGCCGGAAGTCGTTCAGCTTGTCCGTGTTGGACATATCGTAGGTCATCGACGCGGCGAGAAACTCGACCGGGTAATGCGCCTTCAGATAGGCCGTCTGGTAGGAAACGATGGCATAGGCGGCGGCGTGCGACTTGTTGAAGCCGTAGTTGGCGAACTTGGCGAGCAGGTCGAAGATCAGGTCGGATTGCGGCTTCGACACGCCGTTCTTGACCGCGCCGTCGACGAAGCGAGCGCGCTGCTTGTCCATTTCCTCCTTGATCTTCTTGCCCATGGCCCGGCGAAGAAGGTCGGCCTCGCCGAGCGAGTAGCCGGACAGGACCTGGGCGATCTGCATCACCTGTTCCTGGTAGACGATAACGCCCTGCGTTTCCTTCAGCAGATGGTCGATCATCGGGTGGATCGACTCGATCTCCTCCTCGCCGTGCTTGCGGGCGTTGTAGACCGGGATGTTTTCCATCGGGCCGGGGCGGTAGAGCGCCACCAGCGCGATGATGTCCTCGATGCAGTCGGGCCGCATGCCGATCAGCGCCTTGCGCATGCCCGCGCTTTCCACCTGGAACACGCCGACCGTCTCGCCGCGCGAGAGCATCTCGTAGGTAAGCTGGTCGTCGAGCGGCAGGCTTTCGAGATGGACCTCGATCTTGCGCTTGCGGATGAAATCCACCGCCGTCTTCAGCACCGTCAAGGTTTTCAGGCCAAGGAAGTCGAACTTCACCAGACCGGCCTGCTCCACCCATTTCATGTTGAACTGGGTGACCGGCATATCCGAGCGCGGATCGCGGTACATCGGCACGAGCTTGGAGAGCGGCCTGTCGCCGATCACGATGCCGGCGGCGTGCGTGGAAGCGTGGCGATAGAGGCCTTCGATCTTCTGGGCGATATCGAGCAGGCGCGCGACGACCGGCTCCTTCTCCGCCTCTTCCTGCAATTTCGGCTCTTCCTCGATGGCCTTGTAGAGCGGCGTCGGGTTGGCCGGATTGTTCGGTACGAGCTTGCAGATCTTGTCGACCTGGCCATAGGGCATTTCCAGCACGCGGCCGACGTCGCGCAGCGCGGCGCGCGCCTGCAGCGAACCGAAAGTGATGATCTGCGCCACCTGCTCGCGGCCGTATTTCTGCTGCACGTAGCGGATCACCTCTTCGCGGCGATCCTGGCAGAAGTCGATGTCGAAGTCGGGCATCGAAACGCGTTCCGGGTTGAGGAAGCGTTCGAAGAGCAGCGAGAAGCGCAACGGATCGACGTCGGTGATGGTGAGCGCATAGGCGACGAGCGACCCCGCACCCGAACCGCGGCCCGGCCCGACGGGAATATTGTGCTGCTTGGCCCATTTGATGAAGTCGGCAACGATAAGAAAGTAGCCGGGGAACTTCATGCGCTCGATGACGGAAAGCTCGAAATCCAGCCGCTCGCGGTAATCCTGCTCGCTATAGCCCGGCGTCAGCCCGAGCAGCGCCATGCGGCTTTCAAGCCCCTCGACGGACTGCCGTCGCAATTCCGCCGCCTCCGCGCGCTCGGCTTCCTCCGCGTCGTCCGTCGCGCCGGTGAAGCGCGGCAGGATGGGGCCGCGTGTCTTCAGGACGAAGGAGCAGCGTCGCGCGATCTCCACCGTATTCTCCAGCGCCTCCGGCAGATCGGCGAAGAGCTTCGCCATGTCCTTGCGGCTCTTGAGATAGTGGTCCGGCGACAGGCGGAAACGGTTGTCGTCCGAGACCATGGCATTGTGCGCCACCGCCATCAGGGCATCGTGGGCGTCGTAATCGTCCGGCGCAGGGAAGAACGGCTCGTTGGTCGCGACCAGCGGCACGTCCTCGGCATAGGCAAGCTCGACCATGCGCCGCTCATGCTGCCGGTCATAGCGGCCGTGGCGCTGCAACTCGATATAGAGCCGGTCGCCAAAAACGCGCTTCAGCGCCTCCAGCCGTGCCTTGCCAACGGCAGGCTGGCCGGCAAGGAAGGCCATGTCGACCGGGCCGCCAAGCGCGCCCGTCAGCGCGATCAGCCCTTCCGCCCCCTCTTCCACCAGCCAGCTATAGGCTATGCGGATCGATTGCCCGCTCTCGCCGCCGAGATAGGCGCGGCTGACGAGATCGACGAGACGTGTATAGCCCGCATCGCTGGCGGCGAGGAGAACGATGGACGGCAGCTTGGCAAGCTGCGCCTGCGGCCCGCGCCGCTCGCCGCCCTCGCCCTCGTCTTCCATGTCGATCGAAAGCTGGCAGCCGATCAGCGGCTGGATGCCGTCGCCGACCGCTTTCTGCGAGAATTCGAGCGCCGCGAACAGGTTGTTCGTATCGGTGATGGCGATGGCCGGCTGCTGGTCGGATATGGCCTTGCCAATGATCTTCTTGATCGGCAACGCGCCCTCGAGCAGAGAGAAGGCCGAATGCACGCGCAGATGCACGAATTCCGGCGCTTCCGCGATCATACCGCCCTCTGCCGTCTGCGCTGCGTCCGCCATCTCATCTTCCTTCCGATCAAGACGGAAAGCTTAAACGGATTCGGACCCGGCTCGTCCAGAGGGCTTTGCCCGTTGCACCCGCTTTCCACGCGCGGGATGCATTGCGGGCACATAATTGTTCAGTGAGACGTTACATCCCGAAGAGGATGACGGAGAAGCTGGCGACGAACATCAGCATGGAGGTGAATGCTGCAAGATCACGAAGAAAATCGGTCATTGTGGCTCCCTTTCCTTTTATGTTTTCATTTTGTTCTATTATTGTTCCAATGTCAACAGCTTTCCACAGCCCCTCTGGACCGGCGCGTATTGCCGCAATAAGGTCGCCCCGATCAAATGGAGGACACAATATGAAGCCCTGGATTGCCGCCCTTCTGCTTTCGGCCGCGCTGCCCGCGATGGCGGCTGCCGACGACTTTCCGGCCGACCGGATCATCGCCATGGCGAGCGGCGACTGGAACAAGGACGGCACGCCGGATCTTGCCGTGGTGGCGACGCCGGGCGACGGCAGCGATGAGGACAACGGGGTCTATGTCTATCTCGCCAAGCCGGAAGAAAATCGCCTGACGCTGGCGCTTGCCGCGCCGAATGTCGCCTGGGGCAATCTCACCATGTACGGGCAGGAACCGGAATTGGCGGCGCTCGCCAACGGCTCCTTCACGATCACCACCAAGAACGACGCGGTGGGCCGCGACCGCTGGCGGCAATCGCTGACCGTCGCCTATCGCAATTTCGATTTTATCGTCGCGGGCTACACCTATTCGTCCTACGACACGCTCGACCCGAATGGCGGAAGCGAATGCGACCTCAACGTGCTCACCGGCAAGGGCAAGACGCACAGAGGCCCTGTCGCCGGCAAGGCGCAGTTCGTGCTGCTCAAGGACTGGAAGGACGGGATCGGCCGCTCGATCTGCGGGCTCGACGAGTGACCGGACGAAGCGCGCGCAGACTCAGGCGAGTTCGCGCACGAGGCCATCCTCGATGGTCACGCGGCGGTCCATGAGACCGGCAAGCTCGTGGTTGTGCGTGGCGATGAGCGAGGCAAGGCCCGACTGGCGGGCGAGCGCTTCCAGCGCCTCAAAGACGTAGCCGGCGGTTTCCGGGTCGAGGTTGCCAGTCGGCTCGTCGGCCAGCAGCACCAGCGGCGCATTGGCGACGGCGCGGGCGATGGCGACGCGCTGCTGCTCGCCGCCGGAAAGCTCCGACGGGCGGTGATCGGCGCGGTGGCCGATGCGCATATAGTCGAGCAACTGGGCGGCGCGCTCGCGCGCCTCGCCCTTGGAGAGGCCGCCGATAAGCTGCGGCATCATGATGTTCTCCAGCGCGGTGAATTCCGGCAGGAGATGGTGGAACTGGTAGACGAAGCCGATCTCGCTGCGGCGGATCGCCGTGCGCTGGTCGTCGGAAAGATCGGCGCAGGAATGACCGTTGACGAGAACCTCGCCGCTATCGGGCTTCTCGAGCAGGCCCGCGACATGCAGCAGCGTCGACTTGCCGGTGCCCGAGGGCGCGACGAGCGCAACGGTCTCGCCGCTTTTCAGGACGAAATCGGCTCCCTTGAGGATCGACAGCACGGTCTCGCCCTGGCCGTAGTGCCGTTCGATGCCCTTCAGTTCCAAAGCGACGCGCGCAGCCATGCGTTCTTTCCTATTCGTACCGGAGGGCCTGGACGGGGTCGAGCTTGGAGGCGCGCCAGGCGGGGAAGATCGTCGCGAGGAACGACAGCGCCAGCGCCATGACGACGACCGAGACCGTCTCGCCGAAATTCATGTCGGCCGGAAGCTGGCTGAGGAAGTAGAGTTCCGGGTTGAACAGCGTCGTGCCGGAAATCCACGAGAAGAACTGGCGGATCGATTCGACATTGAGGCAGACGAGAACGCCGAGCAACACGCCCGCGAAGGTGCCGACCGTGCCGATGGCCGCGCCTGTCATGAAGAAGATGCGCATGATCGCGCCCGATGTCGCGCCCATGGTGCGCAGGATCGCGATGTCGCTGCCCTTGTCCTTTACCAGCATGATGAGGCCGGAAATGATGTTGAGCGCGGCGACGAGCACGATGAGCGTCAGGATCATGAACATGACGTTGCGCTCGACCTGGAGGGCCGAGAAGAAGGTCTGGTTTCGCTGGCGCCAGTCGGTGATGAAAATCTGCCGCTCGGCAGCCGCCTCGATGGGCTGGCGCAGATCGTCGACGGCGTCCGGATGGGAGACGAACAGCTCGATCGACTGCACGACGCCTTCGGAGTTGAAGTAGAGCTGCGCTTCCTCAAGCGGCATGTAGATGATCGAGGCGTCGTATTCCGACATGCCGATCTCGAAGATGGCGGAGACCGTATAGGTCTTCACGCGCGGGTTCACGCCGAGCGGCGTGACATCGCCTTCCGGCGCGACGAGCGTGATCTGACCGCCGGCGCTGAGGCCGAGGGCTTCGGCCATGCGCGAGCCGATGGCGACGCCGCCGGTGGCAAAGCCGACGAGATCGCCTTCCTTGATGTGATCGGAAACGGCCTTCATCTTGGCGAGGTCGTCGGCGCGGATGCCGCGCACCAGCGCGCCGGAACCGCCGCCGACCGTGCCCTGCGCCAGCGTCTGGCCCTCGACGAGCGGGATCGCCATGGTGACGCCCGGGACCGCCGAAAGGCGCTCGGCGAGCTTGGCGTAGTCGTTCAGCGGCGTATCGATCGGCTGGACGATCATGTGGCCGTTGATGCCGAGGATGCGCGAGATCAGCTCCGTGCGGAAGCCGTTCATGACGGCCATGACGATGATGAGGGTCGCGACCCCCAGCATGATGCCGATGAAGGAGAAGCCGGCGATGACGGAGATGAAGGCTTCCTTGCGCCGCGAGCGCAGGTAGCGCCAGGCGACCATCCGCTCGAAGGCGGAAAACGGGCGGCTTTTCTTGAAGGCCTGAGCCTCGGTTGCAGATGCACCGCTCGCTGCGTCAGCCATGATTCCTCCCGTTACCGCCGGCTTTTCATCAGTTGCCGGACGTCAGGCGGTTGATGGCCGCCTCGATGGTCAGCGTCTCGCGTTCGCCGGTCTTGCGATCCTTGATCTCGACCTCGCCGCTCGCCACGCCGCGCGGGCCGGCGATGACCTGCACCGGCGCGCCGATGAGGTCGGCGGTGGCGAACTTGGCGCCCGCGCGCTCGTCCTTGTCGTCGTAGAGCACGTCGACGCCGGCATTCAGCAGCGCGCCGTAGATCTTTTCGCAGGCCGCGTCGCAGGCTTCGTCGCCCGACTTCATGTTGATGACGATGGCTTCGAACGGTGCGACGGCCTTCGGCCAGATGATGCCGTTCTCGTCATGCGAGGCTTCGATGATCGCCGGAACGAGGCGCGTCGGGCCGATGCCGTAGGAGCCCATATGCACGGTATGCTCCTTGCCGTCGGGTCCCTGAACCTTGGCGCCCATGGCTTCGGAATATTTCGTGCCGAAATAGAAGATGTGGCCGACCTCGATGCCGCGGGCCGACAGGCGCTCGCCTTCCGGGATCGCCTCGAAGGCCGGGGCGTCGTGCATTTCTGAGGTCGCGGCGTAGCGCGAGGTCCACTTGTCGAAGATCGCGCGCAGGCCCGCGACGTCCTCGAAATTGGTATCCACGCCGGGAATGTCGAAGTTCAGGAAGTCCTTGTGGCAGAAGACTTCCGACTCGCCCGTATCGGCAAGGATGATGAATTCGTGGCTGAGATCGCCACCGATCGGGCCGGTGTCGGCGCGCATCGGGATGGCGCGCAGGCCCATGCGCGAGAAGGTGCGCAGATAGGCCGCGAACATGCGGTTATAGGCATGCACGGCGCCTTCGCGGTTCAGGTCGAAGGAATAGGCGTCCTTCATCAGGAACTCGCGCGAGCGCATGGTGCCGAAGCGCGGGCGGATCTCGTCGCGGAACTTGAGCTGGATATGGTAGAGGTTGAGCGGCAGGTCCTTGTAGGACTTCACGAACGAACGGAAGACGTCCGTGATCATCTCCTCGTTGGTCGGGCCGTAGAGCATCGGACGCTCCTGGCGGTCCTTGATGCGCAGCATTTCCTTGCCATAGGCGTCGTAGCGGCCGCTTTCCTGCCAGAGTTCGGCGGACTGCAGCGTCGGCATCAGAAGCTCGACGGCGCCGGAACGGTTCTGCTCCTCGCGGATGATCGCGTTCACCTTGTCGAGCACGCGCTTGCCGAGCGGCAGCCAGGTATAGATGCCCTGGGACTGCTGCTTGACCATGCCCGCACGCAGCATGAGCCGGTGCGAGACGATCTCGGCTTCCTTGGGGTTTTCCTTGAGGATGGGCAGGAAGAATCGGGAAAGACGCATATCGGGTTCCGGAGTGACTGATCCGCCCTATTTCGGGAATCGGGCAAAATGACGTTGATTTTCACGCGTTCATAAACGCTTCGCCGGAGGAAGGAAACCCGGCAGGCCCAGTGGGCGTCACGGTGGGAAGCACTGTCCACCGCTCTTGGGCGGTTTCGCCGAAGACGGCGGAAAAACAGGGCCGCCAATAACGAAAATTGCGCATTGGTTGTCAATCGAAAAACTTTATTCCACTGTAGCAAAAATGCAAAAAAAGCGGATGACAACGCCCAAGCTTTGGGCTAGTTTCAGGCCACAAAACAGGCAGGAAGTACAAATTCCAGCCAATTTCGCGGTCAAGTCTTGGGAGGATCAGACCTTTGGCGCGCGCAGACGCTGCCACCGCACAACGGATAAAGATCACGCGATACCTGTAAAACAAGGCTTTTGGCCTTGTTTTTTTTTGCCTTTCGATCAGGCTCCCTTTCATTTAGCAATTCCGGCCACCGTGTCCATGCGGCAAGGTCGCGCAGTCCGGGTGACGTAGCGGCATGTTACCGAGCGCGGGGAACGGGACTTGGCGAAAAGGTCCGCCGGGAAGCGCCATATGGGCCTGCCGGAGGGGCGAACGCCGCCGAATGGGGATGGAAGACTTTTCCAGCGCAGCCCGAAGCTCCCGGAATGGATTACCCGGGGCGTCATAACGCCGTTAATCTTTGATGAGGACTACTTGAAGTCCGGCATGATCTGCGGGATCGCGTCAATGCCGAGGCCGAGACGCACCGACAGAATGTACCAGGCGCCATAAAGAAGCGCCGATACGATGGTCGTCAGCAACACCACGCGACCGCCGCGAAAACGCGCCGGCGCGCTCTCGACCGTACCGGGCACAACCTCCTCGGCCTCCGCCTGCGTCTTCAGCCCCAGGGGGAGAATCGCAAAGAGCGTCATCCACCAGACGATGAAATAGACGGCGAAGTAGGAAAAGAGCTGCATGGGTGGTCCTCGTGCGACAGCCGGCCTTTTACGCCGTCTGCCGGGGAAATTCAAATGGCGGAAGAGTGGCGTGCCGTCGCACCCTCGGCCCCGGGCTCGCGCCCCTCACCTCGCGACTGCGGACCGGGCCGGTCTCCTGCAAGCCGGGGATCGATGGAAGGCGACGCCGCCATATGCGTCTTCTCCCCGCATGCGGAGAGAAGGTAGCCGGCAGGCGGATGAAGGGGCGGACCGCCCCGCCTCACACCTTGGTCAGAAACACCGTGACGACCGGCTTCTTGCCCCAGATTTCATTGGCCGTGGAGCGCACCGCACGGCGCACGGCCTCGCGCACCATCTCCAGATCCTTGCGGCGGGCGCGCGGAATGCTTTCGACGGCGCCGAGCACGGCGTCATAGAGCGTATCGCCCATGTCCTCGCCCTCGTCGTCGAACTGCGGCAGGCCGAAAGGCTCGACCTCCGGGTCGCCCTGGAAATCGTAGCGGCTGTCGAGCAGGATGCTGACGGCGACATGGCCGACGAAAGCGAGCTTACGGCGGTCGCCGATGCCCATTTCCTCATAGTCGCCGATGAGATTGCCGTCCTTGAAGATACGGCCGAAGGGCGCGTGGTCCACCACCTCGGGCGCACCCGGCGCGAGCTTCAGCACATCGCCGTTGCGCACGCGCGGCACTTCGCCGATGCCGGACTGTTCGGCAAGCTCGGCATGGGCCGTCAGGTGCGCCGCTTCGCCATGCACGGGTACGACCATCTTCGGGCGCACCCAGCCGTACATCTGTTGCAGTTCATGCCGGCGCGGGTGGCCGGAAACATGCACCAGCGCCTCGGCGTCGGTGATGATGTTGATGCCCTGCTCGATCAGGCCGTTCTTGATATCGTTGATCGCCTTCTCGTTACCGGGAATGGCGCGCGAGGAGAAGATGATCGTATCGCCATCCGTGAAGGCGACGTTGCGCATCTCGTCGCGGGCGATTTTCGCCAGCGCGGCGCGCGGCTCGCCCTGGCTGCCGGTGAGAATGACGACGACCTTGTCGCGCGGGATATAGCCGAACTCGTCCTCGGCGATGAAGGGCTTCAGGCCTTCCATGAGGCCGATGTCGCGCGCCACGTCCGTCACGCGCTTCATGGAGCTGCCGAGCAGCAGAACCTCGCGGCCGGCGGCTTCGGCTGCCTGCGCGATGGAGCGGATGCGGCCGACATTCGAGGAGAAGGTGGTGATGCCCACCCTGCCCTCGGCAGCCTCGATGATCTTGGTGAGGCTCTCGGAGACCTCGTGTTCGGAGGGCGAGATGCCGTCGCGCACCGCATTGGTGCTGTCGCAGATCAGCGCCAGAACGCCCTCGTCGCCGAGCTTGCGGAAGCGCGCCTCGTCGGTCAGCGGGCCGAGCGAGGGATCGAGGTCGATCTTCCAGTCGCCCGTATGGATGACGGTGCCGAGCGGCGTCTTGATCGCCAGCGACATCGGCTCGGGAATGGAGTGGTTGACGCCGATGGCTTCGATCTCGAAGGGGCCGACATTGATGCGGTCGCCCTGCTTGAAGATCGTCACGGGGATTTCGACGCGGCTGCGCTCGTAGTCGCGCTTGGCTTCCAGCATGCCGGCCGTAAACGGCGAGGCATAAACCGGCACGTTGAGACCGGGCCACAGATCGTTCAGCGCGCCGTAGTGGTCCTCGTGCGCATGGGTGATGATGATGCCCTTCAGCTTCTCGCGCTCCTTGGCGAGGAAGCGGATATCGGGCAGCACCAGATCGACGCCCGGCAGGTCCGGTCCCGGGAAGGTGACGCCGCAATCGACCATGATCCACTGGCGGTTCGTCTTCGGGCCGTAGCCGTAGAGCGCCAGGTTCATGCCGATTTCGCCGACGCCGCCAAGCGGCAGGAACACCAGTTCGTCTTCTTTTGCCATCGCGTTCAAAAATTCCTATCCAAAAAACACGTCGCCGGCCGCGATCAGTCGCGTGCCGCCGTCATCCGTCTCCAGTTTCAGGAGACCTGTATCATCAATTCCGGCAAAGCGCCCGGAAATAGAACGGTCGGGCAGATTGACCGTGATGTTTTCCCCGATGCCGCCCGCCACCTCTTTCCAGCGCTCCATAATGAAGGCGATGCCGCGGCCGCGATTCCACAGCGAAAGCGTTTGCGCCATCGACCGGAAGAGATGGGCGAAGAGTTCGTCCGGCGATGCGGCGACACCGAAATCCCGCAAGGTCGCGACGGGGTAGAGGCCGGCATCCGGGGCGACCGAGACATTGACGCCGATGCCGATCACCAGCGCGTGCCGGCCATCCGGCAGGGCCTCCCCCTCGATCAGGATGCCGCAGACCTTGCGGCGCTCGATGAGGATGTCGTTCGGCCATTTGACCAGCACTTCTGGCGCACCCAGCGGCATGACGCGGCTGACGGCATCCTGCACGGCGACGGCGACCGCCAGCGGCAGGGAGCCGAGCCGGTCCATTGGCGCGGCGTCGATCAGGAGCAGCGAGGAATAGAGGTTGCCGGGCTCGGAGAACCACACCCGCCCGCGCCGGCCGCGTCCGCCGGTCTGGCGGTCGGCGGTGATCCAGAGACCGGAAAGCGCGCCCTTTCGGGCGCGCTCCAGGCATTCTGTATTGGTCGAGCCCACATCCGCGAGCGCCTCGTGCCGGAAGTCGTCGAGCGACATCCGGCGCGGGTTTTCAGACCCGCTCAAAAGAAGGTCCGCGCCGCAGCCTCGGCCGCATTGCCGATCGGGCCGCCGATCAGCACATAGCCGAGGACGAAGAGGCCGGAGAGGCCGAAGACCAGCTTCAGCTCGCCCGAGGTACGGGCGAATTCGGCGGTCGGCTCATCGAACCACATGACCTTGATGACGCGCAGGTAGTAGTAGGCGCCGACGACCGAGGAGAGCACGCCGATGATGGCGAGCGCATAGAGCTGGGCTTCGATGGCCGCCATGAACACGAAGTACTTGGCGAAGAAGCCTGCCATCGGCGGGATGCCGGCCAGCGAGAACATCAGGATCGTCATGACGGTCGCCATGAACGGATTGGTCGAGGACAGGCCCGCCAGATCGCTGATTTCCTCGACATTGCCGCCTTCCTTGCGGCGCATGGCGAGGATGATGGCGAAGGTGCCGAGCGTCATGACCATGTAGATGAGCATGTAGAGCGCAACGCCGCGCACGCCGGCCATGGAGCCGGAGGCAAGGCCGACCAGCGCATAGCCCATGTGGCCGATGGACGAATAGGCCATCAGGCGCTTGATGTTCTTCTGGCCGATGGCCGCGAAGGAGCCGAGCAGCATGGAGGCGATGGAGATGAAGACGATGACCTGCTGCCAGTCGGCGACGACCGGCTGGAAGGCGTCGATGACGATGCGCACCAGCATGGCCATGGCGGCGACCTTGGGAGCGGCGGCGAAGAAGGCCGTGACCGGGGTCGGCGCACCTTCATAGACATCCGGCGTCCACATGTGGAACGGCACGGCCGAGATCTTGAAGGCAAGGCCGGCGAGGATGAACACCAGGCCGAAGACGAGGCCGAGCGAGCGGCCTTCGGCCGTGAGCGCCGCGGCGATTTCCTGGAAGCCGATATGGCCGGTGAAGCCATAGACCAGCGACATGCCGTAAAGCAGCATGCCCGAGGAGAGCGCGCCGAGCACGAAGTACTTCAGGCCCGCTTCCGTGGAGCGCAGGCTCTCGCGGTTGATCGCGGCGACCACGTAGAGGGCGAGCGACTGGAGTTCCAGCGCAAGGTAGAGCGACAGCAGGCTGTTGGCCGAGATCATCAGCAGCATGCCGAGCGTCGACAGCACGACCAGCACCGGGAACTCGAAGCGGTCGAGCTGTTCCGAGCGGGCGTGGCCGACGGTCATCACCATGGCGGTGATGGAGCCGATCAGCGCCAGCACCTTCATGAACTTGGCGAAGGCGTCGGAGACGAAGGCGCCGCCATAAGCCTGGCCCTCGCCCGTGGCGAGCACGAGCCAGAGACCGGCGATGATGAACAGGGCGACGGCAAGGCCGGTGACGGTGGTGCCCGAGCGCTCGCCCGAGAATACACCGATCATCAGCAGGACCAGGGCGCCGACGGCGAGGATGATCTCGGGCGTCGAGAGCTGAAGGCTGGCAAGGAGAGTATCAGCAGTCATGTTTGGTCCCGTCCTCAGTTCGCCGAGAGCGCAACGGATTGCGCCGCTTGCAGAGCCGCGGAGTATTGATTGAGAAGCGCGTCGACCGAAGCCGCCGTCACATCGAAGACCGGCGCCGGATAGACACCGAAGAAGATCGTCAGGATCACCAGCGGGTAGAGCAGCGCCTTTTCACGGCCCGACAGGTCGAGCAGCGATTTCAGGCTTTCCTTCTCGAGCGCGCCGAAGATCACGCGGCGGTAGAGCCACAGCGCGTAGGAGGCCGAGAGGATGACGCCGGTGGTGGCGAAGAGCGCGACCCAGGTGTTGGCGCGGAAGGCGCCGAGCAGGGTCATGATTTCGCCGACGAAGCCGGAGGTGCCGGGCAGGCCGACATTCGCCATGGTGAAGATCATGAAGGCGACGGCGTATTTCGGCATGTTGTTGACGAGGCCGCCATAGGCCGCGATCTCGCGGGTATGCAGCCGGTCGTAGACGACGCCGACGCAAAGGAAGAGCGCGCCGGAGACGATGCCGTGCGAGAGCATCTGGAAGATGGCGCCCTGGAGACCCTGCGCGTTCGCCGCGAAGATACCCATGGTGACATAGCCCATATGCGCGACCGACGAATAGGCGATCAGCTTCTTGATGTCGTCCTGCATCATCGCGACCAGCGAGGTGTAGATGATGGCGATGACCGACAGCGCGAAGACAAAGGGCGCGAAATAGTCGGAGGCGAGCGGGAACATAGCCAGCGAGAAACGGATGAAGCCGTAGCCGCCGAGCTTCAGAAGGACGCCGGCCAGGATGACCGAACCTGCCGTCGGCGCCTGAACGTGCGCGTCGGGAAGCCAGGTATGAACCGGCCACATCGGCATCTTCACCGCGAAGGAGGCGAAGAAGGCGAGCCACAGCCAGGTCTGCATATGGGCCGGGAAATTGTAGGCGAGCAGTTCCGTGATGTCCGTCGTGCCGGCCTGCCAGTACATCGCCATGATGGCGAGCAGCATCAGCACCGAGCCGAGCAGCGTATAGAGGAAGAACTTGTAGGATGCGTAGACGCGATCCTTACCGCCCCACACGCCGATGATGATGAACATCGGAATGAGGCCCGCTTCGAAGAAGACGTAGAAGAGGACGATATCGAGCGAGACGAACACGCCGACCATGAACACTTCCAGAAGCAGGAAGGCGATCATGTATTCCTTCAGGCGCTTCTCGATGGTGTTCCAGCTTGCCAGCACGCAGAACGGCATCAGGAAGGTCGAGAGGATGACGAACAGCATGGAGATGCCGTCGACGCCGAGGTGGTAGGAAATGCCGGTGCCGAGCCATTCATGCTTCTCGACCATCTGGAAGCCGGGGTTCGAATAGTCGAAGCCGACCCAGATGAAGAGCGAGAGCACGAAGGTGAAGACCGTCGTCAGCAGCGCCACGTTCAGGATGTTGCGGCGGCCGTACGGGCTGTCCTCGCGGGTCAGCAGCAGGAGCGCCACGCCGACGAGCGGGAGGAAGGTGACCGCTGAAAGAATGGGCCAATCGGTCATCAGAGGGAACTCCCGAGCATCATCCAGGTGACGAGTGCTGCAATACCGAGCAGCATCGCGAATGCGTAGTGATAGAGGTAGCCGGTCTGCAGGCGGACAACGCGGTTGGTGACGTCGACGACGCGGGCGGCGATGCCGTTCGGGCCGAGACCGTCGATGACGGCGCCGTCACCCTTTTTCCAGAGGAACTTGCCGAGCGCCTTCGCCGAACGAACGAAGAGGAAATCGTAGAGTTCGTCGAAGTACCACTTGTTGAGCAGGAACTGGTAGAGACCGCGGTGCTGCTCTGCGAGGGCCTTCGGCGTTTCGGGCGAACGGATATACATGTACCAGGCGGTGACGAAGCCGATGGCCATGGCGGCGAACGGGCTCCACTTCACCCAGAGCGGGACGTTGTGGAACTCATGCACAAGGTGGTTTTCGGCACCCGTGAAGAGCGCGCCCTGCCAGAATTCCTCGTAGTGATGACCGTAGAAATATTCCACGAAGATCACGCCGGCTGCGACCGCGCCTGCGGCGAGCAGGTAGAGCGGGATCAGCATCACGGCCGGGGATTCATGGACGTGGTGCATGACGTCTGCGGAAGCGCGCGGCTTGCCGAAGAAGGTCATGAAGGCCAGACGCCAGGAATAGAAGCTCGTGAAGAGCGCGGCGACGACCAGCATCACGAAGGCGAAGCCGGCGACCGGGCTATGCGAGGCGAAGGTCGATTCGATGATCGCGTCCTTCGAGAAGAAGCCGGCGAAGCCGATGACGGTGCCCGGGATGCCGACGCCGGTGAGCGCCAGCGTGCCGATGGTCATCATCCAGAACGTGACCGGGATGTGCTTGCGAAGGCCACCCATGTAGCGCATGTCCTGCTCGCCATCGACGGCGTGGATGACCGAGCCGGCGCCAAGGAACAGGAGGGCCTTGAAGAAGGCGTGCGTGAAGAGGTGGAAGATCGCCGCGCCGTAAGCGCCGATGCCGAGCGCCACGAACATGTAGCCGAGCTGCGAGCAGGTCGAATAGGCGATGACGCGCTTGATATCGTTCTGCACGAGGCCGACCGTCGCCGCGAAGAAGGCGGTGATGGCGCCGACGAGCGTCACGACCATCAGGGCATTGTGCGACAGTTCGAAGATCGGCGACATGCGGGCGACGAGGAAGACGCCGGCGGTGACCATGGTGGCGGCATGGATGAGGGCCGAGACCGGGGTCGGGCCTTCCATGGCGTCCGGCAGCCAGGTGTGCAGCAGGAACTGCGCCGACTTGCCCATCGCGCCCATGAAGAGCAGCAGGCAGGTGGCCGTCAGCGCCTGCGACTTATCGAGGCTCATGCCGAAGAGGTTGATGACCGGCTCTGCGGCATCCGCAGCGCCTTCGGCCGGCAGGTAGGTCGCGGCCGTGGCGAAGATGGTCTCGAAATTGATCGAGCCGAACAGCACGAAGACGCAGAAGATGCCGAGCGCGAAGCCGAAGTCGCCGACACGGTTGACGATGAAGGCCTTCATGGCGGCGGCGCTGGCCGAGGGCTTCTTGTACCAGAAGCCGATCAGCAGGTACGAGGCCAGGCCCACGCCTTCCCAGCCGAAGAACATTTGGAGAAGGTTGTCGGACGTCACCAGCATGAGCATGGCGAAGGTGAAGAGCGAGAGATAGGCGAAGAAGCGCGGCCGATGCGGGTCGTGGTGCATGTAGCCGATAGAATAGACATGCACGAGCGTCGAGACCGAATTCACGACGACGAGCATGACGGCCGTCAGCGTATCGACGCGGAACGCCCATTCGACATCGAAGCTGCCGGACTGGATCCAGCGCAGCACGGAGACCTTGATCACCTCCGTCTCGCCCATGGCGACGTCGAAGAAGACGAGCCAGGACAGCGCGGCGGCGATGATCATGAAGCCGGAAGTGACGTATTCCGACGCCTTGGCGCCGATGGCGTTGCCACCGAGGCCGGCGATCAGGAAGCCGATCAGCGGAAGGAAGACGATTGCCTTGATGATGGTATCCATGACCCGATCAGCCCTTCATCATATTGACGTCTTCGACGGCGATCGAACCGCGGTTACGGTAGAAGACGACGAGAATTGCAAGACCGATGGCCGCTTCCGCAGCCGCGACGGTCAGAATGAACAGCGCGAAGACCTGGCCGACGATATCGTTCAGGAAGTGCGAGAACGCGACCATGTTGATGTTGACCGACAGCAGGATGAGTTCGATCGACATCAGGATGACGATGACGTTCTTCCGGTTCAGGAAGATGCCGAACACGCCGAGGACGAACAGGATGGCGCTGACGGTGAGATAGTGGGAAATACCGATTTCCATTGTGCTTTTCCTTGTCCGCGCGGCCTCAGATGCCCTGCCCGGGCTTCACCTTGACCACCTCGACGGCGGTTTCCGGCGTGCGGGCGACCTGCTGCGAGATGTTCTGGCGCTTGATATGTGGCTTGTGACGCAGCGTCAGCACGATCGCGCCGATCATGGCGACGAGCAGCACGAGGCCGGCGATCTGGAAGTAGTAGACGTAATGCGTATAGAGCACGTCGCCGAGGGCGGCGGTGTTCTGGCGCTCAGCCACCGGCGGGATCGGCATCGAGGCGTTGGCGGCGATCTCCGGCGAGAGCGTCGAGCCGCCGACCACGACCACCAGCTCGATGGCGAGGATGATGCCGATCAGCGCGCCGACCGGGGCATATTCCAGCGCGCCCGCGCGCAGCTCGGCAAAGTCGATGTCCAGCATCATGACGACGAAGAGGAAGAGAACCGCGACGGCGCCGACATAGACGACCAGCAGGATCATCGCCAGGAACTCGGCGCCCGTCAGGAGGAACAGGCCCGCCGAATTGAAGAAGGTGAGGATCAGGAACAGCACGGAATAGACCGGGTTCCTGGACGCGATCACCATGAAGGCGGACGCCACCGCCACGAAGGCGAACAGATAGAAGAATAGAGCCTGCAGACCCATTTTGGTGCCTTTTCGTCTTCCCCGGAAGAGGTCCCCCTCCCCCGTCGAAGCCTGACGACCTTTCGTCAGGCACTTGCTTTCATTTTGCCCTTCCGCCGATCAGCGGTAAGGCGAATCCATAGCGATGTTGCGGGCGATTTCCCGCTCCCAGCGATCGCCGTTCTCGAGGAGCTTCTGCTTGTCGTAGTAGAGCTCTTCGCGCGTCTCGGTCGAGAATTCGAAATTCGGACCTTCGACGATGGCGTCGACCGGGCAGGCTTCCTGGCAGAAGCCGCAATAGATGCACTTCACCATGTCGATGTCGTAGCGCACCGTGCGGCGCGTGCCGTCGTTGCGGCGCGGGCCGGCCTCGATGGTGATGGCCTGGGCCGGACAGATGGCCTCGCACAGCTTGCAGGCGATGCAGCGTTCCTCGCCGTTCGGGTAGCGGCGCAGCGCGTGCTCGCCGCGGAAGCGCGGGGAGACCGGGCCCTTTTCGAAGGGATAGTTCACCGTCGCCTTCGGGCGGAAGAAGTAGCGCATCGACAGGAAGAACGCGCCGACGAATTCCTTGAGGAACAGCGAATTTACGGCTTGCGAAAGACTAGCCATGCTTAAGCTCCAATGCTGCTGAGGTTCCGGGCGGTCATGCGGACCAGCCCGTGAGCTTCAGCACGAATGCGACGATGACGACCATGGCCAGCGAGATCGGAAGGAAGACCTTCCAGCCGAGACGCATGAGCTGGTCGTAGCGATAGCGCGGCACGAAGGCCTTCACCATCGCGAACATGAAGAAGACGAAGGATGCCTTGAGGATGAACCAGACGATGCCCGGGACCCAGTTGAGGAACCAGACGTCGACCGGAGGCAGCCAGCCGCCGAGGAACAGGATCGTCATCAGCGCGCACATCAGGCAGATAGCGGCATATTCGCCGAGCATGAACATCATGTACGGGGTCGAGCCGTATTCCACCATGAAGCCGGCGACGAGTTCGGATTCGGCTTCCGGAAGGTCGAAGGGCGGACGGTTCGTCTCGGCAAGCGACGAGATGAAGAAGATGATGAACATCGGGAACAGCGACAGCCAGTGCCAGTCGAGGAAGGACGACGGCAGGCCGAGGCGCGTGCCGAGGCCATCGCTCTGCGACATGACGATATCCGTCAGGTTCAGCGAGCCGACGCAGAGCAGCACGGTGACGATGACGAAGCCGATGGACACTTCATAGGAGACCATCTGTGCGGCCGAACGCAGCGCGCCGAGGAACGGGTACTTTGAGTTCGAAGCCCAGCCGCCCATGATGATGCCGTACACTTCGAGCGAGGAAATCGCGAAGATGTAGAGGATGCCGACATTGATATTGGCGATCACCCAGCCATTGTTGAGCGGCACGACCGCCCAGGTGGCGAGCGCCAGCGTCACGGAGACCAGCGGGGCGAGCAGGAAGATCACCTTGTTGGCCGTCGCCGGAATCACCGGCTCCTTGAAGACGAACTTCAGAAGGTCGGCGAAGGACTGGAACAGACCCCAGGGGCCGACGACGTTCGGGCCGCGGCGAAGCTGCACGGCCGCCCAGATCTTGCGGTCGGCAAGAAGGATGTAGGCGATGAAGACCAGAAGCGCGACCAGCAGCAGCAGCGACTGCGCCACCATGATCACGCCGGGCCAGACATAGGTCGAAACGAAAGCGTCCATAACGTCTTATTCCTTCGCGCTCATTCCGCCGCGGCTTTGAAATTGTTGCGGGCAAGCGCCGAGCATTCGGCCATGACCGCGGAGGCGCGCGCTATCGGGTTCGTCAAATAGAAGTCTTTGACCGGAGACGCAAACCCGGAATTCGCCATCGTCCCGCCTTTTTTCGCAAGGGCGGAAAGATCGGCGATATCGCCGGCTGCAATCTCGTCGATCGCCGCGAAATGCGGGTGCGCGGCATAGAGATGCGCGCGCAGTTGCACCAGCGAATCGAACGGCAGCTTCTTGCCGAGCACGTCGGAAAGCGCACGCAGGATCGCCCAGTCCTCGCGGGCGTCGCCCGGCGCGAAGCCGGCGCGGTTGCCCATCTGGACGCGGCCTTCGGTGTTGACCCAGATGCCCGACTTCTCGGTATAGGTCGCGCCCGGCAGGATGACGTCGGCGACATGCGCCGCATTGTCGCCGTGCGAGCCGATATAGACCGTGAAGGCGGTCTTCTTCGAGAAGTCCATCTCGTCCGCGCCGAGCAGGAAGAGCACGTCGGTGCCCGTCAGCATGTCGGCAGCGGTCTTGCCCCCCTCACCCGGCACGAAGCCGAGATCGAGGCCGCCGACGCGCGAGGCCGCGGTATGGAGCACGGCAAGGCCGTTCCAGTCCGCCTTCACCGCGCCGACCTTTTCCGCCAGCGCGGAGACGGCCGAGAGAACGGCAAGGCCATCGGCGCGCGACAGCGCGCCCTGGCCGACGATGATCATCGGGCGCTCGGCCTTCTTCAGCTTGGCGGCGAACTTGACCGAACCGTCGATGAGGCCGGAAAGCGTGTCCGTGCCGGCGCCGAGATATTCGTAGCCGTAGCGCAGTTCGCCCTCTTCGCCGATCACGCCGATCGGGAAGTTGTCCATGCGCCAGCGCTTGCGGATGCGGGCGTTGAGCACGGCCGCTTCCAGGCGCGGGTTAGAGCCGACGATGAGCAGCGCGTCGGCCTGCTCGATGCCTTCGATGGTCGGGTTGAAGATGTAGCTGGCGCGGCCGAGCGACGGATCGAGCGCCGAGCCGTCCTGACGGCAGTCGACGTTCTTCGAGCCGAGCGCGGTCATCAGTTCGCGCAGCGCGTAGATTTCCTCGACGGAGGCGAGATCACCGGCGATAGCGCCGATGCGGTCGCCCGCCTTGCCGGCGACGGCGGCCTTGATGGCGCCGAAGGCCTCGGCCCAGCTTGCCGGCTGGAGGCGGCCGTCCTTGCGGACATAGGGGCGGTCGAGGCGCTGGGTCTTCAGGCCATCCCAGATGTAGCGGGTCTTGTCGGAGATCCACTCTTCGTTGATCTGTTCGTTGACGCGCGGCAGGATGCGCATGACTTCACGGCCGCGCGTATCGACGCGGATGGCCGAGCCGACGGCGTCCATGACGTCGACGGATTCCGTCTTGTTCAACTCCCACGGACGGGCCGTGAAGGCGAAGGGCTTGGAGGTCAGCGCACCGACCGGGCAGAGGTCGACCACGTTGCCCTGCAGCTCGGAGGTCATCGCCTGTTCGAGATAGGTGGTGATCTCGGCGTCTTCGCCGCGGCCGATGAGGCCAAGCTCACTGATGCCGGCCACTTCCGTCGTGAAGCGGACGCAGCGCGTGCAGTGGATGCAGCGCGTCATGACCGTCTTGACGAGCGGACCGATATGCTTGTCCTCGACCGCGCGCTTGTTTTCGGCGTAGCGCGACGAATCGATGCCGAAGGCCATCGCCTGGTCCTGCAGGTCGCATTCGCCGCCCTGGTCGCAGATCGGGCAATCCAGCGGGTGGTTGATCAGCAGGAATTCCATGACGCCTTCGCGCGCCTTCTTGACCATCGGCGTGGTCGTGAAGACTTCCGGCGGTTCGCCGTTCGGGCCGGGGCGCAGGTCACGCACGCCCATGGCGCAGGAGGCCGCCGGCTTCGGCGGGCCGCCCTTCACCTCGACGAGGCACATGCGGCAGTTGCCGGCAACCGACAGCCGCTCGTGGAAACAGAAGCGCGGAACCTCGGCGCCCGCCTCCTCACACGCCTGAAGCAGCGTGAAGTGATCCGGGACTTCGATTTCTTTTCCGTCGACTATCAGCTTTGCCATATCTCAATCCCGCTTTTGGCGCGGGCGATCCCGCGCCCTGCCAGCGCCATTCTCCAGCTTCCGTTCCGGGCCTTCGCCCTTCCCTTCGGCCTTTGTTCCATCTGCCGGTTCCGGTGGGGTCTAGCCCCTGCCCTTCGCCAGCGTCCTTGCCTGCTCCACCCAGCCGTCGCGGGCAATCCGCCCGTCGAGGCCGAGTTCGGCTTCGATCCTTGCCGCATCCGCGTCCGTCAGGGCCGCGATGTCGGCGTAGCGCCGCAAGCCCATGCCGTTCAGCACCTGCTCCAGCTTCGGCCCGATGCCCGAAATCGCCTTCAGGTCATCGGCCTTTGCGGCTTTAGCCGCCGGCGCTCTGCGCACCGGCCTGGCTTCCGCCGCCTTCGGCGTCGCGCTCTTTTCGCGCGCCACCTTCATCTCCGGTTCCGCCTTCGGAACCACCCGCAGCTCCGGCTTCGCCTTCACCGGCGCTGCCGTCTCTTTCGCGGCTTCGGCCTTGGCGGCGAGTTCCGCCGCCTCGTCCAGCATCGCCTTCGTCCGCTCCGCCGCGCTCTGCATCACGCCCAGCATCGCCCCGGCCATCTGGCCCGCAATGCCGAAACCGATCGCGGTCGTGGCGGCCATCGCCGCCATCGGATGCGCCATCAGCGGGTGCAGCGGCACGTCCGGCATCTCCTTCAGCCACGGCGACAGACCGAACGGGTCGTCGCCGGCAGCTTCAGCCGGCGGGACGTTGGTCGCATTCGCATCCTGTCCAACCGGCTTGGTCATCGCCTTACTCCGCGGCTTCCAGCACCGCGCCATGCGCCATGGCATTGGCGGTGTACTGGTCGATACGCGCCTCGATCTCGGGGCGGAAGTTGCGGATGAGGCCCTGGATCGGCCAGGCCGCCGCGTCGCCGAGCGCGCAGATCGTGTGGCCCTCGATCTGCTTCGTCACGTCGAAGAGCATGTCGATCTCGCGCTTCTGCGCATTGCCGCGCACCATGCGTTCCATGACGCGCATCATCCAGCCCGTGCCTTCGCGGCAGGGCGTGCACTGGCCGCAGCTCTCGTGCTTGAAGAAGGCCGAGATGCGCCAGATCGCCTTGATGATATCCGTCGAGCGATCCATGACGATCATGCCGCCGGTGCCGAAGGAGGACTTCACGTCGCGCAGGCCGTCGAAGTCGAGCGTGACGTTCATCATGTCCTCGCCCTTGACGACCGGGCACGATGCACCGCCCGGGATGACCGCGAGCAGATTGTCCCAGCCGCCGCGAATACCGCCGCCATGCTTCTCGACCATCTCCTTGAAGGAGATGCCCATGCTTTCCTCGACCGTGCACGGCTTGTTGACGTGACCGGACATCATGAACAGCTTGGTGCCGACATTGTTCGGACGGCCGAAGCTGGAGAACCAGCTTGCGCCGCGACGCAGGATCGTCGGGGTGACGGCAATGGACTCGACGTTGTTGACGGTCGTCGGGCAGCCGTAGAGACCCATATTGGCCGGGAACGGCGGCTTCAGGCGCGGCTGGCCCTTCTTGCCTTCGAGGCTTTCGAGCAGCGCGGTCTCTTCACCGCAGATGTAAGCGCCCGCGCCGTGGTGGACGTAGACGTCGATATCGTAGCCGAGCTTGTTGTTCTTGCCGAGAAGGCCGGCCTCGTAGCATTCGTCGATGGCGGCCTGCAGGGCCTCACGCTCGCGGATGAACTCGCCGCGCACATAGATATAGGCCGCATGGGCGCCCATGGCGAAGGAGGCAATGACGCAGCCTTCGATCAGCGTATGCGGATCGTGGCGCAGGATATCGCGGTCCTTGCAGGTGCCGGGTTCGGATTCGTCGGCATTGACGACGAGGTAATGCGGACGGCCGTCGCTCTCCTTCGGCATGAAGGACCACTTGAGGCCGGTCGGGAAGCCGGCGCCGCCACGGCCGCGCAGGCCGGAGGCCTTGACCTCGTTGATGATCCAGTCGCGGCCCTTTTCGAGAAGCTGCTTGGTGCCGTCCCAATGGCCGCGGGCCATGGCGCCCTTCAGCGACTTGTCCTTGGTGCCGTAGATATTGGTGAAGATGCGATCCTGGTCTTTAAGCATGATTCACCCCTTTACCGCGGCTTCTTGCCGAAGACGCGGATGTATTCCGCTTCACCGCCCTTGGCGAGCGCCTTGGCCTGCTTGACCCAGTCGTCGCGCTCGATGCGGCCCTTGAAATTCAGATAGAGATCGACCCACTCGCGCTCCGCCTTCTTCCATCCCGCGACTTGCGCGAAGGTGAAGATGCCGAGTTCGTGCAGCGTACCCTCGATCTTCGGGCCGACGCCCGAGATGAGCTTGAGGTCATCGAGCGTTGCCGGGCGTTCGATGCCGGCCGGGCGATTCTTATCTTCCAGCGAAGGCTTGCCGACAGCAGCCGCGATCGGCTGCTTGGCGCTCGCATCGCCACCTTCGGCGCGCGTCTCGCCCTTCGCCTTGGTGTTGGCGGCAGCTTCCGCCTTGGCGGTTGCCGGCGTCTTGAGCTTCGGATCGGTTTCCTCGGCATCCGTCTTGGCGCGGGCGGCATTCGACGGGGGAACGCTGACGCTGTCCTCGTCGGCCTTCTTGGCACGCGTCGTGGTCTTCTTCGCGGCCGGTTCCGGCTCGTTCAGGCTGGTGAGGCCGCCGGCCGGAGCCGAATAGATACGGTCGACCTGCGTGCCGGGCGTGACGTCGGAACCCTTGCCGGCATCGAAGCGGTCGATGATGTGCTCGAGCTGCGTCGGCGTCAGGTCCTCGTAGCTGTCCTTGAAGATCATGATCATCGGCGCGTTGACGCAGGCGCCCTGACACTCGACCTCTTCCCAGGAAAGCGTGCCGCTCTCGTTGAGATGGAAGGGCTCGGGATGGATGCGCTTCTTGCAGACGTTGATCAGGTCTTCCGCGCCGCGCAGCATGCAGGGCGTCGTGCCGCAGACCTGCACATGGGCGCGCGTACCGACCGGCAGAAGCTGGAACTGCGTGTAGAACGTCGCAACTTCCAGCACGCGGATATAGGCCATGTCGAGCATGTCGGCGACATATTCGATGGCCGCCTTGGTGACCCAGCCGTCCTGTTCCTGCGCCCGCATCAAGAGCGGAATGACCGCCGACTGCTGGCGACCCTTCGGATACTTGTTGATCGTGGCCTTGGCCCAGGTCGCATTCTCCTTGGAGAAGGCGAAGCTGGCGGGCTGGACATTGTCATCGGCTAGTCGACGAACGGACATTCTGTAACGCCTTGTCTCAGTTAATCTGCCGGCGCCGCGCTCCCGCCCTGTCGGCGGAGGCGCGGGCATGGGCCGGCGTGTCGTTCTGAAGGAATACGGGAGCGCAGCCAGCGGACGCACGACCCCATGCACCGGCCTTGGCTAAGGCGGCGGTCGGGATCGCGACGGTCACGGCAAGGGCTGCGTTCGACATCAGCGGTCTACCTCGCCGAACACGATATCGAGGGAGCCCAGGATCGCCGAGACGTCGGCGAGCTGGTGGCCGCGACAGATGAAGTCCATGGCCTGCAGGTGGGCATAGCCCGGGGCGCGGATCTTGCAGCGATACGGCTTGTTGGTGCCGTCGGCGACGACATAGACGCCGAATTCGCCCTTCGGCGCTTCCACGGCCGCATACACCTCGCCGGCCGGCACATGGTAGCCTTCGGTGTAGAGCTTGAAGTGGTGGATGAGCGCTTCCATCGAACGCTTCATCTGGCCCCGCTTCGGCGGAACCATCTTGCCGTCGATGGAGGAGACCGGGCCGACCTTGGCGTCGCCGAGCAGGCGGTCGACGCACTGGCGCATGATCTTGGCCGATTCGCGCATCTCGATCATGCGGATGACGTAACGGTCGTAGCAGTCGCCGTTCTTGCCGATCGGAATGTCGAAGTCGAGGTCGGAATAGCACTCGTAGGGCTGCGAGCGGCGCAGGTCCCAGGCAGCGCCAGAGCCGCGCACCATCACGCCGGAGAAGCCCCAAGCCCAGCAGTCTTCCAGCTTCACGACGCCGATATCGACGTTACGCTGCTTGAAGATACGGTTGCCGGTGAGCAGCTCGTCGATATCGTCGACGGTCTTCAGGAACGGGTCGATCCACTTGCCGATATCTTCCACCAGCTCGTGCGGCAGGTCCTGGTGGACGCCGCCCGGACGGATATAGGCCGAGTGCATGCGCGCGCCGCAGGCGCGCTCATAGAACACCATCAGCTTCTCGCGCTCCTCGAAGCCCCAGAGCGGCGGCGTCAGCGCGCCGACGTCCATGGCCTGGGTCGTCACGTTGAGGAGGTGCGAGAGGATACGGCCGATTTCCGAATAGAGCACGCGGATAAGCTGGCCTCGGATCGGAACCTCGGTGCCGGTCAGCTTCTCGACGGCGAGCGCGAAGGCATGCTCCTGGTTCATCGGCGCCACATAGTCGAGGCGGTCGAAATAGGGCACGGCCTGAAGATAGGTCTTCGTCTCGATCAGCTTTTCGGTGCCGCGATGCAGAAGACCGATATGCGGGTCGACGCGCTCGACGATTTCACCGTCGAGTTCGAGGACGAGACGCAGAACCCCGTGCGCCGCAGGATGCTGCGGGCCGAAGTTGATATTGAAATTACGAACGTTGTGCTCGTTCATGCCGCTTGCTCCAGAAGCCGCCGCCCGTTCGGGCCGCGCGACCCAAAATCAGTTCGTCTTCGCCTTCTCGTCGCCCGGCAGCACATAGTCCGTGCCTTCCCAGGGAGAGAGGAAGTCGAAGTTGCGGAATTCCTGCTTCAGTTCGACAGGCTCGTACACGACGCGCTTGACCTCGTCGTCATAACGCACTTCCACGAAGCCGGTCGTCGGGAAGTCCTTGCGCAACGGATGCCCCTCGAAACCGTAGTCGGTGAGGATGCGGCGCAGGTCCGGATGGCCGGTGAAGAGGATGCCGTACATGTCGTAGGCTTCGCGCTCGAACCAGTCCGCGCCCGGATAGACCGCACAGGCGGACGGGACCGGCTGGTCCTCGCCCGTCGCGACCTTGACGCGGATGCGCAGGTTCTGGCGCGGCGACAGCAGGTGGTAGACCACGTCGAAGCGCTCGGCGCGCGCCGGCCAGTCCACGCCGCAGATGTCGACGAGATTGACGAAGCCGCACTGCACATCGTCGCGCAGGAAGGTCAGAAGCGCGATGACGCGCGCGCCATCCGTCTTCAGCGTGAGTTCGCCATAGGCGATATCGGCGGAGGCGACGAGACCGCCGGCCGTTTCGCCGATATAGGAGGAAAGCTCCTGGAGGGCTTCGCTCATCGTATAAGTCCCCTGCCCTTAACGCTCGATCGTACCGGTCCGGCGGATCTTCTTCTGCAGCAGCAGCACGCCGTAAAGGAGCGCTTCCGCCGTGGGAGGACAGCCTGGTACGTAAATGTCGACCGGCACCACGCGGTCACAGCCGCGCACCACCGAATAGGAATAGTGATAGTAGCCGCCGCCATTGGCGCAGGAGCCCATCGAGATGACGTAGCGCGGCTCCGGCATCTGGTCGTAGACCTTGCGGAGCGCGGGGGCCATCTTGTTGGTCAGCGTGCCGGCGACGATCATGACGTCGGACTGGCGCGGCGAGGCGCGCGGCGCAAAGCCGAAGCGCTCGACGTCGTAACGCGGCATCGAAAGCTGCATCATTTCCACGGCGCAGCAGGCGAGACCGAAGGTCATCCACATCAGCGAGCCGGTACGGGCCCAGGTGATGAGCTCATCCGTGGAGGTGACCAGAAAACCCTTGTCGGCGAGCTCGTTGTTGATCTCGCCGAAGAAAGCGTCGTTGCTGCCGACGGGCTTGCCGGTGTTGGGATCGATGATCCCCTTGGCCTGCGGCGCGATGAGCGTCGAGTTGGTATGAGCTACTCCCATTCGAGCGCCCCCTTCTTCCATTCGTAGATAAAGCCGATGGTCAGGACACCGAGGAAGACCATCATGGACCAGAAGCCGAACCAGCCCAGTTCACCGAAGGAAACGGCCCAGGGGAAGAGGAAGGCGACTTCCAGGTCGAAGATGATGAAGAGGATCGACACCAGATAGAAGCGGATATCGAATTTCATGCGCGCATCGTCGAACGCATTGAAGCCGCACTCGTAAGCGGAGAGCTTTTCCGAATCGGGGGCCTTGTATGCGACGGCAAACGGCGCGACCAGCAGTGCAATGCCGATCACGAGCGCGATACCGATGAAGATGGCGATCGGGATATAGGAACCGAGAAGTTCAGTCATTGGCGTCCATCCTGCCTGCTCGTGGCGCCGGAGAGACGCCTGTTGGCCCAAAGACCTGCAAGCCGATAAAGTATGTTGCAACGGGATGTCGTTAGCGCAGCGAGCGTCCCCGCGCAAGGCTTTGTCCGGCTTTCGCCGCAATCATTGTGTTCTTTTCCCGACCCCATGGAAAAGCTGGCGGCAAAGCCATTTAAATCGTTACGATTTCATGAAGGCGGCACGCGGGACGTTTCGCCGCAGCGCAAGGCGGGCACCGCCGCCCTTCCCCGCCACCCACAGGGATTTGCCGGCCGGCGACATGCCCGTCACCGCGACAGAGACAGAGCGAATCCCGCGCGAGCCATCGGCCGAACGACGACGAGAATCATCTGGCGAAATGCTTCAAGTGAAAGATGAGAAAACAGCGGTAACGCGCTGAAAGAGAAGAAATGGCGCGAGTGACGGGGCTCGAACCCGCGACCTCCGGCGTGACAGGCCGGCACTCTAACCGACTGAGCTACACCCGCGCATCTTCTTGACCTTGCGGCCCCGGTTGTTCGTCCGGCCTTTCGAGTGGCGCGAGTGACGGGGCTCGAACCCGCGACCTCCGGCGTGACAGGCCGGCACTCTAACCGACTGAGCTACACCCGCATTCTCGAAAGCGTCCGGATGGCGAAGCACCCGTCCCGAGCGGCCTGAGCCGTTCGATGAGCGGCTAACTACGGGGTTCGTGTTTGGGTGTCAAGCAGGTTTCAAGACAAAAGAATGACGCATGGCGAAATGTTTCCACACCCTTGTCCATCTTCATGGGGCCATTCAAAAAAATGCAAAAAACTTTGCGATTGCCTCTTGCGGTTCGATCCGGTTCCGCATAGATCACAGCCACCAACGCGGCGGGCGATTAGCTCAGTTGGTAGAGCGCCTCGTTTACACCGAGGATGTCGGGAGTTCGAGTCTCTCATCGCCCACCATTTTCATACAGATAACCTGTAAAGCCCTGCAAAAGCGGGGCTTTTGTCGTTTCGGGCCATTGAAAGGCTGCCGGCGGGTTTCCTGAAAATCCGCCAGCCTCGCCCCGTCAATGCGTCGTCGGGATATCGTCTTCTTCCAGAAACGAGCCGATTCCGTCCCTTGCTACAGTCGCAAGGAATTCGTCGAAGGCCTCACGGTCCGTGGCGAAGGGTTCGTCCCACTCGAAGAGGTCTTCGTTCTGGGTGATGACTTCCAGTTTCCAGTCGTTCTGCGTGCCGGCGGGACGGGAGATGTCGACGAGGACCGTGATTCCGTCTTCGGTGAATTCTCCCGAAAGCTCGGAATGCTCCAGTTTCGTTTTCTTGCTCATGGCTGGCGGTCCTGCGGGTATCACCGGATCGAGGGTCCGGCTGGATCGAATGGGTAAGGATGGGAAACGGCGGAATGTAGAACGGCCAGCGTGGTCTCGCGGCAGCGACGTGACGTCAATCGGTCGCCCGACCCCGATCTATAAATACCGGCAGTCGCGTTCTCAAAGCCTTGTGACAGAGTGGAAGCGTCTCGTCCACCCTCAAGGCTGCCCGGCCTCAAGGCTGCTTGGGGTGCGTCGGGGCGAATTCGGCCACGAGTTCATGCATTTCGCCCGGATAGGTCAGGCGCACATGGGTGACATAGAGGCCGCCGCTCCAGGTGCGGCGCTCGACGACCAGGCAGGGCGTTCCGGGGGCGATGGCAAGAAGTTCGGCGGCGCGGGTGTCGGCGCCGACAGCGCGGATGCGGTGCTCGGCGGCGCTCCACGGCACGCGGCTGATCAGCCAGGGGCCGGGCGCGTGATCCTCGAAGGTTTCACTGGCGACTTCCGGCACGGCCTTGAGGTTGATCAGGCGGTCTTCCAGGCAGAAGGGATGCGCGCCGGCGAAATGAAGGGCCGAGATTTCCGTCAGCCGGGCGGCGTCCGGCAGGTCCAATAGCCGTCGGTCCGCCGCCTTGGCGGCGCGATCGAGGCGCGTGCGGCGCTGGTAGCGGTAGGGAAGCCCGAGCGATTCGACCTCCAGTCGGATGTCGTGGATTTCGAGAACGGCGGACTGGGCGTGCGGATGGGTGACGAAGCTGCCGGACTTGCGGCGGCGCTCGATGAGACCGCGCTTGACGAGTTCGGTGATCGCCTTGTTCACCGTCATGCGCGAGCATTGGTATTGCTCGGTCAGTTCGTGCTCGAAGGGGATGCGGTAGCCGGGAGGCCATTCGCCGGAAAGGATCCGGCCCTCCACATCCTCCAGGATGCGGCGGTGCAGCGAGGGCTCCCTGGCCTCCGGTCCCGTTCTGTCCTCAACGATGGAAATGGCCGCCTCCGCTTCCGCCGGGCATGGATTCGCCCGGCCCATACGCGTTTTTAGAAAAGGCCGCTGCACCTTTCAATAGCACGCTCAGCCCTCGGCGAGCGCCCGCATGGTCGCCGTGAAGCGCCGGCCGACCGCTTCTCGCGCGACATGCCGGCCGCCCTCGACCTGCTTGCGGCCATCCACCCAGGCGCAATCGACCGCCGCGCCATTGGCGAAGATCCAGCCGTCGAGCAGGGCGTCGCCGGCAAGGTCGAGGCCGTGGCGCGCCTTGAGGCTGACGACATCGGCCGCATTGCCGACCGCAATCGCGGCCTCGGCGCCAAGCGCCGCCGCGCCACCGGCAAGCGTGCCGTCGAAGAGCGCGCGGCCCGTCGAGCCGCCGGGCGCAGCCAGCACGTTGCGGGCGCGGTGATGGAGGCGCTGGGAATATTCGAGTTGGCGCAACTCGTCCGGCAGGCCGATCAGCACGTTCGAATCGGAACCGACGCCGTAGCGGCCGCCGGCAGCGAGGAAATCGGGCGCGGGGAACGTGCCGTCGCCGAGATTGGCTTCCGTTATCGGGCAGAGGCCGGCGATGGCGCCGGCTTTCGCCATGCCGAGCGTTTCGGCATCCGTCATGTGGGTCGCGTGGATGAAGCACCAGCGGCCGTCGACCTTCTGGTTGTCGAGCAGCCACTCCACCGGGCGGCGGCCGGACCAGGCGACGCTGTCCTCCACTTCCTTCACCTGTTCGGCGATGTGGATATGGATGGGCTTGTCGCCAGCCATGGTGACGACGTCGGTCAGCTCATCGGGCGTAACGGCGCGCAGGCTGTGCGGGGCGACACCGGTGACGCCGCCCGGCAGCGCATTCGTGAGAGCGCGGCAGCGCTCCAGAAGGGCCGCATAGGAATCGCGGTCGTTGATGAAGCGGCGCTGGCCCTCGCCCGGCGCGGTGCCGCCGAAGCCGGCATGGGCATAGAAGACGGGAAGCAGCGTGAGCGCAATGCCGGTGGCGGATGCGGCGGAGGCGATTCGCGCGGCCATTTCGGCGATATCGCCATAATGTCCGCCGTCCTTGTCGTGGTGCAGGTAGTGGAACTCGCCGACGCGGGTGAAGCCGGCCTCCAGCATTTCCACATAGAGCTGGGCGGCGACGGCCTCGACATCGTCCGGCGTCATGGAGAGCGCGAAGCGATACATGACATTGCGCCAGCTCCAGAAGCTGTCATTGCCCGGGCCACGCGTTTCGGCAAGGCCCGCCATGCCGCGCTGGAAGGCGTGGCTGTGCAGGTTCGGCATGCCGGCGACAATCGTGTCGTGGCGCTCGTCGCCGGGCGCAGCGGCCCTGCTCTCGATCCCGACGATGCGGCCGCCCTCGATGCTGATACGGACATTGTTCGCCCAGCCGCTCGCCAGCAGCGCCTGCCTTGCATGAATGACGGCCATGGCCGGTCTCCTCTCCCGATATGCATGCCTGACGCCGATCCGAAAAATGGCTCTTGCGTCCGATGTGATTATGTATATACATTATCTCCATCACAGGGAAGAGGCAATCACGATGACGGCAACGGAAAACGACATCGCCCGCGTCTGGCGCAACGCCCGGCTCGCGACGCTCAAGGAAAGCCTGCCCGGCCTCGGTATCGTGGAAAACGGCGCGATTGCCGTCATCGACGGACGCATCGCCTTTGCAGGGCCGGAAGCCGAGCTTCCCGCCGAATTCGCCAAGGCCGAGAGCGTGGATTGCGAAGGCCGTTGGATCACACCTGGCCTCATCGACTGCCACACCCATCTCGTGCATGCCGGCGACCGCGCCCACGAATTCGAGCTTCGCCTTGCCGGCGCCTCCTATGAGGAGATTGCGCGGGCCGGCGGCGGCATCGTTTCGTCCGTGAAGGCCTTGCGCGCGGCGAGCGAGGACGATCTGGTGCGGGAAACCCTGCCCCGCCTCGATGCGCTGATCGCCGAGGGCGTGACGACGGTCGAGATGAAGTCGGGCTACGGTCTCGATACGGAAAACGAGCTGAAGTCGCTGCGCGCGGCCCGCCGCATCGCCGATGAGCGCGACGTCACCGTGCGCACCACCTTCCTCGGCGCCCATGCGCTGCCGCCCGAGATGAACGGCGACAAGACGGCTTATATAAAGCAGGTCGTCACCGAGATGCTGCCAGCCGTCGCGGCCGAAGGACTTGCGGACGCCGTGGACGGCTTCTGCGAGGGCATCGCCTTCTCGACGGCGGAAATGACCGAAGTCTTCGAGGCCGCCAAGGCCCATGGCCTGCCGGTCAAGCTCCATGCCGACCAGCTTTCCAATCTCCACGGCGCGGAGCTTGCCGCCCGCTATGGCGCGCTTTCGGCCGATCATCTCGAATATACCGACGATGCGGGCGCGGCCGCCATGGCCAGGGCCGGCACCGTCGCCGTCATCCTGCCGGGCGCTTTCTACTTCATCCGCGAGACGAAGAAGCCGCCGGTCGATCTTTTCCGCAAGCACGGCGTCAGGATGGCCGTCGCCACCGACGCCAATCCCGGCACGTCGCCGCTCACCTCCCTCCTCCTCACCATGAACATGGCCGCAACCCTCTTCGGCATGACCGTCGAGGAATGCATCGCCGGCACGACGCGCGAAGCCGCCCGCGCGCTTGGGCTGGTCGACGAGGTGGGAACGCTTGAGGCCGGGAAATGGGCCGATTTCGTTCTCTGGAACATCGGCCGGCCGGCGGAACTGGTCTATCGCATGGGCTTCAACCCCATGCATGCCCGCATCCGCAGCGGATACTAATCAAGTCAAGTCGCAGCCTTCGCTGCATCGGGGAATGAACCATGACGATCACGCTTCACCCGGGCTCCGTGCCCCTCAAGACCCTTGAAACCATCTACTGGACCGGCGAGGCCGCAAAGCTCGACGCGTCCTTCGACGCCGGCATCCAGAAGGCCGCCGCGCGCATCGCGGAAATCGCCGCCGGCGACGAGCCGGTCTATGGCATCAATACCGGCTTCGGCAAGCTCGCCTCCATCAAGATCGCCCCGGCCGATGTCGCCACGCTCCAGCGCAACCTGATCCTGTCGCACTGCTGCGGCGTCGGCAAGCCGCTCGCGGAAAACATCGTGCGCCTCATCATGGCGCTCAAGCTCATCTCGCTCGGCCGCGGCGCGTCCGGCGTGCGCATCGAGATCGTCCGCCTTCTGGAAGCCATGCAGGCCAAGGGCGTCATCCCGGTCATTCCGGAACAGGGTTCCGTCGGCGCGTCCGGCGACCTTGCCCCCCTCGCCCACATGACGGCCGTGATGATCGGCGAAGGCGAAGCCATCTATGCCGGCGAACGCCTGCCGGGCGGCAAGGCGCTCGAAAAGGCCGGCCTGAAGCCGGTCGTGCTCGCCGCCAAGGAAGGCCTTGCCCTCATCAACGGCACGCAGGTCTCCACCGGCCTCGCGCTTGCCGGCCTCTTCCGCGCCCATCGCGCCGCACAGGCCGCCCTCGTTACCGGCGCTCTGTCGACCGATGCCGCCATGGGCTCCTCGGCACCGTTCCATCCCGATATCCACACGCTGCGCGGCCACAAGGGCCAGATCGACGCCGCCGCCACGCTGCGTGCGCTGCTGGCCGGCTCGGTCATCCGCGACAGCCACATAAACGGCGACGAGCGTGTGCAGGACCCCTATTGCATCCGCTGCCAGCCGCAGGTCGACGGCGCCTGCTTCGATCTCCTGCGCTCGGCCGCCCGCACGCTCGAAATCGAAGCCAATGCCGTGACCGACAACCCGCTCGTCCTTTCGGATAACAGCGTCGTTTCCGGCGGTAACTTCCATGCCGAGCCCGTTGCCTTCGCCGCCGACCAGATCGCGATCGCGACCTGCGAAGTCGGCGCCATCGCCCAGCGCCGCATCGCGCTGCTGGTCGATCCGGCCCTCTCCTTCGGCCTTCCGGCCTTCCTCGCCAAGAAGCCGGGCCTCAATTCGGGCCTCATGATCGCGGAAGTCACCTCGGCCGCGCTGATGAGCGAGAACAAGCAGATGTCGCATCCCGCCTCGGTCGATTCGACGCCGACCTCCGCCAACCAGGAAGACCATGTCTCCATGGCCTGCCACGGTGCGCATCGCCTGCTGCGCATGACGGAAAACCTCTCCGCCATCATCGGCATCGAGGCGCTGACGGCCGCACAGGGCGTCGAGTTCCGCGCCCCGCTCACCACCAGCCCGGAGCTTCAGAAGGTCGTCGCCGCGCTGCGCACGGTCGTGGCGACGCTGGAGGAAGACCGCTACATGGCCCCGGACCTCGCCGCTGCCGGCACGTTCGTCTCCTCGGGCGCGCTCGCCGCTTCCGTCACCAAGGGTATCCTGCCGGTTCTGGAAGCCTGACATGGCGCTCTTCGAACTCCACCAGGGCACCTCGCCCGTCATTCTCGCCTTCCCGCATACCGGCACCGATGTTCCCGCCGATATCCGGGAGCGCCTGAACGACAATGGCCGCATCCTCGCGGATACGGACTGGCACATCGAGCGTCTCTATGACGGCCTCCTGCCGAACGTGACGACCGTGCGCGCCACGTTCCACCGCTATGTCATCGACGCCAACCGGGATCCGGCCGGCGTCAGCCTCTATCCCGGCCAGAACACGACGGGCCTCGTTCCGGAAACGGATTTCGACGGCAAGCCGATCTGGAAGGACGGCGAGGCCCCGACCGAGGCCGACATCGCCTATAGGCTCGCCAATTTCCATGCGCCCTACCACGCGGCCCTCGCCGCCGAGATCGAGCGTGTGAAGGCGATCCATGGCGTGGCGATCCTTTACGATTGCCACTCGATCCGCTCGCTGATCCCCTTCCTGTTCGAAGGCCGGCTGCCGGATTTCAACGTCGGCACCGACATGGGGCGCACCTGCGCGAAAGAAATCGAAACGGCGACGTTCGAAGCCTGCGCGAAGGCGGAGGGCTATACCAGCATCCTCAACGGCCGCTTCAAGGGCGGCTGGACGACGCGCCACTACGGCAAGCCGGAAACCGGCGTGCACGCCATCCAGATGGAACTCGCGCAGGTGAGCCATCTGTCCACGGAGGCTCCGCCCTTCGATCTGGACGAAGAGAAGGCCGCACGCCTGCGCATTCATCTGAAAGACATTCTGCAACGTATCGAGGCCCTTGCCTCCACCCTCACACGCTGATCCGGGAGAACCAGCCATGACCGACAATCCCCGCCACAATATCCGCGAAGTCCGCGCCGCCACCGGCACCGAACGCACCGCCAAGAGCTGGCTGACGGAAGCGCCGCTGCGCATGCTGATGAACAACCTCGACCCCGACGTCGCGGAAAACCCGCACGAACTGGTCGTCTATGGCGGCATCGGCCGCGCCGCCCGCACCTGGGCCGATTTCGACAAGATCGTCGCCTCGCTGCGCGACCTTGAAGACAACGAAACGCTGATCGTGCAGTCCGGCAAGCCGGTCGGCATCTTCCGCACGCACAAGGATGCGCCGCGCGTTCTCATCGCCAACTCCAACCTCGTGCCGCACTGGGCTACCTGGGATCACTTCAACGAGCTGGATAAGAAGGGCCTTGCCATGTACGGCCAGATGACGGCCGGCTCGTGGATCTATATCGGCTCGCAGGGCATCGTTCAGGGCACCTACGAGACCTTCGTGGAAGCCGGCCGCCAGCACTATAATGGCAACCTCAAGGGCAAGTGGGTCCTCACCGGCGGCCTTGGCGGCATGGGCGGCGCCCAGCCGCTCGCAGCCGTCATGGCCGGCGCTTCCTGCCTTGCCGTCGAGTGCAACCCGGACTCGATCGATTTCCGCCTGCGCACCCGCTACATCGACGAGAAGGCCGAGACGCTCGACGAAGCCATGGCGATGATCGACCGCTGGACGAAGGCCGGTGAAGCCAAGTCCGTGGGCCTGCTCGGCAACGCCGCCGAAATCCTTCCCGAGATGATCCGCCGCGGCATCCGCCCCGACATGGTCACCGACCAGACCTCCGCCCACGACCCGATCAACGGCTACCTGCCGAAGGGCTGGACGATGGGCGAATGGAAGGCCAAGCGCGAAAGCGACCCGAAGGCTGTCGAGAAGGCCGCCCGCGCCTCCATGCGCGAGCATGTCGAAGCCATGATCGCCTTCCAGGACATGGGCATCCCGACCTTCGACTACGGCAACAACATCCGTCAGGTCGCCAAGGACGAGGGCCTCGAGAACGCCTTCGCCTTCCCGGGCTTCGTTCCGGCCTATATCCGCCCGCTGTTCTGCCAGGGCATTGGCCCGTTCCGCTGGGCCGCTCTCTCGGGCGATCCGGAAGACATCTACAAGACCGACGCCAAGGTGAAGGAGCTGCTGCCCGACAACAAGCACCTGCACAACTGGCTGGACATGGCGAAGGAGCGCATCTCCTTCCAGGGCCTGCCGGCGCGCATCTGCTGGGTCGGCCTCGGCGACCGCCACCGCCTCGGCCTCGCCTTCAACGAGATGGTGAAGAACGGCGAGCTGAAGGCTCCGATCGTCATCGGCCGCGACCACCTCGATTCGGGCTCCGTCGCCTCGCCGAACCGCGAGACGGAAGCCATGAAGGACGGCTCGGACGCTGTGTCCGACTGGCCGCTGCTCAACGCCCTGCTCAACACCGCATCCGGCGCGACCTGGGTGTCGCTCCACCACGGCGGCGGCGTCGGCATGGGCTTCTCGCAGCATTCGGGCGTCGTCATCTGCTGCGACGGCACGGATGAAGCCGCCGAGCGCGTCGGCCGCGTGCTGTGGAACGACCCGGCGACCGGCGTCATGCGCCACGCCGATGCGGGCTACGACATCGCGCTCGACTGCGCCCGCGAAAAGGGCCTGCGTCTGCCCGGCATCCTCGGCAACTGATGAGCCGGTTGCTCCGCAACGCAGACCATCGCCGCATGCCGTGGAAGAACGGCGGCGGCGAGACGGTCGAGGTGATCGTCCATCCGGAAGGCGCGAGCCTTTCGGATTTCGGCTGGCGCGTCAGCATGGCGGGCGTGGCGAGCGACGGTCCCTTCTCCGTCTTCCCCGGCATCGACCGCACCTTGGCGGTGCTGACGGGCGACGGGATGGAACTGTCCATCGAAGGGCTTGGCGAGAGGCTGCTGACGCCGCAATCCGCGCCGCTGCCCTTCCCGGCCGATGCACCGACATCGGCTCGCCTTCCCGGCGGGCCGATTACCGACCTCAACGTGATGACGCGGCGCGGCGTTTTCCGGCACACGCTTGTCCACCACATAGCCACGGGCGCAAAGGCGCTCCCGGCATCGTCGGGCCAGCGTCTGCTGCTGGCGCTTGAACCGCTCGGCGTCTCCACGGTGGATGGCCTCACCGGCCTCCAGCCGCTCGATGCCCTTTTGCTCGGCGGCGCGGAAGCGGCCGAAGTGGTGCCGGCAGGAGAAAACGCCGCTTTCTACCTTGTCGAAATCGCGCCGGTCTGACCGGCGCTTCCTTGTCCGCCTCTCCCGAGGGTGCTACCTCCCGGCAAATTCATTTTTGCCGGGAGATTTTCATGAGACATCGCAAGTTCGGCCGCACGGATTTCGTCACCACGGATATCGGCTTCGGCGCCTGGCAGATCGGCGGCGCCTGGGGTGACGTCAGCGAGGCGGATGGCCGCGCCGCCCTCCACGCCGCGCTCGATGCCGGCATGACCTTCATCGACACCGCCGACGTCTACGGCGACGGCCGCTCGGAAAAGATCATCGCCGACGTGCTGAAGGAACGCGGCGGCGACCGCCCGATGGTGGCGACCAAGGCCGGCCGCCGGCTCTCCCCGCATGTCGCGGACGGTTATACCAGGGCCAATCTCGAAGGCTTCATCGACCGGAGCCTGAAGAACCTCGGCGTCGAGTGCCTCGACCTCGTGCAGCTTCATTGCCCGCCGACCGAAGTCTACTACCGCCCCGAAGTCTTCCAGGCGCTCGAGGAGATCAAGGCCGCCGGCAAGATCGCCGATTACGGCGTCAGCGTCGAGAAGGTCGAGGAAGCGCTGAAGGCCATCGAATATCCCGGCGTCGTCAGCGTGCAGATCATCTACAACATCTTCCGCCAGCGCCCGGCGCGGCTCTTCTTCCAGGAAGCCGCCCGCCGGCAGGTCGCCGTTATCGCCCGCGTGCCGCTGGCAAGCGGCCTGCTCTCCGGCAAGATCACGCGGGACACCGCCTTTGCCGCCGACGACCATCGCAACTTCAACCGCCAGGGCGAGGCCTTCGACGTGGGCGAAACCTTTGCCGGCGTGCCCTTCGAGACGGGCCTTGAAGCCGTCGAGGAAATCCGCGCGCTGGTGCCGGCGGGCGAAAGCATGGCCGCCTTCGCGCTGCGCTGGATCCTGATGGCGGATGCCGTCAGCGTCGTCATTCCGGGCGCACGCAACGCCGCGCAGGCGAAGGCCAATGCGGCCGCCGCCGGCCTGCCCGCCATCCCGCAGGACGTGATGGACGCAACGCGCGCGGTCTACGACCGCCTCGTCGCGCCCCACGTTCACCAGCGCTGGTAAACGCCGCAGAGCGCATAAACGAGAATAATAGCGAACATCATGGCTATCTATTTCGTTTATGCGCTTGCGCGCGCTACCGTCCCTTCCGGTCACAATCAGAACAGGGGAAGACCATGAAGAAAATACTGCTCGCACTGGCTCTTGCTGGCTCCACGCTCCTTTCCGCGCAGGCTTCGGCCGAGACGCTGAAGATCGGCACGGAAGGCGCCTACCCGCCCTTCAACTTCCAGACTGCGGACGGCAAGCTCGGCGGTTTCGACGTCGAGATCGGCCTTGCGCTCTGCGAGAAGATGAAGGTCGAGTGCGAAGTCATCGGCCAGGACTGGGACGGCATCATTCCGGGCCTTCTCGCCAAAAAGTACGACATGATCATCGCCTCGATGTTCATCACCGACGAGCGCAAGAAGCAGGTCGCCTTCACCGATCCCTACTATCTCGCCGCCATGACCCATGCCGCGCCGAAGAATTCCGGCATCACGGATTTCACCAATGAGGGCATGAAGGGCAAGACGATCGGCGCCCAGCAGGGCACCACGCAGGCCGACTACGCCACGGCCACCTATCCCGATGCGGACGTCAAGCTCTACCCGACGCAGGACGAAGTGAACCTCGACATGGTGAACGGCCGCCTCGACCTACAGGTCGGCGACATGATCCCGCTGCTCGACTGGGTTACCAAGAACGAGGATGGCAAGGCCTGCTGCGAGCTGATCGGCGAGCCGATCACCGACAAGAAGTTCGTCGGCGAAGGCGTCGGCATCGCGGTGCGCCAGGACGACAACGACCTGCGCGAGAAGCTGAATGCGGCCCTGCAGGCGATCCGCGAAGACGGCACCTACAAGAAGATCAACGACAAGTACTTCTCCATCGACGTCTACACGATGAAGTAAGCGACGCGGAGGCGGCTTCGGCCGCCTCCTGCCGCCCGCTCTTACGAGCCGGCCTGTATATCGCCTTCCCCCGTATCCCCGTGCCAGGGCCAGGACGGAGGCGTCTCCTCTCCATTTCCTTCCACCGCAGTGACCAGAAACGGATAGGGATCCAGCGCCCGCCGCGGCCGGAATTCCATTGCGGCCCTCACGCCAGCCTTCGACAATTCATCGACATAGCTCCCCGCGAGCCCGCTGGAGCTAAACCTTTCCCACATAATGCATTTCCCCATCTTCCGAAGCGTGGGAATGCGCGGGCGCTGTTTTCGTTCCCTGAAAAAAGCACCGATTCGCTCCTATAATCGGTCCACTCGTTTCCGCCTCCCCTTGCCTTTCGCCACGCGCCCGTCCTAGCTACACGCATGCCGATCAACCGCCTCGAACGCTTCGCCCACAATCTCGACTGGAATCTGCTGCGCACCTTCGTCGTCGTGGTGGAGGAAGGCTCGATCACGCGCGCGGCGAACCGGCTGCTCCTGCAACAGCCGGCCGTCAGCATGGCGCTGAAGCGGCTGGAACAATCGGTAGGCCACCGGCTGATCGACCGGGGACCGGGCCGCTTCGAGCTGACGGAGGCCGGCGAGCGCCTGCATACGCTCTGTCACGACATCTTCACCGCCATCGTGCGCCTGCCGGAAGCCATGGTCTCCTCCGGCGAGGACATTGCCGGGCACATCGCCATCCACGCCGTCAGCCACGCCTTGAACCCGGCCTGGGACCGGGCCATCGCCGATTTCTTCCAGCTGCATCCGCGCGTCACCGTGGGCGTGACGATCGAGACGACGACCGACGTCATCCGTTCCGTGGAGCGGGGCGTGGCGACGCTCGGCCTTTCGGACGGCATCATTCCGGAAGGGCTGGACAAGGCCCCCTTCTGCTACGAGCGCTATGCGCTTTATTGCGGCCGCGGGCACCGGCTGTTCGGCGCGCCGGACGCCCGGCTGGAGGATCTGCGGGGCGAGCCCTATGTCAGCTTCCTCGCCGATGTTCTCGGCGGGCCGCATATGGGGCCGGTGACGGCGGTGCGCGCGGTCGGCTCCTTCGGCCAGCAGGTGCGCGCGCTCGCCTTCAATGTCGAGGAGGTGCTGCGGCTCGTCGTTGCCAATGCGGGCATCGGCATGCTGCCGATCCATCTCACCGGGCCGGCTCTTGCCGCCGGCGAACTCTGGCAATTGCCGCCCCACGAGAACCTTCCCGTCACGGAAACCTTCCGCATCACCAATCCCGGCTCGGCGCTCAATCCGGCCGAACGGGCCTTCCTTGCCCATGTCGCGGACGTCGCGCCGTGGCACTGGGGCGAGCCACATCAATCCAACTGATATCGACCTTCACTCTTATAAATTTGAAGAATGGCGAGCGCTTCCCTACGCCAGAAGGACAAACGACAGGAGGCGGTCATGCAGACGTTCGACATCGCAATCATCGGCGGCGGCATCGCCGGCATTTCGCTGGCCTATTTCCTCGCCCCGCATCGGTCCGTCGCTGTGCTGGAGCAGGAAAGCGCGCTCGGCTATCATAGCACCGGCCGGTCGGCCGCCGAATTCACCCTGCGTGACAACCCGCCCCTCGTGAATGCCCTCGCCCGGGCCAGCCATGCCTTCATGACGACGCCGCCGGAAGGCTTCGTCGCCGTTCCCCTGCTCATTGCGCGCGGCAGCATCATCTTCGGCACGCAGGGCAAGGAAGCGCTGGTGCGAAAGCGCTTCGAGGAAGCGACGGCGCTCGGCGTGGCCGTGGAATGGCTCGACGAGGCGGCATTGCTGGCCCGCGCGCCGATCCTCAACCCCGCCTATTGCGCCGCCGCCTATTTCGACCCGAGCTACTGGGATATCGAGGTCGACGCCCTGTTGCAGGCCTATGCCCGCCATGCCCGGCACAAGGGCGCGCAGATTCTGGAAAATCGCGCCTTCGCGAGCGCCCGCCGGGTCGGCGAGAAATGGCTGATCGAGACGAACGGCGAAACCATCGCGGCCGACATTCTGGTGAACGCGGCCGGCGGCTGGGCCGACAGCGTCGCCTCGCTTTCGGGCGTCGCCCCCCTCGGCGTCGTGCCGAACCGGCGCACGGCCGTCACTATCGACCTGCCCGAGGGCATCGATGCCGGCCGCCTGCCGGAGATGAACGAGATCGAGGACACCTTTTATTTCAAGCCGGAGGGCGGCCGCCTGCTCGCCTCGCCCGCCGACGAGACGCCCTGCGAACCGGCCGACGTGCAGCCGGAAGAACTCGATATCGCCTATGCCGCCCATTATGTGGAAGAGGCGACGACCGTGCAGGTGCGGCGCGTCTTCAGCAGTTGGGCCGGCATGCGCAGCTTTGCCGCCGACCGCCTGCCCGTCGTCGGCCCCGCGCCGGACGAGCCGAGCTTCTTCTGGCTCGCGGGCCAGGGCGGCTACGGCATCCTCACCTCGCCCGCCCTCGGCAGCCTTGCCGCCGCGCTCCTTGCCGGCCAGCCGGTGCCGGAGCCGCTCGCCCGCGAGGGCATCGGGGCGGAAACCTTCAGTCCCGCACGCTTCTCCTGATACGAAATTCTCCCGATACGAAAACGGGCGCCCGAGGGCGCCCGTTTCTGTTTCAGCTTTCCGCAGCCGGCGTTCCGGCCGAACCGGGCGCCCGCGAGCCTTCGCGGTCCTTCCAGAAGCGGTTGAGGAACAGCAGGATCGGGCCGCCGATATAGATCGACGAGGTCGTCGCGACGATGACGCCGAACAGCATCGGCCAGGCGAAGGGCTTGACCGTATCGCCACCCCAGATCGCCATCGGCAGCAGCGAGACCGCGACGGCGAGTGAGGTGAAGATGCATCGCATGACCACCTGGTTGATCGACAGGTCGATGAGGTCCGAGAAGGGCATCGACTTGTACTTGCGCAGGTTCTCGCGCATGCGGTCGTACACCACCACCTTGTCGTTCACCGAGTAGCCGATCAGCGTCAGCACGGCGGCGATGGCCGTCAGGTTGAAGTCGATCTGCATCAGCGAGAAGAAGCCGATCATCTTGGTGATGTCGAGGATCAGCGTCGCGATGGCCCCCACGGCGAAGTGCCATTCGAAGCGCCACCAGATGTAGATCAGGATGGCGAGCATGCCGAGGCCGACGGCGAGGAAGCCGGAGCGGGCAAGCTCGGTGCTGACCGTCGGGCCGACCACTTCCGTACGCTCGAAATTGGCGTCCGGGATCACTTCGGCAACGCCGTCGCGGATCTTCTGGAGCGCTGCGGTCTGCACCTCTTCGCCGCCCGGCTGGCGCTGGACGCGAACGAGGACCGACGTGCCCTGGCCGAATTCCTGCAGCGCCACTTCGCCGAGGTTCAGCTCTTCCATCTTCGTGCGCAGCGGCGCGAGGTCGATGGGCGTCTTGGACGTCGCTTCCACCTGGATACCGCCGACGAAGTCGATGCCGTAGTTGAGGCCCGGCGTGAAGAACAGGATGATCGAGCTCGTCGAGATGAAGGCCGACATGGCGATTGCGATATAGCGGCCGCGCATGAAGGAGAAGGTCGGGATTTCCCAGACCTTGCCGAAGAGCGAGTGAATCTCGATCTTCTTCATCTTGCGCACGATGACCGCCTCGCGCATCAGGAAGCGCACGAAGGTGATCGAGGTGAACATCGAGATCGCAAGGCCGATGATCATGGTGATGGCGAAGCCGCGCACCGGACCCGAGCCGAACATGAACAGCAGGATCATGCCGACCATGGTCGTCATGTTGCCGTCGACGATGGTGGCATAGGCCTTGTTGAAGCCGACATCGAGCGCCTTCATGGCCCCTGCCCCACCCGCCGTCTCTTCACGGATACGGGCGTTGATCAGGATGTTGGCGTCCACCGCCATGCCGATGCCGAGGATGATACCGGCAATCCCGGGCAGGGTCAGCGTCGAGCCGAGCAGGCCGAGCAGGCCGATGGTCAGGATCGTGTGCAGCACGAGGCCGAGATTGGCGATGATGCCCCAGGAGCCGTAGAGCACCTGCATCAGCACCACGACGGCGGCAAGGCCGGCAAGACCCGTATAGAGGCCCATGCGGATCGAGTCCGAACCGAGATTCGGGCCGACGGTGCGCTCCTCGATGATGGTGAGCGGGGCCGGCAGCGCGCCGGAGCGCAGCAGCGCCGAAAGCACGGTCGCTTCCTGCGGGTTGAAGTTGCCCGAGATCTGGCCCTGGCCGCCGATGATCGGCTCGCGGATGACCGGCGCCGTCAGCACCTTGCCGTCGAGGACGATGGCGAAGGGTTTTCCGACATTGGCCTGCGTGATTTCCGCGAACTGGCGCGCGCCGGTGGAATCGAAGCTGAACGAGACGATCGGCTCGCTCGTGCGCTGGTCAAAGCCCGCCTTGGCGTCGGAAAGACGGTCGCCGGAAATGGCGACGCGCTCTTCGACGGCATATTTGTTGTTGTCGTTGGCGCCCGGCAGGATCATCACGCCGCGCGGGGCGACGCCGTTCGGGTCCACGGTCTGGTCGACCATGTGGAAGCTCATCTGCGCGGTCGAGCCGAGGAGCTGACGCAGGCGCGTCGGGTCCTGCAGGCCCGGAAGCTGGACGAGGATGCGGTCGCCGCCGACGCGCTGGATGAGCGGTTCGGCAACGCCGACCTGGTCGACGCGGCGACGGATGATCTCGAGGCTCTGCTCGACGGCGGCCGACATGCGCTCGTTGACGCCCGCTTCCGTCAGCGTGACGTTGATGACGAGGTCATTGGTCGCGACGTCGATATCGGACGAACCGGCGCCGAAACCGAGGGTCGAGGTCGGCGCGGCCAGCTTGCGCACTTCCGGCAGGACCTTGTCGAAGGCGGCCTGGTCCGGCAGTGTGATCGTCAGCGTCGTACCGCTCAGGCGCGCGGCGGAGGCGCGCTCGCCGGCCGTGCGCAGGATGGCGCGCGTATCGTTGAGCAGCGTGTCCATGCGCGCCTTGCGGAGCGCGGCGGAATCCACCTCCAGAACGAGATGCGAGCCGCCCTTCAGGTCGAGGCCGAGGGTGACGGGGTTAGCGGGCAGGTAGCGCCCGAATCGCGCCTGCTGTTCAGGCGTCAGCACGTTCGGCACGGCCGCGAGCATCCCGAAGAGGATGATGGCGGCGGAGACGAACAATGCCCATTTGGAGGTTTTCATGGGTTGTTCCACTTCAACTGCCGGAAGGACGCGACATCATGGGCCGGCGTCCTCCGTGGGGATCGGAATTTCAATCGAATGGCGCGGCGTCAGGAACGCCACAGGGCCTCAGACGGCGCGAACGGGCGGCGCGCGGCTGCGGAAGGACGCGGGGCCGGATCGGGCCTGCGCCGGATCGTCAACCGCCGGGGACGCTTCCGCAGCGACGGTCTCGAAGGGGTAGATCAGCCTGCCTGCGCCCGGAAGGAGCGCCTTGCCGCCGGCATCGCCATCGGGAAGGCCGGTCTTGGCCTTGGCGGCGCGCCGTTCGGCATGGCCGCTGGCGGGGAACCAGAGTTCATCGGCAGCGCCGGTGAGCGGAGACGGCGCGACGCCGCCCTCGGTTGCCGCGCGCTGCGGATGGCGCGGCCCGCCGATGCTTTCCGGCAGCGAGAACTGCGAGAGGAACAGGGTGAAAAGCAGCACGAGGAAGCCGGCAGGCGCAAGGCCCCGCTCCCACATCCTCGCCTCTTTCCCGGTTCTCATCGTCATGCCTGTCCGTTCATCCAGGGCGCGGCGCCCGGCGAAGCATGCTTCGCCACGGTCGCGATGGTGCGCCAAGAACCATTTACCATCCGCCGAGTCAAGTTCGCGGCCCTGCCGGCCGCCTCGTCTATCGACGTTTCAGCCCTCACAATTCATGGAGCGTCACGTCCGGGCAGACCTCCAGCGCAAGGTCGCGCAGATGCTGGTGGTGCGTAAGATAGATCACCTGCCCGCCCCTTGCCATCTCGCCCATCACGCTGAGGGCATTCAGCGCGCGCCGGTCGTCGAAGGTCTCCATGATGTCGTCGGCGATGAAGGGCACGATCTCGCGGCTGGCGGCGATCTCGTGATAGCCGGCAACGCGCAGCGCGAGATAGAGCTGGAAGCGCGTGCCCTTGGAAAGATCCTTCGCCAGCTTCGAGCCGCCGGCGGCCGCGTTGACGACGAGGAATTCGCTGTCCTTCTCCAGCACCGTGGAAAGCCCGGCATATTCGCCGCCGGTAATCTCGCGGAAGGTCCTGGAGGCGCGCTCCATCATCGCGCTGCGGTGACGCTCGCGATAGAGCCGCAACGCCTGCTCCGCCGCCAGAATGCCGGCGCGGGTCGCAAGGTAGCGGCGCGATCTGTCCGCAAGGTCGATGAGCGCCGTGCGCCGCTTCTCCTCCAGCGCCGCCGCCGCATCGCTGCCGGCGATCCGGGCCAGCGCCTCCTCCGCCCGCACGCGGGCCAGATGCTGTTCCTGCACCTCCCGGTCCAGTGCATCGAGGCGCGCGGCAAGGTCGGCCTTTTCGCTCGTCAACTGATCGTCGTCGACCGCGGACAGCAGCGCCTCGGCCTCCTCGACGGTCTCGGTGCGCATCTGCTGCAACAGCGTGCGCGCCGCATCCTCGACGCGGCCCAAGACCTCGTCGCGCTTGCGATAGGCTTCGAGCAGCATTTCGGCTTCCGTCAGCGTGTCGCAGCCGAGGAAGGAAAAGACCTCGGACTGGCGCGAGACGAGGACCGCGCGCCGCTCCTCCAGCGCCCCGTCCTCCTCGGCAAGGCGCGCCAGCGCCTTGTCTATCGCCTCGCGCCGCTCGCGGATCGTCCTCGCCTCGGCCAGACGGCCGGCGACGCCGGCAACGGTGGAGAGCGGGTCGTTCGCGTCAAACCGCTCCGACAGGCGCGCGGCAAGCCGTTCCGCATGGGCGGAGTAATCCTGCTGGTCGCGGCGCATGGCAGCGATGCGGCGCTCCAGTTCCTGCTGCCGCTCGATATTGCGGCCAAGCGCCTGCAGGGCGGGCAGCAGCGCGGCAAGACGGTCCGGCCCGGCCGGCGCGCCCTCGCTCGCCAGCCAGCTTCCGGCAATTTCGCGGTCCCATGCGTCCTGCCAAGCGGCAAGCCCGGCAGTCGCCTCCTCCGCGGCCTTCTCGCGCGTTTCGGCATCCGCCTTCGCCCGGGCCAGACGCTCGGCAGCGGCCTGCCGCGCCTGAACGGCCGCCTTCAACCCTTCCAGCCGGTCCTCGGCGAGGAAAAGCGCCTCATCCAGCGGCGTCTCCGCAGCGATGCCGGCCGGCAGGAAGGCGGCGAGCCGCGTCACGAGCGCGCGCGCTTCCGTTTCCACAAGACCCGTCTCGCCCTTCCGCCGGGCGAGGGTTTCCAACGCCTCCAGCGCCACAAGCCGCTGCCCGAGCCAGTGGGTCACTTCCGCCAGGGACACCGGCGCAAGCCCGATGCCACCGGCAATCGCGGCCGCCTCCGCGTCGATATCCGCCTTCGCCCGTAGCAGCCGGGCAGTCTCGCCGCCAAGAACATCGAGCCGCGCGGCCCCTTCCGCGACCGTGCGTTCCACGACGCGGATTTCCGAAAGCCGGTCGGCGTTGCGCAGGCGCGCTTCCGTCGCCCGATCGTCCTCGCGCATCGTCTTTTCGAATGCGGCGGCAGAGCCGGCGTCGAGCGCGCCGAGATGCGCGCTCCATGCGGCCTCGCGCACCGAGCGCAATTGCAATGCCTGCTCCTCGCCGGTCGCGCCCGTCGCCTTTTGCAGCGCCTCGAGCACGGCGCGGGCCGAAGCGACCTCCAGTTCCAGCGTAGCGACCTGTTCGCCTTGCCGGCGCAGAGCCTCTGCCGCCGCGTCGGAGCGCTTGCGCAGGCTCTCGATGGCCTCCAGCGTCGGAACATTCATGGCCGTAAGCGCCGTAGCGTCCCCGTCCCACGGCGCAAGACGCGCCAATGCGCCTTCCGCCTCCTGCGCGGCGAGGAGGACGTGACGGCGGCCTTCCCGCAGGCGGGCCGGCAAATCGGCGGTACGGGCGGCTCGCAGGGCTGCGCCGAGGGCGACCTGAAGCGTCTCGTCGTTCTGCGCCCCTTCAGCCGAAACGGCAGCGGAGCGAAGGATGGCGTCCAACGCCTTTTCCGCTTCCGCCTGCTCGCGCCGGGCGCTTTCGCCGCGCTCGGTCAGCGTGGCGTGCCGGGAGAGAAGCGCGTTGAGCCTTTCGACCTGCCCGGCGGGAGGCACGATCTCCGCCGCATCGGCCTCCGGCGGCAGGCCGAGGGCGGCGATGGCCGCGCCGATGGTCGCGGCAAGCCCGTCGCGCTCGGCCTCGCGGGCGGCAAGGTCCATGGCGGCGGTGCGGAAGCGGGCTTCGAGCGTGGAGCCGGACAGCGCCGCGATATCCGCCTCGGCGGCCAGCACCGCGTCGTCCTCGGCAAGCCCCGCGCGTTCCTCGCCCCATTGCTCCCGCTCGGTCACGACCCGTGTCGCGCGCGCCGCGATCTGCGCCTCCTCGCGGGCGAGGTCGGCCAGCAGGGAGCGCCACCCGGCGGGCGGCGAGGCGCCAAGGTCGAACGCGCCGAGTTCCGCCCGCAGCGCGCGCAGGCGCCGCAGGTTGGGAAGAGCCGAGAGGCTGCGTTCGAGCTGCGCCAGCGCCGTGCGCGCCTCGGCGCGGGCCGCCGTCACCGCCTCGTGGCGCTGCAGGGCCGCGTCTCGCTCGCGCACCAGCGCGCCGTAGTCGCGCGCCGCCACATCCAGCGCCTTGCGCTCGGCGGCCAGCGCCTCGATCTCGGCCTTGAGCGCGGAAAGACCATGCTTGCGGCCGGACGGGCGGTAGAATTCATCCGCCTCCAGCTTCAGCGCCGCAAGGCCCGTCGCCATGTCGGAAAGGCCGGAACTGGCGGAAAAGAGCATCGAGCCAAGCTCGCCCTCGCTCTTCAAAATGTCCTCGCCGCCCTTCTCGATGCTCTCGTCGTCCAGCGAGAACATGGTCCGATAGGCATTGCGGTCCATGCCGCCCAGCACGGAGGCGAAGAGCGTATCCGGCAGCGGCCGGTCATCGGCGGACACCAGCGAGGCCTGGTTGCGCTTCAGCCGATAGGCCTCGTGCCGCTCTGCGCCGATGGAGAGCCGGCCGCCGACGCGCATCAGGCCATAGGCATGCAGGAAGCCGTAGGCGCTCGACTTCTCGATGCCGAAGAGCAGGTCGAGATAGGCGGAAAACAGCGTCGACTTGCCCGCCTCGTTGGGGCCGTAGACGAGGTGGAAATCCGGCTTGCCGGGTTCCGCCACGCCGAAATCGAGGCTGCGGTCGGTGAACTTGCCGTAGCGGACAAGATCGAGGCGGTCGAGACGCATCCTATGCCCTCCCGCTCTCGCCGCCGAGGCGGGCAAGCACGGCGTCGGCGCCGTGAAGGGCAAGCTCCGCGAGCAGCGCTTCCTCCGCCGCCTCGTCCGGCGCAAGCAGGCTGCGCGCCTCCCGGGGAAGCTGGCGCAGGAGATCGCCCAGCGTCTCGCGCAGTTCCTCGCGGTAGGCGTGGCTTGCCGCAACATCGTCATGCATCAGGCGGCCCAGTTCCGCCAGCGGGCCGGCATCGGCCTCCGTAACGGCCTGCGGCTGGACCACCGCCAGCTCCACCGCCTCGATCCAGCAATCGCCGAGCGAGGCGGCAAGGTTCTGCAGTTCGCCGGAAAGCAGGTCCTCGTCGCGCCGCAGCCGCCAGCCAAGCGGCGTCGTTCCCGTCAAAGACAGGCGGGCGACGAGATGCGCACCGGCGGCGGCTTTCGCCGCGCCAAGGGCGGTCTCGACGCGGTCGAGCATGCCATGCCAGTCCTCGATGCCGGAAAGATCGACGGAAAGCCGCTCGAAGACCGCGATGGCGACGGGGCGCTCCTCGCAGGAGATCGTGCCGTCCTCGGCGACGGTGGCGAGCGTCACGCTCTTCGGCCCGCCCTCGTTGATGTCTCTTCCCTGCGGATTGCCGGGCATGACGATCCATGGGGCCTGCGAATGCACCCGGCGCTGGTGGATATGGCCGAGCGCCCAGTAATCGAAGCCATGCGCCGCAAGGTCGGAAATGCCGACCGGCGCATAGGGATCGTGACGGCTCGCACCGGCAAGGCTGGTGTGCATGAGGCCGATATTCACGGCATCCGGCACCGGCGCGCGGAAGGCCGGCAGCAGCGAGTTCGGCGCGTGCGGCTGGGCGAAGCTGATGCCGTGGACGTGAACCTCCCGGCCACTCGCAAGCGCGCCCGCCTTCACCGGCTTGCCGCGCCCGTCGAAGACATGCACGTTCGGCGGAAAGGTCAGTTCGCGCGTGATCTGCGACTGCGCATCGTGGTTGCCGCGGATGATGAAGACGCGGATGCCCGCCGCCTCCAGCCGCCGCATCTCCGCCATCAGGAAGAGCGCGGTCGCCATGGAGGTCTGCGAGCCATCGTAGAGATCGCCCGCGACAATCACCATATCCACCTCTTCGGCGATGGCGAGATCGACGATGCGCTCCAGCGCCTTGCGCGTCGCGCCGCGCACGAGATCGCCGAGATCGGCATTGCGCAGGGCGAGCGAGGCGAGCGGCGAATCGAGATGCAGGTCGGCTGTATGGATGAAGCGGAAAGGCATGGCCGGACCATCGCCTCCGCCCTTCTCCGGGTCAATGCTTGCAGCAGCATCCGGCAAGACGCGGGCAGGTTATGCAGGAAAGAATCGCCCCTTACCGCAAAAGCGAAAGAAGAGACGGGAAAATCACGCCGGGACCCCGCCCGTCGCATTTACAGGTATCGTTCAATATCTATGATCGAGAACAGCGAAATACATCACGATCATTTGACATGGTCCCTCATAATACCTATATTTCCCCTCATGAATAGCACGATAGAAATCTCCCAAGGCATGTTCAAACTCTACCATCAGGTGAGCCGCCTGGTGAATGAGTGCATGATGGACGAAGGCGTGTCGCTCGCCCGCAGCAAGTTCCTGCTTCTTCTGGAATGCCAGGGACCGCAGCGGTCGACGGATATCGCCTGCGCGCTTGGTTTCGCACCCCGCACGGTGACGGAAGCGATCGACGGTCTGGAACGGGACAAGCTCGTCATGCGCGAGCCGGACCCGAAGGACCGCCGCGCCAAGATCGTCTCGATCACGGATATGGGCCGGACGGTCATTTCGGCCGCCCAGCAGCCGCAGCACAAGACGATCGAGGCGATCTTCAACGTCCTCACCGACGACCAGAAGCAGCATATGAAGGAAATCATCCGCTGTCTCAGCGAGAAGACCGAAGAGCTGCAACGGGAAAGAGACCAGAACGCAGGCGACCCGTCCGCGGCGGCATCCACGCGCTCCCTGCAGGCCGTCGGCTAAGCCGGGCCGCAACAGAACAGAAAAGGCCGGGACCTCACGATCCCGGCCTTTTCATTTGCGGCACGCGTCCTCCGGCACATTACATCGCGTTGATCGGGCCGATGCCGAAGAACAGCGTTTCACCCGAGGAATCGTCGACCCCGTCATTGTCGGTCACGACATAGCCATTGCCGGCGGCATCGATGGCGAAGCCCTCCACCTTGTCGACGACATAGCCATTGGTGGCCTTGAGGTTCGGAATGAGGTCGCGGACCTCCTCCTTCTTCACGACCGGAAGGTCGCCGCCGAGCTTGGCGGGCTTCAGGTCGGCAAGCGCGACGCGGTAGAGCTTCTTCAGCTTCGCGGCTTCGCCGATGAGGTTGTCGCGCTCGATGATATAGGCATGATCGCCGTTCGCGCTGATTTCCGAAAGGCCGACCCAGCCGCTTTCCGTCTTGTCGAGCGGATAGCGCACCGCGCCCCATTCCTTGTCGGAAGGCTTGTAGGAGACAAGTTTCACGAAGCCCTTATCGTCGTCGCCCCATTCGCGCTGCATCGCCATCCAGAGCACCGTGTCGTCGCCTTCGCCGACGCGGGTGATGCCTTCGAAGCCGAAGCGCTTTTCACCGGCGCGCAGCTCGGCGGGAATGGCGATTTCCTTGTCGATCTCGCCCTTTTCGTTCACGTGGATGATGGCATGGGCATAGAGCTTGTCGGCATCGCCCTCGTTGGCGAGCCAGAAGCCGCCCTCGCCATCCGGCGTCAGGCCTTCGCTGTCGAGTTTTTGCGCTGGAGCCCCGTTGCGGGTAATGCGCAGGGCATCGACGATCTTCGCCGGCTTGGCCGTTGCATCGATCGTGAAGATCGTCGGCTGCGCGGCGTAGAAGGAATCGTTGACGGCATAGAGCATGCCCGGCTTGTCCTTGACGGGAGCAAGGCCCGAAAGCGCGCCGAAGCCGATCAGCTCGCCGTCCTTCTCGCCGGAGACGATCTGCGGATAGGCAGCCTCCCCTTCCGCGCGCTCATAGATCATGACATGCGAGCGCGCGCCGCCGTCCTCGACAAGATCGGCTTCGTTGGCCGTCACGAGGAGATTGCGGCCCGGAATGGCGACCGCGCCTTCGGGCGCGATGCCCGAGGGCAGGAGCTGGAGAAGCTCAGGCTCCGCGCCGGTATCCTTGTAGACGCCGACGATGGAGGCGCGCTCGGCCAGAACGAAGAACAGGTTGTCCTCGCCGAATTTCGCCGCTTCCAGACCTTCCGGCTCGACGCCCTTCTTGTTGCGCTTGTCCGGGTAGTGGCCGATCTTCGCAATCTCGCGCTCGAAGGCCGCGCCGTTCTCGTAGAGAACCTTGCCCTGCTTGTCGAAGATGGTGAAGCCGCGGGCGCCGCCCTTCCAGTCGCCTTCATTGGCGACGACGAGGCGGTCGTCGTCCAGCCACTTCACGGCGTCCGGCTCGCGGGCGATTTCCTCGACCTTGCCGGTGAACTTCAGCGCACCGTCCTTTTTGGTGTCGACGCCTTCAAGACTGACGGTGCCGGCGGAGAAATGGCTCTTCACCGCGCCGGTCCTGCCATCGACGATGACGATATGGTTGTTCTCCTGCAGCGTGACGGCAACTTCGTCGAGGCTGTTGAAGGAGACGAATTCGGGTTCCGGGTCTTCGCCGGCAACCTCGGCAAGGCCCGTCAGGGCGACGTGCCGGATCGAGCCGCAATCGACGACACCATCCTTCAGCGACAGCAGAACGAGATCGCCCGCGGGCATCTGCGGCAGGTCGCCGTCATTGACCTCTTCGTCCCGCTCGTTCTCGATGGCGATCGCGGCAAGGGTCTTGTCCTTGTTGAGCGCGATGGAATCCGGTTGGCCGCCGAGATCGCAGGTCGCTTCGATTGCCTTCGAAGCGACGTCGACCTGGGCGAGAATGCCGGACGGCTTGACGAAGCTTTCGCGCGTGTTGACGGCGACAAGCGCCTTGCCGGCGGCGAAGGCCACGGAGGTCGGCTCACCGTCGAAGGCGACGGAACCGCCGGCCTTCGGGGCCTTCGCATCGGTGATGTCGATGAAGCCGACCGCCTTGTTGGGGCTGTCGGAATAGACGAGCGTGTTGCCGTCCTCGGATGCGGCGATGATTTCCGACGAACTCGGCGTCGCCCGGTCCACGCCTTCCGGCAGGTTACCGGCAACGGCGAAGGATGCGATGCGGTTGAATACAGGCTCGGCGCTGGCGGCAGGGGCCACCGATGCGGCGAGAACCGCTGCCAGCGCAGCGGTGAGCGAACGGGTCTTCATGAATGCCTCCGGAATCCGGTCGATTGGAACCCGGCGGTTCTGAGGCCTTCGTGTTACAGCCGCATGACAATGCGCCCGCACGTCCCCGCAAATAAAAAGGGGTCCGGAAAACCGGACCCCCGACCCTGAATTTCAGGATTGGCGGCGGAGTGGATAACCGCTCTGCCCGAACTGAGGATCAGCCGTTGACGGCGTCCTTCAGGCCCTTGCCGGCCGAGAACTTCGGCACGTTGCGAGCCGGGATCTCGATCTCGGCGCCGGTCGAAAGGTTGCGGCCCTTCGAAGCTTCGCGACGCGACACGGAGAAATTGCCGAAACCGACGAGACGAACGTCGCCGCCGTTCTTGAGTTCGCCCTGGATCGTCTCGAAAACGGCGTCGACAGCAGATGCTGCGTCCGTCTTGGAGAGGCCGGACTTCTCAGCCACTGCGGATACGAGTTCATTCTTGTTCATGTTTCCACCCCTTTCTTACGGTTTGAAACGACTCATACAAGTCGGGGGCAGAATACGCATCGGCCTTCGCCTCGCAAGAATATTTCGCCCGGAAAGCCTGAGAATCCGGGGGTTACACACGCTTTTCAACGAAAAAGACCGGCGCGAAGGCCGGTCTTTCACAGTTTGGCGTCCAAAAGAGCCTAGTGCGCGATGGCGCCAGCGCCGTCGTCGGTCGATTCGACCGGCGGGACCTTGGCCGCTTCAAGCGTGCCGTCCCACTCGATCGGCTCGGGCCGGCGCAGCAGCGCATGCTCGATCACCTCGCCCATGCGGGAGACCGGAACGATCTCCATGCTGTTCTTCACATTGTCCGGAATGTCCGCCAGGTCCTTGGCGTTCTCTTCCGGGATCAGCACCTTCTTGATGCCGCCGCGAAGCGCTGCGAGCAGCTTTTCCTTGAGACCGCCGATGGGCAGAACCCGGCCGCGCAGCGTCACTTCGCCCGTCATCGCGATGTCCTTCGAGACCGGGATGCCGGTCATGATGGAAACGATGGCGGTCGCCATGGCGATACCGGCCGACGGGCCGTCCTTCGGCGTCGCGCCTTCCGGCACGTGCACGTGGATGTCCGTCTTGTCGAAGCGCGGCGGCTCGATGCCGAAATCGACGGCGCGCGAGCGGACATAGGATGCCGCCGCCGAAATCGATTCCTTCATCACGTCCTTCAGGTTGCCCGTGACCGTCATGCGGCCCTTGCCACCCGGCAGGCTGACGCCTTCGATGGTGAGCAGCTCGCCGCCGACTTCCGTCCAGGCAAGACCCGTGACGACGCCGACCTGATCCTCGCGCTCGGCTTCGCCGTGGCGGAAGCGCGGAACGCCGAGGAAATCGTGGATGTTCTCCGCCGTGACCTCGACCTTCTTCGCCTTGCCCTTGATGATCTCGGTCACCGCCTTGCGGGCGAGCTTCATCAGTTCACGCTCGAAGTTACGGACGCCCGCCTCGCGGGTGTACTGCTGGATGACCGCCATCAGCGCGCCGTCGGTGACCGAAAATTCCTTCGGCTGCAGCGCGTGGTCGCGGATCGCCTTGGGCAGCAGGTGCCGCTTGGCGATTTCCAGCTTCTCTTCTTCCGTGTAGCCGGCGATGCGGATCACTTCCATGCGGTCCATCAGGGGCGCGGGAATGTTCAGCGTGTTCGCCGTCGTCACGAACATGACGTTGGACAGGTCGTATTCGACTTCCAGGTAGTGATCCATGAAGGTCGAGTTCTGTTCCGGGTCCAGCACCTCCAGCAGGGCCGAAGACGGGTCGCCGCGGAAGTCCATGCCCATCTTGTCGATCTCGTCAAGCAGGAAGAGCGGGTTGGACTTCTTCGCCTTCTTCATCGACTGGATGACCTTGCCGGGCATCGAGCCGATATAGGTGCGGCGGTGACCGCGGATTTCGGCCTCGTCACGCACGCCGCCGAGCGCCATGCGGATATATTCGCGGCCGGTCGCCTTGGCGATCGATTTCGCGAGCGAGGTCTTGCCGACGCCCGGAGGGCCGACGAGGCACAGGATCGGACCCTTGATCTTGGTCGAGCGGGCCTGCACGGCGAGATATTCGACGATGCGCTCCTTGACCTTGTCGAGACCGAAATGATCCTCGTCGAGAATCTTTTCCGCAGCGTTGAGGTCGGTCTTGATCTTCGACTTCTTGCCCCACGGAATACCCGTCAGCCAGTCCAGATAGTTGCGCACGACCGTGGCTTCCGCCGACATCGGGCTCATCTGGCGCAGCTTCTTCAGCTCGGCATCCGCCTTTTCGCGGGCCTCCTTGGAGAGCTTGGCCTTGGCGATCTTCTCTTCCAGTTCGGCCATCTCGTCGCGGCCGTCCTCGCCGTCGCCGAGTTCCTTCTGGATCGCCTTCATCTGTTCGTTGAGGTAGTATTCGCGCTGGGTCTTCTCCATCTGGCGCTTGACACGCGAGCGGATGCGCTTTTCGACCTGCAGAACCGAGATTTCGCCTTCCATGAAGCCGAGCGCCTTTTCGAGGCGCAGCTTGACGCTGGTCGTCTCGAGCATTTCCTGCTTCTCGACGATCTTTATGGACAGGTGCGAGGCGACCGTGTCGGCGAGCTTCGAGTAATCCTCGATCTGGCTCGCGGCACCGACGACTTCCGGCGAAATCTTCTTGTTGAGCTTCACATAGTTCTCGAACTCGGAGACGACCGAGCGCGACAGCGCCTCGATCTCGACCGGGTCCTCCTCCGGCTCGGGCAGCACATGGGCCAGCGCCTCGTAGAACTCCTCGCGATCGGTATAGCCGTCGATCTCCGCGCGGGCGCGGCCCTCGACCAGAACCTTGACGGTGCCGTCGGGCAACTTCAGGAGCTGGAGAACATTGGCGACGGCGCCGATGCGGTAGATGGCGTCGGTCTCCGGATCGTCGTCGGAAGCGTTGATCTGGGTGGCAAGCATGATCTGCTTGTCGGTGCCCATGACCTCTTCCAGCGCGCGGATCGACTTTTCGCGACCGACGAACAGCGGCACGATCATGTGCGGGAACACCACGATGTCGCGCAGGGGCAGGACCGGGAAGGCCGTGGAATCGTGCGGCGCAGACGTCTTTTTCGTCATGTCATTTCCTTTCAAACGTCCCGTTTCCGGGAACCGGTCCTGTCGGTGCTTGGGGCACCGGGCCGGCGATCTTTTCCATCCACAAGTGGCGTGCGGCAAACGCATTTTCAAGCCCGGCGCCGGGGTGCCCCACCCCGCGCCGAACAAGACGAACCAACATGGGAAGTCTAGTCTTCCGCGCTGTCGCGGAACTTACGGCCTTCCCCCGGCATTCATTGCCGGAGCATACGCAGAACAGAATCGAAGTCTTCCATAATCGCGCGGCGCGGCGCGTTTCGCAACGGCCGATATGCAGCGGGGCCGCCAAGGGTGTGGACCCGAATGGCCCGTACCGGCATTATGCCCGATTGCAAGCAAACTCAGGAGTCGCAAATGTCGAAACCCGTCTTCGCCACCCTCGCCATCCTTCTCGCCCTTCCCGCCGGGGCCGCCCTGGCGCAATTCACCGGCCCTTCGGATGTGCAGCAGGGCGGAGATGCGAAATATCCGGCCATGACCGTCGAGGCCATCAAGGCCGGCGCCGAGGACGAAACGAAAGCGACGATCGAGGGAAGGATCATCCGCAAGCTGGCGGACGAGGAATATCTCTTTGCGGACGATACGGGTGAAATCCGGGTCGAGATCGACGACGACGACTTTCCCGCCCAGCCTGTCTCGGAGACCACCCGGGTGCGGCTGCAAGGCGAGGTCGATACCCATCGCGTCAAGGAAACCGACTTCGACGTGGATCGTATGACCATCATCGAATGACGGTCGAAGCCCTCCCCTTTCGGGGAGGGCTTTTCTTCAGGCCGAAACGTTGGCCTTCTCGTCGGTGCGCTCGGAATAGATGTAGAGCGGACGGGCCGAACCCTTCACCACCTCGTCGGAGATGACGACCTCGCGAACGCCTTCCAGCGTCGGCAGTTCGAACATCGTGTCGAGCAGGATTTTTTCCATGATCGAGCGAAGGCCGCGCGCGCCGGTCTTGCGGACGATCGCCTTGCGGGCGATCTCGCGCAGCGCGTCCTCGTGGAAGGTCAGTTCGACGTCTTCCATCTCGAACAGGCGCTGGTACTGCTTGATCAGCGCGTTCTTCGGCTCGGACAGAATCTGGATCAGCGCATCCTCGTCGAGGTCTTCCAGCGTCGCCAGAACGGGCAGACGGCCGATGAATTCCGGGATGAGGCCGAACTTTACCAGATCTTCCGGCTCCAGATCGCGCAGGACTTCGCCGACGCGGCGATCTTCCGGCGAGCGGACCGTCGCGCCGAAGCCGATGGAGGTCTTCTCGCCGCGGGCGGAGATGATCTTGTCGAGGCCGGCGAAGGCGCCGCCGCAGATGAACAGGATGTTCGTCGTATCGACCTGCAGGAATTCCTGCTGCGGATGCTTGCGGCCACCCTGCGGGGGAACCGAGGCAACCGTGCCTTCCATGATCTTCAGAAGCGCCTGCTGCACGCCCTCGCCCGACACGTCACGGGTGATGGACGGGTTGTCGGACTTGCGCGAGATCTTGTCGACTTCGTCGATATAGACGATGCCGCGCTGCGCGCGCTCGACATTGTAGTCGGCCGCCTGCAGCAGCTTCAGGATGATGTTCTCCACGTCCTCGCCCACGTAACCGGCTTCGGTCAGCGTCGTGGCGTCGGCCATGGTGAAGGGCACGTCGATGATGCGGGCGAGCGTCTGGGCGAGATAGGTCTTGCCGCAGCCCGTGGGGCCGACCAGCATGATGTTCGACTTCGCCAGTTCCACATCCGAGCCCTTGGCGGCATGCGCCAGACGCTTGTAGTGGTTGTGCACCGCGACCGACAGGATGCGCTTGGCCTGCTGCTGGCCGATGACATATTCGTCGAGGACCTTGATGATATCCTGGGGCGTGGGAACGCCGTCGCGGGATTTCACCATCGAGGTCTTGTTCTCCTCGCGGATGATGTCCATGCACAGTTCGACGCATTCATCGCAGATGAACACCGTCGGTCCGGCAATCAGCTTGCGGACCTCGTGCTGGCTCTTGCCGCAGAAGGAGCAGTAAAGGGTATTCTTGGAGTCGCCGCCGTTGCTGCCGCTGACCTTGCTCATATCACTTTCCTTCCAGCACGCCGCCCATCCCTCGCAAGATGGCCGGACCACTCAAACCGCCCTTGTCGGAAGCGCTTGCGCCCTTCAAAGGCTCCAGGGGTACTGACCGGCCCGGGCGACGCCCTTGAACCGATTGCAACGCATTCCCCGTCTAAACACCGAATGCTATGCCGTTACAAATCAACATAGCATTAACGGCCAATATTACCGGCTTTGTGGCGAGGATAAAGCCCCGCGATCATTACAATCGCGTAAGGCCCTTCACACTCCCGTCACAAGCCGAGATCGGCGCGAGCCTTGCGCGTCAACTTTGCCGCCACCAGACCGTGGCTTTCCAACAAATAGTCGCACAGGGCCGCATCATCAACCGATTCGCCCGTCTGCCGCTGGATCCACTTCATGCCGCGCGAGGCAAGATAGGGCGCCGGGCGGCACCCCGGCTGCTCGCGCAGAATGTCGTAGGCGAGTTCGGACACCTTGAACGTGACCCCAAGCCCTTCCGCCTCGCTCCATCCGGCGATGGCGAACACCTTGTCGCCGACCTTCCAGACATGCGCCCCGCCCCATTGCACGACATGCGTCGTGGCGGGGAGCGAAGCACAGAAGGCGTTGTAGTCGTCGAGTGTCATCGGACCCCGCAGCGCAATCGGGATTACGTGGCGTCGGGCCCCTCGATCACTTCGCGGCTCGTGATGACCCGGTCGACCAGACCCCAGTCCTTCGCCTCGTCGGCGCTCATGAAGTGGTCGCGGTCGAGCGTCTGCTCGACTTCCTCATAGGTGCGGCCGCAATGCTTGACATAGACCTCGTTCAGCTTGCGCTTCATCTTGAGGATGTCCTTGGCATGGCGCTCGATATCCGATGCCTGGCCCTGGAAGCCGCCGGAGGGCTGGTGGACCATGATGCGGGCATTCGGCGTGGCAAAGCGCATGTCCTTGTGGCCGGCGGCCAGCAGCAGCGAGCCCATGGAGGCGGCCTGACCGATGCAGAGCGTCGATACGGCAGGCTTGATGAACTGCATCGTATCGTAGATCGCCATGCCCGAGGTCACGACGCCGCCCGGCGAATTGATGTAGAGCGCGATTTCCTTCTTCGGGTTTTCAGCCTCGAGGAAGAGAAGCTGCGCGCAGACGAGCGTTGCGATATGATCCTCGACGGGACCCGTCAGGAAGATGATGCGTTCCTTCAGGAGGCGCGAATAGATGTCGTAGGAACGCTCGCCGCGGTTGGTCTGCTCGACGACCATCGGCACCAGAGCCATGGCGGTATCTACGGGATTTCTCATATCAATCCTTCATCTCAAGTGGCCCTGAAACCCTCGCCAAGCGTTGGGAATCAGCAAGTTTCGTCTTCCCTACATAGAGTGTCAGGGTATCGGACTTCAAGACGGCCCCACGTTTTGCGAGGCTCTATGCGAGAATGCGGTTAACTCACGCAACGGCAGACAAGGATTTCCACAAGCCGGGCGTCGACCCAAGTGGCGGCAGGGTGAAGAAAGGGTGAATTCCCCATCCGCCTTGCCTCCACCGCGTAAATGCCTGCACTATATCCGCCCCAGCGGAGGCAATCACGATGAAACGATCCCTCGTCGCCCTCGGGCTTTTCCTGCTGACCGCCACGGTTGCGCCCGCCCAGCAGGCTTCGGACACCATTGCGCCCGAACGCGCGACCGGCCTTGCGGCGGCGAAGGTCGTCACGGCGCGCGAGCACATGGTCGCCGCCGCGCATCCGCTGGCGGCGCAGGCCGGCGAGAAAATCCTTGCCGAAGGCGGCAGCGCCATCGACGCCATGGTCGCCATCCAGACCGTGCTCGGCCTCGTCGAGCCGCAATCCTCCGGCCTCGGCGGCGGCGCGTTCCTCGTCTACTACGATGCGGCAGCAAAACGCATCGTCACGCTCGACGGCCGCGAGACGGCGCCGATGGATGCCACGCCCACGCTCTTCCTCGACGACAAGGGCAAGCCGATGGAGTTCTTCGACGCCGTCGTCGGCGGACGCTCGGTCGGCACGCCCGGCACCGTCATGCTGATGCAGGAGGCGCACAAGCGCTGGGGCCGCAAGGACTGGAAAGACCTCTTCACTCCCGCAGAGACGCTGGCGCGCGAGGGTTTTTCCGTCTCTCCCCGCCTCGCCAGCCTTGTCGCCGCCGAAGGCGACCGCCTGAAGACCTTCGAAGCGACGGCGTCCTATTTCTTCGGCGCCGACGGCGCGCCGATCAAGGCCGGCGCCGTGCTCAGGAACCCAGCCTATGCCGAAACGCTCGCGGCCATCGCCAAGGGCGGCGCCGACGCCTTCTACACAGGCCCCATCGCGGAGGCGATCGTGGATACCGTGCGCATGTCCGGCAAGAATGCCGGCGTGCTGTCGCTCGCAGACCTTGCGAACTACCGGGTAAGGGAACGGCAGCCTATATGCGCCCGCTACCGCGCGCTCGATATCTGCGGCATGGGACCGCCCTCCTCCGGCGCGGTCGCCATCGGCCAGATGCTTGGCATGCTGGAGAATTTCGACCTCAAGGCGCTCGGCAGGGACAATCCCGAAAGCTGGCGGCTGATCGGCGACGCGCAACGCCTCGCTTTCGCGGACCGGGGCCGCTACCTCGCCGACACCGATTTCGTACCGGCCCCGATCAAGGGCCTCCTCGCAAAAACCTATCTCGGCGAGCGGGCGAGACTGCTCGACGGCGACAGGGCGCTCGGGACCGACGCGGTAACGGCCGGCGAGCCGGAATGGGACCATGCCCTCAACTTCGGCCGCGACGCCGCCATCGAACTGCCCTCCACCAGCCATTTCGTCATCGTCGACAGGGACGGCAATGTCGTCTCCATTACGACCACCATCGAGAACGGCTTCGGCTCGCGGCTGATGACGGGCGGCTTCCTGCTCAACAACGAGCTCACCGACTTCTCCTTCGAGACGCATGACGAGGGCGTGCCCGTCGCCAACCGCGTCGAACCCGGCAAACGCCCCCGCTCCTCCATGTCGCCGACCATCGTGCTGAAGGATGGAAAACCGCTGCTCGCCATCGGCTCGCCCGGCGGCAGCCAGATCATCGGCTATGTCGCCCAGGCGCTCATCGCCTATATCGACTGGGGCATGGATGTCGGCGAGATCGTCGCCATGCCCCATCTCATCAACCGCTTCGGCCCCTATGACCTGGAAGCCGGCACCGACGCCGAAAAGCTGGCCGAACCTTTAAAGGCGCTCGGCTTCGAGGTGCAGGCCCGCGACTTGAACTCCGGCCTGCACGCCATCGAACTGACGGCAGACGGCCTCAAGGGTGCCGCGGACCCGCGGCGGGAGGGCGTGGCGGTCGGACAGTGACGCGGCTGTTGAACGCGGATCGTCCCGCTTTCCCGGCAGGGTGAAATCCGCTAGGTCATAGCCATCATGACAACGACACATCTCCCCTTCCTCTCCATCGATCCCGCCAGCCGCCGCGTCTCGCTCGACGGCCGCAATCCCGATTTCTACCGCGATCCGAACCCGGTCTACGCGGCGCTGCACGCGCACTGTCCCACCTTCTGGTGGGAAGAGCAGAAGCAGTGGTATTTCACCGGCTACGACCATGTGAACGGCCTGCTGCGCGACCGCCGTTTCGGCCGGCAGATTTTGCATGTGGCGACGCGGGAAGAACTCGGCATGCCGGAACCGCAGGACCATGTGCGGCACTTCGATGCGGCCGAGGCCTGGTCGCTGCTGGAGCTGGAGCCGCCGGAGCACACGCGGCTGCGCACCCTCGTCAACCGCGCCTTCGTCTCGCGCACGATCGAGCGGCTGACGCCGGAGATCGCGGAACTTTGCCACCGGGCCATCGACCGCTTCGAGAAGGACGGGCGCGTCGAACTGCTCGCCGCCTTCGCCGATATCCTGCCGGTGACGATGATCGCCCGCATGATCGGCATTCCCGACGAGATGGGGCCGCAGCTCCTGGAATGGTCGCATGCCTATGTGCGCATGTACATGTTCGGCCGCACCCGCGAGGACGAGCTTGCCGCCGACAGGGCCGCGCAGGAGTTTTCCGACTATGTGCGCGGCGTCATCGCCGAGCGCCGGGCCGAGCCGCGCGACGACCTGCTCTCGCACATGGTCCACACCGAGCATAAGGGGCAGCTTCTCACCGAGGACGAGCTGATCTCGACGACCATCGTGCTGCTCAATGCCGGCCATGAGGCGACGGTGCATCAGATCGGCAATGCCGTGCGCACCATCCTCGAAAACGACGCCGATCCGGCCGTGCTCTTCGCCGATGCGAAGGCGACGGAACGCACGGTGGAAGAGTGCCTGCGCATCTCCGCGCCGGTGCATATCTTCCAGCGCTACGCGCTCGAGGACGTGGAACTCGACGGCATCCAGTTCCGCCGTGGCGACAAGGTGGCGATGATCCTCGCGGCCGCCAATCTCGATCCCAAGAAGTTCAGCGAACCGCTCGCCTTCAAGCCGGATCGCGACGAGGGCGCGAACCTCTCCTTCGGCGCCGGCATCCATTTCTGCATCGGCGCGCCGCTCGCCCGGCTAGAGCTGAACATCGCCCTGCCGATCCTCTTCCAGCGCCTGCCGGGCCTCAAGATCGCCAAGGCCCCCGTGGTCAAGGATGTGTACCATTTCCACGGGCTGGAGGCGCTGGACCTGACCTGGTGACGAGAGTTTGTCAGGGAAAAGTGGAATCCGGTTTTCCCGATAAGACAAACGAAAACAAGGGAATCTAGAGTTTGCCTGGTTCAGAATGAACCTGACAAACTCTAGAGGCGAATGACGTAGTCCTTGCGAGTCGTTTCAACGACTTCCCAGGTTCCCTTGAAGCCGGGTCTCAGGATCAGGCGGTCGCCTGCCTTCAGATGGAACGTCTCCCCCTCCTCGGAGGTCACGATGGAGTGACCTTCGAGGATGTGGAAATATTCCCACTCGTCATACTGGATGCGCCACTTGCCGGGCGTCGATTGCCAGATGCCCGAATAGATGCCGCCCTCGGCCTCCTCGATATTCCAGGTGGTGAAGACCGGATCGCCGGAAATGAGGCGATCGGCGGCCGGACGGCCCTCCTCCGCCTCGATGCCGGAGGTGTCGAAAAGTTGCGCCTTGCTCATGCTTTACCCATTCGCTGAAAAGAAAAGGGCGGCCCGAAAGGACCGCCCGATTGGCATCAGGCCTTGGCGAGGGCCTGTTCGATATCGGCGATGATATCGGCGGCGTCCTCGATACCGATGGACAGGCGCACCACATCCGGACCCGCGCCGGCGGCAGTCTGCTGCTCCTCACTGAGTTGGCGGTGGGTGGTGGAGGCCGGGTGGATGACGAGCGAGCGCGTGTCGCCGATATTGGCGAGGTGCGAGAGCATTTCCAGCCCCTCGACGAAGCGCTTGCCGGATTCGTAGCCGCCCTTCAGGCCGAAGGTGAAGACGGCGCCCGCGCCCTTCGGCGAATAGCGCTGCTGCAGCGCATGGTTCGGGTCCGTCTCGAGGCCGGCATAGTTGACCCACGAGACCTTGTCATGGGCCTTCAGCCATGTGGCGACGGCGAGCGCGTTGTCGCAATGGCGCTGCATGCGCAGCGGTAGCGTCTCGATGCCGTTGAGGATCTGGAAGGCGTTGAAGGGCGAGATGGCGGGGCCGAAGTCACGCAGGCCGAGAACGCGGCAGGCGATGGCGAAGGCGAAATTGCCGAAGGTGGCGTGCAGCACCACGCCGGCATATTCCGGGCGCGGCTCGGAAAGCGCCGGATACTTGCCGGAGGCGGACCAGTCGAAGGTGCCGCCGTCGACGATGACGCCGCCCATGGAATTGCCATGGCCGCCCATGAACTTGGTCAGCGAATGCACGACGATATCCGCGCCATGCTCCAGCGGGCGCAGCAGGTAGGGCGTCGCCATGGTGTTGTCGACGATGAGCGGCAGGCCGTGGCGATGGGCGACCTCGGCAATGCCGGCGATATCGACGAAGGTGCCGCCCGGATTGGCGAGGCTCTCGATGAAGATCGCCTTGGTCTTGTCGTCGATCTGGCTTTCGAAGCTCGCAAGATCGGCGGTGTCGGCCCAGCGCACATGCCAGTCGAAGCTCTTGAAGGCATTGCCGAACTGGTTGATCGAGCCGCCATAGAGCCGGCGCGCGGCGATGAAATTGTCGCCCGGGCGCATGATCGTGTGGAAGATGAGGAGCTGGGCAGCGTGGCCGGAGGCGACGGCAAGCGCAGCCGTGCCGCCTTCGAGCGCGGCGACGCGCTCTTCGAGCACGGCCTGCGTCGGGTTCATGATGCGGGTATAGATGTTGCCGAAGGCCTGGAGACCGAAGAGCGAGGCGGCGTGGTCCGTGTCGTTGAAGACGAAGCTCGTCGTCTGGTAGATCGGCGTCGCGCGCGCGCCGGTCGTCGGGTCCGGCTGCGCACCGGCATGAACGGCGAGCGTAGAAAATCCGGGCTTGTTCTTGGTCATAAATAGCCTCCCAAAATGAAATTCGGGGCGACTATTTCAGAGAGTTAAAGGCCGGTCAAAGAAAGATTTTCCGTGAAAGCGACGGCACGGCGAAGCGCTTTGCGCATCGGAAAGTCTCAGGCGACGAGGCGCGGATATTCGATGGCCGGGCAACGATCCATCACCACCTTGATACCGGCCGCTTCCGCCGCGGCTGCCGCCTCGTCATGGCGCACCGAAAGCTGGCCCCAGATGGCCTTGGGCAGCGGGGAAAGCGCCAGCACCTCCTCCACCACGGCCGGCAGCGCATCGGCGGCGCGGAAGACATCGACCATGTCGACCGGCTCGACGATATCGGCAAGGCGGGCGACGACCGGCTGGCCGAGGATTTCCTTGCCGGCCTGGCCGGGATTGACCGGAATGACGCGGTAGCCCTTGCGCAACAGGAAGGCCATGACCCGATAGCTCGGGCGCTCCGGGTTCGGCGAAGCGCCGACGAGCGCGATCACCTTCGTCGAGCGGAGGATATCGGCGATATAGTAGTCCGGATAGGAATCGTGATTCATGGCGCTGCCCCGTTTGTTGCGCGGACAATTGGGGTAACGCTGCGTGAAGTCAATATCGGGCGCTCAGGACGCCTTGAGCATCATCACCGGATATTCCGTGACCGGGCAACGGTCCATGACGACCTGAATGCCGGCGGCTTCCGCCCGCGTGGCGGCGGCATCGTCGCGCACCGTGAACTGGCCCCAGATCACGGAAGGCAGCGGGCGAAGCGCCATAACCTCGTCCACCACGGCAGAAAACTGGTTCGCCGCACGGAAGACGTCGACCATATCGATAGGTTCGGGAATATCGGCGAGATGCGCATAGACGGTCTGGCCGAGGATCGTCTTGCCGGCATGGCCCGGATTGACCGGGATGACGCGATAGCCCTTGCCGAGCAGGAAGCCCATCACGCCATGGCTCGGCCGCCCGTCCTGCGGCGAGGCGCCGAGCACGGCGATGGTATGCACGGATTTCAGGATGTGGCGGATGTAGCCATCGGAATAGTGATCGTGGTTCATCGCAGCCTCCTCCGGCATTCGCGACCGTCTCGCACGTTTCTTCACCGCCCCAATCTAGCCCGAAATCTTAAAGAAGACGACCGCCCGCCAGCGCCCTCGCCCGCAGCTTCTGTGCCAAACCTGCACAGATTTCCGGGTTTTGGCGGCCACGCGGCGCAAAGAGCGAAATTGCCGATTGCAAATCGCCTGCTTTGGGCGGATGAAAGGGCCTTCCCGTCCGCATGCCTGCCCCTCCGAGGTCCCAGATTGCCGCTAGACGTTCTCTTTCTCGTGCTGTTCGGCGCGGCCCTGCATGCGACCTGGAATGCCCTCGTCAAATCCGGCACGGACAAATCGCTCGACGCGGCGATGGTGGCGCTTGGCGCAGGCGCGGTGGGCCTTGCCTTCCTGCCCTTCGTGCCCTTGCCGAAACCCGAGGCATGGCCCTTCATCCTCGTCTCGGCCTTCCTGCAGTTCGCCTATTTCCAGCTCGTCGCCGCCGCCTACCGGGCCGGCGACATCGGCCTCGTCTATCCCCTGATGCGCGGCGCGGCCCCGCTGCTGGTCGCCACGACGAGCGGCGTGGTGCTCGGCGAACACCTCACGCCAGCCGCCATGGCGGGCGTGCTCACCATCTCGGCCGGCGTGCTGACGCTCGCCTTCGAGGCGCGCCACGGCAGCCGCAACGCCATCCTGCTGGCGCTCGCCAACGCCATGGTGATCGCCACCTATACCTTTGTGGATGGCGCGGGCGCTCGCGCCTCCGGCAATGCGATTTCCTACACGCTCTGGATGGCGCTGCTGCCGCCGGTACTGCTTTTCGCCTGGGCCGTCGCGCGCCGTGGCCGGTTCACGGTCTGGAACCATGTGCGCCGCAACTGGGCGCGCGGCCTCTTCGGCGGCGCCGGCTCCATCGCCTCCTACGGCCTTGCGCTCTGGGCCATGACCAAGGCCCCCGTCGCCACCGTCGCAGCGCTGCGCGAAACCGCCATCATCTTCGCCCTCCTCATCTCCGTCGTCATCCTCAAGGAGAAGGCAAGCGTCTGGCGCTACGTCGCCGGCGCGGTCATCGCCTGCGGCGTGCTGCTGCTGAAGCTGGCGTGAAGCATCAGGCCGCTGTCTGGGCCGGCAAAACCTCGAGCAGAATCCGTTCACCGCTCTCACGCCGGGCGACGGCAAGGTCGTAGGCCGCCTGCAGCCCAAGCCAGAACTGTGGGTCGTTGCCGAAATAGCGACCGAGACGAAGTGCCGTATCGGCCGAAACCCCACGCTTTCCGCTCAATATCTCCGACACCCGCCCGGAATTGATGCGCAATGCGAGCGCAAGTGCATTGCCGCTCATCTGCCGCGCCTCAAGCTCTTCCTTCAGGATGGAACCGGGATGAACCTCGAACATCCGCTTTCTCCTCAGTGATAATCGACGATCTCGACATCGTAGGCGTCACCGTTCTCGAAGCGAAAACACAGACGCCACGGGCCGTTGATCGTCATGGCCCATTGTCCCTTGCGATCACCGCTCAGCTTGTGAAGTCCGATCGAGCGCAAGGGAGATATATCGTCCAGGCTCCGCGCCGCGTTGAGCACATTCAGGCGCGCCATTGCCTTGCCTGGATCGAGCCCGGAATATCGGGACTTTCCCGCTTCGATGAACTGCCGTGTTGCGGTATCCGCAATGGACTTGATCATCCGCCAAGCATACTCCGCTTTCCGGAGTACGTCTAACGTAAAACGTCAGTTCCACTCCGGCATACGCTTGTCGAGGAACGCCCTGATCCCCTCCTTCGCATCGTCGGCGAACAGGTTGTCCACCATCGTCGCCACGGCCAGATCATAGGCATCGGCCACCGGCAGGCCGGCCTGCGCGCGGAAGGCCGCCTTGCCGATGCGCAGGGCCTGCGGCGACTTGGCGGCGATGACGGCGGCGTATTTGTCGACGACCTGGCGTAGGTATTGCTGCGGCACGATGCGGTTGACGAGGCCAAAATCCTTGGCCGTGGAGGCGTCGATCGTCTCGCCGGTCAGCAGCATCTCCATCGCCTGCTTGGGATGGGCGGCGCGGGTGACGGCGACCATCGGCGTCGAGCAGAAGAGGCCGATATTGACGCCCGGCGTGCAGAAGGTGGAGGTGTCGGTGCAGATGGCAAGGTCGCAACTCGCCACAAGCTGGCAGCCGGCGGCGGTCGCAAGGCCGTCGATCTCGGCCACCACGGGCTGCGGCAGCGCGGCGATCTTCAGCATGATATCGGCCGCCATGCGCACGGTCTTCTCGAAGAAGGCGCGCCCGCCATCGGCATCCGCGCGGTGCGCGGTCATTTCCTTGAGGTCGTGGCCGGCGGAAAAGACATTGCCCGTCGAGGCGATCACGACGACGCGGATGGCCTCGTCGGCGGCCACAGCGTCGAGCGCCGCGCCGAGAGCTTCCATGACCGCGACGGAGAGAGCGTTGGCCGGCGGATTGTTGAGCGTGATCCGCAGGATGGGTTCGGCGCGCTCGATGCGGACCGGCCCTGCATGTTCCTCTTTCCTGAACGACACCACGTCAGCCATCGCCGTCTCCTTCCAGTTGTCCGTGAGCGGTCTACGCGCCGCAAGGGCAGGTTTCAAGCGCATCGCCTGAACTTATGGAGGGCTTGCCGCCGCCCGCAAATCGGTCTGTAAAGCAGGCGACAGGAGACGAAGACCATGCAACTGACGCCCATCATGGATCCGCAAGCGCTGAACCGCTTCCTCGAAGCCGATTTTCCGCAGCTTCACACGGACGGCAAGGTCTTCGAGGTGATGGAGGTCGGCCCCGGCACGGTCGTCATGCGCCTCATGCCCAACGAGCGGCACCTGCGGCCGGGCGGCACGATCTCCGGCCCCACCCTCTTCGCGCTCGCCGATGTCGGCGCATGGTGCGCGGTTCTTGCCCATATCGGCCCCGTGGCGCTTGCCGTCACCACCAATCTCAACATCAACTTCCTGCGCAAGCCCGAACCCGGCCCCCTCTCCTGCACCTGCCGCGTGCTCAAGCTCGGCAAGCGGCTGGCCGTGGTCGAAGCCTCGATTTTCGACGAGAACGACGACGATCTGGTGGCCCATGCCACCGCGACCTATTCGATTCCGCCGCGATAAATTGTGGTATATAAATACCACAATATTAAGCCACTGTTTTTATTGATATATCTTTGGCGCCACCCAAAACCAGCAGCTTGACGCCAAATCGGCTCTCGCTTATAAGCCGCCCAGATCGCGGTCCCCACGGGCCGCGTTCGATTTTTGGCATCCGCAAGGGGCCAAACCAAGCAACAAGAAACGCCCGTCGCCCCCAAGGCCTCGGGACCCTAAAGAAAGAGCTACTCCTATGGCAACCTTCGTACAGAAGCCCGCCGAGGTAGAGAAGAAGTGGATCCTCATCGACGCCGAAGGCCTCGTTGTCGGTCGCCTCGCTACCCTCATCGCTAACCGCCTGCGCGGCAAGCACAAGGCAACCTTCACGCCCCACGTCGACGACGGCGACAACGTCATCGTCATCAACGCCGACAAGGTCGTCTTCACCGGCAAGAAGTACTCCGACAAGAAGTACTACTGGCACACCGGTTACCCGGGCGGCATCAAGGAGCGCACGGCTCGCCAGATCATCGAAGGCCGCTTCCCGGAGCGCGTCCTCGAGAAGGCTGTCGAACGCATGGTTCCGCGCGGCCCGCTCGGCCGTCGCCAGATGAAGAACCTGCGCGTCTACGCCGGCTCCAACCACCCGCATGAAGCACAGCAGCCCGTCGCTCTCGACGTCGCCGCGCTGAACAGCAAGAACACAAGGAGCGCCTGATAATGGCCGACCTCTCCTCGCTCAAGGACCTCGGCGTCGCCGCTGCAGCTCCGGCCGCTTCCGCCCCGGTTCACGTCAAGAAGGTTGACGCCCAGGGCCGTTCCTACGCAACCGGCAAGCGCAAGGACGCCGTTGCCCGCGTGTGGGTCAAGCCGGGTTCCGGCAAGATCACCGTCAACGGCAAGTCGTTCGAAGCCTACTTCGCACGCCCGGTCCTGCAGATGATCCTGCAGCAGCCGATCGTCGCGGCTGCCCGTGACGGCCAGTTCGACATCGACGCGACTGTTGCCGGCGGCGGCCTTTCCGGCCAGGCCGGTGCCGTTCGTCACGGCATCTCGAAGGCACTGACCTACTTCGAACCGGGCCTGCGCACGGTTCTGAAGAAGGGCGGCTTCCTGACCCGCGACTCGCGCGTCGTCGAACGCAAGAAGTACGGCAAGGCCAAGGCCCGCCGTTCGTTCCAGTTCTCCAAGCGCTAATCGCTCGGAAGACTTGTTCTTCAGGAAAGGCCGGGGTTCGCCCCGGCCTTTTCTTTTTGCCCTATAAAAATCCGCAAAATCCCCTTGCCTTGCAGCCGCCGATTGGCGAACGTCCCGCCACACTTCGGAGGGACTTTCATGGCCAACAAGACGATCGACCACGCCATCACCGCCAAGACGCTGAAGAGCGCGGCCTCGGACCCGACCCATGCAGGCATCCTCTCCTTCATGCGCCGCCGCTACACCAAGGTCCTGAAGGATGTCGACGCGGTCGTCTGGGGCATTCCCTTCGATGCCGCGACCTCCAACCGTCCCGGCACGCGCTTCGGGCCGCAGGCCATCCGCCGCGCCTCGGCGATCATGGACAACGACCCGCAATATCCCTTCGAGCGCGATCTTTTCGAGGACATGGCCGTCATCGACTATGGCGACTGCCTGCTCGATTACGGCAACCACCAGAAGACGCCCGGCACCATCGAGCGCGAGGCAAAGAAGATCCTGAAATCCGGCGCCTACATGCTGACGCTGGGCGGCGACCATTTCATCACGCTGCCGCTGCTGCGCGCCCATGCGGAAAAATACGGCCCCCTCTCCCTCGTCCAGTTCGACGCCCATCAGGACACCTGGGCCGATGAAAAGGGCCGCATCGACCACGGCTCCTTCGTCGGCACCGCCGTGCGCGAGGGGCTGATCGACGCGGAAAGCTCGATCCAGATCGGCATCCGCACCCATGCACCGGAAGATTGCGGCATCCGCATCCTCTACGGCTACGATGTCGAGGAGATGAGCGCCGCCGAAATCGCCGACACGATCATCCACCATGTCGGCGACCGGGCGACCTACCTCACCTTCGATATCGACTGCCTCGACCCGGCCTTCGCCCCCGGCACCGGCACGCCGGTCTCCGGCGGCCCGTCGAGCGCGCGCATCCTCTCGGTCCTGCGCAAGCTCGGCGCCCTCAACATCGTCGGCTCCGACGTGGTCGAGGTGGCCCCCGCCTACGACCACGCCGACATCACAGCCATCGCCGGCTCCAACATCGCCATGTACATGCTGGGCCTGCACGCCGAGAAGCTGGCGGAGCGCCGCTGAAGCCCCTCTGCCGCGTCAGTCGAGCTTGAGCAGGCCGCCATTGGCGCGCATCGTGAGATTCGCGTCGACAAGCTCCCGTTGCGGGCAATCGTGATATTTGCCGCCACAGGCCTCGCGAAGGTCCGCAAGGCTGCGCATCAGGGGTGAACTCGGCAGACCGGCGGCCTCAACCAGGGTCGCCGCCAGGAAGCCGGTCGCCATCGGCTTGTCGAAAAGATGCTTGTCCACGGGCGTTTCGAATGCGTGGATCGACAGGAAGGTGCGATAGGCGGGCGATGTCAGGTCAGCGAGGCGAAGGTCGCCACGCTGCTCCAGCAGGGGCTTGGTCGCAATGGGCTGATGATCGCCATATTCGAGCAGCACGGTGCCGCGTGGCCCCGGCTCCGCCTGACGTTCAGCGAGGAACCGATGGATCTGGAGGCGTGCGGCGTGAACGCGGCGCAGATAGTTGTCGACCTGCGGATCATCCGAGAATGGTTTGCTGCCGGCATCCCGCGTTTCCGGTGCGGCATCGTAAGGCCCATGCGCGAACATGGTCTGGATCGCCAGGAAAAGCGGCCTTCCGTCCGTCGCCCGATGCTTGGCGATCAGTTTTTCGGCAAAGTCGTAATAGGTGCTGTCTTCCGTGAGGTTCCCTACGCCGGCAAGTCCGAGCGCAGCCGCATCGTAGACTTCCTGAACGCCGATGGAGCGGAGAAAATCTCCTTCGTTCACGAACTGCTGGAACATCGGCATGATCGTGACCGTGCGGTAACCGCAGGCCGCGAGCATTTCCGGCAGGGCGCCGCGTATGCGGTTCTCCATGAGTTCGGTCACATAGTGCGACTGCCAACTGAAATCGGTCGGCGAAAGGCCGGTCAGCACCGAAAAATTCGTCGCCCAGGTCCCGCCTCCGAAAATTTCGACCGAGAGCGGGCGCACCATGCCATCGTCCGAGGCAAAGAGCGCGCGAAAATCCTCCGGCAGACCGAGTTCCGGGAAGATCGCCGGATCGGCCTGGCTTTCGCTGAGCACCAGCATGACATCCGGCTTTTGCCCGGTGCCGCAGTCCGCGGTGCCCGACAGGCTTTCGCCAACATCCGTCTTGAGATGGTCCGCCAACTTCACTTTCCGGCCCATGGGGTCGAAGTCCGCGAAAGAGAAGTAGAACGCGGATGCGTTGTATCCGTCGATAAACGGCATGAAACCCTGGTTTTCAGGGGTCGCCTTCGGGAAGAGCAGAATTGCCAGCCCCACACAGGCCGGCACAAGGCCCACTCGCCACAGGAGGCGGGGCGCGCGCGGCCTGTCGGCCGTAAAGACAACGGCGAGAAGCACCACCGCAACACCGATCAGCGCCAGCCCGATATAGAGGATATAACCATAGTTCCGGACGAGGAAATCGAGAGCGCTCGTATCTCCGCCGGTGAAGACGAGATCGTAGTAGTGGAGCGCAAAGCCCTTGAGGTCGAACTTCACCTTGGAGGCAATCCCGATCAGCAGGGTCACCGCGCCGGCAGTATAGAGCGAGAAAATCGGCCGCCTTGAAGCAATATAAGCTATTGCTGCGAGCGTCAGCGTTACGGCCGCCGTATAAGGCAGATAGGCTCCTCGCTTGTCCAGATAGCGCAGTACGCCTGCAAATGCGATTGCCAGTACAAAAACCGCCGCGGGATGAACAAGAATACCGGCGAAGCGGCGAATGACTGTCATTGCGATACTTCCTTGTCTGTATCGACAGGATTGAATTTTTGCCGGAATACCACCAATGGCATGCGCCGTCACACAGCTTTCATGAAACTGGTAAATGCGGCGGCGGCATTGAAAGCGGCAGGAGCCGGGGCTATAGCGTGGGAAGGCGCTTTCGCCGCCGCTTCGATGCACGCGCAGGCCGCCCACACGACACCCCTCAACGGAAATGGACAGCAGATGAAACCGAAGATCTTCATCGATGGCGAACACGGCACGACGGGCCTGCAGATCCGCACGCGCATGGCCGGCCGCAACGATGTCGAGCTGCTCTCCATTCCCGAAGCCGAGCGCCGCAATGCGCAGCTACGCGAAGACCTGCTGAACAGCGCCGATGTCGCGATCCTCTGCCTGCCGGACGACGCGGCGAAAGAAGCCGTGGCCATGGTCTCCGGCAACAACCAGGTGCGCATCATCGACACCTCGACCGCGCACCGCGTCAATCCGGACTGGGCTTATGGCTTTGCCGAGATGGACCGCGAACAGCCGAAGAAGATCGCGAGCGCCCGCTACGTCGCCAATCCCGGCTGCTACCCGACCGGCGCCATCGGCCTCCTCCGGCCGCTGCGCCTTGCCGGCCTCCTGCCGGAAGACTATCCGGTCACGGTCAATGCCGTTTCGGGTTATACCGGCGGCGGCAAGCAGATGATCGCGCAGATGGAAAATGCCGATCATCCCGAGCATATCGATGCGCCGCATTTCCTCTACGGCCTGCCGCTCAAGCACAAGCACGTGCCGGAAATGCAGGTGCATGGTCTGCTGTCGCGCGCGCCCCTCTTCTCCCCCTCCGTCGGCAAGTTCCCGCAGGGCATGATCGTGCAGGTGCCGCTCTACCTCGCGGACCTCAACGACCATGCCTCGCTCGGCTCGATCCATGAGGCGCTGGTCGAGCACTATGCCGGGCAGGACATCGTCGAGGTCGTCGATCTCAAGGAAAGCGCAGGCCTTGCCCGCGTCAACGCCGTGGAGCTGGCCGATACCGACCGCATGAAGCTCTACGTCTTCGGCACCGCCGGCGCGCCGCATGTCAACCTCGTCGCCCTGCTCGACAATCTCGGCAAGGGCGCATCCGGCGCGGCGGTCCAGAACATGGACCTGATGCTGAGGGGATGAAAGCCGAAGCGCCGCCCTTTCCCGCCGAATGGCGGATCGAAAGCGCCCGGCAGATCGCCGATACGGTTGCGGGAAGCGTCCATGAAGTGACGCTGCCCGATGGCGCCGTCGCCGTCGTCAAGCACCTGAAGCCGAAGGTTCTGGAAGACAGCCTGCGCGGCGCGGATTTTTTAGCGTGGCGGGACGGCGTCGGCTGCGTAAAGCTCCTTGCCCGCTCGGGCGCGATGCTCCTGATGGAGCACGCCGGCAGGACGACGCTGCGCGACCACCTTGAGACCCGAGGCGACGACGACGCGACCCGCATAGCCGCCGAGGTGCTGCTGGCGTACCACCACCCTTCGCAGGCACCGCCGCCCGCGAGCCTGCTACCGCTGCCGCGCTATTTCGCAAGCCTGTTCACCAAGGCCGAGCTGGACCGCAGGGCAAACCTCGCAAGCCCCTATGCGGAAGCTGCGGCCATCGCCGAAGCCCTGATCGGCGACCAGCAGGATATCAGGCCGCTGCACGGCGACCTGCACCACGAAAACATCGTCCACGGCCCGCGCGGCTGGCTCGTCATCGACCCGGCGGCGCTGATCGGCGACGCGGCGCTCGATGCCGCCAACATGTTCTCCAATCCGCTCGACCGTTTCGACCTGACGCGCAACGAGGAGCGGATCGCCGGAATGGCCGGCATTTTCGCCCAGACGCTCGGCCGCGATGTCCGTACGATCCTCCGCTATGCCTTCGCCTATGGCTGCCTCTCGGCCGCATGGCACGACGAGGACGGCAGCGTGGAGGAGCGCGACAACGAACTCGGCGTCGCCGCGGCCATCCGCCGCGTCCTCAGGCAAGCCTGAGAGCGTCAATCGTCCGCGATCTCCCGGGGATACTCGCCATAGAATCCGCGCCAATGGGCGATGGCGAAGCCGAGCACGATCAGCGCGCCACCCTGATGGGCAAGCGCCCAGGCGAGCGGGACCTGCCAGACAAGCGTCAGGATACCGATCGTCGCCTGAAGACAGACGAGCGCGAAGAGCACGAGGGAGCGGCGGGCATGTGTCGTCGCGAGGGCCGCGCGCAGCGAGGCGATCATATGCGCGAGCGCGAGCGTGAAGAGCACATAGGCGCCGGCCCGGTGGACGAACTGCACGGTCTTCGGGTTCTCGAAGAGGTTGATCCACCATGGCTGCTGCAGGAAGAGACCGCCCGGCACGACCGCGCCGTCCATCAGCGGCCAGGTATTGTAGCTGAGGCCTGCATCGAGGCCGGCGACGAGCGCGCCGAGATAGATCTGGAAGATCGCCATGCAGGCGATGACGCCGGCCATGCGGCGCGCGCTGTCCGTGGGCGCGGCGTCGTCGCTGTGCGGCGATAGCGCCCGCATCAGCCAGGCCGTCAGCGCGAAGATCAGGCAGGCGATGGTGAGATGCGTGGCAAGCCTGTACTGGCTGACCGAGACCCGCTCGGCAAGCCCCGAGGAAACCATCCACCAGCCGATGAAGCCCTGGAAACCGCCCAGCGCCAGAAGGCCGACGAGCGGCCAGCGCATCCTCTTCTCGATCCGGCCGGTCAGCCAGAAGAAGGCGAGCGGCACGGCGAAGACGAAGCCGATGGAGCGGGCGATCAGGCGATGCGCCCATTCCCACCAGAAGATCGTCTTGAACTCGTCGACGGTCATGCCCTTGTTGATCTGCTCGTATTGCGGAATGCGCTTGTAGAGATCGAACTCCTCCTGCCATTCCCCGGCGGTGAGCGGCGGGATGACGCCGTGGATCGGCTTCCACTGGGTAATGGAGAGACCGGAATCGGTCAGCCGGGTCGCGCCGCCGACCAGCACCAGCACGAACAGCGTGAACAGCACGAAGCCCAGCCAGCGGCGCACCTGCCGGCGGTTACGGTCGATCCTGTCCGTGTCGTGATCCCTGCGGTATGCGGTCGCGGTCATGGCGCTCATTCTGTCGGCTCCTGTCACCGGAGCGGCGGGCACGCCGCCGTTCCGGTCAAATCCTTTCCATGGAATCCGGGCGGAAAACCGCTCGCAGAGGGCTTGCCCGGATTGCTCCAGCGTTGATTTGCCCGAGCGGCCCGTGCAAAACAAGGTCCGAACCTTTGCGGCATGCCGTCGCGGCCCGCCTTCCCGTGCTTATCGAAAGACCGACAATGCCCCCTCGCCTCAGAAAACTGATCGGTACGGTACTGATCATCATCCTCGTGCTCGTCTATGCGCTGGTCGCGACCACCGTCGCCTCCGCCACGCTCGGGGCTTCGCCCTGGTATATCCATCTCCTCTATTTCGCGGCCACGGGCCTGCTCTGGATCTTGCCGGCAATGCTCATCATCAAGTGGATGGAAAAGCCCGGCAAGCCCGGCGGCCAATAACGGCCGTTAGGAAACCACTAACCGAACCGGCGGAATTCGCCGAGCCGAAAGCCGGCCGTCGCCGGCCTTTAAACCATTCTGCAGGCCCGGCCTCTATCGTCGTGCCGCGATGATACGGCCGCTGGCCGGACAAGGGTCGGGATTGATGCAATTGCAGATCGATGCGTCCGAGCGCGCACTTGCCGATCCCGCCTCGCGGGAAACCGGCGACGATTCGCGTGCATCGCTCGTCCTGCGCCTTCACACGCATATGGAGCCGCTTGCCGAGCGCTGGCGCGCCATGGAGGCCGGAGCTTCCATCTCGCTGCACCAGAGCTATGACTGGTGTCTGGCGTGGACGCAGGCTCATGCCTGCGACCTGCTGATCATCGAGGGTGTCAGCGCGGGGCGCAGCCGGTTCATCCTGCCGCTGGAGATCGTGCGCCGTGGCCCCTTGCGCGTCGCCCGCCTGCTTGCAACGGACTTCAGCAACATCAACACCGGCCTCCATACCGATGAATTCCGCGCTGCGGGAGGCGGGGCGCTGCTCCCCACGGCGCTGGAACAGGCCCGCGGCGAACTCGCCCGGTCCTTCGACCTTCTCCTCCTGGAAAAGATGCCGCTCGACTGGCGCGGCGAGCGGAACCCCTTCGCAGACCTGCCCGCCGTACTGAACCAGAACGCCGCCTTCCAGCTAACGCTCTTCGAGGATTTCGAGAAGACGCTGGCGCAGCTCAATGCCAAGCGCCGGCGCAAGCGGGCGCGCAGTTCCGAACGGCGGCTTCTGGAAACCGGCGGCTATGAGCATGTCGTGGCGGCATCGCCGGAGGAAGCGCTCGCGCTGCTCGACACGTTCTTCAGCCAGAAGGCCGCACGGTTCAAGGCGATGGGGCTGCCGGACGTGTTCCGCGGCGAGGAGACGCGCGCCTTCTTCCGCAGGCTCGCCGTCATGGAAGCCTCGGACACCTGCTATCCGCTCCGCTTGCACGCGCTCAGGCTTTCCGGCGCGCATGCCGGCCATATCGCCGCCGTCACCGGCCTCTCGCGCAAGGGCGACCACGTGATCTGCCAGTTCGGCTCCATCGACGACAGCGTCGCGGCCGATGCCAGCCCGGGCGACTTCCTGTTTCATCTCGTGATCGAAAGGCTGTGCGCGGAAGGCGCGCACCTCTTCGATTTCGGCATCGGCGACCAGCCCTACAAGCGATCGTGGTGCAGGATCGAGACGGCGCAGCACGATCTCTTGTGGCCGGCGACGACCGCCGGCCGGATCGCGTCCGGCGCGCACCGGGCGAAAACCGCCGCCAAGCGCTTCATCAAGCGGAACCCGCGCCTCTATTGGCTGTTGCAGCGCCTGCGCTTCGGCCGCACGGATGCGGACAGCGAGGGGGCTTAAGCCGCCCGGCGTCCGGGATGGCGGGGCGGCTCGTTCCCCTCGCCCGTCATCAGCACGATCTCGTTGTAACCCGCCTCGCCGAAAGCGCCGATCAGGTCGACGATGTCGTCCTCGTCGGCACCGGGAATGGACAGGACGATATCCGTCTCCTGCCCGCGCGTCAGGCGGCGCACGCCTTCCACTTCCGCCGGGCCGCATTCGACGATCACCGTATCGTAGGCATCGGAAAGCGAATCGATAACGATCGCCAGACGGTCGACGCCGCGCATGGCGCGCTTGATATTGGCCGTGCCGCGCGGAATGACATGCGCGCCGGACAGGCGGTCGCCATGGATGATGTCGCCGAAGGCGGCATCGCCGACGAGAAGGTCCGTGATGCCGGGAAGCTCCACCGACTGCGCCATCAGGCGCGTCGGGCACGCGGATCCCGTCAGGTCGATGACGAGCGTCCTGCGGCCTTCTTCCGAAACGCGGCGGGCCAGCATCACCGTCGCGGTCGAGCCACGGTCGCCGGAGGGCGAAACGGAGACGACGACCGGGATATCGTTCTCGATCAGGTGCCGTGCGACGGCCGCGACGGAATAGTCGCCCTCGTCCTCCTCGGCTCCATCCTCCTCGACCGGCGAGACAATGTCCTCGTCCTCATCCTCGCCAGCGTCTTCCGGCTCGATATCCGACAGGAGCGAGCGGGCAGGCGCTTCGATATCCGGCGTGGCGGCATGGCTGACGGGGATTTCGGCCTTCTTCCGCACGACCACGACCGGCTCCGGCGCGGCGGCGACAGGCTCCATCTCCTCCTCCTCTTCTTCCTCGCGGTAGGAAGACGCGCCGCCCACCGGCTTCAGGGCGCGGCCGCTGAAAAGCTCGGCCAGCAGGATCGCGATTGCGCTCAGCGCAAAACCGGCGACACCCCCGACGATGGTAATCGGCATCACCTTCGGGAAAGCGGCCTCCGTCGGCTGGACGGCGGCGGAGATCACGCGGGCGTCGGCCGGGCTGGAGCTGCTGTCGGTGCGCGAGGTGGCTTCGCGGTAACGCGCAAGATAGGTTTCGAGAAGCTGGCGCTGGGCGGCCGCTTCGCGCTCCAGCGCGTTGAGGCCGACCTCATCCTCGCCCGCCCGGGCCGCATTCGCCTTCAGCGTGTTGAGCTGCTGGGTAAGCTGCGTTTCGCGCAAGGCCGCCGTCTTCGCCTCGTTTTCGAGGCTGGACAGGATCTTCTGCGTTTCCGCCTTGATCTGCCCCCTTATGCCGGCAAGCTGCGAGCGCAGCCCCTTCAGCCGCGGATGGCCGTCGAGCATGGAGGTGGAAAGGTCCGAAATCTGGCCCTGGATCTGCGCCTCGTTTTCCTTGAGGCGCTGGATCATCTGCGAGCCGACGACATCGGTCAGCGTGTCCGGCGCGCCGCCATTCTTCAGCACCGCGCGCACGCTTTCCGCGCGCGCCTCGGCGCTGGCGCGCTCGCCGCGCACACGAGCGACTTCCGTGGAAATATCGTTAAGCTGACGCACCGCGAGCGTCGCATTCTCCCCCGTCGGCAGGAGATCGGATTGCGAGCGGTACTCGGCGACCTTCTGCTCGGCCTCGCGCACCTTCTCGCGCAGGTTGGCGATCTCCGGCTCGAGCCAGCGCGTTGCCTCCGAATTGGTATCGAGCCGCGCCCCGCTCTGAAGCGAGAGATAGACCTTGGCCATCTCGTTCGGGATCGCGGCGGCAAGGGCCGGGTCCTTCGAGGCGAACTCGATGCCGATGACGCGCGAGCGCTCCGCCTGGTAGACGGTGAGCCTCTCGGCGAACTCCTTCAGCACGCGCTCCTCGGGCGGCAGGTCGAGCGGGTTCTTCTTGATACCGAGCAGAACGAGCACATCGGAAATCGCCGAGGGCCTTGCCGTCGTGTCGAACTCGTCAAGCTCGTAGAGCTTCATGTTGCGGGCGACCTGCTTGATGAGGTCGACCGATTGCAGGAGCTGGACCTGGCTGGCGATGCCCAGCTCGTCGAAGGCGGTTTGCGCGTCGCTGCTCGCCGCCCGCTCCTGCCCCGTCGTGAAGACCGGATCGCGCGTCTCTATGAGCAGGCGCGCCTCGCCCTTGTACTGGGGCGTAATGAGATTGGCCCCGATGAAGGCGACGCCGGCGCAGGCGGCGGTTGCCAGCAACACGCGCATGCGATTGCGCCAGATCGCGCCGAACAGGCCGCCAAGGTCGATATCGACATCCTGCTGGCTCTTGTTGAGGCCCGACATATATCCCACTCCAAACACGATGATGTCCGCGCACGGTAAACAAACATGGTAACTCAAGTGTTAACCGCGCCGAGGTGCCCTGCGCATGGATGCCGTGAATATTCGCTGCGCGCCGCGCCGGTTTTTACCAGCTATTAACCCTAACGGATCGATAACAGCGGCCAGACTTCTGATTTGGGGATGGAACACGCGAATGAGCTTCGCAACCTTCAACAAGGGCCTGCTGCTGGCGCTCGCGCTGGTGGCGCCGGCCGTTTCCGGCTGCAGCGGCTACCGCCCCGCCCCCAAGGCCTTCCACGAGGCGACGATCCAGCCCTATCGCCTCGACAGCGGCGATCGCCTGCGCATCACGGTCTTCGAGCAGCCGGGCCTCAGCAATACCTACACGGTCGACCAGGCCGGCTATGTCGCCTTCCCGCTCATCGGCTCGGTGCCGGCGCGCGGCCGCACGCTGCAGGAACTCGAAGGCGCCATCGCGGCCAAGCTGCGTCAGGGCTATCTGCGCGATCCCGACATCTCCATCGAGGTCGACCGCTACCGCTCCATCTACGTCATGGGCGAGGTCGGCCAGGCCGGGCAGTACAGCTATGTCGCCGGCATGACGATCCAGAACGCCATCGCCGTCGCCGGCGGCTTCTCGCCGCGCGCCAACCAGCGCGACGTCGACGTGACGCGCAAGATCAACGGCAAGATCGTCACCGGACGCGTGTCCATCTCCGACCCGATCCTGGCCGGCGACACGATCTATGTCCGCGAACGGCTGTTCTGAGCACCATGGCGGACGATGGGCCTCTGCGCATCATTCATTGTTTCCGGTCTCCCATCGGCGGTATCTTCCGCCATGTGCGCGACCTTGCCGAATTCCATGTGAAGGCGGGTCATGATGTCGGCATCATCTGCGACAGCCTTACGGGCGGCTCGTTCGAGGATTCGCTGTTCGATGAAATCCGCCCCTATCTTCCGCTCGGTCTCGTGCGCCTGCCCATCAGCCGGTCCATCAGCCCGCGGGATTTCGGCGCCTTCCGGGAAAGTTATCGTGAAATAAAAGGTTTGCGGCCGGATGTTCTGCACGGGCACGGCGCCAAGGGTGGCGCCATTGCCCGGCTCATCGGCTCAGCCCTGCGGGTCAACAGGTATCGCGTAGCCCGCCTCTATTCGCCGCATGGCGGCAGCCTGCACTATACGAACCGCACGGCCGCGGGACTGGCGATCCTCACGGCCGAACGGCTTCTCCAGCCGCTCGGCGATGCGCTCACCTTCGTCTGTGACTACGAGCAGGAGGCCTACACCGCCCGTGTCGGCAAGCCGCGCGTGCGTGCCGAACGCATCTATAACGGCATCCACGACCGCGACTTCGATACGGTCTATCCCAGCGAGGATGCCGTCGATTTCCTCTATATCGGCATGCTGCGCGACCTGAAGGGGCCGGATATCTTCATCGACGCCTTCGCCGAGGCCGAGCGCCTCGTCGGCCGCCCGCTCTCGGCCCTGATGGTCGGCGACGGGCCGGACAAGGAGAAGTACGAGCAGATGATGCTGCAACTCGGCCTCGGCCGGCGCATCGCCCTCATGCCCTCCATGCGCGCGCGCGAAGCCTTCGCCTTCGCCCACAACGTCGTCGTGCCCTCCCGCGCCGAGGCCATGCCCTATATCGTGCTGGAGGCGCTTGCCGCCCGCAAGCCCGTCATCGCCAGCCGCGTCGGCGGCATTCCCGAAGTGCTCGGCCGCGACAGCATCGCGCTGACGGAGCCGGGAAACGCCCATTCGCTCGCCGCCGTCATGGCGCAGGCCGTCAGCGATCCGGCCTGGCTGCGCAAGGTCATGCCGGAACCGGCCGCCTTCAAGAACACCTTCTCCGCCTCGACCATGTCACGCTCCCTCCTCACGCTCTACCACGAGGTTCTGGCCGGGCAGAGCGGCGGAAAGCGGCTCGCCTGAACGCCCCGCCTGCGCCCTGTAAACGTTTCTTAGGGCCTTCATGCTATCCCCGGGGAAAGCTCCCTAGGTGCATGCCATGAACCATGTCGACAAATCCGACTCCTTCGATCCGGAAGCCTTCAGGCGCAAGATTTCCGAAAGCCGGACGAGCGCGCCCGACGATGCCGGCGACAAGGAAGTCGAACTCAATCCGCTTGCCCGCAAGATTGCCCAGCAATTCCGCGAGGATACCTATTCGCCGGCCATGATCACCGGCCTCCTGCGCCTCGGCGAATTCGTGGCGCTGGCCGCGCTCGGCTATATCATCCACGCGCTCTATCTCGATGTCGGCATGAGGGCCTTCTACGTGGCGGTGCTCGTCGGCGGCGCGGGGCTTGGCATCGTGCTGCTCCAGCTTGCCGACGCCTATCAGGTTCCCGCGCTCCGCTCGCCGCTGCGCATGACGCCGCGGATTCTGGCGGCCTGGGCCGCCGCCTTCGCGGTCATGGCGCTCGCGCTCTTCTTCTTCAAGTCCGGCGGCCACTATTCCCGCGTCTGGTTCGCTTCCTGGTTTGCGGCGGGCGCCGTCTTTCTCGTCATCGAGCGGCAGGTGATCGCCTATGCGATCCGCCGCTGGGCGCGCAACGGCACGATGGAGCGGCGCGCCGTCATCGTCGGCGGCGGCGAGCCGGCCAAGGAACTGATCCGCACGCTGGAGCACCAGCCGGAAAACGATATCCGCATCTGCGGCATCTTCGACGACCGCGACGAGCGCCGCTCGCCCTCGATCATCGCCGGCTACCCCAAGCTCGGCAATGTCGCCGAACTCGTCGAATTCGCGCGCCTCGCCCGCATCGACATGCTGATCATCTCGTTGCCGCTCTCGGCCGAGACGCGCATCCTGGCGCTGCTCAAGAAGCTGTGGGTGCTGCCGGTCGACATTCGCCTCGCCGCCCACGCCAAGGGCCTGCGCTTCCGTCCGCGCAGCTATTCGCAGGTCGGCAGCCTGCCGATGCTCGATATCTTCGACAAGCCCATCGCCGACTGGGACAATGTCGCCAAGCGCATCTTCGACATCTTCTTCAGCATCGTCGCGCTCGCGCTGCTCTGGCCGGTGTTCATCGGCGCGGCGATCGCGGTCAAGCTCTCCTCACCGGGGCCGATCATCTTCAAGCAGAAGCGCCACGGCTTCAACAACGAGATCATCGAGGTCTACAAGTTCCGCTCGATGTACACCCATCTCTCCGACCCGACGGCCCGCGCCGCGGTGACGAAGGGCGACCCGCGCGTGACCCGCGTCGGCCGCTTCCTGCGAAAATCCTCCATCGACGAGCTGCCACAGATTCTCAACGTGCTGAAGGGCCAGCTCTCTCTCGTCGGTCCGCGCCCGCATGCCGTCGAGGCCCAGTCGCACGACCGCAAATATGTCGATGTGGTCGACGGCTATTTCGCCCGTCACCGCGTCAAGCCCGGCGTTACCGGCTGGGCGCAGATCAACGGCTGGCGCGGCGAGATCGACCATGACGACAAGATCCGCTTCCGCACGGAGTTCGACCTCTACTACATCGAGAACTGGTCGCTCTGGCTGGACCTGAAGATCCTGTTCCTCACGCCGATCCGCCTGCTCAACACGGAAAACGCCTATTGAGCGACGCGGCCCTCCCCTACGCCCCGCCCTTCCGGCCGCAGCTTGCGGCCCTCGGCATTATCGGCTCCATACTGGTGACGATCGGCGTGTTCCTGTCGGGCTTCGTCATCAGCGAGCCAGCGCCCTATGAGCTTTTCATGGCGGGCCTCATCGGCCTGTGGGCCATTGTGGGCCTGCGCATCTCGCGCGGCGTCGCGCCGCTGCTCATCCTCTACGTGCTGTTCAATGTCGGCGGCATGCTCTCGCTGACGGTGATGGACGATCTGGCCGGCGGGCCGATGTATATCGCCGTCTCGCTGTTCCTGGCGCTGTCCAGCGTGTTCTTCGCCGCCATCATCGAGGCGAAGCCCGCCCGGCTGGAACTCATCTTCCGGGCCTGGGTGGCGGGCGCGCTCATCACCTCGCTGCTCGGCATCCTCGGTTATTTCCACGCCTTTCCGGGCGCAGAAGCCTTCACGCTCTACGACCGCGCCAAGGGCGCCTTCCAGGACCCGAACGTCTTCGGCCCCTTCCTCATCGCCCCCTCGCTCTATCTTGTTCACGGCCTGCTTTCCGGCCGTATCCTCGCCGCACCGCTCAAGCTCATCGGCCTCCTCATCCTCGCGCTCGGCGTCTTCCTGTCCTTCTCGCGCGCGGCCTGGGCGCTCTATCTCTTCTGCGTCGTCGCGCTCGTCTTCGTCATGCTGCTCAAGGAGCGCACGGGCGCATTCCGGCTGAGAATTCTCGTCCTCAGCCTTTCGGCGGTCGGCCTGATGATCCTTGCGCTGATCGTGGCGTTGCAGTTCGAAAAGGTCTCCAACCTCTTCACCAGCCGCACCCAGCTCGTGCAGGACTATGACAGCGGCCATCTCGGCCGCTTCGAGCGCCACCGCATCGGCTTCCTGATGGCCATGGAGCGGCCGCTCGGCATCGGCCCAATGGTCTTCAGCAAGATGTTCCCGGAGGACGAGCACAACATCTACCTGAAATCGCTGACCACCTATGGCTGGCTCGGCTTCCTCACCTATCTGGTGCTCATCACCTGGACGCTCTCGGCCGCCTTCAAGGCGCTGCTGCGCGACCGGCCCTGGCAACCGTTCCTGATGATCGCCTTCATCACCATCGTCGGCCACAGCGCCATCGGCTTCGTCATCGACACCGACCACTGGCGTCATTTCTACCTGCTGATGGGCGTCATCTGGGGATGCCTCGCGCTGGAGCGGCGTCATAACCGGCAAGCCGCGTCGGCTCGCGGTATCCCATGACAGCCGTCGAGAATACCGGCTCCCGGCCCATGCGCCTCCTGGAGGTGCTGGAGCCGAGCGGCGGCGGCTCCGGCCGCCACTTCCTCGACCTCTGCCGGGGCCTGCAGGCGCGCGGCCATCTGGTGCATGCCGTCTATTCGCCCGTGAGGGCCGACCGGCGCTTCGTCGAGGAACTGGCCGCGCTGAACCTTGCCGGCATTCATGCCGTCGCCATGATGCGCATGCCGGGCCTTTCTGACTTTTCCGCCTGGTGGGCGCTGCGTGCGGTCATGCGCCGCGCCGGCCCGTTCGATATCATCCACGGGCACAGCTCCAAGGCCGGCGCGCTGTCCCGCATCCGCCTTCCCGGCCCGCATGTGCCGCGGGTCTATACGCCGCACGCCTTCCGCACTATGGATCCTGGCCTCGGCGCCATGGGCCGCACGCTCTTCGGCGCAATCGAAAAGGTGCTCGCCCGCGGCTTCACCGACCGGCTGATCTGCGTTTCGGCCGACGAATACGCCCATGCCTGCGCCCTCGGCATGCCGCGCGAAAAACTGTCCCTCATCGTCAATGGAGTGGCGACGCCGCCCGCCGGATCGCGCGGCGCCGTGCGGGCCGCCCTCGGCATTCCCGAAGATGCCCTTCTCTTCGGCTTCGTCGGCCGCCTCACGCACCAGAAGGCGCCCGAACGCCTCGTCGCCGCCTTCGAGCGCCTTGCCGAACGCGAGCCGCATGCAAGGCTGCTGATGATCGGCGACGGCGAGATGCAGGAGGCGCTACGCGGGCAGATCGATGCGGGCCGACATGCATCCCGCATCCACCTTACCAACGACTTCACCGGCCCGCAGGCGATGGCGGCGATGGATGCGCTCGTCGTTCCAAGCCGCTACGAGGCGATGTCCTACGCCATGCTGGAGGCCGCCGCCGCCGGCAAGCCGCTGATCCTGTCGGATGTCGGCGGAGCCTCGACGGTCCTGACGGACGGCGAGAACGGCCTTCTGGTCGCCAATGGCGACGATCCGGCCCCGCTTGCCGAAGCCATGCTGGCCCTCTCCCTCCCCGGCCGCCTCGCGGCCTGCACCGAGGCCGCCCGCGCCCGCAGCCGGGACTACGGCCTGACGCGGATGATCGGCGAGACGGAAGCGCTCTACCGCAGCCTGCTCGCCTGACGCCAAAGGCCGCCCCTCCTCGCGGAAAGGCGGCCTTTGCGAAACCTACGGGTATTTTCTAGCGCCGTATCGCCCGCGCCAGCGCAATGAGGATGCAGGCACCGAGGAAGCCGGCGACGAGATAGCCGAGCCAGCCGCCCAGCGACACGCCGATCAGGCCCAGCAGAAGATTTGCCACCATCGCGCCGACAATGCCGAGCACGATGTTCATCAGCACGCCCATGTCGCTCTTCATGAACCTTTCGGCGAGCCAGCCGGCGAAGCCTCCGATGATGATGGCGGCGATCCAGCCGATACCTGCGTCTTCCATGGGCGTCTCCTCAAGCTCCAGATGACCGGCACACGGGCCGGCGTCGAGGAAACGCAAAACATGCCGAAAAGTTCCACGAATGGAACTTCGGCATCAATCAACGATCAAAGGAAAAATGGTCGGAATGGCGGGATTCGAACCCACGACCCCTTGACCCCCAGTCAAGTGCGCTACCGGGCTGCGCTACATTCCGGACCGCGCAAACCCCTATAGTCTCGGGCACTTGGATGCAAGCGGAAATTTCCCTGCTGCACGAAATCGCGTCGTCATGGGCAAACGCGGAACGGTATAATTGTAACCCGCAAGAACACATGGCACAGCCGGGAATATCCGGGATTTAGTGGGAACTGGCGGGAGAAGGCCGGAAAGTCAGGGCTTCGACGGGGCAAATCGAAGGCGGAAGCGAAAACCGCCGCGCAAGATCAAATGGCACATCGTCGCGCCGCCCCAGATATCAGATTGTCCGCCCGAACCACATGACGCGGCCTGCGATGTTCAATTGATCGACTTCGGCCGAGGTGACCTCCTCCGGCGGATAGCGAGGATTGTCGCTGATCAACTGCAGGGAGCCGTTCAGGCGACCGTGGACCCGCTTTACCAGCACCATGTCGCCATAGACAACGATATAGATGGCGTTGTCCTTGATCCTGTTGATCGAGGTGTCGATCAGGAGAACGTCGCCGTCGCGGATCGTCTCCTCCATGCTATCGCCCCGGGCGGTCAGGATGCGGGCGGTTGCCGGGTTTATCCCACGGCTACGTAACCATACCGCCTGAAAAGCCAGGTACTCCAGAGGGTCTTCGCTGATAGCCAAGCGCCCGCCGCCCGCCGACGCCTGTACGTCGAGGCGTGGGATCATCGCGAACTCTGGTGAAACAGCGAACGGCGTCTGGAAATAGGCCACTTCGCCTTCAGTCGGCCTTGCGACGACGAGCTGCGCACCACTCGTGCCCGGCAGATGGCTTTCATCACCAGAAATCAGCCATTCAAAGTCCGCCTTGGTTTTCCGGGCTATCCGCAAAGCCCGATCGGCCGTGGGTATCTTCCCATCAAGGTAGCCCCGCATGGAAGCCTCGGGAACTTCGCAGAATTTCGCGAATGCGTTGACTGATTCGCTGCCCTTTAGTTCGCGAAGTCTCGCGCCAAAGCCATCATCGTATCCTTCCTTCACGCAATCCTCCGCTAACTCTGACGCTTCGTCAGAGTTGGAAAAAGCTACGAGCTTTCGACATATCCATTTGAAATCAAAAGGTGATTTCTAGAATTCGCGGTTTTTCGCGAAGCTGGAAAGTCTGACGCGGAAATTCGCGAACTTCTCTTGCTTGGTTCGCGGAATTCTGCGAATATCCCGTTGCAACATTGTTTGAACGCCGTTTGAACACCGACACCCATGCCAGCCGACCTTTCGCAGAGGTCAGAAAAACAGGGAGCCACCATGACGACCACGAAGAAGTGGGATCGCCGGGCCATCAAAGACGAGCTGCTCCGTCAGAATAAGACACTGACGGGTATCGCACGCGATAAGGGCCTCAACGAGAGCGCTTGCCGCCAGGGTATCATTGGAGCGAGCCGCAAGGGCGCTGAGGCGATTGCCGAAGCCCTTGGCGTTCCGTTCCGCGATATGTTCCCGGACGCCTACACACTCGGCCGTCACGATGGGGAGGAGATTACCAGTAACAAGACGCCGCGCGATAGCGCAAAAACCCGCCGCGCAGTTGACAACGCCCGGAGCGTTGCATGAACGCGCTGTCTAAAATCTCGCATGGCGTGAACATCGTCGCCGCCCCCACCACAGGTAGCCTGCAGGCGATCGAAATCGCCGCCATCGACGTCTCGCCGAATCATCGCAAGCCGGACCCGGACTGGGTCACCACGCTGCGCGAAGACATGGCCCGCCTCGGGCAGCATACACCGATCCAGGTCGTGGATTTCGGTGGCCGGTTCCAGCTCATCAAGGGCCTTCGCCGGATGCTCGCAGTCGAGCAGCTTGGGCTTGTCCATATCGACGCCTTCGTGCAATCGGCCAGCGAGTTCAGTTCATCGGCGGCGCTCCGGATGGAGCAGATATCGGCGCAGATCATGCGCCGGGAACTCTCCGTCCTCGACCGCTCGACCAACGTCGCCGATTGGCGAGCGATCTACGAGACGACGACTGGAGTGATCCGGCCGGGGCGAAAAGCAATTAGGGGCAAACTTGCACCTAATTCGGACGACGTGCTCGACGCGCATGCGGAACTCTTCGCCGGAACCTTCAGCGAGGCGGCGCAACGCGCCCTTGGTCTCAACAAGGATGCGGTCAAGCGTCACCTGCGTATTGCCAAGATCGACGCGGACGTAATCAATCGCATCGCCCTTCATGCCATTGCTGACAACCAATCTGAACTGCTGGCGCTCGCGGCCGAGACGGCGGACCGGCAGGCGGCAATTGCCGACCTGCTTTTGTCTCAGCCGCCGGGCGCCAGCAGCGTGGCCGGGGCGCTCTACCTGATCGACGGCACGGTGCCCAAGGTCCCGCTCGCGCCATGGGAGACCTTCTCCGAGCGCTTCACGAACCTGAAGGAACCGGACCAGGAGCGCTTCTTCGAGGTTCACGTTGCCGCCATTGAGCGCTGGTTTGCGAGGCGGAGCAACTGATGGCCCGCAAGCGCGACCCCTTCACGGTCGATCTTTTCAGCAACCTCAAGCCTGAGCCTGTCGTCGATCGCTTCGACGAGGAGGACGTCAAGGCGTGGTCGGTGGCTGGTCGATTGGCGAAGGCGGTCGCGCTGACCATGGAGATGAGCGGGAAATCTCGAGAGGAGATCGCCTCCGAGATGACCGAGGTCACGAAGACCAACGTCTCCAAGGCCATGCTGGACGCCTACGCCAGCCAGGCGCGCGAGCAGCATTCGATTTCCGCCTTGCGCCTTGCGGCGCTGGCGATCGTCACCGGCGACGCCCGGGCCTTCAACACGCTTCTCGAAGAGGCCGGGCTGATCGTCGTTCCCCGCAAATACGAGGCACTCCTCCGCCGAGAGCGGGCGCGCGAACTGCTGGAAAAGCTGGAGCGCGAGGAGAAGGCCGCCGATGCCGAATGGAGGGCAAACCGTTGATCCGGGCACTTCTCGATCTCCAGCTCCGCGATCTTGTCGCGCTGCTCGCCATCATCCTCTTCGTAGCAGCGATCACGGTGGGTTCCGCCGAACTCGGCGACCTCATCCAGGCCGCGAGGACCGCGCGATGATCCACCTGACCGAACGCGACGTCGTGATGCTGGTGATCATCGCCATCACGCTGGTCTGGGCGCTCAGCGCCACCCTCATCGCCGTGCACCTCACCGGCCAGCGCAGCATCATCAAGTGGCTTGCGGATGATGTCCGCCGCACCTTCCGGGGGGAAGAATGAACAAGATTTCCATTGTCGGCCAGATTGCCGAGATCGACCGTGAAATCGCAATGCGAGAGAAGGTCTATCCTCGCGAGGTGCAGGCCGGGCGGATGAAGAAGGAAATCGCCGAAATGGCGATGGCTCGCATTTTCGCCGCCCGCGAAACACTCGTTTTTTGCCAGAAGCACAGAGCCGGTTTCATCGAGTACATGGCCGCCAAGAAGGCGGGCACGGTATGAGGGACTGGCTGACCGCTCGCGAGATCGCGGAAGAGCAGCTTCCCGAGCTGCCGAAAACCGAAAGCGCCATCATCCGCCTTGCAAAGCGCGAGGGCTGGAACGCACATCCTTGCTACGTCCGCGACCGCGCTGCAGTCGGCGGCGGGCTTGAATACAACTATCGCCTCCTGCCGACCTTGGCACAGGTTACCTACGTCCAGCGCCATATGGTGGTGGGCCTTGAGACTGCCACGCCAGAAGCGTCGACCGAGATCGTAGCACCCGCCACCGTCAGCAACCGCGCCGCCATGGAGCGCGATGCCCGCCTTGCCGTCCTCGGTGCGTTTGATCGGTTCGCCCGGGGCATGCGCCTTCACCAGCGCGCCTGCATGCAGATTTTCTGCGATCGCTACGGCATGGGCATGATCAAGGTCGACGATTGGGTGAAAGACCTCGTCCCTTCGGTCTCCAAGCGCTCGCTGGCCCGCTGGCGCTCCCTGAAGACCAATGGTGCCGACCACGCACTTGCCATCGACCGCTCCAAGGCCCGCGCCGGTACCGGCGTGCTGGACACGGCGAACGACGGCCTTGTCCGCAAGTTCCTCCTAGCGCTCGTCGCCAAGGCACCGCAGCTCGCCGCGTCCGAAGTCAGGACGCAATGCCGGTACGAGTTTGGAGACACCCTTGAAGTGGTTTCAAAGGGTCTTAGAAAGACGATTGAACTGCCCCCGATCCGCACCTTCCAGCATTTCCTGAAGGCGCTGAAGGAAACCCATGCCGTCGAGCTGACGAAGCTCACGAACCCCGACAAATTCCGCTCGACGATGGCGCTTTCCGGCGTCGGTACCCTGCGCCATATCACGGAGCCGAACGCACTCTGGCAGATCGACGCCTCGCCGGTGGATGCTCTTTGCACCGATGGTCGCCATTCGATCTATTGCTGCATCGACATCGCGACGCGCCGGTCCATCTGGTACGTCTCGCGCACCCCGCGCGCCTCGGCCGTCGCACTGCTCATGCGCAAGGCCATCCTTGCCATGGGAAGCCCCGACGCCGTCAAGACGGACAACGGGTCCGACTTCGTGTCTCGCGATATCAAGCGTCTGTTCGCCTCCGTCGCGATCGAGGCGGTGGTATCCGACGCTTACAGCCCCGAGCAGAAGGGGCATGTCGAGCGCATGATCAAGACCTTCCAGCACAAGTTCGCCGTGCTGTTGCCAGGGTACGTCGGGCACTCCGTCGCCGACCGCAAGGCCATTGAAGACCGCAAGAGTTTCGCCGCGCGTCTCGGTGAGGATGATGCCGAAACCTTCGGCGTTTCGCTTTCCGGCGCAGAGCTGCAGGAGGCGGTCGATCGATGGGCAGAGACGATGTACGCGCACGAGCCGCATGCCGGTCTCGGCGGGCGCACCCCCTTCCAGGTGGCCGCATCCTCGACGACACCGATCCGCACCATCGACGAGCGTGCCCTGGACGTCCTCTTGATGCCGGCGGTGGGGAACGACGGACGCCGCACGGTCACCAAGTTCGGCATCCGCATCGACCACCGCCACTATCTAGCGGCCTCCATCCTGCCGGGCACGGAAGTGTTTGTCCGGCGCGACCCTAACGACATGGGGCGTGTGCACGCCTTCAGCCTGGATGGCGGAACTTATCTTGGCGAAGCGCTCTGCCCAGAGCTGGCAGGCGTCCACCCCGAAACTTGGGTCAAGGCGCAGAAGGAACTGAGAGCGGAGATCATCCGCGACAAGACGGCGGAGATCCGCAAGGGCATGCGCGAGATCAATAAGGGACCGGCCCTGCACGAGCGCGCGCTTGCCGTCGCCGCACGAGACATCCCGAATGTTGTTGCCCTGCCCAAGCGTGAGGAGCGGCATCAGACCCCACAAATCGCCGCAGCGCTCGATGTCGGCACCAGCCGGAAAAGGGTGGAGCCGGTCGCGACCGATGCTCAGCGCGAAATCGTTCTTGCCGACCTCGCTCCTCAGCGAGCGTTCGAGAACGTCACCCCCATTCGCAGCGACCCCACCCCCGCCCAGCGCTTCCGCAATGCGCTCGACATCGAGCAGCGCCATACGGCCGGGGAACACGTCGATGCGGAACAGCTCATCTGGTTCGGCTCCTACCGGGAGAGCGCCGAATACAAGGCGCAGCGGGCCATGTGGGAGGACTTTGGCGATCAGGCGCCAGGACTGCGTACCTGAAAGAAAACGCCCCGCTGGCTGCAACCGGCGGGGCGGGACTGGAATTCAAACTTAAGGACTGAATCATGAATGCAATACCCAAACCTGTCAATCCCGGCTTCGGCTCGGTGGCTCCCCTGAAGAACGTCGCCGAATGCCTTGCCGTCGCACAGAAGATCATTGACCGGCCAGCCGGCGTCGATGGCCTCGGCGTTTTCTTCGGCCCTTCGGGGTACGGAAAGTCCAAGGCCAGCCTATACGTCCAGAACAAGGCCAAGGCCATCTATATCGAGGTCTTCGACTTCTGGACGAAGAAGGTTCTCGTCGAGAGTATTCTTGCCGAACTCGGCGTCACCAACCCGAAGGGTTCTATCGCCGACATGATGAAGCAGGTTCTGCGGCTTCTGCAGGACGATCCGAACCGGCTCCTCATTGTCGATGAAGCTGACAAGCTCGTGGACAAGGGCTTCATCGAATACATCCGCGACATCTACAAGGGTGCCCGCATTCCGGTGCTCCTGGTCGGCGAGGAGCGCTTGCCGGATAAACTGAAAGCCTACGAGCGGTGCGAAAACCGCGTTACGGCCTTCGGCATGGCGAACCCTTGCGACGTCGACGACGCGAAGGCGCTCGCCAGCATCTACCACCGCCAGCTCCGCATCGACGATGATCTTCTCGCCCATATCGTGATGGAGACCAGCGGCGTCACCTCCCGCATCGTCACCACGCTGGCCGAAGTAGGCCAGTTCGCCAAGGCCCGGCAGCTCTCCGAAATCACGCGCGACCAATACACCGGCCCGATCTTCACCGGCCGCGCCCCGCGGAGGAAGTGAACCATGGCGAAAACCCTCGAATTTATCGTCTCCGGTGCCAAGCCGCTCCGTCACGGCACGGACTACGTCTGGTCGCTCATTCTCGAACTTACCCGCGATGGCGACACCTTCCTTTATCGCGACCTCGCCGGCATGTGCGATCAGAAGCGGCTTTCACGAGTTCGCGTTGATCTCCGCAATCTTGTCGCCGCCGGCTACCTTGCCCGCCTCCCGGAGGAGCGGCCGAAGGGAACGCGACCGTACCGCCTGCTCAAGCGACAGGCAGAGACACCCAACCTTCGCGTCGATGGTGGTGGTGAAAGCACCTTTGGTCGCGGCATCGAGCACATGTGGAATGCCATGCGCCGCGCCCACAACGGGTTCACCACAGCCGATCTCGCCATCGATGCTAGCACGGACGAGGTGAGCGTCAGCCATCAGCATGCCAAGGCCTATTGCCTGTTGCTGGAGCGCGCCGGCCTCTTGAAACGGCTGTCCAGCTCGCGCGGTGGCGTCGGCCGTACCGTTTATGTGCTTCTCGGCTCCGCCAACACGGGTCCAAAGCCGCCGAGACGCTACAAGTCCACGTTCGTTTACGACGAGAACAAGGGGCGGGTCATCGGTGCGCCTACTGCTGAGGAGATCGCACCATGACGATCGTTCCTAACGCCCGCCCGGTGACGGACTACCTCGCGAAGGTCAATACGGCCTGGGGCGACACTGCCCCGGATTGGGTGATCGCGCTTGCCGAGGCCTGCAGCAAGGACAGCCAGAGCGCCGTGGCAAGGAGGGTCGGATATTCCGCCCCGACGATCAGCGCCGTCCTGGGCAACACCTACAAGGGCAACATGCCGAAGGTCGAGGACGCCGTGCGCTGGCAGCTAATCGGCGAAACCGTTTCATGCCCGATCCTTGGTGCCATCCGCAAAACCGAATGCCGGGAATGGCAAGACAAGCCCTACGCGGCGACCTCGTCTCACCGCGTAGCCATGTATCGCGCCTGCCGGGATGGATGCCCGCACAGCCGCATTTCCACCGAAACCGAGGAGACCGCATCGTGAGCGACTTTCTTTCGCATGAGCTTCAGACCATTGCCCGCAGGCTCCACGACCATGACCACGAAGGCCTGGTGATGTCGGGAGACGAGGTCGGGCGGCTCGCCCGCCACCTGTCCATCCTGGCGAACGCTTCCCAGCTCCTGGAAGGCGAAGTGGTCCGGCATCGCCGGGACAAGGTTGTCCGCGAGCGGCTTTGCGGCCGCGCGCTTCCTCCTGGCGGCAACGTCGTCGAATTCAGGAGGCCCGAAGCATGATCGCGGCCGTCTCCCCCAATTCCGAATTCTACCACCAGGGCGGCAACTCGCCCGTTCAGAACAGCTTTGAAAGGCCTTCGAACATGGACACCTGCATTATTGCCGAGCCGACCACGAGCCGTCCCACCTTCGAGGTGCAGGGCAAAACCTACATCGAGGACATCCGCGGGCGCTTGATCCCGGCAGACCAGTACGAGGAACTCTCCACGCCGGTCGGTCTCGTCGACATCAACGGCCGGGCGCACGTCCAGGACGCCGAAGGCCGCTGGGTCGACTGGTCGCTCGTCAAGGCACGCGAGCAACTGCAGGACGAGGTGGTCCGCAAGATCATCGCCTTCGCGCTGGACCTGTCCGCCCAGGTCTCGCGCTTCCGTCGCCATACCGAGGGCGATCTGGCCTCGATCATGTCGCTGCTCGAACAGGAATATGGCGTCACGCTCGGCGGGCCGGGCGGCAACTTCATGCTGCGCACCTTCGACGACTTGATGCGCGTGGAGCTGAAGGTCGGTAAGTTCATGGAGTTCGGCCCCGAGATCCACAGCGCCAAGGCGCTTATCGACGAATACCTGCGCGCCCTGACCACCGACGCCATTCCCGAGCTGCAGACGCTCGTCCTGGGCGCGTTCGAGGTGGACAAGAAGGGCAAGCTCGACCGTCAGAAAATCCTCGACCTGCGGAAGTACGACATCACCGACGACCGCTGGGTGCGCGCCATGAAGGCGATCACCGACGCCGAGCGCACGGTCATGGTCCGCGAATACCTGCATTTCAAGATCAGGAAGACGCACAAGGACGAGTTCCGCGCCATCACGATCAATCTGGCAAAGGCGTGAGGTCGATCATGAACATGCTTTTGCTTCAGGAAACGATCGACGTCATTTCCGAGCAGCTCGCCACCGTCCCGGCGCTGGACAGCTCCTCGACGGACAGGTGGATCGCATCGCGCGATGCGGTGCGGGAGGCCGAAGGGCGCGTCATCAATCTTCTCAACCATCGCTTCGGCGCTCGCGTCAACGAGGAGTCCGGCAACACCTCTGTCTCGATCCATGGCGTCCGCTCGACCTCGACGATGGGGTTGAGGGGCGCATTGGGTAATTGGCAATCGGCGGCTCGCCGGCGGCTGGAACAGGCAGGTGCGAAATGAGCGCCCCCGCCACCTGGGCAGATGCGGCCCAAACCCTCGCTTTCTTCCTTGGCGTCGCCCTTTGCATTGCGGCGCATGGATATTTCCGCAGCCGAAACAGAAGGGGCGACCAATGACCTGTACCTGCGTGGAAACCATCAATCAGGCACTTGCAGCACGAAACACGCGGCTCTCGCAGGCAATCATCTTCGGCCCGCATGATCACGATGCCCTGATGCTTCAAACCGAGCAGTTGGAGACCGGCCGGGGCAAGGCGAAAGCCGTCGCCATGTTCCTCAGCTACTGCCCCTTCTGCGGCCGGAAATACGGTGCCGGCGCGCCGGCCTCTGCCGAGGCGACAGGAGGTGCCCCATGATCACCTCCGACAATTTCTGCCATATCGAGCAGGTTGCCGACGGCGTGAAGGTCCTCTTCTGGGTCGAGTTCGATGGTGACGACGCCATCGTGCATCAGATCGTGTCGCTGGAGATCGGCACCCTAGACATCAAGGTCACGATGCCATCCGACCGGGTGGAGACGCTCTGGCCAGACAGCTTCCGCTTTTCGGAGGCAGCCGCCAAGGTTCTGTCCACCGCCGAGGGGTTGGGCTTTGCCCGGCGTGTCGCCACCAGTCCAAAGGGGTGCGCCGATGTTTAAGTGGCTGAAGCGCGCCATTGCCGAATGGCTTTGCCCGGAGATTTTCCACGAACATCGCACGATGAAGATCGAGTTCGCTCGCCTTGTCGACGCATATTGGTGGCTAGGGGAATTCCCCGAAGCGGCCGCAACATTACGCTGGCTGCTCGACAATCACCAAGATTGGCACGGCCTCGTCGATTTAGAGACGAGGAAAAAGCGGGCTTACCACTGGCGGCAGGACATCAGCAGCTTTCGTGAGCAGCTTCGTAGAGGCGAACACCTAAAAGTGTTCGGCCCCGCCCCATCAGCGATCGGTGGTGGCGAATGATGGCCCGCGCTGACCGCAATCCCGTGATTACGACGCACATGGCGACCTATATCCATGTTCGTCGTCGCGAGCTTGGCTTGTCGCTCGAAGAAGTGGCCACGCGCGCCGGGTCGTCAAAGGCGCATATATGGGCGCTGGAGCGCCGGAAGTCGAAGAACCCTACGCTCTGGCTGATCCTTGCGCTCTGCGATGCGCTCCAGTGCAGCCTTAACGCGCTCATTGGCCAAGACGTTTCGCAGCCATTCTACACCGAACGCGAGATGGCGCTCATTGACGCGCACCGAAAAATCTTCCGATCAGAAGGAGCATCCGGCAATGAGTGACACCGCAGAATTTTGGCACAGCCGTTGCGGTGAACTGCTTTGCCTCATCGAAGACCTGAAAGAGTTCGATGCCAACGCTTTCGACGCGCCGGACAACGAAAAAATCGATGAAATCGACAAGCTCTGGAAAGCAGGCTTAACGCCCGAGAGCAGCAGACTGCCCCGCTACGCGATGATTTTCGACGGCGAAGAGGGCTGGACGATGCTGCCCGATCCCGATGGCGAATACGTCAAGTTTGAGGATGTCGCCAGCGAACCAAAGGGAGGCAACCATGGCTGACCAGTGGAAGCCTTTCACCTGCACCTATCGGCTAAATGGCCGGGGGATCGGCCTTACCGTTTATGCGTTCAGCATGGACGAGGTGTCCGCACGCCTTCGCGCTATCGGCATGACCGCACGGATCAACGTCGGGCCGCATCCGAAATCCGGCCAGTTTCGCAGCTATGCGTGCTGCTACGAATTCCAGGGCCGGTGGAGTGAGTTTCGGCTCGACGCCACTTCCCGTGACGATGCCGCCGCTCGGTTTCGCGCCATCGGAATGACGGGCGTCGTCGAGGGCGAACAGGTTCGCGAGATCGATGCTGGTATCGTCGGCGAAGGTCTCGGGCGCGCGCTGATCGCGGCAAAAGCGATGCTCGGAGGTCGTGGCCAATGAGCGGCATCTACTTCGGTGGCGGCGTGCGCCTCAAGTCTCATTCCGCCCTGACGAAGGGCGGGAAGTCCACCATCAAGATCGAACTCGAAACGGCCGACCACTACGAGGCCGCGTCGATCCTGCGCCAGCTCGACGAGGTCGGGCAGGAGCAGAAGAAGTCGGGCAAGCCGGCGAAGCCCGAAGCTCAACCGCGTCGCGCGAAGGAGCAACTTCGGCTCGCAGCCCCGCTGCTGCAGCTTGAGGACCAGAGGGAGCGCGACACATGACGTCTGCCATTCCCGCCATCCATGCCGGCTTCCGTCAGCTCGGCATCACCGAGGACGAGGACAAGCGGGCGATCTACGCCCGCGTCACCGGCCAGTCCCGCCTATCCCTGATGAAGCCGGCCCAGCAGGACGCCGTACTGCAGGAGCTGCGCCGGCTCGGCTATTCGAAAATCGAACGCCGCAACAACGGCAAGCAGCGGCTGAGCGGCAAGTATGCGAAGAAGCTGCAGGCGCTCTGGATCAGCATGTGGAACCTCGGCCTTGTCGAGAGCCGGGACGATGCCGCCCTGGTCTCCTTCGTCAAGCGCCAGACGGGTCTCGATCAGGTCCGCTTCCTGCATCATCCTGTCGATGCCGAGAAGGTCATTGAGGCCCTGAAGGCTTGGATGGAGCGGGAGGCCGGCGTGAGCTGGACGCCGCCGGGGAAGCACGACAATGCCTACTTCGGTCGGTTTGGCTACAAGGTGGCCTGGGCGCAGTGGCGGTTGCTTTATCCTGGTGCCGATCGCATCTCCCGCAAGGGTTTCGACACGTTCGTGGCCAGCACCACCGGCGCGGCCGGCATGTGGTTCGAGATATCGGACGATCAGTGGGTGACCGTCATGAACGCCCTCGGCCCCCGCGTGCGCGCCGCCCGGAAGGTTGGTGCATGATGGCCGATCAGATTGCCTTGCCCATTCCCGCGCCGGAAACGTGGACCCGCCCGAAGGGGAAACACGCCTGTGCTCGCGATCCCCAGGCTGGCCCGGGAACCTGCTGGCATTGGTGGGAAGGATGCCCGAAGGCCGAGAAGCGCGGGTGCTATTTGCTGTGGGAGAAGCAGGCGGCATCGCCTAGCACCGAAAAGGCGGGCGTGTGATGGCCAGCATCGCGCCGCTTCCGTTGTTCGAGACAGATACGTTGAGGTCCATTCAAGGGGAACGCGAAGCCCTTTTGAAGATGCTTCAACGCGGCGGCGTCGATGCCCACACGCGCATCAAGCGGGAGGAGAAGCTGAAGCGCCTGACCGCCCAGCAGATCGAGATCGAAACCCAGCTTCATCTTGGGAGGCAGCCGTGACCAGCAGCCTTCCCGGTCTCCTCGGTGAGATTGCCGACATCGCCGGCAACGACGTTGCCCTGGAGATCGCCCGCAACTATGGCGGCACGCGCGTGTCGATCCCGCCCCAGGCCGAAGCCGACCATTGGCTGGTGCTGCTCGTCGGTCACGAGGTCGCCGACCGCATCTGCCGTGGTCTCGCGATCATCGACGCGGATGGCCGGCCCGGCGCGATCCGCCGCGAAGTCCTGCCGATCGGCCCGAACTCCGTCTTGAAACTTGCCCGCCGTCGCGCCGCCGATGCCCTTGAGAACGGGGCCAGCGGCCGGGAGGCTGCAAGGCACGCGGGCTTGCATGAGCGCACGATCTGGCGCATGAAAGCCAGAGACAAAGACCAGGGCGAATTGTTCTGACGCCCTTGGGCTGACACCTGTCAGCCCCTGAATTCCCTCTCATTCCGCATAGTCGCTCCAGATACCCGGCCGCTCGGCCGGTTCAATTTATCTGGGGGCATCATGAATATGCACGTCAGCCCGAAGGGGCGGTCTTTCCTCGTCGGTCACGAAGGTGTGGCCACGAAGGCGTATCGCTGCCCGGCGGGCATCATCACCATCGGCTCGGGCCTGACCGCCGCATCCGGCGTCATCGTTCCCAAGCTCGGCATGACCATCACACTCGAAGAGAATGACCGGCTCGTCGATCTTGCGCTCACCCGCAACTACCTGCCTCGCGTCCGCAAGGCGCTCGGCGACAGCGTGGCGCAGAACGCCGTCGACGGGGCCGCATCATTCGACTTCAACACCGGGGCCATCCTGAAGGCCTCCTGGGTGAAGAGCTTCCTCAACGGCGACAACATCACGGCCCGCAAGGCTCTTTCCGCCTGGAACAAGGGGGGCGGCAAGGTTCTCAAGGGGCTGGTGCGTCGCAGGGCCGAGGAAGCCGATATCATCCTGCGCGGCGTCTATCCGGCCTGGGTGGCGCTCACATCCATCACTCCGACGATCGAGAGCACCGACTTTGCCACCTATGTGGTTTCGGTGACGGAGATCGAACGGGAGGAAATCCGCGCCGCCTTCGCCCGCTTCGGCTTCGACGTGGGTACGGTGAAGGGTCTCGTCGCCCGCGCCGCCGTCGTAGAATTCCAGCGCGCCCATGACCTGAAGCCGGATGGCAAGATCGGTCGCGCCACTCTGGCGACCCTGCAGCGCGAGATCGACGCGAAGGCAAAGTCCGGCACGGCGGCGGCGACCACGACAGGCGGCGTCGGCGTGACGGTGGGCGGTGAGGTCGCCAATATCGGCCTGGACACTTCCCTTTCCTCCGACGCGATGTTCTGGGCCGGCAGCGGCGTTGCCGTGCTGGGCCTCGCCTATGGCGGCTATCTCGCCTGGAGATATCGCGACCTCATCGCCGCCCGCCTCAACGACAAGCTGCCGCGCCTTGCGGCCTATCTCCGGAGTTTCTGACATGGCCGCCTCCGCCATCATCCTCGAAATCGCCACGAAGATCGGCGCGCCGATCGTGAAATCCATCCTGCAGAAGACGTTCGGCGGCACGGCCGGCGACCTTGCCGGGACCGTCATCGATGCCGTCGCCGGTAAGGTCGGTGTGCCGGCGGAGAAGCTGGATAGCATCCCGCCCAACAAGATCGAGGCGGCCGTCAGGGAAGTCGAGGTAGAGGCCCCCGAGATGATCGCCCTGTGGGAAGCAGGCCTTGCCGGGCAGTTCGCCCTTCTCCAGGCGGAGACGGCCGAAGGCTTCTGGCAGAGCGCCTGGCGCTGGGGCTGGATGTACCTGCTCGCCTTCCTGTGGGTCTGCAATTTCCTCCTGTTCCCGCTGGCGAGGGTGTTCGGCGCGGCGCTCGACCCCATCGACAGCGGCACGCTCCTCACGCTCACCGGCTGGTTCATCTCCCTCTACATGGGCGGTCATACCGTCAAGGAGATCGGCAAGCAGGCGCTGGAAGCCGTCAAGACGTGGCGGGGCGCGCATGTATAGCGATTTCGACCGCGAGATTGGCGAAGCCCGCATCGAGCAGGAGCGCGACGCCCAGATCGCCGCCGCCGCGCCCACCCGTCCGCCGCCCATTGCGTGGAATGTCTCGAACTCGTCGAAAAGGAAGCTGCTCGCAAATGAACACCGTGGAAGTCTCACAGTTTGCCGGCCTGGCGCTGGCGATCATCGCCCTGCTTGGCCACGCAAAGGGCTTTTTCTCCTCCGGCGAAAAGCTGCTCGAAGAGCGTGTCGAGAAGCTGGAAAAGCGTACGGACCTTATGGGGGAGAAGGTCCAGCAGCTCGACAGCGACATGAAGCATCTGCCCGACCGCGATACCGCCCATCGGATGGAGATCACCATCGAGCGCATGGCCGGCCAGCTCGCCACCCTGGACAAGTCCCTGCAGGGGCAGCTTGCCGCCCTCGACGAGCGCATGAAGCCGGTCGATGCCCTCGGCCGGCGTCTTCAGGAATTCTTGCTGGATAGGGCACGGTCATGAGCGCGCAGCAGGTTATCGCGGAAGAAACCCGCCTCATCATCCTGAAGGAACTCGACCTGCAGGCGAACCAGAGCATCACGTCCGAAGCCATGCGCCGCATCCTGCTTCAGGATTGGGTGATCGACCAGCCGCGCGAATGGGTCGAGGAGGAGTTCCGGTATCTCGTTTCCATGAAGGCGATCGAGACCCATCAGGCGCGCTCCGTCCTGATTGCCAAGCTGACGGAACGCGGTTCGCAGCACCTGCAGGGCCTGATCAATATTCCCGGCGTCCAGCGCCCCTCGTCGACGGGGCGCTGACGTGGCCGACGATCGCCGCGGGCGCGGCCGGCTCGACAGTCTCGAACTCCTCCCCGAGGAGGCCCAGGACGATGTGATCTGGGCGGTCGGCCAGCTCAACGAGCGGCGCCGGACTACGGCGGACATCCTGTTCGAGTTGAATGATCGTCTTGAGGTCAAGGGCATTGCCCCGATTTCGAAGTCTGCCTTCTATCGCCGCTCGGCCCGACTTGCCAAACGCGTCATGCAGCTTGAGGAGCGCCGCTACGTTTATGCCGGCATCGCGGAAAAGTTGACGCCGGAGGAAATCGGCAGGAATGACGTCGTGCTCGGCGAATTCCTGAAGCTGCTGATCGACAACCTGATGGACAAGGACGAGATCGACACCAAGGGCGCCATGGAGCTGGCCCGAGCCTACAAGGATACCGTCGTCGCCCAACGGCACTCGGCCGAGCATCGCCGCAAAGGTGAGGAAGAGGCCAAGGCGAAACTGCTCAAGGCCGTGGACGCTGCAGCCGTCGCGGCTGATGGGACAAGCGACAAGCCGGATGGCATGGCTGTCATCAAGAAGATCCGCGAACAGATTTACGGGATCTTCGAAGAATGAACCCGGCCGTCCCTCTTTATGGCTATCAGCGGAAATGGTTCCTCGACCGGCCTCGCTTCAAGATCGGCATGTTCTCCCGCCAGACCGGCAAGACCTTCACGACCGGGCTTGAGATAGTCGACGATGGTTACGTCGCCGCTGCCCAGGGCCGCCGGTCGCCCTGGGTGATCCTGTCTCGCGGCGAGCGCCAGGCGCGCGAAGCGATGAACGAGGCGATCAAGCCGCACGCCAAGGCCTACGGTCTCGTCTTCGAGGAAAACGAATTCGACTGGCAAGGTGAGAGCGGAACGCACAAGGCCATGGAGGTTGTCCTGCCTCATGGCAATAGCATCCTTGCACTTCCGGCCAATCCCGACACGGCGCGCGGTTTCTCCCGTAACGTCTTCCTCGACGAGTTTGCCATCCATAAGGACAGCCGCGAGATCTGGGGCGCACTCTTCCCGGTCATCTCCAAAGGCTGGAAGATCCGCGTCACGTCGACACCGAAGGGCAAGGGCAACAAGTTCTATGAGCTGATGACGGGCAACGACCAGACCTGGTCGCGTCATAGCGTCGATATCTATCAGGCCGTCGCCGATGGCCTGCCTCGCAACATCGAGGAGTTGCGCGCCGGCCTTGCCGACGATGAACTCTGGGCACAGGAATTCGAGCTGCAGTGGCTCGACGAGGCGAGCGCCTGGTTGTCCTACGACCTCATCAATTCCGTCGAGGACGAACATGCCGGCGACCCTGACCTCTACCAGGGGAATGTTTGCTTCGTGGGGCGCGATATCGGCCGCCGCCATGACCTTCACGTTATCTGGGTATGGGAGAAGGTCGGCGACGTTCTCTGGTGCCGGGAGATCATCGAACAGAAGCAGGCGACATTCCTCGAAATGGACATGGCTTTCGACGAGGTGATGCGAAAGTACCGCGTTGGGCGCGTCTGCATCGACCAGACCGGCATGGGCGAGAAGGTGGTCGAGGACGCCCAGCGCCGCTACGGCAACGTGATCGAGGGCGTTCTGTTCACCGGGCCGAACAAGCTTGTCATGGCCAATTCCGGCAAGGACGCCTTTGAGGATCGCAAGGTGCGGATCCCGGAGGGCAATGTGCCCCTGCGTTCCGACCTTCACAAACTGCGCCGCGTTGCCTCTGCGACCGGCGCTCCGCGCTTCGTGGCCGAACGCGACGACGATCACGCCGACCGCACCTGGGCGGCGTTCCTCGGCATCCATGCCGCCAGTGATGGCGCGGAGATCTACGAATATCAACCGGCATCGTCCCTCGGCCACAACGGTGGCCCGCCGCTCGATGACGACGATGAAAACGAATACGGGAGGCGGCATTGGTAGGCACGCGCACTTCTTCCATCCTTGGTCCCGATGGTCGCCCGATCATCGTGCAGTTGCTGTCCGAGGAAATCGCGACGCCGACCATTGCCGGCGTGCGTCGCACGCACGAGGATCGCGTTGCATCCGGCCTGACGCCCGAGCGACTCGGCACCATCCTGAAAGACGCCGCCGAGGGGCAGGCCCGTGCCTATCTCACGTTGGCCGAAGAGATGGAGGAGCGTTATCTGCACTATGCCTCCCAGCTCCAGACGCGCCGCCTCGCCATCGAGAGCGTCGACCTGACGCTTTCCAACGACAAGGTGCCGACCAGGATTGTTGATGCCGTCACGGAGCTGGTTGAGGACGACGGCTTCAAGGAAGCTCGCGGCGAACTGCCCGATGGCATTTCCAAGGGGTACAGTTGCGTCGAAATGAACTGGGAGTACGAGCGCCGCGCACTTCGTCCGGTAGAGTATATCGGGCGAGATCCGCGCTTCTTCCAGATGGAACTGCTCAGCCTGCGGCACCTGCGTCTTGCCGTCGATGGGTCCATTGATGGCGAGCTTCTGCCGGAAGCCAAGTTCCTGCGTCACATGCCTCGCACGAAACTGGGCCTGCCCTTACGGCGTGGCATGGCGCGACCGGCGGCATGGGGTTATCTCATCCAGCAGTTCACCCTGCAGGATTGGGCCGCCTTCAGCGAGGTCTACGGCATGCCGCTGCGCGTGGGCAAATACAATCCAAGCGCCAGCGCCGCCGACAAGCGGACCCTCCTGAAAGCCGTCTCCTCCATCGCCAATGACGCGGCTGCGATCATCCCGGCCGGAATGGAGATCGACTTCCACGAAGTCAACGGTGCGAACGGCGCGGCCGTCTTCGGCGGTCTGCTCGACTATATCGACAAGCAGATTTCCAAGCTCGTTGTCGGTCAGACCATGACCAGCGACAATGGCTCCTCGCTCGGCCAGGCGAAAATCCACAACGAGGTGCGCCTGGACATCCTGCGCGCCGACTGCCGGCAGCTCGCCATCACGATCAATCGCGACCTCATCAAACCGTTCGTGGACCTCAACTTTGGTCCGCAGGAGCACTATCCCTTCGTTGAGCTGCCGGTGCCAGACCCGGAAGACGTCAAGGCGCTCTCCGACAGTCTCGGCGTCCTGGTCCCTCTCGGTCTGCGCGTCAGCCAGAATGAAATTCGCAACAAGCTTGGGCTTTCGGACCCGGCGGCGGATGACGAAATCCTGAAGAAGGAGACCGCGCCCGCCGATCCGGCCGCGACGCCGCCCACAACCCCGCCGAAGCCGAAGACACCGGCTCCGGCCGACGATGACGCCGACACCCAGAAAGAGCGCAAAGCGCAGACGGCCGCGCTCTCTGCCATGGTGTCGGACCACAAGCGCGCCTGCCGTTGTGGTGCCTGCACCGCGCTGCTGGCGGCCGAGGCCGGCGAGCCGGATGCGCTCGACCAGATCGAGGCGCTGTTCACCGAGGCCATGGACGATTGGGAGGCGGTCGCCGCACCGATCGTCACGCCGATCGCCTCCATCATCGCCAGCGCCACCTCCTTCGAAGACGCTTTGAAGCTGCTTTCGGCGGCCGGCCCGGATGCCAGGGAGATGGGCGAGCGGCTTGCGCGGCTGACGGCCATCGCCCGTGGCATCGGCGATATCGCGGACTGACCCGATGGCAGAACGGGCATCACGCTTCGCCTATCCGCCCGAGGTCTCGGGCTATTTTCGCACCAAGGCGGTCAAGCCGAGCTTCTCCTGGCTGGACATATGGGCGGAAGAGCACGCCTACATCATGACCGTCGCCAAGACGACGGAGCTGGAGGTGACGTCCGCCTTTCACCGCACGATCGCCCAGGCGATCGACGAAGGCAAAGGCTTCGACACCTGGAAGCCGCTGATAGAAAAGGAGCTGACGAAGCTCGGCTGGTGGCAGCCGCGCATGGTGTCCGATCCTTCCGGCATTGATCCCGATCGCATGGTGGACTTCTCGTCCGACCGCCGGCTGAAGACGATCTTCTGGAGTAACATGAACTCCGCCCGCTCGGCCGGCCAGTGGGAACGGGCGCAGCGGTCGAAGGGTGTTCTGCCGTATGTGCTGTACATGCGCACCACGTCGAGCGATCCCCGCGTCGAGCATCTGCAGTGGGTCGGCCTCATCCTGCCGATCGATCATCCGTTCTGGAAGACACACTGGCCGCCGAACGGCTGGCTCTGCAAGTGTCAGGTCCGCATGCTCACCGAACGCGAGGCCCGAGCGCTTCTCGGCACCACACGCGTCATCGGCAAGAATGACCAGGGCGAGGACATCACGATCCGGTACACGGACAATCCGCCCGACCTCGGTCCCGACATCCGGCACCGCAACCGGCGCACCGGCGAGATATCCATGGTGCCGCCGGGCATCGATGCCGGCTGGCACACGAACCCGGGCCTTGCGCGCGCCACGACGCTGATCCGGAATTTCGAGACCCAGCTTGACGCAGCACCCGGGGCGGATGCGACGCGAGTGCTGAAGGAGCTTTGGGACGATCCCTATCTGCGCCTTGCGCCACGCCTCCCGCAGAAGGTCTGGCTGCCGGCCGGCGTCTCGAAGGAGCTCGCCGAAGATCTCGGCGCGAGGAGCGCCGTCATATCGGTGACCAGCGAAACCATCGTCGAGCGGATCGGCCGGCACAAGATGTCGGTGGACGATTTTGCGGTCTATCCCGAGCTGCTGGCCGAGGGCCTGGTGCTGCCGGACCCCCGCGGCAAGGGGCACGTCCGGTCGATCATCCGGCGGATCGGAAAGGCGTGGTGGCGGGCTTTCGTCACATTGTCCGAAACCGGCTACATGCGCGCGACGTCGCTGCATCAGAAGCAGGAGAAGGAATTGCGCAACGCGGTCGAGCGGGCGGGCATGAAATGGCCAGGAGGGGAATGAGGTGCGGCAGGGAGGGACCGCGTCCCGGCCTGACCGGGCACCCTCCAGCGGGCAATCGTGGCCAACGGACTTCGCTGCCGCACAGATGCAATATAGGGGATGGCCGGGGTCAGGGCAACCTCACGGACTCGGGCGTGCAAATAAGCGCCACCAGCGCGCACGGCCGGCCCGGACGCCTCGTTATGCCCGCGAGGGGTGCGTTGCGCGCCCACGGCCTTCAAACCGGCTTCAAAATCGATGTGAGGATTGATTGCGGGACGGTGACCGGCGTAGATAGGGAACCGAAGCGCTCCCGCGTCACCTGATGCGCCGTGGCTGACAGTTGTCAGCCCCTGCGCCCCTCGCGGCTCTGGCAAACATTGCCGCATGCTTCAGGAAACCACAAGCCACCTTTCGATCGCCTGCTTGGACGCGACGGCCAGCGCCGCCGCCGAAGCCATGACGGGCATCGCCACCATCGACGTCTTCGCCGCCGATCAGGCAGCCGGCGAGGAGAAGCGCGCGCCCGAATGGATCAAGCTTACGCCCCGCGGCCGTTTCACCGCCCGCGACGGCCGCAGCTTCGACGTAGACCCCGAGGCGCTCGTCCAGCGCTTCGATGCGGACGGCGTCGCCGTTCCCCTCGATGTCGACCATGCGACCGTCAAGAAGGCCATGTTCGGTGACATCGCGCCGGCCGTCGCCTGGATCGAGAAGCTGGAGGCGCTGCCGGACGGCCTCTATGGGCGCGTGAGCTGGCTCGAAGAAGGCATCCGCATCCTCACCGCGCGCAGCCATCGCTACATCTCTCCCGCCCTGCAGGCCGACGAGTTCGGCAAGGCCATCTGGCTGCATTCGGCTGCCCTCGTCGCCGCGCCCGCCATCTCGATGCCCGCCGTGGCGTCGGCCCAACCCAAAACGGAGACCAAAATGCTGAAAGCTATCGCCATTGCGCTCGGCCTCACCGAGGATGCTGCGGAGGCGTCCTGCCTGTCCGCCATCACCAATCTGCAGAGGCGCATCGATCCTGCCGTGCACCAGCAGGCCCTCGACACCCTTGCTTCCTCGCAGAATGAACTCAGCGAGATCAAGAAGGCCGGCCGGAAGGAGAAGGTGGACGCGCTTCTCGAAGGTGCCTTGAAGGCCAAGAAAATCTCCCCGGCCCACCGTGACCATTACGAAACCCTCTGCGCGACCGACGACGGCCTTGCCTCGGTGACGGCCCTTATCGCGACCCTCGGCGCTGGCCTTGCCCCGACCGACCTCGACACCAGGCGCGCGCCCGGCGGCGAGACCTACACCCTGTCCGCCGAGGATCGGAACGTCATGCGCTCGCTGGACCTGTCCGAGGAAGACTACCGCAAAGCCAACGGCCTTCCGGCCGCCTGATCGGGAAAGGAACGATCATGACCGCAATGAGTGAAGGGCGCCAGCTCGTAGAGATCGCGCCCGACTATTCCGATCCGCCCGTCAAGGGTGGGGTGACGATCCACCAGGGCGCGCTTGTCGTGATGGAAGGGGGCCTTGCTGTCCCCGGCAAGACCGCGACCAATCTGACGGCAGTCGGGTTCGCCCTCAAGACCGTGAAGAACACCGGCGCGGACGGCTCCGTCACGGTGCCCTGCAAGCGCGGCACCTTCCGCCTCTTTAACCAGGGGGCCGATGCGGTCACGGCCGGCGACATCAGCAAGGACTGCTTTGTTGTCGATGACCAGACCGTTGCCAAGACCAACGGCACCAACACCCGCTCGGTCGCCGGCAAGGTGATCGCAATCGACGCTGCCGGCGTCTTCGTGCGCGTCGGCTACTGACCTCAACCAGAAAGGACCACTTATGTCCCGCGTTCTCACAGCGGAAAAGCTCGATGCGGCAAGGCGCGGCTTCAAGACCGCCTTCCAGCTCGGCCTGACCTCCACTGCCGCCATCTACCAGTCGCTGGCCACGGTGATCAATTCTGATGCGCCGGAAGAGCTTTACGGCTGGCTGGGGTCGATCCCCAAAATGCGCGAATGGATCGGCGCACGCCACATCCACGGCCTCACGGAAAAGGCCTATTCCATCAAGAACCGGAAGTTCGAGTTGACGGTTTCGGTCAGCGCCGACGACATCTTCTACGACCGGCTCGGTGTCTACCGGCCGCGTTTCGAGATGCTCGGCAATTCCGTCGCCCTGCATCCCGACGAAACCACGATGGAGCTGGTCACGTCCGGCGCGTCGTTGCCCTGCTTCGACGGCAATAACTTCTTCGATACCGATCATCCCGTTGGCAAGCCCGGCGCGGTGACGTCGGTTTCGAACTATGCCGCTGGTGGTTCCAATCTCTGGATCCTGGCCGACCTCTCCAAGCCGCTGAAGCCGTGGATCTACCAGAAGGTCGGCGAACCCAGCTTCGTCAACAAGGAAGACCCGAAGTCGTCGGACCACGTCTTCATGAACGACGAATATGTCTATGGCGCAGATGTGCGCGGGGCAGTCGGCTTCGGCTTCTGGCAGATGGCCTACGGCGCGACCGTGGCGCTGGATGCGACGAACCTCAAGGCAGCCTGGCAGGCCATGTCGGCGCTTACCGACGACGAGGGACGCAAGCTCAACATCAAGCCCACGCATCTGCTCGTCGGCAGCAGCAACGTCTTCAAGGCGAGGGAACTCCTGTTGTCCGAAACGATCGGCGGCTCGTCCAACACGCTGCGCAATCTCGTCCAGACCATGGAGCTTCCGCTTCTCGACTGATCCGCGGAGCGGCCGTTGCGCACGGCCGCAGGATCGCCGGCGGCTTCTCCTCCTCCCGCCGCCGGCGGTTTCCCGGCAAGCACCAATCCGCGTGCTTGCTCGGAAACCAAGGAGACCAACATGGCAAAACAGTCCACCCCGGCCGAAAAGGTCGCAACCAACGATCAGGCAACCGGCGGCTCGGCCGGCGAGACCTTGCAGAACGATGCCGGCGCGGCTTTCCAGGCCCATGAGCACAAGGGTTCCACGGAAGGCGGCGAAACCGGAGCGCCGGGCGAAGACGGCGGCGAGACCATGCAGATGATCGCGGCGGAACAGGTTTTGGTGGTCTCCGCCCCCGGCGGGCCGCGTCGCCGTGCCGGGTTCGGCTTCGGCCCGGTCCCGGTCGATCTGCGCTGGGAAGAACTCGGCGCGGACAATGATGAACGCACGGACGTGCTGGAGCGGCTGCGCGCCGACCCGCTGCTGAAGATCGATAGCCGCTTCGAAGAGCGCCCGGTCGAGGATGACTGAGATTTCGACGGGAGCGCCGCGAGGGCCGGTCGACATCTGAAGCCTGTCGCCCATCGCCCGTAGCCCTGGTGCAGCAGAAGCCCGACAGGGGCACCACAACAGCGGCACAACACAAGCGGCGAAGCCCGCATCTCTTTTGAAAGGTCATCGCCATGTCCGAGCATAAGGGGCTTCCCATCGCCGGCTACCACGCCCAGAGCGAGGAGAAGATCGCCGTCGTCAACGAGAACAAGAAGGTTGAGGAAGCCATCCTTCGACTTCTCGACCAGTACACCGCCTCGTCCGAGGTCGATCAGCGCTGGCTTGCCATCGGGCGCTCCCACATCGAGCAGGGTTTCATGGCGATCAACCGGGCCGTCTTCAAGCCCGGGCGCGTCCAGCTCGACGGCGACGAGGCGTAACCATGGCCGTCTACGCCACCATCGCCGATCTCGAAGCCCGTCACAACGAGCAGCTCACGCTCGTCGCGGCCGATGAGCGGACGGGCTTGCGTGACGATGTGCGGATCGTGGCCGGCATCACCGACGCCTCGACGGAGATCCGCGCGATCCTCGCGGCCCGCTATTCCTCCTCCGATCTTGCCAGCCTGGACGAAGACAGCCTTGCGGTGCTGCGCGTCTACTGCATGGACATCGCCTTTTACCGCATCGCGCTCGCGTTCAGCCGCTCTTCCGAGACGATCAAGGAACGGCACGACACGGCCATCAAGCGCCTGGAGGCCATCGCGGCCGGCAAGGGGGCGCTGACGACGACGGGTGGTAGTTCGGGAACCGGCGGCGATGCCGGCGGCGTCGGTCAGAACGAAGTCGTCGTTGAGGCTCCGGTACGCATGTTCACCAGGGAAAGGCTCGGCCGGATATGAGCTTCGGCATCACGCTCGACGCCTCCGATCTGGACGATGCCCGCCTGAAGCTTCGGCGCTGGTTCGACTTCGAACCGTCCGAGCTGATGACGAACATTGCCGCCATCGGCGAGAACCAGACCCGCCGCCGCATCGCCGAGGAGAAGACCGCGCCGGACGGCACGCCCTGGAAGCCGAACTCGCAGGACACGTCCATCCTCATGCAGACCGGCCAGCATCTGCTCGCCTCCGTCGCCTCCTTTGCCTCAGCCAGCGAAGCGCAGTGGGGAGCCGCATGGGAATGGGCGCACGTCCACCAGGAGGGCATGACGATCGTACCGAAGTCGGCGGAAGCGCTCGTCTTCCAGCTCGGCGGCAAAACCATTCGCTCCAAGAAGGTGGATATCCCGGCCCGTCCGTTCGTCGGCATTTCCGACGAGAACGCCCGCGAGATCGTCGACGCCGTGACGGACTTCTTCGGGGTGCTGCCATGATCGATCCGAAACCCTTCGCCGAATTGCTCGAAACCGACCCGCTTGCTCCCCTGCAGGCGGCAATCGTTTCCAGCCTGAAGCTGCTCAACCCGGGCGTGACCGTCGTGCCGCATCCGGGCAAGGTCGACGTATCCGAGCTGATCTCCAGGACTGTGGTGAACGCCCCCGGCATCGGCCTTGGCTGGAGCAAGGTGAAGACCGGCCAGCACGCGGAAGGCATGTTCTACCTTGTCGTCGAATGGGTCGCCTACATCGTCGCCGAGGCCAAGGTGGTCGGCGCGCGCCGGGTCGAAAAGGAGGCCGTGGGCCTTGCGATCGGCGGCCGGCTCCTCGAAATCCTAGCGGATCTCGAAACGAGCCTGTGGGGCCGGTCGGGCGTTCTGCCACCCGAGACCACGCCGCCGGCAGAACTGAAGCCGCTCTTCACGATCCGCGATGCCGCCCAGGGCGTGGCCTACTACACCGTCACCTGGACGCAGATCGTGCCGGCGCTGGGCACCGGCTTTATGCCGCCGCATGCCGGCCGCTACGACGAGCAGCTCGGCGCGATCGTCTATCCCGATGCCGACATGATCGACGAGCTGGCTCCGTGGATCCCGGCCGAACGGGAGGCCGATGAGGATGCGTGATCCGGTCGCCCTGGAACTTCGCCGCCAGCTCGCCCGCATGGAAGCGGCCGAGCGGCGCATGTCCATGATGCTGATCCCCGGCAAGGTCGGCCCGGTCGATCCGGAACGCCGCCGGCTGCGGTTGAAGCTCGGCAAGAATTCGAAGGGCGAAGACGTGCTCGGTCCCTGGACACGGTGGCAGGAAGCCGGCGTCGGCCAGCTCTCTATCCACAGCGAGCCGGGCGGGGACGAGCAGATGATGCTGATCTCGCTGTCTGGCACGGTCGGCGCTGGCTCGATCGCCATCCCGGCGACCTTCGACCAGGATCACGCCGCGCCGTCGAAGGCGAGCGACCTTTCCATGTTCGCCCGCGGGCAGACCCGGATCGAGATGAAGGGCGACCAGCTCGTGTTCCGCGCCGGTGGCTGCACGGCCGTCCTCGATGCGGCCGGCTGGCAGACCTTGGGCGGCGGCGTGTTTCACGACGACGTCCAGATCGGCAAGGACCATGTCCACGAAGATGTTGAACCCGGCGGTGCCCTTTCCGGCAAGCCGCCCCGCTGAAGGAGACCCCCATGGCAAAATCAGCCAAGCAAGAGCTTTCCGCCGCCGTCGATACGCTGCGCGACGCGCCCCTGCCGAAACTCCCGGAGGTCACGCCGCTGGTGTTGAAGGACGCGGCAGACCCGGCCGAGGCCGGCGACGGGCGTATCGAATACACGGTGACAGATCGTGCGCCCTCGCGCGTCGCCGGCCGCCGCGTGAAGCCGGGCGATACGCTCCGCCTCACCGAGGACGAGGCGCGCGGCGAGCTGCTCGCCCTTCACATTGCACCGCCGTCGGTCCCCGGCAGCGACGAGCAGACCGCCGCAGACGCCGAGACCGTTTGAAGAGGCTTTGAAGCATGGCCGGTGAAATCCGCTATCGCGTCGGAATCAATGCACGGACGGGCAAGCTGCTCACCGGCCCGGCGCACCTTGCCCAGTCTCTCGGCAAGATCTGGCACACCCGGATCGGTGCCCGCGTCATGCGCCTGACCTTCGGCGCGGATCTTCGCTCGTTGCTTTCCGAAGACCTCACACCGTCGATCGCGCTCCTTCTCTATAATGAGATGGTGGCGAGCGCGGCGCTCTGGGAGCCGGAATACCTGCTCGGCCAGTTGCAGCTCGTCACGATGACGGACGGCGGTCGGCTCGGCATTCGCCACGGCGGCCTCTATTTCCCGGAAGGCCGTTTCGGAAACTACGACCTCGCTGTCGACCTCGGCCTGCGCGCCACCACGCCCGTTGCACTGGGGGTCGCATGACCATCGACCTTTCCGCCCTTCCGAAGCCGGCCGTCATCCGCGAACTCGACTATGAAGCCATCGTCGAGCGCCAGAAGCAGACGTTCCTTGCGAAGTGGGCCGTCGCACGCGCGCAGTTCCCGGACCTGCCGGCCTATAGCGTCGAGATGCTGGACAGCGATCCGTTTGCAATCGACAACCAGGCCGAAAGCACCCGCGAGATGCTGCTGCGGGCCGAGATCAACGACACCTTCCGCTCGACGTTCCTGTATTTCGCGCGGCGCGGGAACCTCGACCATCTCGCGGCGAGCGTGCCCGTTCTGCGCATGCCCGGCGAGGATGACGATCGCTTCCTGGTGCGCATCCTCCTCGGCATCATGGGACGCTCCACGGCCGGCCCGCAGGAGCGCTACCAGTTCCTCGCCATGTCGGCCGACCTTCGGGTGAAATGGGCGGAGCCTTATCGGATCGGGCGCAGCCCCGTTATCTACATCGCGATATTCTCATCGGAGGCGGACGGCGTCGCCAGCGCCGGGCTTCTCAATGCCGTTCGCGCGGCCGTCACCGCACCGGCCGCCCAGGTGATGAACGACACCGTCATCGTGCAGCCGGCCATTCGCAAGGTCGCCAACCTTGCCGCCGATATCTGGCTGCTGCCCGATGCCGAGGAGGCCACCGTTGCCCGCGCCGCTTCGAACCTGCGCGCCGCGTGGGCTACCGAACAGGGCCTTGGCCGCGACCTCGTGGCCGCGTGGTGGATCTCGAAGCTGATGATCCCGGGCGTGCACAAGGCGGTGCCCGCTACCTCCGCCGACGTCGTCGCCCAGCCGACCGAAGCCATCTCCATCGGCAGCATCAACCTTGTCCTGAAGGGGAGAGCCTATTGACCTCGCTGCTTCCCGCGTCTTCCACCGACATCTACGAACGGGTGCTTGAGGAAACCAGGCTCGCGCGCTGGGCCGAGCTGCGGGCAGCGACCCCGGGTATATGGACCGGAAAACGGATTTCGCCCGCTCCGGACGTGTTGCCGTTCCTCGTATTCGAGGATGGCCTGGGGATGCTCACGCCATATGTCGATAACGTCTATGAGCTGCTCGACGGTCGAGGCGTGCGCTGGATGCGGGTGCGCGGAACCTATGACGCAATCGCGCGCGGCCTTGCCTTCCTCGGCATCACCGCCACGGCCGAGCCGGCATGGCACGGCCGCGTCTGGTGGAACTCCTTTCAGCTTCGGTTCCCGGCGCTGCCGGCGAACGATCGCCCGCTGCTGGAGCGCATCGAGGGCGTCACGCGCCTGTCCGGGCCGAAGCGCTCGGACCTGCGCCGTGGCGTCCACCAGTACGACGTCGGCCCGCTGATCGGCAACGCGTCCCGCCTCAACCAAAGCCTCCTCGACCGCGAGAGCGGCATCCGCCTCAAGGACGGCGGAACGCTCTGGTCCTTCGGTCGCACGATGGAGATCGACCACACGCTGACCGAAGCCGAGGGACTGGCAATCGGCAACTGGATCGAGGAACCGGAGGAAGGCGGTCTGCCGTGGGTGTCGATGACCTATCCGTGGGTGACGGCAACCTTCCCCTGGGCGGCAAGCCCCGCGGCCCAGCGCCGGGCACTGATGGCGGCCTGGTTCATCGCCCGGCCGATCTATGCCCGCCTGCAGGACGCTGCCGGCGTCGTCATCGGCTATCGCCGCTGCCGTGCCTGCCATGCCGTCACACAGGTCCTTGACGGCCGCTATCGGATCGCCGGCCAGTCCTGGTCTCCAGCGCCGGCTGGGCAGACGGCCTACATCGAGGCAATGACCGGCTTCCGCGATGCCGATGGTGTCGAAGCCCGGTCGGTCGCCCTGATGGCAGGCGTCACCCTTGCCGCTGGCATCCCTCCCGGCCGCCTCTGGCTGAAGCCCGAGGAGGTGACGGCCGGCGCACCTTTTGCCGAAACCCCGATTTCCCTGCCGCTCCGCGCCACCGTTCGCGAGCGCTTCAAATTCCTTGTGAGGTTCTAAAATGGCCTTTGAACACCCTTCCGGCCTGCCCGACGCTTTCGACCGCGCCCAGGATCGCCCCGACTATCAGGCGCTCGTGTTCTATGGCGAGGAGCCGTTCATCCAGACGACTGAACTCAACGAGATCCAGACCATCCAGCGCAACGCGCTGAAGCGGCTCGGCCATATCATCGTGAATGATGGCGACCGGATCGACCGTGGCGCTGCCTTCGTCGACATCGATGCCGGCACTGTAACGATCGAGGTCGGCCGCGTTTATGCCGATGGCGATATATGGGAGGTACCGGCCCGCGTGCTTGCCGGCGTCTCCATGGTCGGCCGCGTCGAGGTCGGCATCCGCCTGCTTACCGACTACGTCACCCACGAGCAGGATGCGTCCCTCGTGGGTCTGGTGCCCGGCCCGATCTCGGAAGGGGAAGGCGGCGCGGCGCGCGAGATCCGCAGCGCCACCTGGGCGAACAAGGACGCCGACGAGCCGGGCCTGTTCTTCACGGTCTACATCCTCCAGGACGGCGTGATCCTGGACGAGCAAGGCCCGAACCTCTTTGCACCGGTCATGGCGGCGATCGCGGACCAGGACCGGCCAAACGGCAACTACATCGTCCACGGCTGCCGCGTGACCTATCTCGCCACCAATGCCGGCAAGCAGATTTTTTCGATCAGCGAAGGCGAGGCCAATATCTACGGTTATAAGCGCTCGCGTCTTGCCGCCCTGCGCCATGAAGAGCCGGAAGACTGGGACGAGATGATCATCCCCGGCGAGACGCATATCTATCCCGGTGGCGCCAGCCACACATTCGAGGTGGACTTCGCACCGATCGGCGTCGTCAACTCGATCCTGCTGACCAAGGAAATCACCGTCAACGTCACGCGCGGCCCGATCGCGAACGGGCAGGACGGCCTCCCGAAAACCGGCGTTACCAGCATCGTCGGCATCGCCGGCTTCACCAAGGACGTGGACTATACCCTGACCGCGAACACGGTGAACTGGGGCCTTGCCGGCGGGGAACCACTTGCCGGGGCGACCTATCCCGTCACCTTCCGCTACCTCGACCTCGTCGAGCCAACCGCCCGCACCGATACGGCGATCACCGTCGCCGGTGGCGCAGACGGCGGCGCTGCTATCCTGGCATACACGTCCAAGCTCCCGCGCATCGACCGCCTTTGCCTCGCCGAGGACGGCGCGCCGCTTTACATCAAGGGTATCTCGGCCCGCGCCAACGGCCTGCCGCCGGCAGCGCCCGACAACGCCCTGAAGCTCTGCCAGGTGCACAACGACTGGATGGGGCCGCCGCGCATCGTCATCGATGGGAAGAACGACGGCGTGGTCTTCAACCCGCAGTCCGAGATCGCCCGACTGAAGTTCGCCTTCCTCGATATGCAGCGCCTCATGGGCCTGGAGCGCATCCAGCAGTCCATCGACAGCCGGGAGCCGGTGGCGAAGAAGGGCATCTTCGTCGATCCCTTCATCGACGACACCTACCGCGATGCGGGTCTTGCCCAGTCCGGCGCGATCTTCGACGGCATGGTGCAGCTTGCGATCGACCCGACCTTCTTCACCACGACATTGACCGGCCCGGTGATGCTCGATCCCGTCGAGGAGGTCATCGTCTCACAGCCGCTGAAGAGCTTCTGCGAGAAGATCAATCCGTACCAGAACTTCACGTTCCTGCCCGGAGCGCTGAAGCTCGTGCCGCCGGTGGACTTCTGGACGGAGACCCGCGACACATGGACATCCGCGCGCACGCAGGAGTTCAACCGTGGCACGAGGACGGACAGCGGGCCGCTCCGCACCGCAACGACCTCTTCCGAGCTGGTCGATACGCGTACGGAGATGATCGAATTCCTGCGCCAGATCCCTGTCTCTTTCACGATCTCGGGTTTCGCGCCCGGCGAGATCCTCGACGAACTGACCTTCGATAGCGTCGACGTCAAGCCGGCCGGCGTTCACACCGCCGACGGCACGGGGGAACTCAGCGGCAGCTTCGTCATCCCGCCGAACGTCACGGCCGGCTCCAAGATCGTTGCCGCCAAGGGAATGGGCGGGACGGACGCGACGGCTCTCTTTGCCGGACAGGGCACCGTCACGACGCGGACCATGCGGCTCGTCACGACAGTTTTAACCTGGACGCGGGCACGTACGGTCGCGATGGGCGGTGGCGGGCGTGGCAGCGGCGCTGACGGCTCGCGTGGCCTGGACCCGCAGGCGCAGGGCTTCGCCTTGCCCGAGACCCGGCAGGTCATGGGCGTCGATTTCCATCTTTGCCACATCGGCGATGAGGCCAAGCACATCGTCGTCAATCAGGTCACGATGAACAACGGCTATCCGACGACCGACATCCAGGCGGAAGCGATCCTGCCCATGGTCGGCGCGGTCATCGGCTGGAAAGCGGCCCGCTACACGCTGCCCGTCACCACAGGCCCGCAATTCCTTCAGGCCTTCGTCATCAAGACCGACGATGCGGATCACTCAGTCTCGATCGCCAAGCTGGGCGGGTTCGACCAGGAGCTTCAGCAGAAGATCGCGAGCCACCCCTATACGACCAGCGCACGTTTCTCTTCGGTCAACGCCGAAACCTACACCGCGCACCAGGACGAGGCGCTTGCCTTCCGTATCGTCGTCGCGAACTACCCGGTGACCACGAAGGTCGTCGAGCTGGGGAGCTTCGATTTAGTAGACTGCTCGGACATTCAGGTGCGCGCGGCCGTCGAGATCCCGGCCGCCGGATGCTCGGTGGAGTTCGAGATCGAGCGGACCAACGGCACGAAATACCGGCTGGCCCCGTTCCAGGTGCTGCAGCTCACCGAATACATCACCGAGACGGTGCAGCTCCGGGCGATCCTCAAAGGCACTTCGAAGCTCTCGCCCATCCTTTATGCGCCCGTCGATCTGGTCGCCGGGCACATCCACGAGGAGTTCACCTACGTCACCCGTGCCTTTGCCCTGGGCGAGGCGGTGCGCATCGCGAACTACTTCAAGGCTTACCTGCCGGGTGGCTCCACGATCGCGGTCGGCCTGTCGATCGACGACGGCCCCTTCGTCGCCATGCCGGTGGCCGAGAATGAGCAACTGGCCTTCCCGCTGTGGGTGGATCGCAAGCACGAGCTGACGGGCCAGACCGGCACGACCTGCCGCCTGAAGCTGACCGGCACAGGCGGCCCCGCCTCACGCCTCGTCGCCGGCCATTACAGCGCCGCCGTATTCTGAGGAGCCGAGACATGGCAGACACAACCACCCACCTTGGCCTTCCAAAACCGAACCGCACCCGCGTGCCGTCTCGGAATATCGACGAGGAATTCGACGCCCTGGCTATGGCCTGGGATATGGTCGATGCCTTCCTGCACGCCCTGGCGCAGCTCGTCGCGCAGAAAGCGCCGGCCGAGCACGATCAGGCGATGAGCACCATCACCGGCCTCATCGACGCGCTCAATGCCAAGATGTCGAGCGATCGCCAGTTTGCGCTCGATGATCTGACCGACGTCGAAGGGGCCGCCGGCGCGCCGACGAACTACGTGCTCGTCAAATCGAGCGGCGGCCTGTACGTACCGTCGTCGGCCCTGGCGGCGCTGGGCGTCCACCCGCATCTGATAGCCGAGGTGACCGGCCTTGCGGCAGCGCTCACCGATCGACCGACGCGCGCCGAGGTAGCGGAAGGGCTGGAGGTCCTCAACGATGACCTCATGGCTGAAATCCAGAAGCGCGGCGTATCGGTCGGCACGCTCGAAATCTTTCCGATCAACGAGGTTCCGCTCACGAACCTTGTCTGCGACGGCTCGGTCTTTAACGAGGAGCTTTATCCGCAACTGTACGACTATCTCGGCACGAATGTTTTGCCGAATTACACCGACCGTGTTTTGCGCATGGCCGGTCCGCTCGCTGGCGCGGCGGGTACGACGCAGGAAGATGCGATGCAGCGCATTACGGGGTCTTTCGACGTGAGGGCCACCGACACGGCGGGCGCCAGCTTTGTAGTCGCTGGTGCGGGAGCCTTCACGCGCGGGCCATCTACGCTCCCGAACCATGGGGGATCGAGCACCGGGACAGCACGTCCCGTCGATAAGATATCCTTTGACAGCGGGCTGTCGCCGGGCGCTCGCGTTAACAACAATGAGAGCCGTGTCAAAGCCGGCATCGTCGTCATCACAATTCGGGCGTTCTCTAACATCGTCATCGACGGCATGGCAGATCTCTCGGCGCTTCTTACCGCCATAGCTGACAAGCTGACCGCAGAAGCCGGACTGGATAACACCAAGCTGATGACGTCGCTGCGAACGTGGCAGCAGGGCGCAGCGCGCGATGCACGCGTGCTGCATGTCCGTGATCAGAAAGCCGCTGGTGCGGCTGGCGGTTCGTCTGTTACTGGTGTTCAGGTCCGCACACTCAACACCGTCGTAGTCAATGGGATCGCTGGTGCCAGTCTCGCCGCAAACCAGATAACACTGCCTCCTGGAGTGTATGACATCAATGCGACGTCGCAGTTCTTTAGGAGTGGCTTCGGTCAGCTTAGCATCCGTGAGGCTGGCGGATCGTATCTGCTTGACGGGCCACAGCTCTATAGCATCGCGTCAGGCGATTATGCGGCCGTAAATGCTACCGTTAAAGGGCGAATTCAGCTCGCGACAACCACGGTGATTGAGCTTGCTCTGTACACCCATAGCTCATACGCCACGGGTGGGTTGGGGGCATCGAACGGCGTTAACACCCGGCCAAGTATTTTTTCCGACGTGATCATCGAGAGGGTCGACTGATATGCCTCACGTACTCATCGAAAACGGCGTCGTGGTACAGCTCGACCTCACCGGCAACCCGCCCGGCGGCTATGTCGCAGTCCCCGACGAGGTGCAGCCGGGCTACCTGTTCAGCGATGGCGTGTTTTCGCCTCCTGCCGCATCGCCCGAGCCGGTCCCCGACGAAATCTCACACTGTCAGTTCTTCCAGGAACTGGCAAACCGTGAGCTGATCACCCGGGAGGAAGCCCTAGCTGCGATTACGTCCAAAACGTTACCCGCAGAATTCGAGGCCCTGGTATCTGCCATTCTCGACGAGGATATCGAATGGCAAGCGCGCATGGCCCTCTGCGGCGCGACGACCTTCCTGCGCACCAACTGGTTCGTCGATTACTTCGCTGCGATGAAGGGCTTCTCGTCGGCCTACATGGATGACGTCTGGCGCTCGGCCAACCTGATAACCTGAGGTCTGTCCGCGTCGGGTTGATTTTCGACGTCGTTGCGCGCATCTTCCACCGCAGAAGCGGACTTAGCGGTCAAGGGCTGACAACTGTCAGCCCTTTTTCTATTCCGCCCACGCCTAACGTCGCCCCAGCTTTGAACCATTCAGCAGGGACGACCAATGTCAGGCACCACGGACTTCGTCGGCGTACGCGGGTTTTCGAACCTGCGCAGCACCGTCGCCAAGATCGACACGCGCAACAGCACCGTCGTCGGCGTCTGCCTGCCGGCACCCGCTGCCGACAATACCGTTTTCCCGCTCGACGAGCCGGTGCGCCTGTCGATCGACGATCCCGAGCAGGTCGAGAAGCTCGGCGAAGGTATCGCCCGCGACACCATCGACCAGTTCCTGACGGAGGGCATCGTCACCGATCTCGCCTTCGTCCGCTCCCAGCATTCGATCCTGACCGATCCGGCCGCAAAGCTGGATGCGGAAATCAACGCCATCGTCGGCAGCGCCGGGTCCAAGACGGGTCTGTGGGCGCTGCTCGACGCCAAGAGCCACATCAAGATCGAACCCGGCTGCATCATCGCGCCCGGCTATATGGCGCACCGCATCGGTGGCGCGACCAATGCCGTCGCCGCAACGGCCCGCACGATCTCAGACCGCATCATCGACTGCATCGTCATCGCCGATACGCCGTCCTCGTCCGTGGAAGCCGCCATCGAATGGGCCGAGGACTTCGCGACCGCCCTCAACGTCGTCGCCATGTATCCGGCCGGCGTGGTGAACCTCGGCGCAGGCAACGTCACGCGGCCGATCTCGGCCAACGTCGCCGCCGCCATGGTCCGCCGCGACAAGGAGACCGGCGGCCCCTACAAGGCATTCTGGAACCGCCCGCTGCAGGGCGTCCTCGCGCCGTCCGTCCCGGTCGGCTACACCGATGGCGATGTCAGCTCCGAGGCGAACCTGCTCGCCCAGGCGGGCGTCGGCAGCATCATCGAGGGCAATCTGCTGTGGGCGCCCTTCACCACGGCAACGGACCCGACCGTGAAGAGCTGGCGGTCCATCAAGAAAATCCGCACCCGCCGCGCCGTCGAGAAGGCGATGCTGCGGCCGCTGCGCCAGTACATGTCCGAGGACATCACCGGCCACGTCGTCTCGCTCATCTATCGGGCGGCAGACCAGTTCCTGGGCGATCTCGTAACCCTCGGCGCGCTCATCGACTACGAGCTGATCTGGTCGAAGGCCATGAACCCGGCAACCTTGCTGGAGGCCGGCGGCCTGCGCACGAAGATGCGCTGGGCCGAAACGCCCGACCTCGTCGATCTGCAACTCTATGACGAAGCCATGCCGGAAGCCTTTGACGTGCTTAAGGCCGCGATCGCCTCGGCGCTCTCGCAGCTCGGCCTGTCGAACGTCCGCGTCACCGCCTAAAGGAGAATTCTCATGGATGGCCTGATCAGAGGTGCCAACTGGTACTGCGGCGAGATCAACCAGCGCCTGCGCGCCGATGAAACCACTCTGCCGGTGCTCCGCCGCGAGATGATGCAGCTCGTCATGGGCGGTGGGTGGTTTTCGTTCGAGCTACCGGCCGAAGTGCAGCCGCTCACCGCCGAGATGACGGTGGAAGGGGTCCACAAGGACCTCAAGGCCCGGTTCGGCCGCGAACCCGGCGACTGGACGACGGTCTCGTACTACGAGAACCTGCTGAATGTCTTCCCGTCGAACTCGACTGGGGAGGCCGCCAACGGCGCGGCGCAGAACCTCGGTCGCGTCGTATTTCTGAAGGGGCTGCTCAATGAGTACGCCCAGGCGGGCGTGAAGGGGCAGAAGTCGAGTGGGAAGACCCGGCTCATCTGGTCGTCAATCGTGCTCTACCACGACATCATGGACGGCCAGACCGTCCACAAGTTCGATGTCCAGAACAACACCCTGATTATCGAGGGTGTCAATTATACCGCTGAGCATAACCGCATGATCCGCGCCTGATCGAGCGTGGTTGCGGATGCTTCTTCGCCGGCCGTGTCCAATGGCTGGCTCTGCTTTGAGGAGGTTTCAAAATGGTTTCGAACGACCAGCAGACCATGCAGATCGAGACGGTGCAGGAGAAAGGTAATCCGCTCGCCGCCAAGGTCGAGGAAATACCGCTACCGCCTGTTGACCAGTGGGAGGCACTGGACAATTCCGGCCGCAAGCCGGCGGCAGCGCCGACCGCGCATCAGGACACGGTGGTGGCGGAAGGCAGCGAGCCGATCGCCGAGCTTCAGTTCCTGGGCAGCACGCATATGAAGGAGTTGACGCTTCAGCACCCCTTCATGCGCGACGGGGTCACCGTCTCCACCATCACTGTGCGCAGGCTCCGTATCGGCGACATCGACCGTTTCATCAAGCGCGCCCGCACCGGCAGTTTCTCGACCTTCGAGATTTACGCCGAGATGACCCGGCTTCCGGTGGATGTGCTGCGGGGCCTTATCGACGAGGACGGCGACGCGGTCACCGACGCGTGCTACGATTTTTTGCCCCGCTCACTCCGGCCGGAACCCGAGCCGCAGGAGAGCTGAGGAGCTGGCGGGCCTATGTCGCCCGGGTTTCCTCCTATCTCCATACGCCGCTCCCGGCCGTCATGGACATGTGGTGGGATGACATCCTGCTCTGGCACGAGGAGGCCCGGATGATCCACCGAGAAACCTTCGGCCTGCTTGTCCCGCGGGCCGCCAGCCAGGCAGGAACATCGCCGTGACCTTGGACGTCGCCCTTCGCCTTCGCCTTCAAAACCAGTTTTCGCGGGAAGCCAAGGTCGTAGAGCGCGACCTGAAGGACTTGCGCGGTGAAGCGCAGAAGCTCGGTTCTGCGGGCGGAGCCGACAAGCTCGGCAAGAACATTCGCGATGTCGGCCGCGAGGCCAAGCGGGCGGAAATGCCGGTCCGCGATCTCGACCGGCAGGCCCGCAAGCTCAACCAGATTTCCACGAGCAAGGCCGAGAAGGAGATCAAGGCGCTCGGCACGGCCGGCGTTAAGGCCAAGCGCGATCTCGACGGTCTCGGCCACAAGCTCCGGGAGATCAACCGGGCGGATGCCGGAAAGTTCGATCGGATGAACACCTCTGCCGGCAGGCTCAACAGCACGGTCGGCCTCATCGGCGCAACGGCTTCGGGGGCGTTTGCCGGGCTTATGGCGTTCGCCTCGGCCGATAACATCATTCGCGGCCTGGAAGAGCTGACCGGCCGCTTTCGGGATTTGAACCGAGAGGTGGCTTCCGTCGCCGTGACGGCCGAGATGCGCACGCCCGAAGCGGTCGCCAGCATCGGCTCCTCGAACGAAAAGCTAGCCCTGCGCTATGGTTTGCAGCAGGGAAGCGTCAACCAGGCGCGCAATGCCTATGCAGCGGTCGGCATCGATCTCGGTTCGCAGGAGAACATCCTTGACCCGACGCTGAAGGCAGCCGTGTCGGGCGACACCAGCGGCGAGACCATCGCTACCGCCATTATCGCCGCCAAGCAGAACCTCGGCGTGAAAGACAGCGAAGTCCCCGCCGCGCTCGACATGATGGCCAAGGGCGGCAAGCTCGGCGGCTTCAACCTCGGCGCTATGGCGAAGAATTTTCCGGCGCTCGGTGCCATGATGGCAGGAACGGGCCGACAGGGGCTTGCTGGATGGGGCGAACTGGTCGCGCTCTCGCAGGTCGTTAGGACAACGGCGGGCAGCGAGGACGAGGCGGCGAACAACCTTCGCAACCTGCTCGGCAAGCTGACATCCCAGGACACCGTCAAAAACTTCAAGGAAAAAGGCGTCGATCTCGAACAGGTCAAGAAGCAGGCCGACGCGACCGGGAAGCCTTACCTGACAGCCGTAATGGACGAGATCATGCGGCTGACCGGCGGCAACGAGTTCGAGGTCAACGAACTGTTCGGAGACCAGCAAGCGAAGCTGGCGCTCGCACCGCTCCTCAACAACCGGAAAATGTACGACGACTTCCTGTCGCAGATCATGAACAACAGTACGGGGAACCTGGACGAGGACTACGAGTTCCTCCGCAAGACACCGAAGGAAAAAGCCAACCGGCGAGGCGCGGCGCTTGAAGCCACCGGCCTGAAGATCGGCGAGAAGTGGGACTGGCTCACGGAACCATTCCGGGAATGGTTCGTAGGTACGGTGAACCCGGACTATCGGCGGCAAGAGGATGCCGTAGAGCGCCGCCAGGGCTTGCTCGGCGAGGACCCGGCGGCGATCAAGGCGGAAATAGCGGCGCGGTTTAAGGCCATGGCCGACTTGCCCCGGGCCAAGGGTGACGGCCCCGATCTCCTTCAATCGCAGCGCGATAATCTCAGCCTGGAAATCAAGAACCTCGAAATGTACCTCGACGAGGTGCAGCGCGCACAGGGCGGCGATGGCGGGGCGCTCGGCAAGAGCACAGGGGCAATCCCCATTCCCAAGCTCAAGAGCGTGGAACAGAAGCTCGGCGGCGACCTTTCACCCGCCGCCAGCCAAGCCATGCAGAGCTACAACGAGAAGCTCGGCAGCGAGTTGGACCGCGCCGTCGCGCTCTCGGCCGAGAAAGCGGCGGAGATGCAGCGCTTGCTGAACTTCACGGCCCAGCCGACGATCCAGCCGAACTTTATTCCACCGGTTGGTGGTGGCGCGGCCGCGACGACGGGCCAGCAGCATACGTCCGTCTCGCCGACCTCCAACAGGTTCAACCAGACGATCGTTTCGCCGAATTCGATGCATGCCGCACGGCAAAGTCGGCGCGAGATCCAGAAGGCGCAGGCGCGGACCCTCTATGATACCGGCCGGAGGCTGGCATGAGCGCCTTGAAGCCCTATGGCGCGCTTATCTCGATCGGCGGCGCGATCCTCTACACGGTTGGCCTCAACCCGCAGCGCATCAGCTATTCCTCGACCGCGCGCTTTCCTGTGCATTCGGTGCAGTCCGGTTTCCGCGTTCAGAAAACGGGCGTCGATCCCGAGCGCATCACCCTTGAGGCCGTGACATTCCCGCACGTCGTCGGCGGCCTCGATGCCTATGCCATCTTGAAGGCGCACCATCGCGCCCAGTCCGTCGTTCCCTATGTTCGGCTGCGCGGCAATTACCTGGGCGACGTCAACGGCCTCTGCGTCATCGAGACGGTCGACACCGACGAGGAGCGCCTTCACCCGTTCGACGGCGTCGGCCGAAAGGTGGACGTGTCCCTCGGCCTCCTGCTGCTGCCGCCCTCGGCCGCGCTCGGCGGTGGGCTGAACATCATCAATCTCGGAGGCCTGCTCGGATGACCTATCCCGTCCCGCTTGGCGGCGAACGGATCGACCGGATCGCGCGCAAGCTCATGCAGACAGAGAACCGGGGCACCGTGGAGGCGCTGCTGGAGGCAAATCCCGGCCTTGCGGCAATGATGACCGCCGCGATCGTGCCGGCCGAAACCGTGGTCCGCCTGCCGGCCGCGTTCACGCCGAAGACCGCCGCCAAGCGCTTCGTGCTCGCCTGGGAGTAATCATGCGCAAGCCCGTCGTTCAGATTATCGGCACCTCCGGCACCGACCTCCTTCCCGGCTGGGGCAGCGCCGTCATGGCCGTCCGCTTCACCGACTGCGAGGGCGGCGAGGCCGACGAGCTGGAGATCGATTTCTCCGTTGCGCCGCCTTTACAGGCACCGCCGGCCAAGGGCACGAAGTATCGTCTCCTCTATGGATGGGACGCGTCGGCGCTGAAGGATGCCGGTCTCTTCACCTTCCAGAACGCCAGCTTGAACTTCGATCCCGAAAGCGGCTGGGTAATGACGGTCACATGCCGGTCGGCCGACTTCGTTGATGCCGACAAGGCGGCAGATATGGAGCATTTCGAGGAGACGACGGCCGGCGACATCTTCCGCAAGCTTGCCACCGGCGTCGGCAAGCGCGCCACCGTGCATCCCTCGATCGACGACATCGCCATCCCGTACCGTCTCCGCCACCAGCAATCGGCCATGGGGTTCGCCCAGGCGTTTGCGGACGAGCTGGGTGCGACGGTTAAGCCCGCGAACGGCCGCTGGCTCATCACCATGAAGAACAGCGGCGAGACGGCAGGCGGCACGACGATCCCGACGCTCACGATCTCGGCCGACGACGTGACATCTTGCGGTCTCTCGACCGAAGGCCGCCCGGAGTATGGCGAGGTGCAGGCGAGTTACTTCGATGAGGACCGGGGCTTTTCCCGGCTGGAGGCCGCACGGGGCCTCGGCCAGGACGCCCGCTTCCTCGCCCTTCATCCAGCACCGTCGCCCGGCGAGGCGAAGCAGCGCAGCAAGGCCGAGGCGCTCGACCTCGCCCGCGCGACGATCGACGGGAACATCACCGTCGAAGGCGACGAGCAGGCCATGGCCGGCGCGCCTATCGAACTGATCGGCTTCGGGGGATGGGCGGGGCTGAACATGGTCGCGCAGACCATCACCCACGAATTCACATTTGACGAGAGCGGAGGGTGGTTGATGACGCCGGAATTTGCGGCGCGAACGAAGACAGGTTGACGGATGCCGGGGACGTGTCCCCGAGGCGGGCCTAGATTGGCGTCCAACCCGCCTGACAGCAGTGAGCACAACCGTCGCATCCGACCTCGGCAGAGCCGAGGCGGCACATGTGACTGAGTCGTGGGTTATTTGATATGGTGAATTTGCAGCCGGTCGCTCCGGTTTCCCCCGCCGCTCCCTATATCGGCGGCAAGCGCGTGCTCTCGAAGGCGATCATCAAGAAGATCAACGCCATGCCGCATGATGGCTATGCGGAGCCTTTCGTTGGCATGGGCGGCGTCTTCCTGCGCCGGACCATGCAGCCCAGCATGGAGGCGATCAACGATATCAGTGGGGACGTGGCGAACCTGTTCCGCATCCTTCAGCGGCACTACCCGCAGTTCATGGAGGTTCTTCGGTTCCAGATCACGAGCCGGCGCGAATATGAACGGCTGCAGAGGACGGACCCAACGACGTTGACCGACCTCGAACGCGCAGCGCGGTTCCTCTATCTGCAGCGTCTGGCATTCGGGGGGAAGGTTTCGGGGCGCAATTTCGGCGTCGACAAGGCGCGCGGCGCACGGTTCAACCTTCTGAAGCTTGCCCCGCTCTTGGAAGACATCCACGAACGCCTTGCCGGCGTCGTCATTGAATGCCTGTCTTGGCGAACTTTTATCGAGCGGTACGATCGGCCGGGGATGCTCTTCTATCTGGACCCACCATACTGGGGGAACGAAGAGGATTACGGCTCGGACGTCTTCAGTCGGGCTGAATTCGCCGACATGGCCTCAACTTTGAAGACCCTTCGAAGCCAGTTCATCCTGTCTCTGAACGCCACACCGGGCGTTTACGAGACCTTCAAAGAGTTCGAGATCGAGGAAGTCGATTGCACCTATTCCATCGCTGGAAAAGGGCGGAGCAAAACCGTGCGTGAGGTCATTATCACGAGAGGTGGCACTTGAGCCTCGGTGGCGTCAGCTCGCTCGTGCACTGCTAGACAGAATATGGTCGGCGGCGGTATCGAAGACAGGCATCGCCGCGACGGCATTCAACTATGAGGTGGCTAGATGAAGAAGATCGTTACCGGGACCATAGCGGCGTTGGCGGTTCTCGTTTGCACAGGCCTTCCTGCGCTGGGAGGGGAAGTGCGGATAGAGATCGATGCTGAGGGTTACTCAGAGGCTGACGCGATGGTTGCGTTGGAAATCTTTCGCCGAAATTGCCGGCCACTTGGGGATGAATTCTGGAGCGACGTCACCGAGGCGCGAGTGGATATCCGCCAAGAGACCGCCCCGCACCGGCTAGCTCGGGGCTGGAAGGCGGACGTCCACTTGTCCCTTAAGTATTCTGACGAGCCGCAGGTTGGCCCCAGCTACGCATCAGGAGCTGGAATTCTGAGAGGCCACACACTTCACTACAATCTCGGCGGCGGCGAGACGCCCGGTTTCCTAGCCACCAAGCAGTCGTCGCAATATCTCTGCGGATTGTCATTCGACGACAAGGGGGACGATCTGTTTGTACCCGTCCCGGAATTCATTTTTCTTGATCGCTAGCCGTTGGCCTTCTCATAGGGCAGCGGCGATAAAATTGCTGCCACTTGAATTTGCGCGCCGCGCCATTTGATTTTGCGCGCTACAATAATCCCGGATTTCCAGCGCGGGGTCACAGCGCTCCCCCACATCACGCCCGCCGCAACGGACGCGCGAATGCATTTCCCGATATTTCTTTGCACAGCCGTACCGGATTCGCCGAATCAGACCTTCCCGCGCATTAGACGAAAGTCGTAGAGTGCTGTCGTTCGCTTGTCATTTGCGAACACTCCCCCGCGTCACAAGAGCCAAGCGTGACGCCTGTTTGCCCCGCCATCGGCGGGGCTTTTTCGTATGGGGATTGCGAGGCGGGCTATCGCACCTGATCGAGCAGGCGCTTGCATTCGAGGAGGTCGTAGAGCGCTTCCTGGAGCAGAGCGCGATCCTCCTTGCCGACGCTCGTCTTGCCGAGCGAGATTTCCGGCGCCTCGTCGCTGCCGCCGACAAAGGAGAAGAAGCGGCGGCTGGCGGGGGCCTTGGCGCGACCGACGATCTGGTCCTCGTCGCTGCCGGCCTTCGGCGGCGTCGGGTCCTCGTGGCTGGCGGCGGCAAGGGCCTCGACGGTGGCAAGGTCGCCGCTGGCGATCGCCGCCACGAACCTGTTGCCGTTGACCTTGAGCAGCTTCTGGACGCCCTTGATCGTATAGCCGTGATCGTAGAGCAGGTGGCGGATGCCTTTCAGCAGGTCCACATCCTCGGGCCGGTAATAGCGCCGCCCGCCGCCGCGCTTCATCGGCTTGATCTGCGTGAAGCGCGTTTCCCAGAAGCGCAGGACATGCTGCGGCAGGTCGAGGTCGTCGGCGACCTCGCTGATGGTGCGGAAAGCGTCCGGACTCTTGTCCATTCTATCCTCGATGAAAGCTCATAGGGGCGCACGCCGAGGGCGCTGCCGAATCGCATTCATTTCAGCGGCTTGCCGGGCGATATTCAAGTTTCAAATCGTACGCGGCGCGCCAATCGGCCGAAAAACCGCAAAATCCGGCGGCGGCCGGGTAGCGCCGGCCTCCCCTTTCGCGAAGAGGTTGCCGCGCCCGGCCGCAGGCCGTCAGGAAGCGGGCGAAGCCGGCTTCTGCTTCGCCTTGCGGGAAAGATGCGACTTCAGCACCCGCTGCTTCAGCACATTCGACGCCTTGAAGGTCATCACGCGGCGCGGCGAGATCGGCACTTCCTCGCCGGTCTTGGGGTTGCGGCCGATGCGCTCGTTCTTGTCACGCACCTGGAAGGTGGCGAAGGAGGAGAGCTTCACACTCTCGCCCCGCACGATGGCGTTGCAGATCTCGTCGATCACGGTTTCGACGAGTTCCGCCGATTCGGTTCTGGAAAGGCCGACCTTCCGGAAAACCGATTCGGCCAAATCTGCGCGTGTCACCGTCTTGCCGCTCATCGTTCCTCACCGATTTCCTATTGAAAGCGTATGGTTAGTGGCGGAAGAGTATTGTCCTTGCCCCCTCGGGTCAAGCGGCCCCGTGGAAGCAGCTCCGCCCTACCAGCGCAGCAGCACCGCGCCCCAGGTGAAACCGCCGCCCATGGCTTCGAGAAGCACGAGGTCGCCTTCCTTGATGCGGCCGTCCGCGGCCGCCGCGGCGAGCGCCAGCGGGATCGACGCGGCGGAGGTGTTGCCGTGCTGGTCGACGGTGATGACGACCTTCTCCAGCGGAATGCCGAGCTTCTTGGCCGAGCCGTCGATGATGCGCTTGTTGGCCTGGTGCGGCACCAGCCAGTCGATATCCTCGGCGGTGAAGCCGGTCGCGTCGAAGGCTGAGACGATGACGTCGGTGATCATGCCGACCGCATGCTTGAAGACCTCGCGGCCCTCCATGCGCAGATGGCCGACCGTGCCCGTGGTGGAGGGGCCGCCGTCGACATAGAGCTTGTCGCGGTGCGCGCCGTCGGAGCGGAGCTGCGTCGTCAGCACGCCGCGGTCCGTGGTGTCGCCCCGGCTTTCCTGCGCTTCCAGCACGATGGCGCCCGCGCCGTCGCCGAAGAGCACGCAGGTCGTGCGGTCCGTCCAGTCGAGGATGCGCGAGAAGGTTTCCGAGCCGATGACGAGAGCGCGCTTTGCGAGGCCGCCACGGATATAGGCATCCGCCGTCGTCACCGCATAGACGAAACCGGAACAGACCGCCTGCAGGTCGAAGGCGAAGCCGTGATGCATGCCGAGGCGGTTCTGGATATTGACGGCGGTCGCCGGGAAGGTGTTGTCGGGCGTCGAGGTGGCGACGACGATAAGGTCGATATCGGCGGCGGTGAGGCCCGCCCGGTCGAGCGCCGCACGCGCGGCCGCCTCGCCGAGCGAAGCGGTGGTCTCGCCCTCGCCGGCGATGTAGCGCTGGCGGATGCCGGTGCGCTGCACGATCCATTCATCGGACGTGTCGACCATGCTTTCCATTTCGGCATTGGTGACTACCCGTTTCGGAAGCGCCGTTCCGAAACCGCGGACCACTGAACGAATCATTCTATACCCCGTCGTTCACGCCCTGGGCGCCTTCGACAGGCCGGCCCGCGTGATACTTCTGCAAATCGTTTTCGATCTTGTCCTTGAGGCCGTTGCGGACCATGTCGTAGCCGACATCGACCGCTGCGGCGAAGCCCTCGGCGTCCGTGCCACCGTGGCTCTTGATGACGATGCCGTTGAGGCCGAGGAACACGCCGCCATTGACCTTGCGCGGGTCCATCTTCTCGCGCACCCGGTCGAACGCGCCCTTGGCGAGGAGATAGCCGAGCTTGGCGAGCAGGGTGCGCGACATGGCCGCACGCAGATATTCGGCGATCTGACGGGCCGTGCCCTCCGCCGCCTTCAATGCGATATTGCCCGCAAAACCTTCCGTCACCACGACGTCCACCGTGCCGCGACCGATATCGTCGCCCTCGACGAAGCCGTAATAGTCAATCGTGTCGAAATTGGCCTCGCGGATGAGCTGGCCGGCGGCCTTGACCTCTTCCTGGCCCTTGATCTCCTCGACGCCGACATTGAGCAGGCCCAGCGTCGGCCTGTCGATCTCGAACAGGGCGCGCGCCATGGCGCCGCCCATCAGCGCGAAGTCGAAGAGCTGGTTGGCGTCGGCGCCGATGGTCGCACCGATATCGAGCACGATGCTCTCGCCCTTCAGCGTCGGCCAGATGCCGGCAATCGCCGGGCGCTCGATATTGGCCATCATACGCAGGCAGAACTTCGACATGGCCATCAGCGCGCCGGTATTGCCGGCGGAGACGGCGACATCGGCCTGCCCCTTCGCCACGGCGTCGATGGACTGCCACATGGAGGATTTGCCGCGGCCGCGCCGCAGCGCCTGGCTCGGCTTCTCGTCCATGGCGACGGCGACGTCGCAATGATGGAAGGTGCTTGCGGCCTTCAGCTTCGGATGCTGCGCCAGAAGCGGCTCGCATTCAGCGGCATTGCCAAAGAGAACGAAGCGGATTTCGGGATGGCGCTCGAGGGCCTTGGCTGCGCCGGGGATGGCGACCTTCGGACCGAAATCGCCACCCATGACGTCGACGGAAATTCTGACCACGCGAGTCTTGCCTACCTTCTTGGCCGTATTTTCTTGTCCCGGCGGCACGAGGGCCGCTCTAGCGGAATTCGGCCAAAATACCGCTTTTCGCCGGGTGTACAACTGAATTATCGGGCGCTTGCCGGGCCGTTCAGTCTTTTTTCCAGTCCTTCAGAACCGCGAAGGGCGAGGGTTTGCGGTCGTCCTTGTCCGTGCTCTCGATATGACCGGCAAAGCCGGTATCGGCCTTGCGCGGATAGGGATCGATGGCGAGCGCCACATGCTCGGCGGCAACTTCCCCGGCATCGATGCTGTCGCCGGTGAAGATTTCCGGCGCGTCGGGGCCATCAGGGTCGAGCAGCATTTCGCCGCTCTCGCTCGCCAGCGGCAGCCGCGCCAGCTTGGAGCCTTCCGGCACGAAGACCACCTCGACCGGCTCGTCGATATGGCTTTCCACCGGATCGAGCGTCACCACGCAGGTTTGCACGATATCGGCGCTCACACGGCCCTTGAGCCGCACGCCGTCGCGCTTCCAGCGGCGCACCTCGAAGGTCGCGGTCAGCGCCTTCACCTCCAGGATGGACCAGAGCTTCGCCAGCCCCGCCCGCTCCGCGGCATCCGCGCTGATCGTCACCTCGACCGGATTGGCCGAGATATGCCCGACCTTGACCGGATAGGAGAACGGCGTGTCGTCGTCTTTCTTCATCGTCTGCCTTCCAGCCGCCTTCAGGCGGCGTATCCCTGCGGACCCGGCTCCGCCACCCAGAGCGCGCCGGTCTCTATCTCGCTTTCCCCGACATCCGCCATCGCCTTTTCGGCAATGAAGAGATACCCGGCCAGCGCCTCCATCGTCGGGGCGGCGTCGCCGGCCTCCGGGTGAATGTTCCGCGCCAGCGCCGTCGCCAGCGCCGCGCGGTCGCCGCTATCGAGCGCCGCCGCGTAGGATTCCAGCCGGCCGTAGAACATGCCGGCGAATTTCTTCATGCGCTTGGGCACGCCGACATCGCCGACGCCCAGCTCGCGAATCGAATGATCGACGTCCTCGAAGAAGGCGTCGACGATCTCCTGGGCGATCTCCTGGCCGGAGGTGGCGCTTGCGCGCGTTCGCCGGAAGTAGAGGATCAGCATCGCCGACAGCATCTCGAAACGGCCTATGACCGTGTCAGGAACGTCAAGCGCTTCATAGAGATAGGGATGGCGCGCCGCCTTTGTCAGGGTCGCATACTGCTTTTCGACGATGCGCCGGTTACCGTTTTTTTTGCCGAACAGGCCGAAAATCATCATAAAGCCTAGTTTTGCCCGATTCAAACCATGGAGCCGTCGCAAGTCATGTTGCATGACGCTCGAAGCTGGTTTACCGAAGCAGGCATGAATTGCAATGGCTGCGCGGCCATCATAGTCCCGGGGAAATTGTGAAGAGAGATTATGTGAATATGAAGCTGTTGCGTAACGCCGCCGTTGCCGTCACCCTCTCCGCTTCCGTTCTTGCGGCCTGCCAGGGTCCGAGCGAAGTTCTCTATCAGGGTTATGTCGTCGATCAGGAAACGCTGGCGCTGGCTCCTGTCGGCTCCTCGCGCGAGCAGGTCCTCCTGTCGCTCGGCACGCCGTCCGCGACCGCGACCTTCGACAACGAAGTCTTCTACTACATCTCGCAGAAGCGCAAACGCTCCGCTGCCTTCATGAAGCCGAAGATCGTCGAGCAGAGCGTGCTCGCCGTCTATTTCGACAAGGACGGCAATGTCGAGCGCCTTGGCCACTACACGATGCAGGACGGCAAGGTCTTCGACATGATCGCACGCGTGACGCCCACGGGCGGCGCCGAGACGACCTTCCTCGGCCAGTTGCTGCGCGGCGGCGCAAGCCCCGGCAACATGATGAAGAACCTGATGAGCAACTGACGCTCATCCGATCTCAAAAAGAAACCGCGGGGATCACTCCCCGCGGTTTTTGTTTGCGCCTCTTGCGGATCAGGCGAGAACGGCGAGCAGCAGCAAGGCCACGATATTGGTGATCTTGATCGCCGGATTCACCGCCGGGCCGGCCGTGTCCTTGTAGGGATCGCCGACCGTATCGCCGGTGACGGAAGCCTTATGGGCTTCCGAGCCCTTCAGATGCCGGGTGCCGTCCTTGTCGACGAAGCCGTCCTCGAAGCTCTTCTTGGCGTTATCCCAAGCGCCACCGCCCGATGTCATGGAAATGGCGACGAAGAGGCCGTTGACGATGACGCCGAGCAGCGATGCGCCGAGCGCCGCGAAGGCCGAAGCCTTGGAGCCGGAAATGGCAAGCACGCCGAAATACACGACGAGCGGCGCCAGAACCGGCAGCAGCGAGGGGATGATCATCTCGCGGATCGCCGCCTTGGTCAGGATATCCACGGCGCGGCCGTAATCCGGACGCTCCGTGCCCGCCATGATGCCCGCCTTCTCGCGGAACTGCCGGCGCACCTCCTCCACGATGGACCCCGCCGCCCGGCCGACGGCGGTCATCGCGATGCCGCCGAAGAGATAGGGAATGAGGCCGCCGAAGATGAGGCCGGCCACCACATAGGGGTTGGAAAGGTCGAAGGAGATCGTGCCGATATCCGCGAAATACGGATACTTGTCGCCGTTCGCCGCGAAATAGGCGAGGTCGTTCGAATAGGCGGCGAACAGCACCAGCGCGCCGAGGCCAGCCGAACCGATGGCATAGCCCTTGGTGACGGCCTTGGTCGTGTTGCCGACGGCGTCGAGCGCGTCCGTGGACTTGCGCACTTCCGGCGGCAGATGGGACATTTCGGCGATGCCGCCGGCATTGTCCGTGACCGGGCCGAAGGCGTCGAGCGCCACGATCATGCCGGCGATGCCGAGCATGCCGGTGACCGCGATGCCGGTGCCGAAGAGGCCCGCAAGCTGGTAGGTGGCGATGATGCCGCCGACGATGACGATGGCGGGCAGCGCCGTCGATTCCAGCGAGACGGCAAGGCCCTGAATGACGTTGGTGCCGTGGCCGGTCACCGACGCCTGGGCGATGGAGTTCACCGGCCGCTTGTTGGTGCCCGTGTAGTATTCCGTGATCACCACGATGAGCGCCGTCACCACGAGGCCGAGCAGGCCGCAGATGAAGAGGTTCGTTCCGGTGATTTCCTTGCCCGCCACGGTGCCGAGGCTGCCCCAGCCGACGGTCAGCGACGTCGCCGCGCCGAGGCCGAGGATCGACAGCACGCCCGTCACGATGAGGCCCTTGTAGAGAGCGCCCATGATCGAGCCGTTCGAGCCGAGCTTGACGAAGAAGGAGCCGATGATCGAGGTGATGATGCAGGCGCCGCAGATGGCGAGCGGGTAGATCATGGCGCTGGCGAGGATCGGCGTGCCGGCAAAGAAGATCGCCGCGAGGACCATGGTGGCGACGACGGTCACCGCATAGGTCTCGAAGAGATCGGCGGCCATGCCGGCGCAGTCGCCCACGTTGTCGCCGACGTTGTCGGCGATGGTGGCCGGGTTGCGCGGATCGTCCTCGGGAATGCCGGCCTCGACCTTGCCGACGAGGTCGCCGCCGACGTCAGCACCCTTGGTGAAGATGCCGCCGCCGAGACGAGCGAAGATCGAGATCAGCGATGCGCCGAAGCCGAGCGCGACGAGCGCGTCGATGACTTCACGCGAGGCAGGTTCCTGGCCGAGGACGCCGGTCAGGATCCAGTAGTAGATGGACACGCCGAGCAGTGCGAGGCCGGCCACCAGCATGCCGGTGATCGCGCCCGACTTGAAGGCGATGTCGAGGCCGGAGGACAGGCTGACGGACGCGGCCTGCGCCGTGCGCACATTGGCGCGGACGGACACATGCATGCCGATGAAACCGGCGACGCCCGAAAGCACGGCGCCGATCAGGAACCCGATGGCGGCCGTAGCGGAAAGTAGCAGCCAGGTGCCGATGAAGACGACGACCCCGACGATGGCAATGGTCTTGTACTGCCGGGTGAGATAGGCCTGCGCCCCTTCCCGGATATAACCTGCAATTTCCTGCATGCGGGCATTCCCCTGGTCGGCGGCAAGCACCGACTGCGTCGCCCAGATGGCATAGACCACCGAAAGCAACCCGCATGCGATAACGCCAAGCAATATGGTCATTTCGCTCTGTCCTCCTTGGAGGCCGCGGGGTCCTCCCCCCGCCGCCGAAACGCGTCCGCTCCCCCTTGCCTCCTCACAAGCAGGGAGCCGGCGCGGGGCCAGAGTGCGATTGCGAATCGGTTGCGTCAAGTCGCCGCATTGCGGCAAGCGCTTCTAAAAACCGGATTTTCCGAAACGGCCGGTGCGAAACGATTATACCGCCGCGCGGCGGGAGCGCAGGAGCAGCAGCAGGACGAGCACGAGGCTGATGCCGGTGATCGGCCAGAACATCAGGTTGATCGCCTGCCAGCCATAGGCGTTGAACACCTTGCCGGAGGAGAAGGAGGCGAGCGCCACCGCGCCGAAGAGGATGATGTCGTGGAAGCCCTGCACCTTGTCGGCCTCGTGCGGGCGGTAGCTGGAAGCGACGATGGCGGTCGCGCCGATGAAGCCGAAGTTCCAGCCGATGCCGAGCAGGATGAGCGCGCCCCAGAAATTCCACAGCGCAATGCCCGCATGCGCGACGGTGGCGCAGGCCATGAGGATCAGGAGGCCGGCGGCGACGACCTTCTCCGTGCCGAGACGCTGGATCAGCATGCCGGTGAAGAAGCTCGGGCCGAACATGGCCAGCACGTGCCACTGGATGCCGAGCGTCGCCATTTCCGGCGAGAAGCCGCAGCCGATGACCATGGCGAGCGGCGCGCCCGTCATCATGAAGGTCATCAGCGCATAGGAGGAGATGCCGCAGACCATGCCCGTCAGGAAACGCTGCGTCAGCACGATCTCCTTCAACGGCCGGGCCACCTCGCCGCTCGCCGCGCCCGCCGCCTTGTGGTCGGGCAGGCGCAGCATGAGGAAGAGGACGATCGCCAGGCCGCAGAGCGGGGCCAGCGCCACGAAGGCGCCGGCGAAAAGCACCGGCTCGAACAGGTCCTTGGTGAGGATGACGACCTGCGGGCCGAGCACGGCGGAAATGACGCCGCCGGCAAGGATCCAGGAGATGGCGCGCGGCTTGTAGAAGGACGGCGATGCATCGGCCGCCGCAAAGCGGATCTTCTGCGCGAAGCCGCTGGAAATGCCGACGAGCACGAAGCCGAGGGCGAAGAGCCAGAAATCGCCGCGGAACAGCGCGATGGCGGCGATCAATCCGCCCGACGCGCCCACCAGCGCGCCGACGATGAAGCCGTGGGCGCGCCCCAGCAGGCGCGCGGCGATGGCGACGAAGACGGCGCCGAGCGCGACCCCGATGTTGAAGCCGGTCAGCGGGGCGGTCGCGAGCGACTTGTCCTCGCCGAGCAGGTTGTAGCCGGCAAGCGCGCCGATGGAGAAGACGATCGGCCCCGAGGAGGCGAGCAGCGCCTGCGCGAAGGTCAGCAGGAATACATTGCGGCGCGCGGCCGACAGTTCTCGTTCAAGACCTTCAACCGCGCCTGCGCTCATGTCCAATGCCGATCTATTTGCGGATGTCCGTGCGAACCTGCTTGGCGATGCGGTCGAGCACCGCGTTCACCAGCTTGGGTTCCTCGTCCTCGAAGAACGCCTTGGCGATCTCGACATATTCCGTGACGATCACGGCGATGGGCACATCCTTGCGCTCGCGCAGTTCGAAGGTGCCGGCGCGCAGGATGGCGCGGACGGTCGAATCGAGGCGCGACAGCGCCCAGTCGTCCTGCAGCGCCGTGCCGATCAGCGGATCGAGCTGGCGCTGGTCGCGCACGACGCCCGAGACGATGGAGCGGAACCAGGAGGCGTCCGCCTTGAGATAGGTGTCGCCGTCGATTTCCTGGCCGAGACGGTGCGTCTCGTATTCGGCGACGATCTCGAGCACGCCGGTGCCGCCGACATCCATCTGGTAGAGGGCCTGTACGGCGGCAAGACGCGCCGCGCCGCGCTGGTTGGCCGGCTTTACCGGCTGCTGGTTCTTGTCGCCGGTCACTGTTCGCCGCCCAGTTTCTTCTTCAGGTCGATCATGGTGAGCGCCGCGCGGGCCGCAAAGCCGCCCTTGTCGCCTTCCGAGCGGCGGGCGCGCGCCCAGCCCTGCTCGTCGTTCTCGACGGTCAGGATGCCGTTGCCGATGGCGAGCGCCTCGCTGACGGCAAGGTCCATCAGGGCGCGGCTGGATTCGTTGGCGACGATATCGAAATGGTAGGTCTCGCCGCGGATGACCATGCCGAGCGCGACGAAGCCGTCATACCAGGTGCCGGCATTTTCCATGCCGTCGAGCGCCATGGAGATGGCGGCGGGGATTTCGAGCGCGCCCATGACGGTCACGATATCGTAGGTCGCGCCGGCGGCATCCAGCGCATGCTTGGCGCCGTCGAGCATCGCATCGGCCATGTCGTCGTAGAAACGGGCCTCGACGATGAGGAGATGGGGATTATCGGTGTTGGCCATGAATCACCTGAAAATTGGAGGCGGGCCACGCAATTGCGGGCGGAAGCGGCGGTCAAACCATGCCCGGCGATGCTTGGCAAGCACTTTCCGCCCCACCCGGCGTTTTCGGCCTTACCGCGCCGTCTTGCCGCGGGAAACGGAGCCGGCGGTCAGGCGGCAAGGGAGACGCGGTTACGGCCGTTGCGCTTGGACGTGTAGAGCGCCTTGTCGGCATTGCTGAGCAGGGAGTCGAAGCTCGTGCAATGCTCGCCCCCGAAGGCGATGCCCGCGCTCACCGTGCAGGAGATGGAGCGGCGGCCGATGGGAATGAGCTTCGCGGCGAAATCCGCGCGGACCCGTTCGGCGACGTGTTGCGCGCGATCCGGCAGGGTGCGGTCGAGCACGACGACGAATTCCTCGCCGCCGAGGCGCGCGACGCTGGCCGCCGCGCCGCAGACCTCGCCGAGAATATCGGCGAAGACCTTCAGCACCACGTCGCCGGCCGCATGGCCATAGCGGTCGTTGACCGACTTGAAATTATCGAGGTCGAAGGCGATAGCCGCCCGGTGCGGGCCGATGGCCTCGTCGCCGTGGCGCTCGAAGAGGGCGCGGCGGTTGAGCAGGCCTGTCAGCGCATCGGTGTTGGCGGCGCGCTGGTGGTTTCCGGCCACGCGCCACTGGTTGAGCGCCAGCGACATGGCGCCGATGCCGGTGATGCCGACGATCGCGACGACCAGATTGAGGTTTTCCGCCCAATTGTCCGGCGCTCGGCCCAGCACCCATTGCCTGCCGTGGATGAGCGCGGCCGCGCACAGCACGAAGGAGAACGCCGTCAGCAGATAGAGGACGACCATGCCGGTCAGCGGTCGCGGCGCTTCCGCCCGCCCGCGCCAGTACTCCCGCGCCGTTGCGACCAGCGCGCCGGCGATCATGACATTGAGCATGATGAAGCCGATGCCGTCATAGCCCACGACGAGCCATGGCACGGAGACGAACGTGGAGACGGTGAAAAGGAGAACGATGCGGCGGCGGGCGCTCTTTCCCGTGCGGAAGCGGTAGGCCGCGCCGTAAATGAAGGCGAAGCCGAGGAACTGCAGCATGAAGGCAAGGCAGCCGATGCGGAAATCCGGATTGCTGAAATAGATGCTGTAGACGGCCACGGCCGGCACGATGCAGCCGATACCGATGGACCACGAGAGCAGGAACCGCTCGACCCGCGACGACAGCCAGGAGGCGAACAGCGTTGCCGAAAGGCAGAATCCGGACAAGGCAATCGCCAGAAGGAGCGTATTGTAGTCAGGCGTCATGCTTGAGCGGTCTCCGGGATCCGATAGCGCACCCTAGAAGCGGAGAAGTATCCATATCGTTACCTGACGCGCGGCGACGCTACATCTTGTTGTACCGTTACGTAACGCAGTTCGTCCTGTTACGCTTATGTCACGCTGCCGCGCGCCGTTTGCCACGCATGGCGGCCAACCGGCCGCCCGCAGGCGATACCGCATGAAGCGAAACGGCAACGTTCCGTCAGGCCTTGGGCGCAGGGAATTCCGCCAGCCGTGCGGCGTAGCGGGCCATGGTGTCGACTTCGAAATTGACGAAATCACCTGCCTTGCGCTCGCCCCAGGTCGTGACCTCCAGCGTGTGGCGGATGAGGAGCACGTCGAAGACCGCGCCATCCACCGCATTGACGGTGAGCGAGGTGCCGTCGAGCGCGACGGAGCCTTTCGGGGCGACGAACCGCTCCAGCCCTTCCGGTGCGCGGATGCGGAAACGCGTGGCGTCGCCTTCCGCCTCGACGGAGAGAATTTCGGCCTTGCCGTCGACATGGCCGGAAACGATATGGCCGCCGAGTTCGTCGCCGATCTTCAGCGAGCGCTCCAGATTGATCCGGGTGCCTGCGGTCCATGAACCGATGGTGGTCAGCCGCAACGCCTCCTCCCAGGCCTCGACCTCGAACCAGCGGGCGTTCGCGCCCTCCTCCGGCAGCGCGGTCACCGTGAGGCAGGTGCCGGAATGGGCGATGGAAGCCCCCATGTCGATGGTGGCGGGATCGTAGCTCGTGCGCACGCGCAGGCGCAGGCCCTCGTTCATGGGCTCGATCTTCTCGACCGTTCCGATATCCGTGACAATGCCGGTAAACATCAATCGCCTCTTTCGTATTCCTGCAGCATATCCGCGCCATAGCGGGCCGCATGGCGCAGCGCAAATCCGGGCGGCACCCGCCCGGACACAAATGGGGATGCGACCCCGTCCCTGCCAATGGTGACCCCACCCGAAAACATCAGGATACGGTCGACGAGGCCTGCATCGAGGAAGGATTGCGCCGTCCGCGCCCCGCCCTCCACCAGCAGAGAGGAGATGCCGCGCGTCGCAAGCGCCGTCAGCAGCGCATCGAGCTTACGCGGATCGCAGATCAGCACCTCGACGCCCAGCGCCTCCAGCGCGGACTGCCGTGCGAGGAAAGCCGGGTCGTCCTTGCCATCCTTTTCCGTGACCGCGATGACCGGCACCTGTCGCGCCGTCTGCGCCAGCTTCGAGGCCGGCGGCAATTCCAGCCGCGGATCGAGCACGATGCGCACCGGCGAGCGGGCTTCGAGGCCCGGCAGGCGGCAGGTCAGTTCCGGGTCGTCGGCAAGCGCCGTGCCGATGCCGACGAGGATCGCGTCCGTCTCGGCGCGCAACACATGCACCTGCCCGCGCGAGACCGGCCCGGTGATCGCCACCTGCCCCTCGCCCAGCCGGCCGAGCATGCCATCGGCGGAAACGGCAAGTTTCAGAGTCACATAGGGCCGCTTCTTCGTCTGTCGATTCAGATAGGCCGCAAGCGCTTCCTTGCCCGCTTTTTCCAGAATGCCGGTCTCCACGTTGATTCCCGCATCGCGCAGCATCGCCAGCCCCCTGCCTGCCACCCGTTCATCCGGGTCTGTCACAGCAACGACGACGCGCGCAACGCCGGCAGCGATCAGCGCCTCGGAGCAAGGCGGCGTCCTGCCGTGATGGGAACAGGGTTCGAGCGTGACATAGGCCGTCGCACCGCGCGCAGCCTCGCCGGCCGCGGCAAGCGCCTGCGTTTCCGCATGCGGCCTTCCGCCCGGCGCGGTCACGGCCGAGCCGACGATCACGCCGTCTTTGACGATCAGGCAGGCGACGGAGGGATTGGTGGAGGTCAGGCCAAGGTTGCGGCGGCTAAGGCGGATCGCCGCCGCCATGAAACGCTCGTCTTCCGCGCGGGAAGACATCTAGCCGTCGGCGCCCGGATCCCGGGCGATCTTGGCGGCGACTTCGGCGAGAATCTTCTCGAAGTCGTCGACATGGGAAAAGTCGCGATAGACCGAGGCATAGCGCACGAAGCCCACGTCATCGAGCGCCTTCAGCGCCTCCAGCACCTGAAGGCCGATTTCTTCAGAGGCGATTTCCGTCTCGCCGGAGCTTTCCAACCGGCGGACGATGCCCGAGACCGCGCGTTCGATCCGGTCCCGGTCGACGGGCCGTTTGCGAAGCGCGATCTCGAAGGATTTCAGGAGCTTGTCGCGGTCGAAGGGGGCCTTGCGGCCCGTCTTCTTGACAACCATCAATTCGCGGAGCTGCACCCGTTCGAAGGTCGTGAAACGACCGCCGCAATCCGGGCAGATGCGCCGGCGGCGAATGGCGGCCCCGTCCTCTGCGGGACGGGAATCCTTCACCTGCGAATCTTCCGAACTGCAATAGGGGCAGCGCATGCGGGCTCCTTACAGGTAGGGGTACATCGGGAAGCGGTCCGTCAGCGCGACGACCTTTTCCCGAACGGCGGCTTCGACGCCCGCATTGCCTTCGTCGGAATTGGCGACCTTCAGGCCGTCGAGAACCTCGACGATCAGGTTACCGATTTCCTTGAACTCGGCTTCCTTGAAGCCACGGGTCGTGCCGGCCGGCGTGCCGAGACGGACGCCCGAGGTGACGAAGGGCTTTTCAGGGTCGAACGGGATGCCGTTCTTGTTGCAGGTGACATAGGCGCGGCCGAGGGCGGCTTCCGCGCGCTTACCGGTCGCGTTCTTCTTGCGAAGGTCGACGAGCATCAGGTGGTTGTCCGTGCCACCCGAAACGATGTCGAGGCCGCCGGCCTTCAGCGTCTCGGCGAGCGCCTTGGCGTTCTTGACGATCTGCGCGGCATAGTCCTTGAATTCCGGCTGCAGCGCCTCGCCGAAGGCGACGGCCTTGGCGGCGATGATGTGCATGAGCGGACCGCCCTGCAGGCCCGGGAAGACGGCCGAATTGATCTTCTTGGCGATGTCCTCGTCGTTCGTCAGCACGACGCCGCCGCGCGGGCCGCGGAGCGACTTGTGCGTGGTGGTGGTTGCGACGTGGCAATGCGGGAACGGCGACGGATGCTGGCCACCGGCGACGAGGCCGGCGATATGCGCCATATCGACCATGAGATAGGCGCCGACTTCATCGGCGATCTCGCGGAAGCGCTTCCAGTCCCAGATGCGGGAATAGGCGGTGCCGCCGGCAATGATGAGCTTCGGCTTGTTCTTGCGGGCCTTCTCGGCGACGTCGTCCATGTCGAGCAGGTGATCGCCTTCACGCACGCCGTAGGAAACGACGTTGAACCACTTGCCGGACATGTTGACCGGCGAGCCGTGCGTCAGGTGGCCGCCCGAATTGAGGTCGAGGCCCATGAAGGTGTCGCCCGGCTGCAGCAGCGCGAGGAAGACGGCCTGGTTCATCTGCGAACCGGAATTCGGCTGAACGTTGGCGAAGTTGACGCCGAACAGCTTCTTGGCGCGCTCGATGGCGAGTTCCTCGGCGATGTCGACGAACTGGCAGCCGCCATAGTAGCGCTTGCCCGGATAGCCTTCGGCATACTTGTTCGTCATGATCGAGCCCTGGGCTTCGAGCACGGCGCGCGAGACGATGTTCTCCGAGGCGATCAGTTCGATCTCATGGCGCTGGCGACCGAGTTCCTTCTGGATCGAGCCGAAAATCTCCGGATCGGTATCGGCAAGGGAACGCGTGAAGAAAACTTCGGTGGCGGAAGACTGGCTCATCCTCGAGGCTCCTTAAGGGTGGGTGGCATGGTGTTTATCGTCCTCGCATGGCAAGGGCAATATCCGCTCCACGGTTTGCGCCATTTCCGCGCGCCTTGTGAAATAAAAACGACATGCGTCGGAGCCCTGAAAACGCGAAGGCCCCGTTTCCGGCAGGAAACGAGGCCTTTTGAAACAAGCGGAAAAATCGCCTTATTGCGGCAGCAGGTCGCTGTCGACGGTCTGGCCGCCTTCCTGGTTGTAGCCGGTCTGCAGGGCAAGCTCGGTGGCGCCGTCCATCTGGTAGATGTCGTCACGGAACTGCACGACGCGGTCGCGCGCCGACCAGGCCGAAATGTAGACGAAATAGACCGGAACCTCGACAGCCAGCCTGATCGGCGTGTTGACGCGGGTGTCGATGACCCTTTCGATGTCCTGACGCGACCAGCCGGGCGTATCGCGCAGCAGCCAGGTGATGAGGTCGCGCACGTTCTGCACGCGCACGCAGCCGGACGATTCGAAGCGCATCAGCTTGTTGAACAGGCCCTGCTGGGGCGTGTCGTGCATGTATTCGTTGTTCGGGTTGTGGAAGTTGATCTTCGTCGAGGACATGGCGTTGATCTTGCCCGGGTCCTGGCGGAACATCAGGTTCGGCGCCTTCTCGGCGTTCCAGTCGATCGTTTCCGGCGCCACTTCCTGGCCCTTGCCGTCGATCAGGCGAATGTTGTTGCGCTTCAGATAGGTCGGATCCGTGCGCATCAGCGGCACGATATCCTTTTCGACGATCGAGCGCGGCGCGGTCCAGTAGGGATTGAGGGTGACGTCGTAGATCTTGGAATTGAGGATATGCGTCGGGCGGCTGAGGCGACCGACAACGGCGACGTGACGCGATGCCACGCGGCCGCCTTCCACCGCCTCGATATGGGCGGCGGGAATGTTCACCATGACATAGCGCTGGCCGAGATCGCCGGACATGGCCTGCAGGCGCACCATGTTCGTGTTGAGCTGGTTGAGGCGCGTCGTGGCCGGCACATTCATGGCCTTCAGCGAATATTCGCCGAGCACGCCGTCCTGCGGCAGGCCGTGACGGGCCTGGAAGCGCTTCACCGCGCCGTCGACGTAGGAATCGAAGGCATTGGAGATGCCGGCTTCGCGCGGCAAGTCGCCGGAGATCATCAGACGCTGGCGCAGCGACTGGACGCCGGGATCGACCACGCCGAGCTGCAGCTTCTGCGAGGAGGAAACGTTCGGCCAGCCGCCGGCGGAAACGATCTGCTGGTAATCGGAAATCGCCTGCTGGATGTTCGGCACGGCGCCGGAGCCGAGGATCGGATTGTTCGAGGTCACGGCGTCCGCGCTGCGCGAGGCCTTGGCGTCGAACTGATCGTCCCAGTTGCCGCGGCGCGGCGCGTTGAGAACGTCGTCCATCGCCGTCTGGGCGAGCGTCGGGCCGGCGACGGCAGCAGCGCCGAGGGTTGCGGCGGAGCGCAGGAACGCGCGGCGCGAGAACACATCAAATCCGGTTTTGCGAGACATCAATCCTACCATCTCCTGAGACGCCGTTCAAAGCGGCGGGTGCGCCTGGGCACGAGACCCAAGGTCCATACCCGATGCAGCTATCACGAACAGGGTTAACAAACGCAAACCGGCCCTGCCGCCCGCGCATACCTAAGCCCATCGTCCGGGTGTCACAGCAATATGGCCAATTCGTGTCTCGGGGCCTTCCGGCACGGCGCGCGCCCTGCACGAAAACGTGAAAAGCCGGACGCGCAGGGAACGCGGCCGGCTTTCGGAGGAGGTCGGAAACGGCGCCGATTACAGGCGGTAGAGGATCGAGTCGTTCCAGAAGCGGTCGAGGCGCTGCAGGAGCTTGTTCATCTGGTTGAATTCGCCTTCGCCGATGCCGCCGACCTTCTGGATCGAGCCGATATGGCGCTCATAGAGCTTGGCGACGGTCTCGGCGATCTCCTGGCCGGTTTCCGTCAGGCTGATGCGGACGGAGCGGCGGTCGATGCGCGAACGCTGATGGTTGATGAAGCCGAGATCGACCAGCTTCTTGACGTTGTAGGAGACGTTCGAGCCGAGATAGTAGCCGCGCGAACGAAGCTCACCGGCGGTCAGTTCCGAGTTGCCGATATTGAAGAGGAGAAGCGCCTGGACGGCGTTGACGTCGGAGCGGCCGGCGCGGTCGAATTCGTCCTTGATGACGTCGAGCAGGCGGCGGTGCAGGCGTTCGACGAGGTGAAGGGATTCGAGGTAGAGGTTACGGATCGCGTCTTCCTGCGGATCGACGGCGGGGACCTGCTGCTGCTTGATCTTGGTGTTCATTGTTACTGCCTCACTGTTTTGTTTGGCGGTGTGGTTTGTTTTCCCGCCTTGAGTGAGAACCTAACGAATGCATCTAAAATTCTACTTAAACCGCAGCCTTAACAGCGCCTTACCGGAAGGCGACCCTGTCTCACGGTGAATCAGTTCTTACCGCCCGCGCCTGTCGACGGCGCTGGACGAACAGCGCAAGGCGGAAAAGAACGAAGAGCGCGGCGACGGCAAGGTGCATCAGAACCAGCAGCCGGTTGATGCCGAAAATGGACGGATAGAGCTCGTGCATGGCGATCTCGGTCGCCGCCGCGATAAGCCAGATCACCCGCCCCCAGGAGACCAGAAGCCACAAGCCCACCGCCGCGACGGGAAAGAGCACGGCAAGCGCCGTGGCGGCCGCCTTCCAGGCCGGCGGCAGCAGGTCGAAGCGCCCCTTGCCCTCGACGGAGAGGCCGGTCAGCATCGCCCAGTATTGCACGGCGAACCAAAGCGCGGCGACCGCCACCAGCCGCAGGAACAGCATGAACAGCGTTTCGGTCAGGCTTGGCCTTGGGCCTTTGGCAGAATCAGCAACCATCCGCGGACAGTAAGGGCAAGGCCGGCCGGCATAAAGCCCGCAACCGCATGTCATGCACGGCCATATGCCGCAGCGCGGCCGACGCCACCCGATTTGATTGACCGGGCCGGCGTGATATGGAGGCGGAAAACGCATCCACGCAAGGAAACGGCATCATGAATATCGTTGACGAGATCACCGGCGGCCGACGCATGCGGCGCAACCGCAAGGCCGACTGGACGCGGCGGCTGGTGCAGGAAAGCCGCCTGACGGTCGACGATCTCATCTGGCCGGTCTTCGTCGTGCCCGGCACGAATGTCGTCGATCCGGTCGCCGCCATGCCCGGCGTCAACCGCATGAGCGTGGACAGGCTCGTCGAGGCGGCGAAGGAAGCGGCTGATCTCGGCATCCCCGCCATCGCCACCTTCCCCAATGTCGAGATGCATCTGCGCGACGAGACCGGCTCGAACAGTCTGGAAAGCGACAACCTCATCAACGCGGCGACGCGCGCCATCAAGAAGGCCGTGCCGAATATCGGCGTCATCACCGACGTGGCGCTCGATCCCTTCACCAGCCACGGCCATGACGGCGTGCTGCGCGGCGAGGTCATCGCCAATGACGAGACGGTCGAGCTGGTGGCGCGCGCCGCCGTCATCCAGGCCGATGCCGGCTCCGACATCATCGCGCCTTCCGAGATGATGGACGGACGCATCGGCGCGATCCGCCGTGCGCTCGACGCGAGCGGGCACCAGAATGTCGGCATCATGTCCTACGCCACGAAATTCGCCTCCGCCTTCTACGGCCCCTATCGCGACGCCATCGGCACCGGCGGCCTGCTGAAGGGCGACAAGAAGACCTATTATATCGACCCGGCCAACGGCACCGAGGCGATGCGCGACGCCGCGCTCGACGTCGAGGAAGGCGCGGACATGCTGATGGTCAAGCCCGGCCTTCCCTATCTCGACATCTGTTGGCGCATGAAGGAGGCCTTCGGCCTGCCGGTCTTCGCCTATCAGGTCTCGGGCGAGTATAGCCAGGTCAAGGCCGCCGCGATGAACGGCTGGATCGACGGCGAGCGCGTGATGCTGGAAACCCTCCTCGCCTTCAAGCGCGCCGGCTGCGACGGCATCCTCAGCTATTTCGCCATGGATGTGGCGCGGTATCTGGCCAAGAAGGGCTGAGTGCCCTTCGAGGTTAGAACGCGATCCGCGACAGCGCAAACGGCATGCCGATGATCACTCCCAGCGCAATGGGATGGGCTTTCGAGTCGCCCTTTCCGAGTAACGGATTCGCTGCAACCTCGGCGAGGCAGACGAAGTAGAAGCTGCAAAGCATGAACATGCCGGCATGCCAGAAGGCGCCGGATATCCCGGGCACGATCGCAAACCCGAAAATGACGCAAGCCGCCACCGAAGCGAAGCCGACGGCTCTATTCGCCACGTTGGTAATCATGGCATCCAGATATGCCATCCCACGCCGCTTACCCTGCCAAATCAGGAGGAGCCTTCCACCCCACAGGAATAGAATCGAGAATGCCGTAGAATGAAAAGCAAGATGCTCCAGCAGCAGGGTTTCGCCCCAGTTTGCCTTGTTGAAATAGCCGTAGCCGACGACCTGAAGAACGGCCACCAGAAAGCCGAGAGGCACGAAGTAGGGTGCATCCTTGCGCAAGTCGCCGCCGACGAGCAGCCACGGGGTATTTTCCGACAGTTTCATGATTATCTCCGTTTCGAATGTACGGGGCAGCCGGTTGGAGGCCTCCCCTCGCCCGTTCTATCATCGTCACGCCCAGAGACCGCCTGTTGGCCAGACATGTTGTTTTCCCCCAAAGACATTCCCATATGAAAGCCATGTTCCATTCAGGAGACCGGCAGATGAGCGCTGATTTCAACGAAACGCGGGTTCCGACGACGGACTGGCAGGCCTATCGCGGCGTGCTGTCGCGGCGGATTTTCGCGTTCCTGATCGACTATGCGATCATCGCCCTGCTCTGGATTCCGGCCGCCGTCGTGGTCTTCTTCCTCGGCATCCTGACCTTCGGCCTCGGCTTCTTCCTCTATCCGGCGCTCTTCGCCATCGTCGCCATGCTCTATTTCGGCCTGACGATGGGCGGGCCGAGCCAGGCGAGCGCCGGCATGAACGTGATGGGCCTTGCGCTTGCCCGCGTGGACGGCCGGCCGGTCGATTTCCTGACGGCGGTCGTGCATCTCGTGCTGTTCTGGATCGGCAATGCGCTGCTGACGCCCTTCATCGTGCTCGTCGGCCTCTTCACCGACCGCGGCCGCCTGCTGCACGACCTGCTGCTCGGCACCGTGATGGTTCGGCGCGACCGCTACTGAGCGCGCCGAAACCTGCGGCGCGCCAGTTGACCTTTTCCCGAACTAGGCCAATCCTACCGGCTTGGAAATGTCACACGGCGACGGAGTCGCTTCACGGCTGATGAATACGCAGGCAACATCCTCTCCGCAGTTCTATCTCACCGCGCCGGCGGCTTGCCCCTACCTGCCGCAGGAGATGGAGAGGAAGGTGTTTACGCATCTGGTGGGCGAGCGCGCGCCGGAACTCAACGACCTCCTCACGCAGGGCGGCTTCCGCCGTTCGCAGAACATCGCCTATCGCCCGGCCTGCGAGACCTGCCGCGCCTGCATTTCCGTGCGCATCCTGGTCAACGAGTTCAAGCCGCGCCGCACCATGCGCCGGGTACTGGCGGACAATGCCGACCTTGTTTCCCGAGAATATCCGGCCGAGCCTTCCAGCGAGCAATATTCGCTGTTCCGCCATTATCTCGACGCCCGCCACCAGAAGGGCGGCATGTCGGACATGTCGGTGCTCGACTATGCGATGATGGTGGAAGACACCCACGTGAACACCAAGGTCATCGAATATCGTGTGCGCGAGGAAGGCGCGGGCCTCAGGGAGCGCCCGCAGGGCGAACTGGTCGCCGTCGCGCTCACCGACCGCATGGGCGACGGGCTTTCCATGGTCTATTCCTTCTACAACCCGAACCTTTCCCACCGCTCGCTCGGCACGTTCATGATTCTCGACCACATCCGCCGCGCTCGGCAGCTCGGCCTGCCGCACGTCTATCTCGGCTACTGGGTCAAGGGATCGCGAAAAATGGACTACAAAACGAAGTTTTTGCCGCAGGAGCACCTGATGCCGCGCGGCTGGGAGCGCTATGATGGCGAAAATCCCGCGAAATAAGCCAGAATCGGTTCCGACGTGCCCCCAGCAAGCGATCCCGCCCTTCACCGCAAGGGTCTTCTCATCACCGCCATCGGCGGCCTGTCCCTCTCCTTCGATATTCCGCTGATCCGCCTGTCCGATGGCGAGGTCTGGTCGGTGCTGGCGACGCGCAGCATCGCGACCTTCGTGGTCGCCCTGCTGGCCTGGTCCGTCGTCCGCTTCGCGCTCGGCAAGCGCATGGCGCTGATCCCCGGCCCCATCGGCCTCCTGATCGGCATTCTCTACGGCATCAACTCGCTGACCTTCATGCTGGCGGTGTTCAACACCTCCACGGCGAATGTCGTGTTCATCCTCGCCTTTACATCGATGTTCGCGGCGATCCTTTCCTGGATCTTCCTTGGCGAGCGCCCCTCGAACGCGACGCTTCTGACCATGGGAGCGATGGTCGCGGGCGTGGCGCTGATCGTGCATGACGGTCTGGAAAGCGGCAATTTCTTCGGCGACGCCATGGCGGCCTGCTCCGCCTTCCTGCTCGCCTCGGCCATCACGCTCAGCCGTCACACCCGCCTGGACATGGGCTTCGTGCCCCTCGTCACCGCCATTTTCCCCGGTATAGCCGCGCTGCTCCTGCTGCCCGAAGCAGGCTTCCAGATCGCCCATCCCGGCTTCATCCTATTCAACGGCCTCATCATGATCCCCCTCGCCTTCTTCTGTCTGGCGACGGGCCCGCGCTTCCTCTCCGCCCCGGAAGTCGGCATGTTCTACCTTCTGGAAACGGTTCTCGCCCCCATCTGGGTCTGGATCGTCTTCTCCGAGACGCCAACCACCCAGACCCTCATCGGCGGCTCGATCCTCATCCTCGCGCTCCTCGCCCATTCGATCTGGCAAATGCGCTCGAAGGCCCGCGCCGCGAGGGAGGACGACGCGGCGGCGGAGTTTCCGTTTACGGGGTGAGATTGCGAGCGGCCGGCAGCCATGTTATAACTTGGTTATAACGGAGCAAGGCCATGAACATCACCATCCGCAAGATCGGCAATTCCGAAGGCATCATCATCCCGAAGGACGTGCTTGACCGCATGGGGGTCAAGGCGGGTGATGAAGTCACCGTGACAAGCGAGGGCGGCAAACTCATCCTTACAGCGGCAGAAGGCGATTTCGACCGGCAGCTTGCACATGCCGAAAAATTCATGGATCGCTACAAGGTGACGCTCAAGAAGCTTGCAGAATGAGCGTCGTCTTTCTGGAACGCCAGCTTGTTGAAAGACTTCATGATGTCCAGATACAGCGCTTCGGCGGCGCTGCCGGGCTGCGTGATGAGAATGCTTTCGAGTCAGCGCTGGCACGGCCCGTCAACAAGGCCTTTTACGGCTGCGAAGATATCTTCGAGCTTGCAGCCGCCTATCTGTATGGCTTGGCAAAGAACCATGCATTTGTCGACGGCAACAAGCGCATCGCCATTGTTGCGACCGCTGTTTTCTTGATGGACAACGGCTTCGAGATCGCCACCGACGAAGCCATCCTTTACACCTTCGTCCTCGCCGTCGCTGCCGGCGAGATCGACGAAGAGGGCGCGACGCGCTTCCTGCGCGACGTCAGCGTCCCCTATCCCGGCTGATCAACCGCTGAACTTGCCGCTCCGCGGGAACCCCTTCGGCACGGTGCGGCCGGCGGTGGCGCGGTCGCCGAGCCATTCGGCGAGTTCTTCCTTCGAGCGCACGAAGTTGCGGCCGGCGCTGTCGTCCCAGGTCAGGCCGTCGGCGATGGCGAAGCAGCGGATATCCGAAACGCCGCCGTCCTTGTAGCGCTGCAGGCGCACGCCCTTGCCGCGCGACATTTCCGGGAGCTGCACCAGCGGGAAGACCAGCATCTTGCGGTTCTCGCCGACGACGGCGACGTGGTCGCCGCGCACCGGCACGACGAGCTTGGCCTCGTCCGGCATGCCGACATTCATCACCTGCTTGCCCTTGCGGGTATTGGCGACCATCTCGGTTTCCGCAACGACGAAGCCGTTGCCGGCCTGCGAGGCGACGATGACCTTGCGCGCGGGATCGTGCACGAAGGCGGTCAGCACGTCCTGATCGTTCTCCATGTCGACCATGATGCGCAGCGGCTCGCCGTGGCCTCGTCCGCCGGGCAGCTTGTCTGCGCCGAGGGTATAGACCTTGCCGCCCGTCGTGACGATCAGCACCTTGTCCGTCGTCTGCGCCGGGAAGGCCACCTTCAGCGCATCGCCCTCCTTGAACTGGAGGCCGGACGTGTCGGCGATATGGCCCTTCAGCGCGCGGATCCAGCCCTTCTCCGAGATGACGACCGTGACCGGCTCCTTCTCGATCATGGCCTGCTGGATGGCCTCGACATCGGCTTGCGGCGCGCTGGCGAACTGGGTGCGGCGGCGGCCGATCTCTGTCGCCTTGGCGAATTTCTTGCGGACCTCGCCGATTTCCCAGGCGACGGTCTGCCACTGCTTCTCGTCGGAAGCGAGCAGCGCCTCGATCTCCGCCTTCTCCTTCGACAGCGTGTCGAATTCGGTGCGGATCTCGAACTCCTCGAGCTTGCGCAGCGAGCGCAGGCGCATGTTGAGGATCGCTTCGGCCTGCACATCCGTCAGCGAGAAGGTCTCCATCAGGGAAACCTTCGGCTCGTCCTCCTCGCGGATGATGCGGATCACCTCGTCGAGGTTGAGATAGGCGACGAGGTAGCCGCCGAGGATTTCCAGGCGGCGGTCGATGGCGGCGAGGCGATGGCGCGAGCGGCGCTGCAGGACTTCGCGCCGGTGGGCCAGCCACTCGACGAGCACGTCCTTGAGACCCATGACCTTCGGCACGCGCCCCATCGAGAGCACGTTCATGTTGAGCGGAATGCGGCTCTCCAGCTCGGAGAGCTTGAAGAGCGATTCCATCAGGATCGTCGGATCGACGGTGCGGCTCTTCGGCACCAGCACGATGCGCACGTCCTCGGCCGATTCGTCGCGGATGTCTTCCAGCAGCGGCAGCTTGCGGGCGATCAGCAGCTCGGCGATCTTCTCGATCAGGCGCGACTTCTGCACCTGATAGGGAATCTCGGTGACGACGATCTGGTAGCCGCCGCGGCCAAGGTCTTCCGTCTCCCACTTGGAGCGCACGCGAAAACCGCCGCGACCCGTCTTGTAGGCCTCGACGATGCTTTCACGGCTGTCGATGATGATGCCGCCCGTCGGCAGGTCCGGGCCCTGCACGAACTCGACCAGCTTTTCGACATCCGCTTCGGGATTGCGGATGAGGTGGAGCGCGGCGTCGCACAGTTCATGGACATTGTGCGAGGGAATGGAGGTCGCCATGCCGACGGCGATGCCGGAAGAACCGTTGGCCAAAAGGTTCGGGAAGGCGCCCGGCAGGACGACCGGCTCCTCGTCCTCCTCGTTGTAGGTCTTGCGGAAATCGACGGCGTCCTGGTCGATGCCCTCGAGCAGGAGCGTCGCCACCTCGGTCATGCGCGCTTCGGTGTATCGGTAGGCGGCGGCGTTGTCGCCGTCGATATTGCCGAAATTGCCCTGCCCGTCGACGATGGGATAACGCTGCGAGAAATCCTGCGCGAGGCGTACCAGCGCGTCGTAGACCGACTGGTCGCCATGCGGGTGGAACTTACCGATGACGTCGCCGACGATACGCGCGCATTTCTTGAAGGAAGAATTGGACCGAAGGCCCATTTCGCTCATGGCGTGGATGATGCGGCGATGGACCGGCTTCAGGCCGTCACGCACATCCGGCAGCGCGCGCTGGGTGATGGTCGACAGCGCATAGGCAAGGTAGCGCTCTTCCAGCGCCGCCTTGAGGTCGACCGGCAGGATGTTGTCGTCTCCGCCATCCGGCGGCAAAGTGTTTTGTCCCATCCCTCTTGACTAGCCGCTCGGCCGATTCGCGGCAAGGAAACCGGGCGATCGGGCTGTGGATAGCGGTTCGTGACGTTTCTTTGAAATCTCCCGTCCGAAACAGAGAATCCCATGGAAACTCTGCGCGGCATGAATATATTTGCCGCGCCGCCCGTATAGGAGCGGTAACGGCAAGGCAGCCGTCCAAGAAATCCAGAAAGAGAGCCTATTCATGATGCGCACCTCCCATTTCCGCGCCCTCCTCGCCGGCGCAGCGCTCGCCACCCTGGCAAGCCCCGCCTTCGCACTCGATGGCGCGGATCTGCTGACCAAGCTGAACGCGACCTATGCCACCAGCGGCGTATCCATCACCTCCTCCAACGTTACCGCCGACGATTCGACCGTCACCCTGGAAGGCGTGGAAGTGAAGGCCACGGGCGCCGAAGCCCCGTTCAAGCTCGGCACGATCACCATGGACGGCGTCGAGGAAGACGGCGAAGGCGGCTACACGATCGAGACCGTTTCGTTCGAAGACATCAACGTCACCGAAACGGACACGACGGTCACGGCGCAGGACCTCGCCATCACCGGTGTCGTCATCCCCGGCACGGTCGTTCCCGGCACGCTCGATTCGCTCCTGATGTACGAATCGGCATCCGCCGGCCCGGTCAGCGTCAGCAGCAAGGGCAAGGAAGTGTTCTCCATGTCCGGCGCGGAAGCGAACATCACCCGCATGGACGGCGACGCCGGCCTCGAATTCGACGCCACCCTGTCCGACCTCAAGGCGGACCTGAGCTCGGTCGAGGACCCCAAGGCCAAGGAAACCATGGACAAGCTCGGCATCCACTCGCTGGATGGCAAGGTCTCCATGTCCGGTAGCTGGGAACTGGCGAGCGGCAAGATGACGGTCGACGAATATGCCTTCGACTTCAAGGATATCGGCCGCCTCAACATCACGCTGGCCTTCTCCGGCTACACGCTCGACTTCCTGAAGAACCTGCAGGAAGCCCTGAAGACCGCCGAATCCAACCCGAACAAGGAAGAAGCCAACGCCGCCATGGGCATGGCCATGATGGGCCTCGTCCAGCAGCTTACCTTCAACAATGCCTCGATCTCCTTCGACGACGCCTCCATCACCAAGAAGCTGCTTGAATATGCCGGCAGCGAACAGGGTGTGACGGGCGAGCAGATGGCACAGTCGCTGAAGGGCCTCGTGCCGATCATGGTCGCGCAGCTCAACATGCCCGACCTGCAGAACCAGATCTCCGCCGCCGTCACCACCTTCCTCGACGACCCGAAGAACCTGAAGATCAGCGCCGAGCCGAAGGAGCCGGTGCCGTTCCCGATGATCATGGGCGCCGCCATGGGCGCGCCGCAGACCATTCCGCAGGTCCTCGGCGTCACGGTCACGGCCAACCAGTAAGCCGTTCGGTCGGTTCGAAAACAGGAAGGCCCGGAGCATCGCTCCGGGCCTTCTTCTTTGTTCAGTTCGCCTGCGCCCTCCCCGTCCAGTCTACGCGGCGGGTCGCGTACATGGTGGTCGCGATGGAGGCGAAGGAGATGAGCGCGCCGGCAAGCAGCGCATATTCGTCCTCGCGCAGCACGAGGTACATGACGCCATAGGCGGACAGGAGCACGATGCCGAGCGCGAGGCCGTTCCGCCGGCTGGCCGTCGCCGCGCCGAGATAGGCGGCGATCAGGATCGTCGTTGCCAGTGCGGCCATGGCATAGGCGATGGCGAAGCCGGTGTGCTCGGCCAGCGCCAGCAGCAGCACGTAGAAGACGATGAGCGCGAGGCCCGTCAGCACATATTGAATCCAGTGCACCATGCGCCCGCCCTTCAGCTCCACGACGAAGACGGCGAGGAAGACGAGCGAGATAAAGCCGATGGAATATTTCAGCGTGCGCGAGACCACCTGATAGAACTGCACCGGCTCCACGAGGTTGATGTTCATCATGCTGCCCGACAGCGGCAGGGCCGAACCGGCCACCACCCTGTCGATGCCGCGGGCGAGATAGGGGATCGTCCATTTCGCAGTGAAGTCGGACGCCGTGATCGTCTTCTCTTCCGGCAGGAACAGCCCTTCGAAACCCGGATGCGGCCAGTTCGCACGGGCGGCAAAGGTCGTCGTCTGTCCCGCCGGCGCGACGGCGAAGCTGCGCGAACCGTTGAGCGACAGGGCGATCTCGAAGGCAAAACCCTTTTCGACCAGCGCGCGCTCGATGGGCCGGTGCACGCCGGCGCTCGTCTGCGGCGTGGCATAGCCGTCGCTGCCAACGACGGTCATCGCGGAAATCTGCCGCATGCCCGGATCGAACGGCCGCAACGCACCGCCATCGATCCTCACACCGGCATCGGAGCGGATGCCGGTGATATCGTTGATGTTGAGCACGAGCACGGCGCGGTCGAGCTGCGGCGTGCCGGGGAACTGCGAAAGATCCTGCAACATGCTGGCGCCGAAGCGGCCCTTCAGCGTCAGCGCGCCGTTATAGACGGGCAGCGTGTAGATCGAGAGCCGGCGCTCCTCCGTCTTGAGGTCCGCCGTCACGTCGAGCGTTTCCGGCATGACCAGCGCCCATTCCGTTGCCTGCTCGACGACGGTGCGCCCGTCGACCTCGCGGCTGCGCTGCACGTCGAAGGGCACCGCGATATAGGGGCCGTTGATCGCCTGCGCGCCGCCCCAGCCATTGGCGATGCGGTTCGACACATCCGTCGCCCGCTGGGCGCGCTCTTCCGTGAGGCCCCAGACGAGGAGCAGCGGCACGAGCAGCGCCACGGAGATGATGCCGATCATGATGAACTTGACACCCGGCGAGCGCAGCAGCGTCGCTACGTTTCCGCGCGGCTCGGGATGGGGAAATGGTCGGGATGAATTGGGAACGGGATCGTCGGTCTGTGTTTCGGTCATGAAAAGTCCCTCCAGTCATGAATCGCCTCTTGCGGGCGCGACTTCACGCTAGGGGTGCATTTCGACCGATTATGCGCGGAAATGGGATCGGCCGGCGGCGAAACCGCGGCATTGTGGCGTCTTCACGCAAAAGGGGCCGGCGTTTCCGCCGGCCCCTTTTTCAAAACTGCCGAAAGGCTCAGTCCTTCTTGGACGGAACGACGCGCAGCGCCAGTTCGCGAAGCTGCGTCGGCGTTGCCGGCGACGGGGCGTTCATCAGGAGGTCCTGCGCCTGCTGGTTCATCGGGAACAGCGAGATTTCGCGCAGGTTCTTCGCACCGACGAGCAGCATGACCACGCGGTCGATGCCGAAGGCGCAGCCGCCGTGCGGCGGGGCACCGTACTGGAAGGCGCGGTAGAGGCCGCCGAAGCGCTCTTCCACGTCGCCCTGCGAGAGGCCTACCTTCTCGAAGGCCTTCACCATCAGTTCCGGCGACTGGTTACGGATCGAGCCCGAGGCGATCTCGAAGCCGTTGCAGACCGCGTCGTACTGATAGGCCTTCAGCTCCAGCGGATCCTTGCTGTCGAAGGCTTCGAGGCCGCCCTGCGGCATCGAGAAGGGGTTGTGCGCGAAGTCGATCTTCTTTTCGTCTTCGTTGTATTCGTAGAACGGGAAGTCGACGATCCAGCACATTTCGAAGCGGTCGCGATCGACGAGGTTCAGCTCCTCGCCGGCGCGGGTGCGGGCTTCGCCGGCGAACTTGTAGAACTTGGCCGGGTCGCCGGCGACGAAGAAGCAGGCGTCGCCGTCATCGAGGCCGAGCTGCGTGCGGATGGCTTCCGTGCGCTCCTCGCCGATGTTCTTGGCGAGCGGGCCTGCGCCTTCCAGCTTGTCGGCTTCCTTGCGCCAGAAGATGTAGCCGAGGCCAGGCTGGCCGGTCGACTGCGCCCAGGCGTTCATGCGGTCGCAGAAGGCGCGGCTGCCGCCGGTCTTGGCCGGAATCGCCCAGACCTCGACCTTCGGGTTCGACGCGATCATGTTGGCGAAGACCTTGAAGCCGGAGCCGGCGAAATGCTCAGTCACGGCCTGCATGACGATGGGGTTGCGCAGGTCCGGCTTGTCGGAGCCGTATTTGCGGATCGCTTCATCGTAAGGAATACGCGGCCACTCTTTCGTGACGGGCTTGCCCTCGGCAAACTCCTCGAAGACGGCCGTCATCATCGGTTCCATCGTCTGCCAGACATCTTCCTGGGTGACGAAGCTCATCTCGACGTCGAGCTGGTAGAATTCGCCCGGCAGGCGGTCGGCGCGCGGGTCTTCGTCGCGGAAGCACGGCGCGATCTGGAAGTAGCGGTCGAAACCGGCGACCATCAGGAGCTGCTTGTACTGCTGCGGGGCCTGCGGCAGGGCGAAGAACTTGCCTTCATGGATGCGGCTCGGCACGAGGAAGTCGCGCGCGCCTTCCGGCGAGGAGGCCGTGAGGATCGGCGTGGTGTATTCGGCAAAGCCGGCCTCGCCCATGCCCTTGCGCATGGCGGAGATGATCTGCGTGCGCTTGACGATGTTCCGGTGCAGCGTCTCGCGGCGCAGGTCGATGAAGCGGTACTTGAGGCGGACGTCTTCCGGATATTCCGGCTCGCCGAAGACCGGCAGCGGCAGTTCCTTGGCGGCCGACAGGACTTCGATGTCCTGCGCGTAAAGCTCGATCTCGCCGGTCGGCATGCCCTTGTTGACCGTGTCTTCGGTGCGCGCCTTGACGAGGCCGTCGATGCGGATCACCCATTCGCCGCGCACGGTCTCGGCCTTCTTGAAGGCCGGGGAATCGGGGTCGGCGACGACCTGGGTGATGCCGTAATGGTCGCGCAGGTCGATGAAGAGCACGCCGCCGTGATCTCGAACGCGGTGGACCCAGCCGGAAAGACGGACGGTCTGGCCGACATCGGACTTGCGGAGAGCGGCGCAGGTGTGGCTGCGGTAACGGTGCATCGTGGTATCCTGAAATGCTGACAGGCCGCGCGGGAAGGTCCCGGCGCAGCTACCCAAGAAAATCGCGCGGAAAAGCGCATGGTGGCGGCCGTTTGTCAAGGCTTGGCGGGGGCGAGGCGCGTGGGAGGGTAAGTTGCCGGGCGGGATTACCCCCCTCTGCCCTGCCGGGCATCTCCCCCTCAAGGGGGAGATTGGATGGAGGACCGTTTCGCCCATCGCCAGCGTCATTGGTTGAGGAAAGTGCCTGCCTCTTGCCGATCTCCCCCCTTGAGGGGGAGATGCCTGGCAGGGCAGAGGGGGGGTGTGCCTCCGCAGAAACTATCCGAGGTTCACCCGAACGTCTCCCGATTCAGCATCAGCCATTGCAGCATCATGATCGTCTTGGAATCGACAATGCCGCCGGTGGCGATCAGGCCGTAAGCCTCATCAATGGGCATTTCGACGATCTCGATATCCTCGCCCTCGCCATCCACGCCGCCGCCCTTGCCGTCCTGCTTCGAAGAATCGATGTGGGCGGCGAAGCAGCTCACGCGCTCCGTCAGCGTTCCGGGGCTGGAATACATATCGAAGACGTGGCGGAGGTCGCTGACGGCGTAGCCCGTTTCCTCCATCGCCTCGCGGCTGATGGCATCCTCCGGGCTGTCGTCGTCGAGAAGGCCGGCGGGGATTTCCAGCAGGAAACCGTCCGCATGGCCGCCGAAGAAGGCGCCGGGGCGGAACTGGCGCACCAGCACGACCGTCCTGCGTGAAGGATCGACCAAGAGGATCGCGGCGGCTGCGCCGTGGTCGTGCACCTCGCGGTCGAGGAACTCGACCCGGCCGTCGGCGCGGGTCTGCTCGAGGACGATGGTGCGCAAATGGATGAAGCGCTTCCAGACCGTCTGCTGCTCGACGATGCGGATGGAAGACTGCTTTTCTGCGGACATGAAATACCCTCGGTGTCAGGCCTTGCGCAACCAGACGCGGTTATCGTGGAAGGCAGCGCCGCCATAGGGCGCGACGGGATCGGCGCCCGTCAGGACATTGATGCCCTCGCCGTCGAGATGGGCAGAATTCGGCCAGATGCCCTCGGCGATCAGCACGCCCGGCTTGGCATCGCCGGTGATCTTCGCATGCAGGCGGATATCGCCGCGCACATTGCCGAGGCGGACGATATCGCCCTGTTCGATGGCGTTTGCCACGGCGTCCTCGGGATGAATCATCACCTCCGGCCGGCCCTCGCGCTCCTTCGAACCCTTGGTTTCCGTGAAGGTGGAATTGAGGAAGGTGCGGGCCGGCGAGGTGGCGAGGCGGAACGGGTGTTCGGCGTCCACCGTCTCGATCACCGCGACATAATCCGGGAAGGTCGGCAGGTCCTCGTGCGGGCCGAAGGCACCGAGCGCTTTCGGCGGCTTGTTGGGGGCCGGCGTGTTCGTCCAATTCGGGCGGAAGCGGAATTTGCCATCCGGGAAGCCGAAACCCTTGCCGAAATGCGCGGCCTCGAAATCCGGCTGGCAGTCGATCCACTTCTCCTGCTGCAGCCCGTCGAAGTCCATCTCGTAATAGGGCAGCATGCGGGTGATGTGCTCGCGCTCGGTGAGGCCGAAGCCCGGCAGATGCGCGACGCCGAGGCGTTTTGCCAGTTCCTCGATGACGAAGAGATTGGTGCGCACGGTCTGAGGCGGCTCGACGAGCTTGGGGCCGAGCAGGATGTGCTGGTGGCCGCCGCCGCGATAGATATCGTCATGCTCGACGAACATGGTGGCCGGCAGCACGATATCGGCGAGCTTGGCCGTGTCGGTCATGAAGTGCTCGTGCACGGCGACGAAGAGGTTGCTGCGCAGGAAGCCTTGCTTCACGAGGCGCTGTTCGGGCGCGACGTTCACCGGGTTGGTGTTCTGGATCAGCATGGCCGTGACGGGGCCGCGGTCGCGCAGCGCCACGGCGTCGCCCGTCAGGACGCGGCCGATCTGCGACTGGTCGAGCATGCGGATATCGGGATCGACCATTTTAGCGAGCGTCAGCTCGGCCTTGCGGATGTGGAAGATATCCGAATTGCTGTGGAACGCGCCGCCGCCCTCATACTGCCAGGAGCCGAGCACGGTGGCGATGGAGAGCGCCGCATGCATCGACACCGCGCCGTTGCGGCTGCGGGTGAAGCCGTAGCCGAGGCGGAAATAGCTCTTCTTCGTGCGGCCGACGAGCGCGGCAAAGGTCTCGATCTCCTCGGCGGAAAGGCCGGTGATATCGGCGGCCCATTGCGGATTTCGGGTCGCCAGATGGGCTTCGAGGCCGGCGGGGTCGTCGGCGAACTTTTCCATATAGGCGCGGTCGGCATGGCCGTCGCGGAAGGCGATGTGCATGGCGGCGCAGGCGAGCGCGGCGTCCGTGCCGGGGCGCAGCTTCAGGGCGATATCCGCCTGCTTCATCGTCGGGTTGTCGTAGATGTCGACCACGACGATCTTGGCGCCGCGCTCCTTGCGGGCCTTGATGGCGTGGGTCATCACGTTGACCTGCGTGGAGACCGGGTTGGTGCCCCAGATGACCACGCAGTCGGATTTCGCCATCTCGCGCGGATCGGGACCGCGCAGGGTGCCCGCGCCCATGGTGTAGCCAGTCCAGGCGGGATTGGTGCAGATCGAGCCGAAGAAGCCGGAATAGCGCTTGGCGTGGCGCAGGCGATCGATGGAATCGCGCTGCACGAGGCCCATCGTGCCGGCGTAGAAATAGGGCCAGACGGCCTCGCTGCCATAGGCCTGCTCGGCCTTGACGAAATTCTCGGCGATGGCATCGAGCGCGGCTTCCCAGGAAATGTCGCCCCAGTCGCCGCCGCCCTTCTCGCCCTTGCGCACGAGCGGCTTCATCAGCCGGTCGGGATGGTAGAGGCGCTCGGCATAGCGGGCGACCTTGGCGCAGATGACGCCGGCCGTGTAGCTGTTGTCGGGGCTGCCTTTCACGCGGCCGATGCGGCCATCCGCGCTTATCTCGACATCGAGCGCGCAGGTGGAGGGACAGTCGTGCGGGCAGGCCGAATGGCCGATCCGCGGTTTTCCGAGATGGGGGGTCGCAACGTTCATGGCTTTTCTATATTGCAGAGCGCAAAGGCCCAAAAGGCAAATCGTGTCACCATTTCAACAATTCATCGACGCATCATTGCGGATGATCCCGGGCAGCGCTCCATGAACTATCGCCACATCTACCACGCCGGCAATTTCGCGGATGTGCTGAAACATGCCGTGCTCGCGCGCCTCGTCACCTACATGCAGGGCAAGGACAAGGCGTTTCGCGTGCTCGATACCCATGCGGGCATCGGCCTCTACGACCTTTCCAGCGAGGAGGCGCAGAAGACGGGCGAATGGCTGGATGGTATCGGCCGGCTTCTTGCAAGCGACATGCCGGCGGCGGTGGCGGACGTCCTTGAACCTTATCTCAAGGTCATTCACGAACTGAATCCGCAGGGCGGGCTAACCCATTATCCAGGCTCGCCAAAACTCGCTCGTATGCTCTTCCGCCCGCAGGACCGGCTTTCGGCCATGGAACTGCATCCCGACGACTACGAGACGCTGCACCGGCTCTTCGACGGCGATTTCCAGAGCCGTATCACCCATCTCGACGGCTGGCTTTCGCTCGGCGCGCATCTGCCGCCGAAGGAGAAGCGCGGCATCGTGCTGGTCGATCCGCCCTTCGAGATCGAAGGCGAATACGAGCGGCTGGTGGAGGGGCTGGAAAAGGCCGTGAAGCGCTTTGCCGGCGGGGTCTATTGCCTATGGTATCCGCTGAAGAAGAACGCGCCGATCCCCGCCTTCCACAAGGCGCTGAAGGAGACGGGCATTCCCAAGATGCTCTGCGCCGAGCTTTCCGTGAAGAGCGACCGCGAGACGACAGGGCTGACCGGCTCCGGCCTCATTGTCGTCAACCCGCCCTTCACGCTGAAGCAGGAACTCGACGTGCTGCTGCCCTTCCTCAAGGAGCGGCTGGCGCAGGACCGTTTCGCCTCGGCGCGCGCCTTCTGGCTTGCGGGGGAAGCGAAGGCCTCTTGACCTTTGGCTTTCGGCGGCAACAATCGCGCGCCGAACCGGGAGAGACCTTCATGACGCCTTTTTCCGCAGCCCGCCGATGATCCGGCTGCCCTCCTCCATCCTCGCGCGCTCCGCATGGCTGTTGCTGGCCGTGCTTGCCGGTTGCAGCGAAGAAAAGCCGGCGGAAAAGCCGAAGACCGAGACGAACCGCATAACGCCGGAAAAGCGTGCGCAGGTGCCGCTCGGCAAGGGCTTCGACTTTTATGTGCTGTCGCTCTCCTGGTCGCCGACCTGGTGTTCGGAGAACGATGCCGGCGGCCGGACGCAGCAGTGCCGGCGCGGCGAGGACAACGGCTTCATCGTGCATGGCCTGTGGCCGCAGAACGAGCGCGGCTATCCGGAATATTGTTCGACACGGGAATCGGACCGCGTGCCGGAAAGCCTCGGCCGCACCGTTCTCGACATCATTCCCTCCATGGGGCTGATCGGCCACCAGTGGCGCAAGCATGGAAGCTGTTCGGGCCTCAGCCAGAAGGACTATTTCGCCGTCACCCGCGCGGCCTTCGAGCGCGTGCGCATTCCCACCGAGATGGAAGAGCAGCGCGGCGGCCGGCGTCTTGCGCCCGAAGCGGTGGAGGAAGCCTTCATCGCGGCCAATCCGGGCCTTGACGCCAAAGGCATGGCCGTCACCTGCGCGGGCGGGCAACTGGAAGAGGTCCGCATCTGCATGAATGCCGACCTTTCCTTCCGCCCCTGCCCCGCCGTCGACCGCGCCGCCTGCCGTGCCAAAACCATCGAACAGCCGCCCATCCGTTAGAACAGGAACCGCCCATGAAGATCTTCTATTCCGACGCCTCGCCTTACTCCACCAAGGTGCGCATGGCCGCGCTCTATGCCGGCCTTCCGGCCGAATCGGTCGTGGTCGACACCAATGCCGATCCGTCCGAGCTTCTGGCGGCCAATCCTCTCGGCAAAATCCCGACGCTGCTTACCGACGAGGGCCTTGCCGTCTTCGACAGCCGCGCGATCATGAACTACATTGATCGCCAGACGCGCGGTTCGCTCTATCCGCGCAACGCCGCCAAGCGTACGGAAACGGATATTCTGGAAGCGACCGCCGACGGCATCTGTGACAGCCTGCTCGCCATCGTCTACGAGCGCCGCGCCCGGCCGGAAGAAAAGATCCACCAGCCCTGGATCGACCGCCAATGGCAGAAGGTGGAACGTGCGCTCGACCATCTGGAGGCCAACATGCCGCGCCTCGGAAAGAAGCCGAATGCCGGCCATTTCGCGCTGGCCGCGATGCTGCGCTACATCGAATTGCGCTTTACCGGAAAATGGCAGCGCGGCCGGCCGAAGCTGAAGCGCTACCTCGCCCGCTTCGAGGCCGTCTTCCCCGACTACGCGAAGTTCAAGGGTTGAACATAGCAAAAAGGCCGCGGATCGCTCCGCGGTCTTTTCGTATTTCCAGAGCCGTCGAGGCTTAGAACTTCACGCCCATACCGACGCGGACGCTGTGGTCTTCGAAGCCACTGCGCGTGCCGGCACCGTGGAAGGTCTTCTTGCCGTAGTCGCTGTAGCGGTATTCGACGCGCGCCGTGACGTTGTCCGTGACGAAGGCTTCGACACCGGCGCCGGCAGTCCAGCCGAGCAGGGTCGCATCGTCCTTGGCGCCAGCATTCGTCTCGACTTCGACGTTCGAGGCGGCGATACCACCCGTGCCGTAGACGAGAACCGGGTTCAGGTCGACACCGACGCGAGCGCGGATGGAGCCGTTCGCACCCTGCTTGGCCGTGAAGCCATGCGAGTTGTTGTCGACGCCGGAGTAGCTGAGGTCGGCTTCGCCACCGTAGACGAGCTGGCCGCTCTGCATGTTGTAGCCGCCGTAGACGCCGCCGCCGAGGGCATGGCCGCGATCCTTGTCCTGACCGTTGAACTTGCCCTTCTGCCAGGTGGCGTTACCACCGACATAGGCGCCCGACCAGTTCTTGACGACCGGCTCGGAATATTCAGCGGCCGGAGCCTGCGGAACTTCGTCGATGGCGTCAGCGGCGTGAGCGGCCTGGAAGGCGACCATGGAAACGGTCGAAGCGATGAGGGTGGCGATAAGTGTACGCATGTTATTCTCCTTTACTAAACGACGCCCTCTCAATGGGAGGCTGTCGGGCATCGTCATTCCTGTTCAGTCCCGCCCGGTTGAGGGGAATTTGAATAAAGATTGAGGAAATGAAAGAGCCAAAATGTGAAATGATTGTGGCAGACACGCGGCACAAATGGGATGTGACTTTTGAACAACAGGGAATTCATTAACCACAATTTCAACAAATCAAGAATACGCGGAAATATACTCCGAATTACTTCGAAGGAGCTTTTGCAGTTAATTTTTCTGCAACCAATTTTCAGGGGGAGTTTAAGCCTGCGCAGAGATGTCTATATCTTTGACCGGTTAATCAAATGAATCGGCAGGACGGATATTTCTTGAGCAAGCCCCTGAAGACGGCCCTCGTGACGGGCGGCGCAAGGCGCATCGGCAAGGCCATCGTGGAAGATCTGGCGGCAAACGGTTTCGCCGTCGCCATCCATGCGAACGAATCCTTCGAGGAGGCGGAGGTCATCGCCCGGCGCCTGAACGCGAATGGCGGCAGAGCCCTCGCCGTGCAGTGCGACCTTGCGGACGGGGCCGCGACAGGCCGCCTTGTCGAAAAGGCCGTGGCCGCGATCGGGCCGCTCGGCCTGCTCGTCAACAATGCCTCCGTCTTCAAGCCGGATACGGTCGACACCTTCGACGATGCGCTTCTGGACCGGCATTTCGCCGTCCATGTGAAGGCCCCTTCCATCCTCGCCCGCGATTTCGTGCGGCAGCTTCCGCAGGACATGCCCGGCTCCATCGTCAACATCATCGACCAGCGCGTCTGGAACCCGACGCCGCGCTACTATTCCTATACGTTGTCGAAATCGGCCCTCTGGATGGCGACGCGCACCATGGCGCAGGGCTTTGCGCCGCGCGTGCGCGTCAACGCCATCGGCCCCGGTCCCTCGCTGCCGAGCGAGCGGCAGGACGACGCGGCCTTCCGGGCGCAGGTGGAGGGCCTGATCCTCCAGCGCGGGCCTTCGCTGGACGAATTTGGCCGCACAGTTCGCTTTTTGTTCGACACGCCCTCCATTACGGGGCAAATGATAGCGCTCGACGGCGGGCAGCATCTCGCCTGGGAAACACCCGATGTCTGGGGAATAGCGGAATGAACGGCCGGAAGGTGGAGGATGGCGGCATCCTCTATGACGAGAACGAGACGGACGACGAGGACGAGCTTCAGGAAAGCCCGCCCGAAGGCGCCGCCGCGTCCGGCATCGACTGGAACGAGGGCGGCGAGGCGCCGGAAGGGCTGATCGGGGCCGAACTGATCCAGCACTTCGTCAAGCGCCTGCCGAACAGCCCGGGCGTCTACCGCATGTTCAATGCGGATGGAGACGTGCTCTATGTCGGCAAGGCGCGCAGCCTGAAGAAGCGCGTAACGAATTATGCGCAGGGCCGCGGCCATTCCAACCGCATCACGCAGATGATTCGCCTGACGGCGAACATGGAATTCGTCACCACCCGCACCGAGACCGAGGCGCTGCTGCTGGAAGCGAACCTCATCAAGCGCCTGCGCCCGCGCTTCAACGTGCTTTTGCGCGACGACAAGTCGTTCCCCTATATCCTCGTGACCGGGGACAGCCGCGCACCGGCGATCTTCAAGCATCGCGGCGCGCGCAGCCGCAAGGGCGACTATTTCGGCCCCTTCGCCTCGGCGGGGGCCGTGGGGCGCACGATCAACTCGCTCCAGCGCGCCTTCCTGCTGCGCACCTGCACCGACAGCGTCTTCGAGACGCGCAGCCGGCCGTGCCTGCTCTACCAGATCAAGCGCTGTTCCGGCCCCTGCACCCATGAGATCACGGACCGGGACTATGCCGAACTGGTGCAGGAGGCGAAGGACTTCCTTTCCGGCAAGAGCCAGAAGGTGAAGGCGCATATGGCCGAGGCCATGAACGCCGCTGCCGAGGACCTCGATTTCGAGCGCGCCGCCGTCTTTCGCGACCGGCTGGCGGCGCTTTCGCACGTCCAGAGCCATCAGGGCATCAATCCGGCCGGCGTGGAGGAGGCCGACGTCTTCGCCATCCACCATGAAGGCGGCATTTCCTGCATTCAGGTCTTCTTCTTCCGCACCGGGCAGAACTGGGGCAACCGCGCCTATTTCCCCAAGGCCGATCCGCAGCTTACCGGCGCAGAAGTGCTCAACGCCTTCCTCGCCCAGTTCTATGACGACAAGCCCTGTCCGCGGCAGATCCTTCTCTCCGAGCCGGTCGAGGAAATCGATCTGCTGTCACAAGCGCTTTCCGAGCGCTCCAATTACAAGGTGACGATCTCCGTGCCGCAGCGCGGCGAGAAGAAGGACCTCGTCGACCATGTGGTGGCCAATGCCCGCGAGGCGCATGGCCGCAAGCTGGCCGAGACGGCATCGCAGTCGCGCCTGCTGGAAGGTTTTGCTTCAACCTTCAAGCTGCCCTATGTGCCGCGCCGCATCGAGATCTACGACAACTCGCACATCATGGGCACCAATGCCGTGGGCGGCATGGTGGTGGCGGGGCCGGAAGGCTTCGTGAAGGGGCAATATCGCAAGTTCAACATCAAATCGACCGACATCACGCCCGGCGACGACTTCGGCATGATGAAGGAAGTGATGACGCGGCGCTTCTCGCGTCTCATCAAGGAAGAGGGCCTGCCGGACCGCAATGCCGACCAGAGCGCGGATGCCGCGGACCTGCCCTTCCCCGCCTGGCCCGACGTCATCCTCATCGACGGCGGCCAGGGGCAGATGACGGCGGTGCGGGCCATTCTGGAAGAACTCGGCATCACCGATCAGGTCATCGCCATCGGCGTCGCCAAGGGCGCGGACCGCGAGGCGGGGCGCGAGCGATTCTTCATGAAGGGCATTGCCGACTTCTCGCTGCCGCCGCGCGATCCGGTGCTCTATTTCGTGCAGCGCCTGCGCGACGAGGCGCACCGCTTCGCCATCGGCTCGCACCGGGCGCGGCGCAAGAAGGAGATGGTCAAGAACCCGCTCGACGAGATCGCCGGCATCGGCCCGACGCGAAAGCGCGCCCTGCTCCAGCATTTCGGCACCGCCAAGGCCGTCTCGCGCGCCGCGATGGCGGATCTGATGGCGGTGGGCGGCATTTCGGAGAGCGTCGCGCGCATCGTCTACAACCATTTCCACGACGACGCTGCGGGTTGACGGCGATATTCCGGCTTTTCCGCCAAGCCTCCGTAAATTCGCCAAGAATTGCCGGAAACAAAGGTTGACGGCGCTCGCACAAAGACCTCATCTAGCCGCACCAGACAGTCGAGACTGAAAAATCCATGGCTTCCCGCGCATATAGCATTCCGAACCTTCTCACCTACGGCCGCATCCTGGCCGTTCCCCTGATCGTGCTGTGCTTCTTCATCGAGGGACGGCTGGAATCGTCGGACTTCGCGCGCTGGACGGCCTTCTGGCTGTTCGTTGCCGCGTCGATCACCGACTATCTGGACGGTTATCTCGCCCGCATCTGGAACCAGACGTCGAATATCGGCCGCATGCTGGACCCGATCGCCGACAAGCTGCTGGTCGCCTCCGTGCTGCTGCTGATGGCCGCAGACGGCACGATCGCCGGCTGGACGATCTGGGCCGCGATCATCATCCTGTGCCGCGAAATCCTCGTCTCGGGCCTGCGCGAATATCTCGCCGACCTCAAGGTCTCCGTGCCGGTGACGCGCATCGCCAAGTGGAAGACGGCGATCCAGATGTTCGCCATCGCCTTCCTGCTGGCCGGCCCGGCCGGCGACAAGGTGCTGCCCTACACGACCGAGATCGGCATCACCCTGCTGTGGGTCGCCGCGCTCATCACCATGTATACCGGCTACGACTATTTCCGCGTCGGCCTGAAGCATATCGTGGACGAATAGCATGACGAAGCTCGTCTATTTCGCCTGGGTGCGCGAACGGATCGGCAAGGGCGAGGAAGAGATCGACCTGCCCGCCGCCGTGAAGACGGGCGGCGATCTTCTGCGGCATCTCAAGACGCTGGGCGAGAACTATGCCCATGCGCTGGAGCATGAGAAGGTCATCCGCATCGCGATCAACCAGGAGCATGTCGAGCACGACGAGCCTATCGCCGGCGCGCGCGAGATCGCCCTCTTCCCGCCGATGACCGGGGGCTGACCAATGGCCGGCGGCGTCTCGGCTCCGGTGATCGTGCGCGTCCAGACGGACGATTTCGACGTCATGGCCGAAACGGCGCGCCTTACCGCCGGCGGCGCTTCCGCTGGTGCCATCGTGACCTTTACCGGCCTCTGCCGCGACGAGGGCGGCAAACTTTCCGCGCTGGAGCTGGAGCATTATCCCGGCATGGCCGAGGCGGAGATCGGCCGCATCTGCCGGCTGGCCGTCGAGCGCTTCTCGCTGCTCGGCATCACGGCGATCCACCGGGTCGGCAAGATCGCGCCGGGCGGCAATATCGTGCTCGTCATCGCCGCCGCCCCCCATCGCCACGCCGCCTTCGACGGCGCGTCCTTCGTCATGGATTACCTGAAGACCTCCGCGCCCTTCTGGAAGAAGGAGCACTTTGCCGATGGCAGCACCGGCGGCTGGGTCGACGCCAAGGACAGCGACGACCGAGCGCGGGACAAATGGTCCTGAGCCTTACGGCGCCGGCCTCTCCCGTCTGAAGATCACCAGCAGCAGCACCAGCGCGGAAAAGATCGCGAAGTCACGCCAGAGGAATTCGCCATAGGCGCTCCAGAGCGTTTCGGCGGCCCCCATCGCCGCGCCGCCGAGCGCCGAGCGAAGCGGCGCCCCCGCCCCGCCGATGGCGGCGATGAACAGCACCTTCACCCCGAAGACGAGACCCGCGCCGAAATCCATGTTGCCGTAATAGGAAACGGCGAGGATGCCGGAGAGGCTGGCGATCAGCGCCGCACTCGCATAGGCCGCGAGATAGACGCCCGCCGCATCCACGCCGCACAGTTCCGCCGCCCGCCGGTCCTGCGAGACCGCGCGCCAGCGCCGGCCCCAGGCCGAGCGGACGAGGAAGACATGGCCGATGGCGACGATGGCGGCGAAGGCCAGCGTGTTGGCCAGTTGCAGCACTGTCAGCACGACCGGGAAGGCCGGATCGTTCCAGAGCACCACCGGCGTCGCCAGCAGCGGCGGCAGCCAGAGGCTGCGCGTATCGGAGGCAAGCCGCGCCGTCTCCATCAGCACCAGCACGGTGCCGAGCGCGGCGACGACCACCGTATTGTCCGAGGAAAAGGCGAGCGGGCGCATGACATGCCGCCCGATGACAAGGCCAGCGCCGACGCCGTAGATCAGCGCAGCAACCGCGCCGAAGGCAAGCGCGGCCGGCAGCACCAGCCAGAGATGGTTCCAGCCATACCCCGCGAACAGCACGAACATCTGCGCGGCGAAGGCGAAGAGCGCGCCATAGCCGATATCCGCCCGCCGCGTCACCGCGAAGGCGATGGAATAGCCGAAGGCCAGCGCCGCATAGAGCGCGGCGACCGGCACGGCATTGGCGACCTGCTGCAGGAAATAGGCCATGGGCGCTCCGGGCTTTGGCAAATTATAACTGGCAAAATTGCTTTTACCAGTTAGAATATCGCATGACCTTTTCCTGGACCCCGCATCGTTTCTCCGGCGGCGCGCTCGCCCTCGATGTCGCCAATTCCGTCGTGCTGCGCGCCGACCCGGAACGGCGGATCGACCGCTTTGCCGATCCGGCGGTGATGGATGCCTTTTCCGAAGGTGCGAACAGGCACGGAGCGGAACGCGCTCTTTTCGGCGGGCTGGAGCCGGCCTGCGAGGCGGCACGGGCCGGGCTGGTGGAGCTTCGCGAGGCGATCGACCGGCATTTTCGCGCAGAGGCGCTGGGCGAAGGGCAGCCGGCGCTGCTGGCCGATTTGCTCGAGGCTATCGCGGGTACGCTGCGCCGGTCCGGCGCGCGGCGGCGGGCGCTCGATACCGCGACGGCCCGCTCCGCGCTGCTGCTGCTGTCGCGGCCGGAGCCGGAGCGGCTGAAAATCTGCCCGAACTGCCAATGGCTGTTTCTCGACCGCAGCCGCAACCGCTCGCGCGCCTGGTGCGACATGGCCGTCTGCGGCAACCGGGTGAAGGCGAGCCGCCACTATCACCGCAATCGCGAGGACCAGCAGCCATGAAACGCCTTCTGCCGATCCTGCTCGTGCTTCTGCTTGCCGCCTGCCAGCGCGAGGCCGGCCCCGATCCGCTGAAGCTGACGGGCCGGATATTCGTCTTCAACTACCGCCTCGCCTACGCTACCTATCTCGTCACGCTGGAGCAGACTCAGCCCCTACCCGAGGGCTCCATCGTGAAGGCGGAATTCGAGAACCCGGCGGGTGGCGCAGCGCTGATGCTGGAGCGAAAAATCTTCCCCGGTCTGCCGCGCGTGGTGCTGGAAAGCCCGGATGTGACCTGCGTGAAAAAGGGACGGCCCTATAAGGTCGAGATCGCGGTGGTGGGGCCGGATGGCACCCGGCTGCAGGCGCTCGAGGTGGAGGTGACCTCCGATGTCGACCAGAGCGTGCTTCCGGCAAAACCCCTCGTCGTCGGCCCCGGCTACGAGAAGAACCCGGAAGTCTTCAAGGACGGCAAGGCGCCCGCACATTTCGAAACGGCAAAATGCGGGCAATGAAAAACCGGGGTCTTTCGGCCCCGGTCCAAATGGTCGGCAAGGCAGAAAACCTCCCCTCCGTCATTCTCGGGCCTGTCCCGAGCATCTGCGGCGTCGCGATTCTGCGATGCCTTGGCAGATCCTCGGCACAAGGCCGAGGATGACGACAGTGGGTGGGGGAAACGCTTTCCGCAAAAAAGAAACCGGGGCCTTCCAGCCCCGGTTCCAGAGTCATTTCAAAGGCTTCCGGCCTTGGCCGGACAAACCGATTCAGCCGACGATTTCGGTGTCGGAGAACCAGTACTTGATTTCCTGGGCAGCGGTTTCCGGGGCGTCGGAGCCGTGGACCGAGTTCTCGCCGATGGACAGAGCGTGGGTCTTGCGGATGGTGCCTTCGTCGGCGTTGGCCGGGTTGGTGGCGCCCATGACTTCGCGGTTCTTGAGGATCGCGTTCTCGCCTTCGAGAACCTGAACGATCGTCGGGCCGGAGGTCATGCCTTCAACGAGTTCGCCGAAGAAGGGGCGCTCCTTGTGAACGGCGTAGAAGCCTTCGGCTTCGCGCTTGCTCATCCAGACGCGCTTGGAAGCTACGACGCGCAGGCCTGCGTCTTCGAGCATCTTGGTGATCGCGCCGGTGAGGTTGCGCTTCGTTGCGTCCGGCTTGATCATCGAAAAGGTGCGTTCAATCGCCATTTTCCCGTTTCCCTTGGTTTTCCGGTGAAAGTGGCGGTTCCATAGCCGCCAACGCCCGGCAAAACAAGGGGGTGGCGGCGTTTGGCGCGTTCGGCCTCAAACTTTCATGCAGCCGTCACACGATGGCCGATGCCGCCGTGGAGGTCGAGGCAGCGCGCGAACCACAGGGCGACCGGATCGTCCGCCTCCAGCACTTTCGTGCCCGCGGTGGTGCGCAGCCATTGCAGCGCGCCGAAGACGATATAGTCGGGGAAAAGCGGCTCCTCGCCGCCGATGAAGGGCTGGACCTTCAGCATGTTGCGCAGCGGCTGGAGCTTTTTGGCAAAGCCCTCGACCTCCGCCTTGCCCGCCGCCGCGATCTCCTCCAGCGACGCGCCGAGGCGTTCCTCGCGGCTGCTTCGGAAATAGGCCCTGTCGGCCGGGCCGAGCAGGTCGTGGATATCGAGGATCGCGATACGGGTGACGGCCATGTGCAGCGTCGATTGCGACCAGTTCTCGATGAAGCGGGCCATGGCCTTGCCGCCCTCCCCGCAGAAAAGCGACGGACGGTCGGGATAGGCCTCGTCGAGATAGAGCGCGATCTCGAAGCTATCCCGCACCAGCCTGTCGCCATCGCGCAGCAGCGGCACCGTCGCCGTGCTGCCGTTCTCGATGGCGGGAATCTCGGTAAAGCCTACCGGCACCGTCTCATAGTCGAGGCCCTTGTGGGCGAGCGACATCACGGTCTTCCAGACATGAGGCGAGAACTGGCGGGCCTTGTCGGCGCCGGCAAGGGCGTAGAGCAGTCGGGTCATCGAAACCTCGTTATTCGGTCGGCGCGCATTGGAGCGCAGCGCCGCTCTGCACGCAAATCAGATAATTTCATGGGTCGCATTCACGCGCTCGATGGCTGCTTCGTCTATGATAGGCGCCATCATGGAGATCGCGATGCTTGACCACTACCGCATGTTCGCCGCCTATAACGCCTGGGCCAACCGCACCCTCTATACGGAGGTCGGCAAGCTCGACGACGAGGCATTCCGCAAGAATCTCGGCGCCTTCTTCGGCTCGCTTCACCGCACGCTCAACCATCTCCTGACCGCCGACCGCATCTGGCTGAAGCGCTTCACCGGCAAGGGCGATGCGCCGGCCAGCCTTGACGCGGTGCTGCACGAGGATTTTGCCGGGCTTTGGGCCGCGCGGCAGGCGGAGGATGCACGCCTTTCCGCCTTCATCGATTCGCTGAGCGAAGAGCAGCTCCGGGCCGACATCACCTATAGCCCGCTCACCAATCCGGCGATCATCACCCATCCGCTCGAGCCGGCGCTGACCCATGTCTTCAACCACCAGACCCATCACCGCGGCCAGTGCCACGGCCTGTTGACGGCCCTCGGCGGCCCCAGCCTTGCGCTGGACCTCATTTATTTCGTGCGGACCGAGGGCAAGGAATTCCTATAAATTTTAGGGTGCGCGACATCTTCCTGTTCCTGCAACAGTAGTGATACAGTTATGGGGTATGGAAGCGCTCTGTGCCGATTTCGGGGGCTGTTCCGCCCTGTCACCCAGGTGACAGGCACGGACGATCGGTGATGAGATAGTCGCTGCCATTGGGGCCGGCGCCGGATGGCGCGGGCCTCGCCCGGAGAGAGGAAATACAATGGCAAGAACGAACGAAGAGTGGGCAGCCCTGCTCGGCAGTACGCTTTGCAAGATGGCCCGCGTTTACGGCACCGACGCCCCGGACGCCTACCTGCCGGAAGACTGCTATCCGGTCATCGAGAAGACTTTCGAGGTCGCGCTGAAGGAAGCCCGCGCCGAAGGCTATGCCGCGGCCATGCGCGAGATGCAGCAGAACCGGCCGCCCCGCGCCGCCAGCCCGTCGCGCCCCACGGTGATCAGCCAGTTCATGCGGGTCATTCCGCTGACCCGGCGCACCGCCTGACGAGCCCTCTATCGATCAGGTTGAATCTGCAATCCAGCACACGCAAAATTAACCGCGCAATCCGATAGTTACGCCCAAGAACCTCCAGAGCGCGGCTTCCTGCCCGCGCCCTTCAGCCGACGGCGTTTCATGACCAGCAAAACAACCTCCGCCCCGAAAGACGCACCACAGGCCGTTCCGCCGCTCATGGCGCGCATCGCCCATGTCATGGCCAGCTTCGGCATTGCGCCGCTGCCGCGCAATTACGAGCTGCTGTTCGAGGCGCTGAACGGCAATGCGGGCGTGGCGCGCGAGATCGCCGCGCTCGGCAAGACGCCCGATCAGGCCTCTCTCGACGCCATCGCCCTGCGCCACGCGCTGCCGAGCCATAATGTGCTTGCCGCCGGTCAGGCGGCCGGCGAGGCCGTGCGGCTGCTTTCGGAAATCGCCCGCACGGCGGAGGAGAACCATCGCCAGCGCGCCGCGACCATTCAGGAACTGGAGGAAATCGCCGCGCGCATGAGCCGCGATCCCGTGCTCGGCATTTCCGACTTCTCCAGCGATGCGGTGCGCCTGCTGTCGCTGGTCCGCGACATTATCGGCTCCGACCGGACCGCCGCCGCCCGCATGGGGGACCTCCAGTCCCATCTCGACGGCCTGCGCTCCGGCCTCTCCGTCAGCCGCGAGGCCCTGACCCACGACCCGGTGACGGGCCTAGCCAACCATGCCGCCCTGCTCAGCCATTTGAAGCCGTTCTTCCAGGAAGAGGCCGGGGAAACCGCGGCGCTCCTGCTCTTCCGCGTCGAGCAGCTCAGGGAGTTTGCCGAGACCCATCCGGCGGGCGCGGCGGAAAAGACGCTGAAGCGCCTTGCCGCCATCTTCCGCCAGTCGGTCAAGAAAAACGATTTCGTCGCCCGCACCGGGCCGGACCTCTTCTGCCTGCTGCTGTCCGATGTGGACCGCGAAATCGCCGTCAACATCGCCCGGCGCGTGGCGGGGCGGGTCGCGGAAAAGCCCTTCCCCTTCATGGATCGCGAACTGCCGGCCGGCTTCCTGACGCTGACCGCCGGCGTTTCGATGAGCGATTCGGCGAAATCCCCGATCATGCTCTACGATCAGGCGGACCAGGCCCTCGCCTATGCGGGGGAAACGGGCATCGCCCTGCGCATCTACTCCGCCGAGGTCGCCGACCGGACAGGCCGGACCTACCGGGCGGGCAACGCGGCATAGGCGGCGCGGCCCGCATCTTCCCGTGATTGCGCGCGCAAAACCGCTTCGCACTTTCGCAGGAATTGCTCTATAGAGCCGGCATGATCACGATTTCCGGCCTCACCGCCCGCGTTGCCGGGCGTCTCCTCATCGATAACGCCTCCCTTTCGCTGCCGAGCGGCGTGAAAGTGGGTCTTGTCGGCCGCAACGGCACCGGCAAGTCCACGCTGTTCCGCGTCATCACCGGCCAGCTCGCCTCGGAAGCCGGCACCATTTCGCTGCCGAAGAACGCGCGCATCGGCCAGGTCGCGCAGGAAGCGCCGGGCACGGACGAATCCCTGATCGAGATCGTGCTTGCCGCCGACAAGGAGCGCGCGAGCCTCCTCAAGGAAGCCGAGACGGCGAGCGACCCGCACCGCATCGCAGAAATCCAGACGCGGCTGACCGATATCGGCGCGCATTCGGCCGAAGCGCGCGCGGCGAGCATCCTTGCCGGCCTCGGCTTCGACCATGAGGCCCAGCAGCGCCCGGCGAAAAGCTTTTCCGGCGGCTGGCGCATGCGCGTGGCGCTGGCGGCTGTGCTGTTCTCCGAGCCGGACCTGCTGCTGCTCGACGAGCCGACCAACTATCTCGACCTCGAAGGCACGCTCTGGCTGGAAGACTATGTGCGGCGCTATCCGCACACCGTCATCGTCATCAGCCACGACCGAGACCTGCTGAACACCGCCGTCAACGCCATCGTGCATCTCGACCAGCAGAAGCTGACCTTCTATCGCGGCTCCTACGACCAGTTCGAGCGCCAGAAGGCCGAGGCCGACGAATTGCAGATGAAGGCGAAGGCCAAGAACGAGGCCGCGCGCAAACACCTGCAAAGCTTCATCGACCGCTTCAAGGCCAAGGCCACCAAGGCCAAGCAGGCGCAGAGCCGTGTGAAGGCGCTGGAGCGCATGGGCACGGTCGCGGCCGTGGTCGAGACGCATGTGCAGCCGATCACCTTTCCGGAGCCGGAAAAGCAGCCCGCCTCGCCGATCATCGCCATCGAGGGCGGCGCGGTCGGCTATGCGCCGGGCAAGCCGATCCTCAAGCAGATCAACCTCAGGATCGACAATGACGACCGCATCGCGCTGCTCGGCTCGAACGGCAACGGCAAGTCGACCTTCGCCAAGTTCATCTCCGGCCGGCTGGAAGCCGAGGCGGGTGCCGTCAAGCGTGCGCCGGGGCTGAAGATCGGCTTCTTCGCCCAGCACCAGCTCGACGACCTCATTCCCGACCAGTCGCCCGTCGAGCATGTGCGCCGGCTGATGCCGGAAGCGCCGGAAGCCAAGGTGCGCGCCCGCGTCGCCCAGATGGGCCTTGCGACGGAGAAGATGTCGACCGCTGCAAAAGACCTTTCCGGCGGCGAGAAGGCACGCCTGTTGATGGGCCTTGCGGCCTTCGACGCGCCGAACCTGCTCATCCTCGACGAGCCGACGAACCATCTGGATATCGACAGCCGCCGCGCGCTGATCGAGGCGCTGAACGATTATGAGGGCGCGGTCATCCTCATCTCGCATGACCGCCACCTGATCGAGGCGACGGTGGACCGGCTCTGGCTGGTCAACAACGGCACCGTGAAATCGTTCGACGGCGACATGGAGGAATATCGCAGCCTCATCGTCCAGTCCGGCAAGAAGGACGAGAAGGACAAGCCCGCCTCGGCCGGCGGCGAGGCCAACAAGGCGGAGCTGCGCAAGGCCAATGCCGACCGGCGCGCGCAATTCGCTCCGCTGAAGAAAAAGATCAGCGAAATCGAATCCTTGACGGCAAAACTGCACAAGCAGATTCAGCTTCTTGATGCGGAACTCGCAGATCCCGCGCTCTACGAGAAGAACCCGGCCAAGGCCGCGGAGAAGGCGAAGATGCGCTCCATGGCCGTCGACAAGCTGAGCGAAGCCGAGGACCAGTGGCTGGAGCTTTCGGCCGAATACGAAGAGGCGATGGCCGGCTGACCGGCCGCGCCCATCCTCGATAAACGCTCAAAAAACAGGCGGATAGCAAATGGAAACCCTTACGACGAAAGTCGTAGGGGAGCCTTCCCGGATGTTGGTTCCCTCGGCTTGAAACGCCCTCCCCGCCATGCTTAGCTCCCGCGTGATGACACGAGGGCGGATGATGACATCCGTCCGCCATTGGGAGGAAACTATGGATCGTCGTTCATTCATCAAGAAAGCCGGTGTGGCCGGCGTCGGTGGCGCGGCCGCCACGGTGCTCGCCGCCCCGGCGCTGGCGCAGAGCGCCCCGAAGATCAACTGGCGCCTCGCCTCGTCGTTCCCCAAGTCGCTCGACACCATCTATGGCGGCGCGGAAGTGCTGTCGAAATACGTTTCCGAGGCGACCGACGGCAACTTCCAGATCCAGGTCTTCGCCGCCGGCGAGATCGTTCCGGGCCTTCAGGCCGCCGATGCGGCGGCAGCCGGCACGGTGGAAGCCGCCCATACGGTTTCCTACTATTACTGGGGCAAGGACCCGGTCTGGGCGCTCGGCGCGGCCGTGCCCTTCGCGCTCAACGCGCGCGGCATGAACGCCTGGCAGTACCATGGCGGCGGTATCGACCTCTTCAACGAATTCCTCGCGACGCAAGGCCTCGTCGGCTTCCCCGGCGGCAATACGGGCGTGCAGATGGGCGGCTGGTTCCGTAAGGAAATCAAGACCGTCGCCGACATGCAGGGCCTGAAGATGCGCATCGGCGGCTTTGCCGGCAAGGTCATGGAGCGCCTCGGCGTCGTGCCGCAGCAGATTCCCGGCGGCGACATCTATCCCGCGCTCGAAAAGGGCACCATCGACGCCGCCGAATGGGTCGGCCCCTATGACGACGAGAAGCTCGGCTTCTACAAGGTCGCGCCCTACTACTACTATCCCGGCTGGTGGGAAGGCGGCCCGACGGTGCATGCCATGTTCAACAAGGCGGCCTATGAAGGCCTGCCGAAGACCTACCAGTCGCTGTTGCGCACGGCCTGCCAGGCGGCCGACGCGAACATGCTGCAGGCCTACGACTGGCTCAACCCTCCGGCACTGCGCCGTCTGGTGGCCAACGGCACCCAGCTTCGCCCGTTCAGCAAGGAAATCCTGGAAGCGTCCTTCGACGCCTCCAACGCGGTCTATGCCGAGATGGAAGCCGCCAACCCGACCTTCAAGAAGATCTGGGACTCGATCAAGGCCTTCCGCGGCGACTACTACCTGAACGCCCAGATCGCCGAATACAACTACGACACCTTCATGATGCTCCAGCAGCGCGCCGGCAAGCTGTAAGCAATCATCCGGGACGGAACGGAAAACCCCGGGGCATCGCTGCCCCGGGGTTTTTTCTTGGGATTTTTTGCTTGTCCGGCGTCGGCCCTTCGAACGCAAAAGGGCCGGCTTGCGCCGGCCCTTCTTCATGCGGTTCCTGCCGTCCTCAGTTGAAGGACGGCGGCGTGGAGAGATCCGTGGCGGGCTTTTCGGCTCCACCCTCGGCGGGCTTCTCGCCGCCCTCCAGCGGATTGCCGGCGGGAAGCTGCAGGCCGCCCGGCAGGCCGAGGCCGCCGTCATCGGGCAGGCCCAGCCCCGGAAGACCGCCGTCGGCGCCGAAGCCCGGAACCTCGATCTTGATGGTCGCCGGATCGATGCCGGTGCCCTCGCCCTTGTAGTGCATGACCATGCCCGGGAAGAGAATGGTCAGCGCCACCATAAGGATCTGGATGCCGACGAAGGGCACCGCGCCCCAATAGATCTGCCCCGTCGTCACCGGCGCGGTCATCTTGCCCGTCACCCTGTCGAGATAGGGCACCTTGGCCGCGACCGAGCGCAGGTAGAACAACGCGAAGCCGAAGGGCGGATGCATGAAGCTCGTCTGCATGTTGATGCCGAGCAGCACGCCGAACCAGATGAGGTCGATGCCGAGCTTGTCGGCGGCCGGCGCCAGCAGCGGCACGATGATGAAGGCAAGCTCGAAGAAATCGAGGAAGAACGCCAGGAAGAAGACCAGCACGTTCACCGCGATCAGGAAGCCCGTCTCGCCGCCCGGCATGGAGACCAGAAGGTGCTCCACCCACAGATGCCCGTTCACGCCGTAGAAGGTGAGCGAGAAGACGCGCGCGCCGATGAGGATGAAGAGCACGAAGGCCGAAAGACGCGTCGTGGAGGTGAGCGCCGCGCGGATCACCTCCATGTTGAGCCGCCCCTTGGCGGCCGCCATGGCGAGCGCGCCGACCGCGCCCATGGCCCCGCCCTCCGTGGGCGTCGCGATGCCGAGGAAGATGGTGCCGAGCACGAGGAAGATCAGCGCCAGCGGCGGGATGAGCACGATGATGACCTGCTGGGCAAGCCGCGACATCATGTTGATGTTGAGCGCCTTGTCGACGACCGCCACCACATAGATGAAGGCGACGCCGACGGTCGCGCCGAGAATGTCGGCATTCTCGCCATGGGTCGGGGCGAGATAGACATGGGCGGCATAGGCAAAGCCCGCCGCGACGATCAGGGCGATGGCGAGCGAGGTCACGCCGGAGCCGAGCGAACGCGCCTCCAGCGGCAGCGCCGGCATGGAATCCCGCTTCAGGAAGGTCATCAGCAGGATGTAGCCCATGTAGAGGCCCGTCAGCACGAGGCCCGGGATGAGCGCGCCGGCATACATGTCGCCGACCGAGCGGCCGAGCTGGTCGGCAAGCACGATGAGGACGAGCGAGGGCGGGATGATCTGCGCGAGCGTGCCGGAGGCGGCGATGACGCCCGAGGCGATCGACCGGTCATAGCCGTAGCGCAGCATGATCGGCAGGGAGATGAGGCCCATGGCGATGACCGAGGCCGCGACGACACCCGTCGTGGCCGCCAGCAGCGCGCCGACGAAGATGACCGCATAGGCAAGGCCGCCGCGGATGGGACCGAAGAGCTGGCCGATCGTGTCGAGCAGGTCTTCGGCCATGCCCGAGCGTTCGAGCACGATCCCCATGAATGTGAAGAACGGGATGGCGAGCAATGTGTCGTTCGACATCACCCCCCATAGCCGTTCCGGCATGGCGTTAAGCAGCGGCCAGGAGAGGTTGATCGAATCGGACAGCGGCGCAAGCTCCACGCCGATGACGAAGAAGAGCAGGCCGTTCGCCGCGAGCGCGAATGCCACCGGATAGCCGAGCAGCAGGAACACGATCAGCGACATGAACATGATCGGCGCGAGGTTTTCCGCAATGAACTCGATCATGCGCCCTTCTCCTCTGCGACAACGGTGTCGAGCGGGGCATGGGCCGGCACGTAAGGCGTCGGATCCTCCATATCGCCACGCATGATGGCGATCTTCTTGATGATCTCCGATACGCCCTGGAAGGCGAGAAGAACGAAGCCGCCGAGCAGGATGGCCTTGGCCGGCCAGACGATCAGGCCGCCGGCGCTGGACGAAACCTCACCCGAGCGGAAGGACATCGTCACATAGGGCACGAGGAAATAGACCATCAGCAGCACGAAGGGCATGAGAAACAGGCAATGGCCGAGGAGGTCGATCCAGTGCTGCACCCGGCGGGAGAACTTGCCGTAGACGACGTCGATGCGGATATGCTCGTTCTGGGCCAGCGTATAGGCGGCGGCCAGCATGAAGGCGCCCCCGAACAGATACCATTGCGCCTCGAGCCAGGCATTCGACGACGTGTTGAAAACCTTCCGGACGATGGCGTTTCCGGCGCTGACAAGGACGGCGATCAGGATCAGCCAGCCGACGGCCTTGCCGATATTTTCCGTGACAGCATCGATCAGCCGGCTGAAAACCAGCAGCGTCTTCATGAGAACTCCTCCCCGCGTGGCGTGTTATTGGTTTGGTGCCAAGCACAGCCAGAGTGCCGATTTCAAGGCTGGTTTCAAGTCTGAAGCCCGGTTTTCCCGGCCTCAGCGCCCGCATTAGACGAAAGACGAATACGGCTTTCGGGCAATTGCACAAACGATAGGCAACGCGCCGCGCAAAGGCGGCCTTGCCGCCGCCGAAGGTTCTGCTACAACAGCGTCCGATTTATCATACAAATGAGGGTGGAGACATGTCACCGATCAATCTCGCAATCGTCGGCGTCGGCAAGATCGTGCGCGACCAGCATCTTCCGGCCGTCGCGAAGAACGGCGATTACAGGCTGATCGCCGCCGCCAGCCGCCACGGCACGGTCGACGGCATCGACAATTTCAAGTCCATCGACGAGATGCTGGCCGCCGTGCCGGCCATCGACGCCGTCTCGCTCTGCATGCCGCCGCAATATCGCTACGAGGCCGCCGAGAAGGCGCTTTCCGCCGGCAAGCACGTCTTTCTCGAAAAGCCGCCGGGCGCAACGCTTTCCGAGGTCGCCGACCTCGAGGCGCTCGCCGCCGCCAGGGGCCTGTCGCTCTTCGCAAGCTGGCATTCGCGCTATGCGCCGGCCGTCGAGGCCGCGAAGACCTTCCTCGCCGGCACGACGATCCGCTCCATGCGGGTGATCTGGAAGGAAGACGTGCGCCACTGGCACCCGAATCAGGAATGGATCTGGCAGGCCGGCGGCCTCGGCGTGTTCGATCCGGGCATCAACGCGCTCTCCATCGTCACCCACATCCTGCCGCGCCCGGCCTTCATCACCGCCGCGACGCTGGAATTCCCGGAAAACCGCGACGCCCCCATCGCCGCCGCAATGACCTTCTCCGACGCGAAGGGCCTCGACCTTGCCGCCGAATTCGACTGGCGCCAGACCGGCAAGCAGAGCTGGGACATCGTCGCGAAGACGGATGCCGGCGAGATGGTGCTGTCGGAAGGCGGCGCAAAACTCTCCATCGACGGTAAGCTGGTGCATGACGAGCCGGAGCAGGAATATCCGATGCTCTACAGACGCTTCGCCGAGATCGTAAAAGCCGGCCAGTCCGACGTCGACCTCGCCCCGCTGCGCCATGTCGCCGATGCGTTCATGCTGGGGCGGCGCAAGTTCGTGGAAGCGTTTTACGATTGAGGGCGGGGCTTCTTGCCTACCCGAAACGGGCGTACATTCCGTCGCAAAGCTCCTATTTTGCGACGGAACTTTTGCTGGAGAACAGATGACAATTCAGGCCTCGCGGACTTTAGGGTTTCGCGACGAGTGATCGCTCATCGCGGCGCGGCCGCGGCGATCTTGCGCATGAGTTGGAAGAAATCTCGCATTTCGATGCCGCGCCTGTTCTGGCCCGGGTCCACGGTCTGCACGATCACGAGCCGCTTTTCCGGCACATAGGCAACGACCTGTCCGCCATAGCCGGCATTGAACGCACCGCCCTGCCCCCAATGATCGCTGCGCAGCGTCCACCACATATAACCGTAACCGCTATTGTGGTCGGATGGCTGCGACAGCGCCGTGGTCGATTCCCGCACCCAAGCGGCGGGAACAATCTGCTGGCCATTCCACTGGCCGCCATTGAGGAAAAGCTGTCCGAAACGCGCAAGATCGCGAGCGCTCATGGCGAAGGGATAGGCCGGATGGACCGATGATTTTTCGAGGGAATAACTTCCGTCATGCGCCGAAAAGTCTTCCATACCGATCGGCCTGGCGATGCGCTGCGCGAAACTCTGGAAAATATCCTCTCCGGTCTGCTGTCGGTAGATCGTGCCGAGCGCGTTGAAATCCCAATTGTTGTAGAACCAGAACGAGCCGGGGGCGTGACTGCCGCGCTCCGGACGCTTCTGGCGAATATCGGCAGTTTCATAGGCAGCGCCGTGGTAGATTCCCGATCGTGCCATGAGCAGGTCGCGCACGGTCGCCTGCTTCTCGGCCGCCGTGAGGACCGGACGCTTGTCGTCAATGCCGAGATCGGCAAGTCTGCTGGCGAGATCGATACGGCCGTCCGAAACCGCGATCCCGTAAAGCGCGCTTAGCAGGCTCTTGCGGACGGAAGCGACATTTACCTTACGGGATACATCCCCCCAACTGGCGATCACCTTGCCATCCTGCACCACCATGACGGCCGTAGGCTTCAGGGTGGCGGCATAGTCCTGAGCTGCCTCCAACCCATCGACAGACCAGCCGGAAGCTGCAGGATCGGCTTTCTGCCAAGACTGTGCGCCTGCATTTCCAGCCAGGGAAAGCGAGACTAAGGCGATGATGGCGAAGATAATCTCCCGCATGAATACCCCCGAACCCTTGTCGCAAAATCCCGATTCAAATCAAAGTTTCGCGACAGGGCATGCAAGTCGCGAAAACGCCCTTGTACGCTTGACGGAGACCGTCGCGCGCGCCCTGTCGCAGGCGGGAGCGGTCTTGTGCGAACAATCGGGCCGCGCTCCGCCGTTACGCCTTCTTCATCCAGCGCCCGTCGCCGTTCTGCTGCCAGTAGGTCAGCTGATGCCCCTCGCCTTTCAGGCGCTTCCAGTGCCCGCGCGCGGTCTCCACCTCGGCCTGATCGTAGCCGTCGAACATGAAGATCACGCGCTCGTAGGCCTCGAGCGGCGGCGGTTCGGCGCCAGCGACGAGGAAGCGGACGGTGGCGGCGTTCGGGTTGTCCGGCGTCGTCGTCAGGAGCACGGGCTGCTCGGCCGGGAACGCCTGCTCGTCCGTGCCGTGCGGCAGGAAGCTGTCCTCACGGAAGGTCCAGAGATGCGTGTCGAGCGCGTCGCGGCGCTCGGCATCCCCCGCCTGCACGACGACGCGCCAGCCGCGTTCGAGGCTCTTGTCGAGCAGCGGCGGCAGCGCGTCTTCGAGCTTGGATTCCGTCAGGTGGTAGAAGAGGACTTCGCTCACCCTTCCATCACCCTTCGTAGTTCGCCCGCACCAGCTCGTCGAGCAGGCGCACGCCGAAGCCGGAACCCCAGGACCGGTTGATCTCGTCGGTGGGCGAGCCCATCGCCGTTCCCGCGATATCGAGATGCGCCCAGGGCGTATCCTTGACGAAGCGCTGCAGGAACTGCGCGGCGGTGATCGAGCCGGCATAGCGGCCGCCGGTATTCTTCATGTCGGCGAACTTGCTGTCGATCATCTTGTCGTATTCTCGGCCGAGCGGCATGCGCCACAGACGCTCGCTGGTGACGAGGCCGGCGGCGGTAAGGCGCGCGGCCAGCGTATCGTCGTTGGAGAAGAGGCCGGCATGATGGCTGCCGAGCGCGACCATGATCGCGCCGGTCAGCGTCGCCAGATTCACCATGAACTGCGGCTTGAAGGTCTCGTTGCAGTACCAGAGCGCATCGCAGAGCACGAGGCGGCCTTCGGCATCCGTGTTGATGACCTCGATAGTCTGGCCGGACATGGATTTCACGATGTCGCCGGGGCGCTGGGCGTTGCCGTCCGGCATGTTTTCCACGAGGCCGAGGATGCCGACGACATTGGCCTTGGCCTTGCGCGCGGCGAGCGTGTGCATGAGGCCGATGACGGCGGCCGCACCGCCCATGTCGCCCTTCATGTCCTCCATACCGGCCGCCGGCTTGATGGAGATGCCGCCGGTATCGAAGACGACGCCCTTGCCGATGAAGGCGATGGGCCGGTCCTTCTCCCTGCCGCCCTTCCACTGCATGACCGCAAGGCGCGGCGGACGCACGGAGCCTTGAGCGACGCCGAGCAGCGCGGCCATGCCGAGCTTCTTCATCTCGCGCTCGGTGAGGATATCCACCTCGACGCCGAGCTTTTCCAGCGCCTTGGCCTTGTCGGCGAACTCGACCGGGCCGAGCACATTGGCCGGTTCGTTGACGAGGTTGCGGGCGAGAATCACGCCGGCGGCAACCGCATCCGAGACGTCGTTCGCCTTCTTGGCCGCCGCGGCGGCGGCCGTGACGATCGTCACCTTCACGTTCTTGCCGTTCTTCGCCTCGTCGTCATCGGCCTTCTTCGTCTTGTAAGTGTCGAAGCTGTAGGCGCCGAGCTGCATGCCGAGGGCGAAATCGGCGGCATTGCGCGCCGTGAGGGTAACGCCCGGCGCATCGAGATAGATCGCGACCTTCTCGGCGCGGCCGATCTTCGCGGCGGCGGCGCCGCCGGCCTTCAGCCAGTCATGGGCCGTCAGCCTGTCCGCCTCGCCAAGGCCAAGCACGACGATGCGGTCCGCCGGCGCACCGTGCGGCGCCAGCACATCGAGGCTCTTCAGCGCCTTGCCGGTGAATTTCGCAACGCCGGCCGCCCGGCCGACGATCCCTTCCGGATCGAGGTCTCCAAGGCCCGCAGCCTCGCCGCCGGCAACCTGGAGAAGGATCGCAAGGCCACCCGAAACGCGGGCCGTCTTGGCAAAACCGATGTCGGATCTGGAAGTCATGTCTTACTCCGCATAGGGGCCTTGCGGCCTTTCGTTCGGCCGCGAAGGCCACGGGCGTATCGCGCTTTTCCTCGGAAAAGCGAAAACGCCCCTCTCAATTTTCCAGGCAATACCGGACCCGGAGCCTCTCTACGCCCCGCCGGAATTGCGCCGGTCGCATCAATTCCTTGTCGCTTTTACAGCGCTTGGCAAGATGCGCCGGCTTGTTTAGAGATCGTTAGCCACGCTTGTTCGTCATAAATTTTCCATCGGGGCGGAGACTCTTGGCTCTGGCGTCAGCCTGAAGAAAGCTTATATGGCCATGGCAAAACCGATGGCGTCATGACCCGCAGCGGCAATAGCCCGTCGGAAACACGGACCAAACGATGAAACTGATCGAGCGCTATATCCTGCGGCGGGCGTCGCTCATGTTCATCGCGACATTGCTGCCGCTGCTCGGCATCGTGTGGGTCACGCAGGCGCTCACCAGCATCAATCTCGTCACCGACAGCGGCCAGTCGATCTTCGCCTTCCTGAAACTGGCGACGCTGATCCTGCCCTCCGTCATCCCGATCATCCTGCCCTTCGCGCTCGTCATCGGCGTATCGCAGACGCTCACCGTCATGAACGCCGATTCGGAGCTGACGGTGCTGAACTCGGCCGGCAGTTCGCGCTCGACCATCATCCGGCCGATCATGGTCCTCGCCGTGGCGATGAGCCTCGTCTCCTTCGCCGTCGACAATTTCGTCGAGCCCTATTCCCGCATGGCCGTGCGCAAGATGATCGCGACGGCTAATGCCGACATGCTCTCTTCCGTCGTGCAGGAAAACACCTTCCGCAAGGTCGCCGACGGTCTTTATGTACAGGTGGCGGAACGGCGGGGCGGCGGCGTGCTGCACGGCATCTTCGTCGCCGACAACCGCGATCCGCGTTTCGAAATGGTCTATTACGCCCGCGAGGGCGCGGTGGACGAGAAATCCTCGGCGCTGGTGATGAAGGACGGCGAGGTGCACCGCAAGCTGCCGGACGGCAACGTCTCCATCATCAAGTTCGAATCCTACGCCTTCGACCTCGCCGACCTCACCCAGAGCAGCGGTAGCGCGAATATCCGCGCCAAGGACCGCGACCTGCCCTACCTCTTCAACCCGGATCCCAACGATCCGCAGCTCAAGAGCAATCCGGGCTCCTTCACCGCCGAGCTGCACCGCCGCTTCACCGAATGGCTGTTCCCGATCGTCTTCGGCCTGATCGCGCTCGTCGTCAGTGGCGATGCGCGCTCGCACCGCGAAGCGCGCATGCATCCCATGGTCACCGCGCTGCTGACGGCGCTCTTCGTGCGCTGGGCAAGCTTCTACGCATCCAACAGCGCCGAAAAGTCCGTCTATTTCATACCGATCATGTATCTTATCCCGATCCTCACCGCGGCGCTCGCCGTCCGCTATCTCACGCGCAACAAGAGCCTCGATATTCCGGCAACGCTCGGCGATCGCCTCCGCGAGCAGCGCGAGCGCCTGCTTGCGCGCTTCAGGAAGGCCGGACCGGCCTCCGCGGGCGGGAGCGGCAAGCCATGATTCGCACGCTCGGACTTTATTTCTTCCGCCGCTACGTCGTCACCACGGTCTGGTTTCTGCTCGGCATCTTCGCGCTGATCTTCATCATCGACTTCAGCGAGATGTCGAACCGCATCGGCTCCCTGCCCGGCTATACGCTGTCCACCGGCCTGCTGGTGACGGCGCTGCGCATTCCCATGATCATGATGCAGACCGTGCCCTTCGTCGCGCTTTTTGCCGGCATGGCGGCTCTTATCTCGCTGAACCGGCGCTACGAACTGGTCGTCACGCGCGCGGCGGGCATTTCCGTCTGGCAGTTCCTGCGGCCCTTCGTTGCCGGCGCCTTCCTGTTCGGCGTGCTCGCGGTGCTCGTGCTCAATCCGCTCGCGGCCTGGGGCAGCCGGAAGGCGCAGGAATTCGAAACCTCCTGGGGCGCGACAAGCGGCGCCCGGTCGGAAAACGCCGTTCCGTGGATCCGCCAGATCTACGGCAAGGACGAGGCGATCATCGGCGCGAAGGCGGTTCTCGACGATGGAACGCGGCTTGTGAACGTCTCCGTCATCCACTTCGATTCCGACAGCCGGATCGTGCTTCGGCAGGATGCCGCCTCGGCCACTTTGGAAGATGGTTACTGGCTTCTTAAGAATGTGCACGAGACGCGCACCGGCGAATTGCCCGTTCGTCTCGATGAGGTACAGCTTCGTACCAACCTGAAACGGGAGTTCGTTCAGGAGAGCCTTGAAAAGCCTGAAAGCATTGCCTTTTTCGACCTTGGCCGGAAGATAGAGGCCGCAAGATCCTTCGGCTTCCCGACGAATGCGATGGAAACGCAGTTCCATTCCATGCTTTCGCTGCCGCTGCTCCTGGTTGCGATGACCCTGATCGCAGCCTGTGTATCCTTAAAATTTAGTCGGTTTAATCAATCGCGTGCGGTGATTCTGGGTGGAATCCTTTCGGGCTTCATGCTTTATGTCGTCACCGTGCTTGTGAAGGCATTCGGAAGCAGCGGTGTTGTTCCTCCGTTCGTTGCGGCCTGGCTCCCAGTGGTCGTCGCAATGTCTCTGGGGGCAACGATTCTTCTGCATCAGGAGGACGGCTAGTGGCGGCAGGCGACCGCAAAAAGAATCGGTGGTTGAAAGCCGCCCTGCTTGCAGGTGCGGCCACGTGCGCCCTCATGCCCGCATTCTCCCTTCCCGCATATGCGCAGGCCGTCGACAGCTCGACGCTGCAGCCGAACATTCCCGAGGACAGCAAGCTGCTGCTCGCGGCCAATGAACTCGTCTATAACAATGACAACGAGACAGTCGTCGCCCGCGGTGCCGTGCAGATCGATTACGGCGGCTACAAGCTCGTCGCCCGCGAGGTCATCTACGACCAGAAGACGGGCCGGCTGAAGGCGCGCGGCAATATCGAATTCGTCGAACCCACCGGCAATCGCATCTACGGCGACGAGATGGATATGTCGGACGATTTCGCCAACGGCTTCATCAATGCCCTGCGCATCGAGACGACCGACTTGACGAAGCTTGCCGCCACCAGCGGCGAGCGCGTCAACGAAGAGGAGATGATCCTCAACCACGCCGTCTATACCGCCTGTACGCCCTGCGCCACCGACCCGACCCATCGCGGCATATGGGAAGTCAAGGCCGAGCGCGTCGTGCAGAACGGCCGCACCAAGACGATCCGCCTCGAGCGCGCCCGCTTCGAGATGTTCGGCAAGCCGATCGCCTATATTCCGGTGATCGAGGTGCCGGACCACACCGTCAAGCGGAAGACCGGCTTCCTCTTCCCGCAGTTCAGCATGACGCAGAAGCTCGGCTTCGGCGTGACGACCCCCTATTACATCGCCATTGCGCCCGACATGGACGCCACGCTGTCGCCGACCGTCCTGACGAACCAGGGCTTCCTGATGGAAGGGGAGTTCCGCAAGCGCTTCCATAACGGTCAGGCCACGCTGCGCGCCGCCGGCATCCGGCAGATGAATGCGGAAGATTTCACGGAGCATACGAGCGACTGGGAAGAAGACGGCTTCCGCGGCATGGTCGCCTCAACCGGCAATTTCCAGATCAATCCGCGCTGGACCTTCGGCTGGAAGGTGATGGCGCAGAGCGACAACAACTTCTCGCGCACCTATGAAATCAAGGGCTTCGACGCTCGAACCAACGTCAACCAGGGCTATCTTTCCGGCCTTGGCCGCCGCAACAGTTTCGATCTGCGCGCCTTCTACTTCGACGTCCAGGACGCCGACCCCGAGGACAAGGCGGAACGCCAGCAGGCTATCGTTCAGACGCTCGACCACGAATATATTGTTCCCCAGCCGGTGCTCGGCGGTGAACTCAGCGTCACGACGAATATCACCAATACCGATCGCGACCTCCCCGACACCTACACCACAGCGTACGGCGTCGACCGCTTCCGCGGCCTCGAAGGCAGCATGACGCGGCTGACGAGCGAAGTGGAATGGAAGCGCCAGTTCATCGTGCCCGGCGGTCTGGTCCTGACACCGATGCTCGCCGCACGCGGCGACGTTCATAGGCTCGATATGCGCCCGCCGGTCGGCTATACCAGCTCCTTCGTGTCCGATGACAGTGCGACCCGCTCCATGCTGACGGCGGGCCTGGAAGCCCGCTACCCGGTCCTCGTGACGACGGATTACAGCACGCATCTCTTCGAACCGATCGCGCAGATTTATGCACGCCCCGACGAGGATCATGCCGGCGGCCTGCCGAACGAGGATGCGCAAAGCTTCGTCTTCGACGCCACCAACCTCTTCGAGCGTGACAAGTTCTCCGGCTTCGACCGGATCGAAGGCGGCACGCGCGCCAATCTCGGCGTGCGCTATACCGGCACCTTCGACAACGGCGTGCTTCTGCGCAGCATCGTTGGCCAGTCCTTCCACCTTGGCGGCGTAAACTCCTTCGCGACCGCGGATCTCGTGAATGCCGGCTCGGATTCCGGCCTGGAAACCGATGCATCCGACTATGTCGGCATGACCGGCATCGACCTGCCGAACGGCATCTCCTTCGCCACTAGCGCACGGCTGGACAAGGACGACCTTTCGCTGCGCCGCAACGATACCTCGCTGCGCTTCAACGGCGACAGCTTCGAGACCGAGATCATCTATACGCGCATCGGCGCCCAGCCGCGCTACGGCCTGGCGGATACGTCCAGCGAAATTCAGGGCGCTGCCGCCCTCAAGTTCCACGACTACTGGTCCGTCTTCGGCTCCGTCACCTACGACATCGGCAACCACATCGTTTCGCGCAACGGCGTAGGTCTTTCCTATGACGATCGCGACACCGTCTTCTCGATCGTCTACGAGCAGACGCGAGACAAATCGAGCAGCCAGGCGAACGACTGGTCGATCGGCGCGCGCCTGATGTTCCGCACGCTCGGCGACATCCAGATCGGCGACACGACGCTTACGGGCTTCTGACAGGCCCGCAAGCTGCTCTTGTCATCGTTTGGCCGCATGTATTATGCACATCGGGACAAAGCGCCTGCCGCCTCGCGCGTTCGGTCGACGATATCGCGCGGCAGGCACACCGATGCAAGATGGATTTGAAAGAGGGACTGGCATGATGGGCAGACAATCTCCGATGCGCGCCATGATGATGGGTGTCGCGCTGGCAGCAGCGGTGACGATCACCGTCCCGGCAGGCAGCGTGCAGGCCGCAAGCTCGGTCGTCGCGGTCGTCAACAACACGCCGATCACCAGCGGCGATCTCGAACGCCGCGTCAACTTCCTCAAGCTGCAGCGCGCCAAGGGCAATCTGCGCAGCGTCGCCCGTGAGCAGTTGATCGAGGACACGCTGAAGCGCGCCGAAATCCTCAAGCAGCGCGCCTCCGTCAGCACGGCGGAGGTCGATGCCGCCTATGCGCGCTTCGCCTCGTCCAACAAGATGTCCACCGAGCAGCTCGCCAAGGTCCTGAACCAGGCCGGCGTCGGCCCCGATCATTTCAAGCAATTCATCGCCCTCCAGATGAGCTGGCCCCGCGTCGTCAACGCGCGCTTCGGTCGTGAAGCCAACGGCAAGAGCCTTGTCGAACGCATGCAGGAAAACGGTGGCAAGAAGCCGGTGACGACCGAATATTTCCTCAAGCAGGTCATCTTCGTCGTCCCGGAAAAGCGCCGTAACGCCATTCTCGGCAAGCGCAAGGCGGAAGCGGAAGCGTCCCGTTCCAAATTCCCCGGCTGCGACCAGGCCAAGGCTTTCGCCGCGACGATGCACGACGTTTCGATCCGCGACCTCGGCCGCGTCCTGGCGCCGCAAATGCCGGAAGACTGGAAGCCGCTGATCGAGAAGGCCAAGGGCCAGACGACAGGCACGCGCGTCACCGAGCGCGGCGTCGAATATCTGGCGATCTGCAAGCAGCGCGAAGTGAACGACGACGTCGCCGCCGAAATGGTCTTCCGTGCCGAGGACCTTGCCAAGGCAAAGGGTGGCGAGGAAGACGCCAACAGCAAGAAATACGTCGCCGAGCTGCGCAAGAAGGCGACGATCACCGAACGCTGACCCATGGCGCCCCGTTCGCGGGGCGCTTCTCACCAAGCGGCAGGGCCTCATGACGACGACGAATACTCCGCCGCTGGCGCTCACCATGGGCGATCCGGCAGGGATCGGGCCTGACATCGCGCTGGCCCTCTGGTCGGCCCGCAAGACGCTTTCCCTCCCCCCTTTTCTCTTCATCGGTGATGCACAGGTCCTCCGCGACCGCGCGGCCGCCCTCGGCCTTCCGGTGACGATTGCCGCGGCCGAGCCGGAAACGGCAAATGCCGTGTTTTCCGCTGCCATCCCCGTTCTTGCTTCCGATTGCAGCGTCCCGGTTACCGCGGGCGCGCCCGACTCCGGCAATGCCGCCGCCGTCACCGGCGCCATCGAGAAGGCCGTCGCGCTCACCATGGCAGGCCGCACCGCCGCCGTGGTGACGAACCCGATCGCCAAGGCGGTGCTCTACGATGCCGGTTTCAATTTCCCCGGCCATACCGAATTTCTTGCGGACCTCGCAGCCAGGGCAACGGGTCAGGCTTCCCTGCTGCCCGTCATGTTGCTGGCCGGACCGAAGCTGCGCGCCGTGCCTGTCACGATCCATATCCCGCTGAAGGATGTTCCGGCCGCCCTGACGGAAGACCTCGTCTTCGAGACGGCGACGATCACCGAGCGGGATCTGCGCGAGCGTTTCGGCATATCCCGGCCCCGCCTTGCCCTTGCCGGGCTCAATCCGCATGCCGGCGAAGGCGGTGCGCTGGGGCTGGAGGACGACGCCATCGTGCGCCCCGCCGTCGAACGGCTGAAGGCGGCCGGTATCGATGCGGTCGGCCCGCTTCCGGCGGACACGATGTTCCACGATGCCGCCCGCGCCACCTATGACGTCGCGCTCTGCATGTACCACGATCAGGCGCTGATCCCGGCCAAGGCGCTCGGCTTCGACGATTCCGTCAATGCCACGTTGGGCCTGCCCTTCATCCGCACCTCGCCGGACCATGGCACGGCCTTCGCGCTGGCCGGCAAGGGCGTTGCAAGGCCCGACAGCCTGCTGGCCGCCCTGCGGCTCGCCCACGAACTTACCGCCCACGAGCGGATTGCAAGGGAGGCTCGCTGATGGCGGCACTCGACGGACTTCCGCCCCTGCGCGACGTCATCCAGCGGCACGGTCTCGACGCGAAGAAGGCGCTCGGCCAGAACTTCCTGCTCGACCTCAACCTCACGCAGAAGATCGCCCGCACCGCCGGCCCCATCGGGAACCATACGGTGATCGAGGTCGGCCCCGGCCCCGGCGGCCTGACGCGCGCCATCCTGGCGCTCGGCGCAAAGCGCGTGATCGCAATCGAGCGTGACGCCCGCTGCCTGCCGGCGCTGGCGGAGGTTTCCAAGCACTATCCGGGCCGGCTGACCGTTATCGAAGGCGATGCGCTGAAGGTGGATTTCGAGGCGCTGGCGCCGGGGGAGCCCGTGCGCATCATCGCCAACCTGCCCTACAATGTCGGCACGCAGCTTCTCGTTAACTGGCTACTGCCGAAGACCTGGCCGCCCTTCTGGGAATCGCTGACGCTGATGTTCCAGCGCGAGGTGGGACTACGCATCGTCGCCGAGGAGAACGACGACCATTACGGCCGGCTCGGTGTGCTCTGCGGCTGGCGTACCCATGCCCGCATGGCCTTCGACGTGCCGCCGCAGGCCTTCACGCCGCCGCCGAAGGTGACATCCTCGGTGGTGCATCTGGAGCCGGTCGCCAATCCGCTGCCCTGCGATGTGAGCGCGCTGGAGCGTGTGACCCACGCCGCTTTCGGCCAGCGCCGCAAGATGCTGCGCCAGAGTGTGAAGTCGCTTGGGGGGGAGGCTTTGCTGGCAAAGGCGGAGATCGATCCGCAGCGGCGGGCGGAGACGTTGAGCGTGGAAGAGTTCGTTCGGCTGGCGAACACGTTGTAGGGGGTGCCTGGGGGATACCCCCCTCTGCCCTACCGGGCATCTCCCCCACAAGGGGGGAGATCGGCAAGAGGCGCGAACCGCACTCAGACAGATGCCTCAAAGAGGAGCAAAGCGCTGCTCCATCCGATCTCCCCCCTTGTGGGGGAGATGTCCGGCAGGACAGAGGGGGGTGCCGCGAACGCTGTGCCTTACAGAACCGGCTTCTCCGTCACCAGCTTCGTCACGAACTCGAACAGCCCATGCCGGCGATCGCGGCGCAGGCGCTCGGCCTTGACGATGCTCTGCACCGCGTCGAAGGCGACCGAGAGATCGTCGTTGAGGATGACGTAATCGTATTCGCGCCAGTGCTCGATTTCCGCGCGGGAATTGGCGAGGCGCGTCTGGATGACCTCCTCGGTGTCTTCCGCTCGGCGATGCAGGCGCGATTGCAGTTCGGTCATCGAGGGCGGCAGGATGAAGATGGAGACGACGTCGGCCGGCATCTTTTCCTGGAGCTGTTGGGCGCCCTGCCAGTCGATGTCGAAGAGCATGTCGCGGCCGGCGGACATGGCGGCCTCCACCGGCTCGCGCGGCGTGCCGTAGAAATTGCCGTGCACCTCGGCCCATTCGAGCAGGGCGTCGCTGTCGCGCAGGCGCTCGAATTCCTTCTGGTTGATGAAATGGTAGTGCCGGCCGGCGATCTCGCTGGCACGGCGCTGGCGCGTCGTCACGCTGACCGACAGGCTGAGGCCCGGATCGGCCTCCAGCAGGTTGCGTGCAATGGTCGACTTGCCGGCGCCGGACGGCGAGGAAATGACGAGCATCAGCCCGCGGCGCTCGATATGGATCTGTTTCGACGGCTCGGCCATGGCCTACTCCAAATTCTGGACCTGTTCACGGAACTGGTCGATGACGACCTTCAGTTCGATACCTGCAGCCGTTACAGCAGCGGCGTTCGACTTGGAACAGATCGTATTCGATTCCCGGTTAAATTCCTGTGCGAGAAAATCGAGCTTGCGGCCGATGGGACCGCCCCCGGCGATAAGCTCGCGCGCAGCGGCGACATGCGCCTTCAGCCGGTCGATCTCCTCGCGCAGATCCGCCTTGGTGGCAAGCAGCGCCGCTTCCTGATGCAGCCGGTCACGGTCGAGGGCGCTTGCGCCCTGCAGCAGCGCGGCGACCTGGCCGGCCAGCCGCTCGGCAATCGCCGTGACGCTGCGCGAGGGGTCGGCCTCCACGGTCGCCGTCAGCGCCTCGATGCGGGCGATCTGGCCGAGCAGAACCTCGGCGAGCGCCGCCCCCTCCTTGCGCCGCATGTCGGCAAGACAACGCACCGCCTCGGCAAGACCCGTCCGGATATCGCCGTCGCGCGCATCACGCTCCGCCTCGCTCTCCTCGGCTTCGCGGAAATCCACGATGCCGCGCACCGAGAGCAGCGTGTCGAGCCTGACCGGCGCGGGGTCGACGATGCCGGTGAGCCGGTCGCGCAGCGCCAGAACGGCAGCCAGCGCGCCCTCGTTCACCACGGCCTCGACCTGCGCCTCGCTGACGCTCACCGCAAGGCCGATCTGGAGATTGCCGCGCGAAAAAGCTTCCCCGGCGAGCCGGCGCACATCCGCTTCCAGCGCCTCCAGCCCGGGCGGCAGGCGCAGGCGCAGGTCCAGCCCCTTGCCGTTGACCGAGCGCAGCTCCCACGCCCAGCGCGTGCGCCCGCTCGTTCCCTCGACCCGCGCGAAGCCGGTCATCGATTGCAATGTCATGTCAGCCTCCAATGGCATCCGCGCATGGCGCGGGCAGCCGGATGCGCGCGGCAGGCGCGCAATCGTCCCCGCCAAAGTGAAGCAGTTTCGAGGGGTTGGAAACGGGCAAGCGCATGGAACGGCGCGCGATCCACATCAAAGGTGACGCCCGGAAACGAAACGGCCCCGGACGCCGAGCGCCGGGGCCGTTTCTCAATCTCGCCCAACCCTCATTGCGGGTCGGTCGCGCCCGCTTCCTTGGCCTTCTCGGCCTCCAGCTTGCGCCAGCGGCGGACGTTCTGGTTATGCTCGTCCAGCGTCTCGGCAAAGACGTGGCCGCCCGTGCCGTCGGCGACGAAGTAGAGGTCCGAGGTGCGCGACGGGTTGGCGACGGCTTCCAGCGCGGCGCGGCCCGGATTGGCGATCGGCGTCGGCGGCAGGCCCTTGATGATATAGGTGTTGTAGGGCGTCTGCTTTTCGAGGTCCGACTGGAAGATCGGCCGGTCGGCCGGCTTACCTTCACCGCCGAAGATGCCGTAAATGATCGTCGGGTCGGATTGCAGGCGCATGCCCTTTTCAAGCCGGTTGAGGAATACCGAGGCGACGCGCGAGCGTTCGTCCGCCCGGCCCGTTTCCTTCTCGACGATGGAGGCGAGCGTCACGAATTCCTCGCGCGTGGCGATCGGCAGGTTATCGTCGCGGCGTTCCCAGATCTGGTCGATCAGCGCCTTCTGCGCATCCAGCATCTGGTGCAGGATATCGCCGCGCTTGGTGCCGCGTGAGAACTTGTAGGTATCCGTCATCAGCGAGCCTTCGGCCGGCAGTTCCTGCGGCAGGTCGCCTTCCAGAACCGGGTCTTCCGCGAGACGCTTGAACACCTGCTTGACCGTCAGGCCCTCCGGCACGGAGACGCTGTAGAGGATCGACTTGCCGGATTTCAGCAATTCGACGATCTCGCGCATGGAAGCGCCGGCCTTGATCTCGTATTCGCCGGCCTTCAGCGTCTCGCCATCGAGATAGATGCGCGAGAGCACGCGGAAGACGCGGCTATCGGTGATGATGTTGTTGCGCTCGAGGTTGGCGGCGATCTCGTTGGTGCCGGCTCCGCCGCGAACGATGAAGTTCGTGTTGGCGGTCAGCGGCCCCTGCTCTTCGTAGCTCTTCACGCCGTAGTAGAAGATCGCGACGCCGATGATGGTGGCGAACACCACCACGGTCATGACGAAATTCAGGAAGATGACGACCTGGCTGCGAGCCTTGCGCGAGCGGCGGCGGCTCGGCGGCTCGGGTACCTGTTCGGGGCGCAGGGCTTCCTTGGCGGATTTGGGAATGATGCGCGGCTGGCCGGAGGCCTCGCCGCGACCGAACTGCATCTCGCCGGAATCGTTCGTGTCGCTCACGGACTGTCCTCATGGGTTTGGGCATTGCTCGACGTCTTCCAGCAGAGCAATACGGCAAAAGCGGGATCGGGCCGCTCTTCACATTCGGGTGCGGGCACGCCGGGACCTCACGTCCCGGCCGGGATCAGGCTTCGTAGCGCTTCAGCACCAGCGAGGCATTCGTTCCGCCGAAGCCGAACGAGTTGGACAGCGCCACGTTGATCTCGCGCTTGCGGGCCTTGTGGGGCACCAGGTCGATCTTCGTCTCGACGTCGGGATTGTCGAGGTTCAGCGTCGGCGGCGCGATGTTGTCGCGGATCGCCAGCGTCGCGAAGATCGCCTCGACCGCACCGGCAGCACCCAGAAGGTGGCCGATGGCCGACTTGGTGGACGACATGGAGACGCGGGAGGCGGCATCGCCGACGAGGCGCTCCACCGCACCGAGCTCGATCGTGTCGGCCATAGTGGAGGTGCCGTGCGCGTTGATATAGTCGACTTCGCTCGCCGGAATGCCGGCGCGCTTCAGCGCCATGGTCATGCAGCGGAACGCGCCGTCGCCGTCCTCGGATGGTGCGGTGATGTGGTAGGCGTCGCCCGAAAGGCCGTAGCCGACGACTTCGGCGTAGATCTTCGCGCCGCGCGCCTTGGCGTGTTCCAGCTCTTCCAGGATGACGATGCCGGCCCCCTCGCCCATGACGAAGCCGTCACGGTCGCGGTCATAGGGGCGCGAGGCGGCGGTCGGGTCGTCGTTGCGCTCGGTCGACAACGCCTTGCAGGCGGCAAAGCCGGCAAGCGCAATGCGGCAGATCGGCGATTCGGCGCCGCCGGCCACCATGACATCGGCATCGCCCAGTGCGATCAGGCGGCTGGCATCGCCGATGGCGTGCGCGCCGGTCGAGCAGGCGGTGACGACGGAGTGGTTCGGGCCGCGCAGCTTGTGGCGGATCGAAACGTGGCCGGAGGCCAGATTGATCAGGCGGCCGGGAATGAAGAAGGGAGAAACGCGGCGGGGGCCCTTGTCGCGCAGCGTATAGCCGCCCTCGACGATGCCTTCGAGGCCGCCGATGCCGGAGCCGATGAGCACGCCGGTCGCGATCTGGTCTTCGTCGGTCTTGGGGTGCCAGCCGGCGTCGGCAAGCGCCATGTCGGCGGCGGCCATCGCATAGACGATGAACGGGTCGACCTTGCGCTGTTCCTTGGGTTCCATCCACTGGTCGGCATTGTAGGTGCCGTCGGAACCGTCACCGAGGGGAATGGAGCAGGCGATCTTGGCGGGGAGGTCTTCGACCTCGAAGGCGGTAACCCTGGCGGCGCCGCTGCGGCCTTCGAGAAGCCGGCTCCAGGTCACTTCGGTGCCACAGCCAAGCGGAGATACCATGCCGGTACCTGTGATAACGACACGCCTCATCGTCCGTGATCCACCCTTTGTATTCGTATCCGTTGCCTCGAGAGAGGTGTGGCCTCCGGACGGAGACCGGGACGGGCCGCCCGAAAGCGGCCCGCCGGAAATCAGATCAGGCCTGGGCCTTCTCGATGAACTTGACGGCGTCGCCGACCGTCAGGATCGAGTCAGCGGCATCGTCCGGGATCTCGACGCCGAATTCTTCTTCGAACGCCATGACCAGTTCGACGGTGTCGAGCGAGTCCGCGCCAAGGTCATCGATGAAGCTTGCGCCTTCGCTGACCTTTTCGGCGTCAACGCCCAGATGATCAATGACAATTTTCTTTACGCGTTCTGCTACGTCGCTCATGTCGGATTCCTCGACCTTCGTTTTTTTGATCGGCGCCTTCACGGCACCGGACACTCAACACGCCCGATGTGCCCTCAAGAACACATCCGGCAATCCCTTCAACCGACAATGCGGGATCGACGATCCTTTTGCGTATCGCCCGATCGCTCAGGCTTTTGCCGGTCGACTGCTGGCAGTCATGGCCCGATTAACACGGTTTATGCCTGCCGCAAAGCCTGAAAATGGCGGGCGCGCCAGCGGTCAACATGCAATTTATGCTGCTTCGCCGGGCGCTTGGGCCAGCTTCAGATCATCGCCATGCCGCCGTTCACATGCAGCGTCTGGCCCGTCATGTAGGAGGCTTCCGACGAGGCGAGGTAGGCGACGGCCGACGCGACTTCCGCGCCGGTGCCCATGCGCTTCATCGGGATGGCCCCCATGATCGCTTCCTTCTGCTTGTCGTTCAGCTTGCCGGTCATCGCGCTTTCGATAAAGCCCGGGGCCACGCAGTTGACCGTGACGTTGCGGGTCGCGATTTCCTGCGCCAGCGACTTGGTGAAGCCAATCATGCCGGCCTTGGAGGCGCAGTAGTTCGCCTGGCCCGGATTTCCGGTGACGCCGACGACCGAGGTGATGTTGATGATGCGGCCGTAGCGGCGGCGCATCATGGGATGGGTCAGTTCGCGCGTCAGGCGGAAGACGGCCGTCAGGTTCACTTCGAGGACGGCATCCCAGTCCTCGTCGCTCATGCGCACGAACAGGCCGTCCTTGGTGATGCCGGCATTGTTGACGAGGATGTCGACGCCGCCGAGTTCGGCTTCCGCCTTCTCGCCGAGCGCCTTGACTTCGGCGCGGTCGGAAAGGTTGGCCGGGAAGATGTGGACGCGTTCGCCGAGATCGTTGGCGAGGGTTTCCAGCTTCTCGACGCGGGTGCCGTGCAGGCCAACGATGGCGCCCTGGGCGTGGAGAACGCGGGCGATCTCTTCGCCGATGCCGCCGGATGCGCCGGTAACGAGAGCCTTGCGGCCGGTAAGATCAAGCATGGTTCCGTTCCTTTGAAGAAAGATCAGCCGAGGAGCGCTGCGAGCGCGCTGTCGATATCGGCGGGAGTGTTGATGGCGATGCCGGTGACGGACTTGTCGATACGGCGCGCAAGGCCGGTCAGCACCTTGCCGGAGCCGACTTCATAGAGTGTCGTCACATCATTCTTGCCGAACCACTCGACCGTCTCGCGCCAGCGGACCTGGCCGGTGACCTGCTCGACGAGAAGCTTGACGATCTCCTCAGGATCGCTGACCGGGGCGGCGCGCACATTGGCGATGACCGGCACGACCGGAGCCTTGGCCGCAACAGTGGCGAGCGCCTCGCGCATGGCGTCGGCGGCGGGCGCCATCAGGGCGGAATGGAAGGGGGCGGAAACGGAGAGCATCAGCGCGCGCTTGGCGCCCTTCTCCGTCGCAAGGCGGGCCGCGACCTCGACGGCCGGCTTGGAGCCGGAGATGACGAGCTGGCCGCCGCCATTGTCGTTGGCGATCTGGCAGGAGCCGCCGGCGGAGGCTTCCTTGCAGATGGCTTCGACGTCAGCCTGTTCAAGGCCGATGATGGCGGCCATGGCGCCCTCGCCGACCGGAACGGCCGACTGCATGGCGTTGCCGCGGATGCGCAGAAGGCGCGCGGTATCGGCCAGCGAGAAGGTGCCGGCGGCACAGAGGGCCGAATATTCACCGAGCGAATGGCCGGCGACGTAGGAGACCTTGTCCTTCAGCGACAGGCCGCGCGCTTCCAGCACGCGCATGACGGCGATGGAGACGGCCATCAGCGCCGGCTGGGCGTTGGCGGTCAGCGTCAGCGTTTCTTCCGGCCCTTCGAACATGATGGTGGAAAGCTTCTGGCCGAGGGCCTCGTCGACTTCCGCGAAAACGGCACGCGCCTCGGGGAAGGCGTCGGCGAGATCCTTGCCCATGCCGACGGCCTGGCTGCCCTGGCCGGGGAAGGTGAATGCTACGCTCATAGGGGTTTCTCCCGTCTTATGTTTCCTTTTCCATTCACATTCCGGCCTCGCAAGTCAAGGCGTGCGGGCATTCTCGCCCCGTCCAACCCCACGCTTTCCAAGGCCTTCGCACAGGGAATCGCGGTTTTGCGTCTTGCACTTCGTCAGGACCGGCCTACATTCGCGCCGTTTTCCAAAGACAGGATTTTCCTCCCATGAAATACAATCCGCTCGGCCGGACCGGCATCGGCGTGTCCGAGATTTGCCTCGGCACGATGACCTGGGGCTCGCAGAACAGCGAGCAGGAAGCCCACGACCAGCTCGACTACGCCTTCTCCCGGGGCGTCAACTTCATCGACACCGCCGAACTTTATCCGACCACCCCGCTTTCCGCCGAGACCTATGGCGACACCGAGCGCTTCATCGGCTCCTGGATGCAGGCGCGCGGCAATCGCGACAAGGTCATCCTCGCCTCCAAGGTCGCCGGCCCCGGCCGCCCCTATATCCGCGGCGGCGCGCCGATGAGCCGCGCGGGCATCCTCGAAGCCATCGACGACAGCCTTGCGCGTCTCAGGACCGACTATATCGACCTCTACCAGCTCCACTGGCCAAACCGCGGCCACTATCACTTCCGCAATGCCTGGAGCTACGACCCGTCGAAGCAGGATCGCGAGAAGGTTGCGGCCGAACTGCTGGAAGCGCTGGAAACGGTCGGCGATCTCGTGAAGGCCGGCAAGGTGCGCGCGCTCGGCCTTTCCAACGAGACGGCCTGGGGCACGATGCAGATGCTGAGACACGCCGAGGACAAGGGCCTGCCGCGCGTCGCCTCCATCCAGAACGAGTATAACCTGCTCTACCGGAGCTACGATCTCGACCTTGCGGAACTGTCGCATCATGAGGATGTGGGGCTGCTCGCCTATTCGCCGCTCGCCGCCGGGCTTCTGACCGGCAAGTATCTCGATGGCGCGCGGCCGGACGGTTCGCGCCTGACCAAGAACGGCGATCTCGGCGGCCGCTACCAGCCGCTGCAGGAGCCGGCGGTGCGCGCCTATGTGGAGCTTGCGAAGGAAAACGGCATCGACCCGGCGCAGATGGCCCTCGCCTTCTGCCTGACGCGGCCCTTCATGGCCTCCGTCATCATCGGCGCGACGTCGATGGAGCAGTTGAAGACGGATATCGCCAGCGCGGACCTGACGCTCTCAGTCGATGTGATGAACGGCATCCGCCGTATCCACCGGCTCTATCCCGCGCCGATGTAAGGAAAGAAGACCGGGCGACCGAAATCGGCCGCCCGGTTCAGGCTATCAATGAACGGGCTTGGGTTCCTGCGTTTCCGGCAGCAGCCAGTTCAGGAAGACCGCGCTGAGACCGCCCGTCGCCACACCCGATTCCAGAACGTTCTTCAGGAAGTTCGGCATGTGCGAGACGAATTCCGGCACCTGCGACACGCCGAGGCCGAGCGCCAGCGAGATCGAGATGATCAGCAGCGCGCGACGGTCGAGCTGAAGGCCGGCGAGGATGTTGATGCCCGAGGCGGCGACCGCGCCGAACATAACGATGACCGCACCGCCCAGAACCGGCTCCGGCACCGCCTGAATGACGCCGGCAATGGTCGGGAACAGGCCGAGCAGCACCAGCACGGCGGCGATATAGACGCCGACATGGCGGCTGGCGACGCCGGTGAGCTGGATGATGCCGTTGTTCTGCGCGAAGACCGAGCTGGGGAAGGTGTTGAAGATGCCGGCAAGCAGCGAGTTCACGCCGTTGACGAGCACGCCGCCCTTCACCCGCTCCATCCAGACCGGGCCCTCGACCGGCTCGCGCGAAATCTTGCTGGTGGCGGTGATGTCGCCGATGGCCTCGAGCGAGGTCACGAGATAGATCACGACCATGGGCGCAAAGAGCGTCCAGGAGAAATCGATGCCGAAATGCAGCGGCGTCGGCACCTCGAACCAGGCGGCCTGATGGACGCCCGCGAAATCGAGACGGCCGAGCGCGGCGGCAAGCGCATAGCCCGCACCGAGCGCAATGATGATCGCGGCGCTGCGCACCCAGACGACCGGAATGCGGTTGAGCACGATGATCAGGCCGAGCACGGTGCCGGAAAGCAGCAGGTTCTCACCATTGGCAAAGGTGCCCGACTGCATGGCGCCGAAACCGCCGCCCATGCTGATGAGGCCAACCTTGATGAGCGTGAGGCCGATCATCAGCACGACGATGCCGGTGACGAGCGGGGTGATGAACTTCTTGACGAAGGGAAGGACGCGCGAAAGCCCCATCTCGATGAAGGAGCCGGCGATGACCACGCCGAAGATCGCGGCCATGACGGCCTCGACGGGCGTACCCTGCTTGACCATCAGCACGCCGCCGGCGATCAGCGGACCGACGAAGTTGAAGCTCGTGCCCTGCACAATCAGCAGGCCCGCGCCGAGCGGGCCGAAGCGGCGGCACTGGACGTAAGTGGCGATGCCGGAGATGACCAGCGACATCGAGACGATCATGTTGGTGTCGCGTGCCGAGACGCCGAGGGCCTGGCAGATCAGCAGGCCCGGCGTGACGATGGGCACGATGATGGCGAGCAGGTGCTGGATGGCGGCAAGAAGGGCGATCGCCGGCTTCGGCTTGTCCTCAAGCGCGAAGACCAGATCGTCTGCCGGCGCAGGCTGGGATTCCGAATGGTTGGCATGGATGTTCATGCGCGCGCCTCCATCCGGATTTCGATTTCATTGCGCGCATCTGCGGCAGCACACCGCACGGCGCATTCGTTATGTTTCGCCATGGCTTCTCCTCCCGGCGTGATGGGGTTTGCTCAAGAAACACCGAAGCCTCCACTTCGGGCGCGCGAAAATAACCGACTTTGCCGCAGCCAACTTCCTCCAAAAACCCTGAAAGAGTTTCGCGAACATGCATTCAAACTGCGTGGGAAATCGCGGATATCTTGACTTGCATTATCTCGCCGATGCAATCTATAGGCAAGAAACGGGAGATCAAAAATGCTTTCACTGAAATGTTTCATCGGCAGCAGCGTCCTCGCAACGGCAGCGCTGCTATCCATTACACCGGCGGCTGCCGAAGACTGGTCCGGCTTCTATCTGGGGGTGCATGGCGGTGGCGCATGGTCTCCCTCCTCCTATGACCATGTGGAAACGCTCGGCGTCGGCGGCAGCGAAGACAATCGTGAATTCTTTTCGACAGATGGCTCGAGTGTTGCCGGTGGTTTCCAGGCAGGCGTTCAGCAGCAGTTCGATCAATTCGTGCTAGGCGTGGAAGGGTTCTACACGCTCCTGGATGCAAAGGATTCCAGCCAGACCGATCTCAACGGCATCCCCAGGACGCGCGAAACCCGATTGAATGACTATTGGGGCGCCGCGGCACGCGTCGGCTACAATCTCGACAACGCCATGCCCTACCTGAAAGTCGGTTATGCCGGTACGACCCTCGACTATGTGAACACGCGCATAGCCGACAATGTTGTCGTAGGGGAATCATCCAACAAGGTGGGCGGGGTTCTGCTGGGAGCAGGTGTAGACTTCGCACTCACCAAGAACTGGACGGTCGGAGCAGACTACAGCTTCACCAAATTCAATGTCGGTTCTCAACAGCAGACGCGAGATGGCGCCGCAGTCGCCGCTTACAATGACGATAACGATGTCAAGCTGCATCTGGTGACGATCCGGCTTAACTACAAGTTCTGATCCTGCCTCTAATATATCGGTCAAACAGAAACCCGCCGTTTCCGGCGGGTTTCTTTATGCCCCATGCGGGTTGGCGTTACGGCGTGGTCGTCGTCGCGCCGCCGCCTTGCGCAGGCTGCTGCACGCTGCCCGGCTGACTTTCCAGCGGCTTCATGTCGCCGCCCGACTGGCCGTCCGTGGCCGTCCCGCCCGCCGGCGCGCCGTTCTGCGTGCCGATGGCCGAGGTGTTGGCGTTCGGATCGACGCCGTCGCCCGGGGTTCCGCTGCCGACGAAATAGAAGATGCCCACCGCGACGAGCACGGCCGCAATCACGGCCACGGCCCAGGTGCCTGTACCGCCGCCCTGGCTGATGACCGTCGGGCCACGATCCTCAAGCGGGGGCGTCATTCTGTCTTCCAGGCGATCTTCCGGGGGACGATTGACAAGGTTGGGGTCCTGCATGTCTGTCACTCCATCTGGTTGGATCGACGGGAAAACGCGGCGCGCGCGGATTGGTTCCCGCCCTGTGCCGCAATGGAGCAGGCGCATTTGCGGCCCGGACCTTGCTTTCCCGCGAAAAATCCGTATAAACGCGCTGTTCAAAACACCCGGGTCACCGGCTGGTGGCTGAACGGAGGGCCGGCATATCGCAAGATCTGCCGTTTGGAACCAAGGGTTCCGGCCTCCCGTGTCTCCGCTCTCGACCGTCTGGATTAACGCTTTTCTTGCTTCGGGCCTTGGCCTTTGAGAACTGTCGTTGAGGCTTGGCGCCGGTTTCGGGTGTAGTTAAAACGCAAGAAAGGCAAAGCCACATGGCTCTTTACGAACATGTATTCCTGGCCCGCCAGGACGTGTCCGCCCAGCAGGTCGACGCTCTCGTCGAACAGTACAAGGGTGTGATCGAATCCTTCGGCGGCAAGGTCGGCCGGGTTGAGAACTGGGGCCTCAAGTCCCTCACCTACCGCATCAAGAAGAACCGTAAGGCGCATTACGCGCTGATGGACATCGACGCTCCGGCCGCCGCCATCCACGAGATGGAACGCCAGATGCGCATCAACGAAGACGTTCTTCGTTACATGACCGTCGCCGTCGAAGCCCACGAAGAAGGCCCGTCCGCGATGATGCAGAAGCGCGACCGCGACGACCGTCCGCGCCGCGATGGCGACGACCGCGGCCCGCGCCGTGATTTCGGCGACCGTCCGCGCCGCGACTTCGGCGACCGCCCGCCGCGTGGCGACCGTCCGGCCCGCGAAGACCGCGCATAATCGAAGCTGAAGGAGATTAAGACTATGGCTGATGTTTCTTCCGCTCCGGCACGCCGTCCGTTCCACCGCCGTCGCAAGACCTGCCCCTTCTCGGGCGCAAACGCTCCGAAGATCGACTACAAGGACGTTCGTCTTCTCTCGCGCTACATTTCCGAGCGCGGCAAGATCGTTCCGTCCCGCATCACGGCCGTTTCCCAGAAGAAGCAGCGCGAACTGGCCAAGGCCATCAAGCGCGCCCGCTTCCTCGGCCTGCTGCCCTACGTCGTAGCGTAAGCACGCTGACCCTGCGGCCTGACTCGACGTCGGGCCGTAGCGCATGACTCAAGGGGAAGACGGCTCGCCGCCTTCCCCACCTCCCTTCCGCGTTGGGCGCGGATCGGAAACCGCCGGCTTTGCGAAGCCAAAACCCCATGTTGGGGAGATGGTCCTGAATCGACTTGTCAGGAAACTCCTCTAACTGTCTGACCGGACAGGACAGCGAAACGTGAAGACCCTGACGCCATCCTCGATTGCGACCGGCCTTGTTGCCGGTGTGACCGCCGCTCTGCTGTCGCTGAGCGCGAATGCGCAGTCGTCGCTTGCGATCGTGCTTTACGCTGCGTCCGCCCTCCCCATCCTGATCGCAGGCCTCGGCTGGGGCAATGCCAGCGCCTTCATCGCCGTTCTTGCCGGCGGCGCGACGGCCTCGGCGCTCGTCTCCTCGCATTTCGCCGCGCTGATCGTTCTCATCACGCTGATTCCCGCCGGCTGGCTGAGCAACCTCGCCAACCTCGCGCGCCCCGCCTCCGAACTCGGCGGCCCGGACAACGCGCTCGCCTGGTATCCGCTGTCCAACATCCTCGCGCACCTTGCCGTCATGGTGACGCTCGGCATGATCGCCGTCGGCGCAATCGTCGGCTACAACAGCGACATGGCGGGCAAGCTCGTCGATATCGTCATCGAGACGCTGAAGGCGCAGGAACCGCTCTACAATCCCGATGCCGCCGCCATCGCGCAGTTGAAATCCATCTTCTCGCTGGCGCTGCCGCTGGTGCAGGGCGCGCTCTGGGTCTTCCTGCTGTTCGCGGCCTACTATGTCGCGACCTTCGTCGTGCGCGCCTCGGGCAAGGGCCTGCGCCCGCGCGAGGACATGCCGTCCACGCTGCGCATGCACCGCAATGCCATCTTCCCCTTCCTCGCCGGTCTCATCCTCGCCTTCACGGGCGGCGTGCCGGCGATCATCGGCGCGCTCGCCTGCGGCACCTTCGGGGCCGGCTTCGTGCTCGCCGGCTTCGCGAGCCTGCATTTCAGGACACGCGGCAAGCCGTGGCGGCTCGTCGCCCTGTGGTTCGCCTATGTTTCGGTATTGCTCTTCACGATACCGATCTTCGCCATCCTTCTCCTCGGCCTCCTGGACACGCGGCGCACCATTGCGCTGACGCCCACCGCCCCGGCGGAGAAGAAACACCAGAATATCTGAACTTCCAAAATATCCGAACTCCAAGAAAGGAACTTGAAAATGGACGTCATTCTTCTCGAACGCATCGCCAAGCTCGGCCAGATGGGCGAAACCGTAAAGGTTCGCGACGGCTTCGCCCGTAACTACCTGCTGCCGCTCGGCAAGGCGCTGCGCGCCAACGAAGCCAACAAGAAGCGCTTCGAATCCGAGCGTGCGACGCTCGAAGCCCGTAACCTCGAGCGCAAGTCGGAAGCCCAGGGCGTTGCCGAAAAGCTCGACGGCAAGACCTTCGTCATCGTTCGCTCCGCCGGCGAAACCGGCCAGCTCTACGGCTCGGTCGCTGCCCGCGACATCATCGACGCCCTGGCTGCCGAAGGCTTCAACATCGGCCGCAACCAGGTCGAGCTCAACACCCCGATCAAGGCAATCGGCCTGCACAAGGTCGTCCTGCACCTGCACGCCGAAGTCGAACTCTCGGTTGAAGTCAACGTTGCCCGTTCGGCCGAAGAAGCCGAGCGCCAGTCCAAGGGCGAAAGCCTGACCTCGGCCGACGCCATCTACGGCGTTGACGAAGACGCGCTGAAGCCGGGCGATTTCTTCGACCCGGAAGCCGACCTCGACGGCGACGAAGCCTGATAACGACAACGGGCCGGCTCTGCCGGCCCGTTTGCTTTTGGGGGGCCAAAAAGCACGGGTTGAAATCCCGCATTTCGCGTCAATATTTATACTTCGTTAGACTGGATTGGCGGTCGGGCCGCTTCCCAGGCCGGTTTCCGACCCAGACCCGTTCCGCCAGATTTTAAGCGCGACGGAGTTTAGCGAATGAAATTCATTGTTCAGGCTCTCGTTTCCCGCCTCGTCGAGACCGGAAATCTGAAAATCACCTATCCGGACGGAACCTGCCAGGCCTTCGGCGATGGCACAGGAAGCCCGGTCCATCTGCGGATCAACACGAAAAGAGCCCTTCGGGGCCTTGCACTCGACCCCGCCTATTTTCTCGGCCATCACTATGGCACCGGGGATATCGATATCGTCGAAGGCGACATGTACGGCTTCCTGAAGGCCGTGTTCACCGGCAATCCCGATTTCAAATATTACGATACCGGCTGGAACCGGCTTCTCGACCGGCTGCGCTATCTCTTCCGCTGGGTGCGGGAAAAGAACAGCGTGGTGCGCGCGCGCCGGAATGTGCAGCACCATTACGACCTGACGGGTGCGCTCTACGATCTCTTCCTCGATCAGGACCGGCAATATTCCTGCGCCTATTTCGAGCGGCCCAACCAGTCGCTGGACGATGCGCAGCTTGCCAAGAAGCGCCATATCGCCGCCAAGCTCAACATCCACCGGCCCGGCCAGAGCGTACTCGACATCGGCAGCGGCTGGGGCGGCATGGCGCTCTATCTTGCCCGCCAGCTCGGCGCGAAGGTGACGGGCGTCACCCTTTCCGACGAGCAGCACGCGCTTTCCGTCAGGCGGGCGAACGAGGTGGGGCTGTCGGAAGCGGTGACATTCCTGCTGCAGGACTATCGCAATACGGAGGGCCCGTTCGACCGGATCGTCTCCGTCGGCATGTTCGAGCATGTCGGGCGACCGAACTACCTCACCTTCTTCAAAAAGAGCGCATCGCTCCTCAAGCGCGACGGCGTGATGCTGCTGCACACAATCGGCCGCACGGACCGGCCATCCGCCAACAACCCGTTCATCGAGAAGTACATCTTTCCCGGCGGCTATATCCCTGCCCTCTCGGAAGTGATGCAGGCGGTGGAAAAGAGCGGGCTGGCCGTGACGGACGTGGAAATCCTGCGCCTCCACTATGCCGAGACGCTGCGCCATTGGCGGGAACGTTTCATGGCGCGGCGCGAAGAGGCGAAGGCGCTCTACGATGAAAAATTCTGCCGCATCTGGGAGTTCTATCTCGCGGCATCGGAAAGCGCCTTCCGCTGGCAGAATCTCGTCGTCTTCCAGATCCAGCTCTCGCACGACCAGCAGTCCGTGCCCCTGACGCGCGACTATATCGGCCGCGGCGAGGATTGCCTGCTTTCGCACGAAGGCAACCCGAAGGCGGAGCCGCGTGGCGCGCGCCGGTATCCGCGGGAGGCCTCGCTCTGAGATTCGGGGCGCGAGTCAACCGAAACCGCGCGGGCCCGGCGCAATCCGGGCTTGCCGTGTCCCGGCCGCCTGTGGAAAAGTCTAAGACCGGGCCTAAAGGATGGACCATGTCGGAACTGCTTGACCCTCGGCGGCAAAGCAACCAAACCACCGGGCTTCAGGAAACAGGGACGGGAGATTCGGGACGATGAACGATGCCGTGCGCAAGCTCAGCCAGGCCGGTCGCGAGAATGCGGAGCTGCACCACCGCGAGGCACCGAACAACGTCGAAGCGGAACAGGCGCTGCTGGGCGCCATCCTCGTCAACAACGACGCCTATTACCGCGTCTCGGACTTCCTGAAGCCGATCCATTTCAACGAACCGCTGCACCGCAAGATCTACGAGCTTGCCGGCGACACGATCCGTATGGGCAAGATCGCGACGACGATCACCCTGAAGACGCACCTTCCGGCGGATGGCAAGGTCGGCGACCTGACGATCCCGCAATATCTCGCCCGCCTTGCCGCCGAGGCCGTGACGATCATCAACGCGGAAGATTACGGCCGCGCGATCTACGACCTTGCGCTGCGCCGCTCGCTGATCACCATCGGCGAGGACATGGTCAACATCGCCTATGACGCGCCGCTCGACATGCCGCCGCAGAACCAGATCGAGGACGCCGAGCGCCGCCTCTTCGAACTGGCCGAGACCGGCCGCTACGACGGCGGCTTCCAGTCGTTCAACGACGCGGTGGCGCAGGCCATCGACATGGCCGGCCAGGCCTTCGAACGCGACGGCTCGCTTTCCGGCATCTCCACCGGCATCCACTCGCTCGACGGCCGCATGGGCGGCCTGCAGCGCTCGGACTTGATCGTGCTCGCGGGACGTCCCGGCATGGGCAAGACCTCGCTCGCCACCAACATCGCCTATAACATCGCCGCCGCCTATGAGCCGGAAGTGCAGGCGGACGGCTCGTTCAAGGCGCGCAACGGCGGCGTCGTCGGCTTCTACTCGCTCGAAATGTCGTCCGAACAGCTCGCGACCCGTATCATCTCCGAGCAGACCGAAGTCTCCTCCTCGAAGATCCGCCGCGGCGACATTTCCGAGGCCGATTTCGAAAAGCTCGTCGCCTGCAGCCAGATGATGCAGAAGGTGCCGCTCTATATCGACCAGACCGGCGGTATCTCGATTGCCCAGCTTTCCGCCCGCGCCCGCCGCCTCAAGCGCCAGCGCGGCCTCGACTGCCTCGTGGTGGACTATATCCAGCTCATGACCGGCTCGGGCAAATCGAGCGACAACCGCGTGCAGGAAATCACCCAGATCACCACAGGCCTCAAGGCGCTGGGCAAGGAACTGAACGTTCCGATCATCGCGCTTTCCCAGCTCTCCCGTCAGGTGGAAAGCCGCGAGGACAAGCGTCCGCAGCTCTCCGACCTTCGCGAATCCGGCTCCATCGAGCAGGACGCCGACGTGGTGCTCTTCGTGTTCCGCGAGGAATATTACGTGAAGAACCTCGAGCCGCGCGACGAGTTCGACCCGAAATACGAAGAATGGAAGATGAAGTTCGAAGCGGTGAAGGGCACCGCGGACGTCATCATCGCCAAGCAGCGTCACGGCCCCACCGGCACGGTGAAGCTCGCCTTCCAGTCGGAATATACCCGCTTCACCGACCTCGCGGACCCGTCCTTCACCCAGTACGAGCACTGAGGCGCAAGCCGGGGCCGCCCCCGGCTCTATCTCCGGCGAAAGGCCGGGGCCTTGCAGACCCCCGCGACGATGGCGAGCGCATGCTGGCCGCGCGCCTTCTGCTCCCTGTCCGTCATCGGCAGGTCAAGGCGGTCGGAACAGGTCTCGTCCGCTGCCGTGTTCTCGCCGGAGAGCGACAGGCGGCTCGAACAGTAGAGGCCCTTGCCCGTCAGCACGATCTGCTCGGCCTCAGGGGCATCGAAGGGCACCGGGTTGACCTCGGCGATCATGTCGTCGACCGAGGCATAGGCCGTGATGGCCGTCACGCGGCTGAGATCGACGAGGGCGAAGGTCAGCGTCGCCCATTTTCCGGGAAATTGCAGGGCGGTGGTCGTGCGGGCGCGGCAGGGCGCGCCGGAGACTTCGAGCCGCGTCACCAGCCGCGGCGCCTCGGGCGTCTCGACGATGGAGTAGAAGACATCGGCGCTGCCGTCGCGCTCCGGCTCGGCGCCGTCCTGCGCAAGGCCGAGCAGCACGGCATGCACGCCCCGCATGTCGGCGTCCGTCGGCGTATCCTGCGCGAACGCCGCCGTCTGGCACGCCAGCGCCAGCATCATCGCCCCGAAGGTCGCCCGCGTTTTACGACACATGCATTTCCCCGTTCTGGGCGCGCACCTTAGAGAGCCAACCGGGCGGCGGCAATGCGGCGGGCGGGCATATTGCCGCCATGGTCCACAGGCTGTATTCATGGCCATGAGCCATCATCATCCGCACGCACGCCCCACCCTGCCCGTCGCCGGAGAGGATCACGCCCGCCTGACGATCGACCTTTCCGCGCTCGCCGACAACTGGCGGACCATGGCCCGCCGCTCCGGCGCGGCGCGCACGGCGGCGGTGCTGAAGGCCGATGCCTATGGCATCGGACTGGAGCCGGCGGCGAAGACCTTCCACCATGCCGGCGCGCGGGACTTCTTCGTGGCCACACCCGCCGAGGGCGCGGCGCTGCGCGCGCTCCTGCCGGATGTGCGCATCTATGTGCTGTCCGGCATGTGGGCCGGCTCCGAGCGACTGTTCTTCGAATTCGATCTCGTTCCGGTCATCGTCTCGGAAGAACAGCTCGTCGTCTTCATGGCGGCGATTGCCGAGGGCGGGGACCTGCCCTGCGTGCTGCATGTCGATACGGGCATGAGCCGCCTCGGCCTGCGGGTGGAGGATGCGCTGGCGCTCGCCGAGGACGCGGCCCGGCCGGCGAGCTTCGCGCCGATCATGCTGCTGAGCCATCTCGCCTGCGCCGACGACCCGGCCCATCCCCTCAACCGCCAGCAGCTCCAGCGCTTCCGCAGCGTCGTGAAAGCCTTCGACGACATCGACGCGACGCTTGCCAACTCCGCCGGCATCTTCCTCGGCGAAGACTACCACTTCACCCTTACCCGGCCCGGCATCGCGCTCTATGGCGGCGCGGCGGTCAACGGCGTCCCGAACCCGATGAAGCCGGTCGTCACCGCCGAGGCCCGCATCCTTCAGGTGCGCGAGGCCAAGGCCGGCGAGAGCGTCAGCTACGGCGCATCCGCGGTGCTTGCCCGCGACACGCGCATCGCCGTCGCGGCCATCGGCTATGCGGACGGCTATATGCGCAGCCTTTCCGGTTCCGGCGTGCCGCTGCGCACGGCTGGTATTTCCGGGGCGAGCGGCGTGCTGCATGGCCATGCCGTGCCGCTGATCGGCCGCGTGACGATGGACCTTTCCCATTTCGACGTGACGGACCTGCCGCCCGGCAGCGTGCGCGCCGGCGACTTCATCGAGCTGTTCGGCCGCGCCATGCCCATCGAGGACGTGGCCCGCGCCGGCGGCACCATCGACTACGAACTTCTGACCAGTCTCGGCCGCCGCTACGAACGGCGCTACGAGACTGCGAAAAAATAGGACACGTTCCTGTTTTGTGCTAATGGGCTTTCCAGTGATTCAGGAAAGCGATCTTCATGGCGAAAGCCCGCACCCAATTCGTCTGCCAGAACTGCGGCACTGCCCATTCCCGCTGGGTCGGGAAATGCGAGGGCTGCGGCGAGTGGAACACCGTCGTCGAGGAAGACCCGATGGGCGGCATCGGCTCCGGCCCCGGCAAGGTGCCGAAGACGGGCCGGCCGGTGGCGCTGACGGCGCTGTCCGGTGAGATCGAGGAAGCCCCGCGCATCCATACCGGCATCGGCGAACTCGACCGGGCGACCGGCGGCGGCTTCGTGCGCGGCTCGGCCGTGCTGATCGGCGGCGATCCCGGCATCGGCAAGTCGACGCTCCTGATGCAGGCCGCCGCCGCCCTCTCCCGCCGCGGGCATCGCATCATCTATGTCTCGGGCGAAGAGGCGGTGGCGCAGGTGCGGTTGCGCGCGCAACGCCTGCAGGCCGCCGAGACGGACGTGCTGCTTGCCGCCGAGACCAATGTGGAGGACATCCTCGCAACCGTCGGCGAAGGCAAGCGGCCGGATCTAGTGATCATCGATTCGATCCAGACATTGTGGAGCGACACGGCCGAGGCCGCGCCGGGCACGGTGACGCAGGTGCGCACCGGCGTGCAGGCGATGATCCGCTTCGCCAAGCAGACGGGCGCGGCGATGGTTCTGGTCGGCCATGTCACCAAGGAAGGCCAGATCGCCGGCCCGCGCGTCGTCGAGCACATGGTCGACGCCGTGCTCTATTTCGAGGGCGACCGCGGGCATCACTACCGAATCCTGCGCACGGTGAAGAACCGCTTCGGCCCCACCGACGAGATCGGCGTCTTCGAAATGTCCGACAAGGGGCTGCGCGAGGTATCCAACCCTTCCGAACTCTTCCTTGGCGAACGCAATGCGAAATCGCCGGGCGCGGCGGTCTTCGCCGGCATGGAGGGCACCCGGCCGGTGCTGGTGGAAGTGCAGGCGCTCGTCGCCCCCACCTCGCTCGGCACGCCGCGCCGGGCGGTCGTCGGCTGGGATTCGGCGCGGCTGTCGATGATTCTTGCCGTGCTGGAGGCCCATTGCGGCGTCAGGCTCGGGCAACACGACGTTTACCTCAATGTTGCCGGCGGTTACCGCATTTCGGAACCGGCGGCGGACCTTGCGGTGGCCTCCGCGCTCGTTTCCTCGCTTGCCGGACTTGCCCTTCCCGCCGATTGCGTCTATTTCGGCGAAGTCAGCCTGTCGGGTGCCATTCGCCCGGTTGCGCACACCGCCCAGCGCCTTAAAGAGGCCGAAAAGCTGGGTTTTTCGCAGGCCGTGTTGCCCGCCGGTTCCGCCGATCTGCCCAAGGGCGCTGGCGGCCGCTGGAGCGAGATCGACAGCCTGCCGGATCTGGTGGCGCGCATTGCCGGATCGAAAAGCGCCCTGAAGCGGGAAGACGAGGACGTCTGACGCCCTCCGGCACGAGAAAGCCCTGTGGGAAACGGGGCTCGATCCGTGCCGAACCGGGACGGCGGCGACGCCTTCCGCTAAGTTGGCCCCGCACAGGATATGGGGCCGGCGACATTTCGGGTTTGGAGTAGGACAAACATGCCCATCACAATTCTCGACGGTATCGTCATCGGCGTCGCGCTGTTTTCAGCGGTGCTGGCGATGGTGCGCGGCTTCTCGCGCGAAGTGCTTTCCGTCGCAAGCTGGGTGGGCGCTGCCGCGGCCGCCTACTTCCTCTATCCGGTGCTGCTGCCCTATGCGAAGGACTACACGACGAGCGACACGGTTGCGATGGTCGGCTCCGCCGCCGCCGTCTTCCTCGTCGCGCTGATCGTGATCTCCTTCATCACCATGCGCATCGCCGATTTCATCATCGACAGCCGCGTCGGCGCGCTGGACCGCACGCTGGGCTTCCTGTTCGGCGCGGCCCGCGGCATCCTGCTCGTCGTCGTCGCCATGCTGTTCTTCAACTGGCTGGTCGCCCCGCAGCAGCAGCCGGCCTGGGTCACCACGGCCAAGTCCAAGCCGCTCCTCGACAATCTCGGCTCGCGCCTCGTGGCGCTGCTGCCGGAAGACGCCGACGCGACGATCCTCGACCGCCTGCGCGGCAAGGCCGGCGCGACGGAAGGCGGCGCGGCGGAGGACCCGGACGGCGCAAGCGGCGGCACGAACCAGGCTCCGGCCGAAGAAACGCCCGCCACCAACGGATAAATCGATCAGGGGAGCCGCCGCAGCCCAAAATGACCAAGGCAGGCTCCCCGATTTTTTGGTAGGATGCGATACCAGCCACTGACGCTTCCGGGCCTCGGTGGCAAATGCTTTCGGCGATACCCATATGGGCCTCGCCGGGCGCAGCGAAGACCCGAGTAACCCGTGCAACCTCTTACGGTCCCGAGCAAAGGCTTGCAGCAATGAGCGATTTTGAGTTCCCCGGCCGCCACGACGACGATCTCGACGGCGATACGCTTCACGAAGAGTGCGGCGTCTTCGGCATCCTCGGCCATCCGGAAGCCGCCACGCTGACAGCACTCGGCCTGCACGCGCTCCAGCATCGCGGCCAGGAAGCGGCGGGCATCGTCTCCTTCGACGGCAAGCAGTTCAACACCGAAAAGCACATGGGCCTCGTCGGCGACCATTATACGAACCCGGTGACGCTGGCGAAGCTGCCGGGTAACATGGCGATCGGCCACACGCGCTATTCCACCACCGGGGAAGTGGCGCTGCGCAACGTTCAGCCGCTCTTTGCCGAACTGGAAGTCGGCGGCATCGCCGTTGCCCATAACGGCAACTTCACCAACGGCCTGACGCTGCGCCGCCAGCTCATCGCCGGCGGCGCGATCTGTCAGTCGACCTCCGACACGGAAGTCGTGCTGCACCTCATCGCCCGCTCGCGCTACACCAACACCACCGACCGCTTCATCGACGCCATCCGCCAGATGGAAGGCGGCTATTCGATGCTCGGCATCACCCGCACCAAGCTGATCGCCGCACGCGACCCCACGGGCATCCGCCCGCTGGTCATGGGCGAACTCGACGGCAAGCCGATCTTCGCCTCCGAGACCTGCGCACTCGACATCATCGGCGCGAAGTTCGTGCGCGACGTGGAGAACGGCGAGATCATCATCTGCGAGATCCAGCCGGACGGCTCCATCACCATCGAGGCGCGCAAATCCGGCAATGCGCAGCCGGAACGCCTCTGCCTCTTCGAATATGTCTATTTCGCCCGCCCCGATTCGGTCGTCGGCGGCCGCAGTGTCTATGTGGCGCGCAAGAACATGGGCATCAACCTTGCCAAGGAACATCCGGTCGAGGGCGACGTCGTCGTGCCCGTGCCGGACGGCGGCACGCCCGCGGCGCTCGGCTATGCGCAGGAAAGCGGCATTCCGTTCGAATACGGCATCATCCGCAACCACTATGTCGGCCGCACCTTCATCGAGCCGACGCAGCAGATCCGCGCCTTCGGCGTGAAGCTGAAGCATTCGGCAAACCGCGCGATGATCGCCGGCAAGCGCGTGATCCTCGTCGACGATTCCATCGTGCGCGGCACGACGTCGCTGAAGATCGTGCAGATGATCCGCGATGCCGGCGCCAAGGAAGTGCATATCCGCGTCGCAAGCCCGATGATCTTCTACCCGGATTTCTACGGCATCGACACGCCGGACCGCGACAAGCTGCTGGCCAACCAGTACAACGACGTCAAGGCGATGGCGAAGTATATCGGCGCGGATTCGCTGGAGTTCATCTCCATCGACGGCCTCTACCGCGCCGTCGGCGGCGAGGACCGCAACCCGGCCCGCCCGCAATTCACCGACCATTACTTCACCGGCGACTATCCGACGCGCCTCCTTGACAAGGAAGGCGAGACGATGGGACGGAAGGTCTCGGTTCTGGCAAGCAACGGATAATTGAAGACATCATGAGCATCGACCTGAAAGACCGCATCGCGCTGGTCACCGGCGCGTCGCGCGGTATCGGCTATTTCACCGCCCTCGAACTGGCGAAGGCCGGCGCGCATGTCATCGCCTGCGCGCGAACCGTCGGCGGGCTGGAAGAGCTGGACGATGCGATCAAGGCCGTCGGCGGCAGCGCGACGCTGGTGCCCTTCGACCTTGCCGACATGGCGGCCATCGACAAGCTCGGCGGCTCGATCTTCGAGCGCTGGGGCAAGCTCGACATCCTCGTCGCCAATGCCGGCGTGCTGGGCACGATCTCGCCCATCGGCCATGTCGAGGCGAAGGTCTTCGAGAAAGTCATGACGATCAACGTCACGGCGACCTGGCGGCTCATCCGCTCGGTCGAGCCGCTGCTGACACGCTCCGACGCCGGCCGCGCCGTCATCCTCTCCTCCAGCGCCGCGCACAAGTGCAAGCCCTTCTGGGGGCCCTATTCCGCCTCCAAGGCGGCCGTCGAGGCGCTGGCCCGCACCTGGGCCAGCGAGACGCAGCACACCGCGCTGCGCATCACCTCCTTCGATCCGGGCGCGACCCGCACCGCCATGCGCGCGCAGGCCATTCCCGGCGAAGACCCTTCGACGGTGCAGCATCCTTCCGAAGTGGCGAAGGCCATCCTGCCGCTGGTTTCGCGCGACTATGCTGAGACGGGCAAACTCTACGACATGCGCCAGGGGCGTTTGCTGGATTATCGCCTGCCGGAGTGAGCGGGCGGGCCGACAGCCCCCTCATCCGCCTGCCGCCACCTTCTCCCCGCAAGCGGGGAGAAGGAATATGCGGCACTCTCTTTCCCAGTCAAAAAACTTCGTGCTTGCAGAAGGCGTGGCATCCTTCCCTTCGCCCCGCTTGAGGGGAGAAGGTGCCGGCAGGCGGATGAGGGGCAGTCCTACTGCCTACTGCCTACTGCCTACTGCCTAATCCCCCACCACCGTCGTCACCACCACCGACAATCCCGGCGCGAGATACTTCGCAAGGTCCTGCCCTTCGTCGATGGCGATGCGCACCGGAATGCGCTGGGCGACCTTGGTGAAGTTGCCGGTCGCGTTATCCGGCCTGATAACGCTGAATTCCGAGCCGGCGGCCGGCGAGAAGCGTTCCACACGGCCGACGAGCTTTGCGTGCTTCAGCGCGTCGACGCTGACCTCGACCTTCTGGCCGGGCTTGATATAGGCAAGCTGCGTTTCCTTGAAGTTGGCGATGATCCAGGTGTCGTGCGGCACCACGGCCATGAGCTGCGTGCCGGCGGCGACATATTGGCCGAGCTTGCCCCCCACCTCGCCCACGACGCCGTCGCGGGGGGCGGTGACGACCGTGTTGGAGAGGTCGATCTTCGCCAGTTCCACCGAGGCCTGCGCGCCCGCCACGGCGGCGCGGAGGGAATCGCGACCGACGATGATCGTCTGCAGGTCCTGCTTCGTCACTTCAAGGTTCGCCTCGGCCTGCGAGACCGACGCTTCCGCCTGGTCGAGCGCGGTGCGGCTCTGTTCGCGGTCGCTCTGGGTGGCGATGCCCTTGCCGGAAAGCTCCTCGATGCGGTTCCAGTTCTCCTCGGCCCGCCGGCGGGCGGCCTTGGCGCTCGCAAGCGCAGCCTCGCTGGCGCCGATACGGGCCTTGGCGGCGTTTTCCTGCTGCTCGGAATTGGAGAGCGCCGCCGTCTGGCTGGCGAGCGTGGCCTTGGCCTGCTCGACCTTCTGGCGATAGATGCGGTCATCGAGGCGGGCGAGCACCTGCCCGGCCTTGACGGTCTCGTAATCCTTCACCGGCACATCCGTGATGTAGCCGGCGAGCTGCGGGCTGATCAGCGTCACGTAGCCGCGCACATAGGCGTTGTCCGTGGTCTGGACTTCGCTGGAAAAGGGCGGAAGCTGCCAGGCGTAGAGCACGGCGCCGATGCCGGCGATGCCGAGGACCACGGCGAGGGTCGTGGCGGTGTTGCGGATATATTGCTTCATGTCGGTCAACCTTCGATGGCCGCCTGCCCCTCGACGGGTGCGGTGGCCTCCTTGATGCGAATGTAAATCCAGTGGATGGCGAGCGCGGCGGCAGCGGCGACCGCCAGAAGCGCGATGACGAAGAATGCGTCGTTGTGGGCCAGCACGTTGGCCTCGCGCGTCACCTGCTGGCTGAGCAGCGCGACGCCCTCGGCCTTCAGCACGGCGGCGTCGGTGATCGTGCGCCCATAGGCGGCGGAAAGCTGCGAGACACGGGCGGCGACCAGCGGGTCGGCCAGCGTCATCGCCTGCGCCAGAACATTCGAATGGAATTTTTCGCGCAGCGTGATGAAGGAGCCGAACAGCGCCGAGCCGGCGAGCCCGCCGAGGCTCTGCGTCACCAGGAAGACGACGATGAAGCTGAGGATATATTGCGGCCCCTTCCTCAGCGCCATGGTGAAGCCGGCGGCGATGGCGGGCGGCAGGAACAGGCTGCCCCCGGCGGCGATCATCGCCTGGCTGAGATACATCTGCTCGGGCCGCGTCAGGTTCGTCGCATGGCTGTCCATGAACGCACCGACACCGATCAGCAGCAGCGCGATCATGTGGATGCCCGGCTCGCGCCCCGGCTTCATGATGACGGCGCAGAGGAGGCCGCCGGCAAGCGTGGCGAGCGCGACGACGCCGTAGAGATGCGTGAGCTGGTCGCTCTGCAGGCCCATGATCTGGAAGAAATTGCTGGCAACGGCCGTCTGCTCGGCGAGCATCAACCGGAAGAGAATGAGAACGGCGGCGAAATGCAGCATCTCTCGGCTGAACAGCCAGCGCAGGTCGATCAGCGGCTTTTCGCGGTTGAGTTCCAGCAAGGCGGCGATCGTCAGCGCGCCGATCATGACGACCAGCAGCTCGCCGATCCACTGGGCCTCCATCCACCAATAGGTACGGCCGGTGACGAGGATGACTGCGCCCGAGCCGAAACCGATGGCGATGAAGACATAGCTGAGAATGTCGAGCTTCTCGATGACCTTGGCGCGCGGCACCGGCGTCAGCGGCAGAAGATAGATCGCCGCGAAGGAGAGCATGGCGAGCGCGACTTCGAGATGAAGCAAGGCCCGCACGCCGCCAAGCTCGATGAGCGCGGGGGAGATGAGGCGCGTCAGCGGCGCGGCGAGGCCGATATTGGTCAAGGCCAGCGAGATACCGACCGTCAGCTTGCGCGCCGGGGTGAAGGCCTCCAGCATGTAGAGGAAGCCGAGCGAGGAGAGCGGCGCGGCGGCGATGCCGGCAAAGAAGCGCAGCACGATGGCGGAATGCAGGTCGGTGATGAAGATATGCAGCACCGAAACGACGAGGAAGACGGCAATGCCGAGCTCGGCGAAATGGCGCAGGCCATACTGGTTGCGGATCTTGATGAGGGCGAGCGACAGCGAGGCGTTCGGCGCCATATAGGCCGCCATCAGCCAGACGGCCTCCGCGCTCGTCGCGCCGAAAGGGCCTTGAAGCTGCGGGATATTGGCCGCGACGAGGTTCATGCCGAAACCCTGCGTCATGGCGAGCAGGGTCGAGGCCGCAATACAGGCGGCGGCGCGTCTTGGCGTTATGACGGGGGGAGCCGGCGGCGGGGCGGCCGGCTGCTCTGCCACCGGCTCCGCTGCATCCTCCTGCCCGCGCTCTTCGCTGGCGGGAACGGCGCTCATGCCTCGACGCTTTCCCGACAGCTCTGGGCGATATTCTCCGCCATGACGGCGAAGACCTTGACGGTGGTGGACATGTCGCCCGTCGGGATGCTCTTCAGGACGTCGGCGCGCAGTGAGCGAGCGAGATCGAGCACCTCTCTGGCAACATTTGCGCCGTAGTCGGTCATGACGATCTGCTTGGCGCGGCGGTCGCCCTCCACGGCCTGACGCTCGATGAAGCCCTGCTTTTCCATGCCGTCCAGCAGACGCACGAGCGTCGGCGTCTCGATATCGAGTTCGTGGGCAAGCTCACGCTGGTTGAGCTGCGCGCCGCGGCCGAGGATCAGCAGGGCGCGGGCGCGAGGCAGCGTCAGCCCCCTCTCCTTCACGCGGGCATCGAACAGGGCGCGCATCTTGCGCTGGACGCGGGAGAGATCGTCGAGAAGGCGTTCGCGCGGGTCGGTGGTGTTCATCTGGGTAGTCCGAACATTATTAGCTTACTATCTATTTGCTTGCTAGTTAGTCGAACCGCACCCAAAAAGCAAGCCCCGCCCACGGGTTGTGGGCGGGGCTTTGGGAAAGCTCACAGGGATGTGATTGTGCAACGAACCTAGTGGCCGTCGGTTTCCTCGGGGAACTCGCTGGTGGCCGGCGTTGCGGGCGCCGTCCAGCCGCCATATTTGCGCTGCCAGGAACGGGCGCCGAACGGCAGGGTCGCCAGATAGGCGACGACCGTCACCACCATGGTCTCCCAGGTGAAGCTCATCAGCGTGGCGACATAGAGCACGACGAGCAGGATGGCGGGCAGGACGAGGTCGCGGCGGATACGGCTGCCCTCGGACTTGCCGGACCAGACCGGCAGGCGGCTCACCAGCAGGAAGCCGATCAGCACCGTGTAGCCGGAGGCGAGAAAGCCGAAGAGCGGCCCCGGCGTGATGCCGAGGAAGCCGAGATAGACCGGCAGCAGCACGAGCATGGCGCCGGCCGGCGCCGGCACGCCGACGAAATATTCCGACTGCCACTGCGCCTTGGTCTCGCGCTCGGCCATGACATTGAAGCGCGCGAGGCGAAGGCCGGCGGCAATCGTGTAGATCAGCGCGGCGATCCAGCCGAAGGAACGGGCCTGATCGAGGATGAAGACATAGAGCACGAGTGCGGGCGCGACGCCGAAATTGACGATATCGGCCAGCGAATCCATCTGGCCGCCGAATTTCGACGTCGCCTTCAGGAGGCGCGCGATGCGCCCGTCGATACCATCGAGGAAGGCGGCGAGCAGCACCATGCCGACGGCCAGCTCGTAACGGTTCTCGAAGGCAAGCCGGATGCCGGTGAGGCCGGCGCAGATGGCCAGGACCGTGATGACATTGGGGATGATGATGCGCAGCGGAATTTCGCGCAGGCGCGGGCCGCGGGCCTCGTCGTTCGGGCCATTCGGCTCATAGGGCGGAAACGGAGTGTCCATCGTTTTTCGCTTCGTTCGTTTCGTCTGCGGCGGCTCGTCCAACTTAGATAAGCCACCGCGGCGAAGGGTCAATCACAGGCTGCCGATCAGCCGCGGCGGCTGACGACCGGGCCCTTGGCCGAGCCGAACTCCGCCAGCACCGTCTCGCCGGCAATCGCCGTCTGGCCGAGGCTGACGCGCGGCACGGCACCATCAGGCAGGAAGACGTCGAGGCGCGAGCCGAAACGGATGAGGCCGAAGCGCTCGCCGGCTTCCAGATGGTCGTTCATCGACGACCAGCACAGGATGCGGCGGGCGACGAGGCCGGCGATCTGCACGACGCCGATCGGGCCATGGGCGCTTTCGATGACGAGGCCGTTGCGCTCGTTCTCCTGGCTGGCCTTGTCGAGATCGGCATTGAGGAACTTGCCCGCGCGGTAGGCGACGCGGGCGATGCGGCCGCGCATCGGCGCACGGTTCACATGGCAGTTGAAGACGTTCATGAAGACCGAGATGCGCAGCATCGGCTGGTCGCCAAGCTCCAGCTCGGCCGGCGGCGTCACCATGGCGACGGCCGAGACGCGGCCGTCCGCCGGGGAGATGACGAGGTCGTCGTCCTGCGGGGTCAGGCGCTCGGGATCGCGGAAGAAATAGGCGCACCAGGCCGTCAGGACGAAGCCGATCCACATCAGCGGCTCCCAGAGGAGACCCAGCAGCAGCGAGACGACGAAGAAGATCGCCACGAACTTCCAGCCCTCCCGATGGATCGGCACCAGGGTGCTGCGTACCGTATCGACCAAACTCATCTTCCGACATCTCCTGATGATTTCACGCCATCGACCTAGCGTGAAAAGCCCGCCGGGGCAATGCGGCGCGGTGGATAGACCGTGGGACAGGGGCTTGGTGTGTGCGGGTTTTCGATGGAACAGCAGGTGGGATACCCCCTCTGCCCTGCCGGGCATCTCCCCCACAAGGGGGGAGATTGGATGGTGGCACCGTTTCAGGCCACCATCAGCGTTGCGATTGGAGCAAAGTGCTCGTCTCCTGCCGATCTCCCCCCTTGTGGGGGAGATGCCCGGCAGGGCAGAGGGGGTATTCCGCATTGACAGAGCAGCCGACGGAAGTGGACATTCGTCATCATTTCGGGAGGCAAGACCATGAGCCCAGAAACAGAAAAACAATCGCTCCTCACCGGCGCGGAACCAGTCCTCTACGTGACCGACTTTCCCGCCGCCCTCGCCTTCTACACACAGAAGCTCGGCTTTGCCGTGGACTTCACCTATGGCGACCCGCCGTTCTACGGCGTCGTACAGCGGGACCGGGCGCGGCTCTGCCTGCGGCTTGTGGAAGGCCCGATCTTTGCGGGAGACGTGCGGGAGCGTGAGGAACTGCTGTCGGCGTCGATCACGCTCGACAGCGCGGCGGCCATCGAGCGGCTGTTTCTCGAGTATCAGGCAGTGGGGGTGCCTTTCCACCTGAGGCTTACGACGCAGCCGTGGGGCGCGAGGAACGTCATCGTCCGCGATCCGGACGGCAACCTGATCCTCTTTGCCGCCCCCGCCGACTGATCACTCCGCCGCCGGCACGCCGCGCGTGACGATGCCGAGATCGTCGCTTTCGCGCACCTGCTTCAGCCGCTCCTCGGCCTGCACGGCCTCGCGCTGGCGGTTCCACATGGAGGCGTAGAGGCCGTCGTCGCGCTGCATCAGCTCGCCATGCGTGCCGCGCTCTGCGATCACGCCGTCTTTCAGCACGATGATCTCGTCGGCCGAAATGACCGTGGAGAGGCGATGAGCGATGACGAGCGTCGTGCGGTTCTTCGACACGACATCGAGCGCCGCCTGGATTTCCTGCTCGGTGCGCGTGTCGAGCGCCGAGGTCGCCTCGTCGAGAATGAGGATCGGCGGGCTTTTCAGGATCGTGCGGGCGATGGCGACGCGCTGCTTTTCGCCGCCGGAAAGTTTCAGGCCGCGCTCGCCTACCATCGCCTTGAAGCCATCCGGCAGGTGCCGGATGAAGGTGCCGATCTGGGCGGCCTCGGCCGCAGCGGTGACTTCCTCGTCGCTCGCGCCGGGGCGGCCGTAGCGGATATTGTAGGCGATGGTGTCGTTGAAGAGCACGGTATCCTGCGGGACCATGCCGATGACCTTGCGCAGGCTCTTCTGCGTGACGTCGCGCACATCCTGCCCGTCGATGGTGATCGCACCCTCTTGCACATCGTAGAAACGGTAGAGCAGGCGCGAGAGCGTCGACTTGCCCGCGCCGGAAGGGCCGACCACGGCGACAGTCTTGCCGGCCGGCACCTCGAAGGAGATGCCCTTGAGGATCGGGCGCGCCGGATCGTAGGCGAAATGCACGTCCTTGAAGGAGATCGCGCCATCGGCCACGGCAAGCTCGACCGCGCCCGGCTTGTCCTGCACTTCCTGCTCCACTTCCAGCAGGTCGAACATCTGCTCGATATCGGTGAGGCCCTGACGGATTTCGCGGTAGACGAAGCCGATGAAGTTGAGCGGGATGGCAAGCTGGATCAGCATAGCGTTGATGAAGACGAAGTCGCCGACCGTCTGCTCGCCGCGCTGCACGGCAAGGGCGGACATGGCCATCATGATCGCCATGCCGACGCCGAAGATCAGCGCCTGACCGAAGTTCAGCCAGCCGAGCGAGGTCCAGACCTGCGTGGCGGACTTTTCGTAACGCTCCATCGACTGGTCGAAGCGGCGGGCCTCCATCTCTTCGTTGCCGAAATATTTGACGGTCTCGAAGTTGAGGAGCGAGTCGATGGCCTTGGTGTTGGCCTCCGTATCGCTGTCGTTCATCGAGCGGCGGATGGAGATGCGCCAGTCGCTGGCCCGCACGGTGAACCAGATATAGAGCCAGACGGTGACGGCGGTGACGAGCAGATATTGCAACCCGTAGCCCTGCCAGAAGACGGCGGCGGTCAGCAGGAATTCGATGAAGGTCGGCACGCTGTTGAGGATCGTGAAGCGCACGATGGTCTCGATGCCCTTGGTGCCGCGCTCGATGACGCGCGACAGGCCGCCGGTGCGCCGCTCCAGATGGAAGCGCAGCGACAGGCGGTGCAGGTGCACGAAGGTGCGGTAGGCGAGCTGGCGCACCGCATATTGCCCGACGCTGGCAAAGAGCGCGTCGCGAAGCTGGTTGAGGCCAGCCTGCAGGATGCGCGCGCCGTTATAGGCCAGCACCAGCATGACGGCACCGAGCAGGAAGGTCGGCAGCAGGCCGACGGCATCCGGCTTGTTGTTCAGCGCATCCGTCGCCCATTTGAAGAAATAGGGAACGAGCAGCAGCACGATCTTGGAGATCAGCAGGAAAACCGAGGCCCAGACGACCCGCATCTTCAGGTCCGGCCGGTCCGAGGGCCACATATAGGGCCAGAGGTTCACCAGCGTCTGGAGGAGATTGCTGTGCTCGGCCGAAACCGTCTTTTTCGTCGTTGTCGCCACGCTGGCCTCCGCCGGGCTTGCGCCCGGCCTCATGTCCGGCTCCCGCGCCGGCGCGCGTTACCGAATTATCCGAATGAAAATGCGGCGCCCGGTGGGGCGCCGCATTGCGGAGATAGGACCTTGCCGACCGTTTCGCAACGGCCGGCCGGAAATAACAGCGGTCAATTTCCGCGCACGCGCTTGCGGTGCAGCTCTTCCGCCTCGGCGTCGCTCTCCACCGTCTTGTCCGGCACGCCGAAGACCTGGCCGGGGATGATGCGGTCCGGATTGGCGATCTGGTCCTCGTTGGCGAGGTAGATCGTCGTATAGCGCACGCCCTTGCCGTAGATGCGGCGGGAAATCTGCCACAGCGTATCGCCGCGGCGGATGATGACCGAGGTCTTGCTTTCCTTCAGCGGCGCCTGCTCGACGGTCGCCGGCTCTTCCGCGGCGGCCTCGCCATCGGTCGCCGATCCGCTGGCGGCGGTCGTCGCGCTTTCGGCGGCGCTTACCGACGGCATGCCCTCGAGCGCGACGAGCGCCGGCTGGTAGGCATCCCTGCCCGCATCCGCCGGGATCGCGGCGAGACGATCGAGCGCCGTCGAGGCCCAGCCCTTCAGCTTCTCGATGGCGGCGGCGACATCAACCGCCGCATCCGCCGGGGCGACAAAGCCCGTGATGCCCTTCAGTGCATCCTCGAGCGCGACGCGCGCGGTGCGGATTTCCGCCGGCTCGGCATTGCGGCCATCGGCGAAGAGCGCGGCGAACTGCTGCTGGAGGGTTGCGGCCTGCGTGGCCAGCCGCTCGATGGAATTGCCCGCGGCAGCCTTGACGTCGCCCGCGACGACCTCCGCCTTGTCGATGGCCGGCGCCAGCGCATCGGCGACCGCCGTCTCGATCGAACCGAGCGCCTCGCCGACAGCGCCGGCATCGGCAGGCAAGGCCTGGAGGCGGGAGAGCGCGGAAGCCGCGGCGGCCGAAGCCTTGGCGGCCATGGCGCGGGCAGCTTCGCCCTCTTCCTCGCCCGGCTTGAACTCGGCCAGCGACTTCAACGCGATTTCCGTCGCCGAGCGGGCGGCGGCCAGTTCTTCCGCACTCGGCAGGTGGCCGTTCGCATAAAGGCCCTTGAGGAGCGCAATCGCCTTGTCGGCCTCGGCGCGCAGCTTGTCGAACGCGCCGCCGCCGATAAGGCCGAGCGCCGGACCGGCATCGCTCGCCGCGCCCTCCTGCGCCACGACGGCGACCTGTTCGCCCTCCGGCCTGTCGAACGGAACGGAAGCGCGGAAATCGACCTTGCTGCCGTCCGCACTCATCACGTCGGCGCGCACGCTATGGCGGCCGACCGGCAGGTCGATCTCGCCATCGACGACATAGCGCCCCGCGTCATCGGCCTTCGCCTCGCCGACGAGCGTATCGTTGGCATAGATGCGCACCAGCGCGCCGGGCCGGGCCGTACCGGCAATGAACATGCGCTTGCCTTCCAGCTCGACGGCCGAGACATGGGCCTCGGCCTTGACGGCCAATGCGGCCGTCGCCGCGGCGTCGCCGGCGGCCTGCTGCGTCTGTGCGCCTTCGGCCGCACCGCCGGTCTGCGCGGATGCGACCTCGCCGGCAGCCTGTCCGGCCGTCGTCGTGGCGGTGCCGGCAGCCTTTGCGGCCGCGTCCGGCACGGTGATCAGGCGGCTCGCCTCGCCCGGCCGGGAGACCATGGCGAGCAGCTCGCCGCTGCCGTCCTTGGGCACGGAGACGGTCGCCACCTCTTCGGAGGTCTTCGTGGCGCCCTTGTCGTCCTTCGTGTTGAGGGTGAGCTGGTAGTCGCCGGCGGCCAGCGGCTGATCGAAGACGGCGGCGAAATCGCCCGAGGGGCCGATATCGGCCGTCGCGACGACCGTTTCTCCGTTGCGGATTTCCAGTTTCGTGTTCGGCTGGCCGCGGCCGGCGATCACGGTGGAGCCATCGGGCTCGACGCGCAGGAGATCGAAGGCGGGCGTGACCCATGCGGCCGCGGCGTCGGCCGGTTTCGCATCCGTCTTGGCCGTTTCTTCCCTGGTGGTTTCTTCAGTCGCAGTGGCGGCCGCGTTCGTCTCGCCCTCGGTCTGGGCGGGCGTGGAGCGGGCCTGTTTGCCGTCTGCCGTCGTGGTTTCACCACCGCCCTCGGCGGGCTTGCCGACGAGCGTCGCGACAGGCGTTTCCGCCGGCTTTTCCTTGTTCATGTTGGGCAGCACGAAGAAAACCATGAGCAGCGTCGCCGCCGCCAGCACGATCAAGGCCACCAAGCCGGTCCTGTTCTTCATCATCGACTCTCTCTCTGTCCCGGTTTCCCGGGAGTCCCTGCGCAAACAGCTATCGATTCCGGGGGCCGCGCACAAGCTTTCGGGGCTGTTGCCGGCCGCCTGTCCGGGCTTTTTCTCCGCCATCGTCCTTGACGGGCCGCCGGGCGGGTGGCTGAATCCCGCCATGAGCGAACAAACCCTGCCGATTCGATCCGTCTGCGTCTATTGCGGCTCCCAGCCGGGCCGCGATTCCGCCTATGTCACCGCCGGAAGGCAACTCGGCAAGGCGATGGCCGAAAACCACCTGCGGCTCGTCTATGGCGGCGGCACCAAGGGCGTCATGGGAGCCGTCGCAAGCGGCGTGCTTTCGAACGGCGGCCGCGTCACCGGCATTATACCCGAATTCCTCGTGGATATGGAGGCCACCCGTCATTCGCTGGGCCAGCTCAGCGAACTGATCGTCACGCCGGACATGCACGAGCGCAAGCACAAGATGTTCGACCGCGCCGACGCCTTCGTGGCGCTTCCCGGCGGCATCGGCACGCTGGAGGAGATCGTCGAGGTGATGACCTGGGCGCAGCTCGGCCGCCACCGCAAGCCGATGGTCTTCGCCAATATCGGCGGCTTCTGGGATCCGATGATGAAGCTCATCCGCCACATGGCCGACGAAGGCTTCATCCATACCGCCCACCTCGTCCAGCCGCTCGTCATCGACGAGCCGGAGGAGATCGTCACGACGCTGCTCGACCATTGGGCCGGGCAGGTCGACCGCGAGGGCGAGGCCGGGATCATTTCGCGGCTCTAGGAACGACTTTCCCGCAACGGCAAAAGAAAAGCCGGAGGTTCAGCGCCTCCGGCTTTTGCGTTTCATTCAGCGGGTTTCAACTCCGCCGCCGCGAGGCGCTTGGCGCGGGCCGTGCTCAGCATGGAGCCGGAATAGATGATCAGCGCCACCCAGATGAAGGCGAAGGCGACGAGCTTGGCCGTGCCGAAGGGCTCGCCGAAAACGAAGACGGCGATGACGAAGATCATCGTCGGGGCGATGTACTGCATGATGCCGATGGTGGAGAGGCGCAGGAGTTTTGCGCCATTGGCGTAGATCATCAGCGGGATCGCCGTGACGACGCCGCAGGAGAGCAGCCACAGCATGTCCGCCATACCCGTATCGCCGAAATGGCCCTGCCCCGTCGATTCGAGCCAGATCACATAGCCGATCGCCGGCACGCTGAGCAGCAGCACTTCGAGGAAGAAGCCCTGGTTCGGGCCGATCGGAAGCGTCTTGCGGAAGAAGGCGTAGAGGCCCCAGGACAGGCACAGGCTGAGCGACACCCATGGCAGGCCGCCGGCATCGAAGGCGAGGATCGCCACCGCGCAGGCGGCAAGCCCGATCGCCACCATCTGCGCCGGCGCCGGGCGCTCCTTCAGCAGCACCGCGCCGAGGAAGATCGAAAAGAGCGGGTTGATATAGTAGCCGAGCGCCGTCTCCAGGGCGCGGTCCGCGGCGATGGCCCAGACGTAGATGCCCCAGTTGATGGTGATGAGCGTCGCCGTCAGCGCCGCCATGGCGAGCATGCGCGGCGAGCGCAGCGCCACCTTGATATCGTCCGTGCGGCCGAGCCAGACCAGCACGAGGCCCGCAAGCGGCACCGACCAGATGATACGATGCGCCACCACTTCGGTGGACGGAATATGCGCAACGGCCTTCATGAAGAAGGGCAGGAAGCCCCAGAGCACATAGGCTGTGAGAGCGAAGGCAAAACCGCGCGGCGAATCGCCGGTCTGGGGGCCGCTGGAGGAATTGGCGTCGGCCATGGTGTCATTTCCCGTCGATTATCGGATTTTCCGACGGAAATACTCCAATGGCCGTGAATGCACCAATTCATTCCGGTGAAGGGATGAATGAGCGAGGCTGAACCTTGGCTTTACTCCGCCGCCGCGCGTCCCGCCTCGCCCCTGTTCTTCAGGAGCTTGTAGACGATGGAATCCATCAGGGCCTGGAAGGAGGCGTCGATGATGTTGTCGGAGACGCCGACCGTCCACCAGCGGGCGCCGGAGGCATCGGTGGATTCGATGAGGACGCGGGTGATGGCCTCGGTGCCGCCGTTGAGGATGCGGACCTTGTAGTCCGCCAGTTCCAGATCGGCGATCTCGGCCTGGTATTTGCCGAGGTCCTTGCGCAGCGCAAGGTCGAGCGCGTTGACCGGGCCGTGTCCTTCGGCGACGGACATCATGGTCTCGCCGTCGACGATCACGCGGACCACGGCTTCCGAGACCGTCTTGAGCTGGCCGTTGACGTCGTAGCGGCGCTCGACCATCACGCGGAAACTCTCGACGTGGAAGAAATCCGGCACCGTGCCGAGCGTGCGGTAGGCGAGCAGCGCGAAGCTCGCGTCGGCGCCCTCATAGGCATAGCCCGTCGCCTCGCGTTCCTTGACGATCTGGATGAGCCGGTCGAGCTTCGGGTCGTCCTTGGCCACCGTTATGCCGCGCAGTTTCAGCGCGTTGATGAAGTTCGCCTTGCCGCCCTGATCCGACACCATGACCTTGCGCAGGTTGCCGACGCTTTCCGGCGTGACATGCTCGTAGGTGCGCGGGTCCTTGAGGAGCGCGGAGGCATGGATGCCGGCCTTGGTGGCGAAAGCGGACGCGCCGACATAGGGCGCCTGATGATCGGGCGAGCGGTTCAGGAGCTCGTCGAAGGTATGGGCGAGCTTGGTGAGGCCGGTGAGCTTTTCCGTGTCGATGCCGGTTTCGAAGCGCGTGTTGTAGGCTTCCTTGAGGGCCAGCGTCGGGATGAGCGTGACGAGATTGGCGTTGCCGCAGCGCTCGCCGATGCCGTTGAGGGTGCCCTGGATCTGGCGCACGCCGGCCTCGACGGCTGCGAGCGAATTGGCGACGGCCTGTCCCGTATCGTTATGGGCGTGGATGCCGAGATTTGCGCCCGGCACGCCGGCGGCGATCACCGCCTTGACGATGGCCTGCACCTCAGAGGGCTGGGTGCCGCCATTGGTGTCGCAGAGCACGACCCAGCGCGCGCCGGAGGCAAAGGCCGTCTTCGCGCAGGCGAGCGCATAGTCCGGGTTCGCCTTGTAGCCGTCGAAGAAATGCTCGCAGTCGATCATGGATTCGCGGCCCGAGGCGACCACGGCCTTCACGGATTCGGCGATGCTTTCGAGGTTCTCCTCGTTGGTGCAGCCGAGCGCGACGCGCACATGATAGTCCCAGCTCTTGGCCACGAGACAGATCGCGTCGCTTCTGGAATCGAGGAGCGCGGCAACGCCCGGATCGTTGGAGGCGGAGACGCCGGCGCGCTTCGTCATGCCGAAGGCGACGAATTTCGCGCGGCCGGTGCGTTTCTTCGAAAAGAAGGCCGTATCGGTCGGGTTGGCGCCCGGATAGCCGCCCTCGACATAGTCCAGCCCGAACGCATCCAGCATGCCGGCAATGGCGATCTTGTCCTCGACGGAAAAGTCGATGCCCGGCGTCTGCTGGCCGTCGCGAAGCGTGGTGTCGAAAAGGTAGATACGGTCTTTCATCGGTTCCCTCCCGGGAGGCAGTCTGTCTCAGTTCTTGCCGGCGAATTTGTCGGTCGCGTAAATCAGGCGGTCGAGGATGCCGGGTTCGGAATAGGCGTGGCCCGCCCCTTCGACGAGGAAGAATTCCGATTCGGGCCAGGCCTTGTGCAGCGCCCAGGCGTTTTTGGCCGGGCACGGCATGTCGTAGCGGCCATGGGCGATGACGCCCGGAATGCCGTTCAGCTTGTGGGCGTCGCGCAGAAGCTGCCCCTCTTCCAGCCAGCCGGCATTGACGAAGTAGTGCGTTTCCAGCCGCGCGAAGGCATCGGCGAAGTCGTCCACCCCGAAGCGGCCGCTCGTTGCGGGTTCCGGCAGAAGCGTGATCGTCTCGCCTTCCCACAGGCTCCATGTCTTGGCGGCGGCGATGCGCACCGCCTTGTCGTCGCCCGTCAGGCGGCGGTAATAGGCCTGCATCATCTCATGGCGCTCTTCCGGCGGAATGGGGGCGACGAAGCGCTCCCACTTGTCGGGGAACATTTCCGAGACGCCGAACTGGTAGTACCAGTCGAGTTCCGCCTTGGTAAGCATGTAAATGCCGCGCAGGACCAGTTCGGAAACGTGCTCGGGATGTTTCTGCGCATAGGCGAGCGCTAGCGTCGAACCCCACGAGCCGCCGAAGACCAGCCACTTTTCCGCACCGGCCATCTCGCGCAGCTTCTCCATGTCGGCGACGAGGTGCCAGGTCGTGTTGGCCCCCAGCCCCGCATGCGGCGTGGACCGGCCGCAGCCGCGCTGGTCGAACAGCGTCACGTCGTAGAGCTTCGGATCGAACAGGCGGCGGTGGCTCGGCGAGATCGTGCCGCCGGGGCCGCCATGCAGGAAGACGGCGGGCTTTGCGCCCGGCGTGCCGGCCCGTTCCCAATAGATGACATGCCCGTCGCCGACATCGAGATGGCCGGAGGCATAGGGTTCGATCTCGGGATAGAGGCTGCGCAATTCGCTCATAGTTTCATTCCGTGGGCGGGCCAGTTTTCGGTCTCGTGATCGGGATGCTGGAAGGAGATGATCTTCTCCTGCTGGCTGTAATAATCCGGGTCGTCATGGACGGGGGCGGAGAAGATCGCCTCGACCCAGGGCAGGCGCGACCCGTAATTGACCTGAATCTGCGGGGCGAGATCGCTGCGGTCGTCGAAAGCGCCGATGGCGATTTCCAGACCGCCGGGATGCTTGTAGGTCAGCGGCGTGCCGCAATGCCTGCAGAAGCCGCGGGCGATATTGATCGAGGACTGGAAGTAGGCCGGCTCCTCGCGCGTCCATTCCGTCTCGCCCTTGGCGGTGACGAGCGGGCCGAAGAAGCCGCCGAACTGCTTCTGGCACATGCGGCAATGGCAGATCGACGGCCGGCCGAGCTCGCCGCGGATGCGGAAGCGAACGGCGCCGCACTGGCAGCCGCCGGTCCTGATCTTTTCCTGTTCCGTGGTCATGGCGGGCTCCTTCAGCGATAAGAGGAATAGACGACAACGGCGATGATGACGGCCGTGATGAGCACCAGCTTGCCGGCGATGAGATAGAGCCACTTGCGGGGAAAGCCGAGTTCCGGCTTCGGCTGGCTCATACCGCACCCTCCGGCGGCCATCGGTCCGTATCGTGGTCGGGATGCTGGTAGGAGACGAGATCGGCGAGGAAGGACGCCGCCTCCTGATCCGCCATCGTCTCCTCGCCCGGCAGGTCGCGGATCGCATCGACATAGGGCAGCTTCGCCTCGGTGCCCCACTGGATGCGCGGGGCGATCTCTGCGGGATCGTCGAAGGCGGCGATGGTCAGCGCCACGCCATCCGGCGCCTCGTAGGTCAGCGGCGTGCCGCAATCGCCGCAAAAGCCGCGATAGCCATGGTTGGACGAGCGGAAGCGCTTCGGCTCCCCGCGCGTCCATGTCAGCTTGGCGCCGCGCACGGAAACGAGCGGCAGATAGAAGTTCCCGCTCGCCTTCTGGCACATCCGGCAATGACAGACCGATGCATCGCCAAGCGCGCCTTCGACATGAAAGCGCACGGCACCGCACTGGCAGCCGCCGGTGTAGAAGGGTGTGGTCACCTTTTCACCTCCCACGTCGTCACGCGCTCGCCCGTCGCCGGGTCCTTGCCGTCCTTGAGCTGGACGCCCTTGGCGGCGAGGTCGTCGCGGATACGGTCGGCCTCGGCGAAGTTCTTCGCCTTCAGCATTTCCAGACGAAGCTGGATGATCGTGTCGATGCTCTCCTCCAGCGCCTTGGAGACTTCCGCCTTCTTCGGCGTGACGCCGAGAAGCCGGGCGCTGGCGGCGAAGACGGGAAGCATCAGCGGGTCGCTGTTGGCGCATTGGGCGAGCGCGTGCAAAGCCTGCACCGCGCCGACCGTGTTGAGGTCGTCGAAGAGCGGGGTCAGGACCGTCTGATCCACGCGGCCCTCAGCCGGGTCGCCGCCGGCGGGCCACTTCGCAAGAAGGCGTTCGGCCTCTTCCAGGCGCTTGACGGAGAAGTCGATCGGCTCGCGGTAATGCGTCATCAGCATGGCGAGGCGCAGCACTTCGCCCGGCCACTTGCGACCGCCGAACTTCTCCTCGTGCAGCAGCTCGGTGATCGTGTAGAAATTGCCCTCGGATTTCGACATCTTGCGGCCTTCGACCTGCAGGAAGCCGTTGTGCATCCAGACATTCGACATGACCTTGGTGCCGTGCGCGCAGCGCGACTGGGCGATCTCGTTCTCATGGTGCGGGAAGATCAGGTCCAGCCCGCCGCCATGGATGTCGAAGACCTCGCCGAGATAGGCGGCGGACATGGCCGAGCACTCGATATGCCAGCCGGGGCGGCCGCGGCCCCACGGGCTGTCCCAGCCCGGCTCTTCCGGCGAGGAAAGCTTCCAGAGCACGAAGTCGCCCGGGTTCTTCTTGTGCGCATCGACGGCGACGCGGGCGCCGGCCTGCTGCTCATCGAGATTGCGCTTGGACAGGTCGCCGTAATCGGCCATCGAATGGGTGTCGAACAGCACCTCGCCACCGGCCTGATAGGCATGGCCGCGCTCGATCAGGCGCTCGATCAGGGTAATCATGTCCACCTTGCCGTCGGCGCGCGGCTGGACGAACTCGGTGGCGCGCGGCTCATGCGTCGGCTGCATGGCGCCGAGCGCCTCGATATCGGCGTGGAACTGGTTCGCCGTCTTCTCCGTCACGCGGCGGATCGCCTCGTTGAGCGAGAGCGCGCCGCTCGCAATTTCGCCGCCGAAATCGCGCAGCGCCCGGGCGTTGATCTTGTCGTCGACGTCCGTGATGTTGCGGGCATAGATGACGTGGCTTTCGCCGTAGATATGGCGCAGCAGGCGGAACAGCACGTCGAAGACGATGACCGGCCGCGCATTGCCGATATGGGCGAAGTCGTAGACCGTCGGGCCGCAGACATACATGCGCACGTTGTCGGGATCGATGGGAGCGAAGGGCTCCTTCGAGCGCGTGAGCGTGTTGTACAGCGTCAGGACCGGCTTTTCGGCCATAGGAATCTCCCAAAATGCGTGCGCCCGGCTGGCCGGGTCGTTGTCATCCGGGGATTTTGGGGGACGAAAACGGCCGGGCCAGCGCGTGCGCTAGCGAATAATGCTCCGGCGAATGCAGAGTACCGTTTTCATGGCCTGCTTTATCGCGCCGCGCGGGCCTGCGGTCAAGCGGGCGTGAAGGCCGGCCGGCGAATTTCCTGCCCGTTCGGCCTTCTGTCCCAAGCTGTTACCGGGGAGACAGCCATGCGCCGGAGCGCCGTGCGATATGTCCGCCGCTCACAATTGTTGATCGCAAGACGGGGGATTTCGACGCTTCGCCGCAGAGCGATCAAAATTTGAGCAGAATTTGGCCGAAAGAGGCCGGTACATGCATGGGTCATGGGGGTAGCAACCGGGGGAATCGTACGGGGCTGCCTGATGAACCGAACTTCAGGAGAGTGAAATGTCGATTGCAATGAAGAAGCCGGCGCAGCCTGTCGCCGCCAACGAGAACCTGCAGGAACGCTACAAGCCGCTCGGCCTGCGCGCCGTCGTCGCGGCCATGCAGTGCAAGCCGGAGCAGAAGGCGGCCGATCCGCGCCGCGAGCGCGACCTGCCGGCCGTGCTCCAGTCGCTTTACGATTGAGAGTTCAAAAGAGCGAAAGCTGATCCGAAGATGGGGGCGCTTCTGCGCCCTTGTTCTTTTTCGGCGGCGCATCCTCGATGCGCTCTTCCACCGGCTCCAGAATGTCCGGCCCCATATTGGCGACCTTGTTGACCTTGTCGGACACCGGAATCGCCTCGAAGAAGCCGTCGTCGATGGGCTTCATGAGGTCCGTCACGTCGCGCGGCTCCTGCGTCTTGCAGTCGAGCCAGCGCGCAAAATCCTCCTGGCGGATGACGACCGGCATGCGGTCGTGGATGCGGGCAATGTCGTTGTTGGCCGCCGTCGTCAGGATCGCGCCAGTATCGACCTCCGAACCGTCCGCCGAGGACCATGTCTCCATGAGGCCGGCGAAGGCGACGATCTCGCCCTGCTTCGGGCGGATGAAATAGGCCTGCGCCTTCGCGCCCTTCTCCTCCGGCCGCCGCCATTCGAAGAAGCCGGAGGCCGGCACGAGGATGCGGCGATGGCGCATGGCGGCCTTGAACGAGGCCTTGCCGATGGCCGTTTCGGAGCGGGCGTTGATCAGCAGCGGGAATTCGCGCGGGTCCTTCACCCAACCGGGCATGAAGCCCCAGCGCACCAGCATCGCCCGGCGTTCCGGCAGGTTGCTGCCCGGGGCCTGCCTTTCGCCGGCGACGACGATGAGGATCGGCTGCGTGGGCGCGATGTTGTAGCGCGCGGGCAGGTCATCCAGTTCGGCGAGATCGAAATAGGCTTCGGCGAGGTCCGTGCCGGCCAGCAATGCAAATCGTCCACACATGGCGTCGTCATCGCACTTTGCCTATAAGGGGTCAATGAAGCGCAACCGAACCGGACAGCGATGAAGAAATCCAAGAAGCCCCAGCCCGCCTCCTCCGCCATCATCGAGCGCGACGGGCGCTACCTGCTCGTGCTGCGCACCAAGCCGCCGTCGGACGCGATGTATGCCTTTCCCGGCGGGCGCGGCGAAGAAGGCGAGACGCCAGCCGAGACGGCGCTGCGCGAACTTTTCGAGGAAACCGGCATAAAGGCCGAAAAGCCGCTGCTTTTCGCGACCTACGACCTGCCCGGTCGCGAGGACGGCCCCGGCAGCCCCTCCTTCTTCCTCTCCGTCTTCAAGGTGAAGGCCGACCGCGATGCCGTCGCCGTCGCCGCCGACGATGCGGCGAGCGTCGGCTGGTACACGGCCGAGGAAATCGCAAAGCTGCCCGCCCCCGACAGCGTGCGCGAATGCATCGCCCGCCTCGAGGCCGAGCGGATGGGGATTTCGGCATGAAAGTGATTCGCCTCGCCATGGCGCTTGGCCTTGTCCTCGCCGCGCCCGCCCTCGCCCAGCAAGCGAAGGAAAGCGCCGGCAAGGAGACCCCGGCGGCGGCCGCCGTCGAGGAGAAGCCCGCGCCCTATGACGAGCGGCTGGAGCGGCTTTCGGAAATCCTCGGCGCGATGCACTACCTGCGCAACCTTTGCGCCGAGAAGGCCGAGGACAATTGGCGCGCCTCCGCGCAGCGCATCATCGATCTGGAGGCGGGCACGGAGCCGCGGCGGCGGGAAAAACTGACGGCGGCCTTCAATCGTGGATACCGCTCCTTTGCCGCCATCTACACCGCTTGCACCGACTCGGCGGTTGTCGCAGAAGAGAGATACCGTAACGAAGGTGCAACACTTGCCACAGAAATTACCGCACGCTTCGGAAATTAGGAATTAATTAACCTGTTTTCACTGCGGCCAGTGCCGTTTTGGGAAAAGGCTGCTAAGCTTGTTAACAGTGCAGTAAGAACTGAATGCCTCGCATGGACCGATCTATGGAACCTACTCTCAACGATATCGACGAGATGATCGTACACGAGAAGATGCAGGCCGCTCTGGAATACCAGAACGAAGCCTGGGCGGACGGCATGGCGGATGGCATCGAGGCGGAGATCATCGCCGATGCGGCCATCGCGCTCGCCCTGCGCGAAACGATCCGCGTTCATGGCGAGAAGGGGGCGGAAGCGCTGCTCGATTCGCTGCGCGCCCGCCTGCTGGCCGGCGAATTCTCCCCCGCGCGCACCCTGCAATAGGCTGGAAAGACAGGTCATGCAGATGTCGGCTGACGGCAAAAAGCTGTTTCGCAGCAGCCTCATCGTATTGTCGGTGCTTTTGGGAACGACGGCGCTCACCGTGCCGGCGCGCCCCGCCTTCGCGCTCAGCGAACTGAAGAAGGCGCCGGGCGAGGAACCGCAGAAGCCCGCGGAAGACGAGAAGGCCGCGCCCGTGGAGGAAAAGCAGGAAGAGCCGGAGACCTCTCCGCTCGAACTGCCCATGCCCGACCCGCTGATCCGCCGGAACGGCGCGGTGACGGAGCCCGCCGACGAGCCTCCCGTTACCGATGAGACGCCCGACGAAACGCCGCAAGCGCCCGTCGAAGTGATTCGCGATATCGAGAAAGCGCCCGAGCCGGTGCGCCGCATGCGCGAACTGATCGTCGAGGCCGCGGCCTCCGGCGATATCCAGCGCCTTGCCCCGCTGCTCGGCAAGGGCATGACAGAAACGCAGGTCTCGCTGGTCGAGAGCAACGAAAGCCCCGTCGAGACGCTGAAGGGCCAGTCCGGCGATCCGGACGGCAACGAGGTTCTGGCGATCCTTCTCGACGTGCTCGCCACCGGCTTCGTGCATGTCGGCAAGGGCACGCCGGACGAGATGTATGTCTGGCCCTACTTCGCCGAAAAGCCGCTGGCCGGCCTGACGCCGCCGGAAAAGGTGGACCTGCTGCGCATCGTGACGGCCGGCGACTATGCCGACATGCAGGAATTCGGCAGCTACAATTTCTACCGCGTCGGCATCACGCCGGACGGACAGTGGAAATTCTTCGTCACCGGCGAATGAGCCTATAGGGCATCCAGCCAGCCATGGCCGGGATGGGCCTGCGCGAGGCAGCCCCTCAGCCAGTCGCGTTGCGCGGTATCCAGCTTCGGCAGCGCGCGGGCAAAATCCGCCTCGTCCTTGTCCCGCCGGTATTTCGCCTTGAAGAGCAGGATGGCCTGCGGCGCGAGATAGGGAATGCCCTCGGCGGTCACCTGCACCATCTCGCCCCGTGGCCGGCGGATCGAAGGATCGCGCTTGTAGACCCAGGTTTCCGGCGTGCCGTCCTCCAGCATCATGTCCACCCGCCAGCAGCGCGCCGCCGCATCCTCGCACCAGACCTGCGCGATGCCTCTAGCGGGCGCTTCGTTCTCCCCGAGCGGTTCCACACGGCCATCGCCGACCGCATGGAGCCGCAAGTCGGGGAAAGCAGTCCGGAAGACGGGAAAGTCGCGGCGCAGGATCGTGAATTCCATATCCTCATGCGCCCGCGTTTCGCATCCATGCCAGAGATCGAGCGCCCAGCCGCCGACGACGCACCACGACCGGGCACCCCCGGAAAGCCTGCGCGCAAGCTCGCCCGGGGTCCAGGCGGACCAGGCGTCGTGCGGAAGGGGCGGCATGGTTTCCATCGTCTGTCGGCCTCGCTGCGGGGGCGTTCTTCATAGCTGTATGGCGCCGGCGGACAAGGGCCATGACCTTGCGAAAGACGCCCGGCCGTTCTACCTCTCTGTCGAAGGTGCGGCGACGCACCGCCTGCGCCGGACATATCGGCGCGCAGAAATCTGGATCCGCCCATGCCTTCCGTCACGCTCTCCGGCCGCGCCTTTCTCCGCATCTCCGGCAAGGATGCCGAAGCCTTCCTGCAATCGCTGATCACCACCAACCTGCCCGACCTGCAGGAGAACGAGATTCGCCCCGGCGCGCTGCTGACGCCGCAGGGCAAGATTCTCTTCGACTTCCTGATCCGCCGCGACGGCGATGACGCCCTGCTGATCGACACGACGCAAGACCAGCGCGATGCGCTTCTCAAGCGGCTGACCATGTACAAGCTGCGCGCCGCGGTCGACCTTGCCGTTATCGACGGCAGCGAGGCGACGGTGAGCTGGGACGACGCTGAGGCGCAAGCGCCGCGCGATTTCCGGTTCGCCAGGGCGGGCCTCGACGTCTCGCGCCGCATGGGCGGCGGCGGCGCGGACGATGCCGCACTCTACGACGCGCTGCGCATTCAGGCCGGCCTTCCCGAAGCCGGCCGCGACTATGCGCTTTCCGACGCCTTCCCGCATGACGCGCTGCTCGACCGCAGCGGCGGCCTTTCCTTCCGCACCGGCTGCTATGTCGGGCAGGAGGTCGTTTCCCGCATGCAGCATCGCGGCACCGCGCGCCGCCGCCCGGTCATCGTGCGGGGCGAGGCCGCGCTTCCGGCGACGGGCACGGAGCTTCTTGCCGGCGGCAAGCCGATCGGCGCGCTCGGCAGCGTTTGCGGCACGCTCGGCCTTGCCATCGTGCGCATCGACCGCGCGGCGGACGCCATGCGCAGCGGAACGCCGATCACGGCGGATGGCGTGCCCGTTACCGTCGAGCTGCCGCCATGGGCCGGCCTTGCCTTCCCCGAGGAAACCGCCGAGGTGCCGGCGCAATGAGCGGGAGCGAACGCCCGAAGACGGAAGCCCGCGCCTGGCAGCGCATGCTCTCCGGCCGCCGCCTCGATCTTCTCAACCCGTCGCCGCTCGATATCGAGCTTTCCGACATCGCGCACGGCCTTGCCCGCGTCGCGCGCTGGAACGGCCAGACGAATGGCGACCATGCCTTCTCGGTGGCGCAGCATTCGCTTATCGTCGAGGCGATCTTCCGCCGGCAGAACCGCTGCAACCCGCATGAATGCCTGATGGCGCTGCTGCACGACGCGCCGGAATATGTCATCGGCGACATGATCTCGCCCTTCAAGGCCGTGGTCGGCGGCGGTTACAAGAGCGTGGAGAAGCGGCTGGAGGCGGCCGTTCACCTGCGTTTCGGCCTGCCGGCTGCAACGCCCGCCACGCTAAAGGCGAAGATCAAGAAGGCCGATCAGGTCGCCGCCTTCTTCGAGGCCACCGAGCTTGCCGGCTTCTCCCATGCGGAGGCGACGAAATTCTTCGGTGCGCCGCGTGGCATCACCGTCGATATGCTCGAAATCGCGCCCGTTCCCGCCGTCGAGGCGCAGAAGCGCTTCGCGGAGCGCTTCGCGGCGCTGGAGAGCGAGCGCGGCCCCCTCGCGGCGGCGGTGTGACGATGGGCACCATCATCGTCGCCCCGCTCGGCAAGATCGCGGAACTGGCGGTGCGCCATCGCTGTCGCGAGATGCTGAGCCTCGTTGCGCCGAAACAGGGTTTTCATCGCCCGGCGGTGATTTCCGCCGAGCGCCACCTGATCCTCGGCGTCAACGACATCGCCTTCGCCGGCACCGGAAATCTCGTTGCGCCCGGCGAGGAGCATATCGCGGCGATCGTCGGCTTTGCCCTCGGCTGGGACCGGCAGGCTCCTCTTCTCGTCCATTGCATGATGGGCGTTTCCCGCTCCCCCGCCGCCGCGCTCATCGCCGCGCTTGCCGTCGCGCCGGATCAGGACGACCATGAACTGGCGCAGCGCCTGCGCCGGGCCTCCGTGCAGGCGACGCCGAATGCGCGGCTGATCGAGATCGGCGACCATGTGCTCAATCGCGGCGGCCGGCTGATCGCCGCCGTCAAGGCCATCGGTCGCGGTGCGGATTATGTCGGCGACAGCCCTTTCACCTTCCCGGCCGCACCATGACGGATACCGGCGCCCGCCCCCCGGTCGAAATCGGCCTCAATGCGGCGGTCGTCGCGATTTCCGGCCGCAGCCCCTGCATCCTCGCTGCCGGCCGCGACGGCGCCCATGGACGCGACGCCCTGCCCTTCGGCCCCTTCGACCCGCAGCAGCACCGCACCTTCGAGACGAGCCTGCGCGCCAGCGTGGAGGCGCAGACGGCGCTGAAGCTCGGCTATATCGAGCAGCTCTACACCTTCGGCGACCGTGGCCGGCAGAAGGCGCCCGACGAGGCCGGCACGCACATGGTCTCCGTCGGCTATCTGGCGCTGACGCGCACCGACGCCGAGGCGAACGAGCGGCTGGCGGAAGCGGGCGCGGCCTGGCGCGACTGGTATGCCTATCTGCCCTGGGAGGACTGGCGGCAGGGCCGCCCCGCGGTGATCGACCAGACGATCCTGCCCGCCTTGAAAAATTGGGCGGCGGAGGCGGCTCGCGAAGAGCGGGCGAGCGCCCTGCCCGCCCCCCGCACGCGCCTGCGCCTCGCCTTCGGCCTCGACGATTTTCCATGGGATGAGGAGCGCGTTCTGGAGCGCTACGAACTGCTCTACGAGGCCGGCCTTGCGGAAGAAGCGGTGACCGACGGCTGGGCGAAGCCCGGCCAGCCCTCCCCCGGCATCGCCATGCGCCACGACCATCGCCGCATCCTTGCGACCGCCATGGCGCGACTGCGCGGCAAGATCAAATACCGCCCCGTCATCTTCGAGCTGATGGCCCCGGAATTCACGCTCACCGAATTGCAGGCGACCGTGGAGGCGATTTCCGGCCGGCACGTACACAAGCAGAACTTCCGCCGGCTGGTCGAGGGCGCGGAACTGGTGGAGCCGACCGGCGCTTCCACATCGGCTACCGGGGGCCGGCCCGCCGCCCTCTTCCGCTTCCGTCGCCGTATCTTCGAGGAACGCCCCGCGCCCGGCCTGAAGGTCGGGATGCGGTAGGATACTTCTCAGGCCCGCGCGACATTCAGCACAGGCTGAGTCGAAAATGGTGTTTTTCCGGGAGCCGGAGCGCAGCGTACTGATGGTACGTGAGCACCGGAAGCACGGAAAAACGCCATTTGCAGACCGGCATGGGCTGAATGTCGCGCGGGCCTAGCGCACCACGACATCGAGGCCGATGTCGAGCGTCGGCGCGGCCATGGTGATCTTGGAGGTCGAGATGTAGTCGACGCCGGTTTCGGCGATGGCGCGGATCGTCTTGAGGTTCACATTGCCGGAGGCTTCGAGCTTCACGCGGCGCGGATCGGCGGCATAGGCCGCATCGGCAAGGCCGGCGCAGTCGCGGTTGATCTCGACGGCGCGGCGCAGGAGTTCCGGCCCCATATTGTCGAGCAGCACGACATCCGGCTGCGCCTCCAGCGCCTCCTCCAGTTCCTCCAGCGTCGTCACCTCCACCTCGACCTTCACGAGATGGCCGGCAAAGGCGCGCGCGGCGCGAATGGCACCGGCGACACCGCCGGCAACGGCGATATGGTTGTCCTTGATGAGGATGGCATCGTCCAGCCCGTAGCGATGCGACGAGCCGCCGCCCATGCGCACCGCATATTTCTCCAGCGCCCGCAGCCCCGGAATGGTCTTGCGCGTGCAGCAGACCTTGGCCGGCGTATGGGCGATCTCCTCGGCAAAACGCGCCGTATGGGTGGCGACGCCGCACAGATGCATGAGGAAATTGAGCGCCACCCGTTCCGCCGAAAGCACCGCGCGCGCGGGGCCGGAAACCCTTGCGATCACCGTACCGGGCGACAGCCGGTCACCATCCTTCACGAAGGCGTCGAAGCGGATCGCCGGATCCATCAGCCGGAAGGCCGCGCGGGCAAGCTCAAGCCCGGCGACGATACCGTCCTCGCGCGCATTCAGCTCCGCCTCCGCCACCATCTCCGGCGCGATGGTCGCCTGGCTGGTGATATCGCCGGCCCTGCCGAGATCTTCCGAGAGCGCGGCGCGGACCTGCTCCTCAACCATCAGCGGCGAAAGCACGGGGAGATAGGGGGTGGTCATGGCTTGTCCTGTTCCGTTTCAACTCGATGACGGCGGCGCTACGCCGCCGCCGTTTCCGCCAGTTCCGCCACCACCCTGTCGGCATCGGCGAGGGTGAGGAAGGTGCGGTGCTTCCACTCTGCCTTCTGCTCGGGGAAGTCCGAGCGGAAATGGCCGCCGCGGCTTTCTTCGCGAAGGTATGCGCCGGCGGCGATCAGCTTGGCGGTGGTGACGATGTTATGGAAGCGCATGCGGCTGTTCTCGCGCTCCAGCACCGCGATCTCGCGGATGGCGGCGGAAAGGCCCTCGCGGGTGCGGATGACGCCGGCCCGGTCGCTCATGATGCGGCGCAGGCGCGTCAACGCGGGGCTGTCCTCGATGGTCACGAGGTCGTCGCTCTCGCCGGCATTCTTGCCCCAGTCGTTGATCTTCGGCTCGGGCAGCATGCCCTTGATGTTCTCCGCGATGCGCGCGGCGAAGACGACGGCTTCCAGCAGGGAGTTGGAGGCAAGGCGGTTGGCGCCATGCACGCCGGTGGAGGTGACCTCGCCGGCGGCCCACAGGCCGTCGATGGAGGTGCGGCCTTCCGCATCCGTCAGCACGCCGCCCATGTGATAATGCACGGCGGGAACGACGGGGATCGGCTGGGTGACCGGGTCGATGCCGGCGGCCTTGCAGGAAGCGTAGACCGTCGGGAACATGTCGGGGAAATGCGCGCCCACGGCCCTGGTGCAATCGAGGAACGCGCCACGGCCGGCCTGCACTTCGGCGAAGACGCCGCGCGAGACGATGTCGCGCGGGGCAAGCTCGCCGTCCGGGTGGATATCCAGCATGAAGCGGTGGCCGGCGGAATTGACGAGATGCGCGCCGTCGCCGCGCAGCGCCTCGGTGGCGAGCGGCGCGGGATCGCGGCCGATATTGATGGCGGTCGGGTGGAACTGCACGAATTCCGGGTCGGCGATGATCGCGCCGGCGCGGGCGGCCATGCCGACGCCCTGCCCGCAGGCCTCCCACGGATTGGTGGTGACGGCGAAGAGATGACCGACGCCGCCCGAGCAGAGCACCACGGCGCGGGCGGGGAAATGCACGCGGTTCTTCGACTGGCCGGCATCGGGCCTCGCGACGACGCCGGAAATGAAGCGGCCCTCGCGCACCAGTTCCTCGACGACGTAGCCTTCCAGCACGCGGATCGACGGCGTGTTGCGCACGGCGGCGATCAGCGCCTCCATGATGGCCTTGCCGGCCATGTCGCCCTTCACACGCACGATGCGGCGCTCGGAATGGGCGGCCTCGCGCGAGAGCAGCAGCTTGCCTTCGAGGTCGCGGTCGAAGGGCACGCCGTATTCGAGCAGATCGTGAATGCGCACCGGGCCTTCGGAGACCATGAAGCGCGCCATCTTCTCATCGACGATGCCGGCGCCGGCCTCCAGCGTATCGGCCACATGCTTGTCGAAGGTATCGCCGGGGCTCATGGCCGCCGCGATGCCGCCCTGCGCCCAGGCGGAGGATGCGCCCTGCCCGATGGGAGCGGCCGCGAGGATCGTCACGGGGCGCGGCGCGAGCTTCAGCGCGCAGAACAGGCCCGCAAGCCCGCCGCCGACGATGACGATATCGTCGATGCCGTTCCACGATTGCGGGCGGAAACTTTCCATGGGCATTTGTCTTTCCTCCGACGTTGCGGCTCGCGGCCTGCCCCTCACCTGCCTGCCGGCATCCCCTCCCCGTAAACGGGGAGAGGAGGGAAAACCTCACCGTTCTGCCTCTTCTCCCCGTTTACGGGGAGAAGGTCCCGGCAGGGGGATGAGGGGCGGCACGGAGCGGCCCACGCCACGCTATTGCTTCAAGTTCACCATCCGCTCGACGGCAAGGCGGGCGCGGTCGGCGATCGCCGGATCGACCAGAACCTCCTCCGTCATGTTCACAAGGCTGTCGAGGATCTTCGGCAGCGTGATGCGCTTCATGTGCGGACAGAGGTTGCACGGTTTGACGAAGTCGACATCCGGCAGCTCGGCCTGGATATTGGAGGCCATGGAGCATTCGGTGACGAGCAGCACGCGCGAGGGACGATTGTCCTTCACATAATTGATCATGCCCGAGGTGGAGCCGGCGAAATCGCAGACGGCAATGACGTCCGGGTGGCATTCCGGGTGGCCGATGATCTCGATGCCGGGATGGACCGCCTTGTAGGCGAGCAGCTCCTGCGGGGTGAAGCGCTCGTGCACCTCGCAATGCCCCTTCCAGGTGAGGATTTTCTTGTTTGTCTGCTTGGCGACGTTCATCGCCAGATATTCGTCCGGGATGCAGAGCACGGTGTCGCTCTCCAGGCTCTCGACGACCGCAAGCACATTGGACGAGGTGCAGCAGATATCCGTCTCCGCCTTCACATCCGCCGAGGTGTTAACATAGGTCACCACCGGCACGCCGGGGTAGCGCTGCTTGAGCAGGCGCACATCCGCGCCGGTGATCGATTCCGACAGCGAGCAGCCGGCCCTTGCATCCGGGATCAGCACGGTCTTTTCCGGGTTCAGCAGCTTGGAGGTCTCGGCCATGAAATGCACGCCGCACTGGATGATGATCTCGGCATCGACCTTGGTGGCGTCGCGGGCGAGCTGCAACGAGTCGCCGACGATATCGGCGACGCAGTGGAAGATTTCCGGCGTCTGGTAATTGTGCGCGAGGATGACCGCGCCGCGCTCCTTCTTCAGCCGGTTGATGGCGGCGACATAGGGCGCGTAGACCGGCCATTCGAAGGCGGGGATGAACTGCTTGACCTTCTCGTAGAGGTGTTCCGTCTCGCGGGCGATCTCGGGCGTGAAGGTGAGGTCCGGTTTCTCGATGACGCCGAAGCGCTCCGCGGCGCTGAGCGGACGCGCGCCTTCGGCTTGCGCCACATGCTGGGCCAGAACGGTCATGGAACCCTCCTCCTGCGCCGTTTCCGGCAGCTTCGCTATTTTGCTCAACTTGAGCATAATAGCCTTAAAAGAAAACCGGCATGGCCGGTGCTTCAGATTTAGAAACTTTTGTGACGCTTTGCAAGAAGCCCCGCCGAATTCCTTCCGGCGGGGCTGATGTTCGGCTCAGGCGGCCGCCGGGCGCGGAACGCCCCGCTCCTCGATGGGCCAATGCACGACGGCCGCGAAGAGGCCGAGCGCGACGCCCAGCCACCAGACCGGATCGTAGGTGCCGAAATGGTCGTAGAGATAGCCGCCCATCCACACGCCGAGGAACGAGCCGACCTGATGCGACAGGAAGACGATGCCGCCGAGAAGGCCGAGATGCTTCGTGCCGAACATGATGGCGACGAGGCCGTTGGTCGGCGGCACGGTGGAGAGCCAGAGAAGGCCCATCACGATGGCGAAGATGACGACCGAGGCCGGCGACTTCGGCAGCAGGATGAAGGCGGAGACCGCGACCGACCGGGCAATGTAGATATAGGCGAGGAAGTAAGGTTTCGAGTAGCGCTGGCCGATGAAGCCGGCGGCGAGCGAGCCGATGATGTTGAAGAAGCCGATCAGCGCCAGCGCGATCACGGCGTAGCGCGCATCGATGCCGATATCGCCGAGATAGGCCGGAAAATGTGCGGTGATGAAGGCAACCTGATAGCCGCAGACGAAGAAGCCAGCGACCAGCAGCAGGTAGCTGCGGTGGCCGAGCGCTTCCTTCAGCGCCTCGCCGATAGTCTGCTTGTATTCGCTGGCGGCGGTGATGCCGGAGGAGGAATTGCCGCGCAGCGGAATGGCGATCAGCGGCACGAGCAGCATCAGCATGCCGAGATAGACGAGGCTGTCCGACCAGCCATAGGCGCTGATGAGGCCCTGCGACAGCGGCGCGAAGAGGAACATGCCAGCGGAACCGGCCGCCGTGCAGATGCCGAAGGCCATGGAGCGCTGGTCCGGCGTGACGTTTCGCGCGAAGGCGGAAAGCAGGATGCCGAAGGAGCCGGCCCCGACGCCGAGCCCCACCAGCACGCCGCCGCCGACATGCAGCCAGAGCGGCGAGGTGCCGAGCGACATCAGGAAGAGGCCGAGCGCATAGACGAGGCCCGAGACGAGCAGCACGCGCCAGGTGCCGAACTTGTCGGCGATGGCGCCGAAGAACGGCTGGCTGACGCCCCAGGCAAGGTTCTGCAACGCCATGGCGAGGCCGAAGGTCGTGCGGTCCCAGCCGGTATCCTGCAGCATGGGCAACTGGAAGAAGCCCATGGCCGAGCGCGGGCCGAAGGTGAGCACGGCGATCAGCGAGCCGGCGACAATAATCAGCCAGGGCATGGGCCGGCTGGCGGCGGGCGCCGCGACTGTGGATGGGGCGGACATAGGCTTCTCCCGGATTCTGTGCGCGAAAGCTACGACGGGAGATCGATGAACGAAAGCGAATTTAATTGACCGCGCGATCAACGGGATTGATGAAACAATCCGATTCAGCATCCCGGCGGATGTGCTTGACGCGGCAGCATTTTGGGCGCATGCCACCCGCAGGTGTCATACGGCGCCAACATTAACCCGGATAAGATCAATGGACCCCGACAGTCGACTATCGAGAGCAATCGAAAGACCTGTCCGGTAGCGACTTCAGCTTCGCTCCGGGCGGCGCGAACGCCCTCAAAGGAGTGAAGCATGTTGCAGATCTATGCCCGCAAGGCTGACCGCTTTTGCCTGCGCGAAATTTCCAACCCGGCCATCGAGCAGGCGATTTCCCCCGCCCTGTGGTACGACCTCCTCAGCCCCACGCTGGAGGAAGTGCGGGAGGTCGAGGCCGCCCTGCACATCTCCATCCCGACGCGTGAAGAGATGGAGGATATCGAGCTTTCCGCCCGCCTCTACCAGGAAGACGGCGCGGCCTTCCTGACGATGACGGCGCTGACCAATCTCGACAGCGACGAGCCGGCCAAGATGCCGGTGACCTTCATCCTGCATGGACCGACGCTGGTGACGGTGCGCTATGCGGACGCCAAACCCTTCTCCGTCTTCTGCCATCGGGCGCTGCGCGGCAACGGCCACAGCTACGAGACCGGTGAGGATGTCATGCTCGGCCTCATCGAATCCGTCATCGACCGCATGGCGGACGTGCTGGAGCGGCTCGGCAACGAGATCGACGTGCTCTCGCACGAGGTTTTCCGCAGCAAGAAGGCGACGTCGAGCAAGAAGACGCGCGACCTGGAGGCCGTGATCGAACAGCTCGGCCGCAAGGGCGATTTCCTCAGCGGCGTGCGCGAAAGCCTCGTTTCCGTCTCCCGGCTCGCGGCCTATCACGCGGCGATAGAGACCCCCGCCCGCCGGCCGTCGAAGGAAATCCGCCAGCTCGTCAAGCTCGTGCAGCGCGACGCCTCCTCGCTCGGCGACCACGCCGCCTTCCTCTCGGGCAAGATCAACTTCCTGCTCGACGCGACGCTCGGCCTCATCAATCTCGAGCAGAACCAGATCATCAAGATCTTCACCGTCGCCTCGGTCGTCTTCCTGCCGCCGACGCTGGTCGCCTCGGTCTACGGCATGAATTTCGAGCTGATGCCCGAGCTGCAATGGCACCTCGGCTACCCCTGGGCCGTCGGCCTCATGGTCCTCTCGGCGCTTGTGCCGTTCCTGTATTTCAAGCGGCGGGGGTGGGTGTGACATTCCCGCCCGGCAGGCGGCAAGGGACGGTTACAGCCAGTTCTCGGCCCTTAGCCCCGGCATGCGCGCAAACTCCCTGAGATTGTTCGTCACGACGATCAAGCCTTCGCTGCGGGCATGGCCGCCGATCTGCATGTCGTGCGGACCGCATGGCGTGCCGGCCCTTTCAAGCTCCGCCCGAACCTGCCCGTAATGCGCGGCGGCCCTGGCCGCGAAGGGCAGAACCTCCAGCCGCGCGACAAAGTGCTCGATCGCCATGAGGTTCTCAGCCCGGCGCGCCGATTTTTCCGCGCCGTAATGCAGTTCCGCGAGCGTGATGCTCGATATGCAAAGCTGCTCCGCCAGCGCGTTGAACTTCTCGCGAACCGCAGGCGGATAGGTCTTCATCACATAGATGCAGATATTCGTGTCGAGCATATAGGCCAGCATCAGAAGGACTCGCGTTCTTCCGCCGCCGGCTGCTCCCGCTCGGGCATGAAATCGTCGCTGACGCGCGGCCCGTTCAGGAAAAGATCGTCCCATCTCTGGCCCTGCGGAACGATGACGCGGCTGCGGCCGATCTTGAGAACATCGACCACATGCACGTCCTCCGGGAAGGCGACCGCCTTGGGAAGGCGCACCGCCTGACTGCGATTGCTGGTGAAGACAGTCGAATTGGCCATATCGCACGCTCCCGTGATATCCCGATGGGATATACATAATACCCCACTGTCAGGATCACAAGATAAACGATGACGAGGCTCAGGCGCGAACCTTCATCGGCCAGCGCTCTTCCCGCGTCTTCACCACCCGCACCGCGTCTCCAAGGCGCACTTCCCCCTCGCCGCGCGGCACCGCGTTCCAGCCGAAAAGCACGCCGGGCACGCGGCGGTCGGCGGACATGCGTTTTTCGGCGAGGCCCTGGATGGGGTTGCCGCCGATGCGCTCGCCGGTCATCTGGTCCTGCGTGGTCATGATGCAGCGGGCGCAGGGTTTGACGAAATCGAAGACGACGCCGTTGATCTCGATCGCTTCCCAGAGGTCTTCCGCCCAGGGATCGTCGCAGGAAACGAGGATATTGGTGCGGAAGCGGTCCATGCCGACCGGCTCCTGCCCCTTGGCGACGAGCGTGCGGTTGAGATCGGCCAGCGAGCCGGTCGTGGTGACGAGGACGGGGAAGCCGTCCGCAAAGCAGACGGGGGCCGGGGCGCCGGCCCAGTCCTCGCCCTCGGCGCGGTGCGCCAGCGCATCCATATGCACCAGCTTGACCGGGCGGGCGAGCCAGTCCGACAGGACATCGTTCACGGCCTCATCGGCGACGGCGGCGTTGACCGCGCTGTCCCAGACGGTCACGTCGAGGCGGTCATCCGGCTCGAAGCTCGCGAGAAGCTGGCGGCCTTCCATTTCCAGCAGAAGGCTTTCGCCGACCGCGGTCGCCTCGACGCGGGCGAGCGGCTGGAGTTCGCGCTGGGTGATGAAACGGCCGTCCGGCTCCACGACCATATAGCGCCGGTCGCCGGCAAGGCCGTCGAGGCGGATGGTCGCGCTTTCGACCGGGATGGCGCGGCCGCTCTTCAGCGGATGGATATTGAGGCCTTCGACCTGCATGGGGCGACCTTTCCTGACGCTATGATTCAACGCTTTGCCGAACCGATTCAATCCGGCGGCACAAAAGCATGTTTTTCTTCAGATTTCATCCAGAAGCATGTCACGGATCGCCCGGAGGCGCTGCGTGCGGTCCTTCGCCATCCGCGCGCCCGCCGCCGTCTGGAAGCCGTCCGCGAGCCTGAAGAGTTTGACCTCGAAATGATCGATGGCGAAGGCCTTGTCGTCCAGCGGGCGGTGCTCGGCAAGCGGATCCAGCGGATCGTAGAGGCCGCTGCCCATGCGCCCGGCAATGTAGAAGCAACGCGCCGCGCCCACCATGCCGATGGCGTCGAGCCGGTCGGCATCCTGCACGATCCTCGCCTCCAGCGTTTCCGGCGGAATACCGGCCGAAAAACTGTGGGTGAGGATGGCGTGAGAGACGGCCGCCACATCCGTTTCGCTCCAGCCTTCGGCGGCGAGCAGGCCGGCGGCCTTTTCGGCGGCAAGGCGCGAGGCCTCGGCGCGCAGCGGCGAATTCTTCTCCACGGCCACGCAATCGTGCAGCAGCACGGCGGCGGCCAGAAGGCGCAGGTCCCCGCCCTCCTCCGCCTGGATGCGGCGGGCGCTCTTCCACACGCGGATGAGATGCGCGGCATCGTGCGAGCCGTCATCGGCGGCGAAGGCCTGCGGCAGCAGGCGCTCGGCAAGGTCCGCAAGCGGCGAGAAGGCGGCGGCGAGGCAGGCGAAGGACATGAGCGATCCGGACTTGAATGCTCCAGACCTAGCCTGTCAGGACGACACGTTCAATTCCGCCTTTTCGCCCGTCCCGGACTTTCCCGAGAGGATCTTCTGGTAGAACAGGCCGATGCCGATGAGCACCGCGCCGAGGCCGATGAAGGAGAGCGCGCGCAGGATGCCTTCAAGGTTCGACATGTCGATGAGGAAGACCTTGACGACGGCGATCAGCACGAGACCGGCGGAGGCAAGGCGGATGCTCCTGGAATCGACCTTCGAGCCAACCGCCAGCAGCAGCACGCCGAGCAGCAGCCAGACGACGGAATAGGTGTAGGTTTCCGGCTGGAGGAAGCCCTTCCATTCCGCGATGCTTTCACCATGCCAGTAGCGGCGCACGCTGAGCGTGACCCAGGCGAAGACGAGCGCCACGCCGGACAGCGCGAGCATGACGACATAGGGCAGCGGCCGGCGATCCCGCGCATACCAGGCGAGGCCGCCATAGGCGATACCCGGCAGCAGGTAGCCGACGAGCAGGAGATCGAAGAACGGCCATTTGCCGAGCAGTTCGCCGGTCAGATAGGGATTGAGGCCGATGAAATGGGCGCTCAGCACCGACAGGACCGAAAGCCCGCCCACGACCATCGAGCCATAGCGGAAGACCGGGCTCGGCGATTTCAGGTCGAGCGACATCATGATCGCCGAGGCGCCGATGACCAGCAGCGTATAGACCGACTGTTCGCCGAGCGTCGGCGTGGAACTGTCGAGCACACCGCCATTCATGCCGTGGCGCACGAGGATCGCGGCGGTCAGCAGCAGGAAGAGGCTGGCGAGGGCCTGAAGAAGATTGCGGATGCGCTCGCCCGGCCAGCGGCGTAGTTCGAAGGCCGAGAGCGCGAGCAGCGCCGCCGGTATGCCGTAACCGGCGAGAAGCTGGTTGAAGACCGGCGTTTTCGACAGGTTCGCCGCGCCGACGATGGTCGGCTCCCAGCCGATCCGGCCGGCGACCACGGCGGCGGCGGCGGCCATCAGCCAGGGCAGCACCGGCCAGCGGCGAAGGCGCGTGGCGTAGACGGCGACAGCGCCGAGAAGCGCGATGCCGAGCGTGGTGACAAGGCCGTCCGTCAGGGCATGCAGCGCCAGAACGAGGAAGGCGAAGCCGCCGGCGGCGAGCGTCCATTGCGGGATGAAAAGCCCTTCCCCGCCCTCACTCCGCCCGCGCGAAAAACCTTCCGCCGCGGCGAGGAAGACGAGGCCGAACACGACCGCGAGCAGGCCGTGCTTCGGATCGAAGGAGAGATTGCCGAGATTGAAGAAGCTGACGGCGAGGATGGCGAAAGGCACGGCCGGAGCAAGCAGGCTCCATATCGCGGCGAAGGGAGCGGAGCCGGCCAGCCGCAGGCGCACGGCGGCAAGGCCCACGGCGGCATAGGCGACGGCGAGCAAGAGGAGCAGATTGGCGGGAACCGAGCCGAGGACGGGAACCGGGAAGGGCAGCGGTTCGCTGCCATCCAGCGTCGGCGGCGCAAGATTGGTAAAGTCGCCGATCAGCCCGGCAGCCGGCAGGCCGACCATCCGCACCGTGCCGACGACGGCGACGATGGCGGAGAGGATCGCCGGATAGACGGCCCAGCCGCGCAACGCGCCGAGAACGGCGAGCGCGAGGACGACGATGGCAAAGCCATGGTCGGCGGAGGCGACCGTGGGGACGGTGCTCGCCAGCATCAGCGCCGGGAAGCCCATGGCGAGCGCGCCGGTGAGCGACACGGCGACGGCAGGCGGGGTGAAGAGGCGGTCGAGTGGGGCGATCGAGGCGACGCCCGGCTCGGGCGGCCGGTCTTCCGCCACAAGGCCACCGGGCCAGATCAGGCCGTGGCCGAGGGCAAGAACGAGCATGGCCAGCAGGACCGGCATCGCCTCGGCATTGTCGGCCCCGGCGAGATAGAGCAGCGCCCAGAGCGCCATGCCGGCATTGGCGAGCGCCGGCACGACCTGCCAGCCACGGATGCGGGAGGCCGCGAAGGTGGCGAGCCATGCGACGGAGAGGAAACCGAAGAGGCTCCAGGGGCTCGGATCGCTGGTGGAGACCAGAGCGGGCGTCAGCATGGAGGCAAGGAGGCCGAGGCCGGCAAGCGCCTGCCCGTGCAGCAGCGACAGGCCGATCGTCGCGAAGGCGACGATGGCAAGCAGCGCGAAAGCGGCGGGCGCGCCGAGATAACCGTAGAACGCGTGGGCGACATAGGTGACGGCGAAGAGCGTGATGGACCCGGCGGCCGTCAGCACGCCCGGGATCATGGCGTTCTGGAAGGCATTGGCGATGAGCGGCTGGGTGCGGCGGCGCACGAATTCGCCGACCGCCATCAGCACGAGGCCGAAGGCCGCCGCCAGCGACAGCCGCACGGCGGGGCTGAGCAATCCCGCCTCGATGGAATACTTGACCATGAAGATACCGCCGAGCGCGAGCGCGATGCCGCCGACCCAGACGGCCCAGCGCGCGCCGATGCGGCTCTCGAAGCTTTCCTTCGGCCTTGCCGGCGCGGCGGCGGGCACCGTGACGGTCTTCTCCGCCTTTTCGCCCTCCGCAGCGGCCTGTGCAGCGACAGCGGGCGCACCGCCGAAGATGGCGCGGCCCTTCCCGGCCTCGCTCGCCGTCGCGGCGGCCCAGGGGCTGGAGAATTCCTCCTGCTCCGATGGCTCCGCATCTTCCGGCACTGCGGACGAGACCGTTTCCGGGGCGGCTTCGGCCACCGGCGCGGGCGGCGTGGACAAGCCGCCGGCCTTCAGCGCCTCGACCTCCGCCTTGAGGCGCATCACCTCCTCGCCAAGCTTCTGCGCGCTACCGCGCGAGGCGTTGAGGGTATAGAGGGCGAGGCCGATGGCGACCAGCGAGAGGATTTCCAGCATTGCGACTCCAGAACGGCATGGTCCGGGCGGCAACCTACCCGGTTCTTGCCAGATGCCAAAACGGGTTACGTTTCAGGCCGGCGATCTCTTCGACCGTCAGCGCATCAGGTTCTCGATGGGGAAGATGGCGCAGGTTTCCGTGCCGTGGGCGAGCAGCTTGCCCTTGCCGTCGCGCAGCCACGCTTCCGAGGTGGCGATGGTGCGGCCGCGATGCACGATCCTGCCTTCGCAGAACACCTCGCCCATGCCGGGCAGGACCGGGCGCACGAGGTTCAGCTTGAACTCGATGGTCGTATAGGCCTCGCCCGGCTTGATGACGGAAAAGACGGCGCAGCCGAGGGCCGAATCCATCACCGTCGCCGTCCAGCCGCCATGCACCGTGCCGAGCGGATTGAGGTGATCGGCGGAGGGCATGCCGGCGAAGACGACGCGCCCCTCCTCCACCTCGGTCATGCTGAAGGCGAGCGTTTTGGCCATCGACGGGGCGGGCAGGTCGCCGGCAAGCATCGCCTGCAGCACCTTCAGCCCGCCGTCTCGCTTCACCACGTCGAGCGGCAGCGTGCCGATGCTACCGACCGTCAGCCCGGGATAGATTTCGACCGTCATGCATGGGCCTCTCTGGGTTGATCGTTTCGCGGCAGGGCGAGCGCCTTCAGCGCCGCCTGCACGAAGCCGTCGCGGGCATTCGCCAGCTCCAGCCCGCGCGGCTCGCAGACATGCCGGTTGAGGAAGAAGGCCGTCAGGCGGAAGCCGTCGGCAAGCGCCGCGGCATCGGCCGCGTGCCGGCTCTCGTCGCCGAGGAAGGCGGGAAGCGCGAGCATCCTGTCCGCAAAGGGCGCGCCCGCCTCGCGCGAGACGGCGCGGCCGGATTTGGGCGAGACGTAGCAGAGGTTTTCACGGCTGCCGGTCGCCACGCATTCGAGAAGGTCGAGGCCGAAGCCGAGGTCGTTCAACACGGCAAGCTCGAAGCGGATGAAAAGTTCGCCGGCATCGGCCGGCTCGTGCAGGTGATCGAGGATGACGGACAGCGCCTCGTAGAGATGGGGATGGGGATCGCGCTCCGGCAGGAAGCGCAGCAGCGCCGCCATGGCCTGCACGCCATAGACGGCCGTCGCCGTCTCCATCAGCCGGCCGGCGCGAAGCTCCAGCGGTTCGAGGCGGAATTCGCCGAGATGCTCGTCGAGCCGCGCCCGCCAGGTCACATCCACGGAATTGCCCGGCTGAAGCACCGGCTGCATGGCGCGCGAGCGCCCGCCCCGGACCATGCCGAGATGCCGGCCGCGGCCGCGCGTCATCACCTCGGCGATCACCGAGGTCTCGCCATGGCGCCGCACGCCCAGAACGATGGCCTCATCAGTCCATTGCATGGCCAAAGCCTTACGCCGTTGCTGCGGCGGGGGCAAGCGGCGGGACACGTGGCCGGCAGGCCACACCCAAGTCATTGCCACAGTTTCGCTTTCTTCTCGCCCTTCCCCTGCCCGCTTTGCCACCGAAGAACCGGTTGAAGGCCGCAAAGGCCGAATTGAAATCAGAAATGACAGGTGCCGTCTTCATGTGTGTGTCCCACGTCCGCGCCTCCGTGGCTCTTCGTTCCCTCGCTCTTCTCGCCCTTGCCGCGACACTGGCAAGCTGCGCCACCACGGCGGCGCCGGTGAAGAAGAAGGGGCCGGATCCGGTCCACGTCGCGATGTACGGGCCGCGCCCGGACGAACGCTTCCCGATGCCGGCAATAGATATCAGCGGGGTGAACCCGAAGTACTTCCGCCAGCAGGTGGCCTACCAGACCATGGAGCCGGCCGGCACCATCGTCATCGATACGCAGAACCGCTTCCTCTACCTCGTGCAGGGCGAAGGCATGGCCATGCGCTACGGCATCGGCGTCGGCAAGTCGGGCCTTGAATTCGAGGGCGCCGCCCGTATCGGCCGCAAGGCGGAATGGCCGCGCTGGACGCCGACCCCGAGCATGATCAAGCGCGAACCGGAACGGAACCTCAAATGGGCGAACGGCATGGAGCCGGGCCTGACCAACCCGCTCGGCCCGCGCGCGCTCTATCTCTACAAGGACGGGCAGGACACGCTGTTCCGCATCCACGGCACGTCCGAGCCATGGTCGATCGGCAAGGCCGTGTCGAGCGGCTGCATCCGCCTGTTCAACCAGGATATCATCGACCTCTACAGCCGCGTGCCGAGCGGCAGCCGCGTCGTGGTGCTGCAACACCAGGCGCCGGCCGAGGAAGCCATGCCGGTGGCGGCGGCAAGCGACGGCTTCGTGCCGCGGGCGGCCATCTAGAGTTTGTCAGGGAAAAGTGGAACCCGGTTTTCCCGATAAGACAAACGGAAACAAACTCTAGGACGGAGGCACCGGGCTGCCGGCGGCGTCATCCGTCACAGGAAATCCTGCTGCTCGGAAGCGACGACGCCCTTCATCTCGCTCGGGTAATAGCCTTCGCGCAGGTTGATGCCATATTCGACATAGGCCTTCATGCAGGCGAGCATCTGCGACCAGCCTTCGCAGTTCATGTAGGAGGATTTTTGGCCGCGGGCGTTCTCGCGCCAGCCGGTCTCGCCGATGGTCACCATCGTGCCGCCGTCATCGAGGGGCTTGAAGCGCATCTCGACGCGCGTCCTGTAAGGCTCCTCCCCTTCCTCCACCATCGCATCCCAGCGGAAAACGATGAGCGCGTCCTTTTCCACCGTGTCGACGACGACCGGGGCCATGCCCCACCATGTCACCGTCGTGCCCTCGACGAGCGGCGCGCTCACCCCGCCGATCGTGGTGAAATAGCCGCTCAGCTTCTTCGGATTGACCACCGCATCGAAGACCTCGGCGACCGGCCTGCCGATACGCCCGTTCACGCGAAATTCCAGCGTCATGCCGTCCTCCTTCGGGCGGGATCGCCCGCGTTCGCTTGTACCCGGTCAAAATATGTTATAAAAACATAACATGTCAAGCGAATCGCAAGAGGACGCCATCTTCAAGGCGCTCGCCAATGGAAAGCGGCGGCAGATGCTGGACGCGATCAGGCATGCGCCGCTGACGACGGGCGCGCTGTGCGAAAAATTTCCAGAGATGGACCGCTGCACGGTCATGCAGCACCTGAAGGTGCTGGAGGATGCAGACCTGATCATTCCGCGCCGCGAGGGCCGCGAGCGCTGGAACCACCTCAACGCCCTGCCGATCCAGGCGATCCATGACCGCTGGATCAGCCAGTATGCCGGCCATGCGATGAGCGTGCTTTCCGCTCTCAAGGGCGAGCTGGACGGCTGAGGCGCCGCCCTGCGGCAGCGCCCCGCAATGCCTTACGCCTCGGCGGCGATGCGGCCGATCTCGGCGATCACGGCATTGCGCTCGTCGCCGGAAATGCCGGGGATCTCGCAGAAGGCCGTGACGACGACCGCGCCGCGATCCGGCGACCAGGCGATGGCCACGTCATTGGCGTTGCCGTGCTTGTCGCCGTTCGTGCCCGTCTTGTCCCCGGTCAGCCAGTCGGCCGGGAGACCGGCGCGCAGCCGCGTATCGCCGGTCTTGTTCATCACCAGCCACGCGGCAAGCTGCGCCCTCGAGCGCGGCGAGAGAACATCGCCGATGATCAGCCTGCGCAGCGTCTCGGCCATGGCCGCGGGCGTGGTCGTGTCGCGCTCGTCGTCCGGCGTCTCATGATAGTTGAGCGTCGGTTCGGTGCGGTCGAGGCGCGTCACCTCGTCGCCCATGCCGCGCAGGAAAGCCGTCAGGGCCTTCGGCCCGCCGGAGGCCGTGAGCAGAAGGTTGGCCGCGGCGTTGTCGCTGAGGGTGACGGCCGCCTCGCAGAGTTCCGCAATGGAGATACCGTTGCCGCCGACGCGCTTTTCCACCACCGGCGACCATTCCGAAAGATCGGATTTCTTCACCACGATGCGCCGGTCGAGCGCCTCTTCCTTGCGGTCGACGCGGGCCAGGATATGCGCCGCCAGCAGCGCCTTGAAGGTGCTGCACATCAGGAACCGCTCATCCGCCCGGTGACCGACACGCACACCCGTCGCGAGATTATGTATGGCAACGCCGATGCGGCCCTTGTGGCGCGCCTCAAGGTCGGCCAGCCGCTTTTCCAGCACACCGCCCGTCGCGGCGCCGGCGCTGCCGGCCAGCGCGGAGACCGCGGGAACAGCAAGGAGTGCGCCGGCAATCGCCTGCCGGCGTGAAAATGTCATCGTCATCGTGTATTTTCCTGTCTTCGGGCATGGCGCGCCTTGCGCCGCTCACCCGCTTTAGCCCGCCCACATCACGACTATGCGCAACGGGGCGGGTCAAGACAAACGACGATTTCTGCCGTCAGCCATTAGGAAAACTAGGGCTTACTTGCGCTTCATCGCCTCGGCCAGCGCCGCGCCGAAGGCCCCCTGCGAGGGTGCCTGCTGCTTGGGGGCGGCCTGGGCGAATTTTGGCTTCATCTGCGCGTTCTTATCGTTGCGCGGGGCGTTGTCGCGGGCGGTCGGCGCGCCGCCGTCCTTGCGCATGGTGAGGCCAATGCGCTTGCGGGGCACGTCCACTTCCGTCACGCGCACCTTCACCACGTCGCCGGCCTTCACAACCTCATGCGGGTCCTTGATGAAACGGTCGGCAAGCTGGGAGACATGCACGAGGCCATCCTGATGCACGCCGATATCGACGAAGGCCCCGAAGGCGGCGACATTCGTCACCGTGCCTTCCAGCATCATGCCGACCTTGAGGTCCTTGATGTCGTCGATGCCGTCGGCGAAGGTCGCGGTCCTGAATTCCGGGCGCGGGTCGCGGCCGGGCTTTTCCAGTTCGGCGAGAATGTCCCTGACGGTCGGCAGGCCGAAGCGCTCGTCGACGAAGACCTTCGGATCGAGTTGCTTCAGCGCCGCGCTGTCGCCCATCAGGGCGCGCACGTCACGCCCGCAGGCGGCGACGATCTTCTTGGCGACGCCATAGGCTTCCGGGTGGACAGAGGAAGCATCGAGCGGTTCCTTGCCATTCGGGATGCGCAGGAAGCCGGCGCATTGCTCGAAGGTGCGTGCGCCGAGGCGGGAAACCTTCATCAGCTCCTTGCGGCTCTCGAACGGGCCGTTCGCATCGCGGTGCGCGACGATGGCTTCCGCCGAGGATTTTCCGAGGCCGGAAACGCGGGCGAGCAGCGGCGCGGAGGCCGTGTTGAGATCGACGCCGACGGCGTTCACCGCGTCTTCCACCACGGCATCCAGCGAGCGCGAGAGCTTGCCCTGGTCGACGTCGTGCTGGTACTGGCCGACGCCGATCGACTTCGGCTCGATCTTCACCAGTTCGGCCAGCGGGTCCTGCAGGCGGCGGGCGATGGAGACGGCCCCGCGCAGCGAGACGTCGAGGTTCGGGAATTCGGCGGCCGCGGTCTCCGAGGCGGAATAGACCGAAGCGCCGGCCTCCGAAACGATGACCTTCGTCGGCTTTGGCGCGGGAAGCTGGTCGAGCATGTCTGCCACCAGCTTCTCCGTCTCGCGGCTGCCCGTGCCGTTACCGATGGCGATCAGCTCAACCTTGTGCTTGCGGATCAGCGAGGCAAGCTCGGCCTGCGTGCCGCGCACGTCGTTCTTCGGCGGGAAGGGATAGACCGTCGTCGTCTCGACCACCTTGCCGGTATTGTCGACCACAGCCACCTTGACGCCGGTGCGGATGCCCGGATCGAGGCCCATCGTGGCGCGCGTGCCGGCGGGCGCGGCGAGCAGCAGGTCCTTGAGGTTGCGGGCGAAGACGCGGATAGCCTCCTCTTCCGAACGCTCGCGCATCTCGCGCATCAGGTCGAGCGACAGCGACATGGAGAGTTTCACGCGCCAGGTCCAGCCGATTACCTCGGCAAGCCACTTGTCGCCCGGGTTCGTGCCGACGGCATGGAAGGAGGCGATGATGCGCTCGACGGGCTTGACCGGCTCGATACTGTCCTGATCGACGACGATATCGACCGACAGGAACTCCTCGTTCCAGCCGCGCAGCATGGCGAGCGCGCGGTGGCCGGGCACATTCGCCCAGCGTTCGGTATGGTCGAAGTAGTCGGAGAATTTCGCGCCGGCCTCCTGCTTGCCCTCCACCACGCGGGAGCGCAGGAAAGCATTGTCCTTCATGTATTCGCGCAGACGCTTCAGAAGGTCGGCGTTTTCCGTCAGGTGCTCGGCGACGATATCGCGCGCGCCTTCCAGCGCGGCCTTCACGTCCGCCACCTCGGCCGACAGGAATGTCTCCGCCAGTTGCGCGGGAACCTGCGCACGATCCGCAAGAATCGCGTCGGCCAGCGGGCCGAGGCCGCGCTCGCGGGCGATCTCCGCCTTGGTGCGGCGCTTGGGCTTGTAGGGCAGGTAGATATCCTCAAGCTCGGCCTTGGTGGCGACGGCGGCGATCTTGGCGGCCAGTTCGTCCGTCAGCTTGCCCTGCCCCGCGATGGAGTCGAGGATGGAGGCGCGGCGGGCTTCCAGTTCACGCAGATAGGTCAGCCGCTCGGAGAGCGTGCGAAGCTGCGTGTCGTCGAGGCCGCCCGTCACCTCCTTGCGGTAGCGCGCGATGAAGGGCACGGTCGCGCCCTCGTCGATCAGCGCCACGGCGGCGGTAACCTGCGCGGAGGTCGCCTTGATCTCGGCGGCGATCAGGTTTGCGATCTTGAGCGGCATCGGGGCCATGGGAAACTCCTGTCGATGGTGCGGGCGGCGACCATAGTGAGCGCGGCGCGGCAGGCCAACCGCCGCCGCAGCCGCGAGCGGCCGCGTCCACAATATACTCTCGCGCATCCTGCTACGGAACATGGCTGTATCAGGGTTGAGCGGAGGCGAAAACGAGCTTAGCAGTTGTAACTCTTCATAAAGTCTTGCCGCCTATCCTCACCCGCACAGGGGATAACGGGGCCTTCCGCATGCATGGCGCATTTCTTGCAGCAGTCTCATCGACGGCTTTCGCCGTGGCTGCCCCTGCGGGCGCGGCGACGCTCAACCTTCTCATCTGGGAAGCCTATATCGACGAGCGCATCCTGAAGGATTTTACCGCCGAAACGGGCATCGAGGTACGCCAGACCTTCTATGACAGCGGCGATGCGCGCGACGAGATTCTTGCCGACCCGAACAGCAATGTCGACGTGGTCGTGACCAACGAGAACGGCGCGAAGCTCTACGGCAACCGCGGCGTCATCATGGCCATCGACATGGAGAACGTGCCGGCGCTGGCCGACTACGCGGAAAGCTGGGCGAAGCGCTGCGGCGGCTATGGCGTGCCCTATCTGTGGGGCACGATGGGCATCCTCTACCGCCCCGACAAGATTACGACGCCGCCGACCTCCTGGGCGGACATGATGAAGCCGGCGGAAAGCCTGCGCGGCCATATCGCCATGTACGACGACTATGCCGAGGCCTTCGTCGCGCCGCTGGCGCTGCTCGGCAAATCGGTGAACGCCAACGACAACGAGACGCTGAAGGCCGCCTACGAGCTGATGAAGGCGCAGGCGCCCTATGTGCTGACCTACGATTACGTCATCACCTCCATCCAGAGCGCCGACAAGGGCCCGAACATCTACATGGCGCTCGGCTATAGCGGCGACCAGTACACGCTGAACGACAAGGTCGGCACGCCGGGCCTCTGGCGCTATGTCGTGCCGAAGGAAGGCACGCTCTCCTGGCTCGACTGCATCGCCGTCAACGCGCGCTCGGGCAACAAGGACATCGCCCTGCAACTGGTCGACTACATCAGCAACGCCCGCAACGGAGCGCGCAACGCCGAAAAACTCAACATGCCGACCGCAAGCACCGCCGCCATGGCGCTGCTGCCGCGGGACATCCAATCCAATCCCGAAATCTATGCCGCACCGGAAATCCTGGCGAAAAGCCAGCTTCAGGAGGAACTGACCGTGCAATCGGTCCAGGCCCGCCGCCGCATCATCAGCAGTCTGGCCCAATTCAGTGACGCTCGGTAAACGCGCCCTCTCCCTCATCTTCCCGGTCGTGCTGGCGGGCTACGTGCTCGCGGCCTCGCTGATCTACTACGTGCAGAGCGCGTCGATCATCGGGCTGGAGCGGGCCCGGCTATGGCAGCAGATGGGCCTGCTCACCGCCGTCTTCCAGAACGAGGCCACGCAGAACCGCAGCTTCATCTATTCGCTCGTCGAGGGCGGGGCCGTGCGGCTCTTCGTCAACGAGCCGGACGCGGCCTACCGCAACACCGCGCTCGGCGTGCGGCTGCAACAGAGCATCACGTCGCTGTCCGACGACCGCAAGCGCTTCATCTCCGTCGCGATCATCCGCCCGCCGCTGACGGTGGACTACTATTTCGAGGATAGCGACGATCCGTTCGCCGAAATCACGCCGCAGCAGATCGCCCATGCGAAGCAGGTCATCGACAGCCCGCGCCTGTCCTCCTGGAGCTATCTCGATGTGTCCGGCATCGAGCCGCTGATCGTGCATTCGGAATTCATCGACCCGCTCACCTTCAATCGCCCGGTGGCGAGCGCCAAGAACGGCGCGATCCTCGTGCAGACGGCCGTGCGGCCCAAGGCCTTTATCGACATGAAGCGCGCGCTGGAAAAGGAATATGGCGCGACGATCGAGATCGGGCAGCACCAGTATCTCGCCCGCGGCGCGCTTTCGGCAACCGCCACGCTCGGCCCCTCGCTCTTCGCCCGCCTGACGCCCGATCCGGCCTTCCTCGCAGGCCGTCTCTCGACGCTGAAGACGCTGCTGGCGCTCGGCGCCGTCGCGCTCAGCCTGTGCACCATCGGCCTCGTTCTGCTGCTCGTGCGCCGCTACATCACCAATCCCATCGCCCGCCTCGACCGCCAGCTCACGGATGTGATGACCGGCAGCCGCAGCGCGCTGCCGGAAATGAGCGAGGCCGGCGAGATCGGCCGCCTTTCGGTCAACGTCAAGCGACTGCACGACCACTCCATGCAGTCCTTCGACCTCGTGCAGAACGCATCCTGGACGGACACGCTGACCGGCATTTCCAACCGGGAATATTTCAACATCCGCTCGACGCAGATTCTTGGGGAAGCCGAAGCCGAGGGCATCGGCTGCACCCTGCTCTTCATCGACGTGGACAACTTCAAATTCGTCAACGACAAACACGGCCACAAGATCGGCGACGAGCTGCTGAAGACGCTCGCAGACCGCATCTCGGCCATCGTCGAGCGCATCGTCAGCGGGCGCGGCCTGCCGCAGGGCCTGTTCGCCCGCCTTTCCGGCGACGAATTCGCCATCATGCTGCGCTGCCAGCCGGGCAGCGGCGCGATCACCGAAATCTCCAGCGAAATCCTCGCGCTCTTCGCCGAAGGGTTCGAGGTTCTGGACAAGGCCTACCCCGTCACCGCCAGCATCGGCATCGCCGTCTATCCGGAAGATGCGCGCACGCTCGCCGAACTGGTCGCCAATGCGGACGCCGCCATGTACCAGGCGAAATCGCAGGGCAAGAACGGCTCGGCGCGCTATTCCCGCTCGCTGCACGAGACGCGCAACCGTCAGCGCCGCATCGAGGAGGAGCTGCGCGTACTCGACCCGGACGAGGAATTCCACCTCGTCTACATGCCGATCGTCGACGGCCACGGCAAGGTGACGGGCTGCGAGGCGCTGCTACGCTGGACCTCTCCCCTCATCGGCAACGTCACCCCGGACGAGTTCATCCCCATCGCCGAGACGACGGGCCTGTTCAGCAAGATCGACTGGTGGGTGATCGACCGGGCGATGGCGGAATACGGCCAGATCAAAAAACTCTTCGGCGCCGACACGGTCCTGTGCATCAACATCTCCTCGGCCGAGCTTTACACCAAGTCGATCAGCGACCACTTCTGCGACTGCGCCGACCGCCATGGCGTCGATGCGCGCATGATCGAGATCGAGCTGACGGAGACGTTCGCGGTGAAGCTCGGCGAGCAGTCGCGCCGCAATATCGAAATCCTGCGCGGGCGCGGCTTCCGCATCTCCATCGACGATTTCGGCGCGGGCTATACCTCGGTGCAGCAGATCATCGAATACCCGGCCGAAACCATCAAACTCGACCGCGCGCTGGTCGAAAGCCTCACCCGCTCGGCAGCCCTGCCGACGCTGCGCGCACTCGTCGCGCTTTGCCATGCGCAGGACATGTCGGTGATCGCCGAGGGCGTCGATACGACGGAAAAGATGGCCCTGCTCGCCGCCGCCGGCTGCGACCTCTATCAGGGCTACCTCATCAGCCGCCCCCTCGCCCTCGACGATCTGGGCGTATGGGCCATGCAGCGGCTGATGGAAAAGGCGCGCGAAAACGCCCAAAGCCCGGAGCGACGCGCCCGCGCATAAAAAATCCCCGTCAAGGCCGGGGATTTTCATTGAAGAGCGGTGTTGCTCCCTCAATCACGACGTCGGGAAATCCAGTCCCATTTCGCGGAAGCGGGCCGGGTCGTCGCCCCAGTTCTCGCGCACCTTCACGAAGAGGAAGAGGTGCACGGTCTGCTCGAGGATTTCCGACAGTTCCTTGCGGGAGGCGGTGGAGATCGCCTTGATGGCGTCGCCGTTCTTGCCGAGCGCGATCTTCTTCTGGCTGTCGCGCTCGACATAGATGACCTGTTCGATGCGGACCGAGCCGTCCTTGCGCTCTTCCCACTTCTCCGTCTCGACATGCGAGGAATAGGGAAGCTCCTGATGGAGGCGCAGGAACAGCTTTTCGCGCGTGATTTCGGCGGCGAGCTGGCGCATCGGCAGGTCGGAAATCTGGTCTTCCGGGTAGTACCACGGGCCTTCCGGCAAGGCGGCGGCGAGGTAGTCCATGACGTCCTCGCAGCCCGAGCCGTTGAGGGCCGAGATCATGAAGGTGCGCTCGAACTTGACGACCTCGTTGACCGCGGCCGTCAGCTTCAGAAGGTCCTCCGGCTTCACCCGGTCGACCTTGTTGAGAACGAGGATCTTCGGCTGGTGGACTTCCTTCAGGCCCTCCAAAATCGTCTCGGCGTCGCCCTTCAGGCCGCGCTCGCTATCGATCAGGAACATGATGAAATCGGCATCCTTGGCGCCGCCCCAGGCGGTCGTGACCATCGCGCGGTCGAGCCGGCGGCGCGGCTTGAAGATGCCGGGCGTGTCCATGAAGACGATCTGGGCGTTGTTGTGGATCGCGATGCCGCGCACGATGGCGCGGGTCGTCTGTACCTTGTGGCTGACGATCGACACCTTGGCGCCGACGAGGCGGTTGACCAGCGTGGACTTGCCGGCATTGGTCGCGCCGATCAGCGCCACGAAGCCCGAGCGGGTCGCGCCCTCGACGGTGCTGCCGTTACCGGCGGGGTTTTGGTTTTCTTCGGTCATGGTGTCCGTCAATCCGTGGCCTGGCTCTTGGGCCAGATGCCTTCGCGTTCCAGAATCTTCGTCGCGGCCGCCTGTTCGGCGGCCCTCTTCGAGCGGTCGACGCCCGTTTCCGGCTTCACGCCCCTGATCTCCACCGTCACGGTGAAGCGCGGATCGTGGTCCGGTCCCGAGCGCTCATCCACCCGGTAACTCGGCGTCACGCCGAACCGGGCGTGCGCCCATTCCTGCAGTTCCGTCTTGGCGTCGCGCCGCGCGCCTTCCGCGCGGGCGGCCCTGCCCTCCCAGTTGGCAAGGATGAAGCCGCGCGCCGCTTCCAGCCCGCCATCGAGATAGATCGCGGCAATCAGCGACTCTACCACATCGGCCCGCACGTTCAGCATGGCTTTTCCGGTGAGCTTCTTCACGTCGGCCCCGGTGCGGATGAACCGATGCAGGCCGAGGTCGTCGGATACCGCCGCGCAGCTTTCCGCGCTGACGAGCTGGTTGAGGCGAACGGAAAGCTCGCCCTCCTTCGCCTCGCGGAAGGTGCGGAACAGCATCTCGGCCACGCAAAGGCCGAGCACGCGGTCGCCCAGGAACTCCAGCCGCTCGTAATTGCTACCCTTGCCGGGTCGGGCGCTGGCATGGGTGATCGCCCGGTCGAGACGGTCCTTGTCGGTGAAGACGTAGCCGATCAGCGCCTCGAGGGCCTTGCGGTTCACGTCGTTCAGCGGAATGGCGCCTTTCATTCAACGACCTTGAACAGACGGTCCCAGCGCAGGTTCGCCGGCCATTTCCAGATCTGGCTGAAGGACGTGTCGTGGCCCAGCGAGAAGAAGATCAGGCTTGCGCGGCCGATCAGGTTCTCCGCCGGCACGAAGCCGACGTCGAAGCGGCTGTCGGCCGAGTTGTCGCGGTTGTCGCCCATCATGAAATAATGGCCTTCCGGCACGATGAACTCGCGCGTGTTGTCGCCGACGGTGCCCGGACGCGTATCCAGCGTGTCGAAGGAAACGCCGGTATCGAACGTCTCGCGGAAGACCGGAACGTCCTCGCCCGTGTCGTACTGGTCGTCGGCGCGGAAGAAGCCGTTATGCTCGCGCGGCACGGGCTGGCCGTTGATGTAGAGGACGCTGTCGCGCACCTGCACGCGGTCGCCCGGCAGGCCGACGAGGCGCTTGATATAGTCGATGTCCGGGTTCGGCGGGAAGCGGAAGACGACGATGTCGCCACGGCTCGGCTCGCGCGCGAAAATGCGGCCCGAGAACAGGTTCGGCGAGAACGGCAGCGAATATTTCGAATAGCCGTAGGAGAACTTGTTGACGAAGAGATAATCGCCGACGAGCAGCGTCGGCATCATCGAACCGGAAGGGATGGTGAAGGGTTGGAAGAGCAGCGTGCGGATCACCACGGCGAGCAGCAGCGCCTGAACGATGACCTTGACGTTTTCCCACAGGCCGCCTTCAGCCTTTTCAGTCTTCTCTGCCACGCCGGACTTGTCCTTATTTGCAAACATGGGGCACTCTATAGAGGAAAGGTTGCCTGTTGGAAATCGTATCGGTCAAAAAGACGCGGGACGCCTGTTATCCCGGCGTTCCGGCCGGCAGCGCCTCGATGATGACGAAGGCCTGCGCCAGCGGGAAATCGTCGGTGATGGTGATGTGGATGCGCGGCTCGTGGCCTGCCGGCAGAAGCTGGTTCAGCTTTTCCAGCGCCCCGCCGGTCAATAGCATGGTGGGCTTGCCGCCCGGCAGGTTGACCACCCCCATGTCCTTCCAGAACACGCCCTGCGCCAGCCCCGTGCCGAGCGCCTTGGAACAGGCCTCCTTGGCGGCGAAGCGCTTGGCGTAGGAGGCCGCGCGGTTCTTGCGCCCGTCCGATTTCGCCCGCTCGATCTCGGTGAAGCAGCGCTCCGTGAACCGCTCCCCGAAACGCTCCAGCGACTTCTCCACCCGGCGGATGTCGATGAGGTCGCTGCCGATGCCGATGATCATAGGGTCTTGTCTCCGGAGGAAAGGATGGGCGCTTGGGCAAGGCCGGCGCGCTCGACGAGACGGGCATGACGCCGCGCCTTGAAGGAGCGCACGGCAAAGCGCGTCACGCCATAGGAAAGCATGGCCGCGCTCACGCCGAGAAGGCCCGCGCCGGCAAGCATCGGCTTGAGCACGGGCTGCCAGAGTTCCGACAGTTCGAGATGCTCCAGCATGTGGAAGAGTTCGGAGGCCGAAACCGCCTCCGCCGAACGGATGCCGAGCACGCCCTCCCCGACCCGGAAGGTGGCGATGGCGATGAGCGGAATGGTCACCGGGTTGGCGACGGTCGTGGCGAGCGCCGCGGCCAAAAGGTTGCCGGCCATGAGATAGGCGAGCGCCAGCGCGAGGATGACATGGAAACCGAGCAGCGGCGTGAAGGCGGAGAAGGTGCCGGCCGCAACGCCCGCGGCCACCGCATGGGGCGAGGCCGAAAGGCGCAGGATCCGCTTGGCAAGGTAGCGCGCCGGGCGCGTGAACCCCTTGCGCGGCCAGAAGAATTCGCGCACCCGGTCAGGCCATGAGGCCTTTTTTCGGCGTCTGAACAACATGGTCAAGACATAGCCGATCCGTTGGTGGCATTTCAATGGCGGCGCCCTCATGGCGCCACGCACGGTCGCCGTGGCGCAACGATGTGCGCCACATGGCCGATGGCCGCTTAGAAGGACTTGCGGAACAGGCCGCGGTCGACCTGACGCTGGCGGTATTCCAGGTCGATACGGTCGATGGCGCCGTTGAGATAGGCGATCTCGCGCTCGTCAGCGTTCGGAACGCGCAGGGCGCGGGCAAAATTCTTGATCTGCTTCAGCATTTGGTAAACCCCTTTCGGTTGACCTCCCGACGCTGAAGATAGGTTTAGCGGCCACCGGACACCAGCGACACTATCCCAATACAGCCATGCGGCAGACGCATGACGACTGGTCAAATCTTGGGCAAACCTGCCTCAATCGAGGCAGGTTGCCACATTTTTGCATGGAACGGTCACGTGAAGACGCGATTGATGGTCGACACGCACTGAAGCTCCTTCAACTGGCCGATCAACTGGTTGAGCTGGCGCAGGTCCCAGACTTCCAGGTCGATATGGACTTCGGTGAAGTCCGCCGCGACCCGCGTCATCGACATGGAGCGGATATTGACGTCGCTGGTGGCGATCGTCTGGGTGACCTCGGCGAGCGTGCCCGGCTCGTTCAGCGCATTGATGACGATGCGCGCCATGAAGCGGGTGTTGTTCGCCTCGTCGAGGTCCCAGCGCACGTCGATCCAGCGCTCCGGCTCGTCGTCGAACTTCTGCAGGGCCGGCGACTGGATCGGATAGATCGTGATGCCCTTGTCCTTCTCCATGATGCCGACAATGCGGTCGCCGGGAACGGCGCCGCCGGCGGAGAAATTCACCTCGGCATTGCCGGAGAGGCCACGGATCGGCAGCGCCTCAGGCCCGGTTTCGCCTTCCGCGCCTTCAAGCGCGGATTTTGCCTTGCCGGGCAGCTTGAAGACCATGCCGGCGGCGCTGCGCATGTTGAACCAGCCCTCGTCCGAGCTCGGCTTCACCGTCACGCGCTCGTCCTGATAGTCCGGGAAGACGGCGCGCAGCACGTCGAGCGAGGAAAGCTCGCCGCGGCCGACCGAGGCGATGGCGTCCTCCACCTCCTTCTGGCCGAGGCGATGCAGCACCGGCTTCAGGCCGTCACGCGAAAACTGTTTTCCCGCGCGCTCGAAGGTGCGCTCGAGGATGCGGTAGCCGAGGCCGGAATATTGCTTGCGCACAGCGGCGCGGGTGGCGCGGCGAATGGCGGCGCGCGCCTTGCCGGTGACGACGATCTCTTCCCAGGCCGGCGGCGGCACCTGGATGCCGGAGCGGATGATCTCCACCTCGTCGCCGTTGTTGAGGCGGGTGACGAGCGGCATGATACGGCCGTTGATCTTCGCACCGACGCAGGTGTCGCCGATATTGGTGTGCACCGCATAGGCGAAATCGATAGGCGTCGCGCCGCGCGGCAGCGTGATGAGCTGTCCCTTCGGCGTGAAGGTGAAGACCTGATCCTGGAAGAGTTCGAGCTTGGTATGCTCCAGGAACTCTTCCGGATTGTCCCCTTCCGCCAGCGATTCGATGGTCCGGCGCAGCATGGCATAGGCGTTGGAGCGCGGCGATTGGGCCGCCTCGCCGTTCGCCGCTTCCTTGTCCTTGTAGAGCGAATGGGCGGCGATGCCGTATTCGGCGATCTCGTGCATGCGCTTGGTGCGGATCTGCAACTCGATGCGCTGGCGCGAGGGGCCGACGATGGTGGTGTGGATCGACTGGTAGTCGTTCTGCTTGGGCGTCGAGATGTAATCCTTGAACCGGCCCGGCACGACGCGCCAGCGCGTGTGCACGATGCCGAGCGCCGCATAACAGCCCGGAATGTCGTCGACGAGGATGCGGAAGGCGTAGACGTCCGAAAGCTGCTCGAAGGACAGCGACTTCGACTGCATCTTGCGGAAGACCGAATAGGGCGTCTTCTGCCGGCCCTTGACGAGCGCGTCGTCGAGACCGTTGGTGACGAGCAGTTCGCGCAGCTCGTCCTCGATCTTGCGGATCAGGCCCTCGTTACGCTTGGAAAGCTCCTCCAGCTTGCCCGTGACCGTATCGAAGGCTTCCGGGTTGATATAGCGGAAGGAGAGGTTTTCCAGCTCCTCGCGCATGTCCTGCATGCCCATGCGGCCGGCGAGCGGCGCATAGATGTCCATCGTCTCTTCCGAGATGCGGGCGCGCTTTTCCGGCGACATGTGGTCGAGCGTGCGCATGTTGTGCAGGCGGTCGGCCAGCTTGACCAGCAGCACGCGCACGTCATCGGAAATGGCGAGCAGCAGCTTGCGCAGGTTTTCCGCCTGCTTGGCCTTCTTGGAAACGAGGTCGAGCTTCTTGATCTTGGTCAGGCCTTCGACCAGCGCGCCGATATCCTCGCCGAACAGCTCGTCGATCTCCGCGCGCGTGGCGCTGGTGTCCTCGATGGTGTCGTGCAGCAGCGCGACCGCGACGGTCGATTCGTCGAGGCGCATGTCGGTGAGGATCGCGGCGACTTCCAGCGGATGCGAGATATAGGGGTCGCCGCTCGCCCGCTTCTGCATGCCATGCTTCTGCATCGCATAGACATAGGCCTTGTTCAGCAGGGCCTCGTTGACATCCGGCTTGTATTTCTGAACCCGTTCGACGAGTTCATATTGACGCATCATCCTCGGTCGGCTTTCTCCCCGCTCCCGCAGGGCAAAAAAAAGTGCGCCCCAAGCTTAAGTGGGGCGCACCGGCATTCGCAACAGCAAAGGTTTCGGTAAGTTACCGAAATCAGTAATCGTCGCTCTTTTCCGGCGGTACGAGGCCTTCGATGCCGGCCAGCAGCTCTTCTTCCGACATGCGGTCGAAGGCGATGGTTTCCGGCTGGTCTTCGTCCTCGTCGACGGTCGCGACCGTGGCGTCGTCGGCGATCAGGCTTGCCGGATCGGGCTCGGGCTCATCCACTTCCACATGCTTCTGCAGCGAGTGGATCAGGTCTTCCTTGAGGTCGTCGGGCGAAAGGGTTTCGTCGGCGATCTCGCGCAGGGCAACGACAGGATTCTTGTCGTTGTCGCGGTCGATGGTGATGGCGGCGCCCTGCGAGATGAGGCGGGCGCGATGGCTTGCAAGAAGAACCAGCTCGAAGCGGTTGTCTACCTTGTCAATGCAATCTTCAACGGTGACACGGGCCATTGCCTGTCCTTTGTGATCGAGAATTTCAGGAGTTTGCATGGCCGATACAGGCAATGGAAGGAAAATTCAAGTTTTTCCTTGCCGCCGGCCCGCAGCCGGGGTGTTGCAATCAATATGCAAAACCTCTGATTGAAGCCTCCCGTTACGGAAGGTAAAATGGGGAAACATCCGACAAATCAGATAAGGCGCGGGAACTATTTCCCAATTCCGAAGCCATTGAATTTACTGAAACGATGCCGGTCGGAAATTTCATTTCCGCAACCTAGGTTTGCTTGGAAAGCACGCCTCGCTGCCCTAAATGAATAGTATATGAAAAAGAGATAATTCAACTGGATAGTGTATCCGGAACGCCACCGGCCGCTTCATAGACAGCCGTTTGTCTTCAGCTTCTATTTAAAAGGATTTTTATCATGTTCGACCCCCGCGAGAAAATTGCCCTCTTCATCGACGGCGCAAATCTCTACGCGGCATCAAGAACACTCGGTTTCGATATCGACTACAGGAAGCTCCTCAAGGCCTTCCAGAAACGCGGCTACTTGCTGCGCGCCTATTATTATACGGCGCTCATCGAGGACCAGGAATATTCCTCCATCCGCCCGCTGATCGACTGGCTGGACTACAACGGCTACAAGGTCGTCACCAAGCCGGCCAAGGAATTCACCGACTCGCTCGGCCGCCGCAAGATCAAGGGCAACATGGATATCGAGCTGGCCATCGATGCGATGGAGCAGTCCGAGACCGTCGACCATCTCGTCATCTTCTCCGGCGACGGCGACTTCACGACGCTGGTCGAGGCGCTGCAACGCCGGGGCCGCAAGGTTTCGGTCGTCTCCACCATGCAGACCCAGCCGCCGATGATCGCCGACGACCTGCGCCGCCAGGCCGACTATTTCATCGACCTCGGCACGCTGAAGGCCGAAATCGGCCGCGACCCCTCCGAGCGCCCCCAGCGCGCGACGGAGCCGGTGGAAACGGTCGCGGACTGATCGACTCAGGCCGGAAGGCGCGCTACGGCTGTTGCGGACACGTCATATAACGGATGTTCGGCAATGGCCGTTTTGCAAACGACGCGACTGACGCTCCTCCCCTGCCGCCCAAGCGACCGCGACGACTTCATCGCGCTCGAACGCGACCCCGAGGTCATGCGCTTTCTGAACGGCGGATACGCCGTCGACAATGAAGATCCCGATCCGAACAGCACATTCCTCATGCCGCGGGGAACGGAACCCTATGTCTGGACGGCGCGGCGCGTGCGCGGCGGCGCCTTCGTCGGGTGGTTCTGCCTTTGGCCGGAAGACGAGAGCGTGGCCGAACTTGGATATCGCCTGCGCCGAACGGAATGGGGACAGGGATTGGCGTCGGAAGGCGCCGCGGCGCTTGTCGACTGGGGCTTCAGCAAGGGCGGCTACGACAGGATCGTCGCAACCACCATGACGGTGAACCGCGCATCGCGCCGGGTGATGGAGAAACTCGGCATGCGCCATACGCGCACCGAGCATGTCGACTGGCCCGTCCCCATATGCGGCAGCGAGCACGGCGAAGTCTGGTACGAAATGGCCCATCCGGAGCGCCGAGATGGCTGAATGAACCGGATTGTTCCATTTTTCGCCCTGCGGAAAACCTGAAAATCCAGCCTATTCAACGCTTCGTTAAACATTGAATCAAATGCCTTCGCCACCCATTAGGGTTCTGCAAGACTCTCCTGCTATTCCCGAGAGCGACAGTTATCTCGCATTGGGACATTCCGAGAATGGTGGACGCAGTATCGCTTTCGGGCAGCAGTTACCGGGCAGCATCGAGCGCGCTCGAAAGGCGCGCGGCCGTTCCGTCCGCCGAAAGCCGGCCCGCCGTCGAAGCGCTCGCCGCGCTCTCCCAGTCCCAGCCGGTCACGCAGGTCGCCACGCCCTCCGATGTCGCGGAGGAGATCGGCGATCTCAGCTTCCTCTATGCGCCCAACGGCCTGCCCGGCATTGCCGCCCTGCCCTCCCATGCCGTTTCCCCGGCGCAGGCAACCACGGACGCACGCGTGGCGGCCGAGCGCAACCCGACGGCGCGCCTCGCCATCGAGAGCAACGACCTCAACACGCTGATGTCGTCGTTCCTCACCGCCCGCACGCCGAGCGCCAACCCCGCGCCTTCGCCGGACGTGCCTGCGCCGCAGGGCAGCGCCGAGCTTGCCCATGTCGCCCGCCAGTCGGTGGTCGCGCAGATTTACAATCAGTTCTAGAAAAGCATGCCGAAGCCTCGCTTCGGCTGAAGGAAACACGCCACGCCTGGCGCGCCGCGTTTTTCTGTTTCAGGCTCAGCCGCGCTCGCGCAGCAGACGGCCCTTCTGGCGGTTCCAGTCGCGTTCCTTCTCGGTCTCGCGCTTGTCGTGCAGCTTCTTGCCCTTGGCGAGAGCCAGCTCGATCTTCGCCCGGCCGACATCGTTGAAGTAGACCTTCAGCGGCACGAGCGTCATGCCTTCCCGGTTGATAGCAACGCGCAGGCGATGGATCTCGCGCTTGGAGAGCAGCAGCTTGCGGCGGCGGCGGGTCTCGTGGTTGAAGCGGTTCGCCTGCAGGTATTCCGGCAGGTAGGAATTGATCAGCCAGATTTCGCCATCTTCGTCGGACGCATAGGATTCCGCGATATTCGCCTTGCCCTCACGCAGCGACTTGACCTCCGTGCCGGTCAGCACGAGGCCGGCCTCGTAGGTATCGATGATCTCGTAGTTGAAGCGGGCCTTGCGGTTCTCCGCCACAATCTTCTTGATCGTCGTGGGGCGTGCCTTCGTCGCCATGTCAGTTCAGCAGGCCGGCGTGGCGAAGCGCCGCGTCGATTGCCGCCTCCGTGGCCGGCTCGAGCGAAGAGAGCAGCGGCGAGCGAACGGTCCGGTTGAGGCCGCGGGTGCGGTTCAGCGCGTATTTCGCCCCGCACACGCCCGGCTCCATGAAGATAGCCTTGTGCAGCGGCATCAGCTTGTCCTGGTATTCCAGCGCCTTGGCGTAGTCGCCGGCAAGCGTCGCCTTCTGGAACTCGGCGCACAGGCGCGGAGCGACATTGGCGGTGACGGAAATGCAGCCGATGCCGCCATGGGCGTTGAAGCCGAGCGCCGTCGCATCCTCGCCCGAAAGCTGGACGAAGCCCTTGCCGCAGGCGATGCGCTGCTCGGAAACGCGCTCGATCTTGCCCGTCGCATCCTTGACGCCCATGATGGAAGGATGCGCCTTGTGCAGCGCGCCCATCGTCTCCGGCGTCATGTCGACCACGGAGCGGCCGGGGATGTTGTAGATGACGATCGGCAGCTTCACCGCCTCGGCAATCGCCGCGTAATGCGCGAAAAGCCCCTTCTGCGTCGGCTTGTTGTAATAGGGCGTCACGACGAGGATTGCGTCCGCGCCCGCCTTTTCGGCGTGCTGGGCAAGGTCGATCGCTTCCTTCGTGTTGTTGGAGCCGGCGCCGGCGATGACCGGAACGCGGCCGGCGGCAACCTCGATGCACAGTTCAACCACCCGTTTGTGCTCGTCATGCGACAGCGTCGGCGATTCGCCGGTGGTGCCGACCGGAACGAGGCCGTGGCTGCCTTCGCCGATCTGCCACTCCACATGCGCGGCGAAGGCTTCTTCGTCGACAGTGCCGGCATTCGTGAAGGGGGTGACGAGAGCGGGAATGGATCCCTTGAACATCGAGAACTCCTGAGGCCGAAGCCGCCCTGCGGCTTACATGCTTTGGCCGTATTCCGTGGTTAAAAAGCTGCCGCACAATAATCATGTGACCGTCATGCGGCAAGCCGCGCGGCAGGCGTTTTTCATGCATGATCGCGGCGGAAATGGTGCGGGCGGACGAATATTCGCCCTGCCCGGTCCGTCGCTTCCGCAGCGCCCGCCTTCACGGCTTCGTGACGGCTGCGGTTAAGGTTTCGTTAAGGCAACAAAGGGTTAATCATTGTCGATATTCGGGCGGAAAGGGACGAACGGACACGCCGCCCGCCGGCAGGTATCCGGGATGTAGCATGATCTCGAGAAACAGTTTCATCCTTTGCGCCTTGTTGCTGGCCGGTGTGGCCGGCCTTGCCCTGCGCCCCTCCTCCGTCGAGGCGGAGAACGCCGCGACGCCCGCGATAAAACCGCTCGGCTTTGCCGCCGACATGCCGTCGAAGGATTTCATCACAAGCGCCATTCCGCGCGCGGACAGCATGCAGCCGGTAAGCGCGGACCTGCGCGAGGGTCTCGACGCGCTCTCCAACCGCGATGCCGCCACCGCCATCGCCGCCCGCGACCGCCTGCCCGCCAACAGCCTCGACCGCCATATCCTGACCTGGGCGATCGCCGTTTCCGGGCAGCGCGGCGTTCCCTCCTGGGAAATCGCGAATGCCCAGCGCGAGCTGAAGGGCTGGCCCGGCCTCACCGCGCTGCGCACCCATTCCGAACGGGCGCTCGCCCGGGAAAACCCGCCCACGGCCGATGTTCTCGCCGCCTTCGGCACGACACGGCCGGAGACGGCCGAGGGCGCCATCGTGCTCTGCCGCGCGCTGATCGCGACGGGCAATCCGGCGCGCGCCACGGAAATCCTGCAATCCTTCTGGCGCAAGGAAACGCTTTCGCCCGATCTCGAAAGCCAGATTCTCGATGAATTCGGCACGCTGCTTACCACCGACGACCACAAGGCGCGCATGGACATGCTGCTCTACCGCGACCGCAAGGAGCAGGCGCAGCGTTTCGGCGACCTCGGCAAGGCGCAGTCGCTTTACCGCGCCTGGGCGGCCGTTCTCGGCAAGCAAAAAACGGCGGGCGACCTCATCAAGGCGGTGGATGCCCGCTGGCACCAGGATCCGGCCTATACGTATCTGCGCATCCGCAACCTGCGGAACAAGGAAGAGTATCGCGCGGCAGCAAAACTGTTCGACGCCATGCCGGAGGAGCCGGCGCGCCTCGTCAACCCGGGCGCATGGTGGAACGAGCAGCGCATCGTCAGCCGCGGCCTTGCCGATCTCGGCGACTATCGCGACGCCTATCGTGTCGCCGCCCATCACGGCGCGGACGATCCGGCCGATATCGTGGAGGCGGAGTTTCATGCCGGCTGGTATGCGCTGCGCGATCTCGGCGAGCCGAAGACCGCCGCAAAGCACTTCCGGCGCATCCTGCAAGCCTCCGACCGCCCACTCTCCGTTTCCCGCGCCTGGTACTGGCTCGGCCGCGCGGCCGAAAAAGGCGGACCGGGCGAAGCGAAGGACTATTTCGCCAAGGCGGCCAATTTCCCCGGCACCTTCTACGGCCAGCTTGCCGGCGCGCGGCTTGGCCGCAAGGCGCTGAACGTCGCATATCCGACACCGACGGCTGAAGAACGGGCACGCTTCCATCAGCGCGAGGCCGTGCAGGCCATCGCCCGCCTGCAGGCCGCCGGCCACGGCTGGCGCGGCGACAGTCTCTATCGCGCGCTCGCCGGCGACCTGATGAGCCCGGGCGAGCTTGCCCTTCTTGCCGCGCAGGCGGAAAAGGAGGGCAATCACCAGCTTTCCCTGCAGATCGGCAAGATCGCCTTCGGGCGCGGCATCGACGTGGCGGCGCTCGCCTTCCCCATCGGCGTCATTCCGGACGGCGCCAACATTTCCGGCTCCGGCAAGGCGCTTGCCTATGCCATCGCCCGGCAGGAAAGCGCCTTCAACCCCGCCGCCGTCTCGCCGGCCAATGCACGCGGCCTGCTGCAGCTCATGCCGGGCACGGCGGAAGGCGTGGCCAAGCGCTACGGCCTTGCCTATTCGAAGGAACGGCTGACGACGGACGCCGCCTATAACGCCACGCTCGGCGCGCATTATCTCGGCGAGCAGATCAGCGATTTCGGCGGCTCCTACGTTCTCACCTTCATCGCCTACAATGCCGGCCCCCGCCGCGTGCCGCAATGGATCGCCCGTTATGGCGACCCGCGCGGCAAGCCCATCGACGAGGTCGTCGACTGGATCGAGCGCATCCCCTTCTCCGAGACCCGCGGCTATGTGCAGCGCGTCATGGAGAACTATCAGGTCTACAAGACCCGGCTCGGCCAGAAGGCCGATATCGTGCACGACCTGAGCGTGGGGCGGTAGTCGACGCCGACGGCCTGCGCTGTCTGTCTCGCCGACAAGCCCCCTCCAGAAGGGCCCCGCTTCTCCTCGAAGCGCAAAGACGCTCCAACGCTTTGTTTTTTCGTCTTTCCGCGCGGAAAACCGCTACGCGCTTTCGCTGGAAATACTCTAGTCTGGCCGCAAACCAGATACGGGGCGCCAGCACATGACACATTCCACCAGCCGCTTCATCACCGCTCAGGACGGGCTGCGGCTTCACGCACGGGACTATGCACCAGCCGGCGGCGGGAACGATCGCCGCCCCCTCGTCTGTCTGCCGGGCCTCAGCCGGAACGGACGGGATTTCCATCGCTTCGCCCTGCTGGTGTCACAGGATCCCGTCTCGCCTCGCCGCGTCGTCAGCCTCGACTATCGCGGGCGCGGCCTTTCCGCCTATGACGAGAACCCGGCCAACTACAATGTGCCGATGGAATGCGGCGACGTCATCGCCACCTGCGCGGCGCTCGGCATCGATGAGGCGCTTTTCGTCGGCACATCGCGCGGCGGGCTGATCCTGCACGTCATGGCAGCCCTGCGGCCGGATCTCATCACCGCCGCCGTCCTCAATGATATCGGCCCCGAAATCGAGGCTGCCGGTCTCAAAGAGATTCGCGATTATCTGGCGAAACGCTCCTTCCCGGCCAGCTTCACGGACGCCGCCGATACGCTGGAAGCCATTCATGGCCCGACATTCCCCGCGCTGGCACGGGCCGACTGGCTCGAAATGGCCGAAGCCATCTATCGGGAGAAGGACGGCCAGCTCGTCGCTGACCATGATTCGAAGCTGGTGGATCAACTGCAGGCCATCGATTTCAGCAAGCCGCTGCCGACGCTCTGGCCGCAATTCGAGCTTCTCGCCCGCAAGCCCCTGCTCGCAGTGCGGGGCGAACATTCCCGGGTGTTCTCGAAGGAGACGCTGGCGCGCATGGCGGCGCATGGCTCGAACGTGGAAACGACGACCGCAAAAGGCCAGGGCCACGCCCCCCTCCTTCACCATCCCGAGCTGTTCTCCAGGATAAAGGCGTTCCTGGGCCACCTCTAGCGGCTCATTCCATTCGTAAGACCCCAAATAAGGGAAGCCTGTCACGTCAGGCATTCACCGCTGGCCATGATCAAATCGCCAAAAACGAAAAACCCGCAGCCTCGAAGAGACTGCGGGTCAATCTTTAGCTCAACTTCAGGTTAGAAGTTGCGCTGCAGACGAAGGAAGCCGCGGGTGAAGTCTTCGTCGGCTGCGCCCGAAACGTCAACGTTGTTGTAGTCAACCGTTGCGAGGAGGTCGAGACCTTCGACGACCTGGTAGCCGACGGTCAGACCAACGCGCCACATGTCAGCGTCGCTGTCGAAGCCGAGGTCACCGAAGTACTGAGCTGCCGGGGTGATCGTGAGCTTTTCCGTTGCCTTGAAGGCGTAGGAAGCAGCAACGGTCCACTCGGAAGCAACCCAGTAAGCGTTCGGGTCGGAAGCCCAGATGCCAGCGAGCTGGAAGGTGCCCGGGCCAACGTCAGCCGACAGGATAGCGCGGATTGCGCCTTCGTCAGCCCAACCGTCGTAACCGCCGAGAACGTCGAGGTTCACGCCACCGAGCGAGAAGCCAACCGTGGCGGCAACGCCAAGGTCATGATGGGTGCCCAGAAGCGGAAGCGTAACCGGAATGCCGCCGAGCGCATCCGTAACTTCGTCCTGGCTCCAACGACCCGAGAGTTCGTCGAGCGAGATGCCTGCACGCCAGGTGCCGCCATCGTAGGTGTAAGCGATGGAGTCGAAATTGGTCTCATTGCCAAGCGAATCGTTTTCGCCGTTGATGCCGCTATCCCACCAGCTGTAGAAACGACCGACCTTGAAGCCACCGAGTTCGATGAAGGCTTCGTCGATGAAGAAGCTGTTATCGGAACGGCCATAGTTTACACTGACGTCTTCAGTAAGGCCGATCGACCGATTCTTGCCGCCGGAAGCTGCTTCGATGTTTACGAAGCCGCGGAGCGTACCAAGTTCGGTGTCCGAACGTGCGTCGAGGTTGATGTCAACCAGCGTGTGAGCATCCCAATCCGAGCGATCGTTGTCCTTACCCTGGAACACGTCGCCGATTTCGTCGCGACCGAACGAGGTCTGGAAGCGAACGAAGCCGCCGATCTTGAGGCAGGTTTCGGTGCCCGGGATGTAGAAGAAGCCGGTGCCGAAGGCGTCGCAGACGCGAACGTATTCCATGGGTTCCGGTTCGGCAGCGACGATAGCGTCGGCGGCCTGTGCGCCGGAAACTGCTGCGAGAGCCGCAGCGGAGCCGATGAGAAGGCTCTTGATGTTCATTTCTGACCTCCAGTCAAAAAGTTTCAAACGGGTCTGGGTTTTTTGCTGAAGGACAGCGTTCCCTGCCCCATCCCCAAGTTCAGGAAGCGGACGATCAACCGCCCCTGCTTCCGAAGCTGAAAATACAAGACGCGCCCCGGTAAGCAATCTCCAAACTGAAACAGGACGGGATTTGTGGCAGCCTTCGCCCAGCGCTGTTGCGCAAAGGACACAAAATGGCCGGGCAGATTGCTAAAAGTTTATAGATCATTAACAAAAAGCCTTATGAAGCGGGCACTTAGCTTAGCCCATCCGTTCATTCCCCTTGCCACAAACCCGGCAGGAACGGGGCAAAACCGGTTCTTGACGGGGGAGAGCGGGCCTTTTTTCGGACTGTGGCCTCATCCCTCTCCCCCATGAAACGGTGTCGGCCGCGAGAATCGCCGCCCTCGCCCGGCTTGCGATTCGACACCGAGTCGCAGCAGTGGCCTCACGCTGAAGAGGAGGCTCATCTCGAATCCTGGCCTGCGCGACGATAGCCGCGGCCCGCGATCGTCTTCCCTTCTCCCCGGGAAGAGGAGGAAACGTGCCGTGATTGGTCGGCGCGCGCTTCTCCCATGTCGAGACCGCCCCCCGACCTCACCTTATATATATAGAGTGTGTCCGCCAGAAGTTGATCACCAGCGCGCGAAACGCACGTCCGGCCGTTTTTGACTGGAGGTCAGAAATGAACATCAAGAGCCTTCTCATCGGCTCCGCTGCGGCTCTCGCAGCAGTTTCCGGCGCACAGGCCGCCGACGCTATCGTCGCTGCCGAACCGGAACCCATGGAATACGTTCGCGTCTGCGACGCCTTCGGCACCGGCTTCTTCTACATCCCGGGCACCGAAACCTGCCTCAAGATCGGCGGCTTCGTTCGCTTCCAGACCTCGTTCGGTCGCGACGAAATCGGCGACGTGTTCCAGGGTAAGGACAACGATCGCTCGGATTGGGATGCTCACACGCTGGTTGACATCAACCTCGACGCACGTTCGGACACCGAACTTGGTACGCTCCGCGGCTTCGTAAACATCGAAGCAGCTTCCGGCGGCAAGAATCGGTCGATCGGCCTTACTGAAGACGTCAGTGTAAACTATGGCCGTTCCGATAACAGCTTCTTCATCGACGAAGCCTTCATCGAACTCGGTGGCTTCAAGGTCGGTCGTTTCTACAGCTGGTGGGATAGCGGCATCAACGGCGAAAACGATTCGCTTGGCAATGAGACCAATTTCGACTCCATCGCTTACACCTACGATGGCGGCACCTGGCGTGCAGGCATCTCGCTCGACGAACTCTCGGGTCGTTGGAGCCAGGACGAAGTTACGGATGCGCTCGGCGGCATTCCGGTTACGCTTCCGCTTCTGGGCACCCATCATGACCTTGGCGTTGCCGCCACGGTTGGCTTCTCGCTCGGTGGCGTGAACCTCGACGTTCTCGGCGGTTACGACGGTTGGGCTGACGAAGGCGCAATCCGCGCTATCCTGTCGGCTGACGTTGGCCCGGGCACCTTCCAGCTCGCTGGCATCTGGGCTTCCGACCCGAACGCTTACTGGGTTGCTTCCGAGTGGACCGTTGCTGCTTCCTACGCCTTCAAGGCAACGGAAAAGCTCACGATCACCCCGGCAGCTCAGTACTTCGGTGACCTCGGCTTCGACAGCGACGCTGACATGTGGCGCGTTGGTCTGACCGTCGGCTACCAGGTCGTCGAAGGTCTCGACCTCCTCGCAACGGTTGACTACAACAACGTTGACGTTTCGGGCGCAGCCGACGAAGACTTCACCCGCGGCTTCCTTCGTCTGCAGCGCAACTTCTAACCTGAAGTTGAGCTAAAGATTGACCCGCAGTCTCTTCGAGGCTGCGGGTTTTTCGTTTCTACCCCCTCTTTATAAGGAGGGAATCGATAGCACTTTCGTAACCCTTAGATGCAACCAATACGCGATTATCCTGCACGCAGAAGGGGTTAGCATGGGGCAAACCATTCGATTGGCTGGGACATACAGCCTGAAGTACAATTTTCAGGACGATATGCAGCGAGGCTTCGCCCGGCGCACACGCCTCGACCTTCTGCTGAACCGTTACGTCGACATCCTCTGGGAACCGGGTTCTCACAAATACAATGTGACATCCTTTATCGGCGAACTCGATGAGATTCTGCTCGGCGCGGAGTTTTCTGCGTTCACCGATGCGATGATGGACACGCTGGTCGCCGGCCTGCGTCAGCGCGGCAACAGTAATGCCACGATCAACCGGAAGATGGCCGCGCTGAGCAAGCTCCTGCGCAAGGCCTACAAGATGGGCGATATCCGCAGCTTGCCTGAGTTCAAGCGCCTCAAGGAGAAGGCGGGGCGTGTCCGCTTTCTGGAACCGGAGGAGGAAGCGCGGCTTTTCGCAGCCATTTCGGAGAAATCCGACCTCTACGGCCGGTTCTGTGTCTTCCTTATCGATACCGGCGCGCGGCTCGGCGAGGGCATCGGCCTTCGCTGGCAGGACATACAGGGCGAGCGCGTCACCTTCTGGCTGACGAAGAGCGGCAAGAGCCGCTCCGTCCCTCTCACCGAGCGGGCATCTGCCGCGATCCAGGCTTGCGAGAAGCGAAAGCGCGGGCCGTTCGCAAACATCGTCCAGGCGCAGTTCCGGGCTGCCTGGAATGAGGCGAAGCAGGAAGTCGGGCTGGGGACGGAACCGGACGTCGTTCCGCACATCCTGCGTCACACCTGCGCCTCCCGGCTCGTCCAGGGCGGCATCGACATCCGGCGCGTCCAGACCTGGCTTGGCCATCAAACGCTGCAGATGACCATGCGCTATGCGCATCTGGCCTCCGGCGACCTCGACATCTGCGTGCCGATCCTCGAGCGCGCGGCGCGCAGCACGGCGAAGTAGCCCCCCTCGCCCGAGAATCATCCAGCCCGAAAGGCCGCGGTACGCCGATCGGGAAATGAGGCAAGCCACGCGCCGCCTCATTCCGCTCTCCCGAAAGGCCTGACAGTGATCGGAACGAAGCAGGACCAAATCTTGCAGAAACGTTACGGAAACACGCCGGGAACCTGGCCTTTGCGGGCGCCGCCTCCCCTTTTCTTCATCCCGGGACAAGCTTTAAAATCTTCGCCGGAAAATCGAAAAAAGCCTTGCAATCCCGGCCCATGCCGCATACTGAAACCGCGAGCGGAGAGGTGGCCGAGTGGTCGAAGGCGCTCCCCTGCTAAGGGAGTATACCGGAAACGGTATCGAGGGTTCGAATCCCTTCTTCTCCGCCAGTTCAGCCTCCGAGTGAGCGCCGCCCCCCAAAAAAATGCAGTTCCGTTTCGATCCCGGCTGTGCCCGTGCGCAGCTTCGGCGGCGAATACTTGAGGCGCTTGTGATTCATATCAAACCGGTGCGCTGGTTCTGCGGGTAAAAATCGACCGCGGAGGCTGAGACAATGGCGCGACGCAGGATTCTCATCATCGACGGACACCCCGACGCCGATCCGGCGCGTTTCGTGCATGTGCAGGCGTCGGCCTATGCCGAGGGCGGGGCTGGGCATGACATTCAAACCGTGCGGATCGCCGATCTCGATTTTCCGGTTCTCCGCGATCCCAAGGCCTGGATGGAACAGCCTGCGCCCGCGTCCATTGCGGCCGCGCAAAAGCAGATCGAGTGGGCCGAACACCTTGTCATCCTCTATCCCCTCTGGCTCGGCGACATGCCGGCGCTGCTCAAGGCTTTTCTCGAACAGGTGCTGCGGCCGGGTTTCGCGTTCCGCTATGGAAGCGGCATGATGGCCGACAAGCTGCTGACCGGCCGCTCCGCGCGTGTGATCGTCACCATGGGGATGCCGCGAGCGGTCTATGAGCTGTTCTTCCTTGCGCACAGCGTCAGGAGTTTCGAACGCAATATCCTCAAATTCGTTGGCGTCTCGCCGGTCCGGCGAACCATCATCGGCTCCGTGGAGGCCGGCGACAAACATCGCCGGCGCTGGCTGGAGACGGTCGCAGCGCTGGGGGCAGCGGGCGCGTAGCCGCCCGCGTTGCCCGGCTCCAGCCCGCCATGCGCCCCGCCGGGCGGCAGCATGAGCGGGATGGCCCGGTCAGGTGCGGGCGGCGAGACGGTCTATGGCGTTTTGGGTCGAGGCGCCGAAGTCTCCGTCGATGGGGCCGTCGTAGTAGCCGCGGGACTTCAGGAGCTGCTGGAATTCCTTGCGGAACTGCGGCGTAAAGTTTGCCGGCGCGCCCTTGAGTTCCTGCAGCTTGGCCTGATCGCCGCCCTCGATGCTGGCGGCGGCCCAGCGGGCGGCCTCCCGGGCGTTGGCGCGGGTGCCAAGGCCCTGATCGTAGAGGCGCGAGAGATTGCCCATGGCGTAGGTGTTGCCGCCATTGGCCGCCTTCTCATACCAGTCGCGGGCCTGCGCATAGTCCTGCTTCACGCCGTTGCCGGCATCGTAAAGCCAGCCGATGGAGGCCATCGAATAGTAGTCGTTCTGCGCGGCGGCCATCTCGTACCATTTGCGCGCCTCGACATAATCGACCGCGACGCCGAGGCCGGACTGGTAGGCGTAGCCGACCGAGGACATGGCGTTGACGTCGCCGCCCTCCGCGCCCTTCTTGTACCATTCGAGCGAGAGATTGTAGTCGCGCGTCGTGCCCAGACCCTCGCGGTAGAACCAGCCCATCGTGGCCTGGCCGTTGGCATAGCCCTGCTCGGCCGCCTTGCTGTACCACTTGAAGGCCTCGCCATAGTCCTTGCGCGTGCCGTTATAGCCCTCACGATAGAGCCAGCCGAGCGAGGCCTGCGCATAGGCGTTGCCGGCATTGGAGGCCTGCTCGAACATGCGGGTGCCCTTGGCCATGTCGACCGCACCGTCCGTGCCATAGATCGAATACCAGGCAAGGTTCGTCAGGGCGTAGAGGTTCCCCTCGTCGGCCGCCTTCTGGTAGTTTTCGCGCGCCTTCGGATAGTTGCGCGCGGCGTCGTGGGCACGGCCCAGCATGTTGCGGATCGAATTGTCCGACGGATTGGCGGCGAGCGCCGCTTCGCAAACGGGGATCGCGCGACCGTAGTCGATCTGCGCGAAGAGCTTGCCGACGAAGCCCGGGCGCACATTCGGTTCGCCCGCAAGCTCGTAGCATTGCTCGGTGTCCGAACCGCTGAGGACGACCGCCGACTGGCCGGCGGTGCTGGTCGTCGTCGACAGCGATGCACTGTCGTTACGGCCAGTGGCGAGCTTGTCGAGCGCCGCCAGCGTCGCCGCGCCGAACTCGCCATCCGACGTGCCGCTGTAATAGCCGCGCTCGCGCAGGAGATTCTGCATTTCCTGACGGAAGGCGACGGTGAAGTTGCCGGGGGTGTCCTTCAGCTCCTTCAGCTTGGTGGGGTCGCCGCTCTCGATGCTGGCGGCGGCCCAGCGGACAGCCTCCTTCGCATCGGCCGGCGTGCCGAGGCCCTGATCGTAGAGACGGGAGAGATTGCCCATGGCATAGGCGCTGCCGGCATTGGCGGCCTTCTCATACCAGTAGCGAGCCTCCACATAGTCCTGCTTCACGCCGTTGCCGACATCATAGAGCCAGGCGAGCGAGGCCATGGAATAGGAATCGCCGATATTGGCGGCCTTCTCGTACCAGACCTTCGCTTCCGCATAATCCTGCGGCGTGCCGAGGCCATTCTGGTAGGCCCAGCCGAGCGACGACATGGCGTTGGCGTCGCCGGCATCGGCCGCCTTGCGATACCAGGCGAGCGACTGGACGTAATCCTGCGAGACGCCGAGGCCTTCGCGGTAGAACCAGCCCATCGTCGCCATGGCATTGGCATAGCCCTGGTTGGCCGACTGCTGATACCACTTCACCGCCTCGTTATAGTCCTGGCGCGTGCCGCCGTAGCCTTCGCGGTAGATCCAGCCGAGCGAGGCCTGGGCATAGGAATTGCCGGCGGTGGCGCCCTTCTCGAACATCGACAGGCCCTTCGGCACATCGACGGGACCGTCCGTGCCGTAGATCGAGAACCAGGCAAGGTTGGTGAGCGCATACATATTGCCCAGCTCGATCGCCTTCTCATAGGTGCGGCGGGCTTCGACATAGTTGCGGTCGGCATCGTAGGCGCGGCCGAGCAGGTTCACGAGCATGCCGTCGGACGGGTTCTCGTTGACGGCCTGCGCGCAGGCGGTGAGCGCCCGCTTGGCGTCGATCTTCAGGAAGTTGACGCCCATGAAGCCGGGCAGCGACTGCGGCTCGCCGGCCAGAAGGAAGCAATCGCGCGAGGCGGCCGTTTCCTTGGAGGCGACATCGACGCTGAGCCCCTTCTTCGGCTCCAGCGCGGCGATGAGATGTTCGGCATCGCTGCGGTGCCGGCTGTCGGGATAGCGCTCGATGAAGCGCTGGAGGGCGGCCGCGTCGGTCGATTCCTTCAGGGCCTCCCAGGCGATGCCCGCCGCGTCCTGGCCCTCCTTCTCAGTGGCTTCCTTGAGGCTGGCGAGCTTCTTTTCCGCCAGCATCTTGTAGACGGGGTCCTTGCCGTGCTTGGCGATGAAGGCGTTGATCAAGTCCTCGTCCGCAAGGTCGCGGATGTTCTGCCAATCGGCCGCCGCCTCGGACTGGCCGTTCGGCGAGACCTCCTGCGTGTTGCCGCTGTTGGTGATGTTGATGTTCACTTCCTTGATGTTCAGGAAGATCTGCGCGCCGCCGAGCGAACCGTAGACGAAGGGTTCCTGCTCGCGGTTGGTGGCTTCCACCACCTCGTCGCGCACCTTGCCGAGCGCGATGCGCACATCGAGGCCCGGTTCCGTCAGGTATTTCGAGAGCGCGGTGGCGAAGGGGCTGTTCTTCCCCTCCCCGTCCAGCGCCACCGTGCCGGCCTTGGAGGCGAAGGCGATCAGCGTGTCGGCCGATTCCGGCTCGACGCGGGCAAGGCCGCGCGTCACGGCGCGGGTGCCGATGGAACGCGCCATCGACTGGGCGAAGGGATTATTGCGGCAGGCGTCGAGAATGAAGAGCTTCAGCTTCTTCGCACCCTCCAGCGAGCGCTGCACGCGGTCGATGGCGACGCTTTCGTCCTCGACGTCGCGGTCGCTCTTCAGCGCCGCATCGACGGGAATGAGGTAATTGACCCCGTTCATCTCCATGGCATGGCCGGAATAGTAGACGACGGCCATTTCCGCATCCACCGCCTCGTCCTCGAATTCGCGCAGCGCCTTGACCATGGCGCCGCGGTCGAGATCGAACACGGTCTTGACGCTGTCGAAACCCGCCTCCTCGAACGAGGCGCGCATCAGCTCCACGTCGTTCGCAGGATTGTTGAGCTGGGCCGTCTCTTCGTATTTCTGGTTGCCGATCAGCAGCGCAACGCGTTTCGCCTCAGCGATGCCCGCGTTGAACACAACGACAGCGACAGACACGAAGAAGACCGGCGCCCAGCGCTTCTGCATTCGTTTGAACATGCCCTACCCTCCGGCATTCTTGCCGAGAGTATTACGTATGGGATGGGTCGTTTCAATGCGCGGCCCGCCGGATTTTTTTTGCCGGCCATGCGCCCCGATGCGCAAAAGATCTGGAACCGAAACTATCTTTTCCCGAAATTTGGAATATTCATTTCGCCACACGCCGCCGCAAAAGGGAGAAGAGGGCATGGACAGCAGCGAAGCGGCCCCGCCGCGCGGCCCCCGCGATTTCGACAGCCTGCGCAGCGTGATCATCGAGCGCAAGGAAACGATGCCGAAGCGGCTGGCGCAGGTGGCGGCCTATGCGCTTTCCAATCCCGACGAGATGGCTTTCGGCACCGCGGCGAGCATTGCGGCGGCGGCCGATGTGCAGCCTTCCACGCTGGTGCGCCTTGCCCATCACCTCGGCTATGAGGGCTTTTCCGATCTCCAGAGCGTTTTCCGCGCCCGGCTGCGGGATCGCACGCTTTCCTATGAGGAACGCCTGCTTTCGCTGGAGGCGGGGCCGGCGGCCAACAGCGACACGGAGCTGCTGAACGGCTTCCTTGCGGCGGCCAGCCAGTCCGTCGCGCGGCTCGCCAGTGCTATCGACGGCGAGGCCTTCTCGAAATCCGTCGACCTGCTCGCCCGCGCGGAGACCATCTATCTCGTCGCCAAGCGCCGCGCCTATCCGCTCACCGCGCATATCGCCTACGCCTTCGGCAAGCTCGGCATCCGCCACCAGATCATCGCCTCACCGAACGGCATCGATGCCGAGATCGCGCAGTTCGCGACGGACAAGGACGCCGTGATCGCCGCAAGCTTCGCGCCCTATGCCGCCGAAAGCCTGGCGCAGGCGCAGGCGCTTGCCGGACGCGGCGTGCCGGTCGTCGCCATCACCGATTCGGTCTTCTCTCCTCTCGCCGCCTGCGCCACCCACTGGATCGAGGTCGCCGAGGCCGACTATGCCGGCTTCCGCTCTCTCTCCGCCTCCATGGCGCTCGCCATGGCCCTGCCCGTCGCCATAGCGGAGCGACGCCGCAGCCTGAAGCGCACAGGCAAAACGGAATGAACATTCCGAATTGACAGAATAATGGAATTCATGTTTCATTTTTCCGCCATGACGCCGCGCGACCGGGAGGAAGACATGCCCCATACCGACCAGATGAAGACGCTCGACGTCATCACCATCGGCCGCTCGTCCGTCGATCTCTATGGCCAGCAGCTCGGCACGCGGCTGGAAGACACGGCCTCCTTCGCCAAATCGGTCGGCGGCTGCCCGGCCAATATCGCCATCGGCACCGCGCGCCTCGGCCTCAAATCCGCGCTCATCACCCGCGTCGGCGATGAGCAGATGGGCCGTTTCATCCGCGAGCAATCGGCCCGCGAAGGCGTGAATGTCGAGGGCATCGGGACCGACAGGGAGCGGTTGACCGCGCTGGTGCTGCTCGCCATAGAATCCGAGGGCGTCTCGCCGATGATCTTCGTGCGTACGGATTGCGCGGACATGGCGCTCGACGAAAGCGACGTGGACGAGGCTTTCGTGCGCTCCTCGCGCGCCGTGCTCGTCTCCGGTACGCATTTCTCCCGCCCCAATACCGAGGCCGCGCAGCGCAAGGCGATCCGCATCGCCAAGGAGAGCGGCGGCAAGGTGATCTTCGACATCGACTACCGCCCGAACCTCTGGGGCCTTGCCGGCCATGCCGAAGGGTTCGAGCGCTATGTTAAGTCCGATCGTGTCTCCGCCATTATGAAATCCGTGCTGCCGGATTGCGACCTCATCGTCGGTACCGAGGAGGAGATCATGATCGCCTCCGGCGCGGACGATGTACTCTCCTCGCTGAAGGCGATCCGCGCGGTCTCCTCCGCCACCATCGTCCTGAAACGCGGCGCGATGGGCTGCATCGTCTATGACGGGCCGATCTCCGACGATCTGGAGGATGGCGTGGTCGGTCAGGGCTTTCCCATCGAGGTCTATAATGTGCTCGGCGCGGGGGATGCCTTCCTATCCGGCTTCCTGCGCGGCTGGCTGAAGGGCGAGGACCATGCGACCTCCGCCACCTGGGCCAATGCCTGCGGCGCGTTCGCCGTCTCGCGCCTGCTCTGCTCGCCGGAATATCCGAGCTGGGAGGAGCTGCAATTCTTCCTGAAGAACGGTAGCAGGCACCGGGCGCTGCGCAGGGACGAGGCGATCAACCACATCCACTGGGCGACGAACCGCAAGCAGGGCGACATTCCTCTGCTGATGGCGCTCGCCTGCGACCATCGCATGCAGCTTGTCGACGTCGCGGACGAACTCGGCGTGCCGCATGAGCGGATTGCGCAGTTCAAGCGCCTCACCGTGGAAGCGGCCGCGCGTGTCGCCGAGGGGCGGCCGGGCTATGGCATGCTGATCGACGAGCGCTTCGGCCGCGACGCCTTCTTCGACGCCGCGACAAAGAATTTCTCCTGGCTCGGACGGCCGGTCGAATTGCCGGGCTCCAAACCGCTGCGGTTCGAATTCAGCCAGGATATCGGCTCGCAGCTCGTCGAATGGTCGCTCGACCATTGTATCAAATGCCTGTGCTTCTATCACCCGGACGACCCGGCCGCGCTCAAGCAGGAGCAGCAGGAGAAGCTGCGCACGCTTTTCGAGGCCGCGCGCCGCGTGGGACGCGAACTGCTGGTCGAGATCATCGCCGGCAAGAACGGGCCGCTGAAGGACGAGACGATCTCGACGGCGTTGCAGGAACTCTACGACCTCGGCATCAAGCCGGACTGGTGGAAGCTGGAGCCGCAAGCCTCGCCCGAAGCGTGGCGGAACATCGAGGCGGTGATCGCGAAAAACGATGCCTGGTGCCGTGGTATCGTGCTGCTCGGCCTCGAAGCGCCGGCGGAGGAACTGGTCAAAGCCTTCGAGGCGACGAAGGTGGCCCCGGCGGTCAAGGGTTTTGCCGTCGGCCGCACGATCTTTGCCGATGCGGCGCGGGCGTGGATGGCCGGCCGGATGGACGACGAGGCGGCCATCGCCGACATGGCCGGCCGCTTCCGCACACTCACCGATGCATGGCTCAAGACGCGCGGGCTTTAAAGAAAGACATTTGGGAGGAAGACGATGGGCAAGACGATCCGGCTGACGATGGCGCAGGCCGTCGCGCATTTCCTGAAGGCGCAGATGACCGTCGTGGACGGCAGGAAGGTGCCGATCTTCGCGGGTGTCTGGGCCATTTTCGGCCATGGCAACGTCGCGGGCATGGGCGAGGCACTCTATCAGGTGCGCGGGGAGCTGCCGACGCTGCGCGCCCATAACGAACAGGGCATGGCCCATGCCGCCATCGCCTTCGCCAAGGCGAGTTTTCGCCAGCGCGTCATGGCCTGCACGACCTCCATCGGCCCCGGCGCGCTCAACATGGTGACGGCGGCGGGCGTCGCGCATGTCAATCGCCTGCCCGTCCTGTTCCTGCCCGGCGATGTCTTCGCCAACCGCATTCCCGACCCGGTCCTCCAGCAGATCGAGGATTTCGGCGACGGCACCGTTTCCGTCAACGACGCCTTCCGCTGCGTCTCACGCTATTTCGACCGCATCACCCGTCCCGAGCAGATCATCCCGGCGCTGAAACGCGCCATGCAGGTGCTGACCGATCCCGTCGACTGCGGCCCGGTGACGCTTTCGCTCTGCCAGGATGTGCAGGCCGAGGCCTATGACTATCCGGCGAGCCTCTTTGCGGAGAAGGTCTGGACGCAGCGCCGCCCGCGCCCGGACAGCGGCGAGCTTGCCGCCGCCATCGAGACGCTGCGCAAGGCAGAAAAGCCGCTGATCATCGCCGGCGGCGGCGTGCTCTATTCGCAGGCGACCGCCGAGCTGAAGGCCTTTGCCGGCCTGCATGGCATTCCGGTCGCCGTCACGCAGGCCGGCAAGTCGGCGCTGCCGGACGACCATCCGCTCTGCATGGGCTCCATCGGCGTTACCGGCACCTCGGCCGCCAATGCCTTTGCCGAGGAAGCGGATGTCATCCTCGCCGTCGGCACACGCATGCAGGATTTCACCACCGGCTCCTGGGCGCTCTTCAAGCATGACGGACTGAAGATGATCGGCCTCAACACGGTGGCCTTCGACGCGGCGAAACACGACAGCCAGCCGCTCGTCGCCGATGCCCGCGAGGCCCTGACGCTGCTTTCCGAAGCGCTCGGCGGCTGGAAGGCCCCCGCCTCGATGGAGGCTGCGGCCAAGGCCCGCAAGACGGCGTGGATGGCGGCGGCGAACAGCGCGACCGCGCCCACAAATGCCGCCCTTCCCTCCGATGCGCAGGTCATCGGCGCGGTTCAGCGCACCATTGGCGGTGAGAATTCCGTGCTCGTCTGCGCAGCCGGCGGGCTTCCGGGCGAATTGCACAAGCTTTGGCAGGCCCGCAAGCCGGGCGGCTACCACATGGAATACGGCTTTTCCTGCATGGGCTACGAGATCGCCGGGGCGCTCGGCGTCAAGCTGGCGCGGCCGGAGGCGGATGTCGTCGTCATGGTCGGCGACGGCTCCTACATGATGATGAATTCCGAGCTTTCGACCTCGATCATGCTGGGCAGGAAGCTCACCGTCGTCGTGCTCGACAATCGTGGCTACGGTTGCATCAACCGCCTGCAGATGGGCACCGGCGGCGCGAACTTCAACAACCTGCTCAAGGACGCGATGATCGAGGCCATGCCGGATATCGATTTCCGGGCGCATGCCGAAAGCATGGGGGCCGTCGCCGTCAAGGTCTCCTCCATTGCGGATCTCGAAACGGCGATCCAGCAAAGTAAGGGCAACGACCGCACCTCGGTCATCGTCATCGACACCGACCCGCTGGTCACCACGCAGGAGGGCGGCCACTGGTGGGACGTCGCCGTGCCGGAGGTCAGCCCGCGCGCCGAGGTCAACAAGGCGCGCGAGGCCTATGTGAAGGCACGCTCGGCGCAGAGCCTCGGCTAAGGACCGATAATCGTATCGGAAGGCGAGCGCCTTCCCAAGGAGACCCAGATGAAAGCCAAACTCGGCATGTCGCCCATCGCCTGGTGGAACGACGACCTTCCCGAACTCAGCGACGACGTCTCGCTCGAGGAGTGCCTTCGCCAGTCGCGCAGCGCGGGCTTTACCGGCATGGAACAGGGCCGCCGCTTCCCGGGCACCCCTGAGGAGATGCTGCCGTTCCTGCGCGCGGCTGACGTGACGCTGTGCGGCGGCTGGTTCTCCGGTACGCTGGTGAACGAGGAGCTTGCGGCCAACAAGGACCGCATCGCGCCGATGATCGAACTCTTCAAGGCCGTCGATGCGCCCTGCATTGTCTATGGCGAGGTCGGCCGGTCCATCCAGGGCGACCGCGCAAAACCGCTCGCCACCAAGCCGCGCCTTTCCGACGACGAGATGAAGGCCTATGGCCGGACGCTGACGGAATTCGGCGAATGGTGCGCCGAACAGGGCATGCCCCTCTCCTATCACCACCACATGGCCGCCGTGGTGGAGACCGAGCCGGAGCTGGACGCCTTCATGAAGGCCTCGGGCGAAGGCATTCCGCTGCTGCTCGATGCCGGGCACCTCGCCTTTGCCGGCGGCGACGTGCTGCGCGCCATCGACAACCACCATGCCCGCATCAACCATGTGCATGTGAAGGACATCCGCCGCACCGTGGTCGACGGCCTCGACCGCAGCCGGCAATCCTTCCTCGACGCCGTGGCGCTCGGCGCCTTCACCGTGCCGGGCGACGGCTCGCTGGATTTCGGCGCCATCGTGCAGCGCTTCGCGGATTACGGCTACGAGGGCTGGTTCGTCGTGGAGGCCGAGCAGGATCCGCGCAAGGCCCCGCCGCAGAAGATGGCCGAGGTCGGCCATGCGGAATTGATGCGCGTGATGACAGCGGCGGGTTATACTGTCGAAACGCAAGGCTTTCCGAAAGGATAGGAGGTCCCCATGCCGAAACTCCTCGTCAAACCCGAAGGCAGGCACGGCCGCGTCAGCCATGTGACGCCGGAAAGCGCCGGCTGGACCTATGTCGGCTTCGATCTCCACCGCATGAAGCCGGGCGAGATCGTCGCGACGGAAACGGGAAGCCGCGAGGTCTGCCTCGTGTGGATTTCCGGCAAGGGCAAGGCGACGGCGGGCGGCGAGGATTTCGGTGTTCTCGGCGAACGCATGTCCCCCTTCGAGGGCGCGCCACACGCGCTTTATGTTCCGGCCAATGCCAACTGGTCGGTGACCGCGGAAACCGAACTGGAACTTGCCGTCTGCTCGGCCCCCGGCGGCGGCGGTTACCGGGCGAAGGCCATTGCGCCGGGCACGCATCCGAAACTGTCGCGCGGCAAGGGATCGAATGTCCGCCATGTCCATAACATTATGCCGGAGGACGACAATTCGGCCCATTCGCTGCTGGTGGTGGAGGTGATCACCCCGAGCGGCAACACCTCCTCCTACCCCTCGCACAAGCACGACCGGGACGACCTGCCGAACGAAAGCCTGCTGGAGGAGACCTATTACCACCGCCTCAACCCGCCGCAGGGTTTCGCCTTCCAGCGCGTCTATACGGACGACCGCTCACTCGACGAGGCAATGGCGGTGGAGGACGGCGACGTGACGCTGGTGCCGAAGGGCTATCACCCCTGTGCCACCATTCATGGCTACGACCTCTACTATCTCAATGTGATGGCGGGGCCGAAGCGGGTGTGGAAATTCCACAATGCCAAGGAGCATGAGTGGCTGCTGGGGTAAGCGGCTTCACCGCTTCCACTTCCGCCCCAGTCCCCAGGCTTTCGCAATCTCCAGCGTCGAGGAAAACCCTGCCTCCAGCATGAACGGCTCGGTGGACACCGCATAACCGCCGCCCTCGCCCCTCAGCACCGGCGTGCCATGCCCCATGCCGTCGATTTCGTGGAAGGTGACGAGGGGTTTACCGTCCTTGTCGGGCCAGATGCGGGTGCGCCGACCCTTCATGCGCTTTTCGACGAAGGCGTCCTTCGGCAGGCGGTAGAGGTCGCGCCATTGCTCGACGAGGGCGATGCCGTTGGAGAGGGAAACGGTATCGTCGGCCGTGCCGTGCCAGATCGAGATGGCCGGTTTGCGGGCGATGCGGGGGGAAACCGTGCGGACGAGATCGGACCATTCGCGGGCGGTGCGCTCGGGGGCCTCCCCCATGGCGTCGAAGGCGCGGGTGGCGTCACGGGCCGCGCCGAAGGGAAGGCCGGCGATGATCGCGCCACCGGCGAAGAGGTCCGGATAGTTCGCCAGCATGGCGGCGGTCATGGCTCCGCCGGCGGAAAGGCCGGTGATGAAGATGCGCTGTGGGTCGCTGCCGGCCTGTCCGGCGGTATGCGCCACCATCTGGCGGATCGACATCATCTCGCCGCGGTCGCGCGTCACCTCGCTCGGGCGGAACCAGGTGAAACAGAGGCGCGGGTTGTTCGTCTCGCGCTGCTGGGCATAGACGACGGCAAAGCCGCGCTCCTCGGCAAGCGAGGCCCAGCCGGCGGCACGGTCGTAGCTTTCGGCATCCTGCCGGCAGCCGTGCAGCACCAGAACCAGCGGCCGACCAGCGGGAAGACCCTCCGGAACATGCTCGAACATGCGCAGGCCGCCGGGATTGCTGCCGAAATCCGTGACCTCGACAAGGAGGGACGCCCCGGCGGGGCGGCGACGGGCGGCGGGAGCCTTGCGCTCGGGCGGGCGGTGGAAGGGCCAGAGCAGGTCGCCTAGCCGTATTTCGGTCGGCGCCAGCCGCTCGACCGATCTCTTGAAGCGGTCGCGCATGCTTGGCCTCTCTTTTTCGGAATTGCTCATTGTCAGGCTACATGCGCGTTGCGAAGGGCAGGAACAAGGCAAAAGGGCGAATTCCCACGATGGCCGCTCATTCTGCCGGCTCATGAGGGCATTCATAAATAGCCAAAGTGTTCGCGCCTCGCTTTCGTTCCCGCCCTTTCGGAGAACAGGAAGCTGATGTAGCACTTCTGCAACGACAAACCCGCGACAGGACGGAAACAATGAGCGAGCACCACAGCGCCACTCCCCAGCAGGCCCGCGCCAAGATGGCGCCCTTCGACTGGGCCGACCCCTTCCTCCTGGAGGATCAGCTTACCGACGAAGAGCGCATGATCCGCGATACGGCCCGCGCCTATTGCCAGGACAAGCTGGCCTCGCGTGTTACCGAAGCCAACCGCCATGAAGTCTTCCACCGCGAGATCATGAGCGAGATGGGCGAACTCGGCCTGCTCGGCCCGACCGTGCCGGAAGAATACGGCGGCGTCGGCGCCAACTACGTCTCCTACGGTCTCGTCGCCCGCGAAGTCGAGCGCGTCGATTCCGGCTACCGCTCGGCCATGTCCGTGCAGTCCTCGCTGGTCATGCACCCGATCTTCGCCTACGGCACGGAAGAGACCCGCAAGAAGTACCTGCCCAAGCTAGCCTCCGGCGAATGGGTCGGCTGCTTCGGTCTGACCGAGCCGGACCATGGCTCGGACCCCTCCTCCATGATCACCCGCGCCAAGAAGGTCGACGGCGGCTACCTGATCTCGGGCGCCAAGAACTGGATCACCAATTCGCCGATCGCCGACGTCGCCGTCGTCTGGGCCAAGTCCGACGCGCATGACGGCAAGATCAAGGGCTTCGTGCTGGAACGCGGCATGAAGGGCTTCGAGACGCCGAAGATCGAGGGCAAGTTCTCGCTGCGCGCCTCCGTCACCGGCATGATCATGATGCAGGACGTCTTCGTTCCCGAAGAAAACCTGCTGCCGGAAGTCGCCGGCCTTGCCGGCCCGTTCGGCTGCCTCAACCGCGCCCGCTACGGCATCGCGTGGGGTGCGATGGGCGCCGCCGAATTCTGCTGGCACGCCGCACGCCAGTACACGCTGGACCGCAAGCAGTTCGGCAAGCCGCTGGCCGCCACCCAGCTCATCCAGAAGAAGCTGGCCGACATGGAGACGGAAATCGCGCTCGGCCTGCAGGGCGCGCTGCGCCTCGGCCGCCTGTTCGACGAGCACCGCGCCCCGGCCGAGCTCATCTCGCTGATGAAGCGCAACAATTGCGGCAAGGCGCTCGATATCGCCCGCGTCTCGCGCGACATGCATGGCGGCAACGGCGTTTCCGACGAATACGGCGTCATCCGCCACGTCATGAACCTCGAAGCGGTCAACACCTACGAGGGCACGCACGACATCCACGCGCTGATCCTCGGCCGTGCGCAGACGGGCCTGCAGGCCTTCCAGTAAGCCATTCCGGCCTTCCCGGCTTCCAGCGGCCGCTCGCTAAAATGCGAGCGGCCGTTTTCACGTTTTATCCATCCCGTTTCGATACAGTTGAAACCCGGCAACAGAAGCGGGAGGGAACCATGCCCCTCGAAACCGTCCACGAGCAGCTTCACCTGCGCCACCCCAAGCGCAGCTTCGTTCAGTATCGCATCGACAAGCCCGGCTTCGTCACCCCGATCGGCCATCACCTCAGCACGGCGCAGCGTTACACCTGCCTCATCCGCAGCATTTCGAGCGCGGGCGCGGTGCTGTCGATCAACAAGACGCTGACGCTGCCGGAGAATTTCTACCTGGAAATTCATGGCGTGCGCGACGAGATTCCCTGCACGGAATTCAAGCGCGACGGCGAAGAGATGGTCGTGCGCTTCAACATGTTCCTCGATACGGACTTCCTGAACATGGTGCTCGGCCGCCAGACCGACGCGCAGGATGCCTGACGCCGCAAGAAAATCCGGCCCGTTAAACTTTTAGGAATTTGCTTCAACGAAACAAAATACTCGCCTGCGACACTCTGCCCATCTGTCGGACATGATGTCCCAAGCGGGAGTGTGGCAATGAGCATCGGTACCGACCAGCGGTCCGCCGCAGGACTTTACGAGCGTAAATGGGAACGCTTTGCCGTCAACCGGCAGGGCATGCTGATGACGGTAGGCTTCGACCTTGCCGCACCCAAGATGCGGAGCTGCAAGCTCATCGACATTTCGCGGGGCGGCGCGAGTTTCTTCGTCACCACGACCATCGGCCTGCCGCTTCACTATTACCTCTCCATCGTCGGCGTAGCCTCGCGCATCGGCTGCGCGGAGGTCTACCGCAACGACAGCCGCATCGGCGTACAGTTCATCAAGGAAATCGACGAGGAACTGCTGCATACCATCGTGCGCTCCGACTACTTCACGGGCGGCGTCAACGGCGGCCAGAAGAAGGACGACCGGCGTTACATGGTGGGCGTGGAAAAAGGCCGGCTCGGCTCGGCCGTCACCTGAACGTTTCGCCTTCCCGCTTTATTGGATAGGGTGCCCGCGGAAGATCGATTCCGCGGGCATTTTTCGCCCGGCGGGCGCTTCCCTCCCGTTCCACCCGTTTCCAGGCGCTTCCATGTCCGCATTCTCCCGTTTCACCGCCCTCGCCCAGACCCTGCCCTCCACGGTGCCCTTCGTCGGACCGGAGGCCATCGAGCGCAACCGCGGCCTTGCCGTGAAGGCGCGCATCGGGGCGAATGAAAGCGGCTTCGGCCCCGCGCCCTCCGTGCTGGAGGCAATGCGCGCGGCGGCGGAAACGACGTGGATGTACAGCGATCCGGAGAATTTCGAGCTGCGCGAGGCGCTTGCGCTCGCCCATGGCATTTCGCGCGACAATATCGCCATCGGCGGCGGCATCGACGGGCTGCTCGGCGAGATCGCGCGGCTTATCATCGAGCCGGGCACGCCGGTCGTCACCTCGCTCGGCGGCTATCCGACCTTCAACTACCATGTAAACGGTTTTGGCGGGCGGCTCGTCACCGTGCCCTATATCGGCGACAAGGAGGACCTGAGCGGCCTTCTCGACGCCGTGCGCCGCGAAAATGCGCCGCTCGTCTACTTCGCCAATCCGGACAATCCGATGGGAAGCTGGTGGGACGCCGACAGCGTCGTCTCCTTCGCGCGAGCGCTGCCGGAAACGACGCTGCTCATTCTCGACGAGGCCTATGGCGAGACCGCGCCGGCCGGGACCATTCCGGCGATCAGCGCGCTCATCGGCCAGCCGAACGTACTGCGCATGCGCACGTTCTCGAAGGCCTACGGGCTTGCCGGCGCGCGGGTCGGCTATGCGATCGGCACGCTCGGCAATGCTGAGGCTTTCGACAAGATCCGAAATCATTTCGGCATGGCCCGGGTTTCGGTTCAGGCGGCGCTCGCCGCGCTGAAGGACCAGGCCTATCTTGCGGACGTCATCGCCCGCATAGGCGCATCCCGCGAACGCATCTCGGGGATTGCGCGTTCCAACGGCCTGCTGCCGCTCGCATCCGCCACCAATTTCGTCACCGTCGATTGCGGCCGGGACGGTATTCGCGCCAAGGCCATCGTCGACGGATTGATGGAGCATGGCGTGTTCATCCGCATGCCGGGCATAGCCCCCCTCAACCGATGCATCCGCATCAGCGTCGGGCCGGAAAACGACATGGCGTTGCTGGAGGCAGCTTTGCCGGAGGTTTTGCGGGCAGTAGGCAGTAGGCAGTAGGCAGTAGGCAGTAGGGAAATATCCCATTCGCCCCTATTGGCTACTGCCTGTTGCCTAATTCCTCATCCCCTCAATGAACCGTCATCCATTCGCGGGCGGCGCGCAGCGCCATAGCGAGGTCGGTCTTCGTCATCGTCGCGGCGAGGTCGGCGCGCAGTTCTGCGGCGCGCTCACAACCTTTGATGGCGGCGATGTTGAGCCACTTGTGCGCCTGGACGACATCCACGTCGCAGCCGCGGCCCGTGGCATACATCAGGCCCATGTCGCAGAAGATTTCGGCGCGGTTCTCGCCGCCCATCATGGCGGCCGTTTCGGTGTTCTGAAAATCAAAGCGTGCCATTTCGATTGTCCCTGTCTGACGTGGTTTACTGCTTTAGTGTCCTGTTTTACCTGCCCTTTCGGGCCTCTTCAGGCGCCTGCCGTCTTCTGCGGCCTTGGTCTTCCTTCAGAGTTTTGCGGCGCGGTTTTCCGTGCTCGTCTTATGGCTCCACTATGCCGCCGGCCTTTCAAAATGCGCTTAAAATGCATGCTTAATTTGAAACGAACAAAATCCAAACGCTTGGTAAAATTGGATTTTCGTTAAACATCGCACCCCTTGGAAACCGCCGCATTCGCTTAAAAATTTACGGATTGTTCAACCGGCGATTTCAACCTTTCGCTAACCACGGCAAACGAGCGCGTTTTTCCGGCGTCTCAATTTTCGCCGGAAAACCGGCCATCCGGCATATTTACCTTTACGTGTGCGTAAGATATATTCCGGCTCTCATTCTGGAGGAGGAAGAGAATGAAACTGAGGACATGGATTGCCGCTGCCCTTCTGACCGTGCCGGGCGTCGCCCTTGCCGCCGAGCCGATCGAGGGCAACTGGAAGACGGCGAGCGGCGCGACCGCCGTCATCGCGAAATGCGGCGGCAGCTTCTGCATTACCCTGAAGACGGGCAAACACGCCGGCAAGCGCATCGGCAAGCTGGAAGGCGCTGGCGCCGACTACAGCGGTTCGATCACCGATCCCGAAACGGACAAGACCTATAGCGGCTCCGGCACGGTCAACGGCAATTCCCTGCGCATGAAGGGCTGCGTGCTCGCCGTGCTCTGCAAGTCGCAGACCTGGACGCGGCTCTGACCGGAAAATCCGGGGGCGCGATCTCCGGGAAAAGCATCATTTTGAAGCCGGTGCGACGCGCCGGCTTTTTTTATTCCGGCACAGTTTTCCGCCGGGAGTGGAACTGCGTCTTTAAACCAATTTAAGCCACTGTTTTTCCTGAATTTTAAAAACGCACGCCCTCGGAAATCCGGATCACACCTTTCCTGAACGGGAGATGAACCGACCTCTCAGGGATCGTTCAGTCCCGGAGTGCGACAACGGGTACACCGAAACACATGGATGAGGGACAACACCATGGACATCCTCGCACGCCGCCTCACGATCATCACCCTGCTGATGGCCGTCTTCGCCATCATGCTGGCCGCCGCCGTCGAGACCGATTACCGCCGCAACACGCATAACGACGCCGGCAAACTCGTTGCCTGCTCCGCGCCCGGCATGTGCCGCGCCGCGCTCTGATCCCGACGCCCTGACGCCCGGAGCCACGACGATGACCGCCACCCTGCTGCGTACCTCCGCCACCGCCCTGCGCATCCTGGCCCTTTCGGCCATGATGATCGGCCCGGTCGGCGCGCTCGCCTGGAGCAATGCGGGCAGCCTCGGCATCACGAAGAAAGGCGCCGGCCTCGTGCTCTTCGTCACCCTCCAGCGCCAGTCGATGAGCTGATACCGGCTACCGCGCCGCGCTATCCGTGCTAAACCGGGCAGGCCCCTTGCCAATTGCCCGGAGCACCGGATGAAATCCCTTCTTGTCTTTTCCGCAGCCGCCCTTGCCGAAATCGCCGGATGCTTCGCCTTCTGGGCGTGGTGGCGGCTCGACAAATCCGTTCTCTGGCTTCTTCCCGGCATGGCCTCGCTCGCCCTCTTCGGCTGGCTGCTGACGCAGGCCGACAGCGCCTTTGCCGGTCGCGCCTATGCGGCCTATGGCGGGGTCTATATCGCCGCTTCCCTGCTCTGGCTGTGGTTTGCCGAAGGCATGCGCCCCGACCGCTTCGACGTGGCGGGCGCCATGCTTGCGCTGGCCGGCGCGGGCGTCATCCTGGCGGCGCCGCGATAGGGCTTGCGGGCGCGCGCGACTTGTCGTTTGCTTGTCAAATAACAACACCTATAGTGATTCATGAGCAAACGAATCTTCTCTCCCAAGCCGCTTTCCTTCGCCACACCGGAACCCTACGAGCCCCGATCCTTCGACGATCCGGTCGCCGCCGTCGATGCCCTTCAGGACCTCTACGACCGCAACACGACCTTCCTGACCGACGCCTTCACCGCGCTCGGCGAGAACGGCACGCCCGACAAGCGGTTCCGGGCCTGCTACCCGCAGGTCAGCATCGAGACGACCAGCTTCGGCCATGTCGATTCGCGCCTTTCCTACGGCTATGTCGCCTCGCCCGGCATCTACACGACCACGATCACCCGCCCCAAGCTCTTCCGCCACTATCTCAAGGAACAGCTCGGCCTCCTGATGCGCAATCATGGCGTGCGCGTCTTCGTCTCGGAATCGACGACGCCGATCCCGCTGCACTTCGCCTTCGGGGAAGGCGCCCATGTGGAGGCGCAGGTCGCCGAGAGCATCGAACTGCCGCTGCGCGATCTCTTCGACGCGCCGGACCTGACCAATACCGACGACGAGATCGCCAACGGCGCCTATGAGCCGGGTCCCGGCGAGCCTTCTCCGCTCGCCCCCTTCACCGCCCAGCGCATCGACTATTCGCTGGCCCGCCTCAGCCACTACACGGCGACCAGCGCCAACCACTTCCAGAATTTCGTGCTCTTCACGAACTACCAGTTCTATGTCGACGAATTCTGCGAATGGGCGCGTCAGCAGATGGCCGAGGGCGGCAATGGCTACACGGCCTTCATCGAGCCGGGCAACATCATCACCCCCGCCGGCTCCGACCGGCCCGAGCCGAACATCACGCCCGGCCGCCTGCCGCAGATGCCGGCCTACCATATCAAGAAGAAGGGCCATGGCGGCATCACGCTCGTCAATATCGGCGTCGGCCCCTCCAACGCCAAGACAATCACCGACCATATCGCCGTGCTGCGCCCGCATGCCTGGCTGATGCTCGGCCATTGCGCCGGCCTTCGCAACAGCCAGACACTCGGCGACTATGTGCTCGCCCATGCCTATGTGCGCGAGGACCATGTGCTCGACGACGACCTGCCGGTCTGGGTGCCGATCCCGGCGCTTGCCGAGGTGCAGGTGGCGCTGGAAAGCGCCGTCGAGGAGGTGACCGGCCTTGAGGGCTACGACCTCAAGCGCATCATGCGCACCGGCACCGTGGCGACCATCGACAATCGCAACTGGGAACTGCGCGACCAGCGCGGGCCGGTGAAGCGTCTCTCCCAGTCCCGCGCCATCGCGCTCGACATGGAATCGGCCACCATCGCCGCCAACGGCTTCCGCTTCCGCGTGCCCTACGGCACGCTGCTATGCGTTTCCGACAAGCCGCTGCATGGCGAACTGAAGCTGCCCGGCATGGCGACAGCCTTCTACCGCACGCAGGTCAACCAGCATCTGCGCATCGGCATCCGCGCCCTGGAAAAACTCGCCGGCATGCCGCCGGAGAAGCTGCACTCACGCAAGCTGAGGAGCTTCTTCGAGACGGCGTTCCAATAGACGGCGGAAGATCGGAAAAGGGGCGGAAATTCCGCCCCTTTTTGTTTTCGCTCAGGCCGTCATGACCTTCCACGCATGTTCCAGTCCCTTGCGCGTGATGTCGATCATCTGGTCGACCTCGGCATGGGTGATGACGAGCGGCGGGGAGAAGAGCATGCGGTCGCCGGTGGCGCGCAGGACGAGGCCATTTTCGAGGCAATGGTTGCGCACGGTGACGCCGGCCTTTTCCTTGTCCTCGAAGCGCTTGCGGGTCGCCTTGTCCTCGGCGAGCTGCACGGCGGCCATCAGGCCGACCTGCTGGACCTGGCCGACGATCGGCAGGTCTTCCAGCGACTTGAGGCCGGCGGCAAGGTAGGGGCCGATATCGTCGTGGACGCGCTCGACGAGCTTTTCATCCTCGATGATGCGCAGGTTCTCCAGCGCGGCGGCGGCGCAGACCGGGTGGCCGGAATAGGTGAAGCCGTGGTTGAAATCGCCCACTTCCTCGACCAGCACATTGCCGACGCGGTCGGAAACCATGACGCCGCCGATCGGCAGATAGCCCGAGGAGAGGCCCTTGGCGATGGGGGCGAGGTCAGGCTCCACGCCGAAATGCTGATGGCCGAACCAGTGGCCGGTGCGGCCGAAGCCGCAGATCACTTCGTCGGCGACGAGCAGGATGTTGCGCGCCTTGCAGATGCGGGCGATTTCCGGCCAGTAGGTGGCCGGCGGCACGATGACGCCGCCCGCGCCCTGGATCGGCTCGGCGACGAAGGCCGCGACATTGTCCTCGCCGAGTTCGTCGATCTTCTCTTCGAGCTGGCGGGCCATCTTCAGGCCGAATTCGTCGGAGGTGAGGTCGCCGCCCTCGCCGTACCAGAAGGGCTGGTCGATGTGGTGGATGCCGGCGATCGGCAGGTCGCCCTGTTCGTGCATCCACTTCATGCCGCCGAGCGAAGCGCCGGCGACGGTGGAACCGTGATAGCCGTTCTTGCGGGCGATGATCGCCTTCTTGGTCGGCTTGCCCATGGCGCCCCAGTAGACGCGGGCCATGCGGAACCAGGTGTCGTTGGCCTCCGAGCCGGAGCCGGTGAAGAAGACGCGGTTGATGTTCGGGCCGGCATGGGAGGTGATCTTCTGGGCGAGCAGCACGGCCGGCGGCGTCGTGGTGCCGAAGAAGGTGTTGTAGTAGGGCAGCTCGTTCATCTGGCGGACGACGGCGTCGGCGATTTCCTTGCGGCCGTAGCCGATATTGACGCACCACAGGCCCGCGAAGCCGTCGAGATAGCGCTTGCCGTGGTTGTCGAAGATGTAGGAGCCTTCGCCGCGCTCGATGATGCGCGTGCCGGCCGCGTTCAGCTTCTTCATGTCCGAGAAGGGATGAAGATGGTGGGCGGCATCGAGGGCACCGAGGTTTGAAACGGCTGCTGCGCTGGTCTTCGACATTTGACTACATCCTTGGGGGTAGGTCCCGCCTTATTGAACGCCGGGACAGAATGGGTTACGAAAATGCCCATACAACAGGCATTTGGCAAGAGATCGAGCGCACGCAAAATTTCCTGTCCTTGCTTCCCGCCAAACCAAAAGCAGGCACCATGACAAACGACAAGAAGGCAGCCGGTTCACCGTCCGCCAATGCCCCCAGCAATGCCCCGGCCCGTATCGAAATCCTCCTCGTCGGCATGAACGGCGACCTACGCGGCAAGCAGGTGCCGCCGGAAGGCGAGAAGAAGATCTGGGACGGTTCGGTGCGCCTGCCCTCCTCCACCCAGTCGCTCGACATCTGGGGCGACGACAATGACGACATCACCGGCCTTTCCCTTTCCGTCGGCGATCCGGACGGCGTGTGCATTCCCGACCGCCGCTCGCTGACCGCCATGCCCTGGGCGCCGGAAGGCTCGCGCCAGGTGCTCGCCACCATGCACGAATTCGACGGCACCGCCTCCTTCATGGATCCGCGCGCCATTCTCGCCCGCATGCTGAAGCGCTTCGAGGACAGGGGTTTGACGCCGGTCGTGGCGACGGAACTCGAATTCTACGTGGTCGAGGACGACTGGCGCGAGACGGGCAAGCCCCGCCCGCCGGCGGCCCTCATGTACCGCGACGAGCCGAACGGCTTCCAACTCTACGACATGCGCGCGACGGATGCGCTGGACGACTATCTCCAGACCGTGCGCGCCTGGGCGAAGGCCATGGACCTGCCGGCGGACGCGACGACCGCCGAATTCGGTCCCGGCCAGTTCGAGATCAACCTGCTGCACCGTCCCGATGCGCTCGCCGCCGCCGACGACTGCATCTACCTCAAGCGCATCGCCGAACAGGCCGCGCGCCGCTTCGGCCTGAAATCCACCTGCATGGCGAAACCCTATGCGGATCAGGCGGGTTCGGGCCTGCATGTCCATTGCAGCGTCATCGACAAGGACGGCAAGAACATTCTCGACGCCAGGGGCGGCGAGCCGGCGAAGCTGAAGTCGATCTGCGCCGGCATGCTGCAGACGATGCGCGACGCGCAGCTCGTCTTCGCGCCCTTCGCCAATTCCTACCGCCGCTTCCAGCCGGGCTCCTTCGCGCCGGTGGACCTTACCTGGGGCTTCGGCCATCGCGGCACCGCCATCCGCATCCCGGACAAGGACGGCCCGGCGGCGCGCGTCGAACACCGCGTCGCGGGTGCGGACGTGAACCCCTACCTGCTGCTGACGGCGATCCTCGGCGGCATTCTGCTCGGTCTCGACAACGAACTCGATCCAGGTCCGGTAACGGAGCCGGGCAAGGACGTGCCGGACGCCAAGCGTCTGACGCACGACTTCCTGACGGCCGTCGAAGAATTCTCCGCCTCGCCCTTCATCAAGGACGCCTTCGGCGCGGAATACCAGAAGCTCTACGGCGATACGAAGCGCAAGGAGGCGATCATCTACCTGCGCACGGTCTCGGATTTCGACTACCAGACCTATCTGCCGCGGATTTGAGGGGCGCCGAGGAGTACCCCCCCTCTGCCCTGCCGGGCATCTCCCCCCTCAAGGGGGGAGATTGGATGGAGCGATGTTTCGCTTCCTCGCCGTCGCTGCTGATTGAGCTAGGTTCTTACCTCCTGCCGATCTCCCCCCTTGAGGGGGAGATGCCCGGCAGGGCAGAGGGGGGGCCCTCGCCCGCAACCCATCAAGCGGCCGCCGGCTCCGTTGTCGCCATGCTCTCCGCCTGCACTTTCGGCACCATCACCTTCAGCTCACCGGGATGCAGCCGGATCGAGACGTCGCGGTCCATCGGCAGCAATTCACCGTCGATGACGCAATTGATGGCGCGGTCGACCTTCGGGAAATGCAGTTCCACCTCCGTGCCGGTCATTTCCGTGACGTCGGCATTCTCGCGCAGCTTGCCGCGCAGGATATCGAAGGCGAGCTTTGCAACGCCCGCAGGCTTCAGGGGGTTGGTCGTGTAGAAGCCGAGATGGCCGCCCGTCAGGTCCTCGGCATAGAGCAGGCCGTTCTCGCCGAAGCGGTTGTTGGAAACGTTGATGGCCGAGACCGTCCGGTGCTCCTCCACGCCGTCGACATTGAACTCCACCTCGAATTCCGGCGGATCGAGGATGACGCCGAGAGCGGCGCGGGTATTAGCGGCGATCTTGCCGAGGCGCGAGCGGTAGGTCATGGCGTTGCGCAGGCGCACCATGCGGGCATGAAGACCGGCGGAGAACTGATGCACGAAGGCGCGGTCGTCCGCCGTGCCGATATCGGCAGCCGCGATATCGCCATCGGCAAGGGCGTCGATAGCCTGCCAGATGTCGAGCGGGATTTTCAGCGAGCGCGCGAAAAGGTTCATCGTGCCGGCGGGGACGATGCCGAGCGGCATCTTGCTCTGCCAGGCAAGGCCGGCCGCCGCGGAAACGGTGCCGTCGCCGCCGCCCGCCAGCATCGCGTCGAGATCCGTGCGATCCGCGCAGCGGCGCAACGACATCTCGATATCGGTTCCCTCGACGATATCGCAGTCGAGGTGATGCCCCGCCTCGGCGAAGACCTTTTCCGCGTGACGCGCATAGGCCTCCATGTCGGTGGTGCGGAACGTCCCCCCGTCCCTGTTGAAAATCGCCTGTACTCTCATTCCCATACTCCGTGTGACGGCCGAGAACGCCTGTGCCGTCATTAGATAGTCGAGAAAGCGGCGATTAACAGGCGAGCGCGAAACAGGGGGCAAGAAATCGTGAACGGGACAGGCCGGAGAGGTGAAAAATCGCAGTAGGCAGCGCGCCGTGGTTTGATATAGTGCAAGCTGGTCGCGTGCGTCGGGAGAGAGCGCCCGCCGGCCTGTCTTACCTTCCCTATTACGGCCATTCCGGCCGAACCAGTCCGCATCAGCAGCCAGGAGGAGTGGCCGCCCGTGTGAGGGTTCGTCACCGGCTTGTCCGTGTGGGCCGTCTGTTTGTCCTACACGATTCCGAACGCAGATCGCGTGGCGCTTCTGCCGGAATTGTCCTTGCGGAGCCGCCTCGTGTCCGAACATCCCCTGCCCGACGCCGCCCTCTCCTCCGGGCAGCCGCCGCTTTCGGCGCTTACCGTCACCCTGATCATTCTGGCGCTTGCCGTCGGCAGCTTCGGCATCGGCACCGGCGAATTCGCCATCATGGGCCTGCTGCCGGACGTCGCCGCCACCTTCGGCGTGACGACCGCCGAGGCCGGCTATGTCATCAGCGCCTATGCGCTCGGTGTCGTGGTGGGTGCGCCGGTCATCGCCGTCATCGGCGCGCGCTATCGCCGCCGCGACCTGCTCCTGGTGCTGATGGGGCTTTTCGCGGCCGGCAACCTTGCCAGCGCCGTCGCCCCGACCTTCCACAGCTTCATGCTGCTGCGCTTCCTCTCCGGCCTGCCGCACGGCGCCTATTTCGGCATCGCCGCGCTGGTCGCCGCCTCCATGGTGCCGGTCAACAAGCGCACGCAGGCGGTCGGCAAGGTCATGCTGGGCCTTACCGTCGCCACGCTGATCGGCACGCCGCTCGCCGCCTTCTTCGGTCAGCTTCTCGACTGGCAGTACATGTTCACCGCCGTCGGCATCACCGGGCTTCTGACCGTCCTGCTGATCGCGATCTTCCTGCCGCGCGACAAGGCGCCGAAGGGCATCAACGCGCTGACCGAGCTTTCGGCCCTCAAACGCAAGCAGGTCTGGCTGACGCTCGGCATCGCGGCAACCGGCTTCTGCGGCATGTTCGCCGTCTTCACCTATATCTCGCCCATCGTCACCGAGGTCGCGGGCCTCAATGTCGGCATGGTGCCGGTAATCATGGCGATCTTCGGCTGCGGCATGATCGTCGGCAACATCTTCGGCGCGAAGCTGGCCGACCTGTCGCTGATGCGCACCATCGGCTGGTCGCTGGTGCTCTATTTCTTCGTGCTCGTCAGCCTGTCGCTGACGGCGCATAACCCGATCCTGCTGGGCGTCTGCTGTTTCCTCATAGGATGCAGCTTCGTCGTCGGCCCGGCGCTCCAGACGCGGCTGATGGACGTCGCCGGCAATGCGCAGACGCTTGCCGCCGCGCTCAACCACTCGGCCTTCAACGTCGCCAACGCGCTCGGCGCGCTCTTCGGCGGCATGGCGATCACCGCGGGCTACGGCTACGGCTCGATGGGCTTCGTGGGCGCGGCGACGGCCGTCGTCGGCTTCGGCATCTTCCTCCTGTCGCTGGCGATGGAGAAGATGGACCGCACGGAAGCGCCGGCCTGCCCAGCGGAATAAGCGGAATAAACGGTTCTACCGCACAAACGAAAAAAGGGCGCCCGAGGCTTTCGCCGGGCGCCCTTTTTGTTGGCCTGAACGGCGGATCAGCCGTGAATGATCTCGCGATGCTTCTGCAGGCGCGCGCCAAAAGCCTGGCTGACGCGGTCGAAGATGATCGCGATGCCGACGATGGCGAGGCCGTTGAAGATGCCGAGCGTGAAATACTGGTTCGAGATCGCCTTCAGCACCGGCTGGCCGAGGCCCTGCACGCCGATCATCGAGGCGATGACGACCATGGCGAGCGCCATCATGATCGTCTGGTTGATGCCGGCCATGATGGTGGGCAGCGCCAGCGGCATCTGCACGTTCTTCAGCTTCTGCCAGCTCGACGAGCCGAAGGCGTCGGCGGCTTCCAGCACATCCTTGTCGACGAGGCGGATGCCGAGATTGGTGAGGCGGATCATCGGCGGGATGGCGTAGATGACGACCGCGATGAGGCCGGGAACCTTGCCGATGCCGAGCAGCATGACGACGGGGATCAGGTAGACGAAGCTCGGCATGGTCTGCATGACGTCGAGGATCGGGTTGATGGCGTTCTGCACCCGGTCGGAGCGCGACATGAGGATGCCGATGGGAATGCCGATGACGATGGACAGCACGGTACAGACGAAGATCATCGAGACCGTCTTCATCGTGTCGTCCCACATGTCGAAATAGCCGATCAGCAGGAGCGTGACGACGGTGCCGGCGACGATCTTCCAGTTGCGGCTGGCGAACCAGGCAACAAGCGCGATGAGGAGGAGAATGATCGGCCAGGGCGTCTTCGTCATGAAGCGCTCGGACCAGATCAGGAAGTGCTGCAGCGGCTGAAAGATGGATTCGATGCCGTCGCCATAGGCGCGCGTGAAGCCGCGAAAGCCTTCATCGATCGTCTTTTTGAGGTCGCGCAGCGAATCCGCGTCCATCGTCGGAAATTTCGTGAACCATTCCATATGAGATCCCCTTCCGGCCCGGTCCGGTCTTGCGCCGGCTTGTCCGGTCAACCCTGATGCATGTCGCCGGGATATGCGCGGCGCGACATGCGCGAAAACGAAGGCGCAGGGCGGCGCGCCGCAAAGGACGCGCCGCCCTGTCGTCGGTCAGGCTATCAGAGGGCAGCCTTGATCTTTTCGGCGGCTTCCGGCGAGACCCATTCCTTCCAGAGCGCTTCGTTCTCCTTGAGGAACTGCTTGGCGCCATCGTCGCCGCTCGCCTGGTTGTCGGTCATCCAGGCCATCAGCTTGTTGACCGTCGCGTTGCTCCAGGCGCGCTTGTTGAGGTAGCCCATCACGTCCGCGCCAGCGCGGTCGGAGAAGGGCTTCGTCACGAGCGTCTGGACGGTGTCCTTCGGCCAGTCGTTCTTCTTCGGGTCCGCGCAGTCGGCAACCGTGTTGCAGCGCTTCCACTCGGCGGCGTCGAAGGGAACGCCGTGCTCCAGCTTCACCATCTCGTACTTGCCGAGCAGCGCGGTCGGCGCCCAGTAGTAACCGACCCAGCCTTCCTTGCGCTCGTAGGCCTTGGCGATGGAGCCGTCGAGGCCGGCAGCCGAGCCGGTGTCGACCAGCGTGAAGTTCGCCGCTTCGCCGCCATAGGCCTTGTAGAGCTGGCTCGTCACGACCGTGCCGCCCCAGCCCTGCGGGCCGTTGTGCACGGCGCCCTTGCTCTTGTCTTCCGGGTCCGGGAACAGTTCCGGGTGCTTCAGCGCGTCGTCGATCGTCTTGATGTCCGGGTTGGCGTCGGCGATGTATTTCGGAATCCACCAGCCCTGAACGGCGCCGTCGGAAAGCGCGACGGCCGCGCCGACCAGCTTGCCTTCATCGATACCGCGCTTGACGACGTCCGGCAGCAGATCCACCCAGCCTTCCGGCGCGAGATCCGGCTCGCCCTTCTCGATCATCGAGGTGATGGTCGGAACCGTGTCGCCGACGATGACCTCGGCGTTGCAGCCGTAGCCTTCGGTCAGGATGAACTTGTCGAGCGCGGCCAGAACCTCGGCGCTCTGCCAGTTCATGCTGGCGATGGTCACGTCGCCGCACTCGGCACGCGCGGCGCCCGTCATGGCCAGCAGACCGGCGACAAGGCAGGTGGAAGCAAGAAGATGTTTCATATCCGTTCCCTCATTGGCGACGGTGTCGTTGTGCTCCTTCGAGCCTCGCCGCACCGCCGCCGCCAGGCCCGTGATCCTCCGCGGATCGCTTTCGGACGGACCGGGAAGGCCCTCCTGCAATACCGCAGCCTCGACTTTTGCAGCTACGGGATCGCATGCCGGTACGAATGCGTCTGCCATTGCCCCCATTGCGTCATGGGAGCGTCAAATCGCACCCCCACTTCGTCCAGGCGCGGGATCACGGGCAATCGTATGGGAGGATTCAGCTTTTTCAACCCGCAAAACGGAAAGGCCGGCAATCGGCCGGCCTCGTCGTGTCACTCGGGATGCGGCTGTCGCCGGCGTCAGGCCTCGCGGCGGCCCTGGATGACATGGACCTTGCCGCCCGGCTTCACCCGCTCGTAAAGATCGATGACGTCATGGTTGAGCATGCGCACGCAGCCGCTCGACATGGCCTGCCCGATCGACCACGGCTGGTTGGTGCCGTGGATGCGGAACATGGTGTCGTTGCCGTTCTGGTAGAGATAGATGGCGCGGGCGCCGAGCGGATTGTTGATGCCGCCCGGAAGGCCGCCGGCATATTTGAGGTTCTTCTTGGGATCGCGGCGGATCATGTTGGGGGTCGGCGTCCAGCTCGGCCATTCCGCCTTGCGGCCGATATAGGCGTTGCCTGCCAGCGAATAGCCCTGCCGGCCGACGCCGATGCCGTAGCGCATCGCCCTTCCGTCGCCCAGCACATAATAGAGCCGGCGCGCGGGCGTATCGACGACGATGGTGCCTGCCGCGTGGTCGGTCGGATAGGCGACCTCCTGGCGGCGCAGTTCCGGCTTGATCTTGTCGAGCGGCATCGCCTTCATCGGATGCTTCTCGTCCAGGCGGTCGCCATAGTTGGCGCGGTCGCTCGTGCCGTTCGTCGCGCAGCCCGCGAGCAATGCGGATGCGCCGAGCAGGAATCCGCGGCGGGAAATCGACATGGTTAAAGCCCCCTGAACATCTCGTCCTCGAGGGTGGAAATTATGCAGGTATGGTTAATGGAGCGTTAAACGGCACGCCGCGGCTGCGGCGCGCATTAAGGTGCATGGCAAGAAAAAGGCCGCCTTCACGGCGGCCTTTGGCGGGTGAGGCAATCGCTCCCATGTTCGGATAGACCGGCCCTTCGCCCCACTCTTTCATGCGGGGGTCCGTGCGGTCCGGCCTCTCCAAACATTACATGTTCGGATAGACCGGCCCTTCGCCCCCTTGCGGCGGCACCCAGTTGATATTCTGGTTGGGGTCCTTGATATCGCAGGTCTTGCAGTGAACGCAGTTCTGCGCGTTGATCACGAAGACGTCCTTGCCGTCCTTCTCCACCCATTCGTAGACGCCCGCCGGACAGTAGCGCGTCGACGGACCGGCATAGACATCGAGTTCCGACGTCTTCTGCAGCTCCGGGTTCTTGAGCTGGAGGTGGATCGGCTGGTCTTCCTCGTGGTTGGTGTTCGACAGGAACACAGAGGACAGACGGTCGAAGGTCAGGACGCCATCCGGCTTGGGATAGTCGATCTTGTTGTGCTTGGCCGCCGGTTCAAGGCTCTGCGCGTCCGTCTTGCCATGCTTTAGCGTGCCGAAGAAGGAGAAGCCGAGCAGCGTGTTCGTCCACATGTCGAGACCGCCGAGCGCGACGCCCACCGCCGTGCCGAACTTCGACCACAGCGGCTTGACGTTGCGCACCTTCTTCAGGTCCGAGCCGATGGCGCTGTCGCGCCAGCCCTGTTCGATCTCGATCGGCTCGTCATTGGCGCGGCCATTGGCAATGGCGTCCGCCAGCTTTTCCGCGGCGAGCATGCCCGAGAGCACCGCATTGTGGCTGCCCTTGATGCGCGGGACGTTGACGAAACCGGCCGAGCAGCCGATCAGCGCGCCGCCGGGGAACGACAGTTTCGGAACCGACTGGTAGCCGCCTTCGGTGATGGCGCGCGCGCCATAGGAAAGACGCTTGCCGCCCTCGAAGGTGCCTCGAATGGCCGGATGCGTCTTGAAGCGCTGGAACTCCTCGAAGGGGAAGAGATAGGGGTTCTTGTAGTTGAGATGCACCACGAAGCCGACAGCGACGAGGTTGTCTTCGAGGTGATAGAGGAAGGAACCGCCGCCGGTCTTCATGCCGAGCGGCCAGCCGAAGGAATGCTGCACGAGGCCGGGCTTGTGGTGTTCCGGCTTGACCTGCCAGAGTTCTTTCAGGCCGATGCCGAATTTCTGGGGTTCGCGATCCTTCTGGAGATCGAATTTCGCGATGAGCTGCTTGGCGAGCGAGCCGCGCACGCCCTCGGAGATCAGCGTGTATTTGCCGAGCAGTGCCATGCCGCGGGTATAGTTCGGGCCGGGTTCGCCATTGCGCTCGATGCCCATGTCGCCGGTCGCAACACCGATCACCGCGCCCTCATCGTTGTAGAGCACTTCGGTCGCGGCAAAGCCGGGGTAGATTTCGACGCCGAGTTCTTCCGCCTTGGTCGCGAGCCAGCGACAGACATTGCCGAGCGAGACAATGTAGTTGCCGTGATTGTTCATCAAGGGCGGCATGGCGAAGTTCGGCAGACGGACGGAGCCGGCCGGGCCGAGCAGCAGGAAGTGGTCGTCCTTCACCTCGGTCTTGAAGGGATGGCTGTCGTCCTCGCGCCAGTCGGGCAGCAGGCGGTCGATGCCGATGGGGTCGACGACCGCGCCGGAGAGGATATGCGCGCCGACTTCCGAGCCCTTTTCCAGCACGACGACCGTCAGGTCAGGATTGACCTGCTTCAGCCGGATTGCCGCCGAAAGGCCGGCCGGCCCCGCGCCGACGATCACAACGTCGAATTCCATCGACTCGCGTTCGGGGAGTTCCATGTCTTCGCTCATTCTTCTCTCCACCCCGCAACCCCTCAAAAGCCGCGGAAAATCCCTCTGGTCCATCCTGTCATGACAAATACCGGAAATCTTGTCGAGCCGTTCCGCGACAGACTATCCCCGCTTTTGCGCATGACATCATGACCGGCCGAAGTTTATTGACTTTAACGTAAACGTCAACAGCGCAGGGTTTATGGCCGGTCTTCCCCTTTGCGCCGCCTCAAGGCTTGATTAGCCTTGCGCCCTGACACAAAAGCAGAGCGCGCCCGCATGACATGCTGTAAGCCTGCGCAGAACGCCAACAGGCAGAGGATCGCCGCCATGTCCGACCTTATCCGAACGATCCGGCAGGACTTGAACGAATTCAGCGCCGATCTTCACCTTATCGGAAGCGACACGCTTGCCAGGCGGCATCCGGGCGAGCATCCCGACAATTTCGGCGCGGGCGTCATGGCCGAGCCGGCAACGCCGCAGGCGGCGGCCGCAATCGTGCGCTGGTGCGTGGAAAACAGGGTGCCCGTGGTGCCGCAGGGCGGGCGCACCGGGCTTGTCGGCGGCGGCGTGAGCCGGCCGGGCGAATTGATCCTGTCCACCGCGCGGCTGAACGGGATCGAGGCCATCGATCCCCTCGCCCGCACCGTCACCGTCGGCGCAGGCGTCACGCTGCAAGCCCTGCAGGAAGCGACGGCCGGGACCGGCCTTACCCCCGGCATCGACCTTGCCGCGCGCGGCAGCGCCACCATCGGCGGCATGATCGCCACCAATGCCGGCGGCATCCTCGCCTTCCGCAACGGCGTGATGCGCCATCAGGTGCTCGGTATCGAAGCCGTGATGCCGGACGGAAGCCTGTTCAGCGACCTGACGCGCGTGCTGAAGGTGAGCGCCGGGCCGGATATCAAGCAGCTTCTCATCGGTTCGGAGGGCGCTTACGGCTTCATCACCCGCGCCGTGCTGAAGCTCGAAAGCTTCAATTCCATGCGCGCCACGGCCCTTGTCGGCGTGAAGGACGCCACCTCGGCCCTTGCCCTCATCGCCCATTTCCGCGCCCAACCCGCCTTGCAGCTCGAAGGCGCGGAACTGATGTGGCGGCGCTATTTCGTCGACAGCGCCGGGGAACGCGGCTTCGATCTCGACTGGCTTGAGGGCGACACGGCCGCGGTGCTGCTGATCGAGGTTTCCGCCGCCAGCGAGGCGGAGGCGCGCACGGCGCTGGAGGAAGGCCTTGCCGATCTGTGGGAGGCGCACGAACTGACGAGCGGCATCGTCTCCGCCTCGCTGGATCAGGCGCGGCGTTTCTGGGCGCTGCGGGAAGAAAGCGACTTCATCTACCGTCTCCACCCCGCCGCCCCGTCCTACGATGTCTCGCTGCCCCCCGGCGCGCTGGATGCCTATGTGGCGGGCCTGCGCGACCGGCTGAAGGCAATGGATCCCGGTTTTGACGCCTATGTCTACGGCCATGTGGCGGACGGAAACCTGCATATTTCCGTCATCGGCGCAGGATCGGCCGAGGCGGCCGTCAAGGAGCCGATCGAGGATGCCGTCTATACGGGCGTCGGCGAATGCGGCGGCAGCTTTTCCGCCGAGCACGGGGTCGGCCTGGAAAAACACCGCGCCTATCTCGTCTACGGCAACCCGGCCCGCCGCGCCCTCGCCGGAGCGATCAAGGCGGCGCTCGACCCCAGGAACCTGTTCAATACGGGCAAGGTGCCCTACCGCGCCGAATAGCCCGACAGAAGAAAGGATACCGTCATGGATCTCGCAATCGCCGGCAAACGCGCCCTCGTGCTCGCGTCCTCCCGCGGGCTGGGAAAAGGCATCGCCGTGGCGCTCGCCCGCGAGGGCGCGCATGTCCTTCTGTGCGGCCGCAGCGCCGAGGCGCTGAAGGCCAATTGCGACGCCATCAACGCGGAAGGCCCGGGAACCGCCGACTGGGTTCAGGCGGATCTCGGCGAGGAGACTTTCGTGGAGACGATGGCGCGGGCCGTTGCAGAAAAGCTTGGCGGCGTCGATATCCTCGTCAACAATTCGGGCGGGCCGACGCCCGGCTCCACCGAGGACATGAGCGAGGAAAAGCTGCTCGCCTATTTCCAGTCCATGGTGCTGCGCATCGTCACGCTCACCAACCGGCTGCTGCCCGGCATGAAGGAGCGGCGCTGGGGCCGCATCCTCACCGTCGCATCCTCCGGCGTGATCGAGCCGATTGCCGGCCTTGCCCTGTCGAACACCCTGCGCCCGGCGCTTGCCGGCTGGTCGAAGACGCTCGCGACCGAGGTCGCGCAATACGGCATCACCAGCAACATGCTCCTGCCTGGAAGCATCATGACCGACCGGCTGAAGAGCCTCGACGCGGCCGCCGCCGAGCGCAGCGGAAAAAGCGTCGATGACGTGCGCGCGGCCGCAGAGCGGGCAATCCCCGCCCGCCGCTACGGCACCGTCGAGGAATTCGCCGCGACCGCCGCGTTCCTTTGCAGCGCGCCGGCAAGCTACGTCACGGGCAGCCTCGTGCGCTGCGACGGGGGCGCGGCGCACTCGGTCTGAGCCACCGTCCTTCCCCTTGCCATTCGCGGCGGCCTGTGCCATCTGGCGCGCTCTCAAATTCCTGCGGGCGCGCGATGCGCCCCATCGGCACGGAGCCGTCGCGCTCCGGTTCAACACATTTTGCGGATTGAAGGGGCACGGCGATGGCGCGCGCACTCGGGCTGGATTTCGGCACGACCAATACGGTTATGGCACTTTCGACGGGCGGCGTGGAAACGCAGTCCATGCAGTTCACCAGCAGCGTCGGCGTCACCGATACGATGCGCACGGCGCTGTCCTTCATGAAGGACCCGCAGGTCGGCGCGCAATCGCTGAAAGTGGAGGCCGGCCAGGCGGCGATCCGCCAGTTCATCGACAATCCGGGCGACTGCCGCTTTCTCCAGTCGATCAAGACCTTCGCGGCCAGCGCCCTCTTCCAGGGTACGCTGATCTTCGCCCGTCGCCACGCCTTCGACGACCTCATGGAAATCTTCCTGCGGCGGCTGAAGACCTATGCCGGCGGGGAATGGCCGGAAGGCGTTTCGCGCGTCATCGCCGGACGTCCCGTCCAGTTCGCCGGCGCGAACCCGGACCCGGACCTTGCGCTCGAACGCTACAATGCGGCGCTGACGCGCCTCGGCTTCCCGGAAATCCACTATGTCTTCGAACCGGTGGCGGCCGCCTACTACTTCGCGCAGAGCCTGAAAAGCGACGCCACGGTGCTCGTCGCCGACTTCGGCGGCGGCACCACCGACTATTCGCTGATCCGCTTCGAGCGCAAGGCGGGCCGGCTGGCGGCAACGCCGATCGGCCATTCCGGCGTCGGCATCGCCGGCGACCATTTCGATTCCCGCATGATCGACCATCTCGTCGCGCCGGAAATCGGCAAGGGCACCTTCTTCAAGAGCTTCGACAAGGTGCTGGAGGTGCCGAGCGGCTATTACGCGAACTTCGCCCGCTGGAACCAGCTTTCCATCTTCAAGACCATGCGCGAATTCGCCGACCTCAAGTCGCTGGTGCGCTCGGCGCTGGAGCCGGAAAAGCTGGAGCTCTTCATCGACCTCGTGGAGCATGATGAGGGCTACCCGCTCTATCAGGCGATCTCGGCCACCAAGATGGCCCTTTCCGGCGCTGACGAGGCGGAGTTCGACTTCGCCCCGCTCGGCGCGGCCGGCCGCAAGACCGTGAAGCGCACGGACTTCGAGGCCTGGATCGCGCCGGACCTCGCCCGCATCGAAGGCGCGCTCGACGAGGTGCTGGAAAAGACCAACACCGCGCCGGGAGAGGTCGACAAGGTGTTCCTCACCGGCGGCACCTCCTTCGTGCCGGCCGTGCGCGACATCTTCGCCCGCCGCTTCGACGCGGGGCGGATCGAGAGCGGCGGCGAACTGCTCTCCATCGCCCACGGCCTCGCGCTGATAGGCGAAAGCGACGAGGTTGCGCAGTGGGCAGCGTGAGCACGGCGCTTTCCTCCCGTCGCGCGCTCCGCTAGGGTGCCGGCATGAACGCCGCCAGAGACCTCCACCCCGAGCAGCTCCGATCGCTCCTGCATTTCTATGCGGATGCGGGCGTGGAATGGCTGCTGGAGGAAGAGGCGGTCGACCGCATCGCCGAGTTCGAGGCCATGCGCGCGGCGCGTGCGGCAGCGCCGCGCGAGGCCGCACCCGCGCCCCAGCAGCAGCCCGCCCGGCAGGCAACGCCCCGGCAGGAACAGCCGCGCGCGCCCGCCCCTGCCCCGATGCCCAATGTGGCGATCCCCGACAGCCAGGCGGTGGCCGAGGCGGAATTCGCCGCGGGTAGCGCCCGCTCGCTGGACGAGCTGCGCACGGCGATGGAAGCCTTCAACGGCTGCAATCTCAAGACCAGCGCACGCTGCCTCGTCTTCGCCGAGGGCAATGCCAAGCCCGCCGTCATGGTGATCGGCGCGATGCCGAATGCCGACGACGACCGCGACGGCCAGCCCTTCTCCGGCCGGCAGGGCGCGATGCTGGAACGCATGCTGGCCGGCATCGGACTGGCCCGCGCGGATGTGCTTCTCACCAATGTCGTGCCGTGGCGGCCGCCGGGCAATCGCCCGCCGTCGCAGCGCGAGGCCGATATCTGCCGGCCGTTCATCGAGCGCCAGATCGCGCTCGCCGAGCCGCGTCACCTGCTGATTCTCGGCAATTTCGCCGCGCGCTTCCTGCTGCGCTCCAACGACACGATCCACCAGTTGCGCGGCGAATGGCGGCAGATCGAGATTGCGGGCCGCCCGGTTCCGGCCTTCGCGACACTCCACCCGCAGGATCTCGTGACCGCGCCTATCAGCAAGCGCCTCGCCTGGCAGGACCTGCTTGCTTTCCGTGCAGGGCTTCAAGGCTGACCGCGGAATTCAGAATCAATATCTTCAATATATTAGGCGATATTTTTACCTGAACGTAATTCGCGCTTTCGCGAATCTGCCTTGAACATGAACAAAATATTTCGAAAGCCATGCAGATTGCACATATCTGCCGGGCAGAATGTCGCATTGCGAAATCCATGCTGCAATGCAATATAAGAGAACGGGAGGGACAGGATTTAAGGAATCGACCCATGACCGCCCGTTTTCGGCCCATCCATTCGAGCTTCGAGACGCTCCGCCATTCCGGTCTTCGCACCGGCCGCGGCTTCGGCGGTATCGCTGCCCCGGCCAACGAGCAGCTCACCGCCGCCGGCTTTGCCCGCGTCAGCCGCCCCGCCCAGCTCTTCTCCGACTTCATCACGCGCTGAGCGGATGTGAGGCGCATCCGCGCCTCTCCCTCACCTCCAGAATTCAGGAGCATCCCATGGCCAATATCCGCAAGCTGATGTCCGACATCGCTGATATCCGCACCGCCGTGAGCGCCGCCCGGGAATATTCCGTGCTGGCCTCCCTGCCGCGCGACGCCACCCAGCGCCGCGACCCGCTCAAGGCCTTCCTGCCCAACTGAGGCCGTTTGAAAAACGGTCCGTGCGTGGTAATATCCAAGCCGCGAGGAGGTGAGACGCCTTTCCTCCGGTGGAGACCGGGCCGAAGCCCGGCCTCCGTTTTATCGGCTAACTGTCAGAGTCAGGCGCCAACCGAACAATCTGACGATAACCGAAACCCGGATTCTCACACGTCTCACCTCCTTTCATGCGCCGGACGATGCATCCGGCATACGAAACCTAGCACAACCCTTCCGGGAAGTGCGCACCTCCCTGAAAATCTCTTTCGTCAGCCGTGCCGCAGTTCCGCGCGGCGCTGCAGGTTGAGCCGGTGCTCCCGGTAGATCACGAAGATGCCGGCGCTGACGACGATGGCGGTGCCGGTTAGCATGGTGCCCGTCGGCACGTCGTCGAACAGGACGTAGCCGATGATGAGGCCGAGTACGATCGACGTGTATTCGAACGGCGCGATGGTGGAGACGTCCGCATAGCGGTAGCTCGACGTCAGGAGAATCTGGGCGATGCCGCCACAGAAGCCCGCGAGCATCATCATGACCAGCCCCTTCCAGCCGAGATCGACCCAGCCGAAGGGCAGCGTCGCCAGCGAGAAAAGCGACGCGAAGAGCGAGAAATAGAGCACGATGGTCGGCGTGCGTTCCGTCTGCACCAGCTTGCGCACAAGCACCATGGCGAAGGAGCCGAGCACGGCGAAGGCCAGCATCGCCAGTGCCCCCATCGCCTCCGACGAGCCGAACCCGCCCTCGCGGAACAGGGTCAGCCGTGGCCAGCTTATGATGCCGACGCCCACCAGCCCGACCAGAACCGCCGTCCAGCGATAGACGCCCACCCGCTCCTTCAGCACGACGGCGGCGACGACGACCGTGACGAGCGGCAGGGCATAGCCGAGCGCGATCGATTCCGGCAGCGGCAGATGCACCAGCCCGTAGAAGCCGAAGCCCATGGCGAGGATGCCGACGAAGCCGCGCCGGAAATGGCCGAGAATGTCGTTCGTGCGGAAGGCGTCGCGCAACTGGCCGTGCATGGCGAGAAAGGCGAGGATCGGCACCATGGCGAAAGCCGAGCGCAGGAAGGTGATCTGCCCCGCCGGGATATCCTTGCCCGCCGCCTTGATGAGCGTCGACATGCACAGGAAAACCACCACCGAGGCGACCTTGAGAAGAATCCCCTTCATGGGATCGGGAGACTTAAGGTCCATGCGGGAACTCTTCACGGCGGAGCGCCATGGCATCGATTTGGAACGTCCCGCGACCTTAGAGTTTGTCAGGGAAAAGTGGAACCCGGTTTTCCCGATAAGACAAACGGAAACAAGGGAATCTAGAGTTTGTCAGGTTCAAAATGAATCTAACAAGCTCTAGCGGGATTGCCCGGCGGGAGAGATGAATTCTCGTGATGCGTCGCCGATATTTTTGATCGGACCGGCACGGAAGTATTCCGTGCCGGACTGGTACGAATTCGTGATCTCGCGCGGACGCTGGAAATGAGATGTTAAGTCAATGCGCATATGTATTCATGGAACTTGGGGGCAGACCGTCCCGGCACACCGCCCTGTCACGCATGAACGACACGGTCACCGGACGGCAAAGAGCAGGACATATCCATGCGGACAGAGAACGGCCAGATCATCCACCTGGCAGACTATCGTCAGACTGACTTCGTTCTCGAGCGCGTCGATCTAACCTTCGAACTGGACCCGACGGAAACCAAGGTCGAGGCGCGCCTCATCTTCCATCGCCGCGAAGGTGCCGACCCGTCCGCGCCGCTGGTGCTCGACGGCGACGAACTGGTCATGACCGGCCTGCTCTTCGACCAGGTGGAGATGGACGCCGCCCGCTACGACGCGACGCCCGACAGCCTGACGATCCGCGACCTGCCGGCGAGCGAGCCTTTCGAGATCACGATCACCACCATGATCAATCCCGAGGCCAATACCCAGCTCATGGGCCTCTACCGCACGAACGGCGTCTACTGCACCCAGTGCGAATCCGAGGGCTTCCGCCGCATCACCTATTTCCCCGACCGGCCTGACGTGCTTTCCGTCTATACGGTCAACATCATCGCCGACAAGGCGAGCTGCCCGCTGCTGCTGTCCAACGGCAACTTCCTCGGCGGCGCAGGCTATGGCGAAGGCAAGCACTTCGCCGCCTGGTTCGACCCGCATCCCAAGCCGTCCTATCTCTTCGCGCTTGTCGCCGGCGATCTCGGCGTGGTCGAGGACACGTTCACGACGATGTCCGGCCGCGAGGTGACGCTGAAAATCTATGTCGAGCACGGCAAGGAGCCGCGCGCGGCCTATGCCATGGACGCGCTGAAGCGCTCGATGAAGTGGGACGAGGAGGTATTCGGCCGCGAATACGACCTCGATATCTTCATGGTCGTCGCCGTCTCCGACTTCAACATGGGCGCCATGGAGAACAAGGGGCTCAACGTCTTCAACGACAAATACGTGCTGGCCGACCCGGAAACGGCCACCGACCAGGACTATGCGAATATCGAGGCGATCATCGCCCACGAATATTTCCACAACTGGACCGGCAACCGCGTCACCTGCCGCGACTGGTTCCAGCTCTGCCTGAAGGAAGGCCTGACGGTCTATCGCGACCACGAATTCTCCGCCGACCAGCGCTCGCGCCCAGTCAAGCGCATCGCAGAGGTGCGCCACCTGAAGTCGGAGCAGTTCCCGGAGGATGCCGGCCCCCTCGCCCATCCGGTGCGCCCGACGAAATACCGCGAGATCAATAACTTCTATACGACGACCGTCTACGAGAAGGGCTCCGAGGTGACGCGCATGATCGCGACCATCGTCGGCACGGACGGCTTCAAGAAGGGCATGGACCTCTATTTCGAGCGCCATGACGGCGACGCCGCGACGATCGAGGACTTCGTGAAGTGCTTCGAGGACGCCAACGGCGTCGACCTCACCCAGTTCTCGCTGTGGTATCATCAGGCCGGCACGCCGCTCGTCAGCGTCTCGTCGAGCTACGACCAGGCCAAGGGCGAGTTCACGCTGTCGCTGGAACAGATGATCCCGCCGACGCCCGGCCAGGCGACGAAGGAGCCGATGCATATTCCGCTGCGCTTCGGCCTCATCTCCGCCGACGGCTCGGAGGCAAGGCCCAGCGCCGTCACCGGCGCGGAGGTGACCGGCGACGTGCTGCATCTCAAGGAGCGCCGCCAGACCGCCACCTTCTCCGGCATCGCCTCGCGTCCGGTCGTTTCGCTAAACCGCAGCTTCTCGGCGCCGATCAACCTGCATTTCGAGCAGGCCCCGGCCGATCTCGCGCATATCGCCCGCCACGACGGCGACCTCTTCTCGCGCTGGCAGGCGCTGACCGATCTCGCCCTGCCGGACCTCGTCGAGGCGGCGCGCCGGGTGCGGGCAGGCGAAGCGGTGGAGCCGAACGCGGTGCTTGCCGACACGCTGATCGCCATTGCCGGCGACGAGGGGCTGGAACCGGCCTTCCGCGCGCAGGCGCTGGCCCTGCCTTCCGAATCCGACATCGCCCGCGAACTCGGCAGCAACAACGACCCGGATGCGATCCGCGCCGGCCGCGAGGCCGTGCTCGCCTTCGTCGCCAACCGCGACCCCGCCGTCTTCGCAAGGCTCTTCGAAAGCCATCGCACCGCAGGCGCCTTCACGCCGGATGCGGCGAGCGCCGGCCAGCGCGCGCTGCGCAACGCGGCCCTCGCCTATCTTGCCGTATCCGACGGCACGCCGGCACGCGCGGCAGCCGCCTTCGCCAGCGCCGACAACATGACAGACCTCAGCGCAGCGCTGACCGTGCTCGCCCACCGCTTCCCGGATGCGCCGGAAACGGCGGCGGCGCTGGAAACCTTCCGCGCCCGCTTCGCAGACAACGCGCTGGTCATCGACAAGTGGTTCTCCATCCAGTCGACCATTCCGGGCGAAGGCGCGCTGGAGCGCGTGAAAGCGCTGATGACGAGCCCGCATTTCAACAAGGCGAACCCGAACCGGGTGCGTGCCCTCGTCGGCACCTTCGCTTTCTCCAACCCGACCGGCTTCAACCGGGCGGACGGTGCGGGCTACCGCTTCCTCGCCGAACAGATCCTGGAGATCGACCCGAAGAACCCGCAGCTCGCCGCGCGCATCCTCACCTCCATGCGTTCCTGGCGGGCGCTGGAGGAGGTGCGCTCCGATCACGCCCGCAATGCGCTGCGCGCCATCGCCTCGGGCGAGAAGCTCTCTTCGGACGTCTCGGACATCGTCGAGCGCATGCTGAAGGGCTGAAATACGAAAAATTCAGGGATTCCGGGCGCTTCGGCGCCCGGTTTCGTTTTTGCCTGCAATTTTTCACCCGCGAAACATTGTTAACAAAGTTTTACCTTTTCCTCTGGACAAGCCGAATCACAATTGATTCATTAGGGCAGATTCGGGCGAGCGGCGCGCCGAATCACGAGAGGGTTACAAGGTTTATGACTATGGCGGACGCGCAACGAGGACGCGCAGCCGGCGGGTGGACTCGTCTCAGATTCCCGGGAATGGCGGCCTGGGAAGATGAGTTGACGGGACAGGCGAAAATCTTCGCCGGACCTGCCGCACGGCATTTGACACGGGCAGAGCCGGCGCTGAAGCGGTCGATACCGATCCTGATCGTCGCCTTCCTGTTCGTGGTGGCCATTTCGCGCATGGTCGGCATCGTCGTCGAACATGACCGGATGGACACGAGCGTGCGCGACACGACCTCGCTGACGGCGATGGCCGTGAGCGCGGTCTTCTCCGGCCCCATGGTCGAGAGCCTTGCGAAATCCGACCGCATGGCGGTCGAGGCCGCGCTGTCCGTGCATATGCCGCAGGATCGCATGCAGCCCGGCGGCATCGTGCTTTTCGTCACGGAGAACGGCCGCGTCTTCGGCTCGTCGCTGGCGGCCGTGCGCTTCGTCGGCCAGTCGCTCGCGCGGTTTTCGCCCGAGCTTGCGGCCACCCAGTATTTCGGCGAGCCGGCCGGCGTCTTCCGCACGCAGATCGGCGGGCAGGATTACTACACGTCGCTGGTGCAGATGCCGAGCAAGAGCGGCTTCATCATCGTCGCCAACCCGCTCGGCCAGCTTGCCGTCTTCTGGCGGGACGAGGTGGCGCTGAATGTCACGCTGTTCGCCGGCATTTCGGCGATCCTGCTCGTCATCCTCTATGCCTACTACATCCAGGCCAAGCGGGCGCGCGATGCGGACGCGATCTTCGCCGAGTCGAACCTGCGCGTGGAAACCGCGCTCGCCCGCGGCCGCTGCGGCCTCTGGGACTTCGATCTTTCGAGCCGCCGGCTGTTCTGGTCGCGCTCCATGTATGAAATGCTCGGCATGCCGCCGCGCGACAGCGTGCTGTCCTTCGGTGATGCCGCGCGCCTGATGCATCCCGACGACGACGGAATCTATCAGGTCGCCCGCGCGGTTGCCCGCAGCGAGGCCAAGCAGGTGGACCAGGTCTTCCGCATGCGCCACGCCGACGGGCACTATGTCTGGATGCGCGCCCGCGCCCAGCTCATCCGCATGGCCTCCGGCCGCCTGCACATGATCGGCATCGCCATGGACGTGACCGAGCAGCACCGGCTCGCCCAGCGCTATCAGGAAGCCGACCAGCGTCTTGCCGACGCCATCGAATGCACCTCCGAAGCCTTCGTGCTCTGGGACAAGCACGATCGGCTCGTCATGTGCAACGCGCACTACCAGCAGGCCTACGGCCTTCCCGACGACGTGCTGGTGCCCGGCACCGAGCGCGCCATGGTGCATGCCGCCGCGGCCCGCCCGGTTATCGAGCGGCGCATCGCGGATGCGGACGGCACCGGCGTTTCGCAGACGAGCGAAGTGCAGCTCGCCGACGAGCGCTGGCTGCAGATCAACGAGCGGCGCACCCGCGACGGCGGCCTCGTCTCCGTCGGCACCGACATCACCATGATGAAGCGGCATCAGGTCCGTCTGCGCGAATCCGAGCGCCGCCTGATGGCGACCATCGGCGACCTTTCGGCCTCCCGCGCCAAGCTGGAGCGGCAGAAGTCGGAGCTTTCGCTGGCCAATGCCAATTATCAGGCGGAGAAGGACCGCGCCGAGGCGGCGAACCGCGCCAAGTCGGAGTTCCTCGCCAACATGTCGCATGAGCTGCGCACGCCGCTCAACGCCATCCTCGGCTTCTCGGAAATCCTGCAAAACCAGATGTTCGGCCCGCTCGGCTCCGACAAGTACCGCGAATATTCCCACGACATCCACGAGAGCGGCCAGCACCTTCTCAACGTCATCAGCGACATTCTCGACATGTCGAAGATCGAGGCCGGGCACATGCGCGTCAGCCGGGAGACGGTCGATCTCGCGCCGCTGATCGAGGAGACCATGCGCCTCACCATGCTGCACGCGGAAAAGAAGAACATCGCCGTGCGGCAATCCTGCCCGGATCGCCTGCTGACCGTCGCGGATCGCCGCGCCATGAAGCAGATTCTCTTGAACCTGCTTTCCAACGCCATGAAGTTCACCAATGCCGGCGGCAAGGTGGAGGTGCGGGCGCGCAGGGTAGATGGCGCCGTGACGCTGACGATCGCCGACAGCGGCATCGGCATCCCGAAATCCGCCCTCCAGAAGATCGGCCAGCCCTTCGAACAGGTGCAGAGCCAGTATGCCAAGAGCAAGGGCGGCTCGGGCCTCGGCCTCGCCATCTCCCGCTCCCTCGCACATCTTCACGGCGGCGCGATGCGCATCCACTCCATCGAGGGCAAGGGCACGATCATCTCCGTGCGCATTCCCGACCGCGAGCGGCTGGCGGCGCTGCATCTGGCGGCGGCCTGAGTCCCGTCAGGCCCCGCCATCCTCGTCCTCAAGGCGCTTTTTCAGCGTCGTCATTACGCGGTGGGCGGCGCGGATCTCCTCGAGGGTCAGCCCTTCGGCTAGCGCATTCACCCGCGGCTCGTAGGCGTCGATGACGGCGTCATAAGCCTGCCGGCCCTTCCCCGTCAGCACCACGAGATTGGCCCGGCGGTGATGCGGATTGGGCTCGAAGGCGACCAATCCCTCGGCGTTCAGATCGTTCACGATGCGCTGGACGTTCTGGCGATTGGCGCCGAGATCGCGGGCAAGCCAGGCCACAGGCTGCGGGCGCTCCGCAAAGACGATCGCTCCGAGAACCTGCCAGCGCGCGCTGGTCAGCCCGAAGGGGGCGGAGAGCCTGTCACCCCAGGCCAATGTCAGGTTGTTCACCCGGAACATCACAAGGATCAGCTCCGTCAGGGTTTCGCCCGAGGGGGTCGTCTTCGCTGCGCGCATTTGTCAAACTCACTCCATATTGACACCATGGTGTCAAATTATTATATGCTAATTGCTCCAACATGACATCATGCATACAAATTGGAGGAAACACCATATGTCGGAAGCAAGATCCACGGTCGGGCATCGTCCTTCCTCAAACCCTCCGCCGCGGCCGCTGCGGATCGTGCATCCGGCGGCCGGTTTCGTCGCGATGCTCACCATCGCGGTTTTCTGGCTGGCGACCGCCCTTTCGGAGCTGTTCGCACCGCAAGCGATCGTCGCGGCGGTCAAGACCGCCATCCCCTGGGGGTTTCTCCTTCTCATTCCCGCGCTGATGGCGGCGGGCGGATCGGGATTTACCCTGTCGCGAGGACGGCGGGCCGGCCTTGCAGGCGCAAAAGCCCGCCGCATGCCGCTGATCGCCGCCAATGGCATCCTCATCCTCATCCCGGCCGCGCTGTTCCTCGCCGCGAGAGCGAAGACCGGGCAATTCGACGGCGTCTTCTATGCGGTGCAGGCGCTGGAGCTTGCCGCCGGGGCGGCGAACCTTACGCTTCTTGCGCTCAACATGCGCGACGGCCTGCGGATGAGGGGCCGTCTCAGGTCTTGAGCACGGCCTGGAATATCTTCCGCACCGCCTTGGAAATCCGCCGGATTTCCGCCTCCAGCGTGCGCAGGTCCGGGCAATCCCCTGCCCGGCAGACGCGATCGATGAGGCCGGCCGGCGCTTCCTTCGGATCGAAACCGCCATCGACGCACAGACGCACGATCTGCGATATCTCCGTATAGAGCGCCAGCGCCTTCTGCACCGTATCGAGATCGTTCGCGTCCATCATCGCCCCGCCGAGAATGGCCAGCGCGTCGCCGGTGGTCATCACCCTCTCCGGCTGCGCAGCATCACGGGCCGGCGCGACCAGCGCGAGGAACTGGGCGATGAATTCGATATCGATCAGCCCCCCAGCAATCAGCTTCAGGTCCCAGAGATCCTTCGGCGGCTTTTCCTGATCGATGAGGTCGCGCATTTCGGCAACGTCCTTCGCGATCTTCGCCGTATCCCGCTTGCGGCCGAGCACGGTGCGGAAAATGTCCTCCGCCTCCTTCATCAGGCTGCCATCGCCGCAAAGCGCGCGGGCGCGGGTCAGCGCCATGTGCTCCCAGGTCCAGGCCTCCTCGGCCTGGTACTTGGCGAAGGAGGTGATGCGCGTCGCCACCGGCCCCTTGTTGCCGGAGGGACGAAGGCGCATGTCCACCTCGTAGAGCACGCCTTCGGCCATCGGCGCCGAGAGCGCCGCGATCAGCCGCTGGGTGATGCGCGTGAAATACTTGATGTTGTCGAGCGGCTTTGCCCCGTCCGACTCGAAGGCGTCGCCGTCGTGGTCGTAGAGCAGGATGAGGTCGATGTCTGAGCCGGCGGTCAGTTCGAAGCTGCCGAGCTTGCCCATGCCGACCAGCGCCACCCGCCCGCCCGGGAATTTCCCGTGCGCCGCCTCGATCTCGTCGAGCACCGCCTTCAGCGCCGCCGCGACGATGAGGTCGGCGACATGGGTGAAGGCGCGCGCGGCCTGTTTGCCGGTGATCGCGCCGGTGAGGAGCCGGATGCCGATGAGGAAGCGCTGCTCGGCGGCGATGATGCGCAGCCGGTCGAGAATTTCCTCATAGTGCCGCGCGCCGGAAACGAAGCCCTCGATGCGTTCGGCAAGATAGGCGCGGGTCGGCAGTTCCGCAAGAAGGCCCGGATCCAGCATGCCGTCGAAGACATGGGGTTTTGCCGCGATCACCTCGGCCAGCCGCGGGGCGGACGACATGATGTTGACGATGAGGGACAGCAGCGCCGGATTGTTGCCGAGCAGCGAGAAGAGCTGGATGCCCGCCGGCAGGCCGGAAATGAAGCTGTCGAAACGCAAGAGCGCCTCGTCCGCCCGCTTGCTTTCGCCGAAGACGCGCAGCAGTTCCGGCGTCAGTTCCGTCAGCCGCTCGCGCGCCTCCACCGATTGCGTGGCGCGATAGCGGCCGTAATGCCAGGTGCGGATGGTGCGGGAAATATCGGCGGGGCGCTCGAAGCCGAGGCGTTTCAGCGTCTCAAGCGTGTCGGGATCGTCCTTCTGGCCGGTGAAGACGAGATTGCCGGTCTCCGAGGACAGTTTCGCCTCCTGCTCGAACAGCGCCGCATAGCGCCGCTCGACCGTCTTCAGCACCTCGACCAGCCGGGCGGAGAAGCTGGCGGTATCGGCAAAGCCCAGCATGAAGGCGATGCGCTTCAGTTCGGCCTCGGTCTCGGGCAGCAGATGCGTCTGCTCGTCGCGCACCATCTGCACGCGATGCTCGACATCGCGCAGGAACCAGTAGGCGTCCGTCAATTCCTCCGCCGTCGCCTCGTCGATCCAGTTCGCCTTGGCAAGCTCCTTCAGCATCGGCTCCGTGGCGCGCAGGCGCAGGGCCGGCACGCGCCCGCCGGCGATAAGCTGCTGGGTCTGCACGAAGAACTCGATCTCGCGGATGCCGCCGCGGCCGAGCTTGACGTTGTGCCCCTTCACCGCGATCTCGCCATGGCCCTTGTGCGCATGGATCTGCCGCTTGATCGAATGGATGTCGGCAATCGCCGCATAGTCGAGATACTTGCGGAAAACGAAGGGAACGAGGCCCTTGAGGAAGGCTTCGCCGGCCTTGAGGTCGCCGGCGATGGGCTTAGCCTTGATGAAGGCGGCGCGCTCCCAGTTCTGGCCCCGGCTCTCGTAATAGAGCATGGCGGAATCGAAGGAGATGGCGAGCGGCGTCGCGCCGGGGTCGGGCCTGAGGCGCAGGTCCGTGCGGAACACATAGCCGTCCGCCGTGCGCTCCTGCATGATGCGGATCAGCCGGCGCACGAGGCGGGAGAAGGTCTCGACCGCCTCGGAAGGATCGACCGCGGCACCCGCCATCGGATCGAAGAAGACGACGAGGTCGATATCGGAGGAATAGTTGAGTTCCGCCGCGCCGAGCTTGCCCATGCCGAGCACGATGAGGCCGGATTTTTCGCTCGGCCGGGTCGGATCGGGCAGCTTCAGCTTGCCGCTTTCATGGGCGGAGAGCAACAGATGGTCGATGGCGGCGGAGGTCGTCGCCTCGGCAAGCTCGGTCAGCAGCGCCGTCGTCCTGCGCGCATCGAAGATGCGGCCAAGGTCGGCGAGCGCGGTGAAGAAGGCGACCTCGCGCTTGGCGACGCGCAGCCGGGTCATCAGCACGGCCTCGCTCACATCGCCGTCGTCCGGCTCCCAGGCTTTTCGCGCACGCGCGATGGCGGCCTCGATGGTCGGCAGGATCGGCTCGTCCAGCGCGCGGGCAAGCAGGCGGGGATCGACGCGGGCAGTGTCCCGCAGATAGGGCGAGAGCGTCAGGGCCGCGACGACGAAATCCTTGAGCGGCCCGTCCTCGCCAAGCAGCGTCGCGATGGCGGCGTGTTCCTTGCCCCAATCCTTGAGGTCTGACAGGACCGATTTGACTTCCGTCTGGCTCAAGGGCCGGATCGGGGATGCCGAAAGATCGGAAAACCGCGTCGCTGCCGTCACGTTCATGTTGTCTCCTCGCCGTTTCGACGAGGTGTATCAGTCCGCAAGGTTGGGGAAAACCATTCTCACCGTCAGCCCCCGATTGTTTTCCCGCTCGGGATGCGTGGCGTCCAGTTCCAGCCGGCCCTGGTGCATCTCCATGACCGCGCCGACGAGCGACAGGCCGAGGCCCGTGCCCGGCTTCGACCGGCTGTCATCGAGCCGCACGAAGCGCTTGACCACGTCGTCGCGCTTGTCGTCCGGCACGCCGGGGCCACTGTCGGCGACGCTGAGCACCACATCCCCGTCGCGCCGGGCCAGCGACACCCGGATATCCGCCTCGCCGCCGCTGCCCTCGGCATATTTGACGGCATTGTCGATGAGGTTGCCGAGCGCCTGGCCGACAAGCTCACGGTTGCCCTTGATCTCGATACCGTCGGCAATGTCGGCGGTCAGCGTCAGGCCCGCATCCTCGGCGACCGGCTCGTAGAGCTCGGTGCTGTCATGGGCGATGCCGCTGATGTCGATGGCGCTTATCTCGGCCGGGGCCTGCCCCGCCTCGACCCGCGAGATCATCAAAAGCGCGTTGAAGGTGCGGATAAGCTGATCGGATTCGCCGATCATCTCTTCCAGCGCCGTGCGGTGGTCGGCCTTCTCGCCGCCCGCCAGCGCTGCCTCGGCCTTGTTGCGCAGGCGCGTCAGCGGCGTCTTGAGGTCGTGCGCGATATTGTCGGAGACCTGCTTGAGGCCCTCGTTCAGCTTCTCGATGCGGCCCAGCATGGTGTTGAGCGATTCGGACAGGCGGTCGAACTCGTCGCCCGAACCGCTGGTCGGCAGGCGCTGCGAGAGGTCGCCGGCCATGATGCGCTGGCTGGCGTCCGACATGCGGTCCATGCGCCTCAGCGCATTGCGCCCGATGAGATACCAGATGGCGAGCGCTCCGACGCCCATGACGCCGAGCGCCACCATCAAGGCCTGACGCACGAGATAGCGGAAATTCTCCGGCTCGCCGAGATCGCGGCCGACCAGCAGGCGCAGCCCGTTGGACAGCACGTTCACCTGCGCATAGGCCATCGGGCGGCGATTGCCATGCGTTTCTTCCTGATAGCGCTGATAGTGGAACGGCGTCTCCGTCCAGCCCTCGGTATCGAGCACGCCGGGCTGGATCGAGGCGACATTGCCCGCCAGCACCTCGCCGCTCGGGCTTGCGATGATATAGAGATTGGCGCCCGGTTGGCGGGCGCGCCGCTCCAGCGTGCGCACCAGCCCGTTCATGCCGCTATTGTCGAAGATGCGCTCGATCTGCTCGGCCTCCTGCGCCACCGCCTCGCGCATCTGCTCCCGCAGCAGCCCTTCCGACATGGAGGAGACATAGAAGACGAGGAAGGCCGCGCAGGCGGCGAAGAGGAGGAGATAGACCGCCGAGAGACGCACCGCCGTGGTGCGATAAAGGGCGGTCAGCCGACCGAGCAGCCTGTCCATGGATCAGCCCGCCGCCTCGTCCTTCATCATGTATCCGGCGCCGCGCACGGTGCGCAGCAGCGGCTGGTCGAAATCCTTCTCGATCTTCGAGCGCAGCCGCGAGACATGGACGTCGATGACGTTGGTCTGCGGGTCGAAATGATAATCCCAGACATTTTCGAGCAGCATGGTGCGCGTCACCACCTGTCCGGCATTCTTCATGAGATATTCAAGCAGGCGGAATTCGCGCGGTTGCAGCAGGATTTCCCGGCCCGCGCGCCTGACGGTGTGGGAAAGCCGGTCCAACTCGAGGTCGCCGACACGGTAGACCATGTCCTGCTCGGGCGTGCCCTTGCGGCGGCCGAGAACCTCGATGCGCGCCAGAAGCTCGCTGAAGGCATAGGGCTTGGGCAGGTAGTCGTCGCCGCCGGCGCGAAGGCCCGTCACGCGGTCGTCCACCTGGCCGAGCGCGGAGAGAATCAGTGCGGGTGTGTGGATGTTGCGGCGGCGCAGTTCCGAGATCAGCGACAGGCCGTCGCGGCGCGGCAGCATGCGGTCGATGACCAGCACGTCATAGCTGTTTTCGGTGGCGAGGAAGAGGCCGCTTTCACCGTCGCTCGCATGGTCGAGCACGATGCCCGCCTCGCGAAAGGCCTTCGAGAGATAGGCTGCCGCCTCCAGATCGTCTTCCACAATCAATATCTTCATCGTACCGACCTTACAGCATGTTGCGCGGGACTTTACCAGAAGCCCCGACAAGGAAGCGCCGCGAAACCTTTCGATCTCGCGGCGCCGTGGGCAGGGAATTACGGAGCCGGTCAGCCCTGATCGATCGGCAAGGCCAGGAAGCGGCTGCCGTCCTTGGTCTCGACCTGGAACAGCGCCTTGGAGCGGCCGTCCTTGCGGGCGCCCTCGATGACCTTCAGCACCTCGTCGGCAGACTTCACAGCCTGGTTGTTGACGGAGGTGATGCGGTCGCCTTCCTTCAGGCCCCGGTCGCTGGCGTCGGAGTCCGGGTCGACGGCGGAAACCGTCAGGCCGTCATCGCCGGGCGTGACCGAGATGCCGAGATCGGCAAGCGCCTGCTCGCTGGTCTCCTCATCGGAGGTCGCCTTGTCGCCCTTGGCCGAAGCGTCGATCTTCTCACCGGCAAGCGTGCCGATCTCGACCGAGACGTTCTGCGACTTGCCGTCGCGCCAGATCGCAACATCGACCTTCTTGCCGGGTGCTATATCGGCGACGCGGCGGGCGAGATCGCGCGGATCCTTGATCGGCTCGCCTTCGAGCGCCGTGATGACGTCGCCCTTCTTGATGCCGGCCTTGGCGCCGGGCGAGTCGGTCTGCGGTTCCACGACGAGGGCACCGGCGGCGTCCGCAAGGCCGAGCGAGTCGGCGATGTCACGGGTCACCGGCTGGATCTGCACGCCGAGCCAGCCACGATCGACCTTGCCGTCCTTCATCAGGTCGGCGACGACGCCCTTGGCGACGGAAGCGGGGATCGCGAAGGCGATGCCGACATTGCCGCCCGACGGCGAGAAGATCGCGGTGTTGATGCCGACGACCTGACCGTTGAGGTTGAAGGTCGGGCCACCCGAGTTGCCGCGGTTCACGGCGGCGTCCACCTGCAGGTAGTCGTCATAGGGGCCGGAGCCGATGTCACGGCCGCGGGCCGAGATGATGCCGGCCGTCACCGTGCCGCCGAGGCCGAACGGGTTGCCGACAGCGACGACCCAGTCGCCGACGCGGATCTGGCTGTCATCGGCGAAGCTGACATAGGTGAACTTGCGCTGGTCCTTCTCGGCAACCTTCAGGACCGCGAGGTCCGTGCGGCTGTCCTTGCCGACGAGCGTGGCGTTGAGTTCGGTGCCGTCGTTCATGACGACCGTGAAGGCCGAGCCGTCGTTGACGACGTGGTTGTTGGTGACGATGTAGCCGTCCTCGGAGATGAAGAAGCCGGAACCCTGCGCGGTCGGGCGCAGATGCGGCTTGCGGCCGCGGCGGTCGCTGAAGCGACGCTCCTGGTCACGGTCGCCATGGGCTTCGTCCTGGCCGCCGAAATCGCGGAAGAAGCGCTTCAGCGGGTGATCGTCGGGAAGGTCGTCGAAGCCATTGCCGCCGAAGAGGCCGCCATCGTCGCTGACCGGCTTGACGTCGGACTGAACGCGAACGGAGACGACGGCCGGGGAAACGGCCTGCACCACGTCGGCAAAGCTGGTGACCTGCGGAGCGTTGACGGAAACGGCTTCCGCGAAGCTTTCGCTGATGCGGGCGGGAATGCCGGTCGCGAGCATGACGGCAGCAAGCCCGGCGACGGTGGAGGCCTTCAGCGCAGTCTTGACGCCCGGACGCAATGCGGAAATCTTGGACATTCTTTCTACCTTCTCTTCGCTCTCGTGACTGCGCTCGGCAGCCGATGACAAAGAGATATGCCGCCTCACATTACAGCACACTGTCTGCGGCATGAATTTTTGGTAATGTTGGGATTAGGCAGTAGGCAGTAGGCAGTAGGCAGTAGGCAGTAGGGAAATATCCCATTCGCCCCTATTGGCTATTGGCTATTGGCTAATTCCTTTTCCCCGTCAGCCTCTCCAGCTCCGCCTTCTCCGCCTCCGACAGCGGCGTGCCCGTCGGCTTGCCGCCGCGCTTGCGCACGAAGAGGATCATGGCCGTCGCGCCCGCAAGGAACAGCACGACGGGCGCGCCCCACAGAAGCAGCGTCTCGCCGCGCAGGCGCGGGTTGAGCAGCACGAATTCGCCGTAGCGCGAAACGACGTAATCAATGACCGCCTCGTCGCTGTCGCCGTTCTTCAACCGCTCGCGCACGAGCAGACGCAGGTCGCGGGCAAGCTCGGCGTTCGAATCGTCGATCGACTGATTCTGGCACACCATGCAGCGAAGCTGGGAGGAAAGAGTGCGCGCGCGCGCCTCCAGCGCCGGATCGGACAGCACTTCGTCCGGATTGACCGCGAAGGCCGGGAGGGCGGTGAGCAGGAAGCCGGCGGCAAGTAGCAGGCGGCGCATCATTCGGCCGCCTCCAGCACGGGCTTGACCTTGCGGGCCTTCTGCGGCGCGCCGACACGCAGGCGCCGGTCGCAGAGCGATACCGCCCCGCCCGCCATCATGATCAGCGCGCCGATCCAGATGCACAGGATCATCGGCTTCCACCAAACGCGCACGACGATGCCGCCGTCCGCCATGGCGTCGCCGAGCGAAACGTAGAGCTGGCTGAGGCCGAAGGTGCGGATGCCCGCTTCCGTCGTCGGCATGCGCCGCGCCATATAGAGGCGCTTGGACGACCAGACCTCGGTGACGGCCACGCCGCCACGCGCCACCGTGAAGTGGCCGGACTCTTCCGTGTAGTTCGGTCCCTGCCCGCGCCGCATGCCGTCGAAGGTCAGCGTGAAACCGCCGGCCTCGACCTGCATGCCGGGCTTCATCTCCACCACATGCTCCGTCTGGAAGGCCGTCACGCCGATGATGCCGATGACGGTCACGCCGATGCCGATATGGGCGAGCGCCGTGCCGAAGGCGGAACCCGGCAGGCCAATGAAACGGCGGAAGGCGACATTGGCCGCCACCTTGCCGATGCCGGCGCGCAGCCACAGGTCGGTCAGCGCCCCCGCGATCAGGTAGAAGCCGATGGCAAGGCCGAAATAGGCGAGCACCGGCCCGCCGCTCTTCGCATAGACGATGACCGCCGCGATCAGGAGACCGATGCCGGCCGCCGCGAAAAGACGCTGGCCGGCGGCCAGGATGTCCCCGCGCTTCCAGGCGAGCAGCGGCCCGAACGGCACCGCCAGCAGCAGCGGCAGCATCAGGAGGCCGAAGGTGAGGTTGAAGAAGGGCGGCCCTACGGAAATCTTCTCGCCGGTCAGCGCCTCCAGCACGAGCGGATAGAGCGTGCCGGTCAGCACCGTCGCCGCCGCCGTCGTCAGGATCAGGTTGTTGAGAACGAGCGCGCCTTCCCGCGAGATCGGCGCGAAAAGCCCGCCGGCCTTCAGCGTTGCCGCCCGGAAGGCGAAGAGCGACAGCGCCCCGCCGATGAAGATGACGAGGATGGCAAGGATGAAGACGCCGCGCGTCGGGTCCGTCGCAAACGCATGCACCGAGGTCAGCACGCCCGAGCGCACGAGGAAGGTGCCGAGCAGCGACATGGAGAAGGTCAGGATCGCCAGCAGCACGGTCCAGATCTTCAGCGCTTCACGCTTTTCCATGACGAGCGCCGAATGCAGGAGCGCCGTACCGGCAAGCCAGGGAATGAAGGAGGCGTTTTCCACCGGGTCCCAGAACCACCAGCCGCCCCAGCCGAGTTCGTAATAGGCCCAGTAGGAGCCCATGGCGATGCCGGCGGTCAGGAAGCTCCAGGCCGCGAGCGCCCAGGGCCGCACCCAGCGCGCCCAGGCCGCATCGATCCGCCCCTCGATCAGCGCCGCGATGGCAAACGAGAAGCAGACGGAAAAGCCGACATAGCCGAGATAGAGCAGCGGCGGATGGATGGCGAGGCCGATATCCTGCAGCACCGGGTTGAGGTCCTTGCCCTCGGCCGGCGCCGGCGAGAGCCGCAGGAACGGGTTCGAGGTCAGAAGGATGAAGAGCGCGAAGGCAACCGAGATAAGCCCCTGAACCGCCAGAACATTGGCGCGCAGCCGCTCCGGCAGGTTCGCGCCGAAGGTCGCCACCAGTGCGCTGAAGAAGACGAGGATGAGGAGCCAGAGCAGCATCGAGCCCTCATGGTTCCCCCACACGCCCGAGATCTTGTAGATCATCGGCTTCAGCGAATGCGAGTTCTCCCAGACATTGGCGACCGAGAAATCGGAGACGACATAGGCGAAGGTCAACACCACGAAGGAGAAGAGCACCAGCATGAAACCGGCAAGGGCCGCGGCGGGTGCCACGGCCATCAGCGAGCGGTCGCCCCGGATCGTGCCGATCAGCGGCAGCACGGACTGGATGAGGACCGTCGCGAGCGCCAGAACGAGGGCGTAGTGTCCAAGCTCGATGATCATTTGATCGTTTCCTTGCCGGAAAGTTCGACGCCCTGCGCCTTCAGCCGGTCCGCCACGTCCTTGGGCATATAGGTCTCGTCATGCTTGGCGAGCACCGTATCGGCCACGAAAAGCCCGTCCGTGCCGAAGGCGCCCTCGGCCACCACACCCTGCCCCTCGCGGAAAAGGTCCGGCAGGATGCCGGTATAGGTCACCGGCACATTGGCGATCGTGTCCGTCACCGTGAACGTCACGGTCGAGCCTTCGCCGCGCTTCACCGTGCCGCTTTCCACGAGGCCGCCAAGGCGGATGCGGGTGCCCGGCGCGACATTCGCCTTGGCAAGGTCTCCCGGCACGTAGAAATAGGCGATAGACTGGCTGAAGGCGAACATGACCAGCAGCACCGCCGCCACGAGAAAACCGATGCCGCCGCCTATAACCGCCAGACGTTTCTGTTTGCGTGTCATTGTCCGCTGCCCTCAGCCGAAATCGATAGGTCCCGGGCGAGCTGCAGAAGCTGTTTGCCGTTCTCGCCGTCCGCCGGGAAGGTCTTGAGCGCCGTCTGTAGCGCGGCCTCGGCCTTCGGCCTTTGATCCAGCACAACATAGGAGCGGATGATGCGCATCCACCCTTCGAAATTGTCGGGATTGTCCTGAAGCTTCGCGGCAAGGCTCTCCACCATGCCGGCGATCATCTGCTGGCGGTCGCCTGCGCTCATGTCCTCTGCCGCCGCCATGTCGCCCGCGCTCGGATTGCCGAGATGGCCGCCCTCCCCGCCGAGCCCGGCGATATGCCGGTTGACGAGTGGCAGCCAGGGCGCGTCGGCCGGGGCCTGCTTCGCCAGCGTCTCGAAGGCCGCCAGCGCCTCAGGCTTCCTGCCGTCCTGCTCCAGCGCCAGCGCCAGATAGTATCCGGCGCGCGGATTGTCCGCCTTCAGCGCCAGCGATTGCTCCAGCGCCTTGCGCGCCTCCGCCGTGACGATGCCGTTCGCCAGCGCGATCAGCGTTTCGGCCTGACCGTCGAGCCTGTCCGGGTTCGGGCCGAGGACGCGGATCGCCTGGGCGAAGGCGTTCGCCGCGTCCTCCATCCGGCCGCTGCGATAGTAGATCGGCGCCAGCAGGTCCCAGCCCGCCCCGTCGTCCGGGTTGCGCGCCAGATGGTTTTCCGCCCGCGCGATGAGGATGGAGATGTCGTTGCCGGGATTGGCGAGGCGCTCGGCGAGCGGCTGGGCCGGAAGCTCCGGCCGGCCGGTCACGAGATAGAGACAGAGGCCGATGGCCGGCAGCAGCACGATCACGAAGGCCTGCGCCAGCCGGTTGCGGCGCTGCGTCGGGCTTGCGCCGCCGCGCGCCTCGGCCTTGCTGGCGGCGATCAGCCGGCGCGCGACTTCCGCGCGGGCCAGTTCCGCCTCGCCCGCGCCGATGAGGCCCGTCGCCTCGTCGCGCTTCAGCTCCTCGAGCTGGTCGTGATAGACCTCGACATCATGGCTGGCATCGCTCTGCGTGCCCGCCACGGGGCCGCGCAGCAGGGGGAGAAGCAGGACGGCCGCGACGGCTGCCGTCAGGATGGCGACGAGAATCCAGAAAAGCATGACCGTTCAAATACTGGAACGCGCGACGCTTTCCAATTCCCCCGGACGCGATGACGCGAATTTGAGGCGTTTCGCCGCAACCGGCGCGGTCTCAGGACAGCGGCGCCCAGGCCCCGTCTTCGTTACGGCAGGCAGCGCCCCGCGTCACGGTCTGGCGACCGTCCACGGTCAGCGTATGGCTGTATTGCCGGCAGTTCTGCGAGCCGACCTGATAGGGCGCGGCCGCGACGACGGAACCGCTGACGCCGCTGCCCTGCCAGACGACCGGCTGGCCACCGGGCGCGGCTTCCAGCGCGCGATATTCGGCCTCCAGCGCCCGCTGCAGGTCAGCCTTGGAAAGCTGCGTGGCCGTATTGCGGCTGACGAGGCCGCCCTGAAGGGCGGTGATATAGACGGCGGCGCCCTGCGGCCCGGCCGTCGGGACGCCCTTGCCGCCGGATGTGGTCGCACATCCCGAAATCGTCAGCATTGTCAGAAGGAAGGGGAAAAAGGCGCCGCGCAAACCCGTCTTCATCCGATGGGACCGTCTCTCTTCACGCAAAGGGCGGCAAGCCGCACCGAAACCCGTCACTCCCGCGATCCTCATGCCCGCGAGTTTCTCCCTTGTGGCATTGTCCGTCCTGTCAGGCAACATCCTTTGTGACCGCCGGCAGAACGAGCCGCGCCAGTAGCCCGCCGCGCGGCCCGCGCGAAAGCCCGAAGGTGCCCTGATACTCGGAGGCGATCTCGCTGACGATGGAAAGACCAAGCCCCGTGCCCGGTTTGCTCTCGTCGAGCCGCTTGCCGCGCTTCATCGCCTCGCGGATCTGGTCCGGTTCGAGGCCCGGCCCGTCGTCCTCCACCTCGATCACGATCCAGCTCCGGCGCGCATCGTCGCTGCCGCGCATGTCGGCGGGCGCGGCATAGGCTTTCACGGAGACGGATGTGCGCGCATAGCGCGCCGCGTTCTCCAGCAGGTTCCCCACGGTCTCCTCGATATCCTGCTGCTCCATCGCCAGCACGAGGCCCGGCGGATCGACGGAAAGCGGGAACTGCCTTTCGGCATTGAGCCGCCGCATCACGCGCACCAGCCGCTCCAGCACCGGCTGCGCCTCGGTGCGGGCAAGCACCGATTCGCGCTGGGCGGCGATGCGGGCGCGGTTGAGATAGGATTGCACCTGGCTCTGCATGGCGTCGGCCTGCGTCTTCACCAGTTCGCCCTGCGGCGCGGGAATGAGGCGCGATTCGTTGAGCAGCACGGCGATCGGCGTCTTCAGCGAATGCGCGAGGTTGCCCACCTGCATGCGCGCCCGCTCGACGATGCGCCGGTTGCTGTCGATCAGCGCATTCACCTCGCTCGCCAAAGGCAGGATTTCCCTCGGGAATTCCCCGTCGAGCTGTTCGCTTTCCCCCGCCCGGATCTTCTCCAGTGCCTTGCGCGCCCGGTCGAGCGGGCGAAGGCCGATGAGGATCGCCGCCGCGTTGAGCAGCAGGCTGCCGATACCGAAGCCGAGCAGCGCCAGATAGAGGCTGCCGGAAAAATCGTCGATATCCTGTTCCAGCACGTCGCGGTTGCCGACCACGCGGAAGCGCGCGGTGCGCCCCTCATCGTCCAGCACCACTTCCGTCTCGACAACCTCGACCTCGTTGCCGAAGGAATCGACGGTCGTATAGAAGCGCTCGTAGCGCGTATCGAAGGGAATGCTATCCGTATCGGGGATGGGAATGCTGCCCGTGCCGAGCGAGGACGAAGTCAGCGCCTCGCCCTCCAGCGCCCCGCCGATCGGCTCGACGATCCAGTACCAGCCCGATTGCGGCTGGAAGAAGCGCAGGTCCCCGAGCTGCGGCGTGCCGGCAAGGCGCGTGTTTTCCCCCGCCGAAACGGTGTTGATCACGTTGTAAAGCTGCGCGCGCAGGAGATCGCGGAAACTCTTTTCCGCGCTCTGCCGATAGAGCGTCGAGATGACCACGGCGATGACGACGAGCGCCACCGCGGCCCAGAGGGAGGCGAGAAAGAGAACGCGGAAGGTGAGCGAGGGGGAGCGCCGAGCCTTATTTTCCATTGGCCGGCGCTTGCATCCGGTAGCCGAGGCCGCGCACGGTCTCGATCAGGTCGACGCCGATCTTCTTGCGCAGACGCCCGACGAAGACCTCGATCGTGTTGGAATCGCGGTCGAAGTCCTGGTCGTACATGTGCTCGACCAGTTCCGTGCGCGAGACGACCTCGCCCATATGGTGCATGAGGTAGGAGAGCAGGCGATATTCGTGCGAGGTCAGCTTCAGCGTCTCGCCATTGACGGTCGCCTTGGAGCCTTTCGTGTCGAGCCGCACCGGCCCGCAGACGATATCGGGGCTGGCATGGCCTGCCGCGCGGCGGATGAGCGCCCGAATGCGCGCCAGCACCTCCTCCACATGGAAGGGTTTTGCCACATAGTCGTCGGCCCCGGCGTCGATGCCGGCAACCTTGTCGCTCCAGCGGTCGCGGGCGGTCAGCAGCAGAACCGGCATGCCCTTGCCGTCGGCGCGCCACTTTTCCAGTACGGTGATGCCGTCCATTTCCGGCAGGCCGATATCGAGGATGATGGCGTCGTAAGGCTCGGTATCGCCGAGATAATGCCCCTCCTCGCCATCGAACGCCTGATCCACCACATAGCCGGCTTCCTTCAGCGCCTCGCTCAGTTGCCGGCTCAGGTTGACGTCGTCCTCGACCACCAGGATGCGCATTCGCCCTCTTCCTATCTGCTGTTTGCCGCCGGCCCGTTACATCGGCACGCGGACGGTCACCTTGCGGGGCCGCGCATTGCCGTTGCCGGGCACCAGCACGGTCACCACGCAACTGTCGCCGTCCGGCTTGGCGGAGAGAAGTTCGCCGCCGGTCTGGGCCACCACCTGCGCGGCCGCATTGCTGCAGTCGCCGGCTACCCCGACGACGTCCCGCATGGCGCCCGTATCGACGGGCGCCGGGAGCATCAGGCTGGCCGCAAGCGCGGATATGAGAAGTGGCGATGCCATGAACATACTTTCAGGTGCAGATCAGTGTGATGCAAGCAATAAACGATCCACGCTGAATGGCAAATGAATGCGGGCGCGAACTTTTACGCCCCTCACCGCACGCGCCGACGCGCCGAAATTCGCCCGAGCAGCGCCACGAGGCCGCCCGCCGTGCCCGTCGCCGCAACGATGAGATCGGCCAGTTCCGCCCCGTCGCCGCTGGTCACCTCGACGCCCGCCGCATTGGCCAGCGAGGCCGCAATCGCGATCAGCGCGCCCCAGACGGTGCGGGACTGATACCGGGCTTTTAGATCGTCACTCATGCTGTTTCTCCTAGAGACTGAGGGTCGCCTCGGCCGGCAGGCCGAGCGGCACCGCGCGGCCGAGCTGGCGCACGCGGATGGAAAGGGCCGCCTGCGGCGCGCCGAAATCGGCAAGCTCGTCGGCGGCCGGATAGGCATAAGATGGCGCGCCCGTCTCGACGCTGCGCACCACAGTCTCCCCCGAGAGGATTTCCAGCCGGTAGCCCTCGGTCGGCTCGTCCAGCGGAATCTCGACGGCAAGCCAGCTATCCGAATCGATGCGGCCGCGCCGCACCCAGGAAAACCGCGCAATGCCGTCCGCCCCGCGCCGGGCGCGCAGATGCACCGGGCAAAGCGGCGTCAGCGCCCTTATCCCGCCGGCAAAGGCGAAGGGGCCGATCTGCGTGGCCGAAACGCCAATGGCGTCGACCACCCAGTTGGAAAGACGCCCCGCCTCCTCCACGCCGAGACCGAGCGGACGCAGCGCCTCGTCGAGCATCACGGCCTGGGCGTCCACCGCATGGCCCGCGATCATGGCGTCCTCGGTGCCGCAGAGCGCACGCAAGAGGCCGCTCAGTCGCCAGCGCCGCGGCGCGATCTCGCTCGCCGTGCGGAACCCGACGATTTCCCAGGCCCCGTTCCCGGCGCTGAGCGCAATGCGGTTCGTCCCGTTCAGCACCGCCAGCCTGTCGGCCGAGGACAGCCCGCCCGCGGGAAGGTCGATCAGCAACGAACCGCTGTCGTCGAACCGTCCCACCACGCCCGACCCGAGCGGCTCGGCCAGCCAGCCGATCCGCGCCGGCCTGTCGAGCTGCGTGCGGATGCGGTAGCCCTCCGTCGTTTCGGAACTGGAGACGAGCATGGCGCGCCAGGGCTGGGCATAGGCGGCGACGCAGGCGAAATCCTGCGGATTGCCCGTGCCGAGCACCGGCAGGTCGAGCAGCGCGACGACGGGCGCGAAAGCGTCCGCCGCCCCCGTTTCGCCCGTCGGCCCGCCCTCCTCCACCGGCGCGGGCGCAGCGCTGTCGCCAGCCGCGATGGCGAGCGCCTCGACCTCGCGCACCATCCCATCGGTGATGCCCGTGATCAGGAAACGCCCCGCCGGCCCGCCGGCAAGCCGCACCACATCGCCCGGCGTGAAGCCGAGCGCCGTCGGCGGCAGGCGGAAGGAAACACGACGCTGGCCGGCGCGGTGGTCGCGCAGAGCCGTCTCGACGCAGGCCGCCGCGCCGCCCGCATGCAGCACCGCCGGCAGCGAGAGCCGGAGCACCCGGTCCGTGCCGCCCGCCATGCGCCGGGAGCGTGTCGTCACACGCGGATGCCCGCTCGCCTCGTCGAAATGGTCGAGGATCGCCTCGCCGCAAAGATCGCTGATATGGCCCCGGCTCTCCTCGAAAAGCGCCTCGTCCGGCCGCTCGGCCAGCACCTCCAGCTCGGCCGCCGGCAGCGCGGATTTCAGCCGCGAGCGGAATGTCAGCCGTCCGTCCGCCTCCAGCGCATCGATCTGGAACGCCTCCAGCAGCGGCTCGATCAGCCGGCGCGCCGAGGTCTGCTCGCCCTGCACGAAGCCCGGCAGGTCGCCGCAGACGCCGGACACGTCGAAATCCGTAAAACCGTGATCGGTGAGGATGGCGGCGATGACATCGGCCACCGTCCCCGCGCCGAGCCGCCCGTTCAGCCAGTGCCCGCGCTGCCAGTTCGCCCCGTCCGCCCACAGTGAAAGATTTTCGGGAAAGGCCGGATAGGGCCGCGCGTCCCAGGTCCACAGGAAGACGCGCCCCGGATCCACCATGCCCGGCTCCGGCCCGCCGCCCTGCCACCAGTCGTGATGCGCGTCGAGGAAGCGGCGCTGCATGGAATCGCTGCGCGCGCCGCCGGAATGGTGCGGCAGCGCGTTCTCGACGCTCTTGGCGTCGACGAAGGCGTTCGGCCGGTTCGCCCCCTTGTCGATCGCCGGGCAGCCGAGTTCCGTGAACCAGACCGGCTTGGAGCGCGGCACCCAGGCCGTCGGCGCGGGCAGTTCCGCCCCGCCCGGTCCCCGCTCGTGATGCGGGTTCGTCCACCAGCTTTCGATATCCTTGTAGCGAAACACCCAGGGCTTGCCCGCCGCCCCGTCGGTGATCGGCGTGCGGATGCGCGCCCTGCGGTCGGCATCGTCGGCATAGTACCAGTCGAAGCCCTCGCCTTGCGTGATCGCGCCCCGCATGCCCGCCACGTCTTCCGAATGGCGGAACCCGTCCGGGTTGCCCGCGAGCATGTCGCCGTCCTGCCAGTCGGAAAGCGGCATGTAATTGTCGATGCCCACGGCATCGATGGCCGGATGCGCCCAGAGCGGATCGAGCGGAAAGCGCAGCTCCCCACCCCCGCCCGTCGGCTGGAAGCCGGCATATTCGCTCCAGTCCGCCGCATAGGTGATCTTCGTGCCGGCGCGCAGCACGGCGCGCACGTTGGCCGCCAGCGTGCAGAGCCCTTCCACGAAGGGAAACCGCCCCTCGCCATCGCGCAGCGCCGTCAGCCCGCGCATCTCCGAGCCGATGAGGAAGCCGTCGACACCGCCCGCCACCTCCGCCAGCCGCGCATAATGCAGCACCATCCGGCGATAGCCCTCGTCGCCAGAGGGCGCGATGATGGTTTCGCCGCTGACGGCAAAGTGCCCCGCCTGCGCATTGCCGAGGAAAGCCTGCACCTGCGAGCGCGCCGCGCCCGTTTGATCCGCCGAAGCGGGATGGCAGGTAATGCGCCCGCGCCAGGGATAGGCGGCCTGCCCCGCCCCGCCATAGGGATCGGGCAGGCCGTTGCCCGCCGGCACGTCCATCATCAGGAACGGATAGAGATAGACTTCAAGCCCCTCGGCCTTGAGATGGCGGATCGCCGCGATCACGCCGGCATCCGAGGGCGTGCCGCCGAAGGCCGCCTTCCCCTCGTTGCGGCTCACCAGATAAGCGCCCGGGCGCGTGATGCCCCCGACCCGCCAGGGCCGCGATTCCCCGCCGCGATTGCGCGTCTCCACCCCCGGCACGATCCGGCAGTTGCCGGCCCTGAGATCCGTCCCGAACCAGGCGACGACCAGCGCGACCCGCTCGAGATTGGGGCAAAGGCTCTTGAGATCGGCGAGCGAGGCGCGCCAGTCGCTCGAGGCGAGCAGCATGTTGCGGTTGATGTGCCGCGCCGAACCTGCCCCGGTCACCTCCGTCACGCGCGACGGATCGTAGCCGTGCTCCGTCGAGCCGGGAATGATCGTTACCGCCCGAACCTCCTTTTCCAGCGAGCCGACCGGCCGCACCACCTCGAAATGCAGAAGCGGAATGCGGTTGCCATAGGCCTCCAGCGGAAACCGCTCCAGCACGACATAGCACAGCCCGCGATAGGCCGGCGTCTTGCCCGCCCCCTGCCTGGCCTCGATCAGCGGATCGGGCGGCTGGTCCGGCGTCCCGGTATAGATGCGTATCGCCACCGAGGTCATGTCGAGTTCGCGCCCGTCCACCCAGATGCGGCGCACGCTGGCGACCGGCCCCTCGCAGACCGCCATCGCAAGGTTCGCGAAATAGCGGTAAGTCCGCGTCTGGACCTGCGAGCCGCCCCCGCCGCCACCCTTGCCGCCTTGTCGCTCTTCCACGGTGACCTGTTCCTCGAAGCGCGTCGCCCAGATCAGCGTGCCGCCGAGGCGCGAGGTGCCGTAGACACGGCTGATCGCCGTGCCTTCCTCGGAGCCGGGCACGCGGCCGTCCATCAGCCGCGGGCCGGAAATCGTCCTGCCGTCCCCGCCTCCGCCGCCCATCAGCGAGCGGTCGACGACCGAACCTGCAAGCGCGCCCACCGCCCGCCCGACGATCGCGCCGATGGGGCCGAAAACGCTGCCGAGCGCGGCGCCCGCCGCCTGGAAGAGAAGTGTCGCCATGGATCAGGAAAGCTCCGGAAAACGAAAAACGCCGGCAATACGCCGGCGCCAGGAGGGAACGAGCGGCGATTCGATCACCGCCGCCTGCTCATAAGCATGGATGAAGCGCCCTTCGGGCGTGGCGATGCCGGCATGTTTCGCCGCCGCCTCGTCCTGCCAGCGGAAGACGAGGAGGTCGCCCGGCCGCAACGCCGCGAGCGGCAGCGCCGCCCCGCAATGCCGCCCGGCCGCCTCCAGCAGCCGCTCCTCGCCCGCCCGCTCCGCCCAGTCGGGCGCATAGGGCGCGGGCACCTCCGGCTCCACGCCGTAAAGCTCCCGCCAGACGCCCCGGATCAGGCCGAGGCAATCGCACCCCACGCCCTTCAGCGATCCCTGATGCCGATAGGGCGTGCCGATAAAGCCGCGCGCAACCGCAACGACGCGCTCACCACAAATCCCGGTCCCGACAACCTCAAGCAAAGAGCGCCCTCCCGTCATGCACGGTCTGGCTGTTGACATAACCGTAGCTGAAGTCGCTGCCCGGCATATGCGGGAACCCCTGGAAATTCAGCCCGTTACCGAACTTCCCCCGGCAGGTCGCAAAGCGCTTGTCGCAGCCCGCCGTCACCTCCAGCGTATCGCCCACGGCGATCCCGGCCGCCATCGGCAGCCACAGCACCAGCTCGTCCGCGCCCTCGCCGCGCCGATGATCCTCGATATCCGCCGAAAGCCCTGCCGCCGCGCCGCCGGTGAAGGTCAGCACGCCATAGCGGAAGAAGCGGTCCGCAAAACCGGAAAGACCGCTCACCCGCACATGCATGTCGTCCAGGGCCGCCGTCACCGTCGCGCTTGCGCGGTAAGCAGCAAGATCGACCCCGCAGCGCCCGTCCCCCAGCACCGCATCGCACTGGCGGCCGAAGACGCGTCCGCGCACTTGGTCGAGCCGGTGCGTCAGCCGCCGCAACTCCACCCGGAAAAGCCCGCCCTCGCGCCGCACCTCGCCGAGTTCGGCGGCGCGCAGCAGCAGGCGTTGCGACGGGTCCTGCCAGTTGACGGTGAAAATCTCCACCTTCGCCCCGTCATAGCGCCCGGCGGAAAGGTCTTCGGCGCGGATCGTATCGGCGGAAAACCCGCCCGACACATCCCCGCCCTCGGCCGAAAGCCCGTTGCCGTCCTCCGCCTCGCTCGCCTCGAAGCCGCTCGCCGCGGCATAGGTGAGGCCGTCGAAGGCGATATCCCTGTCGTGATCGGTGAAGCCCATCACCGTGCCGTCCTGCCGCGTCACGCGCCAGGCGTTGCACAACGTCGTCGCCTCGCCGTCGAGATGGGCCTGAAGCCCGGGCGAAATGGTCCTCATGGCTTGATCTCCACAAGCGGAATGGAAGGAATGCGCCCCGCATCGAACTGCGCGAGGTCGATATCGATGCGGTCCGTATCGAAGCGCACCGGCACGTCGAATTCGAAGCCCGCCCGCACCGTGCCGGAAAGCGGCACCTTGCCGGGCTTGAAGGTGATCGTCCCCGCCACATGATCGACGGTAAAATCCGCCGTCGGCACCGCACTCCCCGCCACCGCCACGCTCACCGTGCCGACCACCGGCTTGTCGATCCGCCGCACCGTCTCGCCGCCGGCATCCGCATAGCGCTTGACCAGCGCAAAGGTGGCCGTCGCCCCATCCGCCCCGCCGAGGAACTGATCCACGGCGCTGATGACACCGCCCGGCGCGCAGGACTTGTGATCCACCGGATCGCGGAACCGGAACCCGTTGAACTGCCCCGCCCGCGCCTCGAAGAAGGAGAGCACCGCATAGAGATCGTCGAGCGAGCGCACGCCCGACCCGGCGTCATAGTGCCGCCGCGCATCCTGCCAGCGGCGATTGCGGTTCTCCCGCCCGTTGGAAAGGCTGACGATATCCGTCCGCCGCACCGGCCCGCCGCTGGTGCCGAGCGCGACACGCAGCGGAAACCGCACCTCATGAAATCCTGCCATGCCGATATCTCCGAAACAGGCCGCAAGGGCCCCTCATCCCGCTGCCGCGACCTTCTCCCCGCAAGCGGGGAGAAGGAATGGATGCACCGCATCCCCCAGCACAAAAGACGCCGCGTAATTGGAAACCCTGCCTCTCAGCCCCTCAGACTTGCGATGGTTGGAAACCCTCGCCTCTCAGCCCCTTCTCCCCGCCTGCGGGGAGAAGGTCGCGGCAGCGGGATGAGGGGCAAGCTCCACCCTCAAAGCCCTCACAAACTCCGCTGCCCCCGCCCCACGGTGCGCGTCAGCATCGCCGCGATCTGCCCCTCGGACTTGCGGAAGCTCGCCGCATCCGGCGTCGTCACGTTGAAGACGATCCGCGCCCCGCCATCTCCGCCGCCTGCCGCCACGCCCAGCGCCCCATCCGGCCCGCGCCGCAAGGGCAGGATCGCCTCCGCCCCCGCCTCACCCATCAGCCCCAACCCGCCGCCGCTGCCGAAATAGGTGGGCGAGGACACCACCCCGCCCTTGGCGAAGGGCGTCGCCCCGCCAAGAAGGCTGGAAATGCCCGAACTCAACAGCCCCTCCAGCGGCTTCAGCCCCACCGAAAGCGCAATGTCGCTCATGCGCAGCGCCAGCCCGCGCAGCACGCTCTCCAGCCCCTTGCCGTCCACCACCGCGCCCTTCAGCGCGCCCGTCAGCGCCAGCCCGAAGGAGCGCGAGCGTGCCTCGAGGTCGGTAAAGACCGCCGAAAGCTGCTCGGCATCATCCAGCGTGCCGGAAAGGGACCTGTCGTCCGAAATCGCCATTCGTCACTCCATCCGATCGGGAAAAGCCTGCATCAGCCCCGCCAGCGCCGCCCGCCCCGGCGCGGCCGATGAAGGCCGCAGCAGGCCGAGCGCGAAACCCAGTTCGCGCGGCGTCATCGCCCAGAAATCCTTTGCGGAAAGCCGCATCCGGCAAAGCCCGGCATGAAGCGCCGCCTCCCAGGGAAAGGCGGGTCGCTCGCCGCTCAGGCCGGATGCGGCCCCGGAGGGTTTTGCGTATCCGCCCCCGCCCCGAAGGTCGCCTGCAGCAATTCCGCCGCGATACAGGCAAACCCCGCCAACCCATCCGCCACCGCCATGCCCGCCACATCCTCATCGCTGAAGACATTGCCGCCACCGCGCAGCCCCGCGCCGAGAATGCGGATAAGATCCTCCGCCTTCAGCCGCCCGCTCGAAAACCGCTCCGCCAGCCCCGTGAGACTATCGACGGCAAACGCCGTCTCCAGCTCCGCCAGCGCCCCGAGCGTCAGGCACTGCACCCGCCGCTCGCCATCGAAAAGCGCCTCGATCTCCCCGCGATGCCTGTTCGCCCGCGCGCCCATCACAGCACCTCGCCCATCACAGTACCTCAAAGGTCAGCGCCCCGGCCGATTCCAGCCCGATCTCGAACAGCACCTCGCCGTCATGCGCGCCGGAATATTCCAGCGCCGCGATCTGAAACGCCCCCATGACCGTGCCGAAATCCGGAATAACGATCTGCCAGCTCGCAATCGCCCCGCCAAAGAACAGCGACCGCACCAGCGCATCGGACGCCTGATCCTTGAATATCCCGCTGCCCGAAAGCGCCGCCCGCTGCACCCCGGCCCCGCCGAGCAGCTCCCGCCAGCGCCCCACCGATTCCGCATCCGTCACATCGACGAGCGCCGCATTGAACGAAAGCCGCTTCGACCGCAGCCCCGCCACCGTCGAAAACCCCGTCCCATTGTCGATCTTGAGCAGCAGGTCCCGCCCCTTCTGTGCCACCATGGCCATATCCTTTCCGTGAAAATGGAGGTCAGCCGTCCGGCTCCGTCACCGCCCGGAACCGCATCTCCGCCCGATGAAATTTCGACGCCCCGTCCCGCTTCAGCCGCGTCTCGCGATGCAGCAGAAAAACGAGATGATGGCCCTCGAGCACCAGCGCCGCATCGTGCAGCGCCGCGCGTACCGCCGCGACGATACCCTGCGCCTCCCGATGCCCCGCCGCCCCGGACCAGACCTCCAGCACCACCGCATGCTCCTCCCCCGCCTCCGTGGCGGTGGAGTGGTCCACGCTGTCGATGCCGGCGATCACCACGAGGGGCGAGGCCAGAGCCGCCAGCCGGCGGTCGGTGATACCGTCGGCCCCAACAAGCGCCGTCAGCGCCGCATCGCCCGAAAGCCGGGCGAAAATGGCCTTCTGCAAGGCGGATGCCGCGCTCATGGCTTGATCTCCTCACAGTCGCAGACGAGGTAGCGCCCCGTCTCGTCCGGGTCGCAAAAGGCGCGGATCTCAAAAAGCCGCGCCCCCTTGCGCAGCCGCATGCCGCCGGCGAGATCGCCCCGCCAGCGCAAACGGATACGATGCGTCACCGCCACCCGCAGCGTCCCCGCCGCCTCGCCAGCCTTCGCACCGACAGGCTCGATAAACGCCCAGACCGTCGCCACCGCGCCATGGCCGGGCATCACCCCGCCCTGCCCGTCCGGCGTTTCCTCCGGCCGCTCCAGAACGAGCCGCGCATTCAGCAACCCGGGATCAAGTGCGTTCCCCATCACAACCTCCGCAGCCGATAGGGTGCAACCAGCCGCTCATACCCCTGCGGCACCGCCCCCGGCTGGTCTTCCAGGGAGAGCACACCGCGCAACTCGTACATGACAGCGACATGCAGCAGCAGCGCCCGCTTCAAAGTATCCGGCACATCCGCACCGCTCTCGCCGAAGCCGGCGGAAAAATCGATCTCGATGCCGTTCATCGCCCGCGCCGTCGCCGGCCGCTCGGGCAGGATCAGCCGCGCCTGCCGCGCCGCCCCATCGAGCACATAGCCCGCCGCCGCCACGTCGAGCGGCGCGCCGGTCTCATCATAAACCGTAATCGCCTCAACGGTTTGCACAGGCCCTCTGGCAATCTGAATCACCTTGCCCTCCGGCCAGTCGTCCAGATAGAGCCGCAGCGGCCGCACGATCAGGCAAAGCCCCGTCCCGGCCTCCAGATGTTCGCGCGCCGTGCGGATGAGCGCGACCAGCAGCGTATCCTCGTCGTTCGTATCGAGGCGCAGATGCGCCTTCACCTCGGCAAGCGTGACCGGCTCCACGGCCGGCGGCGAGAGTTCGGCAATGGTCATGGCAATCCTGTCTGATGGAGGAAATGCGGGCGCGGCCGGGAGGAAAACCGCGCCCGCGGTCCCGGCGGCAGGGAACGGCCGCCGGGATGAGGGAAATTGTGAAAGGAAGCCGTCGCCCCACGATTCCTTCTCCCCGCAAGCGGGGAGAAGGTGCCGGCAGGCGGATGAGGGGTAACCACAAGCAAGGCCCCAATGCCGGGCCGCCCCTCACCTCAGCCCTCTCCCCGCAAGCGGGGAGAGGGAGCGGAGGCGCTGGCAACCGCCGCTCAGCTCGCCGCGAACTTCACCAGCTTGATCGCCTCGAAGTTCTGCACCCCGCCGCCGACGCGCTTGGTCGTGTAGAACAGCACATAGGGCTTGGCCGAGTAGGGATCGCGCAGCACGCGCACGCCCGTGCGGTCGACGACGAGATAGCCCGCGCGGAAATCGCCGAAGGCGATGGAGAAGCTGTCGGCCGCCACATCCGGCATGTCCTCCGCCTCGGCGATGGCGAAGCCCATCAGCGAGGCCGGCTGGCCGGGCGTTGCCGGCGGACGCCAGAGATAGTTGCCGTCCGCATCCTTGAACTTGCGGATCGCCCCTTGCGTCTTGCGGTTCATCACGAAGCTGGCATTGTGCCGGTGCCCCGCCTTCAGCGCATAGATCGTATCGATCAGCGTGTCGGACGGCCCGTTCGCCTTGAAGGCCCCGGCCGCGCCCGTGGCGATGTAGCCGATATTGCCCCAGCTCCAGCCGCTATCGGCCACATTCGTATAGCTGAGGAACCCTTTCGGCTTGTTGACGCCGTCGCCGGAAACAAAGGCCGTGCCCTCCTGCTCGCCGAAGACGATATCGACCTCCGAGGCGATCCAGCTTTCCACGTCCACCGCCGCGTCGTCGAGCAGCGCGGCCGTCGCCGCCGGCATGGCGTAAAGCTCCATGGTCGGGAAAGACAGTTCGGCAAGCTGCGCCGCGTTGGTCTGCGGCCGCGCCGCCGCCTCCGCCACCCAGCCGCAGGCCATGCCGGAAGTCGCGAAGGGCTTCTTCAGCACCGCGCCGGAGACCTGCCGCACCGTCGCCAGCGCCCGGATCGGCGAGGCGGCGGAAAGCCTGCGGCCGATCTCGCCATCCGTCTCCGGCGGCACCAGATAGCCGCCATCGGCCGCCGAGCCGATCGACATGGCCTTGCCCTCCAGCGCCCGCAGCGCACTTTCGTCGCCCCGGCGCATATAGGCGGAAAAGGCCGCCTTGTGCTCGGCCGCCTCGGGCGAACCCTCGCCCGCCCCGCCCAGCGCCGGACGCGCCTTCTTCAGCGCCAGACCGTCGAGCACGCGCTTGTGCTCGTCCATGGCGCGGTTGATGCGGTCCACCTTGTCGCGCGTCACCACGTCGGCCGTCAGTTTCTGCTCGATCTCGCCGAGCCTGCGGTCGTTCGTCTCCTTGAAGGCCTCGAAAGCCCCCATGAAGTCCTCGAAGGCGGCGGTCATCGTTTCCGGCACGGCCTTGATTTCCGGCGCGGTCTTCATCGTCTCCGTCATGCTTGTCGTCTCCGTTAGTGTTGCATCATCATCCGGGCGGCCCGGCGCATGGTGCGCACCAGTTCCGTTTCCCGGTCGCGGAACCACCGCGCATTCTTCACGTTCGAAACCCGCGCCGAGGGCAGCATGGGAAAGGTGACGATCGAGATTTCCCAAAGATCCGCCTCCAGGATGCGGCGCACGCCGCTTGCCCGGTCGGTCTTCGAACGCACCGTCTGGAAGCCGATGGAAAGCCCGTCGAGCGCCCCCGATTTCATGAGTTGCAGCACCTCGCGCGCCCGGGCGACGCCAGGCGACAGCACGCCCTCGACATAAAGCCCCCGCTCGTCCTCGCGGATGGTGCGCCAGCGGCCGATCGGCTCGGCCGGATCGTGCTGGAACAGCATGCGCACTCCGGCCGCACCGCGCTTTTTCAGCGAAGGACCGAAAGCCCCCGGCGCAATGGCGTCCTTGCTCAGGTCCACCTCGCCGAACAGGCTGGCATAGCCGGAAAACACCCCGTCGCCGGAAACGCCCGCAAGCGTCAGATCGGCATATTTCTTCGTCCGCCAGACCGGCAGGTCGTCGGTAGTCATGGAAGTCTCCGATGATGTGGAAGGGGAAAGAGGCAGTAGCCAATAGGCAGTAGGGACCTACGCAGCGAGGCCCACCCCTACTGCCTATTGCCTACTGCCTATTGCCTACTGCCTATTGGCTACCCCCTATTGCCTCATCCGCTCCGCGATCCGCGCCAGCACGCCCAGCCCCCACCAGGCCGAAAGGCTGGCCGCCGCCGATCCCGTCAGCAGCACCTCCACCGGCCCGAGATAGCCCACGATGCCGAGCCGGACCGCGATCCAGAGCCCCGTCGGCCCGCCAAAGACGAGGCCGCAGGCAAGCCCGGTAAAGAACCGGCACCCCGCCTCCCGGCGGCTCCTCGGCAGGAGATAGATGAGCGAAACGGCCGCGCCCGCCGATGCGCCGACAAGACGGGCCGTCCACAGCCCGCCATCGTTTCCGAAGTCAGCCATTGTTAAGCCTTTCAGATTATTATGGAAATTCGGAAGGAACGGCCAAAAGCGCGCGGACATACGGGTCCGGCAGCGGCATTCCTTGAGTCATTTGAATCCCTTGCGACGCTTTGCTCGAAAACCGATTCAACGTCTTCAGAAATTGAATCGGGAACGCAGGAAGAAACTTCACCTTTCCATTTCAAGCCGCTGTTTTTCCGATGGGAATTGCGCAGCATCGGGATGTGGCTTACCCCAACCTCAATACCCCACCGCCCGCCGCTTCTCCTCATCCGTCAAAAACCCTGCCGCCCCCACCCGCGCCCAAAGCTCGGAGCGCTCCGCCACAAGCCCGTTCACCTGATCGAGATCCGCCGCCAGCCGCAGCGCCTCCCCCTCCTCGGAGAACCACGCCGCGAAGGACGCCGCCGTGCGGCTCACCAACGGCAGCACGGTCAGCCGCCAGAAGGCGCGGTTGGCCTCCTGGTAATTGGCATAGGTCGCATCGCCGGGAATGCCGATCAGCATGGGCGGCACGCCGAAAGCGAGCGCGATATCGCGTGCCGCCCCGTTCCTCGCCTCCACGAAATCCATCTCGCGCGGCGAAAGCCCCATCGCCTTCCAGTCCAGCCCGCCCTCCAGCAGCATCGGCCGCCCGGCCCGCGCCGGCCCGGAATAGCCCTCCTCCAATTCGCTCTTCAGCCGGTCGTACTGGTCGGGCGAAAGATTGCCCCCCTCCTTCGGCTGATAGACGAGCGCACCGGAAGGCCGCGCCGAATTGTCGAGCAGCGCCTTGTTCCACACCGCCGCCGCATTGGAGAGATCGAGCGCCATGGACGCCGCCTCCAGCGGCGCAAAACCGAGCTGGTCATCGAGTGGATGAAAGAGCCGCAGATGCAGGATCGCCTGCCCCTCGCCCGCCGCATGCCGGCGCACATGATTGCCGGTGCGGTACTCATACGCCTCCGGCCATCCGTCCCGCCCCTCGACGATGCGCATCCGGTCCGGCCGCAGCAGATGCAGTTCGCGCAGCTCCTCCCCCACCCGCACCCCCTCGACGAAGGCGTTGCCGGAAAGCAGGAGATGCCCGTACAGCGTCTCGAAGAAATCCGTCCCCGCCATGCGCCCGTTCGGCCGGGCCAGCAGCGCGAGCCGCGCATCCTCCGGCCGCTCCACGTCGCTGGCATAGGCGAGCCACGGCACCGAGGCCGCCGCCTCGGCGATCATGCGCACCGCCCGATGCGCCACCGGGTTCTTCATGAACCCCTCCCGCGACAGCGAGGCATAGGACCGGCTCGACCAATGCGCCCGGCCCTCCGCCGTCAGCGCGAAGAAGCCAGACGCCTTGGTTTCCACCGCCGCCGGCCGGCGGCGCGTGAGGAAGGATGGCAGTTTCATGATGTCCTCGATCGTTGTGAAAAACACGAAAGCCGGCGGAGGCATCGCCCCTCATCCGGCTGCCGCCACCTTCTCCCCGCAAGCGGGGCGAAGGGGATGGGGCTACCAGCCCTTCAGGCAACCAGCGCCGTTGGGAAGGAAAGCGCTTCCACAAGTCCCTTCTCCCCGCCTGCAGGGAGAAAGTGGCACCAGCCGGATGAGGGGCAGCCTACCCACCCAGCGCCACAAGAAACGCCCGCCCATAGCCGACAACCCGCTCCGCCCGGTCAACCCCGTTGATAATCCGCCGCGCGCCCACCCAGTCGTCCTGCCCGGCGGAAAAATGATCCGCCAGCCGCCGCCCCGTAAACGCGCCCTGCAACATGCCGACGAAGAGAATCTCCACCGCCGCCGCCATCTCCATCGCCCGCTCCGGCCGCCCGACGAGATCGATGCCCGTCAGTGCCGAAAGCCGCTCGTAATTCCACCGATGGGTGATCTGCACTAGCCCGCGCCCGAACCAGCTCCGTCCGTCCTCGTCCCGCCACCAGTAGGGCGCGGAAACCTGCGGCAGCCGCCCCTCCGCAAAAGCCTTGTCCAGCCGCGCAATCGCCACCGCATCCGTCGCGGCAAAGGTCTCGCGCACCGGCCGCATGCGCCCGCCCGTCTCGTGATGCGCCGTCGCCAGCATATAGGCGAGGAAGCGCAGATCGTCCGTCTCACCGCCCCGCTCGAAGCGGTCGAGCAGCGCCGTCATGCCCGCAACCTGCCCGCGCCCCAGCCGCCCGCCATAGAGCGTCCCGCGCACGCCGTCGAAAAACCGCTTCCGGTCGATCCCCATCGTCAAATCCCCCGCACCCGCGGCTCGCCCTGCCGGTCGATCACCAGCGCCGTCAGCGCCCAGACCAGCGCATCGAGCCGGTCCGGCGAGCGGCCGGAGGAAAGCCCGTCCGGCCCGAAATCGCACATCTGGTCCTCCAGCTCGGCAAAGGCCCCGGCATGGGCGACCCGCCCCTGCTCGTAGAGCGCCGCCACCGGCTCCGCGCGCAGGAATTTCCCGCGCGTCGCCCGCACCGTCGAGACCGGCAGGTTGGCGTCGACGCTCTTCAGCATCGCCGTCACCATGTCGCCGCCCTGGTTCACCTCGGCCACCACCCGGTCCGCATCGAAGCGCCGGAAGGCCCGCACCACCGCGCCCGCCCAACCGGCGGGGCTCGCCCCCGTCACCGAACAATCCGCCAGCACCACCGCTCTTCCGCCGCCATCCAGCCCCGCCACCACGATCCCGCAGACCGAGGCCGCAGACGCCGTCGCCGGCGGATCGACCGCCACGACGATGCGCGACAGCGGCCCCGGCTGGCGCAGCCGGATACCCTCCAGCCGCGCGCGGCTCCACAACGCATCCTCGCGGTCGGCGATCAGCTCGCCGTCCAGTTCCTGCCGCCCCAGCCGCGTGCCGCCGTAGCGGTCGGCCATGGCGTTCAGGAATCCCGGCGAAAGGTTCGCGATATTCTCCGCCGTCGCAATGCGCCGCACCGCCGTTCCCGGATCGCCGGCCAGCGCCCGCAGCAGCCGCACCGGCCGCGGCGTCGTCGTCACCAGCACGCGCGGATCGTCCCCGAGCCGCAGGCCGAATTGCAGCATGTCCCAGGTCTCCTGCGCATGTTTCCATTTGCCGAGTTCGTCGCACCACGCGAAATGAAACTGCGGCCCGCGCAAACTCTCCGGGTCCTCGGAGGAGAAGATCTGCCCGATAGATCCGTTCGGCCAGACGAGCCGCCGCCGCGAAGCCTCGAATTCCGGCCGCAGACGCCCCGCGATACGGCAGATGCCCGAAACACCGTCGATCATCACCTCACGCGCATCGCCAAGCGTCTCGGCCACCAGCGCGATCCGGCTTTCCGGCCGCGCCAATGCCAGCGCATGCACCCATTCCGCCCCCGCCCGCGTCTTGCCCGAGCCGCGCCCGCCCATCAGCAGCCACACCCGCCAGTCCCCCGGTGGCGGCATCTGCGCGTCACGGTGGGTAAAGTGCCAGCCGCCAAGCTGCCGCCGATTGCGTGGAACGATCCGCATTGCGAAGGGCGAAGGCGTTTCAGGCCGCCCCCTCATCCCTCTGCCGAGACCTTCTCCCCGCAAGCGGGGCGAAGGAACGGATGCAAAGCCTGCCTCCCCATCGACCGCCGCATGAGGATCGGACATCTCCCCAATCCCCTTCTCCCCGCCTGCGAGGAGAAGGTCCCGGCAGAGGGATGAGGGGCAACCTTCACCAGCGCCACCAGCATCATCGCCCCTCCGCCGCCCCAACCCCGCCTCCAACACATCGGCCGCCGCCAGCAAGCCTACCCGCGCCCGCTCTTCCTCGATCATCCTCAAGCCCGCGGCCGCCGCCTTCACCGTCCCGTCCAGCCTCTTGCCGATCGCCCGGCAGGCCCGCCGCTCCCTACGGCCCGCCTTCCAGTCCCGCGGCAGCATCGCCGCCAGCCCGGATTTCCCGCATCCATTCCGTCTTGGCGGCATTCATCCGCTCCTTCACGCGCTGCTCCACCAGCCGGTCGAATTCCTCGATCAGCGCCGTCTCGTCCTCCGGCTCCCCGGTATCCGTCCGCTCGGCGATCAGCGTGCGCTGCAGGCTGTCGATCTTCTCCAGCGTGCGCACGATCAGCGACACGGCCTCGATGGCCGCCTTCGCATCCGTCTGCGCCACCTTCCGCATGGCTTCGTCGCCGGCGTCGTCCGCATCCCGCTCGGCCTGACCCCTCTGGCTCTGGAACCGCTGGAAGCGCTCGCGCAGCTCCTTGGTCATTTCGAGAAGCATGGCCTGCATGTCGAGAAACGGATCGCCCGGCCCGGCCGCCTTGGTATCCAGCACCGCCGCCGCCCCGCCCGCAAAGCCGGCCCCGCACGCCGAAAGCCCGTCATAAACGCCCATCTCCGGCGAAACGCCGAAAAGCGAAATATCGATCGCCAGATCCGTTTCCATCGCAAAACCCGAAAACAAAAAAGCGCCCGGTCCGAATGGAACGAGCGCCTGTCAAAAATCTCTCTGTCTAGCCGGCCGCGGGCGGATATCGCCAAAACCTCCAGCCTCCGGAAAGCCCGGCGATCCCTCCGCCCGCACCTTTCCGACTATGCCATAACCCTACCAGACGACCGTAACGCCGTCAAGGACTATTTTCCTATTTTTTGCGAAAACTTTTCCGCCACCCCATTCGGTGCTATCCTCCCGGGATGATATCCGACGACCTCGTCACGATGGCGCTCGGCATGCCCGGAGCGCAGGAAAACGCCCATTTCGGCAAGCGGGACTTCCGGGTGGGCGAGAAGATATTCATGTCCCTGCCGGACCCGGGACGCGCCGTCCTCAAGTTCACGCCCGACCAGCAATCGATGGTGATGGAGACCGACCCCGGCCTTTGCGCGCCCGTGCCCGGCGGCTGGGGCCGCAAGGGCTGGACGTCGGTCTATTTCGATGGCGCGGATGGCGAGCGGGTGCGTGAACTCATCGCCGCCGCCTGGCGCAATGTCGCGCCGAAGCGGCTGGTCACGCCAAGCCTCCACTGAGCCGGCGCTACTTCTCCTCACCCACTTCCATCGGCCAGGTCACGAGATAATCCTCGTAATCGTCGATATCGATGCCCTCTTCGCTGATCGTGCGCCCGCGGGCGGAGATGCCAGCCTGATGCACGGTATCGGGATCGCCGGAAACCAGCGGATGCCACCAGTAGAGGTCGTGCCCATCGCGGATCAGCCGGTAACCGCAGGTCGGCGGCAGCCAGGAAATGGTCGAGACGCTCTCCACCGTTAGGCGGATACAGTCCGGCACGGTCGCCTGCCGGTTCTCGTAGTCCGAGCAGCGACAGCTTTCCCCGTCCAGCAGCACGCAGCGGATGGAGGTCCAGGCGATCTCGCCCGTCTCCCAGTCCTCCAGCTTGTTGAGGCAACAGAGCCCGCAGCCGTCGCAGAGGCTTTCCCACTCCGCGTCGTTCATCTCCCCGAGCGTCTTGACCTTCCAGAACGGCAGGTCGCCCGGCATTTCGGCATTCTTCGTCGTCATGCCCGACCCCTGAACCCCTTCCCGGCAAAGGTCAAGAGCCGCCGCCCCCGCGAAAACCGTTCTGCTGCCTTCAAAAGACTGATATCGTGCCGGAATAAGCCGGTGGTGAGAAGACGTTAACCGGCAGCGGGCAATTTCGTGCCGCCCGAACCCGAGAGACCGCGACCGTGGAAGACGAAGACCTGCAGCCGCAAAAGCCCCGCCGCCGCAAGCGGCACTTCTTCCTGCGCCTCGATTCCTGGATCGATTCCACGGTCTGGAACGCCGGCTTCCGCGCCTCGGAAATCTGGGAGGAGATCACCATCTTTTCCCGCCGCTTCCATGTGAAGGGCTGGAAGAAGGCGGTCTTCGAGGTGGCCGGCGAAGGCATGAACCTCGGCACGGCCGGCTTCGTGCTGCTGCTGGCGCTCGCTTTGCCCGCCTTCGAGGAGACCAAGGGCGACTGGCGCGCCCAGAGCGATTTCGCCGTCACCTTCCTCGACCGCTACGGCAACGAGATCGGCCATCGCGGCATCATCCACGAGGATTCCGTCCCGATCGACGAACTGCCCGACCATCTGATCAAGGCCGTTCTGGCGACGGAAGACCGCCGCTTCTTCACCCATTTCGGCATCGATTTCCTCGGCCTTGCCCGCGCCGTGAACGAGAATGCCCGCGCCGGCGGCGTCGTGCAGGGTGGCTCCACCCTCACCCAGCAGCTTGCGAAAAACCTCTTCCTGTCCAACGAGCGCACCATCGAGCGCAAGATCAAGGAGGCCTTCCTCGCCCTCTGGCTGGAAGCCAACCTCTCCAAGAAGGAGATTCTGCGTCTTTACCTCGACCGCGCCTATATGGGCGGCGGCACCTTCGGCGCGGCGGCGGCGGCGCAGTTCTATTTCGGCAAGAACGTCACCGAGGTGAACCTTGCCGAATCCGCCATGCTCGCCGGTCTCTTCAAGGCCCCCGCGCGCTACGCGCCGCACGTCAACCTGCCGGCCGCCCGCGCCCGCGCCAACGAGGTGCTGACCAATCTCGTGCAGGGCGGGCTGATGACCGAGGGCCAGGTGATCGCCGCGCGGCGCAACCCCGCCTCCGTCATCGACCGCAACGAGAAGACCGCGCCCGATTTCTTCCTCGACTGGGCCTTCGACGAGGTTCAGCGCATCGCCAAGCCTTTCTCGCAGCATTCGCTCGTCGTGCGCACCACCATCGACATGGGCCTGCAGGCCGCCGCCGAGGAGGCGGTGGAAAGCGGCCTTCGCCAGTATGGCGAGAGCTACCGCGTCAAGCAGGGCGCGCTGGTGATGATGGAGAACGGCGGGGCCGTGCGCGCCATGGTGGGCGGGCGCGACTATGGCGAAAGCCAGTTCAACCGCGCGACGCGCGCGCTGCGCCAGCCCGGTTCCTCCTTCAAGGCCTATACCTATGCCGCCGCCATGGAAGCCGGCATGACGCCGGAGACGACCATCGTCGACGCGCCGATCAGTTGGGGCGGCTGGTCGCCGCAGAACTACGGCCGCAGCTATGCCGGCCGCATCACGCTGATGACGGCCATGGCGAAATCCATCAACACCGTGCCGGTGCGCCTTGCCAAGGACAAGCTCGGCACCAAGCGCATCGCCGAGCTCGCCAGGCAGATGGGCGTGGAAACGCCGCTACGCACCGACAAGACCATGCCGCTCGGCACCTCCGAGGTCACCGTACTGGATCAGGCGACGGCCTATGGCGTCTTCCCGGCAGGCGGCGTCGGCGCGCGCCGCCATGGCATCAGCCAGATCATCAATTACGACGGCGACATCCTCTACGACTTCGGCCGCGACGAACCGCCGGCACAGCGCATCCTTTCGGAAGGGGCGAATTCCTCGATGAACCGCATCTTCGTCACCATCCCCGTCAGCGGCACCGCAAGGCGCGGCGCGCTCGACCGCGGCATCGTGTCGGGCGGCAAGACGGGCACGACGCAGGCCTATCGCGACGCCTGGTATGTCGGTTTCACCGGCAATTACACGGCCGCCGTCTGGTTCGGCAACGACGACTATACCTCGACCAACAACATGACCGGCGGCTCGCTGCCCGCCATGACCTTCAAGCGCCTGATGGACTACGCCCACCAGGGCATCGAGCTGCGCGCCATCCCCGGCATCGACAATCCGCTGCCGGACGGCACGAAGGCGACGGAGGTCGCCGCCGCCGCGCCGAGCGACGACAACCCGCTGCCGGCGCTCGTGCGGCCGCGCTCGCTCTCCTCCGATGTCACGAAACTCCTCAAGGATGTCGCCCGCCAGCTCAATGAAGCGACGCCGCTGAAGCCGGATGGCTGGGTGGCCGCCCTCCACGGGACGCTTGACCTTGCTCCGGCGAAGCGGACAGAGTGACAGGCAGAGCATTTCCGCGTTTCTCCGAATCGCAAAAACGCTCTATCTCTTCGTTTCGAAGCAATTCCGAACGCAAAACCGCTTCGCCCTTTTGCTGGAACTGCTTTTTGTTTTCGTTCGTCTTGTCGGGAAAACCGGGGTCCACTTCTCCCTGACAAACTCCAGCTGATTCCAACGGTCGATCGTCTTGTTCCGCACGCCCCTCCTCATCGCCACAGCGCTCGCCGTCACCTTCGGCCTCGGCATCCTGAGCTCGGTCTATGCGCTGCGCGCGACGGTCGGCTTCGGCGCCATCGCGCTCGGGCCTTGGGCGGCCTTTCCCGCCGCCCAGACGGTCGATGCGGATCCTTACGCGAAAGCCCACCGGGCGCGCGACGGCAGGCTGCTGCTCGGCGGGGCGGAGGGCCTCACCTTCACCGCCGCCACCGATAGCGACAACCGCCGGCTGGTCACGAACTGCCGCTACGAGATCGCCGGCATAACGCCCCCTGCCCGCCTGTGGACGCTGCATGCGGCCGACCGCAACGGCAACCCGCTGCCGGGCGCGAACCCGGACGTGCCGACGGGCCTCAATGCCTGGTCGGCCCTGCGCGGCGCCGACGGCAATTTCTCCATCCGCATCGCCTCCTCCGCCATGCCGGGCAACTGGCTGGCGATACCGGAAGGCAGGGCGCCCTTCCTCCTCGTCATGACGCTGCTCGACACGCCGACCGCCGGCAGCTCGGGCGTCATCGACCTTGCCATGCCCGGTATCACCCGCCTGGACTGCGCCGATGCGTAGTTTCCTCTATGCCATCGCCATCGGCCTCGTCGGCGCGGCGCTGCTGCACATCGTCATCATCCTCTCCCTGCCGAGCTTCACCGGCCGCGACGCCTATACGCGGGTGCAGGCCTTCGGCGAGGCGAACCGTTTCTTCCCGCTTGCCAGCGAGGGCAACACGCTCGCGCCGATCAACGACGATCCCGCCATGAAGACGGCGGTCTGCACCTTCTCGGTGGAGAATGGCCCCATCCGGCTGTTTGCGGATGGCGACGTGCCCTTCTGGTCGCTGGCGGTCTACGACGAGGCCTCCAACGAGGTCTTCAGCATGAACGACCGCACCTCGGTCTCCGGCGCGCTGGATACGCTGATCGCCACGCCCATCCAGCTCATCGGCATCCGCAAGGCAGTGCCGGCGGAGTTGGAGCAGTCGATCCTCGTGGAAATGCGAGGAGAGGAAGGCTACGCAGTGCTGCGTACCTTCGTGCCCACGCAGAGCCGGCAGGAAGCAGCAACCGCCTTCCTTGCGGATGCGAGCTGCGAAGCCTTCACGGCGGATCAGTAATCGACAGGAAAACATCCGGCGGCAGGCGTGAAGCGCGGCCGCGCGGCATTGTGACGGCGCGCGCCCGTCACCGGACCGCGCCCGACCGCCGCCATGCGGCGGTCGCAAAACTCTATTTGCGCCGGGCGGTATCCGAAACGCCGCGCTTGCCCGCCTTGCCGCGCGGGGCAAGGGTCGCGGGCGTCAGGCGCTCGTAGCGCACGCCGGTAAAGAGCAATATCCGGGCCGGAGCCTCGGGGTGAACGGTCTCGCGCTTCGGCATGCGCGCGCGCCATTCGGTCAATCGTACCACGTCTGCCATTCTCGCCTCCAAAAGAAGAATCGAGACGGATGAAGTACTCTTACAAATCTCACCCTGCCCGCTGAAACGGGCCGGTGCATCCGGTTCCGTCACCCGGACGCGACATGAGAACGCTGTCATCCCAGTCGCATACAGGTGGAAAACGGCGATGCGGTCCAGACGTTCCCCAATCACGAAACGTTGTCTGGCGACCGCCCGGTATCCGGAACATCGCACCTTTCCCTTTCGAAACGGCAGCGCCTGACGGCAACGTCCGCTTCCATGGTCGAATCATAGCACGTCCAATGCAATAGACGAGCCGATCCATGTCCCCAAAACTAGCGACTGTCTGGTTAACATGCTGTTAATCATGCACCGGAACGCCCCTTCCCGCTGTTCCGCGCGGAACACGGCCTTGTGCCGTCCCCCCGGTTTTGGTCCTTCTGCGCGAATAACGAAAGCAATTACTAATTTAGATATACATACTTCGCAAATGACGGGATGGCACTTCCGGGCGCCATGATTGCGTCGCCCCGCCCACGCTCGACACTCACATATATTATGTATTTCTAATTTAATATATCCAGTCAGAATACATGGAATAACGCGCGCCATTCTCAAAAATAGACATAAATTCACCGTCTCTAATACTTAAATATAAAACGGCAATCTTCAGAATATTGTGGGGGTATTTCCAAATAAAAATCCATTTTCCTTTTTCCAAGCCATTGCTTATGAAATTGAATTCTCAATTAAGAATGGCTAATGTACCGTTAACGCCACACGAAAAAGAAGGTGACGTTTCATATTCTATATCAACACTGAGAGGATCAATCATGTTTTCGCGTAGAATCCTGTTCTCCGCAACTACAGTTGCGGCCTGCGTTGGCTTGTATACTACTTACGCCGATGCACAAATGACGAGGCAAGGCCGCGCCGAAGCGGCCTGCGAAGCAGCGCTCGCCTCCGGCGACATGGCAGCGCTTCGGGATGTACAGCGGCGGTTCAAGAATGAAATGACGGCGTGCAGCGCTCTTGCATCGACTGCCGTTGTCCTTTCACCTGGCACCAGCACCACAGCCGGCTTCACGCGCGTGGCGCAGACCGGCAACACGGGCAACGGTAACGGCGACGACGATGACCCTCCCGGTCGCGGTGACTACGATGGCTGGCATGGGCACGGTCATGGCCACGGTCACGGGCACGGCCATGGCGGCCACGGCCACGGTGGTGGCGGTCACGGCCACGGCGGCGGCGGTCATGACGGTGGAGGCCATGACGGTGGCGGTAACCACGGCGGTGGTGGTAACCATGGCGGCGGCGGCAACCACGGTGGTGGCGGCAACCATGGCGGTGGCGGCAACCATGGCGGTGGCGGCAACCACGGTGGTGGCGGCAACCACGGCGGTGGTGACAACCATGGCGGTGGCGGCAACCACGGTGGTGGCGGCAACCATGGCGGTGGCGGTAACCACGGTGGTGGCGGCAACCATGGCGGTGGCGGCAACCACGGTGGTGGCGGCAACCATGGCGGTGGCGGCAATCACAGTGGTGGCGGCAACCATGGCGGCAACGATGGTCATCATGGCGGAAACAACGGCAACCATGGCGGCAACAATGGCAACCATGGCGGCCACGGCGACGGTGACCATGGCGGCAAGGGCGGCCATGGCGGCCAGGGCGGAAACAACGACGACTAGTCGTAGAAGCGCCTACGCCCTACTGGGCACAGCAAAAAAGGCCAAGGGACATCCGTCCCTTGGCCTCTTCCGTTCTCGAAACTGGCAGCCCTGCCTTTTTACGACGGCGGCTCGGTCTCCCCGGGAGACCGGATCTGCTTACAGATCCGTGACCTGCGTGTCGCAAGGCCTGATATGCTGGCTGACATATTCATAGGGCATGACCTTGAGGTTGCGGTTCAGCCCGCCATTGTCCCTCAGCCAGCCGATAACCCAGCGGGGGTATTTTTTCAGCAGATAGGTCGTGGCGAACCGGTTGCCCTGCGAGGAACTGCCGAACGGCAGGTGGAAGCCGAAGCGCGCCGAAGGGGTCACGCAGAGCTGGTCTTCGCTGATACCGAGATAGAGCGTGCAGGCCGAATCGCAGCGGCCGGCGAACTTGACCGTCTGTCCGGTCTGTTCAAGCTGCGCCGCCTTGATGGCGTAATCGACGATGACGCCGCCGTGGTCGTTGCGCACCGTATAGAAGCTCGGAGCCTCCGATACCGCGCCGGCCGTCACGGCCGTCGTTGCGAGAGCCGCGAGGGCGATGGAAACAGTGCGAGCAATGCCGGCAGTCCGCTTCATGAGAGTGTCTCCGTTTGCGAGACATCTATCAGTCATATCTAAAATTCCCGTTAATGTATGGGGCACGATGCCCGCCCGTTGACATGGATCGGCAAAATCTTGCCGGTCTTCTCGCGTTGCTCCACAACCGCATGGCAAACAGCCGTGCGGCAGAACACAATACTAGGGCAGGTGCACGCGGGGATGGGAAAGAGTGGCCAAGTTTGGCATTAGTATGACCTAAATTATAAAGCGGAAATGAAACCGTCGCTTTTCCGCGTAATCCACAGCCAGCACCGGCCGCCTGTCCCAAAACCTTGCAAGGGCGCGCCGCCGCCGCGATGCGGCAGGGTGGATTTCATTGTATTCATTGCCATTTCCGCGCGAGCAAGGTTAACGGCTCGCTAAGGTTTTTCCTCTAGTTTTCATGAATGACAGCAGGGGTCGGCAGGGGGCTGCCGGTCCGGGGATGACAGGTGTTTTGTGGCGGACAGGTTTCGCGAACTGGAGAGACCGCAGGCAGGGCGGCCGAAGGACATCGTTCTGATGGCCACGGTGTCCAGCTTCGAGAGCCTGCGCTTCCCCTCGAAATCGGACCTTGCCCAGTTCGGTGAACTCTTCGAGCAGCTCTATGCCGCCTCCACCGAGGAGGCGCGCCGGCAGGCCGTCGCCGCGCTCTCGCGCTGCCCGCAGGTGCCGGAGGAAACCGCCCTCTTCATCGCCCGCCAGCCCATAAGCACCGCCGCCATCTTCCTCATGGGGTCACGGGCCATCGGCGATGTCACGCTGATGCGCATCCTGCGCACGACCGGCCCCGAGCATGCCCACGCCATCGGCCGGCGCGACGACCTGTCACCCATCGTCGTCGAGGCGCTGGTCGGCACCTATCAGGACCATGCCAGCCGCCGCACCGGCGAGGACCGCGCGGCCGCGCTTGCGGAAGCCGCCCGCCTGGAACGGGAAGAGCGCGTGCGCGAGGAACTGCGCGCCCTCATGCGCGCCGCCACCCCGATCGTCGAAACGCCCGTCCGGCTGGAGCCGGCGAGCGTCATGCATCAGGTGCTGTTCGTGCGTTTCGCGCGCGAGGGGGAAACCGGCATGATCGCCGTCGCGCTTGCCGATGCGCTCGCCTCCAGCCAATGGCTGTCGGAGCGCATCCTGCTCGACGTGTCGGGACGGCAGCTTGCTGAAACGCTGCTGGCGCTGGAAGTGCCGCAGGCCGATGCGCTCTTCGTGCTGAAGGCGATCTATCCGCATCTGGCCGAAGGGGGCGCGCAAACGCTGCTCGCCGCGCTGGACCCCGCCGAGGCGACCCGCCGGGTCGAAAGCTGGCAGAGGGCCGATAGCTATACAAGCGGCGACGGCCTGCCGAAGGCGGCCAATGCCGACGACGCGCCGCAGGACCGGTCCGCCGCCGGCCACAAACGCGCCGCCGGCTGAGCCGTCAGAAGACCCGCCGCCTTGCCGGCGCACGAACCGCCGCGTCTTCCTGACGCCCGGCCGAAAGCGCGGCCAGCGTCGTCGCCACGAACATTCCCGAAATCAACAGTGCAAGGGCAGGCAGCACGATAAACATGGGGGTTCTCCAGGGTTTGCCGCACAGGTCGCCGCCTGTGCCGAAACCCTTTTCCCATGATGCGGCGCGCGCGGCTGTTCCCGAGGGAACGCCGGCACACCCCACTGCCTGCCGGCATCTCCCTTGTGGCTCCCGCATATGAGGCAAAAGCCCGCCCCATCCCCCTTCTCCCCTCGGGGAGAAGGTGCCGGCAGGCGGATGAGGGGGATGGCGAAGGCAGGAACGGCAAGGATTGCGGGTTGCGTCGCCCCCTCATCCGACCCTTCGGGCCACCTTCTCCCCAAGGGGAGAAGGGAAAACAGCAAGGCTGAATTCCATAGGCGGTGGCCCGGCCCTGTGGAGAGCCCCCTACCGCCGGAAGAACCCGTCGTCCTTCGGCTCCGCGCCGGCAAAATCGAGAATATCCCCAAGATCGTCCGTCTCGATGGAAACCACCCAGAGATCCCCGTCGAAGCGCCGCTCCCGGCCGATGGCCTCGGCCACCGCGTCGCTCCCCACGCGCTCCAGCCGCGCCTCGAACAGCCGCCGCCCGCTTTCGTCCGCTTCGAAGAAACTCTGCGGCGCGGGCGCGAAAAGGCTTTCCGTGCCGTCGCGGAAGACCTGCCGCACGAACACGGCCCCCGCCTCCTCCGCGCCCTTCGCCTCCACGGCGGCGAAATCGCCGCGCGCGAAGACGCGGCGCATCAGGGCGGAAACGAAAATGTCGGTACGAAGGCGCATGACGGCGGCATACACGGCGGGAAAGCGGGCGGCAATGGCCGGGACCGGCCTTACAGCGCGCCGATATCCTTGAGCTTGGCGAGCACCTGCTCGTTCGGCTCGCCGGTCACCGGCAGGCGGTAGTGCTTCTCGAAATGGCGGATGGCGGTGCGCGTCTTCTCGCCGATCAGCCCGTCGACCGCGATATCGGTATAGGCGATGTTGCTGAGACCCTTCTGGATCTTCATCACCATCTCGCTCGGCGCGGGCCGCGCGACCGCGGAGGTGACGCCCGGATCGGCCTCGGCCGCCATGATCGCGGCGGCGACCGGGTCGGCCTCGCTTTCGGCCGTCGCGGTCTGCGCCGGCTGTTTCTCGATAACCCTGGCCACCTCGTCGAAGGGCCGCTCGCCCGGCGTCACGCCGGTAATTTCCGGCATCGGCTCACCCTCCTCGAGACGCTCGATGACGAAGGTCGTCTGCTCGTGCGGCTCGGGCTTGGTGGCGGAGAAGCCGAGGGAATTGTCCGCCGATCGCATCTTCAGGAAGGGCGCGGGATGGCCGCCCGGCTGATACCAGAGCGCATTGGCCGCAACGAAGGAGAAGACGACGAGGAAGGTGCAGGTGCCGCCGACGACGCTCGGATGGCGCGCGGCAAGCCCGCCGAGCGCGACCAGCCCGCCGATCACGACGTTCGGCCGCCGCTGCGGCTGGCTGCGCGCGCCGGACCGGCCCTTGCGGGCCTGGCCCTGGGGCCGCCGCTCAGGCTGTCTTCTGACGTGCGCGTTCATCTTGCGTGTCCTTGCCATCGAGCGAGGGCTGGTAAACGGTCTTCATGTCCGCTGCAAGGCGCGGCGGGAAATCGACGGTGGATGGAGCCATGGCCCTGAGATCGCCGTCGCGCGCCACGCCCGAGCCGTCCGCCGGCACGCGCACGGTGATGACCGTGCCCTCGCCCGGGCGGCTCGCAATCGTGAAGCTGCCGCCATGCAGCGCGACGAGACCCTTGACCAGCGACAGGCCGAGACCCGTGCCCTCGTATTTGCGGGTATACTCGTTCTGCACCTGCATGAAGGGCTGGCCGATCAGTTCCAGCTTGTCGGCCGGAATGCCGATGCCGGTGTCGCTGACGGTCAGGATCAGGTCCCTGCCCTCGCGCGCCGCATCGATGGTGACGATGCCGCCGCGGTCGGTGAACTTGATGGCGTTGCCGACGAGATTGATGAGCACCTGCTGGATTGCCCGCTGGTCGGCCACCGCCTCGCCGAGGGCGCGCGGCACGCGGCTCGTCAGCTTGATGCCCTTGTCGCGCGCCTGCAGGCCCAGCATCTGCTCGCAGGCCCGCACGCTGTCGGCGACGATGAACGGCTCCGGCAGAAGCTCGTAGCGGCCCGCCTCGATCTTCGACACGTCCAGCATGGTGTTGACCACGGACAGGAGGTGCGAGCCGGACTGGTGGATCAGCGCCACATATTCGCGCTGGCGGTCGTTCTCCAGCCGGCCGAAATATTCGCCGGCGAGGATATCGGAGAAGCCGAGAATGGCGTTCAGCGGCGTGCGCAGCTCATGGCTGACGGCGGCGAGGAACCGGGTCTTGGCGTCGTTGGCGGTTTCCGCCTCGGCGGTCTTGCGGGCGCTCTCGCCCTTCAGCCGCGCTTCTTCGGACATGTCGCGCGACTGGGCGACGACGGCGGCAAGCGCCCCGTCGGCATCGGCCATCGCCGTTATCTCCACGCGCATATGCACGAACTGCTCGGCGTCGCTCTCAAGGCGCGGTCGGTCGATGCGGATATCGACGGTCTCGCGGACCGCGCCCTGGCGCAGCCGGTCGATGGCGGCGACGAAGCCGAGCCGGTCGGAAACGTGGATCTGGTCGAGATAGCCGCGGCCCATCGGATCGCGCATCCAGGAAAGGATGTCGGCGCGGTCGCGGCCGTGTACGGCGGTCACGAAACCGCGCGCATCGTGCAGCGTGACGAGACCGGCGAAGAGATCGTAGGGCGACACCGGGCTTGGCGCGGCGTCGGCCAGCGCCTCGGCGAAGGTCTTCTGCGGGGCCGGCTTGTGCGGGCGCGCGGCGGTCGCGGCGGCGGCGAGCAGCGCGCCCGCGCCGGCAAGCGCGACACCGGCCGGCAGGGCGGCGGAAGCGGGCATGACGGTGGAAAAGGCAAGCGGCAGGCCGGGCACGGCTGCCAGCAACGCCAGCGTCGTCGCGCGCAGCGGGGCGGAGGGGCGCTCCTGCGCCGCGCCCATGCCAGCAACGCCAGCAACGGCGCCCAGACGGGCCGCCATTCTGTCAGCGATGATGGTCAATTGGCGCAACGAAAAACCCTGCCGTTCGTGTTCTTTTGTGTGAGCCAAAATCGCATCGGCGACTTAAGGAAAGAATAAACGACAGGGGCCGGAAGGGGCCGAAAAAGGCTCAAAAGTCCCATTTCGGGGCAATCCAACGGCCATTCGCGCGGTGTGGTTAACGGGGCGTAAGCGCCTCATTTTGCGGCATTTTTCTGTTCATATTAACCTGTTGGGCAAAAGCGCCGGAACGCGCCTTCCGGCATTCCGGGGCCTGCCGGCCCGCCGGCGCGCCATCATCCTTAACGGGGTTCGCTAAAATCTGCCTCAAATGCCCGTTAGCGGGAAATTAGATCGCATTTTAATCAAAACTGGGCAAAACCCGAGCGATTCCAGCAAAGGGGAATTTCCTTCCGGCCCCTATTCTCGCATCAACGGTTCGCCAAGGACCAAACAAGCCGAAGGCCGAAAAGAGCCGAGGCCCCATAACGAGGATGGCAAGCAATGTGGTTTCTGATCAAGGGAACGTTCTGGTTCTCACTGGTTCTCGTCCTGCTCCCCTTCCTGAACGCGGAATCCTCCGCGACGCTGGAAAAGGGGCCGACGGTTCAGCTCGGCGATACGTTCAGCGCCGCCAGCGAAGCGATCGGCTACGTGACCGCCATCTGCCTCGAAAAGCCTGATGTGTGCGAGAAGGGTTCGGAAACCTTCGTCGCCCTCGGCCACCGCGCCCGTGAAGGCGCCCGCATCGCCTACCAGTTCCTCGACACCCAGTTCGCCGAAGAAGGCACGGACGTCGCCAAGGACATTGCCAAGACCGGGCCGGCGAAGAAGGACGCACTGAACCAGCCGCTCCCGGCCGTCGCCGATGTGGATGCCGACGCCGAGGTCATCACCGGCACCGTCGCCATCCCGACCCGCCGCCCCGCCCACAAGGGCTGAGCCGTCCCGCCCGTTCCGCAATCCCGCCTGCGGTATTGCCTTCAAGTTTACTGCCTGCCTGACTCGTTGCATTGCAACCGCCGTATGGATCCGCTCCATACGGCGTTTCTTTTCGTGCATGGCGGTTTCCGGTTCAAATAGCCGGCCGGCTCGCCTATATGATGGGCAAACCCCGAGACGGACAGACAATGGCCACGCTGCAACAGATCATCGACGACTTCGCCTTCCTCGACGAATGGGAGGATCGCTACCGCTATGTCATCGAACTCGGCAAGGCGCTGCCCGATCTTGCGGAAGACAAGCGCACGGCGGCAAACAAGGTGCAGGGCTGCGCCAGCCAGGTCTGGCTCGTCAGCCATGCCGGGGACGGGGCCGATCCGGTCATGACCTTCGAGGGCGATTCGGACGCCCATATCGTGCGCGGCCTCGTCGCCATCGTGCTCGCCATCTATTCCGGCAAGCGCGCCTCCGAGGTCGCCGCCCTCGACGCCATCGACACCTTCAACGCCATCGGCCTCGTCGAGCACCTCTCCTCCCAGCGCGCCAACGGCCTGCGCTCGATGGTGCGGCGTATTCGCGAGGAGGCGGCGGGGAAGGTTGCGGCGTAGGGGCATCCTGCTTCTCGCCTGAAGCCCCCTCACCCTCCCATCTCCGGCCGATACCCCTCCGCCCCCCAGACATGCGTCCGCCGCGCCGCCACCGCCGGCGGTGCATAGTGCCGGGCGAGCGCCATCAGCGCCGCGCGCAGCATCAGCTTTGCCGAGCGCACCGGCCATTGCCGCTCGCGCTCCACCGTCTCCAGCCCCTTCATGAAGCAGCAGACGTCGAGCGCCACGCCCGACAGTTCCGGCCCGATGGCCTCGATGGCGCGGGCGACGCGCAGGCGCGCGGCAAGCGCCGTATCGGTCAATTCCCGTGTCGCGCCCGCCTCGCCCTTCTGGCGGCTGGCGATGCGCGGCTCCCAGGACATGGTCATGCGCGGCTGGAGGCCGCCGCGGGTGAAATCGGCATGCAGCCGCTCGCCGGCCGCAAGCGCGCTTTCCGGCAGAAAGGCCTCGCCCGTCTTCTCCTTCAGCCGGGCAAGGCCGGCGAGCGGCGATTCCAGCCGGTTGGCAAGCGCCCGCTCCCGCGCGCCGTCCCGCACCACGACGACCTCGGCGATATCCCGATGCTGGCCGGCAAAGGGCGTCTCGGCCTCGCAGAGCCGGCGCTTGAGGTGGGCGCGCGCCTCCGGCATCGCGATCACCCTGCCGCCCCGGCAGCGCACCAGCCCCAGCCGCACCGCTTCGTCCAAAGCCTCGCCGCAGACGGCCTGCCGGCGGTCGCCGGCGGCAAGGCCGCCGTCACCGTCGATGATGGCCTCGCCGGCCGTCAGCAGGAAGCGCAGCAGCCGCGCCAGGTCCGCATCCTTCCTCTTCGCCGCCCCCTCACTCATGGCTGCCGATCCCCGCCGGACCGAAGACGGACAGGACGGCCCGCTCGATAGCCGAGACGAAGGCATCGAAGGAGGCGTCGTCGCGGCGATCCTCCACCACGTTGCAGGCATGGCTGACCGTAGTGCGGTCACGCCCGAAGGCCGCGCCGATATCCGACAGCGACAGCCGCAGCACCACATGGCAGACATACATGGCGATCTGGCGCACATGGCAGGTGGAGCGGCGGCCGTCACGCCGCCAGAGCGGCCGGTCGCTCGCCAGCGCCGTCATTTCCAGCGCGAGCTGGCGCACGATGCGGCAGGCGACGGGCGCAGGCACCGTGGGCGCCTGCGGCATGCCCATCGCCCGATGGACAGGCCCCGGCCCCTCACCCGGCCCCTCGCCCGACATTGCGCTCTTGATTTCCGGGGCCGCCGTCTCGGGGAAAGCCTGCCGTGGGGAAAGGGTGAGCTGCTGCATGACTGGTCACTCCATTGATAGGAATTTATTCATACACCCTAGAGGAGGACCGGGGATGAATGAAGCGACGGGCCGCAACCTTTCCTTGAATTTCCAACCTAATTTATAATTACCATCCCCGAAATAGGGATTTATTCCTTGTCATAACGCAAGAAAAAGGCCGGAGCGTGCGGCTCCGGCCTTTTTCGCAGTCCCGGACGTTCGGGCTTACTTGCCCTTGCGGCGCTGGCCAAGGCCCATTTCCTTGGCGAGGCGCGAGCGCGCTTCGGCATAGGCGGGGGCGACCATCGGGTAATCGGCCGGCAGGTCCCACTTCTCGCGGTACTCTTCCGGGGTCATGCCGTAATGGGTCATGAGGTGGCGCTTCAGCGACTTGAACTTCTGGCCGTCCTCCAGGCAGATGATGTAGTCGGGCTGCACGGACTTCTTGACCGGCACCGGCGGCTTCGGCTTCTCGGCGACGACGGGCGCCTCGACGGCGGCGGCCGGCTGCGTGGTGTTGTTGAGCGCGGCATGCACATCGGCGATCAGGCTCGGCAGCTCGGAAACCGGCACGACATGGTTGCCGACATAGGCGGCGACAATATCGGCCGTGAGTTCCACGAGCAGATTCGAGCTGGCGCCGAGGGTTGATTCAGACATTTCTTTCTCCTGTCGAGCAACGCGAAAGCCGATGGCACCTTCCATCGGCCCTGTCCTTCAATTCCAGATAAAGCCTCGCCCCCCGGCGCGCCCGCGGCAAAACGATGCTCGCCGGCAGCACGATCTCGGAAGTTCCGGTTCTTGTCGTCAATATAATTTTTCAGCGTAACGGAGGCTGCCGGACCGAATCTCTTGCCGACATATTTACCGCCTGGCGACGGCAATGGCATGAATTCAACCTAGACAGGAAAACCGCACACCGGACAAATCAACCCGGATGCTTTACTTAATCTGGAATATCATTCCCCAATTCATTGTCCAGTATTATTTTGAACAATGCATGGAGATACCTTCGAGAAAAATATCCGCCCTCTGGCTAGTCGAGGGATATTATAAAATTTAGGGGGTCTTAATTCAACAGTTTCTCAACGCTTCTTGGCGTCGCGCCGTTCCGCCTCGCGCATATCGTCGATGACGCTCAGCCGCGTGAGGCGATAACCGGCCCCGTGCGCGGCCTTTGCAACCAGATGGGCGGCGACCGGCGCGGTCAGCACGAAGAAGACGAAGCCGGCGAGCGCGCGTGTGAAAATCGCCACATCCAGCGAGTGGACGCCCGCCGCAAAGAGCATGAGGCCCGAGCCGACCGTGCCCGCCTTGGAGGCCGCGTGCATGCGGGTATAGACATCCGGCAGGCGCACGAGGCCGAGCGCCGCCAGGAAGGTGAAGACGCCGCCGCCGACCAGCATGACGCCCACCAGAAGGGCCAGAACGAGGTCCATCATCGGCGCACCCTCCGCTTGCCGCTCGGCCGTCCCTGCCGCGCGGCGGCTGGCGCAGGCTCCTCCTCGCCCGGCTCCATGCCCTGGCGCATGACGAAGCGCGCGAAGGCGACGGTGGCGAGGAAGCCGACGAGGCCGAGCGCGATGGCGATGTCGATATAGAGGTTGAAGCCCGTCTTGATGGCGATCACGGCGATGAAGCCGATGGCGATGGCGACCAGCATGTCGAGCGCCACGATGCGGTCCGGCAGCGTCGGCCCCCGGATGACGCGGAAGGCCGTGAGGAAGAAGGCCGCGCACATCAGGAAGAGCGCGATGGCGGCGGCGGCGGAGATGATCGTTTCGGCGTCCATCAGCGGAAGGCCTCCAGTATCTTCTTCTCGAAGCCACCCGCGATATCGCGCCGGGCGCCGACGGGATCGGAGCAATCGAGGGCGTGTACGTAGAGCACCTTGCGGTCCGGCGAGACGTCGACGGAAAGCGTGCCCGGGGTCAGCGTAATGAGGTTGGCGAGCAGCGTGATCTCGAAATCGCGGTCGACCGTCAGCGGGAAGGCGAAGATGCCGGGCTTCAGCGGCATTTTCGGGCTGGCGACCAGCACGGCGACCTTCCAGGCGGACAACGCCAGTTCCTTGATGAAGAGCACGATGAGCGACAGCAGCTTCAGCGGCCGCACGCGCCGGCCGTCGGGCTGGATATGACCGCGGATCAGCGCGAGCGACAGCGCCCCGGCGACAAGACCGAGCAGCAGGTTGGGAATGGTGAAGCTGCCGGAGACGGCGAGCCACACGAGGGCGAAGAGCGTGACGACGACGGCGGGCCGCATGGTCAGTTCCCTCCCGGGAAGACGGAGCCGATATAGGCCCGCGGATCGGAAAGCCCCTGCGCCGCCTGCTGGACGGTCGCAAGCAGCGTCTCGGGGAAGAGGCCGAAGAGGACGGTGAGCGCCGTCAGCGCGGCAAGCGGCAGCAGCGCGCTTGGCGCAATGGCGGCGGTCGGCAGCGGCTCGACCGCCGGACGCCAATAGGCCAGCAGGAAGACGCGGCCGACCGCGATGGTGGTCAGGAAGCCGGTGAGGAAGACCGCCGCCGTCAGCCACCATGCGCCGATATCTATGGCCGCCTTGGCCACCATGACCTTGGGCCAGAAGCCGGAGAACGGCGGCAGGCCGGAAACGGCGAAGAACAGCACCAGCGAGAGGGTCGAAAAGAGCGCAGAGCGAGTGTAGAGGCCGCCCAGCCGGTTGAGGTCGAAGGAGCCGGCGAGCCGCCCGGCAAGGCCGACCGCCATGTAGAGCGCCGTCATGACGACCATGGAGTGCAGCGCGTAGAAGATCGCCCCGCTGATGCCGCCGGGACTGCCGAGCGCAAGCCCCGCCAGCATGACGCCGATGCCGGAAATAACGACATAGCCGAGCAGCCGGCGGATATCGCTCTGGCCGAGCGCGCCGAGCGCGCCGAGGAGCATGGTGGCCACGCCCGCCAGCGCGATGACGAAGCTCAGCTCCTCCCGCTCGACGGGAAAGAGCATGACGAGCGTGCGCAGCAGCGCATAGATGCCAACCTTGGTGAGCAGGCCGGCGAACAGCGCCGAGACCACCACCCGCGGCGTGTGGTAGGAGGCGGGCAGCCAGAAATTCACCGGGAAGGCCGCCGCCTTCATGCCGAAGGCGAGCAGGTAGAGCGTGGCGAGCGTCATCAGCGGCAGGTCTTCACGCCCGCTTGCGGCCCTGGTTGCGATATCGGCCATGTTGAGCGTGCCGAAGATGCCGTAGAGATAGCCGGTCGTGATGAGGAAGAGCGTCGTGGCGATAAGGTTGAGGAAGGCGTATTTGATCGCGCCGTCGATCTGGCGCGGCTCGGAGCCCAGCGTGATCAGGCCGAAGGACGAGATCAGCAGCACCTCGAACCAGACATAGAGGTTGAAGATGTCGCCGGTCAGGAAAGCGCCCGAGACGCCGGCCATCAGCAGGAGCAGAAACGGGTAGAAGCCGTAGCGTCGTCCGCTGCCGTCGATATCGCTCAGCGCATGCACCGCCCCCGCCAGCGCCACGACCGCACCGGCCAGCGCAAAGAGCACGCCCGTCAGGTCCGCCGTAAACGCGATGCCGAAGGGCGGCAGCCAGCGGCCCATGACCATCGTCACCGGCCCGTTGGCCGAGACATGCATCAGCAGCAGCGCATCCAGCAGCACCAGCACGGCGAGCGCCGGCACGGCGAGCAGACCTTGCAGGCGCAGCGACTTGCGCAGCATCAGCAGCACCGCGCCCGACAGCAGGCACCAGACGGGCGGCAGCACGACCAGCCAGTCGGCGGCGGGCACCGGCGTCATGACGAGAGCTGCGGAAAGATCGATGGGCGTTGCGGCCATTGGCGGGGCGGTTCCTGTCAGTAGCCGGTCGGCGGGAGGGGATCGTTCTCCGGCTCGGCCAGACGCATCTCGTTGCCATTGTCGGTGCCGAGGTCCTGATAGGCCCGGTAGACGAGGACGAGGAGGAAGGCGAAGAAGGAGAAGGAGATGACGATGGCCGTCAGGATCAGCGCCTGCGGCAGCGGATTGGCGGTGAGCGCCACCGGCACGTCATGGCCGGCCGGAATGATCGGCGGCACTTCGCGCAGGATGCGGCCATTGGCGAAGAGCAGCAGGTTCACCGCATTGCCGAGCAGCACGACGCCGAGCAGCACGCGCACCAGGAATTTCGACAGCATCAGATAGACGGCGGCGGCGAAGAACAGGCCGATGAGGAGGACGAAGGGCACTTCCATCAGATATCGTCCTCCGTTTCCAGCGCCAGCGCGATGGAGGTGATCGACCCCACCACGACGAGATAGACGCCGGTATCGAACAGCATGACGCTGGACAGCGGGATCTCCACGCCCAGCACGGACGGATAGACCCACAGCCCCGTCATGAAGGGCACGGCGGAAAAGACCGACAGAAGGCCCGCAATGGCGGCCATGGCGAGGCCGAAGGCGGAAATCGCCATCGGATGGAACCACAGCGCCTTGCGCACCGCCGCAACGCCGTTGGCGATGCCGAAGATCGCCAGCGCCGACACGGCGATCAGCCCGCCGATGAAGCCCCCGCCCGGCTCGTTATGGCCACGCAGCAGGACGAAGAGGGAAAAGAGCACCATGAGCGCGGTGAGGAAGGGGGCGACGGTGCGGAAGATGAGCGTGTTCATGGGCGGATGCCCCCCGCCTTGCCGCCCTTGCGGATGCGGACGATCGACAGGATCGCCAGCCCCGTCACCATGACGACGGCGATCTCGCCCAGCGTGTCGGTGCCGCGGAAATCGACGATGATGACATTCACCACATTGGCGCCGTGGGCGATGGTCTTGGAATAAAGGTTGAAGAAATCCGTGAGCGCCGTGTCGAAGCGGCCCTGCGTGACCTTCAGCAGGTAGAGCGAGAAGCCGAGGCCGCAGGCGACGGCGATGGCGACATCGGGGATCTTTTCCCGCAAGGGACGATGGTCGCTCGGCGTCAGCTTCAGGCGCGTCATGACGAGCGCGAGGATGACGACCGAGAGCGTCTCGATCATGAACTGGGTGAAGGCAAGGTCCGGCGCGCCGAAGAGCAGGAAGAGCAGCGCCACGCAGAACCCCTGGATGCCGAGCGCGACGATGGCCGTCAGGCGCGTGTTCGCCGCCAGCACCGCACCGATGCCGACGACGGCGAGCACCATCACCGCCGTTTCATGGAAGGGCATGCCGGCCGGCCAGACCGGCAGGCGCGGCCACTCGCCATAGACAGCGGGCGGCGCGAGCAGCGCCAGCGCGATCACCGCGAAGGTCGCCGTCATGTAGAATTCCATATGGCCCGGCTGCGTCAGGCGGCCGATGGCGGAAGCGCCGCGCACCAGCCCGCGCATGGCCTGGTCGAAGCCCCTGTCCGGCCCCCAGCCGATATCCTCGACCAGCCGGCCCGCCGCCGCGCGGAGCCTGTCGAGGAAGAGGAAGGCGAGGACGCCGAAGGCGACGGTGACGACCGAGAGGACGAGGGCGATGCCGGCATGGGGCACGGCGGAGATGGTGACGGTCTCGGGCTTGCCGGCAATGGCCGAGGCGAGCGGCGAGGTCAGCAACACATGGGCGGTCGCCGAGAACAGGCCGATGACCAGCCCCTTGATCGCCAGCAGCACCGGCCCGATCCAGAGCAGCACCGGCCCCTCATGCGCGTGCTTCGGCGTCTCGACGGGCGCGCCGAGGAAGGGTTTCAGCGCCACGGCGAAGGCGACGGCGAACATCAGGCCGTTGCCGATGATGGCGGCGAGCGTGAAGGCGATGGCGCGCGGGCTGCCGCCGGCAAGCGCCGCATAGATTTCCTCCTTGGCGAGGAAACCGAAGAAGGGCGGCAGGCCGGCCATGGAAAGCGCGGCGAGCAGGGCGGCGAGGAAGGTGACGGGCATGGCGCGGCGAAGGCCGCCGAGCTTGGTGATATCGCGCGTTCCCGCCTCGTGGTCGATGAGGCCGGCGACCATGAAGAGCGCGCCCTTGAAGAGCGAATGGGCGACGAGATAGAGCGCCGCCGCCGCGACCGCGTGCTCGGAGCCGAAGCCGGTCAGCATCACCAGAAGGCCGAGCGAGGCGACCGTCGTATAGGCGAGCATCAGCTTGAGATCGGTCTGGCGGATGGCGAGCACCGCGCCGACCAGCAGCGTCAGGCCGCCGAAGGCCGGCAGGATCGTTTCCCAGGCGGGCGTGCCACCCATCACCGGGTTGAGCCGCATCAGCAGATAGACGCCGGCCTTCACCATGGTCGCCGAATGGAGATAGGCGGACACCGGCGTCGGCGCTTCCATGGCGTTCGGCAGCCAGAAATGGAATGGGAACTGCGCCGACTTGGTAAAAGCCCCGCCGAGGATGAGGAAGAGCAGCGGCAGGTAGAAGGGGCTCGCCCGCACCTCCGCGCCCAGGGACATCAGGAGCGAGAGCTGCGTGACGTCGGTGACGTTCCACAGCAGCAGCAGCCCGGCGAGCAGGAACAGCCCGCCCCCGCCCGTCACCACCAGCGCCTGCAGCGCCGCCCGGCGCGAGGCTCCGCGCGCATGATCGAAACCGATCAGCAGGAAGGAGGTGATCGAGGTCAGTTCCCAGAAGACGAAGAGCATCAGGAAACTGTCGGAGGCGACGAGGCCGAGCATCGCGCCCATGAACATCAGGATGAAGGAGAAGAACCGCCCCTGATGCGCATGCCCCTTCAGGTAGCCGCCGGCATAGAGCACGATCAGCGTGCCGATCCCCGAAATCAGGAGCAGGAAGGCGAGTGAGAGGCCGTCGATCAGCCAGGAGAAGCTGACATTGTAGGACGGCACCCAGGCATAGCCGCCGGTGACGATCTCACCCCGCGCGACCTGCGCATTGAAGCCGAGGAAATGGAGAAAGACGGCGAAGGGCACAAGCGCCAGCGGCCAGGCCGCGCGATGGCCGAGGAGCCGCGTGAGGACGGGCGCGACGAGCGCGCCGAGAAACGGCAGACAGAAGGCGAGAAAGGTCAGGCCCATCGTGTCCGGTGTCATCCCCTCTCCCCGTCTGCGGGCTTCGCCCGTCGTTGGCTTCGAAATGTCAGAGCGCTGTTTCTATGTCGGTTTGCGCGAAACCGCCACCCTTGAACAGCAGGGGCGCGGCGTTTTCACCCACCTTGATCGTCGCTCCGCTTCACCCACCTTGATTGTCGCTCCGCTTCACCCACCCGGATTGTCGCTCCGCTCCGGCGTGCGCAGCGCCAGCCCCGGGAAATAGGCGCGATAGCGGCCGGCATCGCGTGTAATCAGCGTCCATCCTGCAACGGCGGCATGCGCGCCGATGAAGAAATCCGGCAGGACGCCGGTGCGGCCGCCCCCTGCCCTGCGATAGGCCTGGAACGCCTTGCCGGCCAGAAAGAGCGCCTCCTTCGGCATAGGCAGGTGCGCAAGCTCGGCGGCGGCGACCATGGCGTCGAGGTCCGCGATATCCCGATAGCGCACCGAAAGCTCGGCATAGACGACATCGTTGATGGCAAGAGGGCCGAGAAGCGCCGCCCCTTCGAGCGCGGCGACCGACCAGTCGGCCCAGACGGGGTCGCCTGTCACGAGGTCGAGCAGCACATTCGTGTCGACCAGGAACATGCTCAGTCGTCGCCGCGGGTCAGCGCCATGATCTCATCCGTCGACAGGCCGGCACCGGCATGTCCGCGCAGGCGCGCGAAACGGCTTTGCGGCCGTGCCTTTTCAAGCGGCACCACGACGACGCTGCCATTCTCCACGCGGCGGAACTCCACCTCGCTGCCGGGGCCGATGCCGAGAAAATCGCGCACGGCCTTGGGGATCGTCACCTGCCCCTTGCTTGTCACGGTCGCGCCCATGGAACCCTCGGTAATACCTCGTTGAAGACAGGTATTACCTAGCACGGATCGCGCAGAACCGCCAGCCGCGCATTGAGGAGCGCCCGCCGATTGTCTTGCCGCAATCCGCGTCCTATCTATAGCGCAACGGAAGAACGCGATGGGTGAGACGATGACGCTGAAGGTCAACAAGACGAAGGAAGAGTGGCGGCAAGTTCTGACGCCGGAACAGTTCCGCATCACGCGCGAGCACGGCACGGAGCGCGCCTTTTCCAGCCCCGATTTCGACCTGTCCAAGAAGGGCACCTATCGCTGCATCTGCTGCGAGCGGCCGCTCTACCGGTCGGAGGCGAAATACAATTCCGGCACCGGCTGGCCGAGCTTCTACCAGCCGATCGAGCCGGGCGCGGTGACGGACCATTCCGACCATTCCTATGGCATGACGCGCACGGAAATCCGCTGCGCGGATTGCGACGCCCATCTCGGCCACGTCTTCCCCGACGGGCCGCAGCCGACGGGCCTGCGCTATTGCATGAACGGCGTGGCGCTCAGCTTCGACGAGGACTGATCACCTCTTCGGAACCTTCAGTTCCATGCAGGTCAGGTCCAGCCAGCGGCCGAACTTGATGCCGACCTCGCTGAACCGGCCGACGACGCGGAAACCGAGCGTTTCATGCAGCTTGATCGAGGCGGTGTTCTCCGCCTCGATGCCGGCGATCATGACATGGACGCCGTTGAAGCCCGCCCGGTCGACCAGCGCCTTCAAGAGGCGCTTGCCCGCGCCGGCGCCGCGCGCATCCTTGTGGACATAGACGGAATGCTCGACCGTGTGGCGGTAGCCGTCGAAGGCGCGCCAGTCGCCGTAGGAGGCGTAACCGATCACCTGCCTGCCGCGCGTCGCCACGAGAACGGGAAAGCCGCGCTCGCGCCGGGCGGCGAACCAGGCCTTGCGGTTTTCGAGATCGACCACCGCCTCGTTCCAGATCGCGGTCGTATGGGCGACGGCATCGTTGTAGATGTCCATGATGCCGGGCAGATCGGCCTCCGTGGCGTCGCGTATCGTGATGTCCATGGTTCCCCCCGGTTTTGCCCCATGGCATACAGGAGGAGCGGGAAAGCTGTCCAGCCCGCGCGATGAAACGCCCCGCCCCGCCCGTTATCCGCAAGACATATAGAAGAGATTTTCCCGTGCGCCGCTTTCTGCTGATCCTCCTGCTGCTCCTGCCCGCTCCCGCTTTCGCCCAGTCCTCCGAGACCTATGTCAACGCCCGACTGGGCTTTGCGGTGGAGATCCCGCCGGGCTTCACGCTGATGCAGGAAGCCGACAGCGGCGACGGGCGGACCTATGCGAAGGGCAAGGCGCGGCTTCTCGTCTGGGGGAACCGGCTTGCCGGCGGTCTCTTCGAGGACGAAGTGGCCACCCGGCGCATGGCCTATCTGCGGGAGGGCTGGGATATCGGCTACGACCGGCAGGAGGCAGGCTGGGCGAGCCTTTCCGGCACGCTGGCCGGCTCCATCCTCTATCACCGGATCATCGCGCTCTGCGACGATGCCGCCGCCTCCTTCGTGCTGGAATATCCGCGATCGATGAAGAAGGAGATGTCGCCGCTCGTCGGAAAGCTGGTGAAGTCGCTGCGGCCGGCCAGCGGCTGCACGCGCGCGCAGGACGCCGCGCCGGCCGCGCAATAATTTATCCTAGAGTCCCGAAACCACGCTCGAGACGACGGCCGAATAATGCACGGCCGCCGCCGCCACCACGAAGCCGTGCCAGATGGCGTTCTGGAAGCGCAGCGCCTCCCAGACATGGAAGATGACGCCGACCGAATAGAGCACGCCGCCGACCACGATCAGCGTGAGCGTGGTGACCGAAAGATGCGCCAGCAGCGGTCCGGTGGCAAAGACGCCGACCCAGCCCATGGCGAGATAGATGAGGATCACCAGCCTGTCGTAGCGGCCGGGCAGCAGGAATTTCAGCGCGATGCCGCCCGCCGCCATCGCCCAGATGAAGACCAGCATGCCGGCAAGGAACGGGTCCTCGATGCCGCGCTGCAGGAAGGGCGTGTAGGTGGCGGCGATCAGCACGAAGATCGCAGAATGGTCGAAGCGGCGCAGGTGCCACTTCACCATGGAGACGGGCCAGATATTGTAGGCGAAGGAAATCGCCAGCGCGAGAACGAGGCCCGTGCCGTAGACCCAGGTCGCCGCCAGTTGCCCGCTCGTCGAAAAGACCGTGGCGTAGAAGATAAGCGCGGTGACGCCGATCAGCGCGAAGACAACGCCGACACCATGCACGATGCCGTCGGCGATGACCTCATTCCGGTCGTAGTTCCACTTGACGCCCTTGATTTCCACGCTCGTCCACCCGCGATGATTGCAGCATCATCGTCGCGCGTTTTCGCTGTACAGGCAAGGGGTTGCGCGATGCGCGGCCATCACGAATCTTTGCCGCGTGAGACACTTACTGCCGCGCAATGCACTCTTCGCAAAGGGCCGCGTGCGGCACGGCGGCAAGGCGGGCGGGCGAGATCGGCTCGCCGCACTTGGCGCAGGCGCCGAAGGTGCCGGCGGCGATGCGGTCGAGCGCCGCGTCGATGGCTTCCAGCTCCTTGAGGCCCGTCACGCCGAACTCCTCCAGCACCTCATCGTTCTCGCGCTCCACGGCGCGCTCGCCGCTGTCGCCGCTCTTCAGCGTGTCGAGATCCTTCTCGATCTTGTGAAGCCGGCCGTAAAGCTCGCGCTTGCGGGTGAGAAGAATGTCCTTGTAATGCGCCACGTCCGTCACGATACGGGTCTCCTTCGTTTCGACATGCAGCGAAATTCGCATTCCCGGCCAGTAACGGCATTGATCGGAATCAAGTTCCCGATATCGCATCGTCAATGCCGCATTGACAGTCAATCGCCGAAACATAATCTTTCGTGAACGATCCGGTTCCGTCATATTCCCGGCAACAGAACGGTTCCCCGGAGGGAACCGGAACAGGGATCATACCATGACGGACCTCGACAGACGGACATTCCTCGGCGCGGCCGCCGCTGGCATCGCCGCCGGCAAGGCCGGCCCCACCCGCGCGGAGACCGCCCCCATGACCAACGCCGCCACCCATGCCATCGACATGCCGGCCTTCGTCGATCACTCGCACCTGACGGTGATCGACCTGCCGATGCTGTCGGCCTTCTACCAGCAGGCTATGGGCCTTTCGGTGCTGGAAAAATCGGCCTCCGGCGAGACGCTCGGCGTTTCCGGCCGGCCGCTTTTGACGCTGACGACCGGCGGCAACGCGGCGCGCGCGCCGCGCAACGCGCCCGGCCTCTTCCACACCGCCTTCCTCGTGCCGAACCGCAGGGAACTCGGCCGGTGGCTCGCCCATGCCGCGCACAACAACATCCCTCTCACGGGCGCGTCGGATCACCTCGTCAGCGAGGCGATCTATCTCGACGACCCGGAAGGCAACGGCATCGAGATCTACCGGGATCGCGACCGCGCCGAATGGACCTATGTGCCCGACGGCACGGTGAAGATGGCGACGCACCGGCTCGACCTGCAGGCGCTTTACGAAGAAGCGCCGAAGGACGATTGGAACGGGCAGGAAAACGGCACCGTCATCGGCCATATCCACCTGCAGGTCTCCGATATCCCCGAGGCGGACGCCTTCTTCCAGGGCGTGCTCGGCCTCGACATCATGGCGCGCTATCCGGGCGCGAGCTTCTTCGCCACCGGCAAGTACCATCACCATGTCGCGGCCAATGTCTGGAACTCGCGCGGCCAGCCGAAGCGGCAGGGCGGCATGAGCGGCCTTGCGGACTATACGATCCGCTTCAACGACAAGGCCAAGCTGGATGCGGCCGTGCAGAAGCTCGACGCGCTGTCGATCGCCACCACGCGTTCGGGCGACACGGTCTCACTGGTCGATCCGTGGGGCATCGGGCTGAAGCTTGCCGCATGAGCCAGACGGAGGGGCCGCCCGATAGCGGCCCCTCTTCCCACCGGCCGGCGGCCTCAATCGTAGAGATAATGCGCCGCCCAGTCCTCGTGCGGCACCTGCTCGCCGATCCTGTACTTGAAGGCGTTGACCTCCAGCCGGTCGTCGCTCGCCTCGCATTTATAGGACAGGCGATACCACTCGCCCCTGCTGCGGAAGACGGCGCCCTTCGTCTTGAAGGTCGTGCCGTCCAGCTTGGGGTCGCCGAAGGCGTAGGCGATCACCTTGTCCGGGCGAAAGCCGCCCTTGCCGCCGCCGATGCGATCCATGGCCTCCATGTCGCAACGCTGCTCCAGCCGTTCTTCCGGCGTCAGCTTTTCCAGTTGCCCGCGGATGCGCGCGTCGAGCGCCAAAGCGGGCGATGCGCAAAGCGGCGCGAGTGCCAGCGCGAACAGCGCGATACGGCGCGCGGTCCCTTGCCGATCCATCGTTCTGCCTCCTCTTTCTGCCATCGATTCCGATCTGTTAATACCGGGTTAACGCGCACTATGTCGATTTGACGACAGGTCGCAAGCGACCCAAGGTTTCATGCCCCTTTCGGGAACTTCCCGACGCCAGGCGCGTTTCCGGCGCGAAATCTGGGGATGCGCCATGCACGATATATCCGGAAAGCCCGCCGAACGCCGCCTCCTGCAAGCCGGTCCCGATCCGGCGCGCGATACTCTACGGGAGACGCCGCGCCGCTACGGGCTGGACATTGCCGCCGCCTGGGCGGCCATCGGCATCTTCGTCATCATGGCCATGGGCGTCGTCTACCTGATGGCGCCGATCCTCATCCCGCTTTCCCTTGCCGTCGTCACCGGGCTCATCCTCGGCGTGGCGGCGGAAAAGCTCAACACGCTCGGCATTCCCCCCTTGCCGACCGCCCTGCTGCTGGCCGGCCTCTTCGGCGCCGGCCTGTTCTTCATCGCCGGCCTGCTCGCCGACCCGATCGCCCAACTCGCCGCCAACGCGCCGGATCTCGTGCGCGGCGCCTATGACCGGATAACCCCGCTCTTTTCCCGCTTCGGCTGGCTGAACCTCCATGCGCAGACCTTCGAGACGGGGCAGATGTCGATGGAGAAGGTGCTGGAGAACACCGGCAGCATCCTCGGCATTCTCTCGGCCAGCCTCACCCCCGCGCTGCTGCAGGCCATGATCTTCTTCGCCGCGCTCGTGCTCTTCCTCTCCGCGCGGCTGAAGCTGCGGCAGATGCTCATCATGGCCTTTCCCCGCCGCGGCCAGCGGCTGGCGGCCATCCGCATCATGAACGCCATCGACAGCGCGCTCGGCTACTATTTCGCCACCGCCGCGCTGGTCTATGGCGGGCTGGGCATCGCCGCCACCCTCATCGCCTGGGGCGGGGGGCTCGCCATGCCCGCGCTCTGGGGGCTCTTCGCGTTCCTTTCCAGCTTCGTGCCCTTCCTCGGCGTGACGCTGATGACCATCGCGCTTGCGGCCGCCGGCCTCCTGACGCACGAGACGCTGGCGATGGGCCTGCTGCCCGCGCTCGCCTTCTTCCTCGTGCATCTTGCGATGGAAAACCTCGTCATGCCGGCGGTCATGGGCAAGCGGCTGGAGGTCAACGCCTTCCTCATTTTCACCGCCATCATCTTCTGGACCTGGATGTGGGGCGCGGCCGGCGCGATGCTCGCGCTTCCCCTCTCCATCATCGGCATGACGATCGCCGACGAACTGCGCCCCGCAAAGCGAAAGGCCCGGCCCAACCTACCCGGGTAACCACTGGCAGATCGTTAAAAATCGCGTATAATATAAAATAGACTGCTAATGTATGGAGTATCCCGTGGTCATCATCCCATTCCGTGAGGCTATGCCGGCCTCCCGGGCGAGGGCCATTCGGGCGGCCAGAATATCCGGTCTCCTGAAAACATTGGCCCACCCGGCGCGGCTTTTGCTGGTCTGTACGCTCGCCGAAGGCGAAACTTCGGTCTCGGAGCTTGAAACCAAGCTCGCCGTCCACCAACCGACCCTTTCCCAGCAGCTCAACGTGCTGCGCGAAGCCGGCGTCGTCAGCGCGCGCCGCGAAGGCAAGCAGATTTTCTACAGGTTGACCGACGAACGCGCCTGCCAGCTCGTCGGCGCGCTCGGCGCGATCTTCTGCAACGATACGCAGATCCTGTAGCAGCGGCCCCTCCCGGCCCTTCGACGGCGTTCCCCACGGGTCCGCCGCAACTTTCCGTCTCCTTCGATACCGCCTCCCCCACGCAGCGCGCAAACCTTCGGTCATGACCTTGATGCAAAGGTAGGGCCTCTCTATCTCTTTGATCCCGCCTACCGATTTGCCGGAGTGAAACCTTGTCCGTCTTCAAAAACCTGCCCACCGCTCCCCTTGCCGCGAAAAAACCCGTCTCCGACACCCGCCACGGCATTACCCGCACCGACGACTACGCCTGGTTCCGCGACGAGAACTGGCAGGCGATGTTCAAGGACCCCTCCATTCTCCAGCCGGAGATCCGCGCGCATCTGGAGGCGGAGAACGCCTATATGAACGCCGCCATGGCGGACACCGAGGCGCTGCAGAAGACGCTGTTTGCCGAGATGCGCGGGCGCATCAAGGAGGACGACAGCTCCGTGCCGGTCAAGGACGGCCCCTTCGCCTACGGTACCGCCTATGTCACCGGCGGCGAGCAGCCGCGCTACTTCCGCGAGCCGCGCGACGGCGGCGAGCGCGCCATCCTGCTCGACGGCGACAGGGAGGCCGAAGGCAAGGACTATTTCCGCCTTTCCGGCATCGACCACTCCACCGATCATTCCGTCGGCATCTGGGGCTATGACGACAAGGGCTCGGAATATTTCACGCTGAAGGTGCGCGACCTTGCGACCGGCCGGGACCATGCCGACGAGATCGTCAATTCCGGCGGCGGCGGCGTATGGGCGCCGGATGCGAAGAGTTTCTTCTACACCGCGCTCGACGAGAACCACCGCCCCTCGAAGATCGTCCACCACATCCTCGGCGAACCGCAGGAGAAGGACCGCCTCGTCTACGAGGAGAAGGACGCTGGCTTCTTCATGTCGGTCAGCGGCTCGCTGCTCGACGATTTCATCTATGTCGATATCCACGACCACGAGACGAGCGAATACCGCCTGCTCTCGACGAAGGACCTGCTCGCCGCCCCGGCTCTCGTCGCCCCGCGCCAGACGGGCCTCGAATATTCGATGACGGAGGGCGGCGACGTCTTCTACATCCTCACCAATGCCGACGGCGCGAAGGACTTCAAGATCATGCAGACGCCGGTGATCGCGCCCGGCCGCGAGAACTGGGCGGAGGTCGTGCCGCACCGCCCCGGCACGCTGATCCTCAACCACATGGCCTTCGCCCGTCACCTCGTCTGGCTGGAACGCCACGAGGGCCTGCCGCGCATCGTCGTGCGCGACCGGGCGAGCGGCGAGGAACACGCCATCGCCTTTGCCGAAGAGGCCTATTCGCTCGGCCTGTCGGGCGCTGCGGAATACGACACCGACGTCATCCGCTTCTCCTACTCCTCGATGACGACGCCATCGCAGCTCTTCGACTACGACATGGCGACGCGCGAGCGCCGGCTGCTGAAGACGCAGGAAGTGCCCTCCGGCCACAACCCGGACGACTACGTCACCCGCCGCGTCTTCGCCCCGGCCTGGGATGGCGAGAGCGTGCCCGTGACCCTGCTCTACCGCAAGGACACGCCGCTCGACGGCTCGGCCCCGTGCCTGCTCTACGGCTACGGCGCCTACGGCATCACCATCCCGGCCTCCTTCAACACCAATTGCCTGTCGCTCGCCGACCGCGGCTTCGTCTATGCCATCGCCCATATCCGCGGCGGCAAGGACAAGGGCTTCGCCTGGTACGAAAACGGCAAGATGGACAAGAAGACCAATACCTTCAAGGACTTCATCGCGGCGGCCGACTATCTGAATCAGGAAAGGTTCACGTCCTACGCGAACATCGTCGCCGAAGGCGGCTCGGCCGGCGGCATGCTGATGGGGGCCATCGCCAACATGGCGCCGGAGAAATTCGGCGGCATCATCGCGGCCGTTCCCTTCGTCGACGTGCTCAACACCATGCTGGACGACACCCTGCCGCTGACCCCGCCGGAATGGCCGGAATGGGGCAATCCCATCGACAGCAAGGACTTCTACCAGCTCATGGCGAGCTACTCGCCCTATGACAATGTCGGGGCGAAGCCCTACCCCGCCATCCTCGCCCTCTCCGGTCTCACCGATCCGCGCGTGACCTACTGGGAGCCGACGAAATGGGTGGCGCGGCTGCGCGAGAAGACCACCGGCAGCGAGCCGATCCTGCTCAAGACCAATATGGGCGCGGGCCATGGCGGCGCGTCGGGCCGCTTCCAGCGGCTAGAGGAAATCGCCTTCGAATATGCGTTCGCGATCAAGGTGGCCGGGAAGATGTAGGGCGGGAGGCCGGCGGCGAAGGCCTTCCACTCCGCCCCCCGACGCCCTATCTCATAACAAGGCAGCAACGGACGGACGACGATGAGCGGCGCAACGACGGCAGCGGCGGACAGGACCCGCCCCATTCCCTTCGACAACAGCTATGCGCGCCTGCCGGACGCCTTCTTCGCGCCCGTCGATCCGACGCCGGTGGAAGCGCCGCGGCTGATCGCCTTCAACCGGACGCTTGCCGAAGACCTCGGCCTCGACGCCGAAGCGCTGGCGCGGCACGGCGCGGCCTATTTCTCCGGTAACGCGCCGCTGCCCGGCGCGCTGCCGCTCGCCATGGCCTATGCCGGCCACCAGTTCGGCCAGTTCGTGCCGCAGCTCGGCGACGGGCGGGCGATCCTTCTCGGCGAGGTGATCGACCGCAGCGGCCAGCGCCGCGACATCCAGCTCAAGGGTGCGGGCCAGACGCCCTATTCGCGCCGTGGCGACGGGCGGGCCGCGCTCGGGCCGGTGCTGCGCGAATATATCGTCAGCGAGGCGATGCATGCGCTGGACATCCCGACGACGCGGGCGCTCGCCGCCGTCGCCAGCGGCCAGCCGGTCTATCGCGACCGGGTGCTGCCGGGCGCGATCCTGACCCGCGTGGCGGCAAGCCATATCCGCGTCGGCACCTTCCAGTTCTTCGCGGCCCGCGGCGATACCGGGAACGTGCGCGTGCTGGCGGATCACGTCATCGACCGGCATTATCCCGACCTGAAGGATGCGGAGAAGCCCTATCTCGCCCTGCTCGACGCCATCGCCGAACGGCAGGCTCGCCTGATTACGGCATGGCTCGGCGTCGGCTTCATCCATGGGGTGATGAACACCGACAACATGACGATCTCCGGCGAGACGATCGACTTCGGCCCATGCGCCTTCATGGACCGCTACGATCCGCGCACCGTTTTCTCCTCCATCGACCATGGCGGGCGCTATGCCTTCGGCAACCAGCCGATGGTCGGCCAGTGGAACATCGCCCGGCTTGCCGAAGCCCTGCTCGCCCTTCTCGATGACGACCAGGACAAGGCGGTGGACGCCGCCAACGCGGCCGTCGGGCGCTTCATGGACAAATTCCAGACCCAGTGGAAGGCGACTATCCGCGCCAAGATCGGCCTTGGCGCGGATGAGGAGGAGAGCGACCAGACGCTGATCCGCGACCTGCTCGTCACGCTCTACGAGCAGAAGGCCGACTATACGCTGGCCTTCCGCCGGCTCACGGACACGGCGGAGAACGCGGCGGCGGACACCGCCCTTGCGGCCCTCCTTGCAGACCCCGCCGCGCTCGGGCCGTGGCTCGCCCTCTGGCGCGAGCGGCTGTCACGGGAGGCCGCCTCGCCGCAGGCCCGCGCCGCCGCGATGCGCCGGGTCAACCCGGCCTTCATCCCGCGCAACCACAAGGTTGAGGAAGCCCTGACGGCGGCGGTCGACCACGGCGATTTCTCGCTGTTCCATGCGCTGAACGACGTGCTGGCAAGGCCCTACGAAGACCGGCCCGCCTTCGCCGCCTATGCCATGCCGCCCAAGCCCGGCGAAGAGGTCACCGCCACGTTCTGCGGCACCTGAGCCGCCTGCCCGGCTGTCGCGCAAGGTCCGCGACAGCCGCAACCGCTAATGGTTCCCGCACATTCGAGGAGCCATTTTCATGAAGATCGACGGCAGCACGCTTTCCGCCTATGCGCTCAACCGGCAGCGGCCGGCCAGCACCGATAACAGCCTCTCCGACGGCATGGGCGGCGGCCGCTCCCCTACCCGCAACATCCCGACCGTCGAGGCCGGCCCGGCCGCCATGCCGTCCGGCCTTGCCAACGCGCTCTGGGCCAACAAGGCGGAAAAGGCCGACCGGGACAGCGAGAACCTGCTGGCCGAATTCATGGAGCTTTCGAAGATGAGCCCCATCGAGCGCCTGCGCAAGGAACTGCTCGAGGCCATGGGCCTCACCGAGGAGAGCCTCGCCCAACTGCCGCCGGACCAGCGCAAGGCCATCGAGGAAGAGCTTCGCCGCACCATCAAGGAACGGCTGGGCGTGGACGAAACCGGGCAGGCCGACGGCCAGACCGTCGCCGGTGCGCCAGAAGAGACCCCGGCCTGACCCGGCATCCCGCCTTCCCTCTTTCGCGCCGCCAAGAAAGTCGATTGACAAACGGCGCGAAAGGGAGAATATCGCGCCCATGATCAAGAGCACGCACATCGCCGCAACGTATTTTTGGCTGTTCCGATAAGGAGCGGCTGTTCGATCATGTCAACAAGCCGCCATCAGGCGGCTTTGTTGTTTTAGGGCACCTGATGGCAGAAAATCCAAGGAGCCCGAAATGCCCAACACCGTCATCAAGCTCGATCCCCACGCCGTCGAACGCCCGCCGATGCTGACCATCCGCGCCGCGCGCCCGGGCGACCTGCAGCAGATGCTCGACATGATCGCGCTGCATGCCGAATGCCACGGCGACACCGCGAAAATCTCCGCCGCCGACCTCGACCGTGATCTCTTCGGAACCAGCCCGTGGGTCACCGCGCTCGTGGCGGAAGCCGGCGGCCGGTTGATCGGCTACGCGCTGCTCGTTCCCCTCTACCGTGCGATGGAAGGCCTGCGCGGCATGGAACTGCACCAGATCTTCGTGCGCGGCGGTCATCGCGGCCACGGCATCGGCCGCCACCTCGTCTCGCGCGCCCGCGAACATGCGCGCATCGCCGGCTGCGGCTACCTCTCCGTCAGCGCGGCGACCGGCAATTTCGGCGCGCACCGCTTCTACGAACAGATGAATTTCCGCGCCGGGCCGGTGACGGGCATGCGCTACGTGCAGGCGCTCGGCTGACCCTTTATCTTCAAACGGCTCCGCCCGGAGCCGCCCCCTGGGAGACGACCATGACGAAGCGACTGGCGATCGTTCTGACCGATGGCTATGCCGACTGGGAATGCGGCCTGCTGACCGCGACCGCACGCCACCACTGCAAGGCCACGACCGTGGTGCTGACGCCCGGCGGGGCGGATGTCACCTCGCTGGGCGGCCTTGCCGTCGCCTCCGCCGGCAGGGCGGAGGACGCAAGGCCGGAGGATTTCGACGTGCTGGTGCTGTGCGGCGGCACCATCTGGCAGTCCGCCGCCCCGCCCGACCTCTCGGCTCCGGTCGGACGGTTCCTGGCGGCCGGAAAGCCGGTCGCCGGCATCTGCGACGCCACGCTGGCGCTCGGGCGCATGGGCGTGCTCGACACACGGGCGCATACCGGCAACCACGCCGACGAACTGCCGCAGATCGTGCCAGCCTATCGCGGCCACGCGCATTACCGCGACCAGCCCCAGGCCGTCTGCGACCAAGGCGTCATCACCGCCTCGGGCGCCGCGCCCGTCACCTTCGCACGGGAAATCCTCATCGCCATCGGCCTCGGCTCGCCCGAACTGCTGGACTATCTCGCCCTGTACGGCAACGAGCACCGGCCGGCGCGCGGCTAAGCCCGACCGGCCAGTCGTCTATGGAATTCAGCGGGTGCCGCACCTCCCTTCTCCCCTCGGGGAGAAGGTGGCCCGAAGGGTCGGATGAGGGGGCCAACGCACCCGCAATGCTTGCCTTCGGCATCCCCCTCATCCGCCTGCCGGCACCTTCTCCCCGAGGGGAGAAGGGACATATGGCTCCAACCGAATTCCAAAACCGACACCCGCAAACCGGGGAGCACTACGGCTTCCCCTCGTCACCCGCCCTACCGCGCCGGAATCGCCTTCAGATAGGCCGCGATCGCCTCACGGTCCTCCTTCGGCAGCCGCGCCATGTTCTTCTGCACGGAGACCATCGAGCCGCCGACACTGTCGAAATCCGGGGTGAAGCCGGTTTCGAGGTAATTGACGATATCGCCCGCGCTCCAGCTTCCAAAGCCGCCCTCGGCCGGCGTGATGTTGGGGATGCGCCCCTCGCCTTCCGGGTTCGGCCCGCCGGCAAGCCATTGGCCGGTCCGCAAGCCGCCCAGCATGTCGCGCGGCGTGTGGCATTCCCCGCAATGGCCCGGCCCCTCGACGAGATACTGCCCATGCCTGACGACGTCGTCGGCATTGGCAAGCTCCACGCGGGGCGCTTCGTTCAGGTAGAGGAACTTCCAGCCGCCGAGCGCGAGGCGGATGTTGAAGGGGAACGGCAGGTCGTGATCCGGCGCGACATTCGCGCTCTTCGGCAAGGTCTTGAGATAACCGTAGAGATCGGCGACGTCCTTGACGGTCATGCGCGCATAGGAGGCGTAGGGGAAGGACGGATAAAGATGCTCGCCGTCGCGGCCGGTGCCGCGCCGCATCGCATCGCCGAATTCCGCCAGCGTCCACGCGCCGATGCCGGCCGTCTCATCGGGCGAGATATTGGGGGCGTGGAAGGTGCCGAACGGGCTTTTCAGCGCCAGCCCGCCCGCCAGCACGAGCCGCTGATCATCCGGCGCACCGGGCGCGGCATGACAGCTCACGCAGCCGCCGGCATTGAAGATGCGCTCGCCATTGGCAAGGTCCGGCTCGCCCGCGGCGGCCCATTCGGCCGCCGGCAGCCGCTCCGGCGCGGTGAGAAAGACGAAGGCGCCCACGCCGATCGCCCCGAGCGCGACGACCCCGCCGAGAATTTTCCTGAGTGCCATGAAGCATCCCTCTTGCCGGCCTCTGCACCGGCGGACCACGAAAGCGTTACCCCGGCCCGCGCGGGAGCCGTCAGGACGGCCTTTCGCCGCGCTCCCCTCCTGCCGGGTGGAATGCGGCGAGACCATCCCCACGGCTCCGTCAGCCGACGGACCGGGGCAACGCCATCTCTTTTCCGGTGACCGGCCTACCGCATCTATTTCTTGATGCGATAGACCTCATGACAGGCCGCGCAATTGGGGCCGATCGCGCCCAGCGCCGCCCCGACCGCCGCCTGATCGGCCGGCGGGCTTGCGAGCGCCGCATCGGCGGCTTCGACGAGCTTGGCGGATTTCGCCTTGAAGTCGTCCATCGCTTCCCAGATCTTGGGGCTGGCCTCCGTCTCGTGGCCCGCCTCGGAGCCGGCCGGGAACTGGTCCGGGAAGGCCTTCGCCACCTCGCTCATCGTCGCCAGCGATGCCTTGACGACCTCCGCATCGTAGGGCTTCTCACCCTTGGCGATGCCGGAAAGCGCACCCATGGCGCCACCCACCTTCTTCATCATCTCCTGGCGGACGACCTGCGGCTCGTCCGCCGCCACGACAGCGCCTGCGCCAAGAGCCGCAAGCACCGCCGCAACCGCCAAAGTCCTGACCTTCATCGGGTTCTCCCATGTTCTGGCGGCCGGCTCGCCGCGCCGCCGGTTCGGATGCGCGGCCATGATTGCATTTTAGAAAGTCGAGGAAAGTAAAATCTTTTTGAAATCGGGCCGGCGCGCCTCAAACAGTCCCCCAACCCCGCCACACCGTAACCACCGCAATGGCGACGAGCAGCACACCGGCCGCGCGCCCGACGAAGCGGGTGGCGGCTGGGCTGCCGACAAGGGCGTCGCGGCTGTGGGCGGCGGCGAGCGCGAGGCCACCGTAGACGGCAAGCTGCATTGCCCAGATCATCAGCAGCATGACGAGCGACTGCCGCCAGAGCGGGCCGAATTCCGGGCGCAGGAACTGCGGGAAGACGGCGAGCATGAAGAGATAGGCCTTGGGGTTCATGAGGCTCGTCAGCGCGCCCTGACGGAAGCGCGTGGCAAGGCCGCGCCGGTCGAGGCTTGCGACATCGTCGATGACGATGGAGCTGCGGAAGAGCTGCCAGCCGATCCAGGCGACATAGGCCGCACCACACAGCAGCAGCGCATTGAACAGCTTCGGCGCGAAATGCAGCAGCATGCCGACGCCGAGAGCGGCATAGAGCGTATGCACCAGCCCGCCCGCCATGATGCCGAAAGTCGCCGAAAGCCCAGCCTTGCGGCCGCCGGAAAGCGAGCTTGCCAGCACGAAGACCATGTCCATGCCCGGCACGATGATGATGCCGGAGACGAGCAGGAAGAAGAGCCAGAGGTTTTCGCTGTAGGTCATGTCAGTTGGCCGTTGCCTTGTTTTGCGCCGCAGCCCTATGCCGCCCTTTTGTTTCAAGCGCTTGATCCTATGCTATACTGAAGACCAACTGACAGGGATGTGTCAGTTGTGACGAGGAAAATCAGTGCGCAAGGCATCACGGCTCTTCGAGATCATCCAGATCCTGCGGCTCGCCCGCCAGCCGGTGACGGCGGCTGAAATCGCCAGGCGGCTGGAGGTGACGGTGCGCTCGATCTATCGCGACATCGCCGCGCTGCAGGCGATGCGCGTGCCGGTGGAGGGCGAGCGCGGCATCGGCTATATCCTGCGCCCCGGCTTCGACCTGCCGCCGCTGATGTTCTCCATCGAAGAGACGGAGGCCGTGGTGCTGGCGCTGGCGCTGCTGGAGCGCACGGGCGACGCGGAACTGCAGGCCGCCGCCAAAAGGGTCGGCGACAAGATCGCCGGCGCGGTGCCCCCGCCGCTGCGCCACACGCTTTCCGCCCGCGCGCTGCACGCCTGGGGCACCGTCCCGCGCCAGCCCGAGGGCATCGACCTTGCCACGGTGCGCCGGGCGATCCGCGACGAAGAGACGTTGCTGATCGACTATCGGGACGAATATGCCCGCGCCACCGAGCGCACCATCCGCCCCATCGCCCTCATCTACTATTCGGAAACGGCGAACATCGTCGCCTGGTGCGAACTGCGGCAAGCCATCCGCAACTTCCGCGCCGACCGCGTGGAGGCCTACGCGATGGCGGGCGGGTCTTTTCGCGGTGAAGGCGACGGGCTGCGGCAGCTCTGGATTTCCGGCTGGGCGGAGAACCGGCAGTGGGTTAGAAACGAAAAACCCCGGCCGTTTCCAGCCGGGGTTTGCGAAATCCGGTAAGCCGAAGGCTTACTTCGTTGCGGCTTCGTAGCGCTCCAGGACGTAGTCCCAGTTGATCAGGCTGTCGACGAAGGCTTCGAGGTACTTCGGGCGGGCGTTGCGGTAGTCGATGTAGTAGGAGTGCTCCCATACGTCGACGCCGAGGATCGGTTCCGCGCCGTGGACCAGCGGGTTTTCGCCGTTCGGGGTCTTGGAGATGGCGAGCTTGCCGTCCTTGACGGAGAGCCAGGCCCAGCCGGAGCCGAACTGCGTGGTGCCGGCGGCGACGAAATCGGCCTTGAACTTGTCATAGCCGCCCAGATCGCTGTCGATGGCCTTCTGGAGCGCGCCCGGCAGGCTCTTGCCGCCGCCGCCCTTCTTCATCCACTTCCAGAAATGGACGTGGTTGTAGTGCTGGCCGGCATTGTTGAAGAGGCCCTGGTTGGTGCCGTAGGACTTCTTGACGATCTCCTCGAGGGAGAGACCGGCAAGGCCCGCTTCCTCCGCCAGCTTGTTGCCGTTGTCGACATAGGCCTTGTGGTGCTTGTCGTGGTGATATTCGAGCGTCTCACGCGACATGAAGGGCGCGAGCGCGTCGTAATCGTAGGGAAGCGGCGGAAGTTCGAAAGCCATCGTGGTGTCTCCTCTTTGTTTGCCGCAATTCCGGGGGCCGGCGCTTGTCGGCCGATGCTGGAATTGCTCTGGCGACGGAATTTTGTGAAGGAAATCCGTGAGCGGAACATAGGAGCGGCAACCGGAAGAGGCAACCGCCCGCCTTCCAAATTTTCCTGCCATACGGCAAAATCCTTCCGATTTGCCGTGTCCGTTCAAGGGCAGGCGGAACCTCTTTCCGGGACGCGACGTTTCGTCCCTTCCCCGCCATCCGGAGCCAACCATGCGTGCAACCCGCCTTTCCGTCGCGACCCCCGTCCTTGCCCTTGCCGCCGCAAACGCCCATGCCTCCTCCTCCGATGCCTGGGAGGCATTCCGCGCGAATGTGGAGAAAAGCTGCCTTGCCAGCCTGCCGGAGGCGCTGGGCACCCCGAATGTCTTCGTCGAGCCGACCGGCACGCAATCCTTCGGCATCGCCGCCATCGAGGGGCTTTCGCCGGAATCGAAAAGCCAGATCACCTATCTCTGCATCTACGACAAGCAGAAGAAGACCGTGGAGGTCTCCCCGCCCATCGCCGCCGATTTCCTGCATGTGGTGCGCGAAAGCGAGCGCGAGGCGGCCGCGAAGGAACGTGCCGCGACAGGGGACAATACGACCGAGGATGCAGCCGGGCAGGAATAGACGGCGCGCGCGAGGCCGGAACGGGCAGCGTCCTATGTCTTGTCGCGGCGTGTTGCCAGGGCAAGCGCAACGTCGCGCGCGTCCTCCAAGCCGGCCTGAACGTCCGGGCGCACGCCAGCGCCCTCCCAGTTGCCGTGCGTTATGGGGTTTTCCGCCCTTCCCGTCGGTATAACGACGAAGAGGTCGGAGCCGAGTTCCATCAAGCCGCCCGGATTGGCGCCCCCGCGCGTTTTCGCGCCGACCACGGTCGCACGCTCCAGCGCCTGCAGGTCGTAGGCGAATTCCTCACCCGCCGAATAGGTTTCAGGACCGACCAGCACATAGACGGGCTTTTCGTAATGCACTGGCGTCGGCGAACTCCAGAACGATTCCGTTCTGAAGGTCGTGGTCCCGCGGTTGCGCCAGATGAGATCGTTGATGTGGACCCGCTCGCCCGGATCGAGGAAGAAACTGACGAGATAGGCGACCGATGCCGGATGCCCACCGCCATTGTCCCGCATGTCGACAAGCAGCGCGGCCGTATCCGACAGGCTGCGCATGGCATCGTCGGCGGCCGGCTTGAATATCTCCGGCGGCATGAACCGTTCGAGGCGCATATATCCGATATCGCCGCCGAGCCGCCGCACCTCGAAGCCGGCGCCCTCCGGCTCCGCCGCGGCAGGCTGGTTGCGGAACGGCGAGCCGAAGATCGCCCTCACATGGCCGTCCCGGGTGATCGCCCGCAATTGTTCGGTCAGTTGTTCCGCGAACCGTGCCGGGTCGGTGGCATCGGCATAGGCGTTTTCCGCCAAGGCCGCCTCCAGGGCATCCGCCGCCTGCGCTCCCCTCTCAGGAAAGACATATCCTTCACGCAATTCCACGGCGATGCCGGCAATCGTCTTCCCGACGGTTTGCCGATCCAGAAGTGCGCCTTGCACCTCGGCCCAAGCATGGCATGGAACGGTGGCGAGGGCCGGAATGGCCGCGAGAAAAGCGGCGAGGAACGGTGATCGGCGGCGTTGCGGCATCAGGCTCTCGATTGCTGCTCGAAACACAAGGGCAACCGCCAGTCTGGACGAATCCGCGGCGCGCGCAATACCGCAAATCCAATGGGCCTGTCGCAACTCCCCCCTTCACGACGGTGCTTGCGACAGGCGCTCCCATCTTCAGGCCGTCATTCACGCATCGCCGTTCGAATGCGCCCAGTCGAAATAGAGGTCGCGCGCCTTGGCGGTGACCGGGCCATGCGCGAGTTCGCGGTCTTCCAGACGCGTGACCGGCACGACCTTGGAATAGTTGCCCGAGGTGAAGATCTCGTCGGCGGCTGCGAAATCGGCGGGGGTGAGCGTGGTCTCGACCACGTCGAAGCCGGCTTCCCGCAGCAGGGCGATGACGCGCGAGCGCGTGATGCCTGCAAGGAAGGTGCGGTTGGCGGCGGGCGTGAAGACGACGCCGTCGCGCACCATGAAGATGTTGGACGAGGCGGTTTCGGCGACATTGCCCAGCATGTCGCGCACCAGCGCGTTGTCGAAGCCGCGCTTTTTGGCCTCCACCAGCATGCGGGCGTTGTTGGGGTAGAGGCAGCCGGCCTTGGCGTCCGTCGGCATGCACTCCACCGTCGGGCGGCGGAAGGGCGAGACGGTCAGCGAGGAGGCGGCGTTGGGATCGCCCATCGAGGCCTCGAAGAGGCAGAGCGCAAAGCGCGTGGAGCCGGCATCCGGCGCGACGACGCTGATCGGCGAGCCGTGCTCAGCCCAGTACATCGGCTTGATGTAGATCGCCGTCTTGCCGTCGAACTTCTTGACGCCTTCCCAGGCGAGCGCCTCGATCTCTTCGGAGGAGACCGTCGCAGAAAGGCCAAGCGCTTCGGCCGAGCGGTTGATGCGCTGGCAATGCAGGTCGAGGTCCGGCGCGATGCCGTCGAACCAGCGCGCGCCGTCGAAGACGGTCGAGCCGAGCCACATGGCGTGCGAGGTGGGGCCGATGAGCGGCGGATTGCCGGAAATCCATTCGCCATCCACGAAGGTCCAGGTGGCGGAGCGCGGTGAGGTATCGACTGGCATCTTTCTTCTCCTTTAGCCCATCAAGGCCCGGCCGGCGCAGCCGGTCAAGTCCCGATTGCCTTCCGCCAGCGCGCGCCGCTTGTCCATTCAAGATGTTGAATGGGTGCATCAGGCCTTGTCATGGATGGCGCGGTTGAGGGGGCTTCGGGCGCATGCGATACAGGAGGCAAAGGGAGGACCGCCATGCGCGCCATGTATTACGAAGCCTTCGAGGCGACACCGGAAATCCGGGTGCTTCCCGATCCGACGCCAACGTCCGGCGGGGTCGTCATCAAGGTGGAGGCGACAGGGCTTTGCCGTAGCGACTGGCATGGCTGGATGGGGCATGACCCGGATATCAGGCTGCCGCATGTGCCGGGGCATGAATTGGCCGGCAGGGTGGTGGCGGTCGGCAAGGCCGTGCGGCGTTTTCGCGAGGGCGAGCGGGTGACGGTGCCCTTCGTCTCCGGCTGCGGCCATTGCGGCGAGTGCCGCTCGGGCAATCAACAGGTCTGCGAGGAACAATTCCAGCCCGGTTTCACCCATTGGGGTTCCTTTGCCGAATATGTCGCCATCGACCATGCCGACCACAATCTCGTGCATCTGCCTGAAGCCATCGACTACGCCACGGCCGCCAGTCTCGGCTGCCGCTTCGCCACATCCTTCCGCGCGGTGGTGGACCAGGCGCGGGTGACGGGCGGGGAATGGGTGGCGGTGCATGGCTGCGGGGGCGTCGGCCTTTCCGCCATCATGATCGCCGCCGCGCTCGGCGCGAACCCCATCGCCATCGACATTTCCGCCGAGAAGCTGGATTTCGCGAAGAAGATGGGAGCGGTCGCGGCGATCAATGCCCGCGATGTGGCCGATGTGGCTGAAGCCGTGCGGGAGATCACCGGCGGCGGGGCGCATGCCTCCGTCGATGCGCTGGGGTCGCCCGTCACCTGCTTCAACTCGATCAAGAACCTGCGCCGGCGCGGGCGGCATGTGCAGGTGGGGCTGATGCTGGCCGACCATGCGACGCCGCAGATTCCCATGGCGCAGGTCATCGGCCACGAACTGGAAATCTACGGCAGCCACGGCATGCAGGCCTGGCGCTACGACGCCATGCTGGCGATGATCGCAAGCGGCAAGCTTGCGCCGCAGAAGCTGATCGGGCGGCATATCGGGCTGGAGGAGGCCGTGCCGGCGCTGATGGCGATGGACCGGGCGACGGAGTTGGGGATCAGCGTGATCACGCGGTTCTAAGGGGTAGTTTAAGAGCCCCCTGTCAGAGAAAGCCCCTCATCCCGCTGCCGCGACCTTCTCCCCGCGAGCGGGGAGAAGGAGCAAGAGGTGAGGCTTTCCCATCACGAAAAGTTGGCGGTTGGAAGAGGCCTTGCATCCTCCCCTTCTCCCCGCTTGCGGGGAGAAGGTGCCGGCAGGCGGATGAGGGGCAAAGCGCGCAATTGACATTCGCCCCCCGATACCCGCCAATCGACGGCAAGAGTGCAGGAGAATCGCCGCCATGTCCCATGCCGCCTATGTGTTCGACGCCTATGGAACGTTGTTCGACGTGCACGCGGCGGTGCGGCGCCATGCCGGCGATGTGGGGCCGAACTACCAGATCTTCTCGGAAATCTGGCGCGCCAAGCAGCTCGAATATTCCTGGACGCGGGCGCTGATGGGCGCCTATGCGGATTTCTGGCAGCTCACCGAACAGGCGCTCGACTACACCTTCAAGCGCATCGGCGGCGTCGATCCGGCGCTGCGGCAAAAGCTGCTCGACGCCTACTGGAAGCTCGACTGCTACCCGGAAGTGCCGGCCGTGCTGAAGGCGCTCAAGCAGCGCGGCGCGCATATCGCCATCCTTTCCAACGGCTCGCCCGCCATGCTGGCCTCGGCGGTCAAGAACGCCGCGCTCGACACCGTGATCGACGACATCTTCTCCGTCGACGCGCTGAAGACCTACAAGACCGCCCCCGCCGTCTACGATCTGGTGACGACGAATTATCGGCTCTACCCGAACGCCGTCTCCTTCCAGTCCTCCAACCGCTGGGACATTGCCGGGGCGACGAAGTTCGGCTTCCGCACCGTCTGGATCAACCGTTCCGACATGCCGGACGAATATTTCGACCTCGGCCCCGCCCTCATCCTGCCCTCGCTGGAAAGCCTCTAGAATGGCCTGGTCCGCCGCGCAGTACCTGAAATTCGAGGACGAGCGCACCCGCCCGGCCGCCGATCTCCTCGCCCAGGTGCCGGCGGACCTTCGGGCCGGCACGGTCTACGATCTCGGCTGCGGCCCCGGAAACTCGACGGAACTGCTCGCAAGGCGTTTTCCCGGCCGGGGCGTGCGCGGCGTCGACAATGCGGCCGACATGCTGAAGGCGGCGCGCCAGCGCCTGCCGGGCATCGATTTCGTCGAATGCGATCTTGCCAGATGGCGCCCGCCGGACCCGGCCGCCCTGCTCTTCGCCAATGCCGTCTTCCAATGGCTGCCCGAGCATGTGGCGCTGATGACGCGGCTGATGGACGGCCTTCGCCCCGGCGGCATGCTGGCCGTGCAGATGCCGGACAACCTGATGGAACCCTCCCATCTCCTGATGGAGGAAAGCGCGCAGGCCGGCCCGTGGAAAAGCGCCTTTGCCGAGGGCACGCCGCGCCGCCAACCACTCCCCGCCCCCGCCGCCTATTTCGACGCCCTCGGCCCGAAGGCGGCGCGCGTCGATGTCTGGCACACCGTCTACAACCACCCGATGGCGGATGCGGCGGCCATCGTCGAATGGGTCAAGGGCACCGGCCTTCGCCCCTATCTCGACCGCATCCCGGCGCAAGAGCGCGACGGTTTTCTCGCGGACTACGAGGCGCGGATCGCAGCGGCCTATGCGCCGATGGCGGACGGGCGGCGGTTGCTGCGCTTCCCGCGACTGTTCATCGTGGCGGTGAAGGCGTAGCCGGCGCGGGCAAGGCGGTCAGGATACAGCCTTCGCCACGATGCCCTGGACGAACGCGCTCTTCTCCGCCGTATAGCGATCCCCGTCATAGGGAAACCGCTCCGCAAGACGCCTTTTCAGGGTCGCATATGCCATGGCGGCAGCATCGTGCCGGCGCAGGTAGTCGCGGAACAGCAGGCGCTGCTCATGCGTGCGGTTGTGCGGAGGACAGAGATAGACCCGCAGCCTCGGCATGGCGCTCTTCGACAGGAATGCCCAAACATCGTCGCCGTAACGGTTTCCACGCGGCTCGTAGCCGGCTTCGACGAGGCGTGCGGCAGCGCCCGGAATAGCATCCGGACCGGTCAGGGTGATATCGATATCGATCACCGGCTTGGCCGGCATGCCGGGCACGGATGTGCTTCCGATATGGTCGACCGCCACCACCGCGGAGCCGAGCCACGCCCGCAGGACGGCCTGCGCATTTGCAAAAAACGTTGGCCAAGCCGGATCGTACGGGACGATTTCGACCAGTGTCGCCATCGGGCTTTCCCCTTCCGTGAGGTTGCCCCGCGAGGCTAGACCATCGGGAAGCCGCAATCCACCTGCCCGCCTTTCCAAAAACCGGCGGGCGGAGTATGGGAGAGGTTTGGCCGCGCCTGCGGCAGGGAGCCTTTCATGCAGTCCTCGTCTTCAACCGTCGTTTCGCCGGACTGGCCGGCCATTGTCGCCGTCGTGCTTGGCGCGACCGCCTTTTCCGTGGCGCAGGGGCTGACCTATCCGCTCGTCTCGCTGACGCTGGAATCGCGCGGCTTCTCGCCCTCGATGATCGGCGTCAACGCCATCGCCTATGCGGCCGGCATGGGGGCCTCGACGCTGCTCATCGGCAGCCTCACCTCGCGCTGGCGGGCGGACCGGCTGATCATCGCAAGCCTCGTCGTCTGCTCGATGTGCCTTGCCACCTTCGCCGCCTCGGCCTCCTTCACGGTCTGGCTCGTTGCGCGCTTCCTGCTCGGCTTCTTCGCCAGCGTCATCTTCATGCTGGGCGAAGCCTGGCTCAATGCCGCCTGCCCGGACCGGCTGCGCGGGCGGGTTTCCGGCCTCTACGGCGCAGGTATCTGCGCGGGCTTCGCGGCCGGGCCGCTCGCCATTCCATTGCTCGGCAGCGAAGGCGGCCTCGGCTTTGCGCTGACGGCGGTCTATCTGGCCATCGTGGCGTTCGCCACCGGCATGCTGATGTTCTCGACGAAGACCGTGCCCGAGCCTTCCTCCAACGGCGATCTCTTCCGCTTCTTCAAGGCCGCGCCGCTTCTCGTCGGCATGGTCTTCGCCTTCGGTTTCGCCGATATCGCGGCGATCTCCGCCATGCCGGTCTATTTCGTGAAGATGGGCTACAGCCAGTCCTTCGCCGCCATCAGCGTGACCGTGCTCGCCCTTCCGACGGCCATCGCCCAGCCCTTCATCGGCGTGCTGCTCGACAGGCTGCCGCGCGAACGGGTGGCGCTCGCCGCCGTCAGCGTCGCGGCCTTGAGCTACTTCGTGCTGCCGCTGGTTCGGTCGGAAATCGCGATCCTCACGGTCTTCGCCATCATGGGCGCGGCCGCCTTCTCGCTCTATACCTGCGCGCTCACCATGCTCGGCGAACGGCACAGCGGCTCCATGCTGGTGGCCGGCAGTGCGGCCTTCGCGCTCGCCTACTCGGTCGGCAGCGGCGCGGGATCGGGCCTGACAGGCGCGATCATGGATGCGGGCGGACCGCAGGCCGGGCCGATCTCGGTCGGCCTCGGCCTCACCGCCTTCACCGCCGCGCTGTTTTTCGCGCGGCGGCGGTAAGCGAAGGTATCAGACGAACTGGCTGAGGCCCGGGACGGAGGCGACGACTTCGTCGACCACGTCGGCGCCGGCATGTTCGCGGGCGACCGCGATGGTTTCCTTGGCAAGGCCGGTGATTTCGCCCATGCCGAGGCCCTGGCTCATGAGCTGCTGGCCGAGGCCCATGACGCCGCCGCCACCGATGGCGCTCATCAGGCTGCCGAGCAGGCCCTTGCTTTCGCCTTCGCCATTATACTTGGCGACGAGATCGGACGCGCCCGGAATGGCTTCGATCATCTTGGCGACCGGGCCATCGGCCGCTTCGCGCTGCAGGAAGCCGAGCATCATGCCGATCGCCTTTTCGGCAAGGGCAGCATCGATGCCGACGGCATCGGCAACGCGGGTGACGAGATCGCTCATGGAAAATCCTCCAATGGAATTGACGTTGACGTCAAGGTAAATGAATTCCGCGACAAACTCAAGCGGCTCCGATGCGCTTTCATGAGGGTCGGCGCGCCCGCAAATCGTGTTGTTTGCCTGCCGGACTATCCTTATAAGCTGTGGAAGACGATTCAATGAAAACATGGCCGAAGCGATGCGCGGCCGGACGAATCGCAGGACCGGCAGCCAGGGAGTTTCAACGTGGCGGATTCCATTCTTCAGGACGGGAAACTCTATATCGGCACCAGCCGCAAGCCCGACGACACCAACAACAAGCCGGAATATCTGGAGCTGAAGTTCGGCAACCGTCACGGTCTCGTGACCGGCGCGACCGGCACCGGCAAGACGGTGACGCTGCAAATCCTCGCCGAAGGTTTTTCCAATGCCGGCGTTCCGGTGTTCTGCGCCGACGTGAAGGGCGACCTTTCGGGCATCGGCGCGATGGGCGAGCCGAAGGATTTCCTCCAGAAGCGCGCCGACCAGATCGGCCTCACCCCTTATGATTTCCAGGAATTCCCGGTCATCTTCTGGGACCTTTACGGCGAGAAGGGCCACCGCGTCCGCACCACCATTTCCGAGATGGGGCCCCTGCTGCTCTCGCGCCTGATGAACGCGACGGACGCGCAGGAAGGCGTCATCAACATCGCCTTCAAGATCGCCGACCAGGGCGGCCTGCCGCTGCTCGACCTCAAGGACCTGCAGGCGCTTCTCAACTACATGGGCGAGAACGCCTCGGCGCTCTCCAACCAGTACGGCTTCATCTCCAAAGCCTCCGTCGGCTCGATCCAGCGCGAGCTGCTGATCCTCGAGCAGCAGGGGGCCGAACAGTTCTTCGGCGAGCCGGCGCTGAAGATTTCCGACATCATGCGCACCACCAATGACGGACGCGGCGCGATCTCGGTGCTGGCCGCCGACAAGCTGATGATGAACCCGCGCCTCTACGGCACCTTCCTGCTCTGGATGCTCTCGGAACTCTTCGAGGTTCTGCCGGAAGTGGGCGACCCGGAAAAGCCGAAACTCGTCTTCTTCTTCGACGAGGCGCACCTGCTCTTCAACGATGCGCCGAAGGTGCTGATCGAGCGCGTGGAACAGGTCGTGCGCCTTATCCGCTCCAAGGGCGTCGGCGTCTATTTCGTCACGCAGAACCCGCTCGACGTGCCGGAAACGGTGCTCGCCCAGCTCGGCAATCGCGTGCAGCACGCATTGCGCGCCTATACGCCGCGCGAGCAGAAGGCTGTAAAGACCGCCGCCGACACCTTCCGCCCCAACCCGGATTTCAACTGCGCCGAGGTGATCACCCAGCTCGGCACCGGCGAGGCGCTGGTCTCGACGCTCGAAGGCAAGGGCGCGCCCTCCATGGTGGAACGCACGCTGGTGCGCCCGCCGGTCTCGCGCCTCGGCCCGGTCACGGATGCCGAGCGGCAGGACATCATGAAGGTCAGCCCCGTCGCCGGCCTCTATGACGAGGACTTCGACCGCGAGTCGGCCTACGAGATGCTGATGGCCCGCGCCAAGAAGGCCGCCGATGCTGCCGCTGCGCAGGAACAGGCGCAGACCGAGGAGGCCCAGCCCTCCTCCGGCGGCAGCCGCTGGACCCTGCCCGGCTTCGGCGATGAAGAACCGACCACGCCCGCCGCGCCGAAGCAGGCGAAACCGCGTGCCGGCTACCAGCGTGAAACGGTAGCGGAAGCGGCGATGAAATCCGTGGCGCGCACCGTGGCGTCGTCGCTCGGGCGGGCGCTGGTGCGCGGGATTCTCGGGAGCTTGCGGCGGTAGGCTGCGGGCGGCCCCTCATCCGCCTGCCGGCACCTTCTCCCCGCAAGCGGGGAGAAGGGACTTGTGGCTCTGCAGCATTCCATCTCTACCGGCTCGTTTTACGGGAAGCCGGCGCGGCATTCGCCTTCTCCCCGCCTGCGGGGAGAAGGTCGCGGCAGCGGGATGAGGGGCAGCACCGTTGCCAACGCGCCTTTCCGATGCTACCCATGCCCCCGTTCGCAACACGTAAAAGGGACTGTGCCGTGAAGTTCGGCTTCCTGCCACATCGCACACATGGCCCTGATCTTGCCCTGCAGATGCGTTTGCAGGGCTGATCGGAACGAACACATTTTCTCTTCTGGTCTGCCCTACCCGGCGATGCGGCCTTGCGCCTGCATCAAACTCCCCGGCCTTTCGCGTGACTGACGGCTGACGCCGCGCCGCGAAGCCCTGAAGACCAGAGACTTTCCATGTCGCTCATCAATATCCGTGCGCTCGGCGTCACGCTGTCCACCGACCTCTTTGCCAACCTCAACCTCTCCATCGCCGCCGGCGACCGCATCGGCCTCGTCGCCGCCAACGGGCGCGGCAAGTCCACGCTGCTGAAATGCATCACCGGCGCTTTCGAGCCGACGACGGGCGAGATTACCCGCGCCCGCGGCCTCACCGTCGGGCATATGGAGCAGCACCTTCCGCCCAGCCTCGAAAAGCTCACCTTCCGCGAAGCGGTGCTGAGCGCCCTCTGCCCCGAGCAGCAGGACAGCGAAAGCTGGCGCGCCGATGTGACGCTGGAGGAGCTGGAGGTGCCAGAGGCGCTGCGCGAGCGGCCGCTTGCGGCCCTCAGCGGCGGATGGCAGCGCATCGCGCTCGTCGCCCGCGTGCGCGTCGGCGAGCCGGACGTGCTGCTGCTGGACGAGCCGACCAACCATCTCGACCTCGAAAAGATCGCCCGGATGGAAAACTGGCTCGGCACATTGCCGCGCGACATGCCGGTTGTCCTTTCAAGCCACGACCGCGCCTTCCTCGATGCGGTGACGAACCGCACGCTCTTCTTGCGGCCCGAGCGCTCGCAGGTCTTCGCCCTGCCCTATTCCCGCGCCCGCGCCGCGCTGGACGAGGCGGATGCGGCGGAGGAGCGGCGTTTCGAGAAGGACATGAAGACGGCGCAGCAGCTTCGCCAGCAGGCGGCCAAGCTCAACAATATCGGCATCAATTCCGGCAGCGACCTTCTGGTGGTGAAGACCAAGCAGTTGAAAACCCGGGCCGAGCGGATCGAGGAGACGGCCAGGCCCGCGCATCTGGAGCGCTCGGCCGGCGCGATCCGGCTTGCGGGGCGCGGCACCCATGCCAAGGTGCTGGTGACGCTGGAGGACGCCGCGGTGGAGACGCCGGATGGAACGCCGCTCTTCCGCACCGGGCGGAAATTCATCTGCCAGGGCGACCGCATCGTGCTGCTCGGCCTCAACGGCACCGGCAAGACGCGGCTGGTGCGGCGGCTGCGGCAGGCGATCGAGGGCGCAAGCGAACTGGGTATCAAGCCGACGCCCTCGCTGGTGCTCGGCTATGGCGACCAGGCGCTTTCCGACCTTTCGGATACGGAAACGCCGCATGGCACGATCATTCACCGCTTCGACGTGGGCGACCAGCGGGCGCGCAGCCTGCTTGCCGGCGCGGGCTTTTCGGTGGAGATGCAGGGGCGGCCGGTCGGGCAGCTTTCCGGCGGGCAGAAGGCGCGGCTCGGCATGCTGGTGCTGCGGCTCACCAACCCGAATTTCTACCTGCTCGACGAGCCGACCAACCATCTCGACATCGAGGGGCAGGAAGCGCTGGAACGGGAACTGACGGCGCAGGAGGCAAGCTGCCTGTTCGTCTCGCACGACCGCGCCTTCGTGCGGGCGGTGGCGAACCGCTTCTGGCTGATCGAGAAGCGCAAGCTGATCGAGGTGGACGGGCCGGAAGACTTCTTCGAGGAGGCGGCGCTGCTGGCCTGATCACCCGATACGCGGATCGCCGCGAAAATCCTCGCGGGAAAAGCCGATGCGTCTTGGCGGATGGTCGCAGAGCGCCTGCACGCCGAGGGCAGAGAGGCGGATGCGCCAGGTCTGGCGCTCTACCAGCTTCGGCGCGGCAAAGCCCGTTGCCGTCAGCAGCGCCATGTTGCTGCCGGCGGCGGGGTCGCGCACCGAGCGGTAGAGGATGGCGGCGATGCCGCCTTCCCGCGCGCCGTCGGCCAACGACTGGCAGGCGGCGTAGTCGGTCGGGTGCGTCCAGTGCGGGGCGTCGCGGTCGAGCGGCGGCAGGGTGAGGTCGAGGCTCCTGTCCGTCGCGATGGCGGCGGAGAAGGCGGTGTAGTCGGCGGCATTGCCGGGCAGCGGCGTTGCCGGCGATTCGGCAAAGAATAGCAGGCGGTAGAAGGCCATTTCGGCCAGCGCCGTCTCCACCGTCAGCGCCGCATAGTAGACGCCGAGCGTGCGCCCTGCCCTGCGGAAACGCGAGCCGTGCGGGTAGACCGCGCCGTAGCGGAAGGGCGTGGCGAGCAGGTAATCGAGGCCGGCGCATTCGGGCGGCAGGACCGGCTTGCTCTCCTCCAGAATGTCTTCGAGCAAGGCCTGTTCATCGAGCGTATCGACGAGCTTCAGGGTCGAGACGCGGTGTTGCGCCTCGACGAACCGCCAGACGGGCCCCGAAAAGGGCCGCGCCTCAGACGAGAGCGCGGCGGGCGTCCAGATAGGCAAGGACATCGACAAGGCCGGTAACGGAGGTGATGCGGTCGATGGGGCGGGCGCGGAGCGCCGTGTTGTCCGCCACCATCCAGGCGCGGGAGACGGCCTCGTCGCCGCCGGTGATGGCGTCGAGCGAGCGGAAGAGACGCACCAGAAGAACGGCAAGCTCGAAGGGTTTCGTGCCGCGCTCCAGCAGCACATCCTGCCGCTTCAGCCGCGAGACCGTCGCCTCCGAAACGCCGATGACCGCCGAGAGGATGCGCGCCGTCAGGCCCAGCCCGTCCGCCGCGCGGACAGCCGCCTTGGTGAGCACGACGCCCTCGGCATTGGCCTGTTGTACGGGTTTGCGCTGCATGGTGCGACCTCCTTTCATGAGAAACAATATATGCCTTATTTTTCTTATGACAAGGATTTCGTACATACGAAAAACCCGGATGCAGGGAACATCCGGGCTTTCGGGAGGTCAGTCGGCGGACTGATCAGTTGCAGACCGTGATCTTTCTGAAGATCACATTGCCATAATCGTCATAGGCTTTCACCTTCTTGACGAAGCAATGGGGCGTCTCGTCGTAGCTATTGTAGCAGCGGGCCTGCGAGGGGGCGGCGAAGGAGATGACCGCGACGGTGGCGATGGCGGCGGAAACGATGATCTTGCGCATGGGTCTCTCCTGATCGGGGGGATGAGCCTTTCTCATCCAGTGACCGGAAGATCGCACATCGCCCCCTGCCGCGCTGTTCCCGGCGGAACACATGAAAAAGGCCGCCCGGAGAACCGGACGGCCTTTTTCTTGTTCGGACCGCAGGCCGATCAGGCGACGGTCGTCTTGACGTCGAGGTTGCCGCGCGTGGCGTGGCTGTAGGGGCAGACGACATGGGCCTTCTTCACGAGGTCTTCGACCACGGCCTTGTCGAGGCCGGGAACGGAAACTTCCAGCGCCGCCTCGATGCCGAAGCCGCCGCCATCCTCGCGCGGGCCGACGCCGACCGTCGCCGTCACCTTGGCGTCGTCCGGAATCTTCACCTTTTCCTGGCCGGCGACGAATTTCAGCGCACCGAGGAAGCAGGCGGAATAACCGATGGCGAAGAGCTTTTCCGGGTTGGCGCCGGGCGCGCCGTCGCCGCCGAGTTCCTTCGGCAGGGTCAGCGTCACGTCGACGGTGCCGTCTTCCGTTGCGCCATGGCCTGCGCGGCCGCCGGTCGAGGAAGCCTTGGTCCTGTAGAGAATGGGCATGGGTGTCTCCTTCCTGGTTTCGTTGATGATGGGAAATTGGTAGCGTAAAATTAGATTGCGCGCAATATGATTTTGCAAATTGCAATTTTGGCCGTTTGTGCGACAATGGCAGCATGATCGACAAACGTGACGAAGCTGAGACAGGCGATATTCCGGCCGGCATGCTGGCGCTCGACGCGCAGCTCTGTTTCGCCGTCTATTCCGCCGCCCATGCGCTCAACCGCACCTATAAACCCCTGCTCGACCCCTACGGCCTCACCTATCCGCAATATATCGCGCTGATGACGCTTTGGGAGGAGGACCGCCGCACGGTGAAGGCGCTGGGCGAGACGCTCGGCCTCGATTCCGGCACGCTCTCCCCTCTCCTCAAGCGGCTGGAGGCGGCCGGCTATATCCGCCGCGCCCGCGACAAGAGCGACGAGCGGCAGGTGCTGGTGACACTCACCGACAAGGGCCGCGCCATGCAGCGCGACGCGCTGGCCATCCGCATGGAGATCGGCAAGGCGACCGGCTGCTCGCTGGAGACCCTGCAGGCGCTGACCGCCGAGTTGCAGGCCCTGGCCGGCCGGCTGGAAGGCGAAGGCAAGCAGGGCGACGCCGCCTGACGGACAGGACATCCACGCTTCATCCCTTTGGATTTGCGCCCGCCACGCCGCAAAACAGCTACGCACGCCGGACGGAAATGCTCTAAGCTCCCCACGCGGCGGATCGGAACCGCCAAGGGGGGCATGGTTGGATCGAGAACAGTCCTGGCGGAAGGCGAACGTTGCGGCGGGCCTCTGGTGCATCGCCGTGGGCATCGCGGTCATCACGCTCTGGCTGAGCGAGCCGGCGCGCCTTGCCGCGCAATATCCCTTCCTGTTCGGCATGAAGTTCAATTCGGCGCTGGCCGTCATCGCCATCGGCGCGGCGCTGCTGATGATGGCGGGGGGCCTGCGGCACCTGCCGGCCCTCATGATGGCGCCGGTCTTCGTCTTCGGCGCCGTCGCGCTGGCCCAGCATCTCTTCGGCATCGATGCGGGCATCGACACCGCGCTCCACACGCCCTTCACCGATATCCGCACCAGCCTACCGGGGCGGATCGCGCCCAATACCGCGGCCTGCTACATGATGGTGAGCGCCGCGCTGTTCCTGCGCGCCTACCGGCGCAAGAGCGACCCGGTGCAGATCGTGCTCGGGCTTGCGACCTTCATCATCGCGGCGGCCGCCTTCATCGGCTATGCCATCGCGCTCGACTTCGCCCATGACTGGGTGCGCCTCTCGCGCATGTCCTTCCAGAGCACCACCTGTTTCGTGGCGCTCGGCATCGTCATCGTCTTCACGGATACGGAGGCGAGCGGCTTCCACCGGGCGACGCTCGCCGGCATCCTCGGCCTTGCCACCTATCTGGTGCTGCTCGTCATGACCTACTACGAGCTGGCGCGCCACGAGGCCGCCTTCGGCATCACCTTCACCAGCAGCGGCAACAACGCGCGCTCGACGCTCTCCTCGCTCGTGCTGGTTTCCGGCGCGCTTTCCGGCGGCCTGCTCGTCCATCTCTACCTGTCTTCCCGCCGCGCGCGGCGCATGGCGGCCGACCTTGCGGAAAGCCAGGCGCGCCTTTCCGCCATCATCGACAACGCCGTGGACGGCATCATCACCATCGACGAGCGCGGCGTCATCCTCACCGCCAATGCGGCCTGCACACGCATCTTCGGCTATCTGCCCGGCGAGATGATCGGCAACAACGTCAAGATGCTGATGCCGGAACCGTATCACGGCGGGCACGACCGCTATCTTTCCAACTACCAGCGCGGCGGCCCGGCAAAGGTCATCGGCATCGGCCGCGAGGTGGAGGGGCAGCGCAAGGACGGCGCGGTCTTCCCGCTCGACCTTGCCGTCGCCAAGGTGGAGGTGAACGGCGCAACCATCTACAGCGGCCTCGTGCGCGACATCTCCGAGCGCAAGGCGAACGAGCAGGCGCTGATCGAGGCCAATGCGGAACTGGAGGAATTCGCCTACCGCACCTCGCACGACCTGCGCTCGCCCATCGCCTCCTCCATGGGCCTGCTCGGCATCTCGCGGGAAATGCTGGCGGAGGGCGACCACGCCGCGCTCGGCCCGATGCTCCAGCGCATGGAGCAGAACTTCCGCCGCCTCGACCACCTCATCCAGAACATCATCACGCTGACGCGCAACCGGCTGATGGAGGAAGAGGAGCGGCCGGTCGCGCTGCGCGCGCTGGTCTCGGAGGCCATCGACGCCCTCTCCCATCTCGACGACGTGAAGCGAATCCGCATCGAAAATCATGTGCCGGCGGAATTGACAATCATCAGCAAGCCATCGAAATTCCAGGTCATCGTCGGCAACCTGCTGTCCAACGCGGTCAAATATCACGACCCCAGGGAGGCGGAACCGGCGATCGATGTCCGCGCCTTCCGCTATCACGGCAAGCTGCGGCTGTCGGTGGAGGACAACGGCCTGGGCGTTCCGCCCGCCAGCCGTCATTTGTTGTTCAGAATGTTCAAACGGCTGCACCCGAATCGATCCTTCGGCAGCGGGCTAGGCCTCTACATATTGAAAAAGAGCGCGGAATCCCTCGGTGGCGATGCGCTCTATGAAGCAAGAGATAAGGGCAGCCGGTTCATCATCGAACTGCCCGACAGGGACAAACATGAAAATCACCTCGATCCTGGTCGTCGATGACGACGAGAACGATCAGTTCATCTGCGACTATACGATCCGCAAGTTCGATCCGACGATCCGCGTGCTGAAGGCCCTCGACGGCGCGGAAGCGCTCGACATGCTGCACCGCGAGACCCCCGACGCCATCATCCTCGACATCAACATGCCCGTGATGAACGGCTTTGAGTTCCTCGACCGCTACGCGGCGGAATTTTCGGTACACGCCCCCGTCGTCGCCCTGCTGACCAGCTCGCGGCTCGGCAAGGACCGGGAACGGGCCATGCAGTACAGCTTCGTGAAGAGCTATTTCGAAAAGCCGCTTCAGGCCGATCATCTGCGCGTTCTGGCGGGACTTTTGGGCGAATAAGGAGCGGACGGCGTGCTGTGCGATACCCCTCTGCCCGGCTGGGCAGCGGGGCCTCCCTCCCCCGACCGACCCCATCGTATACAATTTCGGAACACGCCCACCGCTTTCCCCCTCCCTTTCCGCAAATCCTTCGCCATAGTGCCCGCATGTCCACGATTCGCCCCCTGATTCCCCTTCTCGTCACCGCCGGCATCCTGATCGGGGGCAACGGGCTGCAGGGCACGTTCATCGCGCTGCGCGCCTCGCAGGAAGGGTTCTCCACCTCGCTGATCGGCTTCGTGGGCGCGGGCTACAGCATCGGCTTTGCCATCGGCTGCATCTATGTGACGCGCGTGCTGCGCGCCATCGGCCATATCCGCACCTTCTCCGCCATGGCGGCCATCGCCTCGGCCTCGGCCATCGCCATGGTGCTGCTCATCGACCCTATCTTCTGGTTTACGATGCGGCTTGTCGCCGGCATCTGTTTCGCCAGCCTCTTCGCCACCGTCGAAAGCTGGCTGAACGCCTCCGTCACCAATGCCAACCGGGCGCGCACGCTCTCCATCTACCGCCTCGTCGATCTCGGCTCGGTGACGGCGGCGCAATATGTCATTCCCGGCGTCGGCATCGACGGCTTCGAAATCTTCGCCTTCATCGCCATGGCATTGTCGCTGTCGCTGGTGCCGATCTCGCTGGCCGACCGCTCCAGCCCCACCGTGCCGGAGGCGATCCGCTTCGATGTGAAGAAGCTCTGGAACATTTCGCCGCTCGCCACCGTCGGCTGCATCGTCGTCGGGCTGACCAATGCGGCCTTCCGCAATCTCGGGCCGATCTACGCCCACGATATCGGCCTGTCGATAACGGCCATCGCCAGCTTCATGAGCGCCGGCATCGTCGGCGGGGTCGTACTGCAATATCCGCTCGGCATCTATTCCGACCGGCTCGACCGGCGCCTCGTCATCCTCGTCGCCACGCTCGGCTCCACGCTCGCCGCGCTCTACCTCGCCTTCTTCGCAGGCGGCGACGAATGGAGGAACCTTGTCGGCATCTTCGTCTTCGGCGCCTTCGCCATGCCGCTCTATTCGCTCTGCTCGGCCCATGCCAACGACCATGCCGGCGAAGGCGAGCACGCGCTGGTCTCGGCCGGCATGCTGTTCTTCTGGTCCTGCGGGGCGATCATCGGGCCGCTCTTCGCCTCCGTGCTGCTGCAGGTCTTCGGGCCGCAGGCGCTGTTCCTCTATACCGCCGTCGTCCTCGTCGCCTTCATGGCTTATACGGTGCTGCGCATGAGCGCCCGCCCGGCCGTTCCGGCGGGCGCGCGCCACAGCCGCTTCCGCAACCTGCTGCGCACCTCCTTCTTCTTCAACAAGCTCGCCGCCTCCGACAAGGACCGCAGCGGCGAGCGCTGAGGCTGCGGCAATCTGGTCGCGGCCGGCTTATTGCTGAGCATCCCTCTCAGGTTTAGAAAACGGGGAACGCCACCGGAGAGACCGCCATGCTGACACGCCGCACGCTGATGAAGGGCGCCCTCGTCGCCGGGGCCTATGCCGGCGGCCTCGACCTTGCGGGCCGGCTCGGCGGGGTGGCGAGTGCCGGGGCCGCCATGCCGCTCGTTACGCGCCGCACCGAGGCGCTGATCACCGACAAGGGGCCGACGAAGGGCGCGATGACCTATGGCGAGGCGGAAATCCCGCCGGTGCTGCGCATGCGCCGCGGCGCGCCCTTTTCGCTTCGCCTCGACAACCGGCTGGAAGAGCCGACCACCATCCACTGGCACGGCCTGCGCATCGACAACAGGATGGACGGCGTGCCCTTCCTGACGCAGCCCTATGTCTATGGCGGCGACGGCTTCGACTATGCCTTCACCCCGCCCGATGCCGGCACCTTCTGGTATCACCCCCATTGCAACACGCTGGAGCAGATGGGGCGCGGCCTTGCCGGCCTCATCGTGGTGGAGGACCCGGCCGATCCGGTCTTCGACGCGGAGATCGTCCTGAACCTGCGCGACTGGCGGCTCGGCGGCGACGGGCAGTTCATCGCCCAGTTCAAGCCCCGCGATTCCGCCCGCGCCGGCACCTTCGGCACCGTGCGCACCGCCAACTGGCGGCAGTCGCCGCAATATGACGCGCCGGCCGGTGGCCTCGTGCGCCTGCGCCTTGCCGCAACGGACGTCACCCGCATTCTCGCGCTTTCCGTCGAGGGCGCGGAGGCTCTCGTCATCGCCGCAGACGGCAACCCGGTGGCGGAGCGTTTTGTTCCCGACCATCTCATGATCGGCCCCGGCCAGCGGCTCGACCTCGTCGTGCGCATGCCCGATACCGAAGGCGCGATCGCCGCGCTGAAGGACCTGCGCGGCACGAAGCCCGCCACGCTCGCCACCTTCCGCGCGACCGGCGCTTCCCTGAAACGCAACGTCGCCGACCTGCCGGCGCTCGCCGCCAATCCCCTGCCCGAGCCGGACCTTTCCGCCGCCACCGAATTGCCCTTCATTCTCAGCGCCTCGGCGGAAGAGCGCCCGAAGGACGGCATCTGCGGCTCGCTCGGCTACAATTTCTGGGCCATCAACAAGGTGCCGTGGGCAGACGACACGGGCGACCCGACCGCGCCGCTCGCCGAAATGAAAACCGGCCGGACCTATATCTTCAATGTCGAGAACCCGACGCCGCAGGTGCATCCGCTCCACCTGCACGGCCTTGCCTTCCGGCCGATGAATTCCAACAAGCAGGCGATCCGCCCGCATTTCTCCGACACCTACCTCATCCTGCCGGACGAGAAGGTGCAGCTTGCCCTCGTCGCCGACAATCCCGGCGACTGGGTGTTCCATTGCCACATCATCGAGCACCAGAAGACCGGCATGACGAGCTATGTGCGGGTGACGTAAGGAACGGCGGGCGCAAGTTTTCGATTGTGGCAAAACCGTGGACCGTCTAAAGCTGCCCGATCAAAAATTTCAAAGAAAAGCCCGCCCGAGCCACCATGCAGATCATCGAAACCACCGCAGCCCTTCGCGACGCCTGTGAGACGCTCGCCCGTTCCGAGTATCTGACGATCGACACGGAGTTCCTGCGGGAGACGACCTTCTGGCCGGAACTGTGCCTGATCCAGCTCGCCGGACCGGAAATCGAGGTCATCGTCGATCCGCTCGCCAAGGGCCTCGACCTTGCCCCGTTCTTCGAGCTGATGGGCAATTCCAGCGTGCTGAAGGTGTTCCACGCCGCGCGGCAGGACATCGAAATCATCGTCAATCGCGGCGATCTCATTCCGCACCCGATCTTCGACACGCAGGTCGCCGCCATGGTCTGCGGCTTCGGCGACAGCGTGTCCTACGACCAGCTCGTGCAGAAGATCAAGGGCGTGCATATCGACAAGTCCTCGCGCTTCACCGACTGGAGCCGCCGCCCGCTCACCGAAAAGCAGCTCGAATATGCGCTTGCCGACGTGACGCACCTGCGCGACGTCTATCTGGCGCTGAAGGCCAAGCTCGACGAGGCCGGCCGCTCGCTGTGGCTGACCGAGGAAATGGCGGTCCTGGAATCGCGCGACACCTACGACCTGCACCCGGACGACGCCTGGAAGCGCCTCAAGATGCGCGTCAAGAAGCCGATGGAACTGGCCGTCCTCCAGAAGGTCGCCGCCTGGCGCGAGCGCGAGGCGCGCGGCCGCAACGTGCCGCGCTCGCGCATCCTGAAGGACGACACGATCTACGAAATCGCCCAGCAGCAGCCCGTTGACGCCGAAGCGCTGGCGCGCCTGCGCACCATTCCCAAGGGCTGGGAGCGCTCGCAGTCCGGCGCGGCCCTTCTCGAGGCCGTCAATGAAGCGCTGGCGATCCCGAAGAACGACCTGCCGCGCCTGCCGCGCCAGAACCACGTGCCAGAAGGCGCTGCCGCCGCCAGCGAGATGCTGAAGGTCCTCCTGAAGATCGTCGCGGAAAAGCAGGGCGTCGCCGCCAAGATCATCGCCAATTCCGACGACCTCGAAAAGATCGCCATCGAAGGCGAAGCCGCCAACGTGCCCGCCCTCACCGGCTGGCGCCGCGACCTCTTCGGCGACACCGCGCTCAACCTCATCGGCGGCAAGGTGGCCTTGCGCTTCGTGGACAGGAAGATCGAGGCGGTGGAGCTTTAAGCTTCCCCCAACGGCAAAACAGAAAAGGCCCGCGCGGTGCGCGGGCCTTTCCTTTTCACGCGTTCTGCTCAGGCCGCGCCGTGCGAGACGGCCGTCGGCGTGAGGGTGACGGGCGGCAGGCTTTCGCCCTCGAGCACCCGGCGCGCGCGTTCCTTGTCGATATCGCCGACCCAGGAGGCGACCGCGACCGTCGCCACGCAGTTGCCGAGATAATTGCCCAGCGCGCGGGCAATGCCCATGAACCAGTCGACCGAGAGCACCAGGACGAGGCCGATGGCGGGAATGCTGGGAATGGCCGCGAGCGTCGCCGCAAGGATGACGATGGCCGAGCCGGGCACGCCATGCGCGCCCTTGGAGGTGACGAGCGCCACGCCGAGGATGGCGAGGAGATCGGTGAAGGCGAGCGGCGTATTGGTCGCCTGGGCGATGAAGACGGCGGCCAGCGTCAGGTAGATCGAGAAGGCGTCGAGATTGAACGAATAGCCCGTTGGGATGACGAGGCCGACGGTCGAGCCCTTGATGCCGAGATGTTCCAGCTTGCGCATGGTCTGCGGCAGCACGGCGTCGCTGGAGGCGGTGCCCGCGACGATGCTGACCTCGGTGCGCAGGTAGCGCAGCAGCTTGAAGATGCTGAAGCCCGAGACGCGCAGGATGGTGCCGAGCACGACGATGACGAAGAGCGCGATGGTCAGGTAGAACAGGCCGACGAGATAGCCGAGCTGGGTCAGCGAGCCGACGCCGTACTTGCCGACGGTGAAGGCGATGGCGCCGAAGACACCGAGCGGGGCGAGCCGCACGATGAAGGACATGATCTTGAAGGTCACGTCGCCGGCAAGCTCGATCATGTGGAGAAGCGGCTTGCCGCGCTCGCCGACCTGCGCCAGGGCGCAGCCAAAGAGGATGGCGACCAGAAGCACCTGCAGCACGTCGCCCTGGGCGAAGCCACTGATCATGGTGGTCGGAATCAGCTTCATCAGGAACTCGACGGTGCCGCCGCTGGAAACCTCATGGGCGCGTTCCACATAGGTGGAGAGCGCGGAAGCGTCGAGTGTGCTGACGTCGATATCCATGCCGTGGCCCGGCCCGAACAGATAGGCGATGGCGATGCCGAGCGCGAGCGCGATGGTCGTGACCACCTCGAAATAGATGAGCGCGCGCAGGCCGACCCGGCCGACCTTCTTCAAGTCCCCTGCCCCGGCAATGCCATGCACGACAACGCAGAAGACGATGACGGGAACGAGCATCTTGATGAGCTTGATGAAGCCGTCCCCGAGCGGCTTCATCTTGGCGGCAAGATCCGGCATGAAGCAACCGGCGGCGATGCCCAGCACCAACGCCAGGCAGACCTGCCCGAACAAGGATTTCGACCATTTCGGCATGCATATTCCTCCCTATGACAAGGAGGGATGGTCCGCGGTCCGATGCAGGATGCACGGCCTCCACCGTCTTCCTGCAGCACGACGCCCGTCGCGGCTCCCCCTCATGCGTCCATACTTGTCGAATATCTCATGCATGTCTAATATCGATTTACGGCCGATCTATAGGGTAGCGCTATGAGAATACGCCAGCTCCAATGCTTCGTGGTTCTCGCCGAGGAGCTGAACTTCACCCGTGCGGCCCAGCGGCTGAACATGTCGCAGCCGCCGCTCAGCACGCAGATCCAGACGCTGGAGCGCGAACTGGGGGCCGATCTCATCAGCCGCACCAGCCGCAAGGTGACACTGACGCGCGCCGGCGAACTCTTCCTGCAGCGGGCGAGCAACATGCTCGACCAGTACGAGCGCAGCTTGCAGGAAATCCGCGAAGTGCAGCAGGGCCAGGACGGCATGATCGAGATCGGCACGACGGGCTCCATCCTGCGCGGGGGCCTTTCGGAACTGCTGGCGGGCTTTGCAGCCGCCTATCCGCGCATCACGCTGCGCGTGCACGAGCAGTCGCCGGCCGCGCAGATCAACGAAGTGCGCAGCCGGCGCACCGATGTCAGCTTCAACCGCTCGATACCGCGCGACGAGGAACTGGCCCATGAATACGGCTGGCAGGAGGAGATGGTGGCGCTGCTGCGCAGCGACCACCGGCTGGCGGGGCGCGACAGCGTCTCGATCACGGACCTGCGCGGGGACCAGCATGTGGTTCTACGGCCGGACAGTTCGGATTTCGCCGCCTATGTCATGTCCTGCATCGTCGCGTCGGGCTACCGGCCGCGCGTCTCGCAGCAGGTGATCGACGCGCAGTCGATCCCCAGCCTCGTGGCGGCGGGCTTCGGCGTCAGCATCGTTCCCGCCGGCATCGCCAAGCTGACCACGGGACCGCTCGCCTTCCTGCCGATCCGGCCCAATCCGCCTGTTTCCGGGGTCTACATTATCTACCATCACCACGACCCGGTGCCGGCCCTGCAGCTCTTCCTCGCGGAAATCCGCCGCAGGCTCGGCCACGATCCGGCAGGTCCCGCAGCGCTCAGCCCGGATCGACGAGATTGAGGATGAGCTGGTGAACATTGCCGCCCTCGCTCATTTCGACCTGGTCGAAATCGCGGCTGCGGGCGCGCTGGGCGTCGGAGAGTTCGCCGAGGCGGGCTTGTAGCTGGGGGCGGATCTTCTGGCAGTTCGGGTCGTTCTCGACCGTCAGGCCGACGCTCATCGCCTCGATCTGCTTCACCATGTCCTTGATGAAATCGCCATGCACCTTCTCATGCGCGGTGACGCCCGCGAGGAAGGTTTCCCAGCGGCTCTTCATCGACCCGGAGAGCTTGGATTTCAGCTTGGGTAGCGTGTAGGTGATGATGAGTTTCGGCTTGTTGACCGTGATGACGCAGGCATTGCCCTGACGCTCGTATTTGCGCGTCCAGGTCAGCTTGAAGTTGGTATGGGCGATGACGCGGGCGACACCGAGCTTGGGGCCGCGCTCGCCGATCGACTGGTAGATTTCCAGACCCGTCGCGCCCTGCACGGCGTAGGGTTCCACGCGCTCGACCGCCTGCCAGTCCTGCGCCATGGCGCTTGCGGCAAGGAGGAAACCCGTCAGGAAGGAAGCGATCCGCATGGCCGGCCTCACTGAAACTTGAAAGCGAGCTTCTTGCCCGTCAGCTTGGCAAGCTGCTGCAGGCGGCCGTCGAGCCGTTCGCCGGCAAGCTCGGCATAATCCGCCGGCACGAGGAGGTCGAGGTCGGTATCGGGCTGCGAGGACTTGCGGAAGGCGATATGCGGCACCACGCCCGGCATGGAAGCCGAGAAGAGATAGGCGACGCGCAGCAGGCCGCCGAGGAGCTTTGCCAGTTCGCGCATGCGCGGCGGGGCGATGCCGGCGAGCGAACTGGAGACGGCGTCGTCGTTGAGGCCCTCAAAACGGTAGTAGTTGGCAAGCGCGATGAAGGCGCGGCCGGGATGGGTGATGCCGATGAAGGTGCCATGGGCGATGAGGTTGAGCGCCTGCAGGCCACGATAATCCGGGTGGGCGCGCCAGCTTATGTCGGCGAGCAGGCAGGCCGTCTCGCGGTAGCGCGCCTCTTCCGGCGTCTCGGTGACGCCGAAGAGCGGCATCATGCGGCCGGTCCATTCGGCAAGCTCGCGGGCGTGCTCGGGCGAGCGGGCGCGCAGGATGGCAAGTTCGCCTGCGGCGGAGAGCAGCGGATCACGCGCCTTCTCCCGCTCGGGCAGCAGCGAATAGAGATAGCCTTCGCGCACGCCCTGCGCGGAGAAGAAGACCCGCGAGGGCTTCATGATGGCTATGGTCTCCTGTAGCGCCACCGCGCCGAAGGGCAGGAGGTTGCGCCGGCTCTTGGAGATCGCCGCATAGGCGGGATCCTTCTGGTCCTTGGCGGTGACCACGTCCGTCAGGAAATCCATGGCGTCGGCAAAGCCGAGTTCGTAGCCCTGGATCATGTGCAGCGGGTAGTTCTGCGCTTCCATATGAAGCGCGCCAAGGGCGCGCCAGGTGCCGCCGACGGCGTAGAAGGCGCGGCCCTCGCCCTTCTTCAGCAGATTGGCGGTGCGCAGGTATTTTCGCGCGACAATGCGGGCCTGCGCGGGCGAGCCGCCGGAGGCTTCCGAAAGGCGGATGCCGCCAAGCGGCAGGGTGATGCCCTTGCCGACATTCACGCCGGCCACATCAATCAGCTCCAGCGAGCCGCCGCCGAGGTCGCCGACGATGCCGTCCGTATCGGCAAAGCCGCTGACGATGCCGAGCGCGGAGAAATAGGCTTCCTCTTCGCCGGTCAGCACGCGGACCTTCTGGCCGAGGATCATTTCCGCCTGATGGATGAAATCGGGACCGTTTTCCGCCTCACGCGCAGCGGCGGTCGCCAGCGCGAACATGGTGGAGGCGCGGGCCTGTCTCGACAGGGCCTTGAAACGGTGGAGAGCGGCCAGCGCACGCTCGACGCTCGCCTGATTCATGCGGCCGGTGCGGGCGAGGCCCTTGCCGAGGCCGCACATGACCTTTTCGTTGAAGAGCATGGCCGGCGAACGGCTCATGCCCTCGTAGATCACGAGGCGAATCGAGTTGGAACCGATATCCACGACCGACACCGGGGCAATTCCAGGCAAACGCCCCTGGGCTTCAGATTCGACCATGCATATCCAGTTATGTCTTCCGGCGGCCTTGCCAGCCCGCGATCGCCTTCGGTGTCGAGGACTTCAGGGCTTCGCCCCGGCCGGAAAGGCTGGGGTTGGTCATGAAGTAGTGCTGAGCGTTGAACGGCTCGGCGCCGGCCTGCACTTCCATGCGCCGGGACGTTCCGTCCGCAAGAATCTCGTAGCTCTGCTGGTTATCGATGAGATTGCCCAGCATGATCTGCGAGAGTACCTGCTCATGCACCGTCCGGTTGATCAGAGGCACGAGTGTCTCGACCCGCCGGTCCAGGTTGCGCGGCATCATATCCGCGGAGCCTATATAGACCAGCGCCTTGTCCGATGGAAGCCCGTGGCCGTTGCCGAAGCAGAAGATGCGGGAATGTTCGAGGAAGCGGCCGACGATGGACTTGACGCGGATATTGTCCGAAAGGCCGGGAACCTGCGGGCGCAGGCAGCAGATGCCGCGCACGACGAGGTCCACCACCACGCCCGCCTGGCTGGCGCGGTAGAGCGCGTCGATGATGTCGGGATCGACCAGCGAATTCATCTTCATCCAGATCGCGGCCGGCGCGCCGTTCTTCGCATGCGCGATCTCCTCATCGATGTGACGCAGGATGCGCGGGCGCAGCGTGAAGGGCGAGAAGGCGAGCTTCATGCCGGCCTCCGGCTCGCCGTAGCCGGTGATGAAATTGAAGATGTTCGCCATGTCGCTGGCGATGGTCGGGTTGCAGGTGAAGAAGGAAAGGTCCGTGTAGATCTTCGCGGTGATCGGGTGATAGTTGCCCGTGCCGAGGTGGCAATAGGTGCGAAGCTTGCCCTCCTCGCGACGCACGACCATCGACATCTTGGCATGGGTCTTCAATTCGATGAAGCCGAAGACGACCTGCACGCCGGCGCGCTCCAGGTCGCGCGCCCAGCGGATGTTCGCCTCTTCGTCGAAGCGGGCCTTCAGTTCCACCAGCGCCGTCACCGATTTTCCGGCCTCGGCGGCGTCGATCAGCGCGCGCACGATGGGGCTGTCGTTGGAGGTGCGGTAGAGCGTCTGCTTTATCGCCAGGACGTCAGGATCGCGCGCAGCCTGGAGAAGGAACTGGACCACCACGTCGAAGCTTTCGTAGGGGTGGTGAACGACCATGTCCTTTTCGCGGATGGCGGCAAGGCAGTCGCCGGCGTGCTCGCGGACACGTTCGGGAAATCGGGCATTGTAGGGCTCGAACCGCAGATCGTCGCGCGGGGCCTTGGCGATTTCCGACAGCGTGTTGAGGGCGAGCAGGCCCGGAAGAACGGCGACGCGGTTTTCCGGCACGCCGAGTTCGCCGACCACGAAGCGGCGCAGCGATTCCGGCATTTCCGAGTCCGTCTCGATGCGGATCACCGAGCCGCGGCGGCGGCGCTTCAGCGCGGTCTCGAAGAAGCGCACGAGGTCTTCGGCCTCTTCCTCCACTTCGATATCGCTGTCGCGGATGATGCGGAACGTGCCCGAGCCGCGCACGATATAGCCGGGGAAGAGTTTGCCGATGAAGAGGCCGACGGCATCCTCAAGGGTGATATAGCGGATCGCGCCCTTGGCATCCGGCAGGCGGATGAAGCGGTCGAGCGCCACCGGCAGGCGCAGCAGCGCCGTCATCGGCTCCTTGCCGGTCGTGCTTTCGAGCTGGAGGCCGATGGAGAAGCCGAGGTTCGGGATGAAGGGGAACGGATGCGCCGGGTCGATGGAGAGCGGCGTCAGCACCGGGAAGATCGACTGGGTGAATTCCTGCTGGAGCCAGACCTTGTCGTCGCTGGAAAGCGCCGTCGGGCGGACGATGAGGATGTCTTCCTTGGCGAGATATTGCTGGAGCACGGCCAGCGAGGCCTGCTGCTCCATCTGGAGATTGTCGATCTCCTTCAGGATATCGTCGAGCTGTTCGGCGGAGGTCTTGCCGTCCGGGCTGCGGATGCCGACGCCCTGGCGCACCTGCCCTTCGAGGCCGGCGACGCGCACCATGAAGAATTCGTCGAGATTGGCCGCCGAGATCGACAGGAAGCGTATGCGCTCCAGCAGCGGATGGGCGGTGTTCAGCGTCTCTTCAAGGACGCGGCGATTGAACTGGAGCCAGGAGAATTCGCGGTTGATGAAGCGCTCGGGGCTGGCCATCAGGGCCGCGACGTCGATGGACGCGGCATCCGGGGCAGGCTTTTCCTGAGAGAGATCGGGAGTCGCTGTATCCATGAAGGGGTCCGCCCAGTTTCCGCTGTTCCACGAAGCGCTTAGCGCAGTTTGACGACAGAACTGTGACAGTCAATGCGTGGTGGCGGGATTCCCGCGGGAAAGGCGGTGCGCGCGGCTCACCTACTCCCCGAAATCCCCGCCGCCGACCATCTCCCCCAGCACCTCCTGCGCCAGCGTCCGCGTGATGCGGCTGCCGCGGGCGAGCGCGAGGCGGTCGAGGCGTTCCACCAGGGTCTGCGCGGCCTCCAGCGAGCGCTCCATGCGCGCCACGATATAGGCGACCAGCTTCTCGTCGACGAAGAGCTGGCGATCGGCGAAGAGCTTGACGATGACCTGCGAGAGCAGCTCGTCGTCCGGCTCGCCGATTTCCACCACCGTCGCCGCCTTGAGACGCGAGCGCAGGTCCGGCAGTTCCACCGGCCAGGACATGGGCCAGAGGCGGCTGGTTATGAGCAGCGTGTGGCCGTGCTGGCGCACGTTGTTGATGATGTGGAAGAGCGTGCGGTCGTCGAAGCCGGCGCGGTCGGCATCCTCGATGAGGACGGGACCGTGTTCGGCCGCCTCCTCCGCGCCCTCACCCGCCTTCGCCTCGATGAGGCGCGCGCCGGCCCGTTCGCGCCAGATGGCGGCGAGGTGCGATTTTCCCGAGCCGACGGGGCCGGCGATGACGACGACGGGCGCCGGCCAGTGCGGCCAGGCGTCGATCATCGCCACGGCCGCGTTAACGGGCTCGGCGATCAGGAGGTCGTCGCGGCCCGTCGCGGGGTCGTGCCCGAAGGCCAGCGGCAACTGTTCGGCGGTCTTGCGCGACGTCATGGTGTTACTCGGATACTCTCTGCCACCGTTATTCTTCCGGCGTGCTCTCTTCGAGGAGAACGGACTTGCTCCTGCCGTAGTAGAGGTCGCTGTCAAGGTAGCGGTTGAGGCCGAAGCGGACAAGCACGCCCACGGCGGCGGCGGCCGGCACGGCGATCATCAGCCCGACGAAGCCGAAGAGCGCGCCGAAGGCGACCAGCGCGAACATCAGCCAGACCGGATGCAGGCCGACGCGCGAGCCGACGAGCTTGGGCTGGAGGATATTGCCCTCGATGAACTGGCCGGTGAAGAAGATGACGGCGATGAGCGCCACCATCCAGTAATCCGGCCAGAACTGCACCACGGCGACGCCGATGGCGAGCACGAGGCCGACCAGCGAGCCGACATAGGGAATGAAGCTGATGAGGCCGGCGAAAAGGCCGATCAGCAGGCCGAAATTGAGGCCGGCGAAGGAAAGGCCGACGCCGTAGAACAGGCCGAGGATGATGCAGATGGAGCCTTGCCCGCGCACGAAGCCGGCAATGGCCGCGTCCATTTCGGAAGCGATCTGGCGCACGCTGGCGACATGGTCGCGCGGCACCCAGCTATCCACCTTGGCGATCATGCGGTCCCAGTCGAGCAGGAGATAGAAGGCGACGACGGGCGTGATGACCAGCAGCGACAGGATGTTGACCAGCGCCATGCCGGAATTCCAGAGCTGCTTGAACACCGTGCCGAGGAAGCCGGCGGCCTCGGCGAGAATGGTGGAGAAGCTCTGCTTGATCGTGCCCATCTGGCTGCCGATCCAGCTTGGCAGCAGGTCCGGGTTGAAGCTCGCCACCAGTTCCTGAAGCTGGGTGACGTAGCCCGGCAGCTTCTCCAGGAAATCGGCGGCCTGGGTTGCGAGCAGCGGGATGACGATCATCAGCGACAGCGCGAAGATGACGACGAAGGTAACGAGGATCACCACCGTCGCCATGGTGCGCGACAGGCCGATGCGCTCCAGCCGGTCGGCGACCGGATCGAGGAAATAGGCCAGCGCCATGCCGGCGATGAACGGCAGCAGGATGCCGGAGAAGACGAGCAGGAAGAGCACGAAGCAGACGGAGGCGATGAGCCAGAAGATCACCTGCCGCTTCAATCCCGCACCGCTGATATGGGCTGCCATCGTTCCGCGTTCCTTCACTGTTTGCGAAGGAGATAGGATGCAGGGGCGCGAAAGGTCAAGGCTCGGGGAGAAAAGCCCTGACGCTCGTTCTTGAGGCGATAGCCCCTCATCCGGCTGCCGTCCCCTTCTCCCCGCAGGCGGGGAGAAGGGATATGCCGCTCCGTTTTCCCCGATTTCCCCATTGTGCGGGGCACGTCCCCTCTCCCCGCAGCCAAGGAGAGGGTTAGGGTGAGGGGCAATCTCCACACGCCGGACCTGCAATTCCGTGAAAAAATCCCCGCTTTCCCGGCATTCTTCTTGCACTTATCCCCCCATCATGCCAATCGGGCGCCAACAGCGCGCGAGCCGGAGACGAGAGCATGAGCCAGTCTGGAAAGAACGGTCTGACCTATAGCGATGCGGGCGTCGATATCGACGCGGGCAACCTGATGGTCGAGAAGATCAAGCCGGCGGTTCGCTCGACGCGCCGTCCGGGCGCGGATGGCGAGATCGGCGGCTTCGGCGGCCTCTTCGACCTCAAGGCGGCCGGCTTCAAGGATCCGGTCCTCGTCGCAGCCAATGACGGCGTCGGCACCAAGCTGAAGATCGCCATCGACGCCGACCGCCACGACACCGTCGGCATCGACCTCGTCGCCATGTGCGTCAACGACCTCGTGGTGCAGGGCGCAGAGCCCCTCTTCTTCCTCGACTATTTCGCCACCGGCAAGCTCGACCCCGAACAGGGCGCGGCCATCGTGGAAGGCATCGCCGAGGGCTGCCGGCAGGCCGGCTGCGCGCTGATCGGCGGCGAGACGGCGGAAATGCCCGGCATGTATTCGCATGGCGACTATGATCTTGCCGGCTTTGCGGTCGGCGCGGCCGAGCGCGGCCAGCTCCTGCCTGCCGGCGATATCGCCGAGGGCGACGTCATCCTCGGCCTTGCCTCCTCGGGCGTGCATTCCAACGGCTATTCTCTGGTGCGCAAGATCGTCACGCTCTCGGGCCTCGCCTGGGACGCGCCCGCGCCGTTCGATAGCGCCAAGAGCCTCGGCGAAGCGCTGCTGACGCCGACGAAGATCTATGTGAAGCCGCTCCTGAAGGCGATCCGCGAGACGGGCGCGATCAAGGCGCTGGCGCATATCACCGGCGGCGGCTTCCCGGAGAACATTCCGCGCGTGCTGCCCAAGCACCTCGCCGCCGAGATCGACCTCGACGCCGTCAAGGCCCCGGCCGTCTTCTCCTGGCTCGCGAAAACGGGCGGCGTGGAAGCCAAGGAAATGCTGCGCACCTTCAATTGCGGCGTCGGCATGATCGCCGTCGTTCCGGCCGACAAGGCCGATACGGTCGCAAGCGCCCTTTCGGCCGAAGGCGAAACCGTCTTCCGCCTCGGCCGCATGGTCGCCCGTGAAGAGGGCACAGCCGGCACGATCTACAAGGGCACGCTCGCCCTATGACGACGCCCAAAAAGCGCGTCGTCGCCTTCATCTCCGGCGGCGGCTCCAACATGCTGGCGCTGGCGAAGGCGGCGGAAGCGCCGGATTTCCCGGCGGAAATCGTCGCGGTCTTCTCCGACAAGGCGGAGGCCGGCGGGCTTGCGAAGGCGAAGGCACTGGGCATTGCGACCCGCGTCTTCCTGCGCCGGGACTTTGCCAGCAAGGAAGCCCACGAGGCGGCGATCCTCGACGCGCTCGACGCGCTCTCGCCGGATATCCTCTGCCTTGCCGGTTATATGCGGCTGCTCTCCGGGGCGTTCATCCAGCGCCATGAGGGCCGCATCCTCAATATCCACCCTTCCCTGCTGCCGCTCTTCCCCGGCCTCAACACGCACCAGCGCGTCATCGACGCCGGCATGCGCATCGCCGGCTGCACCGTGCATTTCGTGACCGAGGGCATGGACGAGGGTCCGGTGATCGTGCAGGCCGCCGTGCCTGTGCTGCCGGCCGACACCGCCGATACGCTGGCCGCGCGCGTGCTGACGGTGGAGCACAGGAGCTATCCGCTGGCGCTGCGGCTCGTGGCGGAAGGCAAGGTGCGCATGGAGGACGGCAGGGCCGTCGCTTCGGGCGCGTTACCGCAGGCGGACGGCGCGCATCTGATTTCGCCGGCGGCGGGCTGAGGAGGCATACCTCCCTCTGCCCTGCCGAGCATCTCCCCACAGGGCGAGGCTATCGCCTATGAAACGCAACGGCGCCCCATTCCCCTTCTCCCCTCGGGGAGAAGGTGCCGGCAGGCGGATGAGGGGGATGCCGAAGGCAGGAAGATTGAAGGATCGCACGGGTGCTACCCCCTCATCCGACCCTTCGGGCCACCTTCTCCCCGAGGGGAGAAGGGAAAAAACCGCGCCGCCGAGTTCCATATGTGATCGCCCCTTGAGGGGGAGATGCCCGGCAGGGCGGAGGGGGCCTTCCCCGATCAGATCACCAGAATGGGCGTCTTGTTGGGCACGCGATCGTAAAGATCCATCACATCCTGGTTGAGCATGCGCACGCAGCCCGACGAGACGGCCTTGCCGATCGACTTCCATTCCGGCGAGCCGTGCAGGCGGTAGAGCGTGTCCTGACCGTCCTTGAAGATGTAGAGCGCGCGGGCGCCGAGCGGGTTGTTGAGGCCGCCGGGCATGCCGCCGTTCGCGCCGGAATAATTCGCCAGTTCCGGCTGGCGCTTGACCATCTCGTCCGGCGGCGTCCATTTCGGCCAGGCCTGCTTCCACTGGATGACGCCGCGGCCCGACCAGGCAAAGCCCTGCCGGCCGATGCCGACGCCGTAGCGCATGGCGCGGCCGTCCTGCTCGATCAGGTAGAGAAAGCGGTTGCCGGTGTCCACGATGATCGTGCCCGGCTTTTCAGCGAAAGGGCTTTCCACCTCCTGACGGTAGAAGCGCGGGTCGATCTGCTGGTAGGGCACGGCCGGCACCTGGAAGCCGCCGTCATTGACCGGGGCGTACATGCTGGCATAGCGCGAGGATTCGGGCAGCAGGCCCGAGGGCGGCGTCTGGCCGTAGATGCTGATCGGTCCACGCCTGTCGATCTGCTCCGGCCTGCCCTCCAGCGCGGTGTTGCGGAAATAGGGCCGCGTCTGCTCGCGGAAGACCTCCGTATTCATGGACGAGGTGCAGCCGGCAAGGCCGCTTGCCATGGCAAGACCGGAGAACTGGAGGAAGCGGCGGCGGGAAAGCGCGGTGTCGGTCATGTAGAATTATGTATCCGTTTGGCGGCGGCAGGATAAACGAGGCGATTGAATCAGAAACGAACGAACGGCAATTTAGGTCCATGACCCTGCCGCAATTGTGGCAGAGGCGGCTGGTCTCAGGCTTGCGCGCACGATTTGGCGCGAATGTCGCCCAAGCGACACGGCTTTGTGAACGCTGTGTCAATCCGCGCGGGAATTGCCGTTCGCGCGCGCAGGGGGTACGCCAGTTCCACAGAACCGAAACGAGGTGACGCGATGCTCGTCAATGGCAAGTGGACGGAAGACTGGCAGCCGGTTCAGGCGACGGACGCCAAGGGCGGCTTCGTGCGGCAGGTTTCGAGCTTCCGCAACTGGGTGACGCCGGACGGCAGCGCCGGCCCGACGGGCGAAGGCGGCTTTGCCGCCGAGGCCGGGCGCTACCACCTCTATGTCGCGCTCATCTGCCCCTGGGCTTCGCGCACGCTGATCGCCCGCAAGCTGAAGAAACTCGACGGCGTCATCTCCCTTTCCGTCGTCGAGCCGGCGCTGTCCGAACAGGGCTGGCGCTTCGGCGACTATCCGGGGTCGAACCGCGACGACCTCAACGGCGCGACCTACCTGCACGAACTCTATTCCCGCGCCGAACCGACCTTCACGGGCCGCGCCACCGTGCCCGTCCTGTGGGACAAGGCGCGCGGAACCATCGTCAACAACGAATCGGCCGATATCGTGCGCATGCTGAACACCGGCTTCGGCGCGCTGGCGGACGAGAGCGTCGACCTCTATCCGCAGGCCCTTCGCGCCGAGATCGACACGCTCAACGAGCGCATCTATCCCGCGCTCAACAACGGCGTCTACCGCGCCGGCTTCGCCACCACGCAGGTCGCCTACGAGGAAGCCTATCAGGGCGTCTTCGCCATGCTGGACGACCTGGAAGCGCGCCTTGCCGACGGCCGCCCCTTCCTGACGGGCGAAGCCTTCACCGAGGCCGACATCCGCCTCTTCGTCACGCTCATCCGCTTCGACGCCGCCTATTTCGGCCTCTTCAAGTGCAACCGCCAGCGCCTTGCGGATTATACGGCGCTCTCGGCCTATACGAAGCGCGTGCTCGACCTTCCCGGCGTGCGCGACACGGTCAATATCGACCATATCAAGCAGGGCTATTATTCGATCAAGTCGCTGAACCCGAACCGGATCGTGCCGCTGGGGCCCGATCTTTCGGCGCTGGGGCTCTAACCCTCCTTCGCCTCCACCATCGCCATCAGCGTCTCCAGCCGGTCGGCGTCGGCGGGCAGCTTGTCCTGCCGCAAGCGCGCGATGCGGGGGAAGCGCATGGCGACGCCGGATTTGTGGCGGGTGGAACGGTTGATGCCCTCGAAGGCGACTTCCAGCACGAAGCCGTGACCGGGTTCGGCGCGCACCGCGCGCACCGGGCCGAAGCGCTCGGTCGTGTTGTTGCGCACATAGCGATCCAGCACGTCGAGTTCGGCATCGGTGAAACCGAAATAGGCCTTGCCGACGGGCACCAGCATGTCGCCCTCGGGACCTGCGGTCCAGACGCCGAAGGTGAAATCGGAATAATAGCTCGACCGTTTGCCGTGGCCGCGCTGGGCATACATCATCACCGCATCGACGGTGTACGGATCGCGCTTCCACTTGAACCACGGCCCCTTCATGCGGCCGGCCTGATAGACGCTGTCGAGCCGCTTGAGCATCACGCCCTCGATGACCGGATCGGGCGGCTCGCGGCGGATACGCTCCAGCTCCTCCCAGGAGCCGAAGGGTACGAGCGGCGAGAGGTCGAAGCGGTCGTGCGGGGCCTTTTCGATGAGATCGGCGAGGCGAGCGCGGCGGGTGGAGAAGGTCTCCGGCCGCACATCCCGCTCACCCTCGAAGAGCAGGTCGTAGGCGCGCACGAAGGCGGGATAGTCCTCCAGCATCCTCGCATTGACGGTCTTGCGGTTGAGGCGCTGCTGGAGATCGGAGAAGGTGCGCGTGGGGCTGTTGGTGCGCGCCGTGCCGCCGACGAGCAGTTCCCCATCCACGACACTCTCGAAATCGATAGCCGCCAGCACATCGGGAAAGGCGGCGGAGATATCGTCGCCGGAGCGGGAATAGAGCCTTCGCGTCGCGCCCGAGGCGGAGAGCTGCACGCGGATGCCGTCCCATTTCCATTCGGCGGCGAAATCGGCGGGGTCGAGCGCGTCGAGGTCTCCCTCGCCCACCGGATTGGCGAGCATGACGGAATGGAAGATGGCCGGCGTCGCCAGCACCGGGCGCTCCGCCCTGCCCTCCAGCCAGGCGAAAAGCGGCTCGTAGGGCGGCTGGAGGCCGTGCCAGAGGGTTTCGATCTCGGTGATGTCCCTGCCGGAGAAATCGGCCAGCGCCTGCTTGGCGAGCCGGGCGGAAACGCCGATGCGCAATCCCCCGGTCACCAGCTTGATGAAGGCGAAGCGCTCGGAAGGGTCGAGCCTGTCGATGAGGTCGCGCACCGCGCCGCGCACCTCGGTGCGGCCGAGCGCGTTCATGCGGGCGACGACCGCGCCGAGCCGAGGCCCGCCGTCCGACACACGCTGTGATCGCTCCTGGTCCCAGACGAGCGCGATGGTCTCGGCCAGATCGCCGACATAGTCGTAGGAGTAGCGGAAGAGCACCTCGTCCATGCGCTCCAGCACCAGTTCGCGCAGCAGCGCCGGCTTGACGCTCCTGAGGTCCAGCGTGCCGGCGATGGCGGCAAGGCCGTAGCCGCGATCGGGATCGGGCGTGTTGCGGAAATAGTCGGCCAGCAGCGTCAGCTTGCCGCTACGCGCGGGGGTGAGGACGAGGCGGTCGAGGAGGGTCGCGAAGGCTTTCATGGGCGGAGGCCCCGAGATGCGCCATGCGGGCGATGTCGAATGTCAAAATCCATTCAATCCCCCTCGTCCTCATAGCCCACCAGATGCAGCGGGCGCGCCGGGATGCCGGCAAGCTCGCACCAGCGCACCAGCGCCTCCTCGCGGCCATGGGTCACCCAGACGTCCTGCGGGGCAAGCTCGCGGATCGTCCCGGTCAGTTCCGGCCAGTCGCAATGATCGGAGATGACGAGCGGCAGTTCCACGCCGCCCTGTTTCGCGCGCTGGCGCACCATCATCCAGCCGGAGGCAAAGGCGACGAGCGGTTCGTTGAAGCGCCGCGCCCAGCGCTCGGAAAAGGCCGATGGCGGGCCGACGACGACCGCGCCACGGAAATCGGCAGGGCTGCTTCCCTCGGCCGTCGCCGGGCGCAGGTCACCGAGGTCGATGCCACGGCTGATGTAATAGTCGCAGAGCGGGGCGAGTGCGCCGTGGATATAGACCGGCGCGTCGTGACCGCAATCGCGCAGCAGGCGGATGACGCGCTGCGCCTTGCCGAGCGAATAGGCTCCGACAAGGTGGCTGCGCTCGGGAAACTGCCTGAGCGAGGTGAGGAGCTTGCCCATCTCGGCCTTCGGCTCGGGATGGTGGAAGACCGGCAGGCCGAAGGTCGCTTCGGTGATGAACACATCGCAGGGCACCGGCTCATAGGGCGTGCAGGTCGGGTCGGCGCCGCGCTTGTAGTCGCCGGAGGCGACGATGCGCAGGCCGTCCTTCTCCACCGCGATCTGCGCGGAGCCGAGCACATGGCCCGCCGGATGGAAGGAGACGGCGACGCCGCCAAGATCGATGCGCTCGCCATAGGCGGCCATCTGGCGCGCGCCGCAGAAATCCGCGCCGTAGCGGATCTGCATGATATCCAGCGTTTCCCGCGTCGCCAGCACCGCGCCGTGACCGGCGCGGGCATGGTCGGCATGGCCATGGGTGATCAGCGCCCGCGCCACCGGGCGGACGGGATCGATGTAGAAATCGCCGGCAGGGCAATAAAGGCCGGCGGGCGCGGGATGGAGGAGCTGGTCAGGCTTCATGGCGGGAAAGATAGGCGTTTTCGCGCAGACTGCCAGTACGGTTCCATCGCAGAGGACCGGCAACGGCCGCCCCATCTCCCTTCTCCCCAGCGGGGAGAAGGTGCCGGCAGGCGGATGAGGGGGATGCTAGAGGCAGGAAAAAGCAAGGATTTCGCGGGTGCCCCCTCATCCGACCCTTCGGGCCACCTTCTCCCCGAGGAGAGAAGGGGAAAGCCGCGCCGCTGGATTCCATGAGTGGCACGTTCGCCGTCAGGACGAATGCGCGCTCTTACGCAAGCGCCAGCATGCCCGCCCGCAGCGCCGCCATATCGACGGCCGAAAGCTGGGCGTCGACCTTCGCATGGGTTTCCTGCCAGATGGGAAGGGCTTGCGCCAGCAGGCGGCGGCCGTCCGGCGTCAGGCGCAGCAGGCGGCCGCGGCGGTCGCGCGGGTCCGGCTCCACGGTGACGAGGCCGCGCCGTTCGAGGGGTTTAAGGGCGGCCGTCAGCGTCGTGCGGTCCATGGCGAGCAGGCCGGCGACGGGTCCCATCGGCGGCGGCTCGGGCCGGTTCAGCGCCATCAGCAGCGAGAACTGGCCGTTGGTGAGACCGACCGGGCGCAGCGCATCGTCGAAGCGGCGGGCCAGCGCCCGCGCCGCGCGCTGCGCCTGCAGGCACAGGCAATTGTCGCGCACGAACAGCGTCGTCTCATAGGGAATCGGAACGTCATCGGACATGCTTCTTACTGTTGATATCAACATAACAAAGTCAAGAGCGGAAGCGTCCGGCGCGCAAGGAATATCAGAGATTGGGAATACAGAGGATCGCCTGGAGGGCGCGCGCATCGATGGGGCGGCTGAGATAGTAGCCCTGGATCTCGTCGCAGCCCGCCGCGCGCAGGAAATCCACCTGCTCGCGCGTTTCCACCCCTTCGGCGATGACGCGAAGCTGAAGCGCATGGGCGAGCGAGATGACGGCATGGGCGATGGCGGCGTCGTCATTGTCCTCCGGCAGGTCCTGCACGAAGGACCTGTCGATCTTGAGGCGGCCGACGGGAAAGCGCTTCAGCGACGCAAGGCTGGAATAGCCCGTGCCGAAATCGTCGATGGCGAGATGCACGCCGAGCTGTTCCAGCCGGTGCATGGTCTCCACCGCCTGCTGCACGTCCTGCATGATCAGGCTCTCGGTCAGCTCCAGCTCCAGATAGCGCGCCTCCAGCCCGCTTTCCTCAAGCGCCGTGGCGACGCGCTCCACCCAGTCCTTCGCCTGGAACTGGCGCGCCGAAACATTGACGGAGACGACGATAGGCGGCAGGCCGGAAAGCTGCCAGGCCCTGTTCTGCCGGCAGGCGGCGCGCAGCGTCCAGTCGCCGATGGGCACGATGAGGCCCGTCTCCTCGGCAAGCGGAATGAAATCGCCCGGCGACACGAGGCCGCGCTCGGGGTGACGCCAGCGGATCAGCGCCTCGACGGCGAAGATGCGGCCGGTCGCAAGGTCCATCTGCGGCTGGTATTGCAGGAAAAGCTCGCCCAGCGCCAGCGCGCGGCGCAGCTCCTCCTGCCGCTCCAGCTTTTCATGGGCGCGGTTGGCAAGCTCGGCGGTGAAGACCTCCATGGCGTCGCGGCCAAGTTCCTTGGCGCGGTACATGGCGGCGTCCGCCCGGGCCAGAAGCTCCGTCGCGTTGCGGCCATGCTCGGGATAGGAGGCGACGCCCATGCTGCAGGTCACCTGGAAGGCGCGCCCCTCGATCTCCACCGGCGTGGCGACCGCATCGCGCACGGCCTGTAGCCGCGCCTCCACCGTCTCGCCCTCCACTGTCTCGCCCTCTGGCAGCGCGCCGTCGATCAGCACCACGAACTCGTCGCCGCCGAGCCGGACGATGCTGTCGCCGGAGCGCACGCAGCGCAGCATGCGGGCCGACACGATCTTCAGCAGCTCGTCGCCGGCATGATGCCCGAGGCTGTCGTTGACCAGCTTGAAATTGTCGAGGTCGATGAAGGCGAGCGTCACGGTTCCGCCGCTGTCGTCCGCCGCCTCGATGGCCGAGGCGACGCGCTCGTCCAGCATGCTGCGGTTCGGCAGGCCCGTCAGCGCATCGTGATGGGCCATGAACTGGATGCTGTCTTCCGCCTGCTTGCGCTCGATGGCGATGCCGGCAATGTGGGTCGCCATGCCGACGAGCTTCATGCATTCGGCGGAAGGCTCGCCGGGAAGGCGCGAATAGAGCGCGAACGTGCCCATCACCTTGCCCTGATAGGAGCGGATCGGCGAGGACCAGCAGGCGCGGAAGCCATAGGGCGCGACGAGCACCTTGTAACCGGCCCAGAGCGGGTCGGTCTCGATATCCGACACGATGACCGGCTCGCCGCGCCACATGGCCGTGCCGCAGGAGCCGACGGCGGGGCCGATCTCCGCCCCGTCGATCTGCTTGCAGAAGGCCGGGTCGAGGTTCGGCGCGGCGCCGTTGAGGATATGCCGGCCATCGGGCGCGAGCAGCAGGATCGAGCCGGCGACATCGGGCACATGGGCCTCGATCAGCAGGATGAGGGAGGAGAAGACCTCCGCCAGCGGCGCGCCGAGCGCGATCATCTTGAGAAGATGCGCCTGGCCGAGATGCAGGCTCTCGGAGCGCTTGCGCTCGGTGATGTCGCGGGCGACGCCGACAAGGCCGATCACCGCGCCGGCCGCATCGCGCACCGGCAGCTTGGAGGTGAGCAGCCATTTGAGATTGCCGCGGGAATCGCGGATCAGCTCTTCCATGTCGAGCGCGGCCTTGCCGGTGCGGATGATCTCCTGCTCGATGGTGAAGAAGCCGCGCGCGACATGCTCGGGGTGGATGTCGAAATCGGTGAGGCCCTCGAGGCTGTCCAGCCCCTCGCGCCGGTTGTCGTTGACGATGGCGCGGTTGGCGACGACGAAGCGGCCGTTCCTGTCCTTGAAGTAGAGATAGTCCGGCACCTCGTCGATCATGGCCTCCAGCCAGATCGTGCGGTCGTTCTGCGCCGCGGCCAGCGGAAAGAGCCGTGCCGCCTCGTCGATGAGGCGGCGGCTGGCCGACATCAGGCGCGCCGTCTGGTCGGCATCGTCATTGCCAAGGCGGGACAGTTTCATGGACATCGGACCCAGCAATTCCCCACGCAAGGAAGGACACCGCCGGCCGCCTCCTCTTTCCGGAACGGCCGAAGCTACACCCTGAGTCGTTATCCAAACCTAAAGGAAACCGGCGAAATGCCGCCAATCCGGGCCTTCGCGCGCAAAACACGACAACCCTGACGGGCAGCGCATCCCTGTGCCGTTCCGGCACAGAACCGTCTGGCACGCTTCCTGCTACACCGCAGGCAAGGAGCTTTCATGGTTAGCAGACGGTTATTTCTCTCAGGTCTGGGAACGGCGGGCATGGCCGGCGCGGCGTCGGCGCGCTCGCAGCGCCTGCCCGTCATCGATGTGGACCTGCGCGGCAGCATCGACGCGGCGGCCCATGGCGTGCGCCCCGGCGCGGACGACCGCAAGAGCAAGGCCTTCGCGCGGCTGCTGGCGGATGCGGCGGCAAAGAACATGCCCATCTTCCTGCCGCCCGGCGACTATGCCATCTCCAATATCACGCTACCCGACAACACGCGGCTGACCGGCGTGCCGGGCGCGACACGCATCGTCTACAGCGGCGACGGCCATCTCTTCGCCGCCGAGGGCGCGGGGCGCATCGAGCTTGCCAATCTCGTCATCGACGGGGCGAACCGCTGGCTGGACGACACGGTGCAGGGTCTCGTGCATCTGCGCGACGTCGCGCATGTCACCATCGAGAACTGCGAAATCCGGGGCTCTGCGAAATCCGCCGTGAGTCTCGAGCGGTGCGGCGGGCGCATCGAGCGCAACCGGCTTTCGGGAGCGGGCGAGCACGCGCTCTATGCCGTCGAGAGCCGCGACCTTAGCGTTACCGGCAACCATGTCTTCGACTGCGGCAATGGCGGCATCCTCATCCACCGCTGGGAAAAGGGCCGCGACGGCACGATCGTTACTGGCAACCGCATCGCCCGCATTGGCGCCACGCAGGGCGGCACCGGGCAATACGGCAACGGCATCAACATCTTCCGCGCCGACGACGTGATGATCTCGGGCAACCATATTTCCGGCTGCGCCTTCTCCGCCATCCGCGCCAATGCCGGCTCGAACGTGCAGATATCCGGCAATACCTGCCTCGACAGCGGCGAAACGGCCATCTACTCCGAATTCGGCTTCACGGGCGCCATCGTCAACGGCAACCTGATCGACGGCGCGGCCAACGGCATCCTGATCGTCAATTTCAACGAGGGCGGGCGGCTGGCCAGCGTCACCGGCAATATCGTGCGCAACCTCCGCCTCGAAGGCCCCTATATCCACGAGGGCGCGGGCTTCGGCTTCGGCATCGCGGTGGAGGCCGATACGATCGTTTCCGGCAATACGGTGGAGAACGCGCCGAAATGGGGGCTGGTCCTCGGCTGGGGACCCTATATGCGCGGCCTCGTCGTCAGCGGCAACCTGGTGCGGTCGAGCCCGGTCGGCTGCGCGGTGAGCGTGGTGGAGAACGCCGGCTCCGCCCTCGTCTCGGGCAACATCTTCGAGGACACGCCGCAAGCGGCCATCGCCGGCTACCGCTGGAACGAACGCGTAACGGACGACCTTGCGAACGACGCCGCCACCTTCGCGCATCTGACGATCGAACGGAACCGGACGGGCTGACCTCGCCCGTCCCCGCCTCCCCTTCTTGCCCGAACAGGGAGGCGTCATGGTGGATGAGGGGGCCGTTTCCGCAGCCCCCTCATCCGCTTTGCTCAGCCGCCGTGGCCCGAGTGGTCGCCGGCGGCGGCTTCGCCTTCCTTGGCGGCGGGCTTGGCGGCCTCGACCTTGAAGTCCACGTCGATCTTGCCGGCCTTCTCGAAAGTCAGCGTCGCCTTGAACTTGTCGCCTTCCTTGAGGGGGTGCTTGATCTTCATGAACATGACATGCAGGCCGCCCGACTTCAGCTCGACCGTCGCGCCGGCCGGCAGCTCCACGCCGTCGGCAAGCTGGCGCATCTTCATGACGTCGTTCTCCATGGCCATTTCATGGATCTGCACGTCGTCGGACACGTCCGGCGCGGCGATGGAGACGAGGCGGTCGGCGGCAGCGCCCGTGTTGGTGATCGTCATGAAGCCGCCGCCGACGGGCTGGCCGGGCAGCGTCGCCCTGGAGGCCGGGTGGTGGATCTTCAGGTCGCCGAGCGTGAAATCGTGGGCGAGGACGGCGCAGGCCGAGAGCGCGAGGACGGCGAGGGTTGCGAGGATGCGTTTCATGGAAAATATCCTTTCTTGCGTTTGGATCAGGAGAAGAAGCGCCGCAGCGGCGGCACGGTTCGGATGACGCATTGATCGAGGACGATCATGGCGAGGATGGTGAGGCCCGTCAGCGGGAAGAGCACGCCGAAGACGACGGCAATGCCCCAGAGGCCGAGATAGAGGCGCGTTTCGCGCGGGGCCGGCGGCACGCCGATGCGCCCGCCGGGACGGCGCTTCCACCACATGACGACGCCCGACACGCTCATGGCGATGACGACGAGGCAGGTGGAGAGCATCAGGAGCTGGTTGAACAGGCCCCATTGCTGCCCCTTGTGCAGGTTGACGCTCCATTCGATGGCCTTGCCGGTCACCGGATAGTCGCCATAGGCGATATCGACGAGGCGCTCGCCGGAATATTGGTCGATATGGATCGTGCGCTCGTATTCGAGATCGGCCGGAAAGATCGACGCGGTATAGACGCCGGTCTCGTCGGCGGGCGGGGCCACCTCGTAGCCCGGCAGCATGCCGGCGGCGGCGGCGATCGTCACCGCATTGTCGAGGCCGATCGGCGGCAGCGCCGCCTGTCCGTCCGCCGGGCGCGTGGACTGCGGCACCGGGGCGTTCTCCATGAGCCAGGAGGGCTTGGCGACGACATCCGTGGTGATCAGCATCGAATGCGGGACGCTGTCCCAGAGCTGGACCGGGTAGCCCATGCCGTTCGCCGTCAGCGCCGCATTGAACTTCGCGCCCCAGAAGCCGCTCCACAGCAGGCCGCTGAAGGCGAGGAACAGGATGACGACGCTGGCGAAGATGCCCGTCACGGCATGCAGGTCGCGCCAGAAGACGCGCCTTGCCGGCGTGCCGCGCACGGTGAGGACGCCGCCGGTCTGGCTGCGCGGCCACCACAGATAGACGCCGGTGAGCACGAGCACGATGGCGAAGCCCGCGACGACCTCGATGATGCGCTCCCAGGACGCGCCGAAATAATCGAGGCTGTGCAGATCCTCGACGACCTGGTTGAACTCCTCTTTCGCCGCGACCGTATCGAGCACCGCGCCGTCATGGGGATCGACGAAGACGAGCACGTTGCCGGCTTCGGTCGAGACCGTGACCCGCGCGGAGCGGTCCGGGCCGGCGGGCGTGCGGTAGGAGGAAAGCGTGGAGCCGGGCACCGCCGCCACCGCCTTTTGCGCGATGGCGGAGGAGGCAAGTTCCGTTCCGCCGACCGTAACATAGTTGCGATAGCGGAAGAGGCTGGCGTCGATCTCGTCGTTGAAGAGGTAGAGCCCGCCGGTGACGGCGAGGCTGATCATGAAGGGCACGGCCAGAAGGCCGGCGAAGAAATGCCAGCGCCAGATGGCGCGGTAGAGGCGCTGCGCGAATGCGGAGGGTTGGGCGGCGGCAACGGCCGGCGCGTCGGATATCACGGACATGCGAAAGTCCTGTCAGGCTGAATTTCAGGCGCACGCCGTCAAACGGCATGCGGGCGAAAGATCAGGCGGACAGGACGGGTGGCGCGCGGGGCGGCGCGCCGGGGCGCTCGCGGTGCGAAGGCAGCGCCTCTGCGACCGGCGGAAGGGGCGACACATGGCGGAAGACGAGCCGCACGCCGGAAAGATCGGCGGGCGCGGGAAGCAGCAGGCCGCCGACGATGCGGCAGGCCTCGCATTTGAGCGGCGCGGCGTGTTTTTCCTTGCCGTCGACCATGCCGTCGAGGCAGAGGTCCGGCAGGGTGCCGTCCGGCAGCACATATTGGGCGAGTTCGGCGGCGCTCGGCGCATTGGCGGCCATGACCGGCCGATGGGCGAAACCGACGGACAGCAGAGCGACCGCGCAGAGAATGCGCAGGCAGGCGGCCCAGCGTGTCATGCGTCGTGTCATCGTTCGTCCCCATCCGCGTGTGCGGACATATCGCCATTAGGGCGAGGCCGGCTTCAGGTCAATGCGGCATAGAGGCAGCCATCACCACAATTCATGGACAGATCAGGCATGCACTCTACCACCGGGATGGATCGCCGCCTATGGTGCCGGCGACCTGCCTCCTTGCCTTCTTCATAGCGGCAAAAGGGGCGCGGCTGTTTGTTCTCGATCAAGCCGGGCCAAACCGGCAGGAGGATCCATGCTCACCATCTACGGCGTCTACCGTTCCCGCGCCTCGCGCAACTACTGGCTCGCCGACGAACTCGGCCTGCCCTTCGTCTCCGTCCCGGTCATCCAGGCCTACCGGCTGGACGATGCCGCCGCGCCGGACGCGCCCCTCAACACGCAGTCGCCGGAATTCCTCGCCGTCAACCCGACTGGCCTCATCCCCTGTATCGACGACGGCGGCTTCGTGATGACCGAATCGCTGGCGATCAACCTCTACCTCGCGCGCAAGCGCGGCGGGGCGCTCGCCGGCCAGACCATCGCCGAGGACGCCGAGATGATGCAGTGGACGATGTGGGCGGCAACCGAGGTGGAGCCGCACGCCGTCAAGATCATCATGCTGCGCGACAAGAAGGACGCCGAGAGCGAGCAGGGCCGCCTCACCATCCGCGCCGCCAACAAGGCGCTGAAGCGAGGCTTCGCGCGGCTCGACGCGCAGCTTGCGGCCACCGGCTGGGTCGTCGGCAAGCGCTTCACCGTCGCCGACCTCAACCTCGCGGAAATCTTCCGCTACGCGATGAGCCAGACGGAGCTTTTCGACGCCGCACCGAATGTGAAGGACTGGCTGGAGCGTTGCCAGTCGCGCCCGTCCTTCAAGGCGATGATGGAGAAGCGGCAGCACGAGCCGGAATGACCGCGCCGGTGACGCGGTCGACGTCCTCGGCGACGGCCGCACGCAGCCATCGCTTGAACAGCGCGACCTTGCGCGGCTCCGGCACGCCCGGAGCCGTGACGAAATAATAGCCCATGCCCGTCTCGACATGGATCGGCAGCGGGGCGACCAGCCGGCCCTCCTTCAGCGCCCAGGAGGCGAGCACCGGATAGGCCAGCAGCACCCCCTGCCCCGCCAGCGCCGCATCGAGGCACAGCGAGGCGTCGGAGAAGACGTGACGCGCCCTCGGCGGAGCCACATCGAGGCCCGCCGCCCTCAGCCAGCGCTCCCAGGTGAAGACATCGTTGCCATCGACCACCGCCGGCTGCGCTGCAAGATCGGCGGGCGTCCTTATCCTTTCCGCAAGGGCCGGCGCGCAGACCGGGAAGACAACCTGCGGGATCAGGAACTCCGTCACCACATCCGGCCAGCCGCCGGGGCCGACGCGGATGGCGAGGTCCACATCGGAGCGGGCGAGATCGACCAGCGTCGTCGTCGCCTCGATGCGCAGGCCGATATCCGGATGCGCCGCCGTGAAGCGGTCGATGCGGTGGATCAGCCAGCGCGAGGCGAAGATCGGCGCGACGGAGATCGTCAGGATCGCGTCATCGCGACGCCGGGTGGTGGCGACCGCCTCGGAAAGCTGGCGGAAGGCGATGGAAAGCCGCGTGAGGAACGGGCCGCCGAAGGCCGTTTCGCGCAGGCCCCGCGCGGTGCGCTCGAAGATCGCCCGGCCGAGCTGCTCTTCCGCCTTGATCACCTGCTGGCTGACCGCGCCGACCGTGACGCCCAGTTCCTCCGCCGCCGCCTGCAGCGAGCCGAGCCGCCCCACCGCCTCCAGCGCCCGAAGCCCGTTGAGATGCACGCGGTTGAGGTTCTTCATATAGTTTTTCTATAATCTCGTCTCGAACTACTCGATTGCCTATCAGCGCACATGGCGCGATTATCAGCCATCGACAACAATAAAGAAACGAGAGGAGAAGGCAATGTTCAAGATTTTCTCCAAACTTGCCCATGCCCTGACGACCGAAGCCAATGCCGCCGAAATGGCCATCTGGGTGCGCGATCCGCTGTTCCATCCCGAAATCGAGGCGATGGATTCCCGAGAACTCGGCGACCTGCCCTTCGGCCTTTTCCGCACCGCCGACGCCAACCGGCATATCTGCAGCCATACGGCCTGATCCTCCCGCGACGGCCTGTCCTCCCCGGCGAAGGATCGCCGGGGAGGATTTTGTGTGAGACGCGACGAGGCGATTGCCCCTCATCCCGCTGCCGCGACCTTCTCCCCGCAAGCGGGGAGAAGGAGGCAAGACGCCTCGTTTTCCGCCACATCGAAGCGGTGCTTATCGGAATGAAGGCTCGCCGCATCCTCCTTCTCCCCGCTTGCGGGGAGAAGGTGCCGGCAGGCGGATGAGGGGCAGCCGCCGACACCTCGGCGACAATCAGCCGCCCGATTGGTCCATGTGCATGAACTCCCAGACATTGCCGCTGAGATCCTGGAAGGAGCAGCCGTACATGGGGCCGAATTCCATGTTCGGCTTCCATTCGCGCCCACCGGCGGCGAGCGCCTTGGCCTTGATGTCGTCGACCTCCTGGCGGCTCGTCGCGGAGAAGCAGGTCAGCGCCTGGGTCTGCCGCTCCGGATCGCCGACGGGACCGTTCACGAACTGCGCAAACTTCTCCTCCGTCAGGTGCATGACGAAAATGTTCTCCTCCACCACCATGCAGGCGGCGGTATCGTCGCTGTAGTCCTCGTTGAAGGAAAAGCCGAGTGCCGCGAAGAAGCGGCGGGTGGCCGGCAGGTCCTTGACGGGCAAGTTGACGAAAATCATGCGCATGAGCGTCCTCCGGGTTCACTGGATGCGGGTTCCGCCGGCGGCGGATCGGCCCGTCATGCCCCAAGGACGTAACGGGCCGCCCCTTCCCGACAAGGGACCGCGAAAAATTATGCGGACGCCGCGCAGCCCGGCACGTCCTCCAGCCGGTGCCAGACCGGAATGCCCCTTTCGCGGGCGATGCGCACATCGTTGTCCGCCCCCTTCGATTCGCCCGGCAGGCGCAGAACGCCCTCGCAGAGCACCAGCAGGCGATGGGCGACGGGGTGGAAAATCTCCTCATAGAGGGCATCGCCCACGGCCTTGCCACCGGCGGCGTTCCACACGGGCAGCGCCACCCATTCGCCGATCATCGGCACATGGCCGGCCTTGAACAGCGCATGGGACGGCGCTTCCAGCCGCTTCAGGTTCTCCGCCATCTTTTGGGGATCGTCCCCGGTGTCCGAGCGATAGGGACCGGCAATCAGAATCAGCATCGTTCGACTCCTTACAGGTGATGCACGAAATATCCGGAATATTCTGGATATTTCGCGATAATTCGTGTAATTTCGTGCAGAGTCAAGACGGAGCATGCATGATGCTGACAAGCCAGAGAAAGGCCCTGATCGCCCGGCGCCTGACGCGGGACGGCGAAATCGTCGCCAAGACGCTGGCGGCGGAGCTGGAACTTTCGGAAGACACGATCCGGCGGGACCTGCGGGAAATGGCGGCCGAGGGCCTTTTGAAACGGGTGCATGGCGGCGCGCTGCCGCTCTCCCCGCCGCTGCCGGATTTCGCCGCGCGCCAGTCGGTGGCGACGGATGAGAAGGCTGCGCTTGGGGCACGCGCGGCGGCGATGGTGGAGCCGGGACAGGTGATCTTCCTCGACGGCGGCACGACGACGGCGGCGCTCGCCCGGGCGCTGCCCCGCGACATCGCCTTCACCGTCGTCACGCACAGCCCGACCATCGCCTGCGAGCTGGAGCGCCACCCGACCGCGGAGATCGTGCTGATCGGCGGCCGGCTCTACAGGCATTCCATGGTGACGACGGGCGCGGCGGCGCTCGACGCCATCCGCGGCATGCGGGCCGACCTCTATTTCATGGGCGTCACCGCCGCCCACCCGACGCAGGGCCTCACCACCGGCGATATGGAGGAAGCCGCCATCAAGCGCGCCATCGCCGAAAACGCGGCCGCGACCCATGTGCTGCTGACCCGCGAAAAGATCGGCAGCGCCTCCCCATGGAAGATCATGCCCCTTGCCGCCGCCACCGGCCTCATCGTGCCGGGCGGCATGGAGCCGGAGGTGCTTGCGCCCTATCGGGAGCTGGGCGTGGAGATTGCCGAGGCCTGATCAGGCGGCATCGCGCGGCACGATGCGGGCGAGATCGCCGCCTATCTCGCGGCGCTTCTGCATCAGGTCGAACTCTGCCTGAAGACGCAGGAAATATCCTTCCGACAGGCCGAAATAGCGCGTGAGCCGCAGATCGGTATCGGCGGTTATCTGGCGCTTGCCCAGCACGATCTCGTTGATGCGGCGCGGCGGCACATGAACCGCGCGGGCAAGCGCGTTCTGGCTGATCTCCATCGGCTGAAGGAACTCCTCCAGCAGGATATCGCCGGGATGCGGGTTCGGCAGCAGGGTGTCAGTCATGGTAATCGACGATGCGGACATCGACGGCGTCTCCTTCCGACCAGCCGAAGCAGATGCGCCACTGGTCATTGATCCGGATCGAATAAGCCCGGCCAGATCTCCCTTCAGAAGCTCCAGCCTGTTGCCCGGCGGCACGCGCAAGTCGGTTATCGCCCGGGCGACGTGCAGCATGCGCAATTTGCGCAGGGCGATGGCCTGCATATCCGCGGGAAGCCGCCGGCTTCGACGCCCGGACCAGATCAACTCTGTCTCCCGGTCGGCGAAGCTCCTGATCATGCGCTACTATAACGCATGACGTCATGGGGCGTCAAATCAGGCGGCGAAGGCGTCCGTCACGCGGATGTCGCCGACATGGATGCCGTTCCAGTTGGACATGGAGCGGTTGGCCATGGCCATCAGGGCGGCGTGGACGGCCGGTTCTTCCCTGAAGAAGCGGGCGAGCGTGGCGGCGACCATGCTTTCGGCGGCGCGGGTGGTGCCGTCCTCGCATTTCAGCGCGATGGCGATGCCCTGCTCGGGGATCGCGGCGCAGAAGACGCCCTCCGCGCCGGTCTTGGCGAAGATACGGCCCGGGGCCGCTTCCATGAGGCGCGTGCAGGCGCGGTTGGTGCCGGCGACGAAGAAGGGTTCGGCCATGCAGGCGTCGATGAGGCGGCGCGCAGCCTTGGCGCGCACGGGGGCGAGGCCGACGCCGGTCGCCATTTTCGCAAAACCGTGGGCGAGGCTCTTCAGCGGCACGGCATAGGTGGGGATCGAGCAGCCGTCGACACCGCAATTGTCGACCGCGAGCGCCGCGCCCGTCAGGCTTTCCATGACGCCGCGGATTTCCGCCTGCACCGGATGTTCATAGCGCACATAACCTTCGAGGTCCTTGCCCGTGTGGCAGGCGGCGCAGATGAAGCCGGCGTGTTTGCCCGAACAATTGTTGTGAAGCGCGGTCGGGCGTTCGAGGACGCGGGCCTGATTGATCAGCACGGGCTGCTCGAAGGACCAGTGCGCGCCGCATTCCAGCACGCTTTCATCGACGCCGGCGGCGGCGAGCATGGTGCCGGCGAGGCGCGCATGGGCCGGCTCGCCACTATGGGAGGAGCAGGCGAGCGCCAGTTCCCGGTTGCCGAAGAGATGGGCGTCGGCCGCCCCGCTCTCGATGAGCGGCAAAGCCTGCATGGCCTTGCAGGCCGAGCGGGGGAAGACGCCCGCATCGATATCGCCGGCGGAGAACACCACCTTGCCGTCGCCATCCACGACGACGACCATGCCGCGATGACGGCTTTCGACGAGATTGCCGCGCGTGACTTCGACAAGGACGGGGTTTGCCATGATCATGCCCTCAAATATCCGATTTCCGCTGCGGTATTATCCGAAATACACGTCCCTGCCCACTCGGTTTCGGAGCGCCCCATGAAATTGCTGAGGAACGTCCTCGTCCTCTTTCTTGCGATCTACCTCATGCCGGCGCTCGGCGCGGCCGGCTACTGGTACATCAAGGACCGGCCGGCGACCTGGCGGGAGGCCGACTGGTCTTCCGCCGGCATCCTGCCGAAGCCGAAGGACGCCCCGCAGGCGACCATCCACATCTTCTCCGCCGCAACGGGCGGCATGAAGGGGGCCGTGGCGAGCCATGCCTGGATCGTCACCAAGGAAGCGAACGCCCTGGCCTATAACCGCTACGACAAGGTGGGCTGGGGAAAGCCGGTGCGCCGTAACGCCTATCTGCCGGACGCCTACTGGTACTCCAACACGCCGCGCCTCGTGGCGAGCCTCAGCGGCGACGAGGCGGCCCGGCTGATCCCGAAGATCGAGAAGGCGATCGCCGCCTATCCCTATTCGACGCCCGGCGCCTACCGCATCTGGCCGGGGCCGAATTCCAACACCTTCGTCGCCCATGTCCTGCGCTCCGTGCCGGAACTCGGCGTCGTGCTGCCGCCGGACGCCGTGGGACGCGACTACCTGCCGGACGGCAGGCTCTTCACTATCGACGCCGACGGCCGCGACATGCATGCGACGCTCTACGGCCTGCTCGGTATTTCGGCCGGCGTCCGCTCGGGGCTGGAGTTGCATGTCATGGGGCTGGTCGCCGGCGTGGATTTCGCACGGCCGGCGCTCAAGATTCCGGCCATCGGACGGATCGGCATCTGAGGCCTGCCGGGGGCGTCCCCGGCCGCCTAGAGATACGTCACCTCCATGGCGGCGATCAGGGCCGGGTCGGCGATGGAATCGATGGCGACGATGCGCTCGCCCTCGACCTCCGTGAGCACGACCACCCTGAGCTGGCCGCCGAGAATGACGGCAAGGCCCAGATTGCCGTCGATGAGCGCGAGCTTCGCGGCGGTCGCCTTGCCCTTGAAGCTGGTGGCGACGGCCTGGGCGCCGGTGATTTCGGCCAGCGAACCGAGCCGCACGGCATCGGCATCCGCATGGAAGACGACATCGGGATCGAGCACGGCGAGCAGGCCTGAAAAGTCGCCGTCGCGCGAAGCGGCGAGGAAGGCGGCGACCACGCCCTTGCGGCGCTCGTAATCGGCAGACGGCGTTTCCGGCAGGCCCTGCACGCGGCGACGGGCGCGGCTGGCGAGCTGTCGGGCGGCGACAGGCGAGCGATCCACGATGCGGCCGATCTCCTCGAAGGGCACGTCGAACATGTCGTGCAGCACGAAGGCAAGCCGCTCGGCGGGCGCGAGGCGCTCCAGCACGACGAGAAGGGGGAGGCCGACGCTATCGGCAAGGGCGGCCTGCTCATCGGCGCTTTCGGCCGGATCGGCATGCTGCATCTCCCCTTCCTCGCCGTCGATGGGGTCTTCGCGGCGCTTGCCGCGGACACGCAGCATATCGAGGCAGATGCGGCCGACGACCGTCGTCAGCCAGCCGGCGGGATTGTCGATGCCCTCGCCCGCGCGCTGAAGGCGCAGCCAGGCCTCCTGCACCGCATCCTCCGCCTCGGCGCGCGAACCCAGCATGCGGTAGGCGACGGCGCCGAGACGCCCCCGTTCGGCCTCGAAACGCTCGGCCCAGAATTTTTTTTCGCTCATCGGTCACACTCCTTCGTCCAGCGGCGTCATGGCCATGACGAACGAAACCGCACCAGCGTGACAGGGTTCGCAGCCGTCGACGCGAAAATCATTGCAAGGAGCAACAGAATGCAATCCCGTATGAACAACATCGTCACCGTTCTCCCCCATGTCATGAACGCCATGCAGGCGCTGCAGGGCGCGGCCCAGACATCCGGCCTGCCGGAAAAGACCGCCCATCTCGTGCATCTGCGCGCCAGCCAGATCAACGGCTGCGGCTTCTGCGTCGACCTGCATCCGCGCATGATGAAGAAGGCCGGCGAGACGGACCGGCGCATCTTCTCCGTCGCCGCCTGGCGCGAAGCGCCGTTCTATACGGATGCCGAACGCGCCGCGCTGGCGCTGACCGAGGCGCTGACGCGCATCGCCGACCGCGAGGAGCCGGTTCCGGACGCCATCTGGAACGAAGCCGCCCGCCACTATGACGAAACGGCCCTCGCCGCCCTCGTCGTGGAGATCGCCGCGATCAATGTGTGGAACCGCTTCAACGTGGCGACGCGGCAGATCGCGGGCGAGTGGAACCCGTAAGGCCCTTCCCCACGCTACTCCGGCGAGAAGTCACGGCTTGAACTGCGGTTTGGGCCGTGCGACCTCTGCCTCATCCTCTTTCTTCGCATAGCAAGGCCATCCATGTCCGAGACCATCGCCACCCCGAAGGACGCCGCGCCGCGGCTTTCCAGCCTGTTCTCGCGCGCCTATCTGTTCGGCACGCTGATGCTGGGCGGCGGCATCATGCTGCATGCGGTGGAGACCTATATCACCGCCACGCTGATGCCCTCTATCGTGCGCGATATCGGCGGCCTTCCGCTCTTCGCCTGGGCGACGACGATCTATGTCGCGGCCTCCGTGCTCGGCTCGACCTTCGTCGCCGTCAGGCCGGAAAGCGTGACGCTGAACCGCTGCTATGTGATCGGCGCGGTGCTGTTCGGCATCGGCAGCCTCGTCTGCGCCATCGCGCCGACCATGGAGACGGTGCTTGTCGGCCGGGCGGTGCAGGGGCTGGGCGCGGGCGTGCTCGTGGCGCTCGGCTATGCCTTCATCCGCTTCGTCTACCCCGAGACGCTGTGGAGCACGGCCTCCACGCTCTATGCCGCCGCCTGGGGCATCGCCACCTTCCTCGGCCCCACCATCGGCGGTGTCTTCGCCGCCGGCAGCGCCTGGCGCGAGGCCTTCGCGCTGCTCATTCCCCTTTCCGCGCTCATGGCCTTCTGCGCGCCGAAGCTGCTGCCCTCGGGCAAGGGCGAGCGGGTGACGACGGGCACGCCCTTCCTGCAGATCCTGCTGCTGGTCGCCGCCGTGATCATGCTCTCCTTCGCAAGCTCGGTGGAAGCGCCGGCGCTGCGGGCCGCGCTCGCCGGCGCGGCGGTCATCGGCGTCGCCGCCGCCATCCTGATAGAACGCAAGGCCGAAGCGCGGCTGCTGCCGGCCGGCACGATCAGCACCGCCTCCGCCCTCGCCCGTGTCTATCTCATCATGCTCATGCTGCTGGTGACGGTCTGCTCGGATGTCTACATCCCCTATTTCCTGCAGGTGCTGCATGGCGTGACGCCGCTCCTCTCCGGTTATCTGGTGGCGCTGCTGGCGCTCGGCTGGACGACGGCGGCTTTCGCCACCGCGAGCTTCAAGGGCCGCCGCGCCAACCGTGCGATCGTCGCGGGCGCGGCCATCGAGGCGCTGGCGACGGCGCTGCTCGTCTTCACCCTCGCCCGGCACAATCCCGAAAGCGGCCTCCTGCTCCTGGCGACCGCCACCGTCTTCATCTTCCTCATGGGCTTCGGCATCGGCATGGGCTGGGCGCATCTCGTCACCCATGTGCTGCACCTTGCGCCCGCCGGCGAGACGGACAAGGCCTCGGCGGCGATCACCACCATGCAGGCGCTGGGCGCGGCCTTCGGCGCGGCGCTCGCCGGCATCATCGTCAACACGACCGGGCTGATCGATCCGGGCGGCGTTGCGGGCGCGCTGACGGCGGCATACTGGCTCTACGGGCTGCTGGCGCTACCGGCGGCGCTGGCGATCCTGCTTGCCGTCCGCCTGCCGCACGGCGAGACGACGGCGGCCGATTAACCCTCCGTTAACGGCATCGCCCGGTCTCGATTGCGGCACCGCCGCCTTCTGCCAAAAAGAGCGCCGACCATCGGGATGCAACCGGTGATTCTGTCTCGGGAGGGCACGGACGGTGAAGCGCAGCGAGGGGCAAGACTGGTCGAAGGAACACGGCGCGATCGCCGCCGACGCCATCCTGCCGCTCGCGCTGATCCGCGACCGGGCGACGACCGACCTCATCCTCTCCGGCCTCGACGCCTCGGGCGTCGCCTTCGCGCTGTTCTCGCCCGACGACGAGCTTTCCTACGGCTCGACGGCCTTCAAGGCGCTGTTCGACGTGCAGCCCGGCGCGCCCGGCTTCGAGGAGATCATCCGCAACTGCCACACAAAGGGCATCGGCCCGAAAATGGCGGTGCCGGTCGAGGAATTCCTCAAGGCGGCGCGCAGCAAGCGGCGCAGCAAGCCGCAGCGCAGCTTCGAGATCGACACCAGCGACGAGCGCTGGTTCCTCGTCAACGAGACGCTGCTGCCGGGCGGCTGGCTGTGGCATGTCTTCACCGACATCACCATGCTGAAATCCAACGAGCAGGTGTTGCTGCGCGCCCGCGACGCGGCGCGGCTCGCCGCCGATACGGACCCGTTGACCGGCCTCGTCAACCGCCGCGCCGCCATGGAGCGGCTGGCGGCGGAAATGCAGGCCGCCTTCCGCAATTGCGGCCAGCTCTCGCTGGCGCTGATCGACCTCGACCACTTCAAGGCGATCAACGACCGCTATGGCCACGCCAAGGGCGACGACGTGCTCCGGCACTTCGCCGCCGCCGGCCGGCAGCAGCTTCGCGGCGGAGATATTTTCGCGCGCATCGGAGGCGAGGAGTTTCTCGTGCTGATGCCGGGCGCGGATCTGCGGGAGGCGACCGAGGCCATCGACCGGCTGCGCCACCACATCGCGCGGGACGAAAACCGTGCGGACCTCGGCTGCGTCTACACGCTTTCGGCGGGCGTCGCGGACTATTGCGGCAACGCGGCCGACGACCTCTTCGAGCGCGCCGACCGGGCGCTCTACCGCGCCAAGCATCTCGGCCGCGACCGGACGGAACGGGCGGGCTGAGCCGCCTCTATCGCCGGCAGCGGTCAACCGCTGCCACACTCAATCGCCGGCAGCGGTCAACCGCTGCCACACTCAATCGCCGGCAGCGGGCAACCGCTGCCACACTCAATCGAATGTCAGCACGATCTTGCCGATATGGTCGCCCTCTTCCATCATCCGGTGACCGGCGGTGGCCTCGGCATAGGGCATGACGGCGTGGAGGACCGGGGCGACGCGGCCCGCTTCCAGCAGCGGCCATGCCTTTGCCAGCAATTCATCGCGGATCGCCTGCTTTTCCGCCGCTGTGCGCGGGCGCATCGCCGAGCCGGTGACGCGCAGGCGCTTGAGCATGATGGGCACGAGGTTCACCCGTTCCGCCACCGCCCCGCCGAGGAAGGCGATGATCGACAGGCGGCCGTCGCGGGCGAGCGACTTCAGGTTCCGCTCGAGATAGGCTGCGCCGATCATGTCGAGAATGACATCGACGCCGGCCCGGCCGGTCTCCTCGGCGATGACGGCGGAAAAATCCTCGCTGCGGTAGTTGATGGCGCGGCTTGCGCCGAGACCGAGGCAGGCTTCGCACTTTTCCGCCGAGCCGGCGGTGGCGAAGACACGCGCGCCGAGGGCGGCGGCAAGCTGGATCGCCGTCGTGCCGATGCCGCTGGAGCCGCCGTGGACCAGCACGCTTTCGCCGGGCTTCAGCTCCGCCATCATGAAGAGGTTCGCCCAGACGGTGAAGAAGGTCTCGGGCAGCGCTGCCGCCTTCACCGCGTCGTAGCCCTTCGGGAAGGGCAGCGTCTGCGTGGCCGGAACCGCGCAATATTGCGCATAGCCGCCGCCATTGGCGAGCGCACAGACCTTGTCGCCGACGGCATGGCCCGTGACGCCCTCGCCGAGCGCGACGATCTCGCCGGCGATCTCGAGGCCGAGGATGGGACTGGCGTCCGGCGGCGGCGGATACTCGCCCTTGCGCTGGAGAACGTCCGGCCGGTTGATGCCCGCCGCCTCGACGCGCACGAGGATTTCGCCCGGCCGGACGGCAGGAACGTCACCCTTCACGACCGCCAGGTTTTCCGGCCCGCCCGGCGCGCTCAGCCCGATATGGAACATGGTCGATGGAACCGGCATGGCTTTTCCTTCCCGCTTGAAGCTGCCCCGCTTGAAGCTGCATGTGAGGTCTAGCCCAAAGCGCGAGTCTTTTGAATCGCTTCCGGGCAAAAGCTGACGTTTGGCTAGAGCCTCTCTTTGGTTTTCGTATTGCCGGACGCAAAACCGCTGCGCACTTTTGCTGGCAATACTTCAGATCGGCAGCGCCAGCAGCAGGGCGCCCCCGCCGATCATGACGACGGCGATCCAATGGACGGTGGAAAGCTGCTCGCCGAGAAACAGCACGGCGAAGACGGCGACGAGCACGACGCTCAGCTTGTCGACCGGCGCGACCTGAGCGGCCTTGCCGATCTGCAGCGCGCGGAAATAGCAGAGCCAGGACGCGCCCGTCGCCAGCCCCGAAAGGACGAGGAAGACCCAGCTTTTCATCGGCACCGTTCCGGGCGCCTGCCAGTTTCCGGCGAGCGTCAGCATGAGGGCGATGGCGAGCAGGATGACGACCGTGCGGATGAAGGTCGCGAAATCGGAATTGACCTCGGTGATGCCGATCTTGGCGAAGATGGCGGTGAGCGCGGCGAAGACGGCCGAGCCGAGCGCCCAGACCTGCCAGGACGTCAGAAGCCCCCTCATGCCGCTCCTCCCGCGAGCATCGCCCGCATCAGCGCCAGCCCCGCCGCAACGGCGGCGAGCGACAGGATGACGGAGGCTCCGACATAGAGCGCGGCCAGCCCCGCCTCGCCGCGCTCCCACAGCAGCGCCGCATCGAGCGAGAAGGCCGAGAAGGTGGTGAAGCCGCCGAGCACGCCCGTCGCCAGGAACAGCCGCGCCTCCTGCGGCAGGTGCCCGCGAAACGCGAAGAAGCCGGCGATCAGCCCCATCAACAGGCAGCCCAGCACATTGATGACGAGCGTGCCGGCGGGAAAGGCCGTGCCGACGAGCCGCGCGGCGAGCGCATTCACCCCATGCCGCCCGGCCCCGCCGATGCCCGCGCCGAGAAAGACGATCAGATAGTTCATGTCCGTTGCCCTCAAAGGTCCGTGTTCCGGTTTCCGGACAACAAAAAACCGCCCTCGGGCGGTCGCCAGACACGCTCCCGCCCTCGACGGCCATCGCTGGCCGGCATGGCAGGAGCTATCAGCCGGTGAACGGCAGTTGTCGGGGAGCTCCATCCCCATCCCACGGCGGAATTTTTAGGCGCTGGCGGAGCGGCTGTCAAACCGCTCCGCCAGCGCGTGACCCGGAACGGTTACTTGCGCAGCGCGAGGCCGAAGGCGATCAGCGCCCAGCCCTGCATGGCAAGGTCGAAGGCGAGGAAGAGGCCGAGCAGCCAAAGGCTGTTCACCGGCCAGCCGAGGATGAAGACCACGCCGGCAAGCGTGGTGACGACGCCGCCCGCCATCAGCCAGCCCCAGCCGCTTTCCGGCCGCACGCGCCAGGCCGCGAAGATACGAAAGATGCCGGCAACGAGCAGCGCGGCGGCCATCAGCAGGGTCAGCACGGCGGAGGTGAGAACCGGATTGACGAAGGCGAGCACGCCGGCGGCGAGATAGAGCAGCGCGCTCAGCGCCCAGGCGATCGTCTCCCGCCAGGCCTTCACCTGGAATGCATGGGCGAGATGCACGGCGCCGCCGACGATCATCAGCACGCCCACATAATAGACCGAAGCGACCGTCGCGATGAAGAGATTGACGGCGGCAATACCGCCGAAGAGAAGCAGGACGACGCCGAGAGCGACGAACCAGCCCCATTTCGCACGCACTTCGGAGAGAGGATTCATTCCGGGGGAGAGGACCATGATGCACCTCGAAAAATGAATGAAAACAAAGTCAGCCTAGCACGAAACGAAGGGGGGTTGCGACAGGCGATTGCGAGGCTTCCCTGGCGTCAGATTTTTATTGATTGATCACTCAATTAAAAATATCCTTGACCAAAATCAGGGGAACGCCATGCCGAAGGTTGGAATGGAGCCGGTGCGTCGCAAGGCGCTGGTGGATGCGACGCTGCGGGCGGTGGGCGGCCATGGCTCGCTGACCGTGACCATGTCGGAGATCGCCCGCCATGCCGGCGTTTCCCCTGCCCTTGCGCATCATTATTTCGGCTCCAAGGAACAGCTTGTCATCGAGACGATCCGCAGTCTCCTGCGCACCCTGCGCGCGGATGCGGTGGCGGCCCTGAAAGCGGCTTCGACGCCGCGCGAGCGGCTTTCGGCGGTCATCCGCGTCAATTTCCAGGCGCACCAGTTCGCGCCGGAGACGGTGGCGGCGTGGCTTGCCTTCTATTCGGAGGCGCAGCGTTCGGAAGAAGTGCGGCGGCTGCTCGTGGTTTACGCGCGGCGGCTGAATTCCAACCTGCTCGCCAGCCTGAAGCAGCTTTGCCCCGACGACCGCGCCGGCGAGATCGCCGACGGGGCGGCGGCGATGATCGACGGGCTGTATCTGCGGCAGGGGCTGAAATCCGCGCCGGTCAGCATCGAGTCTTCCATCGCGTTGACGGAGGGCTATCTCAATGCGCAGCTTGCCGCTGTCGCAGGCGCCGCTTCCGTCGACGCGGGCCGGCAATTGCCCGTCACACGGGAGGCGTAGATTTTCCCCATGCATGCTTCATTCATTTCAAGGACGAACCCGTGACCGCCAGCAAGCCGAATATCCTGATCGTCATGGTCGACCAGCTCAACGGGACCTTCTTCCCGGACGGGCCGGCGGAATGGCTGCACGCGCCGCATATGAAGGCGCTCGCCGCGCGCTCCGCGCGGTTCCGCAACAACTACACCTCCTCGCCGCTCTGCGCCCCCGCCCGCGCCTCCTTCATGGCCGGGCAATTGCCGAGCCGCACGCAGGTCTACGACAATGCGGCGGAGTATATTTCCTCCATCCCCACCTTCGCGCATCACCTGCGCCGCGCCGGCTATTACACGGCGCTGTCGGGGAAAATGCATTTCGTCGGGCCGGACCAGCTTCATGGTTTCGAGGAGCGGCTGACGACCGACATCTACCCCGCCGACTTCGGCTGGACGCCGGATTACCGCAAGCCGGGCGAGCGCATCGACTGGTGGTATCACAATATGGGTTCGGTGACGGGCGCGGGCGTCGCCGAGATCACCAACCAGATGGAATATGACGATGAAGTCGCCTTCCTCGCGAACCAGAAGCTCTACCAGCTTTCCCGCGAGAACGACGACGAATACCGCCGCCCCTGGTGCCTCACCGTCTCCTTCACCCATCCGCACGATCCTTACGTGGCGCGGCGGAAGTTCTGGGACCTCTACGAGGACTGCGCGCACCTGATGCCCGCCGTCGACATGCTGGAGGAACCGGACCCGCATTCCGCCCGCATCCTGCATTCCTGCGACTATGCCAAATTCGCCATCAGCGGCGAGGACGTGCGCCGCTCGCGGCAGGCCTATTTCGCCAACATCTCCTATCTCGACGAGAAGGTCGGCGAGCTTGTCGATACGCTGACGCGCACGCGCATGCTGGACGAGACGCTGATCCTGTTCTGCTCGGACCATGGCGACATGCTGGGCGAGCGCGGCCTGTGGTTCAAGATGAACTTCTTCGAGGGCTCGGCCCGCGTGCCGCTGATGATATCCGGTCCCGGCGTGACGCCCGGCCTTCATCTCGCGCCGACATCCAACCTCGACGTGACGCCGACGCTCTGCGACCTCGCCGGCATTTCCATGGACGCCGTGATGCCGTGGACCGACGGGGAAAGCCTGCTGCCCATCATCAACGGCGCGGAGCGCACGACGCCGGTGCTGATGGAATATGCGGCGGAAGCCTCCTATGCGCCGCTCGTCGGCATCCGCGAGGGCAAGTGGAAATACATCCACTGCGAACTCGACCCGGAGCAGCTCTACGATCTCGAAGCCGATCCGCACGAGCTGACGAACCTTGCGACCTCGGACAATCCGGTGATCCGGGCGACGCTCGACGCCTTCCGCCAGATGCGTGAAGCGCGCTGGGACATGGCCGCCTTCGACTCTGCCGTGCGCGAGAGCCAGGCGCGGCGCTGGGTGGTCTACGAGGCGCTGAGGAACGGGGCTTATTACCCATGGGACCACCAGCCGCTGCAGAAGGCATCCGAACGCTACATGCGCAACCACATGAACCTCGACAATCTCGAGGAATCCAAACGCTATCCGCGGGGAGAATGACATGAAAGCCCAACCGAAAGCCTCGCATTTCATCGACGGCGACTATGTGGAAGACGTTGCCGGCACGCCTTTCGAGAGCGTCTATCCCGCCACCGGCGAGGTGATCGCCCGCCTTCACGCGGCAACGCCCGCCATCGTGGAGAAGGCCATCGCCTCCGCCAAGCGCGCGCAGAAGGAATGGGCCGCGATGAGCCCGACGGCGCGCGGCCGTGTCCTGAAGCGCGCCGCCGAAATCATGCGCGAAAGGAACCGCGAGCTTTCCGAGCTTGAGACGCTGGATACCGGCAAGCCGATCCAGGAGACCATCGTCGCCGATCCGACCTCGGGCGCGGATGCCTTCGAGTTCTTCGGCGGCATCGCGGCGGCGGGTCTCAACGGCGACTATATCCCGCTCGGGCAGGACTTCGCCTTCACCAAGCGCGTGCCGCTCGGCGTGTGCGTCGGCATCGGCGCGTGGAACTATCCGCAGCAGATCGCCTGCTGGAAGGGCGCGCCGGCGCTCGTCTGCGGCAATGCCATGGTCTTCAAGCCTTCGGAGAATACGCCCCTCGGCGCGCTGAAGATCGCCGAAATTCTCATCGAGGCCGGTCTGCCGAAGGGTCTCTACAACGTCATCCAGGGGGATCGCTCGACCGGGCCGCTGCTCGTCAACCACCCTGACGTCGCCAAGGTCTCGCTGACCGGCTCCGTGCCGACGGGCAAGAAGGTGGCCGGTGCGGCCGCTTCCGACCTCAAGCATGTGACGATGGAACTCGGCGGCAAGTCGCCGCTCATCGTCTTCGACGACGCCGATCTCGAAAGCGCCATCGGCGGGGCGATGCTCGGCAACTTCTATTCGACCGGGCAGGTCTGCTCGAACGGCACGCGCGTCTTCGTGCAGAAGGGCATCAAGCAGAAGTTCCTCGCCCGCCTCAAGGAACGCACGGAAAAGATCCTGATCGGCGATCCGATGGACGAGGCGACGCAGCTCGGCCCGATGGTCTCGAAGGCGCAGCGCGACAAGGTTCTCGACTATATCGAGAAGGGCAAGGCCGAGGGCGCAACTTTGCTCACCGGCGGCGGTATTCCGAACGCCGTTTCGGGTGAAGGCTACTACATCCAGCCGACCGTCTTCGCCGATGTTACCGACAGCATGACCATCGCACGGGAAGAGATTTTCGGCCCCGTCATGTGCGTGCTCGACTTCGACAACGAGCAAGAGGTCATCGAACGCGGCAACGCCACGGAATTCGGCCTTTCCGGCGGCGTCTTCACCACCGACATCACTCGCGCGCACCGCGTCGTCGACCAGCTCGAAGCCGGCACGCTCTGGATCAACACCTACAATCTCGCCCCCGTGGAAATCCCCTTCGGCGGTTCCAAGCAGTCCGGTTTCGGCCGCGAGAACTCGCTGGCGGCGCTGGAGCATTATTCGGAGCTGAAGACGGTCTATGTCTCCATGGGCAAGGTGGACGCGCCGTATTGAGGTTTCGCCCGTTGTGACCACGGGTAACTGAAGAAAGATTGGCTGGGGACCGCCATGCAGAACGCAGACTACATCATCATCGGCTCCGGCTCGGCCGGCTCGGCGCTCGCCTACCGGCTCTCGGAGGATGGCAAGCATACGGTTATGGTGCTGGAATATGGCGGCTCGGATATCGGGCCGTTCATCCAGATGCCGGCCGCGCTCGCCTGGCCGATGAGCATGAAGCGCTATAACTGGGGTTATCTCTCCGAGCCGGAGCCGCACCTCAACAACCGGCGCATCACCGCACCGCGCGGAAAGGTGCTGGGCGGATCGTCCTCCATCAACGGCCTCGTCTATGTGCGCGGCCATGCGGAGGACTTCAACCGCTGGGAGGAGCTTGGCGCGCAGGGCTGGGCCTATGCGGATGTGCTGCCCTATTACAAGCGGCTGGAAACCTCGCTCGGCGGCGAGGCCGGCTGGCGCGGCACCGACGGGCCGCTGCATGTGCGGCGCGGGCCGGTGACGAACCCGCTCTTCCACGCCTTCATCCAGGCCGGCCGGGACGCGGGCTTCGAGACCACCGAGGACTATAACGGCTCCAAGCAGGAAGGTTTCGGCCTGATGGAGCAGACGATCTACAACGGTCGCCGCTGGTCGGCGGCGAACGCCTATCTGCGCCCGGCGATGAAACGGCGGAACGTTTCCGTCGTCCACTGCTTCGCGCGGAAAATCGTCATCGAGAACGGCCGCGCGGTCGGCGTCGAGATCGAGCGGGGCGGCAAGATCGAGGTGGTGAAGGCGAACCGGGAAGTCGTCGTCTCGGCCTCTTCCTTCAATTCGCCGAAACTGCTGATGCTGTCGGGCATCGGCCCGGCGCAGCATCTCAAGGACATGGGCATCGAGGTGAAGGTGGACCGGCCGGGCGTCGGCGCAAACCTGCAGGACCATATGGAATTCTATTTCCAGCAGGTCTCCACCAAGCCGGTCTCGCTCTATTCCTGGCTGCCGTGGTTCTGGCAGGGCGTGGCGGGCGCGCAGTGGCTGCTCTCCAAGGGTGGCCTCGGCGCGTCCAACCAGTTCGAGGCCTGCGCCTTCCTGCGCTCGGCGCCGGGGCTGAAGCAGCCGGATATCCAATACCACTTCCTGCCCGTCGCCATCTCCTATGACGGCAAGGCGGCCGCCAAGAGCCATGGTTTCCAGGCGCATGTCGGCTACAACCTGTCGAAGTCGCGCGGCAACGTGACCCTGCGCTCGGCCGATCCGATGGCCGATCCGGTGATCCGCTTCAACTACATGAGCCACGAGGAAGACTGGATCAAGTTCCGCCACTGCGTGCGCCTGACCCGCGAAATCTTCGGCCAGAAGGCCTTCGACGAATTCCGCGGCCCGGAAATCCAGCCCGGCGAGAGGGTGCAGACCGACGACGAGATCGACGCCTTCCTGCGCGAGCATCTGGAAAGCGCCTACCACCCCTGCGGCACCTGCCGCATGGGCGCGGCGGACGATCCGATGGCGGTGGTCGACCCGCAGACCCGCGTGATCGGCGTCGAGGCCTTGCGCGTCGCGGACAGCTCCATCTTCCCGCACGTGACCTACGGCAACCTCAACGCGCCGTCGATCATGACGGGGGAGAAAGCGGCCGACCACATCCTCGGCAAGCAGCCGCTGGCTCGCTCCAATCAGGAACCGTGGGTGAACCCGCTTGCGGTGGTAAGCGACCGGTGATCTTGACCTCGGATATAATGTAACTACATTAAATCATGAAGATCGTCTGGGACGAGCCGAAGCGGCAAGCAAACCTGCAAAAGCATCGGCTCGATTTCGCCGATATCGGCGAAATCGACTGGGCCAATGCCCTTGTCGAGGACGCCAGGCCGGATGCATCGGGCCGGCGGCCGCTCAAGGCGCTCGGCTACTTTCGGGACGGCACCGCCGTCGTCATCTTCGTCACGCTTGGGCAGGAAGCCGTATCGATCATCAGCTTCCGCCCGGCGAGCGAAAGGGAAAGAAGGAGGCTTCCATGGCCAAGACCGCAAAGCTGACGACCTTCCAGTCCGGCCAGGGCTTTACCAAGGAAGACTGGGACGCTGTCAATTCTCCCGAACTGACCGACGAGGAACTGACGAAGATGCGTCCGGCCAAGGACGTTCTCTCGCCGGCATTCTTCGAGGCGATGGAAGAGCACCGCAAATCCCGCGGGCGGCCTTCGCTGGCTCACCCAAAGAAACAGATCACGCTGCGCCTCGACGAAGACGTCATTGCCCGGTTCCGCGAGAGTGGCAAGGGCTGGCAGGGGCGCATGAACGAGGCGCTTCGCAAGGCGATCGGTCTATAACGCTCCCTATTTTCTACTAAATTTATAGAATAATATCAAAGCTTTCCCCGGCGGCAGGATTTCTGCCTCGGGGCGTAGATAGAGAGATATTTGCTCTTCGTCCGCACGCTTTGGAAATCCGTTTTGCTGTCTGCCCTTCCCCAAGCCTGCGATAATCCGGCAAATTCTCGCAAAGGCTTGGAAACGGAATGACTGCTCTTACCGGAAACGGGATCGCGGAAGCCCTGAACGACAAACTGGCCGGTCTCGACCTTGCCGGGCGCTTGGCGCTCGTAGCCGCACTTGGCGGACGCGCCGTCTTCACCACCAGCCTCGGCATCGAGGATCAGGTGATCACCGCCGCCATCGGCACCGACCGGCTTGCCATCGACGTCGTGACGCTGGAGACGGGCCGGCTCTTCAAGGAGACCGTCGATCTCATCGACGAGACCGAGGGGCAGTATGGCATCACCATCGCCCGCTACGTGCCCGTGCAGGACGATATCGACGCCTATGCGGCGCAGTATGGCCTCAACGGCTTCTATGAGAGCGTCGAGGCGCGGCATGCCTGTTGCAGCGTGCGCAAGCTGAAGCCGCTTGCGCGCGCGCTCGAAGGGGCATCCTTCTGGATCACCGGCCTGCGCCGCGGCCAGTCCGGCAACCGGGCGGACACGCCCTTTGCCGAACATGACGCCGAGCGCAACCTCGTCAAGATCAACCCGCTGGCCGACTGGGACATCGACCGCATCAAGGCCTACGTGGCCGACAATGCCGTGCCGGTGAACCCGATGCATGCCCGCGGCTATCCCTCCATCGGCTGCGAGCCCTGTACGCGCGCCATCAAGCCGGGCGAGCCCGAGCGCGCCGGCCGCTGGTGGTGGGAGAACGACGAGAAGCGCGAATGCGGCCTGCACGTCCACGAGGCCACCGCCTCCCCCATCCCGGCCCCCAGCGTGGCCTGACCCGAACAGCCCTCCCAAGGCATCCCATCCGGAGTGAAGAGTTTAATGTCCGATATCCGTAACGAGGCGGAAGCAAAGCCGAACGCCACGCCCAAGCCCCCGCTCGATCCGCACCTGAAGGCGCTGGAAAACGAGGCCATCCATATCTTCCGCGAGGTCGCCGCCGAATTCGAGCGCCCCGTCATGCTCTATTCGATCGGCAAGGATAGTTCCGTCCTGCTGCATCTCGCGCGCAAGGCCTTCTATCCGGGCCGCGTCCCCTTCCCGCTGCTGCATGTCAACACGGGCTGGAAATTCGCCGAGATGATCGAGTTCCGTGACAAGATCGTCAAGGAATACGATCTCGACCTCATCGAGCACGTCAATCCGCGCGGCGCGGCCGAGAACGTCACGCCCTTCTCCCACGGCTCGGCGCTCTACACCGACATCATGAAGACGGAATCGCTGCGTCAGGCGCTCGACGCCGGCAAGTACGACGCGGCCTTCGGCGGCGCGCGGCGCGACGAGGAAGCCTCGCGCGCCAAGGAGCGCATCTACTCCTTCCGCACGCCGGACCACCGCTGGGACCCGCGCAACCAGCGCCCGGAACTGTGGAACGTCTATAACGGCATGATCCGCCAGGGCGAGAGCGTGCGCGCCTTCCCGCTCTCCAACTGGACCGAGGTCGATATCTGGCGCTACATCCAGGCCGAGGACATCCCGATCGTGCCGCTCTATTTCGCGAAGAAGCGCCCCTATGTGGAGCGCGACGGCATGATGATCATGGCCGAGGACCAGCGCCTCGAGCTGCTTCCCGGCGAAGTGAAGCAGGAAGGCGTCATCCGCTTCCGCACGCTCGGCTGCTTCCCGCTGACCGGCGCCATCCGCTCCAACGCCACGACCCTCGACGACATCATCGCCGAGTTGGAGACCGCCACCGTCTCCGAACGCCAGGGCCGCGCGATCGACCGCGACCAGTCCGGCTCCATGGAAAAGAAGAAACGCGAAGGGTATTTCTGAGATGACCGTTTCCGCCACCGCAACCGCCGAGGTTCTTCTACCTATCGAAGAACCGGCCCGCGCGATCCGCGATTCCCGCCCGCTTAGCCTCATCACCTGCGGCTCGGTCGACGACGGCAAGTCGACGCTGATCGGCCGCCTGCTCTGGGATACCAAGGCCGTCAAGGAGGACCAGGCCGCCACGCTCCACCGCGACAGCGGCAAGCAGAACGATCTCGGCCTGCCCGATTTCGCGCTGCTGCTCGACGGCCTGCAGGCCGAGCGCGAACAGGGCATCACCATCGACGTCGCCTATCGCTACTTCTCGACGGACCGTCGCTCCTTCATCGTCGCCGATACGCCCGGCCACGAGCAATATACCCGCAACATGGCGACCGGCGCCTCCACGGCGGACCTCGCCGTGCTGCTGGTCGACGCCCGCGCCGGCATTCTGGAGCAGACGCGCCGCCACGCCACCATCGCCTCGCTGATGGGCATCCGCCAGTTCGTGCTCGCGGTCAACAAGATCGACCTGACGAACTACGACCGCGCCCGCTTCATCGAGATCGTCCACGATTTCAAGGAATTCGCGCTCACCCTCGGCGTCAAGCAGATCACCGCCATCCCGATCTCCGCGCTGAAGGGCGAGAACGTCGTCTATGACGGCCGTGCCTCGATGCCCTGGTATGACGGCCCGACGCTGGTCGAGACGCTGGAAAAGGCCACGACCCGCTCCAACCAGACGGTCGGCTTCCGCCTGCCGGTGCAGCGCGTCTCGCGCCCCGGCGAAAGCTTCCGAGGCTATCAGGGCACCGTTGCCGGCGGCTCGGTGAAGCCGGGCGATTCGGTCGTCGTCCTGCCCTCGGGCATGGTCGCCAACGTCACCAAGATCGTCACCTTCGACCTCGTGCGCAACGCGGCCGTGGCGGGCGACGCCATCACCCTCGTTCTCGACCGTCAGGTGGACGTGGCGCGCGGCGACATGATCGTCGCCATCGACAGCCAGCCGATGACCGGCCGCGGCTTCGACGCACAGCTCGTCGCCCTGCAGCCGGACGGCATCGAGCCGGGCAAGCGCTACTGGCTGAAGAGCGGCTCGCGCCGCCAGCGTGTCACGGTGGAGCCGGTGAGCCAGCTCGACCTGAAAAGCTCCAAGTGGAATACGGCGGACAAGCTCGGCATGAACGCCATCGGCAAGGTGCATCTCACCTTCGACGAACAGGCGATCTTCGACACCTACGAGCAGAACCGCACGACCGGCGCCTTCATCCTGATCGACCCCGACACCAACAACACGGTGGCCGGCGGCATGATCACGGGCCGCCGCTCGGAACTCGGCGGCATCCACAAGGACGACCAGCGCGTGCTGCTCTCGCTGCCCGCCGACCTTGCGGAGAAGATCATGGCGACCGCGCTTTTCGCGGATCGTCGTCAGGATGTGGACGTGCGTCACACCAGCGTGGGACGGGCCGCAGAGATTCTTGCCGATCTCGACGAATAGGCCTTCAGGCAGGACGACTGGACGGCGGCGCCCCTGTGGCGCCGCTTTTCGTTTGGCTCTTGCCGCATCGGGAATTTCTGCAAGGATGCCGACAGGAACCATGCGGGACAGAGACGCTGCCCAAACCTTTCGCGCCCGAAGTTTTCCCGGTGCTCTCCACCGCGCGCCTCAACCTTCGGCAGCCCCGCATGGCGGACTATGAGGCATTCCACGCCATTCTCTCCTGCCCGGAAGTCACACGCTTTTCCAACTGGGCAGACGCGCCGAAACGCGGCGAGGTCGAACGGCCGTTGAAATGGATGTGCGAGGCTTTCGACAAGCGCAAGGGATGCGCCTGGATGATCGAGGATACGGTCACCGGCGCGCTGCTCGACGCGATACGCTTCAATTGTCTGGATGCCCCCAATCGCCGCGCCGAGATCGGCTACGAGTTGCATCCCACCGCCTGGGGCAAGGGCTACATGGACGAGGCGCTGGCGGCGGTGGTCGCCTGCGGTTTCGGGCCGTTCGGCCTCGACCGTCTGGAGGCCTGGACCCTGCCGGGCAACCCGGCGTCCGATCGCGTGCTGGAAAAGGCAGGCTTCCAATATGAAGGCACCCTTCGCCAGAGAGCCTGGTTCAAGGGTGCCTTTCACGATTTCAGAATGTTTTCACGCCTTGCCGGCGACTGACCGTCTGACGCTCAGAAGAAGAAGTACCAGATCAGCAGCACGAGAAAGAGCGGAACGCCCATAATCCAGAGGATCAAAGCCCGAGCCATCGAATTGTCCTTTCCGTTGTTGTGTCTCCTGTAAAACGCGCAGGCCACCGACTGGTTCCATTCCGATACGACGGGAAGGCACAACCGGCCTATTTCTCAGCGGCCTCATCCGCTTTCGCTGCGCCATAACGCTGCTCGATCTTCCCGAGCAGGAAGAGCACGACGAAACAGGCAAGCGTCGCGAAGAAGCCGACGAACCAGTAGCCGAGGCCGACCGAAAGGCCGACCGCCCCGGCAAGCCACATGCCCGCCCCTGTCGTCAGCCCCCGCACCTCGCCGCGTGAGAAGACGATCATGCCCGCCGCCAGGAACGCGACGCCCGCCGTGACGGCCTCGACGACGCGCAACGGATCGATACGCACCTGCTCGTCGGAGAAGCTGGCCATATGCACGCTTTCCAGCGCCAGCAGCGCGAAGACGCAGGCCGCGAGCGCGACGAGGATATGGGTGCGCAGCCCCGCCGCATGATCGCGATATTCCCGCTCGGCCCCTATGACCGCGCCGAACACTATGGCGCCCACCATGCGGGCGAGAATGACCGGATAAGGCACTTCTGTCCTCGGAAAGAGGTCTGCAAGGATCTGTTCCATGGCGGTGGAAACGGCCAAACGCACGGACGGTTCCCGCCTCGCCCACGGCCGAAAAGATTTTTTCCCCGGCACACCAGCCTTTTCCCCAAGTCAGCGAATTTTTTTGATATTTTACGCTTGTCGAAACGAAAAGCCTGTTCTATAGGAAGCGCCGCTGGTCACGGAGTGTAGCGCAGTCTGGTAGCGCACCACGTTCGGGACGTGGGGGTCGAGTGTTCGAATCACTCCACTCCGACCAGCGGAAATCCTCTCTTGAGGCTTTCGCACTTTCCCGAAAACTTCTCCCCAAAAGCCGATACCACCCTGGCGGATCGCCTGCGATCCACGCCCGCAACTGTTGCAAATCCGCACGGTCCGGAGCCGTTCGACGGGGATGGCCGCAAAGTAGCGATGGCGGTGATTCCCCTTTCGCGCGCGCTGCGCTATGGCGAAATTGAGGCACAAGCCCCGAGTCGCCGAAACCGGCCGCAGGAAGTCCGAGGAAATCGTACAGATGAAGTCCCGCATCGCAATTCTGGCAGGCCTCGCGCTTGCCCTCACCGCATGCACCACCGTCTCCGTCGCATCCAACCCGCTGCAGGCGCGCTGGAACGGCAAGACCGCCGGCAGCTTCTTTGCCGCCTATGGTCCGCCGCTCTCCGATACGGCCGGCTCGGGCGGCACGACGCTCTACAAGTGGCGCGGCGGCTTCGTGAAGGGCAAGTCCTGCACGGTCGAGCTGACTGTCAACGATGCCTATATCATCACCAATATCCGCGCCGTGGCAGACCGTCCCGACCCGAAGGGTGGCCCGAGCCACTGCGAAAAGGTTCTCGACGCCGCCGGCGAAGCGAAGTAACCGCCGGCCCAGGGCCGAACATTCAGAAGCCGTGCGGAGACGCGCGGCTTTTTCTTTGGAGGACGGCATGGACGAAGACCGCCTTTACCACGATCCGGCGCTGGCCGACTTCTACGACCTGGAAAACGGCTGGGACCGCTCGCCGGATTTCGTCTTCTGCAAGGCGCTTGCCGAGGGCGCGGGAAGCGTTCTCGACCTTGGCTGCGGCACCGGCGCGCTCGCCGTGGCGCTCTCGGGCGCCCGGGCCGTCGTCGGCGTCGATCCGGCGCCGGCCATGCTGGATATCGCCAGGGCCAAGCCCGGCGCGCAGGGAGTGGATTTCGTCGAGGTCGATGCCCGTACGCTGCGGCTCGGCCGCCGCTTCGATCTCGTCCTCCTGACCGGCCACGCCTTCCAGGTGTTCCTCACCGTTGAAGATCGCCGCGCGGCGCTCGCCACCATCGCGGCGCACCTTGCGCCCGGCGGCCGTTTCATTTTCGACAGCCGCAATCCGGCGCGCCGCGAATGGGAGGAATGGGGGCCGGAGGAATCGATGCGCCTCGTCGAGCATCCCCGCTTCGGCGCGGTCTCCGCCTGGAACGATGTCGCCCACGATCCGGCGACCGGCATCGTCACCTATGAAACGCATTACGAAATCCGTGCGACGGGCCGGCGGCTTTCCGCCGCCTCCCGCATCGCCTTTCCGCAAAAGGCGGAGCTGGACGCGCTCCTCGCCGAGGCGGGCCTCAAGGTCGAGCGCTGGCTCGGCGACTGGGAGGGCGGCGACTGGCGGCCGGATGCCGGGGAGATGATCCCCCTCGGCACCCTCGCCTGACCCAACCCTAGGACCGATCGACATTCAGCCCATGCCGAAGCGAATCCGCTTCGGCTGGAAATGCTCTAGACGGAGCGCATCAGGCCGCCGTCGACGCGCAGGCTCTGGCCGGTGATGTAGCCGGCGCCCTCGGAGGCGAGGAAGGCGATGGTGGCGGCGATCTCCTCCATCGTGCCGTAGCGCTTCATGGGCACGCTCTCGCGCCGCTCCTCGGTGCCCGGCAGGCTGTCGATCCAGCCCGGCAGCACATTGTTGATGCGCACATTGTCGCCCGCATAGGTATCGGCGAAGAGCTTGGTATAGGCGGCAAGGCCGGCGCGGAAGACGGCCGAAGTCGGGAACATCGAAGAAGGCTCGAAGACCCAGGCGGTGGAGATATTGACGATCGAGCCGGACTTCTGCGCCTTCATGATGGGCGCCACCAGCCGCACGGGGCGGATGACGTTCATCAGGTAGATGTCCATGCCCTTGTGCCAGTCCTCATCGGTGATCGCGGTGATCTCGGCGCGCGGGCCGTGTCCGGCGCTGTTGACGAGCACGTCGATGCGACCCCAGGTCGACATGGCGAGGTCGACCAGCCCCTTGAGGTCGTCGTTCGACTGGTTGGAGCCGGTGACGCCGAGGCCGCCCAGTTCCTGCGCCAGCGCCTCGCCCTTGCCGGAGGAGGACAGGATCGCCACCTTGAACCCGTCCGCCGCAAGCCGCCGCGCCGCCGCCGCTCCCATACCGCTGCCGCCGGCCGTGATGACGGCTACCTTGTTCGTGCTCATGGATTCGTCTCCCATATTTCGTTGAGAGACGGTGATAACACTATCTGCCGGCGCAAACGAAGGGCCTTTACGGCCATCCCGTACGGGCCGCCTGAAATGGCGAGGCATCTCTTTCGGGCGACAGCGGCCGGCAAGGCCCGCGCCCTTCGGCATGGAACGGAAACCCGCCGGAAATCCGGCGGGTTTCCTTCTGGATCAATCCAGCAGGTCGGCGGGAACCTTGCCGCCGTTTTCGGCCAGGGCCTTCATCAGCGCCTTGTGCAGCCAGACGTTCATCGTGGCCGAATCCCCCTTGTCGCCCTTGTAGCCAAGCTCGTCCGCCAGTTCCTTGCGGGCGGAAAGGCTCGAATCGAGGTCGAGCGCCTTCATCATGTCCACGATGGAACGACGCCAATCGAGCTTCTGGCCGTTCTTCTTGACCGCGGCATCCATGATGGCGGCCACATCCACGGCCGCCGCCGGGGCCGCCTTGCTCTCCGCAGGCGTCGCTGCCGCCGCGCCGCCCGAGGCCGTCGCCGTCGCGGAAACGTCAGCCGTTACAGGCTTCACGGCCTCGGCCGTGATCGTCTCGGCGGCCGCAACCTCCGGCTCTGCCTTGCCGAACAGCTTTTCCTTGATGGAACTGAAGATTCCCATGTCTTACTCCCTGTTGTTTTTCACCGGCCGTGGCCAGCGTGAGGAAATAATAGAGGACATGGCGGTCATTTCAATGAAGGGTTGGGGTGAAAGGGAAAGAGCGCCCGGAGCAGCCTTGGCAGGCGGGCGGGGCGGCGGTAGGGTCTGGCCGCAAGCAGATTTCATGAGGAGCCGCCATGTCGCAGTTTCGCGCCCGCCCGCCGGCCGTGCCCACCGTTCTTCTCGATGACGCGGTGGTGCGCGTCACGCGCTGGGATTTCGAGCCGGGAGCCGATACCGGGCATCATGTGCATGGGATGGGCTATGTCGTCGTGCCGATGACGGATTGCGACTTCCTGATCGAGGAGGAGACCGGCGAGCGGCGGGTGCATAGTCCGGCCGGCGCAGTCTACCGGCGGGAAGCGGGCGTGGCGCACAATGTCGTCAATGGCGGCGACAAGCCCATGAGCTTTATCGAAATCGAATACAAGTGACGCATCCGTGAGCCGCGACACCGGGGAAAGCCCGCATTTCGATCTCACCTTCAGGCCGGCCCATGGCGAGGCCGTGCCGGTCGGGCCGCGCGTCCAGCGCATCACCGTCAACAATCCCGGTCCCTTCACCTTCCACGGCACGAACAGCTATATCGTCGGCGACCGCTCGGTCGCGGTGATCGATCCGGGGCCGGAGGACGAGGCGCATTTCCAGGCGCTGATGCAGGCGCTTGCCGGGCGCGAGGTGACGCATATCGCCGTCAGCCACACGCATCGCGACCACTCGCCGCTTTCCCGTCGCCTGAAGGCCGAAACGGGAGCGCTCATCGTCGCCGAGGGGCCGCACCGCGCGGCGCGGCCGCTGCATGCGGGGGAAAGCAACCCCTTCGCGGAAAGCTCGGACATGGATTTCGTGCCGGATATCGCGCTTGGCCACGGCGAGACGGTGACCGGCGACGGCTGGGCGCTGACGGCGCTGCTGACGCCGGGCCATACCGCCAACCATGCCGCCTTCGCGCTCGACGGGCCGGAGGGCATCGTCTTTTCCGCCGACCATGTCATGGCCTGGGCGACGACCATCGTCGCGCCGCCGGACGGGGCGATGGCGGACTACATGGCCTCGCTCGAACGGCTGCTGGAGCGGGACGACCGCATCTATTTTCCCGGCCATGGCGGCCCGGTGACGGAGCCGGCCTCGTTCCTGCGCGGGCTGCGCACCCACCGGCGCATGCGCGAGCGGGCGGTGCGCGAGCGCATCCGCGCGGGCGACCGGCTGATCGCCGACATGGTGAAGGTAATCTACCGCGAGACGGACCCGCGCCTGCACGGCGCGGCGGCGCTTTCCGTGCTCGCCCATCTGGAAGATCTCGTCGGGCGCGGCGAGGTCGTCACCGAGGGGCCGCCCTCGCTGAAGGGGCTGTATTTTCCCGCGCCGGGCCTTTGATCAGTCGCCGGCGATGCCGAGCAATTCGGCGTCGAGCGCCTTCAGGTAGCCCTCCACCAGATTCGCGCCCATGCCGAGATCGTGCGGGCCGTAGCGGGTGGCGGCGCGCATGTCGACCAGCGTCGTCTCGGCCTCCTCGCGCAGGCGGATGACCACATCGAAGCGGAAGCCGAAGACCGGCGAGCGCCATTCGCCCTGCAGCAGCACATCGCCCGCGCCGCCGACATGCGGTGTCAGGGGCGTTTCCAGCGGGCGGGCCTCGGGGATCGGCACCTCGCCCAGCGCCTCGGCGCTCTGCGCGACCTTGGCGGGATCGACCACGAGGTCCTCGAGATCGGCGAGGATGTTGTCGAGGCCGTCCTCGGCGGTGATGGTGATGCCATAGGCGGCGGCGACCTTGCGCACGCCCTGATAGACGCGGTCGAGCGCGCCCTCGTAGCGGCGGCCGGAAAGGCCGGGATAGGCCTCGAGCTGCACGGCGCGCTCCTCGGGCGTGACGATGCCGCCGCGCGGCAGCCAGTCCTGATCGGCCGAAGGCTCGGCAAGCCACGGCGGGGCGGCGACGGTGTCCGTCGTCACGTCATGCAGCGCCGGCTTGTAGAAATAGGAATAGGCGGCGGCACCGGCCACGCCAAGCGGCAGCAGCGCGAACAGCAGCGCCATGAAGGAGGCCTTGCCGCCCCGCGCGCCGACGAACCAGAGGCGCGCAAGACCGATGGCCGCAAGCAGCACGGACACGCCCGCCAGAACGGCGGCGAAGCCGGCAAGGGCCAGGAAATGCGGCGTCGTCAGCGGCCCGAAGCGATGCGACAGAACGACGGCGACGAACAGGACGCAGGAAAACAGCGCCAGACGGCGCGCCCAGTGCGCCGCATGGGAAACCGGCCGTTCGTACTGGATCGTGATTGCCATCGCCTCACCGGATGCTCGCGGCGTCACTGCCGCCCTTCTTCCCTAGCGCAGGGCGGGGCGTTTTTCCACTCCGCGATACGGCTGCGGCCGTTTCAAGGCTCCTGCGACCGGAGGTCCTCGACCGCCGCCGCGGCTGCGGCATCCCCCTGCGCGGCGGCCTTGCGATACCACACCTGCGCCTCGGCAGGGTCCTGCACCACGCCCAATCCATGTTCGTAAAGTTCACCGAGGCTGCGCTGGGCGTCGACATCGCCGCCGTCGGCGGCCTTGCGCAGCCAGATCGCGGCCTTGCCGAAATCCTGCTCGACGCCATTGCCGTCCCGATAGCTGAGGCCGACATCGTATTGCGCGAGCGTGTCGTTCTTTTCCGCCGCCTGCAGGAACAGCTTGAACGCCTTGTCGAAATCCTGCTCGACGCCCTCGCCGTTATAGTAGAGCACGCCGAGATTGCGCTGCGCATCCGCATCCCCCTGCGCGGCGCTCTTACCATACCAGTGGAGGGCCTGATCGTAATCCTGCGCGACGCCCTCACCCTCCTGATAGGACACGGCGAGGTTATACTGGGCCGCGGGGCTCCCCAGCTCGGCGCTCTTGCGATACCAGCGGTAGGCTTCGGCCGCGTTCTTGCCCGCGTCATGGGCGCGGCCGAGCTGGAACATCAGACGCCGCGACTCGGGATAGAGGGCAAGGGCCTGCGTGCAGGCCGCGACGGCTTCGGCGGATTTGATCTGCTCCAGCACTACATAGTGGCCGCCGACATTGTCCGGATCGGTGGTCGTGCCGGCAAGGCGGTCGCAATCCGTCACCGGCGCTGCCGCACTTTCGGCATGGCTGACGCCGGGAATTGCTCCCAGCCAGAGGGCGAAGGCCGTAACCGGAATGAATTGACGCATGGAAAATCTCTCTGCCTGATATGTTTTCGATGAAGGGTGGCGGGCGGGCTACCGCTCAGGAATGCGGGGGAGCGGCAGACGCCGCCGCGACGCGGTTTCCGGTCGGAAACGCGACGGATGCCCGATGCGGCTTGATGGTATTCACGACAAATGCCTTTGTTTTCAAATGTTGGAATGACGATTGAAGAACGGCCATGACCACCGATAAATTCACGATATCCTTGCTTGCCGCCGTCCTTAGCCTGCTTCCGGCCAGTCCCGGCCGGGCCGATGCACCCCCGCCGGTTCCCTCCGCCTGGGCGGACCACGCGCAATCCCGCGCCCTTGAGGAATTGCTGTACCGGGCAAGCCAGGGCGGGGACAAGGGCGAACTGTCCGCCGCCCATGCCCGCATCGCCTCGCAGGACCTTCCCGCCATCGAGCGGATCCGGGACCTGATCGCGCGGAACGATACGGCCGCACTGCAGCGTCTCAGCCTCGGCATGACCGCCTGCCACCATGCCGGCATGGCCATCCGGCTGCTGATTCTCGATGTCTACGAGACGGACAGGGCGGAGGACGGCCGCGCCGTCACCGTTCCCGCCGAGGAGGCCGGGCGCTTTGCCGACCATATGAGCCGGTGCGAGCTGATATCCCACAAACCCGGCATCCGGCGGCTGATCGGGGCCTCGTAGCGCACCGCGTCCATGCGCCGGCAGCCGCGCTCCATCTGTGGGAAAGGAACCTGCCGCCGTGAATTTCCTTGCCTGCCGCAAATTTGCCACGCTCGTTAACGAGTTTTCATAGACGGGGGTTCAGCTTTCTTTCCGCGCGTTTGCACGCCTTCGCCGGAGCCGATCTAGGAGATGACGATGTTGCCGATACAGACAACCGCCACCGCACCCGTCGCCACGCCCGTCGCCACATCCACGGGCGACCCTGCCTTGCCCCTGGAGCTTCTGGAACTCGAACTTTCGCTCGACGGCTTTTCCGGCGACGAGGCGAGCTTTGCCGAGGCGGTGCGCCAGGCGGCCGATCAGGTCGGCGGCGACTTCCTGTTCGATCTGCCCGCCTCGGGGCTTGCGGAGGATTGCCTGCGCATCGCGGCGCTGCGTGTGCCGAAGGGCGAGAACGGCGCACCGACGATCGTCTTTGCCCTTCTGGACGCGGAAGGCGCGACCATCCGCGTGGAAAACCCCGACGAGACGACGAAGGACCTGAAGCGCTTCGCCGATGCCTTCGTCGATGTGCTCCAGCGCATCTGAAGGCTTGCCGCACCGGCGGGACGCGCCTATGTCCATGGCGTCACGGAGCGCCGGAGCCAGCATGTCCACGATCGTTTCCAGATTGGCGGTCCTCGCCGTCGCCGCCCTTGCCGTCACCGGCTGCCAGAGCGCACAAGAGGTACGCGCAGCGGACGAAAGCCGCTGCCTGTCCTACGGCTTTCGCCCGCGCACCGATGCCTTCGCCGAATGCCTGCAACGCATAGACCTCGACCGGCGCGCATCGCTGCGCCAGTCGAGCCGCGACGCGCTCTACATGCCGCCGCCCGTCATCATCGTGCGCGACCGGCGCTACTGATCCTCAAGCCTTGCTGCCGTTGAAGGCGGCCTGCGCCGCCGCGAGCCGGGCGATCGGCACGCGGAAGGGCGAGCAGGACACGTAATCCAGCCCCGCATCCTCGCAGAAATGGATCGAGGCCGGGTCGCCGCCGTGCTCGCCGCAGATGCCGAGCTTCAGGTCGTTTCGCGTGCGCCGGCCGCGCTCGGCGGCGATGCGGATAAGTTCCCCCACGCCGTCGAAATCGAGCTGCACGAACGGGTCCTGCTCGACGATGCCCTTCTGGATATAGGTCGACAGGAACGCCGAGGCGTCGTCGCGCGAGATGCCGAAGGTCGTCTGCGTCAGGTCGTTGGTGCCGAAGGAGAAGAACTCGGCCGATTCGGCGATGACATGGGCGCGAAGGGCCGCGCGCGGCAGCTCGATCATCGTGCCGGTGAGGTAGTTGATCGGCACGCCGCTTTCGGCGATCACCGCCTGCGCCACCGCCTCGATGCGGGCCTTCACATAATCCAGCTCCGCCTTGAGGCCGACGAGCGGCACCATGATTTCCGGCTCCACGGCCGCGCCCGTCGCCTTGGCCGCTTCCGCCGCCGCCTCGAATATGGCGCGCGCCTGCATCTCGGCGATCTCGGGATAGGAGATGGCGAGGCGGCAACCGCGATGGCCGAGCATGGGGTTGAACTCGTGCAGCGTATCGACACGGCGGCGCAGCACGGCCTCGTCGATGGCAAGGGCCGCCGCGACCTCGGCGATCTCCTCGTCGCTCTTCGGCAGGAATTCGTGCAGCGGCGGATCGAGCAGGCGGATCGTCACCGGCAGGCCGTGCATGATCTCGAACAGTTCGGCGAAGTCCGAGCGCTGCATCGGCAGGAGTTTTGCCAGCGCCGCGCGGCGGCCGGCTTCGTCCTCGGCAAGGATCATCTCGCGCATCACATTGATGCGGCTGCCCTCGAAGAACATGTGCTCGGTGCGGCAGAGGCCGATGCCTTCCGCGCCGAAGGAGCGCGCCGCGCGGGCATCCGCCGGCGTCTCGGCATTGGTGCGCACCTTCATGCGGCGCGTGCGGTCGGCCCATTCCATGATGCGGCCGAAATCGCCCGAAAGCTCCGGCTGGAGCATGGGGATCTCGCCCTTCAAGACCTGGCCGGAGGAACCGTCGATGGTAATGACGTCGCCCTTGCGAAGCGTCACGCCATGAGCGACCAGCAACTCGTTGCGCAGGTCGACGCGCAGCGTGCCGGCGCCCGACACGCAAGGCGTGCCCATGCCGCGCGCCACGACCGCCGCATGGCTCGTCATGCCGCCGCGCGTCGTCAGGATGCCTTCGGCGGCGTGCATGCCGTGGATGTCTTCCGGGCTGGTCTCGATGCGCACGAGGATGACCTTGCGCCCTTCCTCATCCGCCTGCACCGCCTCTTCCGAGGTAAAGACGATCGCGCCTGTCGCCGCGCCCGGCGAGGCCGGCAGGCCGGAGCCGATGACGTCGCGGCGGGCGCGCGGATCGATGGTCGGGTGCAGGAGCTGGTCGAGCGAGGCGGGATCGATGCGGGCGACGGCCTCGCCTTCGCTGATCAACCCTTCCGTCGCCATCTCGACGGCGATCTTCAGCGCGGCCTTGGCGGTGCGCTTGCCCGAGCGGGTCTGGAGCATCCAGAGCTTTCCGCGCTCGATGGTGAATTCGAGGTCCTGCATGTCGCGGTAGTGCTGCTCCAGCCGCTCGCAGATGCCGCGGAATTCGGCGAAGGCCTCCGGCATCAGCTTTTCCAGCGACGGCCGGTCGGAGCCGGAAGCGATGCGCGCCTCCTCGGTGATGTTCTGCGGCGTGCGGATGCCGGCGACGACGTCCTCGCCCTGCGCATTGACGAGGAATTCGCCGTAAAGCTTGTTCTCGCCCGTCGAGGGATTGCGCGTGAAGGCGACGCCGGTGGCCGAGGAGTTGCCGAGATTGCCGAAGACCATGGCCTGGACATTGACGGCGGTGCCCCAGACGGCTGGGATATTGTGCAGCGTGCGGTAGGTGACGGCGCGGGCGTTCATCCAGCTTGCGAAGACGGCGCCGATGGCGCCCCAGAGCTGGACTTCCGGGTCCTGCGGGAATTCCTCGTCCAGCTCTTCGCGGATGATCTCCTTGTAGCGGGCGATGACGTGCTGCCATTCGACGGCGGAGAGTTCCGTGTCCTGCTCGTGGCCGAGCCGGCCCTTCTCGTCCTCGAGGATTTCCTCGAAGACCTCGTGGTCGAGGCCCATGACGACATCGCCATACATCTGGATGAAGCGGCGATAGCTGTCCCAGGCAAAGCGCGCATCGCCGGCATCGTGGCCGAGCGCTTCCACCGTACGGTCGTTGAGGCCGAGGTTGAGCACCGTATCCATCATGCCCGGCATGGAGGCGCGGGCGCCCGAGCGGACGGAGAGCAGCAGCGGCTTGGCGGTATCGCCGAAGACGCGGCCGGTGATGGCCTCCATCTCGCGAAGCCCGGCGCGGACCTGATCCTTCAGGCCGGCCGGCAGCGTGCGGCCGTTCTCGTAGTAGTGGTTGCAGGCGGAGGTGACGATGGTGATGCCGGGCGGCACCGGCAGGCCGAGATTGCACATCTCGGCAAGGTTCGCGCCCTTGCCGCCGAGCAGGTTGCGATCGCCCGCGCTGCCTTCGGCGCGGCCTCCCCCGAAGGTATAGACCCACTTCTCCATCGACGCCTCCCCAATTGCGTTAGCGCAATCTACAGGAAGTGCATCCCTTTGAAAACGCGGTGCGACAGGATTTTTGCTGCACTGCGTCAATTTTGCGACGGCATCGCAACATTACGTGAGAAAAATATAAGCGCGACGGGCAAGCCTCAGTTTTCCTGAATGGAAAGCCCCTCTTCGTTCAGCCGTATCTCGACGCCGTCAGGCTCCGTCTCCTGCTGCCAGGCATAAAAGGAAAAGCCCGCCACCACGACGATGAGGGCGCCGATGACCATGTAAAGTGCGTCTCTGCTCACGTTCTGTCCCCGATTGCATATCCACCCGCTGGAACATGCGGGCGGGGACCAATGCATGGGAGCGGATTTGGTTCCGCACGGTCAGGACGCCTCGCGCAACTGCTCCGCCGTCTGCAGGTCCACCGACACGAGCTGCGATACGCCCTGCTCGGCCATGGTGACGCCGAAGAGGCGGTTCATGCGGGCCATGGTGATGGGGTTGTGGGTGATGATGACGAAGCGGGTCTCGGTGGAGGCGGCCATTTCGTCCATCAGGTTGCAGTAGCGCTCGACATTGTGGTCGTCGAGCGGGGCGTCCACCTCGTCCAGCACGCAGATCGGCGCGGGATTGGTGAGGAAGACGGCGAAGATGAGGGCCATGGCCGTCAGCGCCTGCTCGCCGCCGGACAGCAGCGTCATGGTCTGCGGCTTCTTGCCGGGCGGGCGGGCGAGGATTTCGAGGCCGGCGTCGAGCGGGTCATCGCTCTCGATGAGCTGCAATTCCGCCGTGCCGCCGCCGAAGAGATGGGTGAAGAGGCGCTGGAACTGCACATTGACCACGTCGAAGGCGGCGAGAAGGCGTTCGCGGCCCTCGCGGTTGAGGCTCTGGATGGCAGAACGCAGCTTGCGGATCGCCTCGATGATATCCTCGCGCTCGGTGACGATGGCCTCGAGCTTTTCCGACAATTCCTTCTGCTCTTCTTCGGCGCGCAGGTTCACCGCGCCGAGGCGCTCGCGCTCCATCTTCAGCCGGTCGAGCTCGCGTTCGCGCTCGCGCGGGTCGGGCAGCGGGGCGTCGACGGGGTGGCCGGTCAGGCGCAAGGCTTCGTGCGGCGCGCAGGACAGTGCCTCGCGGATGCGCGCCTCGCCCTCGGTGCGGCGCTCGCGGGCGGAAACGAGGCGTTCTTCCGCACGGCCGCGCGTCTCGCGGGATTCGGCAAGCTGCGAAAGGGCCGTCGCGGCGATGCGGTCGGCCTCGCGCTGGCGGTTTTCCGCGTCCTGAAGCGCATCGGCGGCCTCGCGGCGGGCGGCCTCGGCATTTGTAAGGCCTGTCAGAAGCTCGCGGCGCTTTTCCTCGATCTCGTCGGGGGCCTCGATAAGCTCTTCCATCTCCTCGCGCGCCTCGCTTTCGCGCTCGCGCAGGGTGGCGATGTGGCCCTCGGCGCTGGCGGCGCGGCTCTTCCATGTCTCGCGCTCGGCCGAGATGGCCATGAGGCGACGGCGGCGGTCGGCCATCTCGCGGGCAAGGCCGTCATGGGCGGCGCGGGCTTCGGCCAGCGTCGCGCGGTCGGTTGCGACGTCCATGGTGTGGGTGCGCAGGCGCAGGTCGAGATCGGCAAGATCGGGCGCGTCCTCCAGGGCGGCGCGGGCATCCTCCAGCGCCTCGGCAGCCTCCTCCACCTGCGCCTCGATCTGGGCGCGGGTCTCCGACAGCACGGCGCGGCGGCGGATGAGATCGCCGGAGGCGCGCTCGGCGGCTTCCAGCGCCTCGCGGGCTTCGGCCAGCGCGCGGGTGGCGTTGCGCTGCGCCTCGCGCGCCGCCTGCTGGCGCTGCGTCTCGGCGCGGATCGCCTCGCCGGCGCGGGCAAGATCGGCTTCCGCGTCGGCAAGCGCCGCGCGGGCGTCTTCCGCCTCGGTTTCGAGTTCGGCAAGGCGGTTCTTCTGTTCGAGGCGAAGGGCGGCGGCGCTCGGCGCGTCCGCGCCGGTGACATGACCATCCCAGCGGAAAACCGCGCCTTCTCGGGTGACGAGCCGCTGGCCGGGCTTCAACCGCGGCAGCAACGACAGGGCCTGTTCCACGCTGCTCGCGATGCCGATCTGGGCGAGGCGGCGGTGCAGGACTTTTGGCGCACGAACATGGGCGATCAGCGCGGGGACGCCATCCGGCAGGGCGGCATCGCCCGAGGCATCGCCGGATGGCCGCCAGTGTACGGGCGCATCGCTATCCGCGGGCGAATCGAGATCGTCGCCAAGCGCAGCGCCGAGGGCCGTTTCGTAGCCGCGATCGACATCGACGTCTTCCACGACGGGCGCGAAGGAACCACCGGCGGCCCCCGCTTCCAGCATACGGCGGATGGTGCGGGCTTCCGTCTCGATGCCGGCAAGGCGCGCGCGGGCGGCATCGACCGGGCCGCGCAGGGCGGATTCGTTGAAGCGGGCCTCTTCCAGCGCCTCCTCGACGGCGACGAGCATCTCGCCGGCCGCCTCCAGCGCCTCCTCGGCCGATTGCACGGCGGCGCGGCGCTCCTCGGGATCGGGAAGCGCGGCGATACGGGCGTCCATCTCCTCCAGCTCGCGCGCCTGCCCGTCGAGCTGCTGGCCGAGGCGGAGATGGCGTTCGGCAAGGTCGCGGATCGCCTTTTCGAGCTGGTTGCGCACGGCCTGCGCCTCTGCGCGCTCGGCGGTGACGGCGGCAAGGGCGGCTTCGCTTTCGGCAAGTTTCGCGGCGGCCTCGTCCATCGTCTCGCGGGCGGCCTCGGCGCGCTCGTCGGCCTCGGCGAGGATTTCGCCGATTTCTTCTTCCTCCGCCATCAGCCGCTCCAGCACGGCGGCGTTATCGGCCACCATGCGCTCCTCGCGGGAAATGTCCTCGGCAAGCTGGGCAAGGCGGCGGGTGAGTTCGTCGCGGCGGCGCAGGAGGCGGGCGGAATCCTCCTCAAGCTGCGTGCGGGCGATCTGGAGGCGCTGGAGGACGGCGGCGAGCTTGGCCTCGTTCTCGCGCAATTCGGGCAGCTTCAGGCTGGCGACGGCCTGATCCTTGGCCGCCTGCATCTGCGCATTGGCGCGCTCGGCGACGAGCGAGGTCGCCTGGTTGAGCTGGCTTTCAGCCTCCCCCTCGGCCTCCTTGGCCTGCGCCCAGCGGATATGCAGCAGCATCGCCTCATGGCGGCGGATATCGGCTGACAGAGCCTTGAAGCGGTTCGCCTGCCGCGACTGGCGCTTCAGGCTCTCGATCTGGCTTTCGAGCTGCGAGGTGACATCGTCGAGCCGCTCCAGATTGGTCTCGGCGGCGCGCAGGCGCAGTTCCGCCTCGTGGCGGCGGGAATGGAGGCCGGAAATGCCGGCGGCCTCTTCGAGAAGCTGGCGGCGGGCCTGAGGCTTGGCCTGAATGAGTTCGCCGATACGGCCCTGCCCCACCATGGAGGGCGAGCGGGCGCCGGTGGAGGCGTCGGCGAAGAGAAGCTGCACATCCTTGGCGCGCGCCTCCTTGCCGTTGATGCGGTAGACCGAGCCGTTCTCGCGCTCGATGCGGCGCGTGACCTGGATCTCGTCCTCGCCGTTGAAGGCGGCGGGCGCGGTGCGGTCGGAATTGTCGAGATAGAGGCCGACTTCGGCGGTGTTGCGCGCGGGGCGGTTGCCGGAGCCGGAGAAGATGACGTCGTCCATGCCGGACGCGCGCATGTTCTTGTAGGAGTTCTCCCCCATCACCCAGCGCAGCGCCTCGACGAGGTTCGACTTGCCGCAGCCGTTCGGCCCGACGACGCCGGTCAGGCCCCGCTCGATGACGAATTCTGTGGGTTCGACGAAGGACTTGAAGCCGAGGAGGCGGAGCTTGGTGAACTTCATGCCTTCACCGGAGGCAGGAAGCAAAAAGCGGGCGCACGGCTTCCGCCGTCGCCCGCCTGAAATCCGGTCGAAGGATCAGAGCATGCTGTCGATAAGGGCCGACATGGTGTCAACCGACATGTCCCCCGAATAGCGCTTGCCGTTGATCAGGAAGGTCGGGGTCGCCGCGACGCCGAATTCCTTGGCACCGCGTTCCCGTACCGCGTTCACATCATCCAGAAGCTTCTGGTTCGTCAAGCAGGCCTGGAAGCTCTCCTGTGTAAAACCGGCGAGCTTGGACATCTGCAGCAGCGCTTCGCGGCCATCCTGCGCGCCGGCCCAGGTTTCCTGCTGCTTCATCAGCATGGAGATCATCGGGAAATACTGGGCGGCCTCGGTGAGCTTGGTCGTGTCCTGCGGGTTGCAGCGCGCCAGCATGAAGGCTGCGGCAGCGCGCGGATCGAACGGGAATTCGCGCAGGATGAAGCGGACCTTGCCGCTATCGACATACTTTTCCTTGATGGCGTCGAAGGTGTTGTTGTGGAACGCCGCGCAATGCGGGCAGGTCGTCGACATGTATTCGACGATGGTGACGGGGGCATTCGCCTCGCCGAGCGCCATGTCGGGCAGCGCGCCGGGCTTCAGCACCTCGGCCATGTCCACGTCGCCTTCCGAAGTGGGCAGCTCGACGGCGGGCTTCTGGGCGGTCTCGGCCGCCGGCGTCGTTGTCGTGGTGGTGGTGGTGGTCGTCGCGGGAGTCTCGGTCGCCGTGCCAGTGGACGTGGACGTCGCCGGCGTCGAGCTTGCGCTTTCGCTGGTCGTCGTCTGGCTGGTTTCGGGCGCCTTGGCGGTCTCCTCCTTCTTCTCGTCGGAGCAGGCGGCCAGCGTCACGGCGAGCGCGGCGACGGCGGCGCCCGTGAGAAGACGCTTCATGAGGCTCATTTCGGAAAGGGACATGGTCTCTCCTGTCGGAAGGGATATGAAATTCTGTACTTGCGCAATCCCGTTATACCTGCTTTCGGGCGCGAACAAGCGGCGTGAAGGCCAGTAACTTCAAAGAATTGTGACCGTTCGATGATCAACGCCGCCGACCGAGCACGGCCGTGCCGAGACGTTTGAGGGCCGTCTTCAGCGCCTCGCCCTCGATGCCGTCGACGAGTTCGTCGAGATGGCGGGCGGCGTCCCCCGTCAACGGGCGCGGCCGGGCGCGGTGGCGCGCCTGCGGCGTCACCGGCTTCTGCACGATCCGGACCTGGTTGATGGCCGGAAAACCGAAGAAGCCGTTGATGCGCTGGATGATCTCGCCCTGCTGGTGGCTGAGGAAGAGCGCGCGTGCGCCCTCGCAGGCGATCGTCAGCACGCCCGGCTGGTAGCCGCCGCCCTCGCCCGCCATTTCCGAGGCGCGGCGCGGCCAGGCGATGCGCTCCGGCCGCGTGCATTCGGCAAATTCCGAGCCGGCGATCTCGTCCCAGGAGCCGAGCAGCATCGTGTTGATGCCCGCCCGCTTGGCCAGCACCGGATCGATGAGGTCGTTGGCCACTTCGCTGATCTGGACGACGCCGCGCCGCGACTGGGGCCTTCCGGTCTTCGCGTTCACATTCCACCCTTTGCGGGAAAATAGTCCTGTCTTGTCCGCGAAGCACCTTGCAGATCGCGGACCGCTCGGCCAGTTATAGAACAAATCCAGGAGAAGTGTGCAGCGGTTTTGCGCGCGCCGCATCCCGCCCGGAAAAGCGCACCGACCCGTTCAGGCATACCATGACCCAATCCCGCCGGCCCGCCGCGCCTGCCGATCTCATCCTCGCCTGGTACGACCGGCACCACCGCGACCTGCCCTGGCGGGTCAGTCCGCCGATGGCGGCCGGCGGCATCCGACCCGATCCCTACCGGGTCTGGCTTTCCGAGGTCATGCTGCAACAGACGACGGTACAGGCGGTGAAGGCCTATTTCGCGCTGTTCACCACCCGCTGGCCGACCGTGACCGACCTTGCCAAGGCCGATACGGAGGACGTGATGAAGTCCTGGGCGGGCCTCGGCTACTATGCCCGCGCCCGCAACCTCAAGAAATGCGCGGAAGTCGTCGCCTTCGGGCATGGCGGCGTCTTTCCCGATACGGAGGAAGGGCTGAAGGCGCTGCCGGGCATCGGCGATTATACGGCCGCCGCCATCGCGGCCATCGCCTTCGACCGGCAAAGCGCCGTTCTCGACGGCAATGTCGAGCGCGTCGTCTCGCGCCTTCATGCCATCGAGACGCCCCTGCCCGCAGCGAAATCCGAAATGCGCGCGCTGGTGGCCGCCATGACGCCCCGGGAGCGGCCGGGCGACTTCGCGCAGGCGATGATGGACCTCGGCGCGACGATCTGCACGCCGCGCCGGCCGGCCTGCGCACTCTGTCCCCTCAATGCGGACTGCCGGGTGCTCGGCAGGGCGGACCCGGAGCTTTACCCCCGCAAGGCGGCGAAGAAGGCAAAGCCGGTCCGGCTCGGCGCCGCCTTCGTCGCTGAGAACGCGGCGGGCGCGATCCTCCTGCGCAAGCGCGGCGAAAGCGGTCTTCTCGGCGGCATGACGGAGGTGCCGGGCAGCGACTGGACGGCGCGCATCGACGGCGCGACGGACCTTTCCGCCGCCCCCTTCCCGGCCGACTGGACGGCCTGCGGCACCGTCACCCACGTCTTCACGCATTTCGAATTGCGCCTCTCGGTCTACCGCTCCATGGTGGCGGGCAACGGACAGGCCGGCAATGGCTGGTGGCAGCCGAAGGAGACGCTCGACGGCGAGGCGCTGCCGACCGTCATGAAGAAGGCGATAAGGCAGGCGATACCGGGGGCGTTTGGTAAGTAGGCAGTAGGCAGTAGGCAGTAGGCAGTAGGCAGTAGGCAGTAGGCAGTAGGCAGTAGGCAGTAGGCAGTAGGCAGTAGAAATTGTGGAACGTGGCGTGTAATGCAACGCCTTTCCCTACTGCCTATTGCCTAATGGCTACTGCCTAATAGCTATTGCCTAATCACACACGAGGCCCCCATGAGCAGCATCGAAATCCGACACATCGTCTTCGACATCGGCAAGGTGCTGATCCACTACGACCCGCACATTCCCTATGCGCGCCTCATCCCGGACGATGCGGAGCGCAACTGGTTCTTCGCCAATGTCTGCACGCACGACTGGAACATCGAGCAGGACCGCGGCCGCGCATGGCAAGAGGCCGAGGCGCTGCTGATCGCGGCCCATCCGGACCGCAGCGAGCATATCCGCGCCTTCCGCAAGCACTGGCACGAGATGGTCTCGCACGCCTATGTCGAGAGCGTCGCGATCATGGAGACGCTGATCGCCCAGCAGCGCGACGTGACCATGCTGACCAACTTCGCCGCCGACACCTTCAAGGAGGCGCGCAAGCTCTTCCCCTTCCTCGACATGCCGCGCGGCGTGACCGTCTCCGGCGAGGTGGGTTTGATCAAGCCGGACCTTGCGATCTACGAGAAGCACAGCCGCGACTTCGGCCTTGCGCCCGCCCATACGCTCTTCATCGACGATTCGACGGCCAATGTGGAAGGCGCGCGGCTTGCCGGCTGGAATGCGGTCCTGTTCACCGACCCGGAGAAATTGAAAAGCGACCTTGCCGCGCACGGCATCGCCCTTTGAACCGAAACGCCCGGAACCTTGCGGTTCCGGGCGTTTTCGCATTTCCGGGACTGAAGGCACAAAACCGGAAAGGCGATATCCTGCCTGCCGCGCCGGTTGATCGGCTACGGCTTTCCACAACGATTTCCGTTGCTTGGCCTGACGCATTTGCCGGAGCACAGTAAGCGGGCGATGGTTAACATCGCCTGAATCCCCATCATGGAAGTTTGCGGGGACACCATCCCCCGAAAGCCACAACCCCCGGTGCAGGGAACACCGGAGGCTGCGGCTGGAGAAACGGTATGAAGGGTGTGCGGGCGGCTATTCGAGGCCGGCCATTCCCGCGCGCACGACGGCGCGCAGGGCATCGATCGGCTTCAGCTCCGCGCCGTCCGCATAGTGCCAGAAGGTCCAGCCGTTGCAGGCGTCGAGCCCCTGCACCTTCGCGCCGACGCGGTGGATGGAGCCGGCTTCGCTGCCCGAGGCGAGCGTGCCGTCGGCGCGCACGATGGCGCTGTGGCGGCGGCGGGCATCCGTCAGCACCGTGCCGGGCTGGAGAAGGCCGCTTTCGAGGAGCGTGTTGAAGGCGACGCGCGGTTCGGCCTTCTTGCCGCTCATCACGGAAAGCGTGCCGGAGCCGAGCGGCTCGACCGCATCGATGCGCTCGCGGGCGGCGTCGATATAGCTCTGCTCGCGCTCGATGCCGACGAAGTGACGGCCGAGGCGCTTTGCGACGGCGCCGGTCGTGCCGGAGCCGAAGAACGGATCGAGCACCACGTCGCCGGGCTTGGAGGAGGCCATGAGGATGCGGGCGAGCAGCGCTTCCGGCTTCTGCGTCGGATGCACTTTCTTGCCATCCGCGTCCTTCAGGCGCTCGCCGCCGTTGCAGATCGGGAACAGCCAGTCGGAGCGCATCTGCACATCGTCATTGGCGGCCTTCATGGCGTCGTAGTTGAAGGTGTAGCCCTTGGCCTTCGGGTCGCGGGTCGCCCAGATCATCGTCTCGTGCGCGTTCTGGAAGCGGCGGCCCTTGAAGTTCGGCATGGGGTTTGTCTTGCGCCAGATGACGTCGTTGAGGATCCAGAAATTGAGATCCTGCAGCGTCGCGCCGACGCGGAAGATGTTGTGGTAGGAGCCGATGACCCAGATGGTGCCGGAGGGCTTCAGCACGCGGCGGCAGGCCAGCAGCCAGGCGCGGGTGAAGGCGTCGTAGGCCTCGAAGGAGGCGAACTGGTCCCATTCGTCGTCGCAGGCGTCGACGAGGCTCTGGTCGGGACGGTGCAGCGCGCCGCCGAGCTGGAGGTTGTACGGCGGATCGGCGAAGATGACGTCGACGGACTGGTCGGGCAGCGCCTCGAGCGCGGCAACGCAGTCGCCCTTGATGATGGTGTCCAGCCAGCCGCTCTTGCGGGGCGAACGGGAGACGTCTGCAAGCGAAAGAACAGATGGCATTTTATACTCGCTGATACGCTTACTCGGAACGGAACGTGATGATGCTATGGTTACCGAAGATGGTTACCAAAGGCTGAAGGCTTTGGAGAAAAAGCCGAAACCGTCTCGCAAGGGGACTGCAACCAGGAATTCAGGCGGCGTCGAATAGACGCCGCTTCCCGCACGTTTCATGATGGATACCGCCGCGCCGGGCCGAGGGGTCGGCCGCGTTTGCCGGAACGAGGAGGACAATCGTGCGATTGAGAGCCGTTTTCATGCTTCTGGCGGGGCTTCTTGCCGCCAGCGCGGCGGGCGCCGCCGACAAGACGATGATCGTGCTGGACGCCTCCGGCTCCATGTGGGGCCAGATCGACGGGCGCAGCAAGATCGAGATCGCCCGCGAGACGCTCGCCAGCGTGCTGAAATCGGTGCCCACCGGCACCGAGCTGGGCCTGATGGTCTACGGCCATCGTGAAAAGGGCTCGTGCAGCGATATCGAGCTGGCCGTACCGCCGGCCGCCGGCACCGAAAACGCGATCGCCGCCTTCGTCAACGGCCTCAACCCGAAGGGCAAGACGCCGCTCACGCAGTCCGTCGAGCAGGCCGCCGACATCCTCAAATATACCGAGGAGAAGGCGACCGTCGTGCTGGTGACGGACGGGCTGGAGACCTGCGAGGCCGATCCTTGCGCGATCGCCTCGGCGCTTGAGCAGAAGGGCGTCGACTTCACCGCCCATGTCGTCGGCTTCGGCCTGACGGAGGAGGAAGGCAAGCAGGTCGCCTGCCTTGCGGAAAACACCGGCGGCAAATATTTCCAGGCCTCGGACGCCAGCCAGCTCGTCGCCGCGCTGACGGAGACGGTGGCGGAAGCGCCGATGTCCAAGCCGGCCGAGGAGGTCGCGGAGGCCGAGCCGGAGCCGGTCGCCGCCTTCAACGCGGAGTTCGACAGCACCCTTTCCGAAGGCGGGCCGTCGCTCGGCGACAGTGACGACGTCTTCTGGGAAATCTACAAGGCGGGCGCGGACGGCAAGCCGGCCGGCGACTATCTCGAAAGCCAGTACAAGGGCGCCTTCTCCGGCACCTACCCGGCGGGCAAGTACATCGCGGTCGCCACGCTGCACAGCTCGATCAAGCGCGAAACGCCCTTCGAGGTGAAGGACGGCGCGGTGGCCAAGCCCTTCGTCAACTTCGACGCCGCCCATATCATCGTCACGCCGAAGCGCACGCCGCAGGACAAGGAAGCCGATGCCGACGCCGCCGTCGAAATCGCCTTCGGCGACTATTCCACCACCTATTACGGCACGGCGAAGTTCTACGCCTCCGCCGGCGAGGTGAAGGTCAACGGCACCCTCGGCCCGACCAAGGTGACGGAAACCTTCGCGGTGAAGGCGGGCGAGACGGTCGAGCGCGACCTCGTCATCGGCTCGGGCATCATCATCAACAAGGCGGTCTATGCGGAAGGCGGGCCGGCGGTCGATTCCGGCGACGTGTTCTTCGAGGTGGTCGAGGCCACGAAGGCCCTCGACGGCAGCCGCAAGAGCCTGACCAATACCTACGGCACGGGCACCAAGCTGGATGTTCCGGCGGGCGACTTCGTGCTGACGGCCAAGCTCGGCTCGGCGACGAACGAAATCCCCTTCTCGGTGAAAGCCGGCGAGATGAAGGAGGTCGTCGTCAACCTGAATGCCGGCGTTCTGGCGGTCAAGGCGCCCGGCGCCTCCAGCGTGGAAATCCTGACCATCACGAAGGACATCCAGGGCGAACACCGCAACTCCATCGCCACCCTGTACGGCGCGGAGGTGCAGAATACGCTTCCGCCCGGCGACTATGTGCTGCTCGTCAAATTCGAGGGCGACGTCGCGCCGAAGGAAGTGAACGCGACGGTGAAGGCCGGCGAGCGTTCGGAAGTCGCCGTGCAGTAAAGCCGCGCGGCATGCGGATCGAGGTTCGGCGCGGGGCTGGAAGGCCCCGCGCCGAATACGCAATTGTCCCGCAGGCGCCTTTCGTGTAGGGAACCGGCGGTTTTCCGCTCCCTATGAAAGACATGCGCTCATGAACGGTTTCGATCTCATCATCTTCGACTGCGACGGGGTCCTGGTCGATTCGGAAATCATCGCCGCCGAGGTGGAATCGGCGCTGCTGACGGATGCTGGCTACCCGATCGGCGTCGAGGAAATGGGCGAGCGCTTCGCCGGCATGACCTGGCACAACATCCTGCTGGCCGTCGAGCGCGAGGCCGCCATTCCGCTTTCCGCCACCCTGCTCGACAAGTCGGAAAAGCTGCTGGACCTGCGCCTTTCCCAGGAGGTGAAGGCCATCGACGGCGTGAAGGCGATGCTCTCGCGCATCCGCAAGCCCTATTGCATCTGCTCGAACTCCTCCACGCACCGCCTTGAGATGATGCTCTCGAAGGTCGGCCTCAAGGAGGTCTTCGGCCCCTATATCTATTCGGCCAAGGACCTCGGCCCGGACCGCGTGAAGCCGAAGCCGGACATCTTCCTGCACGGCGCAAAGCAGTTCGGCGCCAATCCGGCGCGCACGCTGGTCATCGAGGATTCCGTGCATGGCATCGCGGGCGCACGCGCCGCCGGCATGCGCGTCGTCGGCTTCACCGGCGCCTCGCACACCTACCCCTCCCACGCCGACCGCCTGACGGAAGCCGGCGCGGAAACCGTCATCTCGCGCATGAGCGAGCTGCCGGAGGTCATCGCCGCGCTGGCGGAGTGGCAGGAAGCGATCTGAGGCAGTAGGCAGTAGGCAGTAGGCAGTAGGCAGTAGGAAAATATCCACCCTATTGGCTACTGCCTACTGCCTAACCCCTTAATTCCTCTTCCTCTTCTTCGCCGCCCCCTCTTCAAAGCCGACATAGGCCTTGGTGAAGCCGCCGGAGCCGGCCGGGATCGAGACATTGCTCTGGGTGAAGATGAACTGGCCCGCGCTGCCATCCGCCGGGATCGTGACCGGGAACTGCACGAGTTCGGAATAATGCGCGGTATCGCCATCCATGACGGATACGCGGATCGGCACCGTCACTGTACCGCTGGCGCCGGCCGGACCGACGACGATGCGGCCCTGCACCACGACGGTCATGACGAGCTGGTCATTGCTCATCACGCACTGGCGGGTCGTGTCGGCGAGCGTCACCTGATAGGCGAGGTTCTGCGGATCGTCCTTGGCGCCTTTGCCGAAGCGCTGCAGGACGGCGGTGCCGTCGCGCAGGAAGACCTGCGGGCACGAGCCCTGGATCACCGCGACCTGCGTCTGCTGCTGCGCAGCGGCCTGGACGCCCGACGGGTCGCTCGTCACGCCGAGATCGGCGGGCTTGTCGGTCTGGTTGCAGCCGGCGACGACGGCGAGAAGGGAGATGCCGAGAAAACGGCGGATGGTCATTCCAAGCACGATACGTTCTACCCCTGCGATCAGGCCCCGCCCCCGGCGCACAAGCCTTTCGGAACTCGTTTCACGGGCCTTTTCACGACCCTAGGCGATGGTCTATAGCAGCGGCGCGGCGAAAAATCGATTGTCGAATGAAACCGCCCTCAGAATTTCGGAGAGGTTCGCTCCCCCCGGCGGGAACGGGCCGGACGCAACGGCATTTGCAAATCCAAGGACGCAGCACGTGGATTATGTTTCGACCCGGGGCGAGGCCCCTTCCCTCGGTTTCTCCGATGCGCTCCTGGCGGGCCTTGCCCGTGACGGCGGCCTCTACGTGCCGCGCGAATGGCCGACCTTCTCCAAGAAGGACATCCGGGCGTTGCGCGGCAAATCCTACCAGGAGATCGCCTTCACCGTGCTCTCCCCCTTCGTCGAGGGCGACATTGCGCTCGACAAGTTCCGGGCGATGATCGACGAGGCCTATGCCACGTTCCGCCATCCGGCCATCGCGCCGCTCGTCCAGACCGGACCGAATTCCTTCGTCATGGAGCTGTTCCACGGCACGACGCTCGCCTTCAAGGACGTGGCGATGCAGCTTCTCGCCCGGCTGATGGACCATGCGCTGGCCGCCCGCGGCGAGCGCGCCACCATCGTCGGCGCCACCTCGGGCGACACCGGGGGCGCGGCCATCGACGCCTTTGCCGGCCGTGAGCGCACCGATATCTTCATCCTCTTCCCGGAAGGCAAGGTCTCGCCGGTGCAGCAGCGCCAGATGACCACTTCGACGGAAAAGAACGTGCATGCGCTCGCCGTCAAGGGTAATTTCGACGACTGCCAGAACCTCGTCAAAGCGATGTTCAACGACGCGAAGTTCCGCGACGGCGTGAAGCTTTCGGGCGTCAACTCGATCAACTGGGCGCGCATCATGGCCCAGATCGTCTACTATTTCACGACGGCCGTGGCGCTCGGCGGGCCGGACCGCAAGATTTCCTTCACCGTGCCGACCGGCAATTTCGGCGATATCTTCGCCGGCTACGCCGCCAAGCGCATGGGCCTTCCCATCGACAAGCTGGTGATCGCGACCAACGAGAACGACATTCTCGCCCGCACGCTGAAGACCGGCCGCTACGAGATGAAGGACGTCAAGGCCACCACCTCGCCGTCGATGGATATCCAGATTTCGTCCAATTTCGAGCGACTGTTGTTCGAATCCCACGGCCGCGATGCCGGCGCGGTGCGCCGCGCGATGGAGAGCCTGAAGCAGTCCAGCGCCTTCGATATCGAGGAAAGCGCGCTGAAGGCGATCCGCAAGGAATTCCGCGCCGGCCGCGCCTCGGAAAAGCAGGTGGCGCAGACGATCAGGGACACGCTGGCGGCGACCGGCTATCTGCTCGACCCGCATTCGGCCATCGGCGTCTTCGTCGCCGCCAAGCATGAAAAGCCCGGTGCGCCGATGGTTACGCTCGCCACCGCCCACCCGGCCAAATTCCCCGCCGCAGTAAAATCGGCCTGCGGTATTGACCCGGCGCTTCCGACGTGGCTTGCTGACCTCATGCAAAGGGAGGAGCGGTTCGACATCCTCGAAGCCAGGCTCGATGCGGTGGAAGCCTTCATCGGGAAGCATACGCGGGTTCGGGGCTAGAATCGCAGAAAGTGCGTCTGATGAAAGTTGAGTGCACCCGGCTTCAATCCGGGTTGACCGTGGTGACCGAGAACATGCCGCATCTCGAGAGCGTCGCTCTCGGCGTGTGGATCAAGTCAGGATCACGCAACGAAACCACGGACGAGCACGGCATCGCCCACCTTCTGGAACACATGGCCTTCAAGGGCACGGAGCGCCGCTCCGCCCGCCAGATCGCCGAGGAAATCGAGAATGTCGGCGGCGAAGTCAACGCCGCCACCTCGACCGAAACCACCTCCTACTACGCCCGCGTGCTCAAGGACCACGTTCCGCTCGCGGTCGATATCCTTGCCGACATCCTGACGGAATCCGTCTTCGACGAGGAAGAGCTTCGCCGCGAGAAACACGTCATCCTGCAGGAAATCGGCGCGGCCAACGACACGCCCGACGACGTGGTCTTCGACAAGTTCTCCGAGGTCGCCTATCGCGACCAGATCATCGGCCGCGCCATTCTCGGCACGCCGGACTCGGTGCTGTCCTTCTCGCCCGGCGAAATCCGCAGCTATCTCGACCGCAACTACACGACGGACCGCATGTTCGTCGTCGCGGCCGGCGCGGTGAACCATGACGAATTCGTGCGCCAGGTCGAGGACCGCTTCTCCTCGCTGCCGACCGCGCCCAAGGTTTCCCCGGTCTTCGAGCCGGCGCGTTATACCGGCGGCGATATCCGCGAGACGCGCGACCTGATGGACGCGCAGGTCCTGCTCGGCTTCGAGGGCAAGGCCTATCATGCCCGCGACTTCTACTGTTCGCAGATTCTCGCCAACATCCTCGGCGGCGGCATGTCCTCCCGCCTCTTCCAGGAAGTGCGCGAGCACCGGGGCCTGTGCTACTCGATCTACGCCTTCCACTGGGGCTTTTCCGATACCGGCATCTTCGGCATCCATGCCGCGACCGGAGGCGAGAACCTGCCCGAGCTGATGCCCGTCATCTTCGACGAGTTGAAGAAGTCGTCCGAGACGATCCACCAGCAGGAAATCGAGCGCGCCCGCGCGCAGATCCGCGCCCAGCTTCTGATGGGTCAGGAAAGCCCGGCCGCCCGCGCCGGCCAGATCGCCCGTCAGATGATGCTCTACGGCCGCCCGATCCCCAACGAGGAGCTGATGGAACGCCTCGCCGGCATCACCATCGAGCGCCTGACGGACCTTGCCGGCCGCCTGTTCTTCGACACCGTGCCGACCATCTCGGCCATCGGCCCGCTGGAACACCTCGTCCCGGCCAGCGACATCACCCGCTCGCTCTCGCGCGGCACCATCGACCGCGCGGCAAGCTGAGCCGCCCTTCGCGCCCTGACGGCTGAAACCGGCCGTCAGGCGAAAAACATCCTCCTGACTGTCGGAACAGACGCGGCCCGCCCGTCCTCGTGGCATGTCCGAACGAGAGGAAACCCCATGGAAAAGATCGCCGCCCTGCTCGACCGCGCCGAGTGGGCCGAAAGGCCCGATGCCTGGAAGGGCGAATTCGACGGCAAGCGGTTCGGCACGAACGTCTCGGTGATCTTCTACACCACGGACGAGGTCGGGCGCGGCCCGCGGCTCCACCGGCATGCCTATGACGAGGTCTTCATCGTGCGCGAGGGCCGCGCGCTCTTCACGGTGGGCGACCGGCAGATCGAGGCGGTCGCGGGACAGATCGTCTTCGGGCCGGCCAACGTGCCGCACAAATTCGTCAATCTCGGCCCCGGCCGGCTGGAGACGACCGATATCCACGTGACGCACACGATCGCGCAGGAAGACCTGGAATAGCGTTTCTGCCTCCATCTTGGGCACTCTGGCGATCGCCATGCGCAAAACGCATGCCTCTGCTGCAAGCTTATGCATTTTCACCAATCCGGCGATCGCATACATAGTGGCCAACCCAAAGGAGCTGACCATGAACATCATCGCAAAGATCAAGAAGAACGCCGCCGACCGTCGCGCTGTCCGCGAACTGAACGCCCTCGACGACCGCGCCCTGCAGGACCTCGGCATCTCGCGCTCGCACATCCAGTCCGCCGTCAAGGGCTTCCTGGTATTCGGCTGATAGGATCGCCTCGGCACTCTTCACGCCTCCCGTGAATCGAGCGCCGACATCCTTCATGACGTAACCCGCCGCAAGGCGGGTTTTGTCTTTTCAGGCCACAGCATTTGACGCCGTGGAACCTGCTGGCATAGTCTTGCGGGAAGGTGCGCGGAGGATTGCATGGCACGGTCGGTTTTTCGGTTTCTGTCCCGGCAGTCCGACACGGTCGAGCTGGCCGGCGACCGGCATCTCCTGCGCCTTCCCCGCTTTCAGGACTATCGCCAATGGTATGCGCTGCGCTCGGAAAGCCGGCGCTTCCTCGAACCCTGGGAGCCGACCTGGCGGAACGACGAGCTGACCGAAAGCGCCTTCCGCACCCGCGTCATCCGCAACGAACAGGAATTTTCCTCCGGCCAGGCCGTGCCGCTGCTCGTGTTCGCGCGCGCGGCAGGCGGGGAAGCAACGCTGCTGGGCGGGCTGACCATCGGCTATATCCGGCGCGGGGCGGCGCAATGCTGCATGATCGGCTATTGGATGGGCGAGCGGCATGCCGGACAGGGGCATATGTTCGGCGCCCTCAATCTCGCCATTCCCTATATCTTTTCGAGCCTTCAGTTGCACCGTATCGAGGCAGCCTGTATTCCAGACAACACAAGAAGCATCCGTCTCCTTGAAAAGGCCGGCTTTCGACAGGAAGGCTACCTTCGGGAGTATCTGAAGATAAACGGGGAGTGGCGCGACCACGTGATGTTCTCGCTTCTGGCAGCCGACAGGCAGCCGTGAGCGGCGCGGTGGACGCGGCAGGACTGGGCAGACCTAAGGACAATGCACTTTCAATGACGTCTCCATCCGTGCCGCAAGCGCTCTCCGCCAGCCGGCTCATCGCCCTCATCCTCCTGACGGCGGTGCTGCTCGCCGGCCTGTTCTCGGGCCGCGCCTTCGCCGTCGAGCCGGTCAAGATTTCCCGTGACGACACCGCGTTGGACCTGACCGCCACCACGGAAATCTATACGGGCCGGGGCGAAGCCTTCCAGATTTCCACCGCGCCCGGCACGGACGGCATCGTGCGCCGCATCGAGGTGCGCGCGACCTCCGACACCCATCAGGGCGACTGGGCCGTCTTCGCGCTCGCCAACGTTTCCGAAGAGCAGATCGACCGCCTGATCGTCGCCCCGCATTTCCGCCTCGTGCAGTCGGGCCTGTTCTGGCCGGATCTCGGGGCAAAGCGCATCATCTCCATTACCCCGAGCGAAGGTTTTGCGCTCGACCGCCAGCCGAGCGAGGAGGCGGACGTCTTCCGCATCACGCTCAACCCCGGCACGGTCGTCACCTTCGTCGCCGAACTGGCGACGCCCGATCTACCGCAGATCTATCTCTGGGCGCCGGACGCCTACAAGGACACGGTCAACGCCTTCACGCTCTATCGCGGCATCGTGCTCGGCATCGCCGGCCTGCTCGCCGTGTTCCTCACCATCCTCTTCGTGGTGAAGGGCACCTCCATGCTGCCGGCGACGGCGGCGCTCGCCTGGGCGGTGCTCGGCTATATCTGCGTCGACTTCGGCTTCCTCTCCAAGCTCATCTCCATCACGGCGGGGGACGAGCGCATCTGGCGGGCGGGAACCGAGGTGTTCCTGGCGGCGGGCCTCGTCGTCTTCCTCTTCACCTATCTCAACCTCAACCGCTGGCACGCGCATCTCTCCTACGCGACGCTCGCCTGGGTGCTCGGCCTTGCCCTTCTCTTCGGCGTGGCGATCTACGATCCGCCGATCGCCGCCGGCATCGCCCGCCTCTCCTTCGCGCTGACCGGCACGGTGGGCATCGTGCTCATCGCCTATCTCGGCTTCAACCGCTACGACCGCGCCATCCTGCTCGTGCCCGCCTGGGCGCTGATCCTTGTCTGGCTGTTCGGCGCGTGGCTGACGGTGACGGGCCAGCTCAACAACGACATCATCCAGCCCGCGCTCGGCGGCGGCCTCGTGCTGATCGTGCTCCTCATCGGCTTCACGGTGATGCAGCACGCCTTTGCCGGCGGGGCCTATAGCCAGGGCCTGTTCTCCGACCTCGAGCGCCAGTCGCTGGCGCTGACCGGCTCGGGCGATACGGTCTGGGACTGGGACGTGGCGCGCGACCGCGTCGTCACCATTCCCGACATCTCCATCCAGCTCGGCCTTGCCCCCGGCGTCATGCACGGCCCGGCGCGCAACTGGCTGCCGCGCCTGCACCCCGACGACCGCGACCGCTTCCGCGCCACGCTCGACGTGCTGCTGGAGCATCGCAAGGGCCGGCTCAACCATCAGTTCCGCGTGCGTGCCGAGGACGGCCACTATCACTGGCTCTCGATCCGCGCCCGGCCGGTGCTGGGCGCGAACGGCGAGATCATCCGCTGCGTCGGCACGATCATCGACATCACCGAGCAGCGCAACTCCGTCGACCGGCTGCTGCAGGACGCGCTGCACGACAACCTGACGGGCCTGCCGAACCGCCAGGTCTTCCTCGACCGTCTGCAATCGATCCTGTCGCTCACCGCCAGTTCCGACACGGTGCGCCCGACGGTGCTGACCATCGACATCGACCGCTACAAGCAGGTCAACGACGCGCTCGGCATCGCCGCCGGCGACAATATCCTCATCGCGCTGACCCGCCGCCTGCGCCGCCTCCTGAAGCCGCAGGACACGCTGGCGCGGCTTTCCGGCGACCAGTTCGGCCTCATCCTCGTTTCCGAGCGGGACCCCGCCAAGGTGGCGGACTTCGCCGATGCGGTCAGCAAGGCGATCATGGTGCCGATCAATTTCGGCGGCCGCGAGATCATCCTCACCGCCTCCATCGGTCTCGTTTCCTGGGTGGACCAGCAGGAGGATGCGCCCGGCCTGCTCAACGACGCGGAACTTGCCATGTACCGGGCCAAGAAGGCCGGCGGCAACCGCGTGGAGCCGTTCCGCCCCGCCTTCCGCACCTTTGGCGCGGACCGGCTGCAGATCGAGACGGACCTTCGCCGCGCCATCGAGCGCAGGGAACTCTCCCTCGTCTACCAGCCGATCGTGCGCCTGCAGGATGCCGAGATCGCCGGCTTCGAGGCGCTGATGCGCTGGGACCACCCCAAGCGCGGCAATATCTCGCCGGCCGAGTTCATCCCCATCGCGGAAGCCTCCGACCTCATCAACCAGCTCGGCCTCTTCGCCTTCGACAAGGCGGCGAGCGACCTGATGGACTGGCAGATGCAGACCGGGGACCTGCCCGTCTTCGTCTCGGTCAACCTCTCCAGCGCCCAGCTTCTCAACAACGAGCTCTACAACGACGTGCGCGCGGCGCTCGCCCGCACCCGCTGCGAGCCGCGGAAGCTGAAGCTGGAACTCACCGAATCCGTCGTGATGGAGAACCCGGAACAGGCCCGCCTCATCCTCTCGAAACTGAAGGATGTCGGCCTTGGCCTCGCGCTCGACGATTTCGGCACGGGCCACTCCTCGCTGTCCTATCTCACCCGCTTCCCCTTCGACACGATCAAGATCGACAAGGCGCTGGTCTGCGACGGCACGGACAAGCGCACGGTGCTGCTGCGCTCCGTCATCTCCATGGCGCGCGAACTGGACATGCAGGTGGTCGCCGAGGGCATCGAGTCCGAAGAGGATGCCGTGGAACTCGGCAATATGGGCTGCGAATTCGGCCAGAGCTACCTCTTCGGCCCGCCCATCGGCTACGACTCGGTGCTGCGCCTGCTGAAGGAACGGTTTCCGCTGATGAAGCGGGCGTAAGAACGCCCGCTAGCTCCCTGCCCCGCGCACCAGCCGGTTGATGAAATCCAGCTTCTCCACCACCGGCGGCGGCAGGAGGAAGGGGTAGCTGTCGGGCTGGCCCATGGAGCGCTGGATGGCGTTCATGGCGACGGAGAGGGGAATCCAGGCTTCGACGAGGCGGCCCGCATTCGGGGCGTGGTAGGGGTCGAAGGTGACTTCGGCTTCGAGTTCCTCGTGACCCTTCGGATCGGTGTTGAGGCCGAAGGCGCGGGCGGTTTCCAGCGTGTCGACGATGTGAAGGAAATGCGCCCAGCATTCGGCGAAATCCTCGGCCGGATGGCAGCTTGCATAGGTGCTGATGAAACGGTCCTGCCAGTCCGCCGGCGGCCCCTCCTCGTAGTTGCGCCGGAGGGCGGCGGCATAGTCCTCGCGCTCGTCGCCGAAGAGGCGGCGGGCTTCCTCCAGCGTGGCCGGGTCGCGAACGAGTTCCTTCCAGTAGAAATGCCCGATCTCGTGGCGGAAATGGCCGAGCAGCGTGCGGTAGGGTTCCCCCATGGAGACGCGCACGCTTTCGCGCACCGCATCGTCGGCTTCCGCCGCGCGCAGGCTGATCAGGCCGTCCTCATGCCCGGTCATCGCCGCGGCGACGACGTTGCCGCCGGCATCCAGTTCGTCCGCCAGGAAATCGAAGACGAGGCCGCCATCCGGGTTCTCCTCGCGGGTCGGATGCGGCAGGCGCCAGCGCAGGATGGAGTAGAAAAGATGCCGCTGGGCGGCGCCGATGCGCCGCCAGCGCTCCAGTCCCTTCGGATCGGTGGTCGGCACGATGCGGTTATGGCGGCAGACCGCGCAGAAGACCTGCGGGTCGCCGGCCGGCAGGATCCAGTTGCAGATATCGTGCGCCGCATTCGCGCAGAAGCGATAGAGGCCACCCTGCGGCACGATCCTCCATCCCCCCTCGCCTTCCGGCGTCAGCGCGTGCAACATCCCGTCCTCGGCCCGGAAGCCGAGGGATGCGCCGCAACGTATGCAGAGGCGGTTGTCGAAATGGATCGTCTGGCCGCAGGCGGCGCAGGTGAAGAGCTTCATGTCATTCCCGGGTGATGCGGTGACCTTCGGCGGGATATCCGTATTGCCGTCGGCGATACGGATATCCGCTTTTCACGATGGCGGGATGACGGAGGGTCATCCCGGCCGGCTCAGAGCCGGTCGATTGCGCTCTTCACCGCATCCTTGGCCTTGCCGACGGCCTTCTGGGTCTTGCCCTTGGCTTCCTGAACAGCGCCTTCGGCGCGAAGCTTCGGGCTGTCGGTGGCCTTGCCGGCGGCCTGTTTGGCCTTGCCTGCCAGTTCGTTGGCCGTGCCCTTGATCTTGTCGCTCGTGCTACCCACGGTCATGCTCCTTGTTAAGGCGCCGTCGTTGACGCCCCCGCACAACGGCGCGCGGAGCCACAAGTTCCCGCATGCGGGGAGAAAATCGGAGACTGCGCTCAGGCGTGCCCGGCCTCGCGGGACAGCATGGCGGGCGTGATGCCCATCAGGCCAAGGGCGCGCTCATATTTGCTGTCGAGATTGGTGTCGAAGATCAGCTCTTCCTGCGCCGGGCAGGTCAGCCAGCCATTGGCGCCGATCTCATTCTCGATCTGCCCCGCGCCCCAGCCCGCATAACCGAGCATCATGAGGCCGCGCTGTGGGCCGCGCCCGCGGGAGATGGCGCGCACTATATCGAGCGTCGCGGTCAGGCAGATGTCGTCGCTGACGGGAATGCTCGATTCCGAAAGATAATCGTCCGAATGCAGGACGAAGCCGCGCCCGCTCTCCACCGGCCCGCCGCAGCGGATGGGGAAATCGAGCGTCGCGCCCGGCAGGCGGATCACCTCGTCCTCGCCGAGCAGGTCGAGATGCAGCAGCACGTCGGAGAAGCTCAACTGCTGCGGCCGGTTGATGACGAAGCCCATGGCTCCGTCCTGCGAATGGGCGCAGATATAGACGACGGTGCGGGCGAAATTGGCGTCGGCCATGCCCGGCATGGCGATCAGGAAATGACCGTCAAGGAAGCCGCGTTCTCGTTTGTTTTTCAGAACCGACATAGCCATAATGCAGATAGCCTACCAATTCGCCGCCAAATGAAAAGCGTTCTTTTCGCTGAGCGAGGCGGGCCGGCCCTGCGAAACGGCTATGGCGCGAAGGCCGGCGATCAAGCTTTTATGATCGGCCCGTGCGATCTTGCCGCTGGAAAGCGGCAACGCCCGGCGGTAGACATGATGGCATGAAACGTCTGCAAACCGCTGCCCTGGCATTGCTTTTCATCAATTCCGCAGCCGCCGCCGCGACCTCCGAATGGGTCGAGACGCCGGGCGGAGATGTGCGCCTCGTGGCGCTTCCCGCGAGCGACGACGGCTCCGTGCGCGCCATGCTGGATATCCGCCTGCATGACGGCTGGAAGACCTATTGGCGCGATCCGGGCGGCAGCGGCATCCCGCCGTCCATCGCCGTCAGCGGAGCGGAGCTTCTTTCCACCGGCTTTCCCGCGCCCAAGCGGCTCGGCGACGAGGCCACGCATTACATCGGCTACGACAAGCCCGTGCGCCTGCCGCTCACGCTCGGCAAGGCGACGGGCGAGGCGATTTCCGCCACCGTCTTCCTCGGCGTGTGCAAGGATATCTGCATTCCCGTACAGGCGGAGCTGACGGTGGACGCCTCCGGGGAGAGCTTCGCCAACCCGCTCGAGGAGACCGCGATCGCTGCTGCCGAGGCATCGCTGCCGCAGGGCGCGAGCGATGGCTTCAAGCCGCTCGACGGCCGCTGGGCGGCGGACGGCAAGAGCGTGACCGTGCGCTTTGCGGCCCCGGCGGACGGGGCGATGCCGGATGTCTTCCTCTCCGGCACATCGGGCTTCGAATTCGGTGCGGCCGCCCCGGCCCGACGCGAGGGCGAAGCCTTCGTCGCCGAGGTGCCGGTGTTGCACAGGCCGAAGGTCTTCGACCTTGCAAAAGACCCGATCCTGCTGACCGTACGCGCCGGGGACCGGACGATGGAAAGCCCGCTTGCCATCGACTGACCCTCCCCTATAGTGCCGCGGCAAGCCATTTCGCTGACACAGGAGAGACGCCGTGACCATTGCCGTTGGAGACAAGCTGCCCGACCTCAAGCTGAAGGAGCGCACGCCGGACGGCCCCGTCGATATCTCGACGGACGATCTCTTCAAGGGCAGGCGCGTCGTGCTCTTCGCCGTACCGGGCGCCTTCACGCCCACCTGCTCGCTGAACCACCTGCCGGGCTATCTGGAAAACCGCGACGCGATCCTCGCGCGGGGCGTGGACGACATCGCCGTCGTCGCCGTCAACGACCACCACGTCATGGGCGCCTGGGCGACCTCGACCGGCGGCGCGGGCAAGCTGCGCTTCCTCGCCGACTGGGATGCCGCCTTCACCAAGGCGCTCGGCATGGAGATCGACCTTTCCGCCGGCACGCTCGGCGTGCGCTCCAAGCGCTATTCCATGCTCGTCGAGAATGGGGTGGTGAAGACGCTGAACATCGAGGAAAGCCCGGGCCAGGCGACCGTTTCGGGCGCTGCGGCGATGATCGAGCAGCTTTGAGCCGAACGGGGCCATGGCGGAAACGCCGTGGCCCGCTTCCCGCCGTGGAGAGCGCCGTGCCGCCGATCTATGTCGCCATTCTCACCTATGTCCGGCCGCTCGAAGAAATCGACCGCCATGTCGAGACCCATATCGAATGGCTGCGCCGGCACTATGCGGACGGCACTTTCCTTCTCTCCGGCCGGCGCGTGCCGCGAACCGGCGGCGTCATCGTGACGCGCGGCGAGAGCCTCGAAGCAGTCGAGGCGCTTCTGAAGACCGATCCCTTCCAGCAGCACGGGCTTGCGACGGTCGATATCATCCCGCTACAGGTCGCGATGGCGGCCGACGGGCTGAAGGAGATGTTGCTGGGCGTGTGAGAAGGGTCGTCAGCCCTTCTTGAACGGGGCCATGCCCTTGCGCGCCAGTTCGTCGGCGCGCTCGTTTTCCGGGTGGCCGGCATGGCCCTTGACCCAGTGCCATTCGACCTTGTGGCGCAGGCGCGCGGCATCGAGCGCCTGCCAGAGATCGCCGTTCTTCACCGGCTTCTTGTCCGCCGTCTTCCAGCCGTTCTTCTTCCAGCCGAAAATCCATTTCGAAATGCCGTCCATGACGTATTTCGAGTCCGTGTAGAGATCGACCTCGCAAGGCGTCTTGAGCGCGGTGAGCGCGCTCATCGCGGCCGTCAGTTCCATGCGGTTGTTTGTGGTCTCGGCCTCGCCGCCGGACATTTCCTTCTCGACCTCGCCATAGCGCAGCACCGCGCCCCAGCCGCCGGGACCGGGATTGCCCGAGCAGGCGCCGTCCGTGAAAATATCGACATGCTTCATCGGGAAAGACCGTATTCCGCGGGGTTGGCGACCTGGCGGTGGAAGCGCAGCTTGCGCAGATATTCCAGCGGGTCCTTCTTGACGACCAGCGCGCCGGGCGGGGTCATCAGCCAGTCATAGAGCCGCGTCAGGAAGAAGCGGATCGCCGAGCCGCGCGACAGCAGCGGCAGCGCGGCCGCCTCTTCAGGCGTCAGCGGGCGAACGCTCTCGTAGCCTTCGAGCAGCGCCATGCCCTTGGTCAGGTTATACGAACCGTCCTTCTCGAAGCACCAGGCATTGAGGCAGGTGGCGACGTCATAGGCGAGGATATCGTTGCAGGCGAAATAGAAGTCGATCAGGCCCGAGAGTTCGTCGCCGATGAAAAAGACGTTGTCGGGGAAGAGATCGGCGTGGATGACGCCTGTCGGCAGGTCCTTCGGCCAGTGCGCTTCGAGGAAGGCGAGTTCCCCGGCGATTTCGTCCTGCAGGCCCGCTTCCACCTCGTCGGCGCGGTCGGCGGACTTGTCCCAGAGCGGCCGCCAGCCGCCGACGGAAAGCGCGTTGGCGCGGGTGATGCCGAAGCCTTCGCCGGCAAGATGCATCGCAGCCAGCGCGCGGCCGACCTCGCGGCAATGTTTCGCCGCCGGTTTGCGCAGCCACATGCCCTCGAGGAAGGTGATCATGGCGGCCGGGCGGCCGGAAAGTTCGCCGAGCAGCGCGCCGTCGTTGCGCGGCAGGGGCAGCGGGCAGGAAAGGCCCCGTTCGGCCAGATGGTGCATCAGGCCGAGGAAGAACGGCAGGTCGCCCGGATCGACGCGCTTTTCGTAGAGCGTCAGGATGAAGGAGCCTGCCGTGGTGTGCAGCAGGAAATTGGAATTCTCCACGCCCTCGGCAATGCCCTTGTAGGAGAGCAGCGTGCCCGCGTCATAGGCGGTGAGGAAGCGGGAAAGATCGTCTTCGGTGATATCGGTATAGACGGCCACGGCGGGTCTCAGGCTTGATGGGTTGGATCGGTCGGTCGGGTTGGTGCGGTGCATCGCCCCTCACCTGCCTGCCGGCATCCTCTCCCCGTAAACGGGGCGAGGAGCGATGGGCGCGCCGTTCTGCCCCTTCTCCCCGCCTGCGGGGAGAAGGTCGCGGCAGCGGGATGAGGGGCAGGGCCGCAGATAACGCGGTTCACGGCCTCACTCCCCATTCACGAAGGCCATGTCGGCGGAGGTGAGCTCGATGTTGCGCAGCTCGCGGTTGACGAGGAAGTGCTCGTTCTCCTCGACCGTATCGGCAAGCTCCACCACCGCATTGTAGCGCGCGCGGAACGCCTCGATGATCTCGTTGACGATGACCTCGGGTGCCGACGCACCGGCCGAGAGGCCGACGGTGCGGATGTCGCCGATGGTCTCCCAGTCGATCTCGGAGGCGCGCTGGACGAGCACGGATTTCGCCGCGCCGGCCCTGAGCGCCACTTCGACGAGGCGCTTGGAGTTGGACGAGTTGGGTGCGCCGACAATGAGGAAGAGGTCGCAGCCGGGCGCGGCCTGCTTGACGGCCTCCTGCCGGTTTGTCGTGGCGTAGCAGATGGAATCGGCGGCGGGGGCCGTGAGATTCGGGAAGCGCTCGTGCAGGCGCTTGATGACGCCGGCCGTATCGTCCACGGAGAGCGTCGTCTGGGTGACGAAGCCGAGATTGTCCGGGTCCGGCGGCGTGTAGCGGTCGGCGTCCTCGACGGTCTCGATCAGGTCGACGGAGCCTTCCGGCAGTTGCCCCATCGTGCCGATGACCTCCGGGTGGCCGGCATGGCCGATCAGGACGACATGGCGGCCAAGGCGCTGGTGGCGCATCGCCTGCTTGTGGACCTTGGAGACGAGCGGGCAGGTCGCGTCGAGATAGAAGAGGTTGCGCGCTTCGGCATCCTCGGGAACCGACTTCGGCACGCCATGGGCGGAGAAGACGACGGGCTGCTGGCGGTGCGCCTCGGGAATTTCGTGCAGTTCCTCGACGAAGATCGCGCCCTTGGCTTCCAGCCCCTCGACCACATAGCGATTATGCACGATCTCGTGGCGTACATAGACCGGCGCGCCATAGGCCTTCAGCGCCAGCACGACGATCTGGATCGCGCGGTCGACGCCGGCGCAGAAGCCGCGCGGGCCGCACAGCCTGATGGTCAAATCCGGTCGGGTTTCAGTCATGCGCATCGGTTATCCGGCAATGAGGACGGCGACAAGGGCGATGGCCGCGGGAAGCGCCTGGATGACGAAAATCTTCCGCGAGGCCGTTGCGCCCCCATATAGGCCGGCGACCACGACCGCGCCAAGGAAAAACAATTTGATCTGCCAGGCGAAGGCCGGATCGGGATGGACGGCGACCAGAAGAGGCCGGCGGCGAGGAAGCCGTTATAGAGGCCCTGGTTGGCGGCGAGCACCTTCGTCGCTTCCGCCTGCTCCGGCGTCATGCCGAAGGCCTTGCGGCCCTTCGGCGTCGTCCAGAGGACCATTTCCAGGATGAGGATATAGACGTGTTCGAGCGCGACCAGCGCGACGAGTATGGTTGCGAGTGCCTGCATGCCGATCTCCCCGGAGCTTTCCTCTTCCTACGGCATTTCAGGGCGTCGGGCGATCACCTTTTCGCCGCAAGAGCGCGTAGAGGCCGACGCCGACCAGCGCCGCGGCAAGGCCGTACCAGGTGACGGCATATTGCAGGTGGTTGTTCGGCAGGTCGAACTGGGTGACGGCGCCGATCGGCAGGCCCTTGGGGTTCGGCGCATCGCCCGCATCGACGAAGAAGGGCACCAGCCGGTCAGCGGGAATGCCGGTGCTGGAGGCCATCGCGTCGAGGTCCTTCCAGTAGAAGATGTTCTTGGCAAGGTCGTTCTCCGGCACGATGGAGGACGGCTTTTCGGCAAGCCGGGCGCGGGCAAGGCCCGTCACGGTCTGCTCGCCGGTGAGCTGGCCCTGCTTGCGCATTTCCGGTTCCTTCGCCTCGTAGGGCGTAAAACCCCGGTTGACGAAGAGGAAGCGGCCATCGGCAAGCTGCAGCGGCGTATAGACGTGATAGCCCGTCTGGCCGCGCCAGGTGGCGAAGAAATGGCGCTCCTTGTTGTTGGCGAAGACGCCGGAGACGGTGACGGGGCGATAGTCGATATCCTCGCCCTTCTTCGCCATCGCCTCGATCGCGGCGAGCGTGACGGGCGCTGCCGCGCGCCGCGCGGCCATGTCGGCCAGAAGCTGTTCCTTCCAGTGAAGGCGCTGCACCTGCCATGTGCCGAGCGAGAGCAGGATGGCGAGCGAAAGGATGAAGGCGACCACGGCAGCGGCCACCCTGCCCCCGCCCGCACGCGGCCGCTCGCTGGCGGGCGCCTCAGCCACGGTCGATTTCGCCCGGCCGGGCATTGTTGCGGTATTGCAGGGCGATCAGCACGCCCTTGAGGACGCGCATAAGCCCGAGGCCGAACACGATGACGGCCGGAATCCACAGGAGGAAATGCAGCCAGAGCGGCGGGCTGTAATTCACCTCCAGCCACAGCGCCGCCCCGACGACGACGAAGCCGACGATGAGCAGCACGAAGACGACCGGGCCGTCCCCCGAATCGGCGAAGGAATAGTCCAGCCCGCAGCTCGCGCAGGCCGGCTTCACCTTCAGCATGCCATCGAACAGCTTGCCCTGGCCGCAGCGCGGGCAGCAGCCCCGCGCACCGGCGCCGAAGGGATCGACGGGAGGGAAGAGGGCCTTGTCGTCATCCATGATCGCATTCCGTGAAAGGTATCGCTGCAGCTATACATCGCCGCCCCGGCCCTCGTCCAACCGAAAGGCCGCGACAAAGACGCCCAAAGAAAAACGGCCGCATCGCTGCGGCCGTCTCGAAATCGTATCCTGAAGGATCAGCCGTGAACCGGCGCGCCCCAGCCACCCCAGATGTAGATGGAGAAGAAGAGGAAGAGCCAGACGACGTCGACGAAGTGCCAGTACCAGGCGGCGGCCTCGAAGCCGAAGTGCTGCTTGGGCGTGAAGTCGCCGCGCAGGGCGCGCACGAGGCAGACGATCAGGAAGATCGTGCCGACCAGAACGTGGAAGCCGTGGAAGCCGGTCGCCATGAAGAAGGTCGCGCCGTAGATCGAGTCCTTGAAGGCGAACGGAGCGTGCGCGTATTCGTAGCCCTGCACGAAGGAGAACAGGATGCCGAGGGCGACGGTGAGCGCGAGGCCGTTGACGAGGCCCTTGCGGTCGTTGTGCAGCAGGGCGTGGTGCGCCCAGGTCACGCAGGTGCCCGAAAGCAGCAGGATGATCGTATTGTAGAGCGGCAGGTGCCAGGGATCGAGAACCTCGATGCCCTTCGGCGGCCAGACGCCACCCGTATGCGCCACGCGGGCGGCCTGGATGGCTTCGCCCGGGAAGAGGCTGGCGTCGAAGAAGGCCCAGAACCAGGCGACGAAGAACATCACTTCCGAAGCGATGAACATGATCATGCCGTAGCGCAGGTGCAGCGAGACGACGCGCGTATGGTGGCCCTCATGGGCTTCCTTCACCGTGTCCGCCCACCAGGCGTACATGGTGTAGAGCGTGATCACGAGACCGATGAAGAAGATCCACGGCGTAGCGACGTTGAGGCCGAACAGGTGGAACGTACCGCCCGACAGCCAGCGCATGTAGCCGATGCCGCCGAACGCCAGGACGAAGGCGCCGATGGAGGCGAGCAACGGCCACGGGCTGGGGTCGATGATGTGGTAATCGTGTTTCTTCTGGTGCGCATCGGCCATGTGACTTATCCCCAATGTATCGCGTTCAGTTCCCGGCATAGCCGGAAACGCATGTCTTTCAAAGTTTGTTCGCGTCGTCCGCCTTCCCATCCGCAGCCGAAGCCACCGGCTTCGACGCCTCATGCGGATAGAAGGTGTAGGACAGCGTGATCGTGTGAATGCCCTTCGTCTCGACCGGCTCGACGATCGCGGGATCGACGAAGAAGACGACGGGCATTTCCATTTCCTCGCCCGGCTTCAGCGTCGTTTCGGTGAAGCAGAAGCACTGGACCTTGTTGAAATAGGCGCCGGCGGCCTGAGGCGTGACGTTGAACGTCGCCTGCCCGGTCGTCGGCGTGGAGGCGTTGTTGCGCGCCTTGTAGTGGACCTGAACGGTCTCGCCGATCCGGATCTCGATCTCGCGCTGCACCGGCTCGAAGGTCCAGGGCAGGCCCGGGCCGACATTGGCGTCGAAGCGCACCTTGATCTTGCGGTCGAGAATGACGTCGGAGGCCTGCTCGACGCGCTGCGTCGTGCCGCCGTAGCCCGTGACCTTGCAGAACATTTCGTAGAGCGGCACGGCGGCATAGGCCATGCCGACCATGCCGATGACGAAGGCGCAGCACAGGGCGACGATGGTGCCGTTGCCCAGCCTGCTCTTCTCGGTCTTTTCAGTCCCGCTCATGCTCAGCCCGCCATTCCGTTGGAGAACTTGACGAGCGTGACGACGTAGAAGAGCACGACGAGGCCCAGCAGCACCGCGCCGAGCGCGATGTTGCGGCCGCGACGGGCCTTCTTCTGGCTTTCCGTGAGATTTACCGTTTCCATTACAGTACCCATCCGAATGATGCGATCAGGTGGTCGAGCATCAGCCCGGAGAAGATCGCGAACAGATAGACGATGGAGAAGGCGAAGAGCTTCTTGGCCGGCACCATCGCGCGGTCACCCTCCGGCATGCGCAACACGCCGATGGAATACCACACGAAGCCGAGGCCGAGCGCTGCGGCAAAGAGACCGTAACCGAAGCTGGCGAAACCGAGGACGGTCGGCACGACGGCGATGAGGGCGGTCAGCACGGCGTAGATGAGGATCTGCACCTTGGTGGTGGCTTCACCCGAGACGTTCGGCAGCATCGGCACGCCGACGGCGTCGTAATCGCGCATCTTGAAGAGCGCGAGCGCCCAGAAATGCGCCGGGGTCCACAGGAAGGTGATGAGGAAGAGCACGACGCTCTCGATGGAGACGCCGCCGGTAACGCAGGCCCAGCCGATCATGGGCGGGAAAGCGCCGGCCGCGCCACCGATGACGATGTTCTGCGGCGTCGAGCGCTTCAGCCACATCGTATAGATGACGGCGTAGAAGAAGATGGTGAAGGCGAGCAGGCCGGCGGAGAGCCAATTGACCGCAAGACCGAGGATCACGACCGAGAAGGCGGAGAGCGTCAGGCCGAAGGCGAGCGCTTCTTCCGGGCGGATGCGGCCGGAGGGAATGGGACGCTTGGCGGTGCGGGTCATGACCGCATCGATATCGGCGTCGTACCACATGTTCAGGGCACCGGATGCACCGGCGCCCACGGCGATACAGAGGATCGCGATGGCGCCGATGAACGGGTTGATCGTTCCGGGCGCGACGACGAGGCCGGCAAAGGCCGTGAAGACGACGAGCGACATGACGCGCGGCTTCAGAAGCTCGAAGAAATCACGCGGCGACGCTTCGGAGAGGTAGACCTCGCCGCCGCCCGGGACCGTTTCGTGATGCTCGATGACCGCCATGTTGTTTCCGTCGTGTTTGGCCGGGTTCGCCCAGCCTTCCCAGAGTTCTATCCGGTTCAAACCGAACCGGATAGAACTCTGGATTTCTTTGTTTTCGTTTGTCTTTTCGGAAAAAGCGGTTCCCACTTTTCCCTGACAAACTCCAGAAGTGGAGCCGCCGTCGCCGGCGGCCCCGTATTCGATGATCTTACTTGATCTTCGGGAGCTGTTCCCACTGGTGGAACGGCGGCGGCGAAGAGAGCTGCCATTCCAGGGTGTTGGCACCCTCGCCCCACGGATTGTCGCCGGCGACGCGCTTCTTGGCGAAGGCTTCGAAGACGCCGAAGAGGAAGATCAGGACAGCGACGGCCGAGATGTAGGAGCCGTAGGACGATACAGCGTTCCAGCCGGCGAATGCGTCCGGATAGTCGATGTAGCGGCGCGGCATGCCGGCAAGGCCGAGGAAGTGCTGCGGGAAGAAGATCAGGTTCACGCCGACGAACATGACCCAGAAGTGCAGCTTGCCGATGAACTCGGAGTACATGTAGCCGGTCATCTTCGGGAACCAGTAGTACCAGGCCGCGAAGATGGCGAAGACGGCGCCGAGCGACAGAACGTAGTGGAAGTGGGCAACCACGTAGTAGGTGTCGTGCAGGGCGCGGTCGAGGCCGGCATTGGCGAGCTGGACGCCCGTAACGCCGCCGACGGTGAACAGGAAGATGAAGCCGATCGCCCAGACCATCGGGGTCGTGAAGCGGATGGAGCCGCCCCACATCGTCGCGATCCACGAGAAGATCTTGATACCCGTCGGGATGGCGATGACCATCGTGGCGAACACGAAGTAGCGCTGCGTGTCGAGCGACATGCCGACCGTGTACATGTGGTGCGCCCACACGACGAAGCCGACGGCGCCGATGGCGACCATGGCGTAGGCCATGCCGAGGTAGCCGAAGATCGGCTTGCGCGAGAAGGTGGACACGATGTGGCTGATGATGCCGAAGCCGGGCAGGATCAGGATGTACACTTCCGGGTGACCGAAGAACCAGAACAGGTGCTGGAAGAGGATCGGGTCACCGCCGTTTTCCGGCGCGAAGAAGGCCGTGCCGAAGTTGCGGTCCGTCAGCAGCATGGTGATGCCGCCTGCCAGAACCGGCAGCGAGAGCAAGAGCAGGAAGGCGGTGATCAGAACCGACCAGGCGAAGAGCGGCATCTTGTGCAGCGTCATGCCCGGAGCGCGCATGTTCAGGATCGTGGTGATGAAGTTGATCGCGCCGAGGATCGAGGATGCGCCGGCGATGTGCAGGCCGAGGATCACGAAGTCCATGGCCGGGCCGGGCTGGCCCGCGGTCGAGAATGGCGGATAGATCGTCCAGCCGCCGCCCGCGCCATAGGCGCCTGCCGGGCCTTCGACGAACATCGAGAGAAGCACGAGCAGGAAGGCCGGGATGATCAGCCAGAAGGAGATGTTGTTCATGCGCGGGAACGCCATGTCCGGCGCGCCGATCATGATCGGAACCATCCAGTTGGCGAAGCCGCCGATGAGGGCCGGCATGACCATGAAGAAGATCATGATGAGCGCATGGGCCGTCGTGAAGACGTTGAACATGTGCTTACCGCCGTCGATGGCGGCGTCGCCCTCGAAGCCGTAGACCATCTGGGCGAGACCGTGGAAGATCTGGATGCCCGGCTCCTGTAGTTCCATGCGCATGACCACCGACAGCGTACCGCCGATGAGACCCGCACAGATAGCGAAGATGAGGTAGAGGGTGCCGATGTCCTTGTGGTTGGTCGAGAGGAACCAACGCTGGAAGAAGGTAAGCGGCTTGTGTTCGTGGTGATCGTGGTGATCGCCGTGGGCAGCGGATGTTCCGGCCATGGTCTGACTCCCTAGGTATTACTGCGCGGCGTTCTGGGCGACGTCTACGGACTTAGCCGCACCGTCGACCGACGCCATCAGGGCCTTGTTTGCATCGCCGAGATTGGTCGCGGCGGCAGCAAGCCAGGTATCGTACTTTTCCTGCGAGACGACGCGGATGGCGATCGGCATGAACGCATGGTCCTTGCCGCACAGCTCGGAACACTGGCCGTAGAACAGGCCTTCGCGGTCGGCGCGGAACCAGGTCTCGTTCAGGCGGCCCGGAACGGCGTCGATCTTGATGCCGAAGGACGGCATCGCGAAGGCGTGGATCACGTCGGCGGCGGTGACGAGGAGGCGAACATGCTTGCCGACCGGAACGACGAGTTCGTTGTCGACGGTCAGAAGGCGCGGATAGACAGCCTTGTCTTCCTTGCCGGCGGCGGCGCGGTCCGCATCCTGCAGGAGCAGGCTATCGAAGGAGAGCGGCGCTTCGCCGACCTGATACTCATAGCCCCAGTACCACTGGTAGCCGGTGGCCTTGATCGTCAGTTCCGGCTCTTCGGTCGGCGCAAGCTGCTTGGTGAGGAGCTGGAAGGACGGGATGGCGAGAGCAAGGAGAATCAGGACCGGACCGAGCGTCCAGATGATTTCGATGAGGGTGTTGTGGCTGGTCTTGGACGGAACCGGGTTCGCGCGTTCGCGGAACCGCACGACGACGATGATCAGCAGGACGAGAACGAACAGGGTGACCGGTACGATGAACCAGAGTGTGTACTGCTCGAACCACCGGATCTCTTCCATGATCGAGGTCGCAGCGGGCTGGAGGCCCCTCTGCCACTCGACCGGCTGGTCAGCGAAGGCGGTCGAAGCAAAGAGCAGACAGCCGATGGCGGCCAGAACTGCAAAAGCTTTGTTTTTCACAACATGTCTCCCCAAGGCGTTTGATCGGGATCAAACAGATGCGCAGAATCCCTGCTATACTGAGTGCTTAAAATCACAGTTTCATGCTCGCCGCAACCGCCATGGGCGGCACCCCGTGCGGCATTTTTGCGCAAACGCAAAGGCTCGGGGCCTATCCCCACAGTTTCTTCATAATTGCCTATAGCATGAAAGGTTTGGCCGCGGGAGCCTTGCCCGCCCCTGCCCTGCCGCCCGGCCTTCTCGGCCATGCGCGCAGCGCGCCTTGCCGGCGTTCCCTGCCGGTCCCTATTTATAATGTATCGCCACATGCGGCCCACGGTCCAATTTCCGCCTTCAATCAATCGGAAATGAGCGCCCGGGGCTTTTCATTTAGCCCCCGCCTATTCAAAGATACCGCGACTGATTCGAGATTCCGAGGTTTTCATGGGTTTTGCTTCCCTTTCCCGGCTGTCCCGGGCGGCACTCGGCGCTGCCGTCCTGGGATTTGGCGCCGCAGCGCTTCCGTCCCTTGCGGCGGCACAGCAGCCCGGCACGGTGAAATCCAACCACGGCGCATGGTCCATCGTCTGCGACCAGCCGGCCGGCGCGTCCGGCGAACAATGCGCCCTGATGCAGAACGTGCTTGCCGAGGACCGGCCGGAGCTGGGCCTGTCGGTCGTGGTGCTGAAGACCGCCGACCGCAAGGCGAAGATCCTGCGCGTGCTCGCCCCGCTCGGCGTGCTGCTGCCGAACGGCCTCGGCCTCAATGTCGACGGCAAGGATATCGGCCGCGCCTATTTCGTGCGCTGCTTCTCCGACGGCTGCTATGCGGAAGTCGTGCTGGAGGAAGAACTGCTGAAGACCTTCCGCTCCGGCGCGACGGCCACCTTCATCGTCTTCCAGTCGCCCGAGGAAGGCATCGGCATCCCCGTCGACCTCAAGGGCTTCGGCGAAGGCTACGACGCGCTGCCGTAACGGACCTCTCAGGCAAATCCCAGGAAAAGCGCGAGACTGCGGGAAACCGACGCCATGGTCTCTGCATCGAGCCGGCCGATGGTCTCGCCGATCTTTTCGCGCCGGATCGTCATGGCCTTATCGACCATGACCTGCGACGATTTCTTGAGGCCATTCAGCGCGTCCGGCTCGACGGGGATACGCAGCAGCGGCGCATCCTGATAAGTGCCGGAAACGAGCAGGACCGTCACCGTCGCCGCCTCCGAAAACAGGTCCGACTGGATGATCAGCGCCGGGCGCGGCTTTCCGAAATCCCCCGGGATTGCGACGGTGACGAGATCGCCGCGCTTCACGTATCGGAGCCGACAAGATCGAGGAAGGCGGCATCCAGCAGGCCGTCGAGATCGCGGTCGTCCACCTCGGCCGCGGCGATTATCCGCGCCTGCCGCGCGCATTCCTCCGCAAAGCCGCCGCGGCGCGTATCGGGCAACCACATCTGCACCGGCCGCAAGCCGTTCGCACGCAACGCGTCCCGGCGCTTCTGCACTCTTTCGTTGACAGCCTTCGGCATCGACAAGCCCTCCGATATCGTTACATGTAACATAGTGCGCAAGCGGGAGAGCGTCAAGTTTTCCCGCGATACGCAAGTCCAAACTTGCCGTCCCCTCCTCCCGTCTCTACATGAAGAGAGACCTGACCGGAGCGCCTTCGCCCCAAGCGATGCGCAAGCGCTTCCCCTTCTTGCCCGGAGCCTGCCATGAACACCGACCTTCTCTCCCTCTTCGACGCCGACGAGGCGTCCGTTCAGGCGGTGTTGCGGGATACGCTGAAGAGCGCGGATGACGGCGAGCTGTTTCTGGAACACGCGCAGGCCGAGTCGCTTTCCTTCGACAACGGCCGCCTCAAGGGCGGCAGCTTCAACACCGACCAGGGCTTCGGCCTTCGCGCCGTCGCGGGCGAGGCGGTGGGCTACGCCCATTCCGGCGAGATGACCCTTGCCGCGCTGAAGCGCGCGGCGGATGCGGCCGGCGCGGTGACGCGCGGCCATGCCGGCGACTATGCCGATGCCCCCGTCGGCACCAACCGGCGGCTTTACTCCGAGGACAACCCGATCGGCGCGCCGACCTTCGAGGAGAAGGTGGCGCTCTTGACCGAGATCGACGCCTATCTGCGCGACAAGGACCCGAAGGTGCGGCAGGTCACGGCGTCCGTTGCCGCAAGCTGGCAGGTCGTCAACATCCTGCGCGCCGATGGCCACCGCGTCACGGACGTGCGGCCGATGACGCGCATCAACATTTCCGTCGTGGCCGGCCAGGGCGACCGGCAGGAGACCGGCAGCTACGGTGTCGGCGGGCGCACGACCTTCGACGCCTTCCTGACCGGGGAAAGCTGGCGGGCGGGCGCCGACGAGGCGCTGCGCCAGGCGCTCGTCAATCTGGAAGCCGTCGAGGCGCCGGCGGGCACGATGGACATCGTGCTCTCCAACGGCTGGCCCGGCGTGATGCTGCACGAGGCCGTGGGCCATGGCCTCGAAGGCGATTTCAACCGCAAGAAGACCTCGGCCTTCGCCGGGCTGATGGGCGAACAGGTGGCGGCCCGGGGCGTCACCGTGGTCGACGACGGCACGATCGACAATCGCCGCGGCTCCATCACCGTCGACGACGAGGGCACGCCCTCGGCCTACAACGTGCTGATCGAGGACGGCAGGCTGGTCGGCTACATGCAGGACCGGCAGAACGCCCGCCTGATGGGCATGAAGGCGACCGGCAACGGCCGCCGTCAGGGCTATGCCCACCGCCCCATGCCGCGCATGACGAACACCTACATGCTCTCCGGCGACAGGACGCCGGAGGAGATCATCGCCTCGGTAAAGAACGGCCTCTATGCCGTCTCCTTCGGCGGCGGGCAGGTGGATATCACCTCCGGCAAGTTCGTCTTCGGCTGCACGGAAGCCTATCTCATCGAGAACGGCAAGGTGACGGCCCCGGTCAAGGGCGCCATGCTGATCGGCAACGGGCCGGACGCCATGCGCCGCGTCTCGATGATCGGCAACGACACGAAGCTCGACACGGGCATCGGCAATTGCGGCAAGGCCGGCCAGTGGGTGCCGGTCGGCGTCGGCCAGCCGCACCTGCGCATGGACCAGATCACCGTCGGCGGCACGAAGGCCTGACCGCCCTTCCCGCCCTGCCACAGGAAAGCCGTCGTTAACGCCTCGGATACCATCCGGGTGCGATAACGGCCGCGAGAAACCATGCAGGAAGACGAAGACGACATGCCGATCCGCAGCGTCATGCGACAAGGGCTGAAGCGCGCCGTGATCACCGGCGGGCTGGAGTTCGCGCATCTGGCCGGGCGCGCCGGGCTGATGGCCTCGGCGCGCGGCATGGGCGCGATCTTCACGCTACACCACGTACGGCCGAGAACGCCGCAGGCCTTCGATCCCAACGCGCATCTGGAGATCACGCCGGACTTCCTGGACGCGGCGATCGAACACCTGAAGGACGAGGGCTACCAGTTCGTGGCGCTGGCCGACATGCCGGCGCGCCTCGCCATCGCCCGTGCCGGCGAGCGCTTCGCCGCCTTCACGCTCGACGACGGCTACCGCAACAACGCGGTGCATGCCCAGCCGGTCTTCACCCGCCACAAGGTGCCGTTCACCGTCTTCGTCGCGCCCGGCCTAGCCGGCAAGACGCACGGCATCTGGTGGGAAACGCTGACGGACCTGCTGCGCGCCGTCCCACATCTGGAATTCGACTTCGGCTCCGGGCCGGTCATCCTGCCGCTCGCCACGCCCTTCCAGAAACAGGCGGCCTACAACCGCTTCGTCCGCTTCATCCAGTCGGACATGGACGAGGCCGCCGCCATCGCGCGCCTCGACACGGCGGCGAAGGCGCACGGCATCGATCCGCTGACGATCACCGAACGGCTCGTCATGCGCGAGCCGGAGCTGAAGAGCCTCGTGCTCAACCCCCTCGCCTCCATCGGCGGCCATACGGTGAGCCACCGCGCGCTCGCCCGCCTTTCCGATGAGGAGGCCCGCCGGGAGATGGACCAGTCGGCCGAGCGCATCGCCGCCATTACCGGCCAGCGCCCGGAAACCTTCGCCTATCCCTATGGCGACCGCGCCGCCGTCTCGCCCCGCGAGCACCGCCTTGCGCGGGAACTGGGCTTCCGCGTCGCCGTGACCACGGAGCCGGGCACGATCCTGCCCCGCTCCTTCGACGCGCCGACCGCCCTGCCGCGCATCTCGCTCAACGGGCTTTACCAGAAGCCCAAATATGTCGGGGCGCTCGCCTCGGGCATCCCGTTCCGCCTGATGCGGCGATAGGTCGGGGGCTTTCGCCCCCTGCCATACCCTTGATTTACGGATACATCCGCACCTTCTCCCACCCCCTGCCGTCTTCCGCGCGGCGGAATTCCACGCGGTCGTGCAGGCGGAAGGGGCGGTCGTGCCAGAACTCGATGGAGACGGGCTTCAGGCGGAAGCCGGACCAATGGGCCGGGCGAGGAATGTCGCCGATGGCGTAGCGGGCCGTGTATTCGGCGACCGCCTTTTCCAGCGCGAAGCGGCTTTCCAGCGGCCGCGACTGTTTCGAGGCCCAGGCGCCGATGCGGCTGCCGCGCGGGCGCGAGGCGTAATATTCGTCGGCCTCGGCATCCGTGACGATCTCGATATCGCCGCGAATGCGCACCTGCCGGCGCAGCGACTTCCAGTGGAAGCACATCGCCGCCTTGCACGCGCCAAGGATTTCCACGCCCTTCCGGCTCTCGAAATTCGTGTAGAACACGAAGCCCCGCTCGTCGAAACCCTTCAGGAGAACCATGCGCACATTGGGCAGCCCCGTCTCGTCGACGGTGGCGAGCGCCAGCGCGTTGGGATCATTGGGCTCGGATTTACCGGCGTCATCGAGCCAGCTTCCGAACAGGGCGTAGGGTTCGTTTTCCTCGGTGAAGTCACCGCTTGTTAACGCATTCTCGCTCATATTTGAATCAATGCCGATCTATCTAGCTGTATGAGGCAGTCTGGTTGAAAGACATAACAAAGACGCGACCGGAGACAAAGCCAAACTGGACGCGCCGCCTGGGGTTCCTCGCCGTCATGATGTCCGGCGTCGTGCTTTCCGGCTGCATGAGCGGTCTTGACCTGTTCTCCTCCGACAGCAACGTCGACACGACGGTGCGCACCAATACCGTGCCGAACGGCAACACGGACCGTCTGACCGACGAGATCACCGTGCGCAACGCTGTGTCCTCGGCCGATCTCGCGCGGGCGGGCGGCAACCCCATTCCCTGGGCGAACTCCGCCTCGGGCAGCGCCGGCGTGATCAGCAGCATCGCGGAAAACCAGGACGGCGCGGGCCGCACCTGCCGGGATTTCGTGACCACCAAGCACTCCTACCAGGGTATCGCCAGCTTCACCGGACGCACCTGCATGGGCAATACCGGCGAATGGCTTCTGCTCGCCTTCGACCGGCAGGGATGAGCCCTTTTCAGGCGCGTTTGCACTTTCTCAACCCTGACCCGTAACCGCCGGTTAGGACGTTCATCGATACCATGGCCGGCGAAACGGAAACGGGTGGAAGTTATGCGTGATCCCTATGCGGTTCTCGGCGTGAAGAAAAATGCGGGGCAGGAGGAAATCAAGGCCGCCTGGCGCTCGCTGGCGAAAGCCGTGCATCCCGACCAGAATCACGACGACCCGCTCGCGACCGTGCGCTTCACCGAGGCCGGCCGCGCCTACGATCTCCTGCGCGACCCGGACAAGCGCAGCCGCTACGACCGCCAGCAGCGCGAGGCAGAGCTACGCCGCATGGAGCAGATGCGCCGCCAGCAGGCCGAGCGCAAGGCGAGGGCCGAGGCCCCGCGCATGTCCGGCGAAGACGCCGAGGACATGATCGCCCGCATCTTCGGCGTCGATTCCCGCGGCCAGCAGGCCGATGCGAAGCCGCAGGCCCGCCCCCAGCCGCAGGCTCAGGCTCAGGCTCAGGCCCAGGCCCAAGCGCAGACACAGGCTCAAGCGAGCGCCGCCCCCGCCCAGGACGCCCGCAAGGCCGTCGAGGACCCGGTATCCGAGGAGACCGCGTCGGCCCGGGCCAGCGCGCCGGCCTCAGCGCTCATCTCCGCCATCATCCGCCGCATCCGCGGCAGCCGCGCCAAGGTCGAGAAGGCCCCGGATCTTGCGACCGAGATCACGGTGACGGTCGAGGACATCCTGAACCGGGTGCGGCCGACCATCGAGACGCCCGAGGGCCAGACGATCCGCGTGCCGATCGGCGCGGGCACGACCGACGGCCAGGTGATCCGCCTCAAGGAAGCGGGATACCGCATCGACAATCTCAAGCGCGGCGACGCCGTCGTCACCGTGCGCGTCGCGCCCGGCCGCTTCCGCGTCGACGGCTTCGATCTGAAGGTCGACCTGCCGGTGACGATCGAGAACGCTGTGCTCGGCTGCGAGACGACGATCGAAGGACCGGCCGGTCCCCTCTCCGTCACCGTGCCGGCCTGGTCCGGTTCCGACCAGACGATCCGCATCGAGGGCGAGGGCCTGACGAAGGAGAACGGCGAGCGCGGCGACCTGATCGCGGAAATCCGCCTTCTCCTGTGGGAAAAGCCGGATGCCAGGATGATCGACCTGATGCGCTCGCAGCGCGAAGGGCTTTATCTTTAATCGATTGTATGACGCCCGGGTGAAACATGCACCCATTGTTACGAATGCTAACAGTTCCTGAAGCTGCGCGCGCTTGAACCGCATTGCGGGCTATGCCATAGGCAATCCCGACTTGTTTCATGCAGTTCCGATTGCGAGGCCGTTTCCGGCCTTTGCGGAAGTGCTCTAGGTATCAGGGGGCAAACCATGGTTCAGGCATCCGGTCTGATGAAGGGCAAGCGCGGCGTCATCATGGGCGTCGCAAACAATCGTTCCATCGCCTGGGGCATTGCGAAGGCCATCCACGCGCAGGGCGGCGAGATCGCCTTCACCTATCAGGGCGAAGCGCTGAAGAAGCGCGTGGAGCCGCTGGCGGCCGAAATCGGCGCCGTGCTGGCCGGCGACTGCGACGTCTCCGACGAAGCGTCCATCGATGCGGTCTTCGACAATGTCGAGAAGATGTGGGGCAAGATCGATTTCATCGTTCATGCCATCGGCTTCTCCGACAAGGACGAGCTGACGGGCCGCTATGTCGACACGACGCCCGGCAACTTCGCCAAGACGATGCAGATTTCGGTCTATTCCTTCACGTCGGTCGCCCGGCGCGCGGAAAAGCTGATGACCGACGGCGGCGCGATGCTGACGCTGACCTACTACGGCGCGGAAAAGGTCATGCCGAACTACAACGTCATGGGCGTCGCCAAGGCCGCGCTCGAGGCGAGCGTGAAGTACCTCGCCGTCGACCTCGGCCCGAAGAACATCCGCGTCAACGCCATCTCGGCCGGCCCGATCAAGACGCTGGCCGCCTCCGGCATCGGCGACTTCCGCTATATCCTCAAGTGGAACGAGTACAACGCGCCGCTGCGCCGTACCGTCACCATCGAGGAGGTGGGCGATGTCGGCCTCTACCTCCTGTCGGACCTGTCGCGCTCCGTCACGGGCGAGACGCACCATGCCGACAGCGGCTACCACGTCATCGGCATGAAGGCCGTGGACGCGCCGGACATTTCCGTCATCAAGGACTGACGAACTTCAGGGACCCGCCTTGCTCATCTACATGATCCGACACGGCCAGACCGCGTGGAATGCAGAGGGCAGACTGCAGGGCCAGAAGGACATTCCGCTGAACGACACCGGCCGCAGCCAGGCGGCCGGTAACGGCCACGCCCTCAAGGGCATTCTTGGCGACACCGTTTCCGATTTCGACTTCGTGGCAAGCCCGCTCGGGCGCACGCGCGAGACGATGGAAATCCTGCGCCGCGCCATGGGCCTTCCTCCCCTCGCCTACCGCACCGATCCGCGCCTCGTCGAAGTCTCCTTCGGCGACTGGGAAGGTCATACGCTCGCGGAACTCAAGGTGGAGACCCCCGAGCGCGTGGAAGAGCGCGCCCAGGCCAAGTGGAACTTCATCCCGCCGGGCGAGGCCGCCGAAAGCTACGAAATCCTCTGCTGGCGCATCGGCTCGTTCCTGCGCGACACGACGCGGCCGACGGTCTGCGTCAGCCATGGCGGCGTTTTCCGCGCGGCCTTCCGGCTGAATGGCATGGATGAGGAAGAGGCGGCCAACACGCCGATCCACCAGGACCGTATCCTGCGGCTGGACGGCGCCGGCATGCACTGGCTCTGACGGAAACCGCCGGTTCTTACTGGAGGACTTCGAGGTCGTTGATGACGCGCTTGCCGTCGACCTCGGTATAGAAGACCAGCACCTTCACGCCCGGCTCCAGACCTTCAAAATTGAACTCTTCCGGCGCCTGGTACTTCTTGCCGTCATCGAGCGAGAGGCTGAGATTGGTCGTGTCGACATTGGTGATCACCGCTTCGACATCCGCGCTTTCGGCGGACGCGGCGAGCGGCGAAAGGAAGACAGCCGTGGCCATCAGTGCAGCGATGAGCAACCGCATCTTGCGAACCCCTGGGAATGAATCAGTCTTTTTGCTGGCCATGTCAGATGCCCCCCAAATATGGCGAAATTCGCCCGTCGCGCGATGAAGAGTGGAATGGATGGACGCAAAGCCCCCTCGAATCAAGGCATGGGGCGGCATCATCCCCCGGATTGTCGCGCGCGGGATCGAGACAGGCGACATAAGCACAAGTATTTCAGTCGCTTATAAATGCAATTTTAAGGAAGCGCCCCGTACCGTTCCGCTACAACCGGGAACCCTTATTCTTGTCCGTGAGAGCCGCAACACGCCGCCATCTGGCGTCCATCGCAGAATGGGCGCGACCGTCGCTGCTTCCCGCGACGATCGCCGGCTGCGTCATCCTTGCGGCCGGCGTTCTCTACGAGCGGCAGAACGAAAGCCTCTACCGGACGGAGTTGCAGGGCCATGTCTCCGGAGACCTGACGCTCGCCGCCGCACGGCTGCAGAACGAGGTCAACGGCAATGTGGCGGCGCTGCGCAGCGTCGCCAACATGTTCGCGATGGCCCCGGACCAGGCCGCCCTGCAATTCGATACCTTCGCCCGCAAGCTGCTGTTGCAGAACGCCCATTTCCGCCGCATCGGCGTGGCGCCCGGCGGCAAGGTGAGCCAGGCCTTCCCCCGCAACGGCGACCGCCATGTCGGCACCGACTTCAACCGCTTCCCCTCCTTCAAGCGCGCCGCCCAGACCGACCGCTCGCGCGGACGTCCCCTGATGTTCGGCCCGGTCGAGTTCGCCAAGGGCGGGCGCGGCTTCAACCTCTTCATGCCGGTCTTCACCAATATCGACGCGCGGCACTATTTCTGGGGTTATGTCGACGGATTGATCGACGAGCGCAGGCTTTTCACCGATGCCGGCCTGATCGATCCCGACCACCAGCCCAGCCACGGCATGCCGCAGCACACCGCCGATATCGAGATCGCCATCCGCGACGTCTCCGTGCCGGACAATGTGGTCGATCCGTTCTTCGGCGAGGCGGCGGTTTTCGAGAACGAGCCGGTGATCCAGCTCCTCGATTTTCCCGGCGGACGCTGGGAGATGGCCGCCGTGCCGACCCGGGGCTGGTATCACCCGCCCGAAAACCGCACGCAGATCCGCCTGATCGTGCTCGCCGCGGCGCTCGTCATCATCGTGCCCATCTTCCTGACCGGCGGTCTCGTCAACGAGCGCCAGCGCAACATCGCGCGCCTGCGCGCCCGCGAACGGCAGGTCCAGTCCCTGTCGCAGCGCCTCGATATCGCGCTCGACGCCTCCAAGATCGGCATCTGGGAAGTCGAGCTTGCGACCGGCATGCGCAACTGGGACACCCAGATGCATCGCCTGCACGGTTTCCCGGAAGGCCAGACGCCGAACGACCATCAATGGCGCTCCGTGCTGCACCCGGACGACGTCGCCGTCGCCAAGGCCGAGATGGACGTGATCCGCGAGGGCGGCAGCGATTACAAGTCGCAGTACCGCATCCTCATGCCCGACGGGAGCTGGCACTATATCCGCAATGTCGGCTCGCGCCTGACCGGGCCGAACGGCGAGGACAAGCTGACCGGCATAAGCTGGGACGTGACCGAGGACGTGATGCTCAACCAGGCGCTGACCAGCGCCAAGGAGCATGCCGAGGTGCAGAACGCCGAGCTTGCCGTGCTGACCCGCCGCCTGGACCTCGCGCTCGATTCCTACCAGTGCGGCCTCTGGGAGGCCGATCTCGTCACCGGCGTGACGCTCTGGGACGAGCGCATGCACCAGCTCTATGGCCTGGCCTATTCGGACGGCATCGTCACCCGCGAGCGGTGGCTCGGGGCCATCCATCCCGAAGACCGTCCGGTCATCATCGAGAATGTCGGGCACTGCATCGAGCAGGACCTGCCCTATGTGCACGAGGCGCGAATCCTGCTGTCGACCGGAGAGACCCGCCATGTGCGCTCCGTCGGCAAGATCCAGCATAGCCCGGACGGCGGGCGCAAGCTGATCGGCCTCGCCTTCGACGTGACCGGCGACGTGCTGCTCAAGGAGCACCTGAAGACGGCGAAGGAACAGGCGGACGCCAAGAACGCCGAGCTGGAACAGGCCAAGGACCGCATCGAGCACAACGCGCTGCACGATCCGCTGACCGGGCTGGGCAACCGCCGCAAGCTCGACGACGAGCTGACGCGCATCGCCGAGCGCAGCGCCCGGACGCCGGCGCGGGTCGCCATCCTGCATATCGATCTCGACCGCTTCAAGCAGATCAACGACACGCTCGGCCATGCCGCCGGCGACGCGCTGCTGGTGCATGCCTCGCAGGTGCTGCGCGCCTCCACGCGCAAGGGCGACCTCGTCGCCCGCATCGGCGGCGACGAATTCGTCATCGTGGTCACCGATACCGCCGACCAGGCCTATCTTGCCACGCTCGCCCGCCGCATCATCACGCAGATGCAGCAGCCCATCGAATACGAGGGGCATCTGTGCCGCTTCGGCGTCAGCATCGGCGTCGCGCTCGCCGAAGGCCTTTCGGTGGATACGGCGCGGCTGCTCGTCAATGCCGATATTGCGCTCTACCGCGCCAAGGCGCTCGGGCGGAACCGCCACGAATTCTTCACCGAGGCGCTGCAGGCCGAGATCATCTCCAACAAGCGCATCGCCGACGACATCCTGGCGGGCATCGAGAACAACGAGTTCGTGCCCTATTACCAGCCGCAGGTCGAGGCCGGCACGCTGAGGCTCGCCGGCGCGGAAGCGCTAATCCGCTGGAACCACCCGCGCGACGGGCTGCTGACGCCCGACCGTTTCCTCAGGATCGCCGAAGACCTCAACGTCATGGCGACACTCGACCGCATCGTGCTTGAAAAGGCGCTCATCGACTGCGCGCGCTGGGCGGCGCAGGGCCTGATCATGCCGAAAATCTCGGTCAACGTCTCCGCCCGGCGGCTGCGCGACGAGAGCCTGATCGACAGCCTCACCGGCCTTTCCATCCAGCCCGGCCAGGTCGCCTTCGAACTGGTGGAATCGATCTTCCTCGACGAGAGCGACGACGTGGTGCTGGCCAATCTCGAACGCATCAAGGCGCTCGGCATCGATATCGAGATCGACGATTTCGGCACGGGCCATACCTCCATCGTCAGCCTGCTGAAGCTGAAGCCCAAGCGGCTGAAGATCGACCGCCAGCTCGTCGCCCCCATCCTCGCCTCGCATAACGAGCAGGCGCTGGTGCGCTCGATCATCGAGATCGGCCGCTCGCTCGGCATCGAGATCGTAGCGGAGGGCGTGGAGACGATGGAGCATGCCGACATGCTGCACCGGCTCGGCTGCGACCTCCTGCAAGGCTATGCCTTCGCCAAGCCGCTCTCGCGAGAGGCATTCCTCGCCTTCGGGCGGGAGATGCGGTGGCAGATCGCGTCCTAGGCGCGGACTGCCCCTTGTCCCTCCCCTCGGTTTTCCACTAAGAGGGAACCCACTTTCTATCGGGTCCGGTTCCGCTCATGTCGCACAACACTTTCGGTCATCTTTTCCGCGTCACCACCTGGGGCGAAAGCCATGGGCCGGCGCTCGGCTGCGTGGTGGACGGCTGCCCGCCCGGCATCCGCTTCACCCTTCCCGAAATCCAGGCCTGGCTCGACAAGCGCAAGCCCGGTCAGTCGCGCTTCGTGACGCAGCGCCGCGAGGACGACCTCGTGAAAGTGCTCTCCGGCGTGATGCTGGACGAGGACGGCGAGACGATGATCACCACCGGCACGCCCGTCTCCATGCTGATCGAGAACACCGACCAGCGCTCCAAGGATTACGGCGAGATCGCCCGCCGCTACCGGCCCGGCCATGCCGACTACACCTATGACGTCAAATACGGCATCCGCGACTATCGCGGCGGCGGGCGCTCCTCCGCCCGCGAGACGGCCGCGCGCGTGGCCGCCGGCGGGCTTGCCCGCAAGGTCGTGCCGGGGCTGACGGTTCGCGCCGCGCTGGTGCAGATCGGCAAGCACAAGATCGACCGCCGCAACTGGGACTGGAACGTGGTGAACGACAATCCGTTCTTCGCCCCCGACCCGGCCATCGTTCCGGTCTGGGAAGAGTATCTCGACGGCATCCGCAAGGCCGGCTCCTCCATCGGCGCGGTCGTCGAAGTCGTCGCCGAGGGCGTTCCGGCCGGCATCGGCGCGCCGATCTACGGCAAGCTCGACCAGGACATCGCCTCGCTCCTCATGTCGATCAACGCCGTCAAGGGCGTGGAGATCGGCGAGGGCTTCGCCTCGGCCGAACTCACCGGCGAGGAGAACGCCGACGAGATGCGCATGGGCAACGACGGCAACCCGATCTTCCTGTCCAACCATGCGGGCGGCATCCTCGGCGGCATTTCCACCGGCCAGCCGGTGGTCGCGCGCTTCGCCATCAAGCCGACCTCCTCGATCCTCACCGAGCGCCGCTCCATCGACGCCGACGGCAACAATGTCGACGTGCGCACCAAGGGCCGCCACGATCCGTGCGTCGGCATCCGCGCCGTGCCGATCGGCGAGGCGATGGTCGCCTGCGCCATTGCCGACCACTATCTGCGAGATCGCGGCCAGACCGGCCGCCTGAAATAGGACACGACCCATGAGCTATGACCAGAAACGCGTCGTCGACGCCATCCGCGCCTTCGAGGCCGGCGAGATCGTCGTCGTCATGGATGACGACGGCCGCGAGAACGAAGGGGACCTCATCGTCGCCGCCGTGCATTGCACGCCGGAGAAGATGGCCTTCATCGTGCGTCACACCTCGGGCATCGTCTGCACGCCCATGCCGCGCGAGGAGGCCAAGCGCCTCAACCTCAACGCCATGGTGGCCGAGAACGATTCGGCGCACACCACCGCCTTCACCGTCTCCGTCGACTTCAAGCACGGCACGACGACCGGCATTTCCGCCGACGACCGCACGCTGACGGTGCGCAACCTCGCCAACCCCAATGTCGGCCCGACGGATTTCGTGCGCCCCGGCCATATCTTCCCGCTCGTCGCCCGCGAGGGCGGCGTGCTGATGCGCTCCGGCCATACGGAAGCGGCCGTCGACCTCTGCAAGCTCGCCAGCCTGCCGCCGATCGGCGTGATCAGCGAACTCGTCAATGACGACGGCACCGTGATGCGCGGCCCGCAGGTCGCCGCCTTCGCGGAAAAGAACGGCCTCAAGCAGGTCTCCGTCGCCGATCTCATCGCCTATCGCCAGCGCAAGGAAACGCTGATCGAGCAGGTCGGCAGCTTCGATATCGACACGCCCTACGGCAAGGCGAAGGCCCTCACCTACACGCTGCCCTGGGATCCGATGCAGCATCTCGCCGTCGTCTTCGGCGACATCCGCGACGGCGTCGACATTCCGGTGCGCCTGCATCTGGAAAATGTCGGCGGTGACGTTTTTGGCGCAGGACGCCAGATCGACGCCATCATGAAGCGCATCGCCGGTGAGGGTCGCGGGGTCATCGTCTACCTGCGCGAAGGTTCGGTCGGCGTCGGGCAGTCCTCCACCGCCCGCAAGGGCATGCACGACCGCGAGGGCCACGACGAGGCGCAGGCGCGCGAAAGCGAATGGCTGGAAATCGGCCTTGGCGCGCAGATCCTGAAGGACCTCGGCATCGCCTCGATCCGCCTGATGGCCTCGCGCGAACGCCACTATGTCGGCCTCGAGGGCTTCGGTATCGCAATCAGCGCCACCGACCTCTGCTGAATTCCGGCCACGCCGAATATCCCGCATCCGTGAAACGTCTCGCGGTTGCGGGATTTTTCTTGCCCGCTTCCGGGGGCGTGACGGCATGTGGGATTTCAGCATCGGCAGAACCATCGGCATCCTCGCACGGACGATGCCCTTCATCCTGACGCGCATGGCGATCTATTTCGTCATCACGCTCGCCTTCATCCTCGCCTCCGGCACCGGGGCCGGCATCGGCTACGGCGTCGGCTCGCTCAGCGACAGCCCGGAATCCTTCGCCATCTGGGGCGGCATCTTCGGCATGGGCTTCGTGGGCGTCGCGGTCTACTGGGCGCGCGAATGGCTGCTCTACATGGTCAAGGCCGCCCATATCGCCGTCATCGTCAAGCTGATCGACGGCGAGGCCCTGCCGGACGGCAAGGGACAGGTCGCCTATGGCCGCGAGGTCGTCGCCGCCCGCTTCGGCGAGGCGAACGCGCTCTTCGCCCTCGACCAGCTCATCAAGGGCGTGGTCGCCGTCATCACCGGGCTTATCGGCGGCATCGCCGCCTTCCTGCCCATTCCCGGCCTCGACGGCATCGCGCGCTTCGCCAATACCGTCATCCGCCTGTCGCTGACCTATGTCGACGAGATCATCCTCGGCTACAATATCCGCACCAACAGCGACAATGCCTGGGAAAGCGCGCGCCGCGGCCTCGTACTCTACGCGCAGAACGGGCTGAAGATGGTGAAGAACGCCGTCTGGCTCTCGATCTTCCTGTGGGTGCTCTCCATCCTGGTCTTCGTGCTGGCGCTCGCGCCCGCCGCCGCGATCCTCTACGCCTTCCCCGGCGAGATCGCCGGCCTCAGCTTCGTCGTCGCCATCGTCTTCGCCTGGGCCTTCAAGGCCGCCGTGCTGGAGCCCTTCGCCATCGCCGCGCTGATGGCCGTCTATTTCGACACGGTCCGCGGCCAGGTGCCGGACCCGGAATGGGACGCCAAGCTGACGGGAGCTTCCGAGACCTTCCGCTCGCTGACGGAAAATGCGCGCAGCGCATTCGGCGGGCGGGAGGCGGTGGCGTAGCGGCTACGCCCCTTCCCCGCGCCACCCGTCGAGATAGCGCACCTCCTCCACCCCGGAAAACTTCGCCAGCCGCGAAAGCTCCGCCTCCAGCTTCTCCAGCCGCCCCGCCGCGGCGCGCACCTTCGGCTCCCACCAGAGGCGCTTGACGTCGAGCGTGCCGGCCTTGCGGTCGGCCTTCATGTCGATACGGCCGACGAGGCGGTCGCCTTCGAGCAGCGGGAAGACGTAGTAGCCGTATTGCCGCTTCGGCTCCGGCACGAAGACCTCGATGCGGTAGAAATAGCCGAAAAGCCGTTCGGTGCGGTTGCGGTCGCGGATCAGCGGGTCGAAGGGCGAGAGCACGCGCAGCCGGTTCGGCGGCTCGGGCACATTGCCGAGGCAGGCCGGGAAATCGGCGAAGGCATGGGAGGCGCGCGGCTTGCCGCCGTCCGAAGGCTCTATCAGGACGGGGCGCAATTCGTCGCGATGGGCCTCCACCCAGGCTTTTGCCTCATCCGGCGAGATCAGGTCCCAGAAGGCGGCGATCTCGCCGTGGGTGGCGAAGCCGAGGCGCTCCAGCGCGCTGCGGCAGGCCCAGTCGACGAAGGCGTCGTGCTCCACATCCTCCCCGTGATGGTGCGGCGGCAGCACGCGTTCCACAAGGTCGTAGACCTTCTGGAAATTCTCCCGCCGGGCGATGGCGACCTTGCCGGTGCGCCAGAGATATTCCAGCGCCGTCTTGTTCGGATGCCAGTTCCACCAGCCGCCGGACTTATGATCGTCCGCCTTGAGCTCGCGCGACAGCACCGCGCCGCCGGAGACGATGCGCTGGTAGGTCTCCTCGAAGGCCGCCTCGAAACCCGGCTCACGCCATTTGCGCCAGCGCTCGATGATCGTCGCGTCCTCGCGGCGGAAGCGGTGCTTCCAGTAGCGGAAGAAGGCGCTCGGGATGATCGAGGCGTCGTGCGTCCAGTTCTCGAAAAGCTCGCCGTCCTTTTCCAGAAGGTCCGTCAGATGCTCGCGCCGGTAGGTCTGGTTGCGCGAGAAGAGGATCTGGTGATGCGCCCGCTCGACGGTGGCGATGCTGTCCACCTGCACGAAGCCGATATCGTGGATGAGCCGCAGCAGCCCTTCCTTGCCGAGAAGACGGTCGGGGCGCGCGCTCAGGCCTTGCCGGGCGAGAAAGATACGCCGGGCCTCGGCGTTGGAGAGAAGAATCGTCATGGCGGATGATAGGCATATATTCTTGGTTTGTTCCACCCGTTTTCTGCGCGATCCCGCCTCCGGCCAAATGCAACCACCCCGCGGTTCCCTTTGCCCCGCGCCGTGCTATAGTTCCCCCCGATTTTCTTCGAACCGGGACCCCGCTCTTGGATATCGTCTTTACCGCCGCCACGGTGAGCTATGCCGGACGCGTGGCCCTTCACCCGCTCGACCTGACGCTCGGCGAACGGCGCATCGGCGTCGTCGGTCTCAACGGCTCCGGCAAGACGACCATGGCCCGGCTCATCAACGGCCTCGTCAAGCCGACGGCGGGCACCGTGACGGTCGGCGGCCTCGATACGGTGAAGGACGAGGCGGCCGCGCGGGGGCGGACCGGCTTCATCTTCCAGAACCCGCAGCACCAGATGATCCTGCCGATCCTTGCCGAAGACATCGCCTTCGGCCTGAAGAACCGGGGCATCGACAAGGCGGAGATCGCCGGGCGCACGGAGGCCATCCTTGCGCGCTTCGGCATATCGCATCTTGCGCGGCGGCGCGTGCACGAGCTTTCCGGCGGCGAGACGCAGCTCGGCGCCATCGCCAGTGTGCTCGTCACCGGCCCGGACCTCCTGATCCTCGACGAGCCGACCAACCAGCTCGACCTGAAGAACCGCGCCCTGATCGAGCGCACCGTCGCCGGCCTGCCGGAACAGGTGCTCGTCATCACGCACGACCTCGCCCTGCTCGATGGCTTCGACCGGGTGCTCGTCTTCCACGAAGGCCGGCTTGCGGCGGACGACCGCCCGGCAGCGGCGATCCGCGCCTACCGGGAGCTCGCGGCATGCTGAACGGGCTGGATATCGAAGGGTCTTCGCCGCTGCACCGCATGCCGGTGCGCGGCAAGCTCGTCCTGCTTTTCGTGGCGGCAATCGGGCTGTTCCTCCTGTCCGACCTGCGGCTTCTCGCGCCGGCGTTCCTCCTTGCCGCGCTTATCTATCTTTCCACCGGCATCGGCCTTGCCGAGGCCTACCGCCGCACGCGGTTCGTGCTTTTCACGGTGCTGCTCGTGGCGGCGATGAACTGGCTCGTTCATTCGCCGATGGAGGCGCTCGCCGTCTTCTGCCGACTTTCAGCGCTCGTCCTCCTCGCCGCCGCCGTCACCGCGACGACGGGCATTTCCGCCTTCATGGACGAGATCGCCCGGCTCATTACGCCGCTGGAGCGCTTCGGCTTCGTGCGGGCGGCGGATGTGAGCCTTGCCGTCGGCCTCGTCATCCGCTTCGTGCCGGAGATTTTCGCGCGCTATCGGGACATAACCGACGCGCACCGGGCGCGGGGCCTGCCGGTGCGCCCGCTCACCACGCTCGCACCGCTCATCATCCTGACGCTGAAGGATGCGGACACCATCGCCATGGCGATTGACGCCCGCGGCTTTCGGCGGCACTAAACGCCAACCTATCGTCCATCCGGGGAACCCGACATGACCACCAGAGACATCGTCCTCGTCGCTCTCTTCACCGCCATCACGGTGGTGCTCGGCCTGCTGCCGCCGATCCCGCTCGGCTTCATTCCCGTGCCGATCACCGCGCAGTCGCTCGGGCCGATGCTGGCGGGCTGCATTCTCGGCGCGCGGCGCGGGGCGCTGGCCATGCTGCTCATGGTCCTGCTCATCGCCATCGGCCTGCCGGTGCTTTCCGGCGGACGCGGCGGCCTTGCCATCCTGGCGGGCCCGGGCGCGGGCTACATCGCCGGCTGGATCGCCGGGGCCTTCGTCTGCGGCCTCGTCGCCGAACGCTTCGTGCGCGAGAACCAGGCGGAACGCGCGCAGTTCGTCGCCTTCTTCGCCGCGGCCGTCATCGGCGGCGTCGGCGTCATCCATCTTCTCGGCATTCCGTGGCTCGCCCATGTCGGCGGCCTGACGCTGCTCGACGCGGCCAAGGCTTCCGCCGCATTCCTGCCCGGCGACCTCATCAAGGCCTTCGTCGCCATGCTGGCCGGCCGCGCGGTGCTGGCCGGCTATCCGCTGCTGCCCCAGCGCGCCTGATGCCGCTTTCCGGCGCCATCGAACGGCACGCCGCCACCGACCCCGCACGCCCGGCCTTCCGACTGGAGGGCCGGGTTCTCTCCTACGCAGACCTCGCGGCGGCCGCGCGGCGGCTATATGCGGCCTTCGCCGCGCTCGCGCCGGAGGGCCGAAGCGTCATCGGCGCGCGGCACCGCCTCGTCGCGATATCCACGGGCAACCATGCGCTCTTCCCCGCCGCCTTTCTTGCGGCGACGACCGGCAATGCCTGCGCCGCCCTGATCGATCCGCATCTGCCGGAAGCCGCACGGCGGCGGATGATCGACCGCCTCGCCCCCGATATCGTCGTTACCGCCGAGGGCGACGGCCTCCTCCTCGAAAATCCCCGCACCGGGGCAACGATCATCACGGCCGGAGGGGACACGCCCACTGCCCCGCCCCTTCCGGAAGGCGGCGACGCCGACCCGTTCCTGATCGTCTTCACCTCCGGCACCACCGCCGACCCCAAGCCGATCATCCGCGACCGGCGCTCCTGGCGCATCAGCCTTGCCACGGGCGCGCCCTTCTTCGGCATCGGCCCCTCGACGAGCACCTGCGCCCCCGGCCCCCTCGCCCACGGCCTTGCGCTCTATGCGATGACCGAAACGCTGCTTGCCGGCGGCCTCTTCCATTCGGCCCGGCATTTCGACGCGGCCGAGACACGCGCAACGATCCAGACCGAAACGATCCGCCGCCTCGTGCTGGTGCCGACCATGCTGCGCCGGCTCTGCGAGGGCGCGCCGATGGCGCATGTCGAGGCAATCACCGTGGCCGGCGCGAAGCTGACGGCCGCGGACCACGCGCTCTGCGCCAAACATTTCCCGAAGGCGGCGCTGCGCGAATATTACGGCGCATCGGAACTCGGCTTCATAACGGTGACCACGCCGGGCGATCCGGCCTCCTCCACCGCCGTCGGCAAGGCGTTTCCGGGTGTGCGGCTCGCCATTCTCGACGATGCCGACAAGGCGATGGCAACGGGCGAGACCGGCGCGATCTTCGTCGAAAGCCCGCTGGTCGCCACCGGCTATCTCGGCGCGGGCGACGGGGCGGGACTTGCCCGCTTCGGCAACCTTGCGACGGTCGGCGATCTCGGCTTCCTCGAGGCGGACGGGACGCTGCATCTTCTCGGCCGCTCCGGCGGCATGGTGCTTTCCGGTGGGAACAACATCTATCCCTCCGAGGTGGAGGCGGCGCTTCTTGGCCTTGCCGGCGTGCGCGCGGCCCATGTCTTCGGCGTCGAACATGCCGATCTCGGCAGCGAGCTGGTCGCGGTGATCGAACCGGCCGGGCCGGACCTGACGGCGGAAACGCTGCTGGCCGCCATGGCAGGCGTGCTGCCGCGCTATAAGCAGCCAAGGCGCATCTGGCGCTGCCGCGCCATGCCGGTGACGCCCTCCGGCAAGGTGGAGGCCAAGACGGTGCGGCAATGGGTGGTGGAGGCAAGCGATGCGCTCGAACGGTTCGTCTGATCCCGCCCGCATCCCCGTCGTCGCGGCTGCCCTGCGCACGCCCATCGGCCGCGTCAACGGAACACTCGCGACCATCGAGCCGGCGGTTCTTGCCGCCCCGCCCATCCGCCGCATCCTCGCCGAAACCGGGCTTGCGCCGGAGGCCGTGGACGACGTGATCCTCGGCAATGCCGCCAACAGCGCCGGGAACCTCGCACGCCTTGCAGCGCTGGAGGCCGGGCTTCCCGTCAGCGTGCCCGGCATGACCGTGGACCGGCAATGCGGCTCCGGGCTGGAGGCGATCGCGCTTGCGGCGCGGCTGGTGCAGGCGGGTGCGGGCCGGTTCTATCTGGCCGGCGGCGTGGAGAGCACCAGCCGCGCGCATCTGCGCCTGCGCCCATCCACCGAACCCGGCGGTGCGGCGGAGCCGGTGCGCCGCGCCCGCATGGCCCCGGACGCCATCGGCGACCCGGATATGGGGATCGCTGCCGAAAATGTCGCCGCCCATGCCGGCATCGGCCGCGCGCGGCAGGATGCCTTCGCGCTCGAAAGCCACCGCCGCGCGGTGGCGGCCCGCAAGGCCGGCCGGTTCGACCGCGAGATCGTGCCTATCGAGACACCCGCCGGCCTCGTCTCGCACGACGAATGCCCGCGCGAAAACACCTCGCTGGAAAAGCTCGCCGCGCTGAAGCCCGCCTTCCGGCCGGACGGCACGGTGACGGCCGGCAATGCGTGCCCGGTCAATGACGGGGCTTCGGTCGTGCTCGTCACCTCGCTTGCAGAGGCCGAACGGCTTGGCCTGACAGTGTTGCTGGAGGTGGTGGACAGTGCGGTGGCGGGCGTCGATCCGAACCTGCTCGGCCTCGGCCCGGTGCCGGCGATGCAGAAGCTCGCCGCGCGCAATCCCGGCCTGGAGGCCGCAAACGTCCCCTTCGTCGAGTTCAACGAGGCCTTCGCCTCGCAGGTGCTTGCGAGCCTCGATGCGCTCGGCATCGATCACGCAATCGTCAATCGCGAGGGTGGTGCGCTGGCACTCGGCCATCCCTATGGTGCCTCCGGCGCGATCCTCGTGACCCGGCTCTTTGCCCAGATGCGGGATGCGGATGCCGGAACCGAGGCGCTCGCCATGATGGGCATCGGCGGCGGCATGGGAATTGCGACGCTGTTTCGTAAACAGGGGGAAACGGTGTGAGCGACAGGATCTATTCCGGCGGCTGCCTGTGCGGGGCCGTGCGTTTCGAGGCGACGGGGCCGGCGGAAAAGCCGCATACCTGCTCCTGCCGCTTCTGCCAGCAGCATACCGGCGCGCCGACCGCCGCCTGGGTGGAGTTCCCCGCCGGGCGCATCGCCTGGACGGGCACCGCCGGCAGGCCATCGACATGGCGTTCGTCGGATTACTCCAGCCGCGCCTTCTGCCCCGCCTGCGGCTCCTCCATCGGCGCCATCGACGACGAGCCGGTCGTCGCCCTGCTCATCGGCGGCTTCGACGATCCGGCCGATCCCGCCTTCACGCCCGAATATCATTCCTTCGAGGATTGCCGGCCGGGCTGGCTGCGCGTCGAGACCGCCTCAGGCGAGGAATGATTTCAGCCAGTCCCGCACCGCCTGCGGCACGTTGACGGGCTGGCGGCTTGCCGGATCGACGGCGACCCAGACGATTTCCAGATCGGCGACGGGCAGGCCTTCGGCCGAGATCGCCACCGTGAAGGTCAGCGAGGTCGCGCCGATGCGCGTCACCGCGACCTTGAAGCGGGCAAGATCGTCGAGCTTCAGGCCGCGATGGAAGGTGCAGCCGGATTTGCGGACGAAATAGACGGGATCGCTCCCCCCTTCCGGCCGATGACGCCAGAGGCTGGCGACGGCGGCCTCCGCATGGGCGTAGTAGGCGGCATTGTGCATGTGGCCGTGCATGTCTATATCGCGGAACGGTATCCGGACATCGCTGACCGTGATGTCTGCCGTCTGTTCCACGTCCTGCCCCGAGGTCAATCATGCTTCGTGCCGTTGTTAGAGCGTTCGGCGATCCCCGGCAAGTGATCGGCCTCGAAGAGGCGGAGCGCGCGGCCCCCGGCCCGGGCGAGGTGGAAATCCGCATCCGCCGCGCCGCGATCAATCCTTCCGACCTCATTCCCGTCACCGGGGCCTATCGCAGCCGCACCGCCCTGCCCTTCGTGCCCGGCTTCGAGGGCGTCGGGGAAATCGCGCGCCTCGGCGCGGGCGTGAGCGGGCTTGCGGTCGGCCGGCGCGTGCTGCCTATCGGCGCAAGCGGCCTCTGGCAGGACTATCTCGTCCGCCCCGCCGAATGGTGTTTTTCCGCGCCGGACGACCTTTCCGACGACGATGCCGCCATGGCCTATGTGAACCCGCTGACGGCCTTCCGGCTGATCGATGCCGTCGAGGTGCATTTCGGCAAGGCGGGCGGCCAGCGGATCGGCGTCACCGCCGCGGCCTCCGCCATCGGGCGGATGCTGCTGGCGCTGCTGACGGAGGCAGGCTTCCGCCCCGTCGCGCTGGTGCGCAGCGCCGCGACGGCAGCGCGGCTTGGCGAAACCTTTGCCGGCGAGATCGCCGTCCAGCCGGCAGCGCCGCTCGATGGCGTGCTCGATGCGGTGGGCGGCGAGCCGGGCAATGCGCTGTTCCGGCAGATCCGCGCCGGCGGGGCCTTCATCCAGTATGGCGCGCTTTCCGGCGCGCAGCTCGATCCCGCACTGGTGACGGCGCGCAGGCAAGAGGTCGCCTTCTCCTTCCTCTGGCTGCGCAACTGGGTGCATTCGGCCCCACGCGCTGCCATCGAGGCTGCCTTCGCGCGCAGCTTTGACGGCATTCGCAACGGCGTTCTCGGCTCGAATGTCGACAGCATCTTCGCCCTCTCCGACCTGCCCGCAGCTCTCGCCCGGCAAGATGATCCGGCGCGGAACGGAAAGCTTCTCCTTGCGCCCTGACGGTTGAAAAGGGTGGACGGTGGCCCATTTCCCGTGGACCTCGCCAACCGCAATGGGTAGCTTCCGACCATGACGACGTTTCTCTTCGAGAACCCGATCTTCCTCGAGCACCACACACCCGAGGGCCACCCGGAGCGTTCCGACCGCATCCGGGCGCTGAACCTTGCGCTGGAGCATGAGCGCTTCTTGCCGCTGGTGCGCGAGAAGGCCCCGCAGGCCAACGAGGATTTCGTGCTGCTTGCCCATCCGGAAAGCCATCTGCGCGCCGTGATGTCGGCAATGCCCGAGGAAGGCATCAACCAGGTCGAGGCCGACACCTATGCCAGCCCCGCCAGCTTTCAGGCGGCGTTGACCGGCATCGGCGGCGCCATCGCGGCGGTCGATGCCGTCTTTTCCGGCAAGGCCGACAATGCCTTCGTCGCCGCCCGCCCGCCCGGCCACCATGCCGAGCGCGAGAAGGCGATGGGCTTCTGCTTCTTCAACAACGCCGCCATCGCCGCCCGCCATGCGCAGAAGGCCTATGGCGCGGAACGGGTCGCCATCGTCGACTGGGACGTGCATCATGGCAACGGCACGCAGGATATCTTCTTCGACGACCCCTCCGTGCTGTTCTGTTCGACGCACCAGATGCCGCTCTATCCCGGCACCGGCGCCAAGGACGAGACGGGCGCGGGCAACATCGTCAACGCGCCGCTTTCGGCCAATGACGGCAGCGACCATTTTCGCGAGGCCTTCAAATCGCGCGTGCTGCCGCGCGTCGCCGATTTCCGGCCCGACGTCATCATCATCTCCGCCGGCTTCGACGCACATCACCGCGATCCGCTCGCCCAGATCAACCTCGTCGCCGACGATTTCGACTGGGCAACGGGCCGGCTGATGGAGCTTTCCGAAAAATCGGCGAACAACCGGGTGGTCAGCCTGCTGGAAGGCGGCTACGACCTGCAAGGCCTTGCCGAATCCGCCGCCACCCATATCTACCGCCTGATGAGAGGCTGACCATGACCGCTACCGCCCCCGACGTTTCCGCCCTCTCCTTCGAACAGGCCGTCGAAGAACTCGAAAAGATCGTCGCCGCCCTCGAACGCGGCGATGTACCGCTCGACCGCTCCATCGAGATCTACGAGCGCGGCGAGGCGCTGAAGAAGCATTGCGAGACGCTGCTTTCGGCCGCCGAGAACCGCATCGAGAAAATCCGCCTCGACCGCGCCGGCAAGCCGCAGGGCACCGAGCCGCTCGACGGGGCGTAAGCCCCGCGACGGTGATCACACCGTCAACAGCCGCGACCCTATCCACGCCCCTCCCTGCCCGCTAGCATGCGGGCACGAACCAACGACAGGAGGGCGCAATGAGCTTCTTTCCGGGACAGGACCCCGAGGCCGGGGATGCGGCGGCGTGCGATGCGCTGGAGAACCTGATCATTCCGCGCACCAGCGATATCGGCGGGCTGGAGGTGCGGCGGGCGTTGCCGACGGCCAAGCGCCGGCTGGTCGGGCCGTTCATCTTCTTCGACCGGATGGGGCCGGCGCTGCTGCGCGCGGGCGAGGCGATCGACGTCAAGCCGCATCCGCATATCGGGCTTTCCACCGTCACCTATCTCTTCGACGGGGAGATCAAGCATCGCGACAGCCTCGGCACCGAGATGGTCATCGCCCCCGGCGACGTGAACCTGATGACGGCCGGGCGCGGCATCGTGCATTCCGAGCGCTCGCCGGAGAACCTGCGCGGCAAGCCGCAATCGATCTCCGGCCTCCAGACCTGGCTGGCTTTGCCCGACCATCTGGAGGAATCGGCCCCGGTCTTCTCCCATACGACGGCGGCCGAGCTTCCCGCCTTCTCCGCCGACGGCATTACCGGGCGCACGATCATCGGCAAGTATGAAGGCCATGCCTCGCCCGTCAGCGTGCCGACCGATACGCTCTATACCGACCTGATGCTTGCCCCCGGCGCTACCGCGCCGCTGGCGGCGGACTGGGAGGAGCGCGCGGTCTATGTGCTTTCCGGCACGCTGGATGTGGCGGGCGACGTCTTTGCGGCCGACCGGCTGCTCGTCTTCCGCGCAGGCGACCCTATCACCCTCAAGGCGGGGCCGGAGGGCTGTCACATCATGCTCTTCGGTGGCGCGGCGCTCGGCTCCAAGCGGTACATCTGGTGGAATTTCGTCTCCTCTTCCAAGGAACGGATCGAGCAGGCCAAGGAAGAGTGGCGCACCGGCCGCTTCGATATCGTGCCGGGCGACGAGGAAGAGTTCGTGCCGCTGCCGGCGGGATGATTCATAGCTTCCAAAGCATATGTTTTGACCGCATGGGTGGCGGGCCTACCGCTCATGCGGGAGCCATTCCCCGCAGACCCTCATGCTCAGGCTTGCCCCTTGCAAGGCAGCGGAGAGGTTTGCGTATTTCCAGAGAAATCCGCCATTGACTCACTCATAGCCATTCAGCTATATAAAAATCCATAGCTATCGAGGTATGGATTTTGACCGAGCCGCACGACATCCTCTTCCGCACATTGGCCGACCCGACACGGCGGGCGCTTTTCGAGCGGCTGTGCCGCGAGGGTGAGAAGACCGTGGGGGCGCTGACGGCGCAGGCGGGCGTTTCGCAGCCGGTCGTCTCCAAGCATCTCGGCTTTCTCAAGCAGGCCGGCCTCGTGCGCGACCGCCACGAGGGGCGGCAGACCCATTACAGCGCGCAGCTCGGCGCGCTTGCGCCGCTGGTCGACTGGACCAGCCAGATGGCCCGATTCTGGGAGGCGCGGTTCGACGATCTCGAAAATCTGCTCAGGAGAATGGATCAATGAACACGGAGATACGCTCGGTCGTCGTCGAGCGCGAGATCGCGCATCCGCCGGAAAAGCTATGGCGCGCGCTGACGCAGCCGCACCTGATCGCCGAATGGCTGATGCGCAACGATTTTTCACCGGTCGTCGGCCACAGGTTCACGCTGAGCGGAGACTGGGGCAGCGTCGAATGCGACGTGCTGACGGTCGAACCTGGGAAAACCCTAACCTACACCTGGAATCACGCCCATGCCGACCCAGCTTTCGATCTGAGGAGCGTGGTCAGCTTCACGCTGACGCCGACGGCTGCCGGCACGCTGCTGCGCATGGAGCAGACCGGCTTCCGGCCAGAGCAGAAGCAGGCCTTCGGCGGCGCGCGCTATGGCTGGGAACAGCACTTCACGAATCTCGAGCGGGTGCTGGCGGGGCTGGAACAGGGAGGACCGCAATGAACTGGACCCTGAAAATCCGCCAGCTTCACCGCTGGCTTTCGATCCTCTTCACGCTCGCCGTGCTCGTCAATATCGCGGCGATGACCGAGGGGCAGCCGCCCGTCTGGGTCGGCCTCCTTGCCCTCTTCCCACTCATCCTGCTTCTCGCAAGCGGACTTTACCTCTTCGCGCTGCCCTATGCCGCGCGGCTGCGGCACGGCTAGGAGGGCGCGATGGGCGGCGAGAAGACCGGCAAGCCCGTCCTGCTTTCAGGCGGCAATCCGCAGATCGCCAAGGAATACGGCGACGGCCCGGTCAAGGCCTATATCGCGGCGATGCCGGGCTGGAAGAGCGATATCGGACGTCGGCTGGATGCGCTGGTCGAAAAGACGGTGCCCGGCGTCTGCAAGGCGGTGAAGTGGAACTCGCCGTTCTATGGTATGGAGGGCGACGGGTGGTTTCTCAGCTACCATTGCTTTGCGAAATACATAAAGCTGACCTTCTTTCGCGGCACCTCGCTCGATCCCGTGCCGCCGGTCGCCTCCAGGACGCCGGAAACCCGCTATTTCCATATCAACGAAGGCGATGAACTGGACGAGGCCCTGCTTGCGGACTGGATCCGGCAGGCAAGCGGGCTTCCCGGCGAGCGCATGTAACGAACGGAGACGGCCATGGCTGGAATGCAAAGCGACACGCAATCCCCTTCCACCCTGATCGACGGCCGGATCGCCGAGCTTGCCGACTGGCGCGGCGAGACGCTCGCGCGCCTGCGGGCGCTGATCAGGCAGGCCGATCCCGATGTCGTCGAGGCGTGGAAATGGCGCGGCGTTCCCGTCTGGGAGCATGACGGCATCCTCTGCACCGGCGAGACCTACAAGGCCGTCGTGAAGATGACCTTCGCCAAGGGCGCGTCGCTGGAGGATCCGACCGGCCTCTTCAATTCCAGCCTTGAGGGCAATACGCGCCGGGCCATCGATTTTCGCGAGGGCGAGGCCATCAGGGAGGATGCGCTGAAGGCGCTGATCCGCGCCGCCGTCGCGCTCAACCAGTCCTCCCGCGCCAAGAAGAAGGCGTAGAGCCGCCCGGCAGCACCGGGAATCACGTCCTGCGGTCACGATACCGTGTCCGCAAAATGCCCCATTTCCCCCGCAGGACTCGGTGCATGCGTCGGTTTGCGAGGTATCAATCCGGCGAAATACGCTCTAGACTTGTCGAAACGGTTGAAATCGCGCGCCGCATTCTGCATGTGACAGGCTAGCGGTATAGAGACCGAATGCCCGGGCCGTGCCTCCACGAAGGAGCCATGGCCAGCGGGCGCGACAACGAGGCACGAGAGTGACACAAGCACCCGCCACCCCCCTGCTCGACACGGTTCGCATTCCGGCGGACCTGAAGGCCGTGGACGACCGCGACCTGCCGCAACTGGCGGCGGAACTGCGCGCCGAGATGGTCGATGCCGTCTCGCGCACCGGCGGGCATCTCGGCGCGGGCCTCGGCGTGGTGGAGTTGACCATCGCCATTCACAAGGTCTTCGACACGCCGAAGGACCGGCTGATCTTCGACGTCGGTCACCAGTGCTATCCGCACAAGATTCTCACCGGCCGGCGCGACCGCATCCGCACGCTGCGCCAGGAAGACGGCCTTTCCGGCTTCACCCGCCGGGCCGAAAGCGAATACGACCCCTTCGGCGCCGCCCATTCCTCGACCTCGATTTCCGCCGGCCTCGGCATGGCGGTCGCCGCCGACCTTTCCGGCGAGCACCGCAACGTCATCGCCGTCATCGGCGACGGCGCGCTGTCGGCCGGCATGGCCTATGAGGCGCTGAACAATGCCGGCGCGCTCGATGCGCGCCTCATCGTCATCCTCAACGACAACGACATGTCCATCGCCCCGCCGACGGGCGCGATGAGCGCCTATCTCGCGCGCCTCGCCTCGGGCCGCACCTATATGGGCTTCCGGGAACTGGGCAAAAAGCTGACGGCCTATCTCGGCAAGAAGGTCGACCGGGCGATCACCCGCGCCGTGGAACATGCGCGCGGCTACGTCACCGGCGGCACGCTGTTCGAGGAGATGGGCTTCTACCATATCGGCCCCATCGACGGTCATTCCTTCGAGCACCTTCTGCCCGTGCTGCGCAATGTGCGCGACAATTCCAAGGGTCCGGTGCTGATCCATGTCGTCACCCAGAAGGGCAAGGGCTATCCTCCGGCGGAAGCGGCGGCCGACAAGTATCACGGCGTCAACAAGTTCGACGTCATCACCGGCGCGCAGGCGAAAGCCAAGCCGAACGCGCCCGCCTATACCTCCGTCTTCGCCGATGCGCTGGTGCAGGAAGCGGGCTTCGACGAGAAGATCGTCGGCGTCACCGCCGCCATGCCCGCCGGCACCGGCCTCGACAAGCTGGCCAGCGTCTACCCGGACCGCACCTTCGATGTCGGCATTGCCGAACAGCATGCCGTGACCTTTGCCGCCGGCCTTGCCGCCGAGGGCTACAAGCCGTTCTGCGCGCTCTACTCCACCTTCCTGCAGCGCGGCTACGACCAGGTGGTGCACGACGTCGCCATCCAGGGCCTGCCGGTGCGCTTCCCCATCGACCGCGCCGGTTTCGTCGGCGCGGACGGGCCGACCCATGCCGGCTCCTTCGACACGACCTATCTCGCCACCCTGCCCGGCTTTGTGGTGATGGCCGCCGCCGACGAGGCGGAGCTGAAGCATATGGTGCGCACCGCCGCCGCCTATGATGCCGGCCCGATTTCCTTCCGCTATCCGCGCGGCGAAGGCGTCGGCGTGGACCTGCCGGCCCGCGGCGAAATCCTTGAGATCGGCAAGGGCCGCGTGGTCAAGGAAGGCAGCAAGGTCGCCCTCCTTTCCTTCGGCACCCGCCTTGCCGACTGTCTGCTGGCTGCCGAAGACCTCGATGCCGCCGGCCTCTCGACCACGGTCGCCGATGCGCGTTTCGCCAAGCCGCTCGACCACGACCTCATCCGCCAGCTTGCCCGCAACCACGACGTCCTCATCACCGTCGAGGAAGGCGCGGTCGGCGGCTTCGCCAGCCATGTGCTGCAGTTCCTGGCGCTGGAAGGCCTGCTCGACAGCGGCCTGAAGGTGCGCCCCATGGTGCTGCCGGACGAATGGATGGAGCAGGCCAAGCCCGAGGCCATGTACGCCAAGGCCGGCCTCGACCGCGCCGGCATCGTCTCCACCGTCTTCCAGGCGCTCGGCCAGAAGGCTGTCGACGTGGGCGCGGCGGGCTGAGCCGCCATGGCATGAAATCGCCGCCTCTTCCCCTCTCCTCACTGGGAGAAGGGATTTGAAGCGGCGTTTCCATCGACAAGCGATCATCTCCCGAAACGGGCCGGCCGGTTTCCTTGCGGATACGCGCGCCCAAACATTGACGTTTACGTAAAAATCAATAATCTGTCCGCCAACAAGCTGCGCTCCCCCGCAGCGCGATGGAGGAGGATGACATGTACAAGGCGCCGGTCGAAGAGATTGCGTTCACGCTGAAGCACGTGGCGGGGCTTGGTCCCGCACTGGAAGGCGGCCATCTCGGCGACCTGACGGACGACCTTGTCGACGCCATCCTCTCCGAAGCCGGCCGTTTCGCCAGCGAGGAGGTCGCCCCGCTCGGTGCGATCGGCGATACACAGGGCGCGCGCCTCGTCGACGGCGCGGTGAAGATGCCCGATGGCTGGCCGGCGCTCTACAAGGCCTGGGCGGAAGGCGGCTGGAACTCGCTGACGGCCTCGCCCGATTTCGGCGGACAGGGGCTTCCGCACATGCTGCATGTCGCCGCGCTGGAAATGTGGAACAGCGGCTCCATGGCCTTCGCCATCGGCCCGACGCTGACCATCGGCGCCATCGAGGCCCTGACGACGCACGGTTCCGATCACCTCAAGAACACCTATCTGCCGAAGATGGTTTCGGGCGAATGGATGGGGTCGATGAACCTCACCGAACCCCATGCCGGCTCCGATCTCGGCGTGATGAAGACCCGCGCCGAGCGGCGCGGCGACGGCACCTACCGCATCTTCGGCCAGAAGATCTTCATCACCTATGGCGAGCACGATTTCACCGACAATATCGTTCATCTCGTCCTCGCGCGCCTGCCGGATGCGCCGGCCGGCACGCGCGGCATCTCGCTCTTCCTCGTGCCGAAGTTCCTCGTGAATGAAGACGGTTCGCTCGGCGCACGCAACGACGCCCATTGCCATTCCATCGAGCACAAGCTCGGCATCCACGGTTCGCCGACCTGCACCATGATCTACGGCGACGGCCGCTTCGGCGACGAGCCGGGCGCCATCGGCTGGCTGATCGGCGAGGAGAATCGCGGCCTTGCCTGCATGTTCACCATGATGAACAATGCCCGCCTCGCCGTCGGCATGCAGGGCGTCGCCATTGCCGAGGCCGCCACGCAGAAGGCCATCGCCTATGCAAGGGAGCGCACGCAGGGCAAGGCGCCCGGCTGGCAAGGCTCCGGCATGAGCCCGATCATCGAGCACCCGGACGTCGCGCGCATGCTGCTGACCATGAAGGTGCTGACCCAGGGCGCGCGCGCCATCACCTATGCCTGCGCCCACGCCGTCGACCTGTCGCATGGCGAGGAAGCCAGGCACTGGGCCGAGCGCGCGAGCCTGCTCACCCCCGTCGCAAAGAGCTTCGCCACCGATGCCGGCGTCGACGTCGCCTCGCTCGGCGTGCAGGTGCATGGCGGCATGGGCTTCATCGAGGAGACGGGCGCGGCGCGGCTCTATCGCGACGCCCGCATCGCGCCGATCTATGAGGGCACCAACGGCATCCAGGCCATCGACCTCGTGACGCGCAAGCTACCGCTCTCCGACGGCAACCACATCCGCGGCTTCATCGCCGAGCTGCGCGACATCGCCGCCAGGGCGCGGGCCGCCAACGCCCCTGCCCTCGGCGAGACCGGCGACCGGCTGGACGCCAGCATCGCCGACCTCGAAACGGCCACCGAATGGCTACTGGCGACGCTTGCCGAAGGAAAGCAGGCTGAGGCGCTCGCCGGCGCGACGCCCTACCAGCGCCTTTTCGGCCTCGTGCTGACGGGCGCCTATCTCGCCAAGGGCGCGCTTGCCGACGGCGGCGACGGCCGCAACGCCGAGCGCGCCGCGCTCTGCCGCTTCGCGGCGGAGAACGTGATCGGCGAAACGGCGGCATTGCGCGAGCGTGTCATCAGCGGTGCAGCGAGCCTTGAGGCCGCGCGGGCAGTATTGGGCTAAGGAAAAATCATGACCGACCATATCCTGATCGAGCGCCCGGAAAGCGCCCCCGGCGTCCAGGTGATCCGCCTCAACCGCGCGGAAAAGAAGAACGCCATCACCCGCGCCATGTACCAGGCGATGACCGACGCGCTGAAGGCGGGCGATACGGACGAGAGCGTCCGGGCGACGCTCATCCTCGGCTCGGAAGGCTGCTTCTCCGCCGGCAACGACATGAACGACTTCCTCGCCTTCGCCATGGGCGGCACGATGGGCCGGGAGGTGATCGACTTCCTCCATGCGCTCGCCGCGCATACGAAGCCGCTCGTTTCCGGCGTCGACGGCCTCGCCATCGGCATCGGCACCACGATCCACCTGCACTGCGACCTTACCTACGCCTCTACCCGCACGGAATTCCGCACGCCCTTCGTGGACCTCGCGCTGGTGCCGGAAGCGGCCTCCAGCCTGCTTGCCCCGCGCCTGATGGGCCACCAGCGCGCCTTCGCGCTGCTCGCCGCCGGCGAGGGCTTTTCGGCCGCCGCGGCGCGCGATGCCGGCCTCGTCTACACCGTCGTTGACCCGGCCACCGTGGAGGATGAGGCGCTTGCCGCCGCGCGGCGTCTCGCCGCCAAGCCGCCGAAGGCGCTGTCCATCGCCCGTAGCCTCATTCGCGGCGCGCGCGCCGACGTTGCGGCGCGGATCGACGAAGAGGCCAGCCACTTCTCGGCGCAGTTGAAGAGCCCGGAAGCCCGCGCGGCCTTCGAAGCCTTCATGGCGCGCGGAAAAAGCTGAGTACAAGTTGTGGTCCATCAATTTTAAGAGGACCTTAAACACGCGTTCCTATGGTGCGACCATTCTCCGGCAGTCTTGCCGGCGGTCGCATGATGCGTCCGATCTTCGCCCTCCGGCATGCCGTTCAGCATCGCACCCCCGCTTTTGGCGGGCGTGCCCGAAGGAATATCGCGCCCCATGTCCAAGCGCTCCAATCTCATGACGCGCATTCTCGTCGTCGCGTCCCTCGTCGTCGTCGCCGCTTTCACCGGCTTTTCCGTCTATATCGACAGCCTGCAGCGCAGCGTGCTGACCAATTCCATCGAGGAAAGCATCGACAGCTCCGGCAAGCAGGCCGCCCAGAGCATTTCCAACTGGCTGAACGCCCGTGTCGCCCTGACGGAAATGGCCGCCAACGCCACCGCCAAGACCCCCGATCCGGCCGGCATCGAGGCCGTGCTGCAGAACGACGTGCTGGTCGGCCAGTTCATGACGACCTATGTCGGCGACGAGGCGGGCGTCTTCACGCAATGGCCGAAGTCGGAAATGCCGGAAGGCTACGACCCGCGCCAGCGCCCCTGGTATCAGGATGCGATCAAGGCGGGCGGCCCCGTTCTGACCGAGCCCTATATCGACGCCTCCACCAACGACCTGATCATCAGCGCCGCCACGCCCGTCAAGCAGGACGGCAAGCTGCTTGGCGTCGCCGGCAGCGACTTCTCGCTGAAGTCCCTCGTCGACATGGTCAACTCGGTCGACCTCGGCGGCATGGGCTTCGCCTTCCTCGTCAGCAAGGACGGCCAGATTCTCGTGCATCAGGACAAGGGGCTCGTCACCAAGACGCTCGCCGACGCCTTCCCGGACGGCACGCCCGCCATCGGCGGCGGCATCGCCCACACGACCTATGCCGGCAAGCCGGTGCTCGTCTCCTTCGTGCCGGTCACCGGCCTGCCGTCGGTGGAATGGTATCTCGGCTTCACCATCGACAGGGGCATGGCCTTCGCCGCCATCGACCAGTTCCGCATCGCCGCGACGATCGCCACGGTCCTCGCCGTCATCGTCATGATGGGCTTCCTCGCCACGGTGCTGTCGCGCCTCGTCGTTCGCCCGGTCAAGGACATGACGACCGCCATGGCCAAGCTCGCCTCGGGCGACGTGACCGCCGAAATCCCCGGCCAGGACCGCACCGACGAAATCGGCCAGATGGCCGCAGCCGTCGCCGTGTTCCGTGACAACGCCATCGAACGCAGCCGCCTCGAAAACGCCGCCGAGGAGGGCCGTGTGCTTTCCGAAAGCGAGCGCCGCGAACGCGAGGCCGTCAAGGCCCGCGAGGCTGCCGAAATCCAGCACGCCGTCGAAGCGCTGGCGGACGGCCTCGGCCGTCTTGCCGAGGGCGACCTCGCCCACCGCATCGATGCGCCCTTCGCCGGCCATCTCGACCGCCTGCGCAGCGACTTCAACCACTCGCTGACCAAGCTGCACACGGCCATGGCGACCGTCGGCCAGAATGCCCGCGCCATCGACGCCGGCGCGACGGAAATCCGCTCCGCCGCCGACGATCTCGCCCGCCGCACGGAACAGCAGGCCGCCTCCGTCGAGGAAACCGCCGCCGCGCTGGAGGAAATCACCACGACGGTCAAGGACTCCACCCGCCGCGCCGAGGAAGTCGGCTCGCTCGTCTCGCGCACCCGCACCGGGGCCGAGAAGTCGGGTGAAGTGGTTCGCCGCGCCGTCGCGGCCATGCAGGGCATCGAAAAGTCCTCGCATGAAATCTCCAACATCATCGGCGTGATCGACGAGATCGCCTTCCAGACCAACCTGCTCGCCCTCAATGCGGGCGTGGAAGCGGCCCGCGCGGGCGAAGCCGGCAAGGGCTTTGCCGTCGTGGCGCAGGAAGTGCGTGAGCTTGCCCAGCGTTCGGCGCAGGCCGCCAAGGAGATCAAGGGACTGATCACCACCTCGGGTGATCAGGTCCGCTCCGGTGTGGCGCTGGTCGACGAGACGGGCGCGGCCCTTGAAGCCATCGTGCGCGAGGTGCAGGAGATCAACGGCCACGTGAACGCCATCGTTCTGGCTGCCCGCGAGCAATCGACCGGCCTCCAGGAAATCAACACCGCCGTCAACACGATGGACCAGGGCACGCAGCAGAACGCCGCCATGGTGGAGGAACAGACCGCCGCCAGCCACGGCCTTGCCTCCGAGGCGGCCGCGCTCAACGCCCTGCTGGCGCAGTTCAAACTGGCCCAGCACGCCGCCCAGGCCGACACCCCGTCGCGCCGCGCGGCCTGATAGCGTAAAACTATCCAACCTTGCGCCGCCCTCCGGATTCCTGATCCGGGGGGCGGCGTTGTCATATCGGGGCAAATGTTCTAATGTGCCAACATCATTTTTGATGGAGTGCGCCATGACGATCACGACCGTGTCGAGCCGCGAGTTCCAGCAGAATGCCAATCAGGCGCAGAAAGCCGCGCGCAGCGGCCCCGTTTTCATCACCAACCGGGGCCGGACGGCGCATGTGCTGCTGAGCTACGAGGAATACCAGCGGATCACGGGCGGGCGGCGCAGCATCGTCGAGGCGCTGTCGATGCCGGGCCTCGAGGATACCGAGCTGGAGATTCCCCGCGGGCACACCCTGCCCCGGCCGGCCGATCTTTCCTGATGTTCCTGCTCGATACGAATGTCGTTTCCGAACTGCGCAAGGCAGGCGGCGGTAAGGCGGACCCGAATGTCGTCGCGTGGCTCTCCCGTCAGGATGCGGCGGCCTGCTACGTCTCGGCCGTCACGCTCATGGAGCTGGATCTCGGCATCCTGCTGATGGAACGGCGCGACCCGGCGCAGGGCGCGCGCCTGCGCACCTGGATGGAGGATTACGTTCTTCCCGAGTTTTCCGAACGCATCGTGCCGGTCGACAAGGCTGTCGCCTTCGCCTGCGCCCGGCTGCATGTGCCCGATCCCCGGCCCGAGCGGGACGCCTTCATCGCCGCAAGCGCGCTCGTCCACGACATGACGCTCGTGACGCGCAACGTTGCGGACTTCGCCCCCATGGGCGTTACCCTTCTCAACCCGTGGATTGCAGCGTCCTAAACCTTCTCCAGCACCGCCACCGCTTCCACATGGGCCGACCAGAGAAACTGGTCGATGGGCGTGACGAGGCGGATGCGGTAGCCGGCGGCGGTGAGGATGGAAAGGTCGCGGGCGAGGCTTACCGGGTTGCAGGAGACGGCGACGATGGTCTTGACGCCGGAACGGGCGAGTTCCTTGCACTGGTCTTCCGCGCCGGCGCGCGGCGGGTCGAAGACCACGGCGTCGTAGACCTTCAGTTCGGAGGCCATGAGCGGGCGGCGGAAGAGGTCTCGCCGCTCCGCCGTCACGGGCTTGAGGCCCTGCGTGTTGCGCGCGGCGTGGTCCAGCGCCTTGATCGCCTTTTCGTCGCCCTCCACCGCATGGACCTTGGCCTTGCGCGCGATGCGCAGCGCGAAGGTGCCGGAGCCGGCGAAGAGGTCGGCGACGCGCCTGGCCTTGCCGAGCGCGTCCAGAACGAGGTCCGCCATCGCCTCTTCCGCCGGCTTCGTCGCCTGCGTGAAGCCGCCGGCCGGCGGGAAGACGCGCACGCCGGCAAAATCGATCTCCGGCTTGACCGGCTCGATGAGGATTTCCCCGTCATTGGAAACGCGGGCGATGCCGCGCAGCGAAAGGATGCAGGCGGTGACGGCCTGCCGCTCCCTGTCGCCCACCTTCTTCACGCCCTCGAAGGCGAGGTCGAGACCCGTCGCGGTTTCCAGCACCGTCAGGCGGAAGGCTTCGCTCGACGTCGCGATGGCCGAGGCGACGCGGCGGATATCCTCCAGCCGGGAAACGATGCCGTCGCTGGCGATGGGACAGTGATCGACGGAGACGATGTGGTGGCTGCCGGCCTGGTTGAAGCCGAGCAGCATGCCCTTTTCCGTCTTGCGCGCGGTGAAGGCGACGCGGCGGCGCTCGCCGGGGCGGGCGATGACCAGCGGGGCGACGTCGGGCGTCAGGCCCTTGCTCTTGAGGGCGTTGACGACGAGGCCGCGCTTGAAATCATGATAGAGCGCATCGCTCGCATGTTGCAGCGTGCAACCGCCGCAGGTGCCGTTGCGGCCATCGGGACCGAAATGGGCGCAGGGCGGCTCCACGCGCTCGGGCGAGGCGACCGACATGGACATGACCGTGCCGTGGTTCTTCACCCGCGCCACGGCGACCGTCTCGCCGGGCAGCGTGAAGGGCACGTAGACCGGGCCGCCCGGCGCTTCGGCGATGCCGTCGCCGCCGCTGCCGAGCCGCGCGATGGTGAGGGTTTCCGTCGTCATGGCTTTCGCCCTCCAAGAAGAAATTCGTGATTGCCGTCGCCGCCGGTGATGGGCGACGGCACAAGCCCGAGGCTCTGCCAGCCCATCTCCTCGACGAGCCAGCGTTCCAGTTCCGCCGCGACAGTGGGCGCGCTGTCCGGGTCCTTCAGGAGCCCCGCCTTGCTGATCGCCTCACGGCCCGCCTCGAACTGCGGCTTGACCAGCAGGGCGCAGAAAGCGCCGGGCTCGGCAAGCGTCAGCGCCGGCGGCAAGGCGAGCTTCAGCGAGATGAAGGAGACGTCGGAGACCACCGCGCCGATGGCGCGGCCATCGAGGTCGGCCCGGCTCATCGCCCGCGCATTCAGCCCTTCGAGATTGGTGACGCGCGGATCGGCGCGAAGGCGCGGATGCATCTGGTCGTGGCCGACATCCACCGAAACGACATGCGCCGCGCCGCGCTCCAGCAGCACCTGCGTGAAGCCGCCGGTGGAGGCGCCGATATCGAGACAGTCGAGACCTGCGGGATCGAGCTGGAACCGATCGAGCGCCGCCGTCAGCTTCAGCGCCGCGCGCGAGACATAGGCCTGCGCCGGGTCGTCGATGGCAAGGACGGCCGAGGCGGGAAAGCTCGCGCTCGGCTTGGTGACGATACGGCCGTTCACCGTGACCGTGCCGCGCGCGATCGCATCGCGCGCCCGCGACCGGCTGGCGACGAGGCCGGCATTCAGCAGGAGCTGGTCGAGGCGGAGGGTTTCTGTGGAATGGGACATGCGCCTCTCATGCCGCTTCGGGCGCAAAGAGGCAAGCCCCGCTCCGGCCCGGCCGGCGCATTAGCCGGCCGTTAACCATGCCGGGCGCACCATCGCCGCTTGCACAGGATCAGCGATTCGCGAAGGAGCGTCCATGCAACTCAAGCAGCTTTCCGGACTTGCCGCCGCCCTTCTCCTGTCGGCGGCCTTCAGCGTGCCGGTTCGCGCGGCCGATGTGGAGCCCTGGAAGAAATCCGAAAACGCCATCGTCATCGACGCCTACGAACTGAACGAGATCGACTGGTCGGACATGCTCTCCGACAGACGCATCGCCGGCTTCATCTCGAAGGCCTCCGACGGGCTGCCGGAAAGCTATAGCTGCAAGGGCGACCACAACGGCGACACCGTCGAGCACTGCAAGACGATGTGGCGCAAATATGCGGTGAGCCGCGAGCTTTACGAGACGCGCCGGCTGCTTGCCCGCTCCAAGGGTCTCCTGTGGGGTGCCTATCACCTCGCCCGCCCCGGAAACCCGGTGGACCAGGCCAACCATTTCCTCGACTACGCCAAGCCGCAGGACGACGAGATGATGGTGCTGGATATCGAAGGCCTCGATCCGGACAAATACATGTCGCTGGCCGATGCGCAGGTCTTCGCCGGGCACATCAAGACCCGCACGGGCCGCTATCCCGTGCTCTACACCAACCACGCGACCGCCCGGCATATCGCCGCCAACCGCGACACCTACCGCATCCTCTCGCGCCTGCCGCTCTGGTATGCCCGCTACAGGCCGGGCATCAAGGGCAGCTTCCCCATGGGCAACTGGGACAATTACGCGCTCTGGCAGTTCTCCGCCGCCGCCAATTGCTCGAAACGGCGCTGCCCTTACCGGGTGAAGGGCGCGGAGAACGATATCGACGTCAATGTCGCGCCGATGACGAAGGCGGAGCTGGGCAAGGTCTGGGCCTTCGGCACGCTCCTGCCGGAAAAGCCGCTGGAGCCGGTGGACACCATCCTCACCGCCTCCATCCCCGCCTCCGGCGCGCTGACGGCCACCGTGGAGGCCAGCGTTTCCACCGGCGCGGAGGCGCAGACGACGGGCGCGATCACGCTCGCCTCCGGCACCGTCGCCGCGTTCCCCATCCGCGTCACGGCCGACGTCCAGGCAGGCGTGGCCGCGACCGGCCATGCGACGGTCACGCCCGGCAACCGTGTCGTCGAGGTCACGCCGCTGAACTATCAGGACTTCTGAGCGGGCGGTTACCAGCCGCCCCCACCGCCACCGCCGCCGCCCCCACCGGAGGAGCCGCCGCCGGACGAGAAGCCGGAGGAAGAGCTTTTCGGCGGGTCGGGCAGCGAGGCCGTCATGGACCGCGCCATGGAGCCGGCAAAGCCGCCCACGCGATCGGCGAAGCGGCTGGAGGCGAAGCTGTCGCCGCGATACCAGCCGGGCTGGTAGGCAGCGGCCGCGCCCGCCGCCGCTGCGGTCAGCAGCCAGCGGTCGAAGGTTTCCGACCAGGGTTTTTCCACGCCGAGCGCCACGGCATAGGGCAGCAGCGTCTCGAAGTGGCGCGGCGACATTTCCGGCGCGCCGGCCATGTTCATCCGGTCCTGCTCGGCGAGCGTCAGGTATTGGCGAAGGCCCGCGATGCCGTCCATCATCCGGCGGCCGAGCGGCGTCGGCGCGCCCATCAGGAAGAAGAAGACGAGATTGGTCACCACGATGCCGCCGACGGCGGCGAACAGCGGCAGGTGCCCGGTCGCCGCGCCCTCCGTCACGATGGCGGTGGCGATGCCGCCGAAGACCGTGACGAAGACGGAGCCGACGAAGGCCATGATGACGACGGCCATGATGCGCGCGCCGAGCGTTTTCGCCTGCCGGAAATTGCGGCCGAGCGCGAGGGCGAAGATCGACACGAAGACCGAGGCGAAGACCGGCAGGATGACGAGCACCAGCCCCTCCTCCGGCAGAGAGCCGAAGATCGCCAGCGCCGCGAGGCAGGCAAGCGACAGCAGGATGCCGCTTATCACCTGCGGCCAGTTCGCGAGGTAGTATTTCCGCCGGTGCTCCCTCTCCATCGCGCCGCGGAACTCGGCACCAAGCCTTTGCACGCGCTTGCCGTTGGATTTCTCTATGGTGAAGTGGCTGCCCGCCGTGGGCACGGCGGCAAGCAGGGTCGCCTCCCCCGTCGGCAAAGCGCCCTCGGCCGGCTTGCCGGTGCGCGTGACGGTGATGGATGTCGCAAGGTCCGAAAGCTCGACAAGGCCCTTGACCGCAAGGTTGAGGAAGGCGGCGGAGACCGCCGTCCAGCCCTGCCCGCCGAACCCTTTCTCGTCGATGTAGTTGACGAGCGCCGGCGAGATGCCCTCCGGCGCATCCCAGCGCGGCACGACCACGCCGCCCGGCGGATCGCGCCCGACCGCAAGCCAGGCCCAGACATAATAGCCGAGGACGAGCGCCAGCCCGCCGAAGGCGAGGAAGAGATTGCGGTTGTCCTTGAGGAAATAGGCGCGCTCCTCGGCCGCCGTCGGCCGGGCGATGCTGCCGGCCGGCATCTTCACGCCGATCGTCAGGCCTTCGTGCGGGCCAAGGCCGCGCGTCGTCTCGAAGGTGGCCGTATCGCCCCGGTTCTCGGCCCGCGCATTCCGCTCGGTCGCGCCCATGGGACCGGTGAAATAGGTGAGCGCCTCGGCGCGGACGCCCGGCGGCAGGCGCACCGTCGCGCTCGCCTGCCGGATGGGAAAGGCCCATTGCGTGCCGGTGACGTTCCAGAACAGCTCGTCATGGCTGTCGAAGAAGCGGATCTGCCGCGTCGTCTCGTAGGTCAGGCGATACTCGTGAAAGCCCGGCGCCAGCATCACATCGGAGGAGCCGAAATAGATGCGCACGCCGCGACGGATGGTCTCCGTGCGGTAGGGTTCCGGCCGGCCGTCGCGCGCGACGCCGACGATCCTGAAGCCGACCTCCTTCTCCCGTCCCTCGGCATCGGCGAAGGTGAGCGGGAAGTCGCGGTAGATGCCGCGCCGGATGGCGTTGCCCTCCGCATGGACGCGGATCGTCTCCGTCACCGTCATCGCGCCGTTCTTCGACAGCGCGATATCGGAATGGTAGCGGTCGAAATATTCCTCGGCCCGCGCCGCGCTCCCGACCAGAAGGCAGAGCCAGAGCGTCAGGAGGGCGGCGATCCGCGGCATCGGGACCTCCCGGATCAGAATTTTACGGTCGGCACGGCCCGGTCGGCCGGGTTGTCGATCTCGAAATAGGGCGCCTTGACGAATTTGAAGACCGAGGCGACGAGGTTCGAGGGGAAGCTCTCGACCTTGACGTTGAGATCGCGCGCCGCGCCGTTGTAATAGCGCCGCGACATCTGGATCTCGCCTTCGATGGTCTCCAGCGTCTGCTGCAATTCGGCAAAATTCTGGTTGGCCTTGAGGTCCGGATAGGCTTCGGCGAGCGCGAAGAGCTTGCCGAGCGCCTGGCTCAGCATGCCCTCGGCCGCCGCGCGCCCGGCGACATCGCCCGCCGGCACCGCCTGCGCCCGGTTGCGCAGCTCCACGACCTTTTCCAGCGTCTCCCGCTCGTGCGCGGCATAGCCCTTCACGGTTTCGAGGAGGTTGGGAATGAGGTCGGCGCGGCGCTTGAGCTGCACGTCGATGCCGGACCAGGCCTCCTCCTTCACCTGCCGCGCCCGCACGAGGCCGTTGTAGATGACGATGGCGTAGATGACGACGACTGCCGCGATTGCAAGACCGATCATGGCGTACTGCGCTCCCTGTTCGCGTTCGTCCTGAATTTAGCATCCGCCGCGCCGCAGGAAAGCCCCCGGCGGCGGCTTTCCCCTGTCGCCCCCCGTTGTCACCCTGTTGTCACCGGGGGAACCGCGCCGCCGCGCGCGCTGGCCGATACTCGCTTCATCGACAACACGAACCTGAAGCAACCGCCATGAAAGCCTTCGCCCTCACCATCAACGTCATCGGCTTTTCCGCCCTCTTCCTCGCCTACACGATGGGCGCGGCGGTCGACCGTCCGTCGGGTGTGCGCCGGGCGCTCCAGACCTATGCCGGCCAGCTTCCGACCGGCACGATGCCGACGCTGAAGCCCGTATGGGAACTTGGCGTGAAGGCTTCGGCGCTGGCTTGATCCTCCCGACAAAAAAGCCATCCGGGTGACCGGATGGCTTTCTTTCGCCTGAGGCGGACCCGATCGCTCAGGCCGCGTCCCTGTTCCAGTTCACTCCGCCGGCATCCGTCAGCAGGAAGGCCTCGCCGCAGGCTTTCGCCAGCGTGCGCACGCGCAGGATATAGCTCTGGCGCTCGGTGACGGAGATAACGCCGCGGGCGTCGAGCAGGTTGAAGACGTGGGACGCCTTGATGCACTGGTCGTAGGCCGGCAGCACGCATTTGTGCAGGCGCTTGTTTTCCGCATCGCCCGGCGCGCCGGCGGCCAGCAGCGCCTGGCATTCCTTCTCGGCGTCGATGAAGTGGCGGTGCAACATGGCCGTGTCGGCATATTCGAAGTTATGGCGGGAATATTCCTGCTCGGCCTGCAGGAAGACGTCGCCATAGGTGATCTTCTCGTCGCCCTCGCGGCCGTTGAAATTGAGGTCGTAGACATTGTCGACGCCCTGCACATACATGGCGAGACGTTCGAGACCATAGGTCAGTTCGCCTGCGACGGGCGAGCATTCGATGCCGCAGACCTGCTGGAAATAGGTGAACTGCGAGACTTCCATGCCGTCGCACCAGCACTCCCAGCCGAGGCCCCAGGCGCCGAGCGTCGGGCTTTCCCAGTCGTCCTCCACGAAGCGCACGTCATGCAGCAGCGGGTCGAGGCCGATGGCGGCGAGCGAGCCGAGGTAGAGTTCCTGCAGGTTCGACGGGTTCGGCTTCAGGATGACCTGATACTGGTAATAGTGCTGAAGGCGGTTCGGGTTCTCGCCGTAGCGGCCGTCCGAGGGTCGGCGCGAAGGCTGCACATAGGCGGCGCGCCACGGGCGCGGACCGAGCGCGCGCAGGGTCGTCGCCGGATGGAACGTACCCGCGCCCACTTCCATGTCATAGGGCTGCAGCACCGCGCAGCCCTTGTCCGCCCAGTAATTGTGCAGGGTCAGGATCAACCCCTGGAAGGAGCGGGTCGGGTTCATATGGTCAGGCAGGGCGGCGGAGGTCATCGGCATCTATCCGGCATTCTTTGAAAGCTGGCGGACTGGTGCCACGATGCGCCCGAGGGGTCAAGGGTTTCGGGTGGCCGCCCGCCCCTCAATGCCGCTCCAGCGAGCGAAAGAGGCCGGAGCCGGCGGTCTGCGTGACGGCCTGCATGCGCTGCGGCGCAAGCTCCGGCACCTGCAGCACGCGGCGGCGCGCACTGTCCGGCACGCGCGCGCCATACCAGGCGGCAAGGCCCGGCAACACGCGGCGCAAGGTGCCCGTCGCACGCCAGCCGAGCGCCTGCAGCGCGCCGGTATCGAGCGGCGAGCGGCTGGCGTCGTCCGGCCGCCCGGCAACGAAGCCGATGCCGGAAACGGGACCTTGGGCGGCCTCCAGCACCAGACGGGCGACGGAGAGGACATCGAGCATATCCTCGCCCGCCACATTATAGGTGGCGTTCTCGGCCCCGCGCGTCACGACGGTGCGCAGCGCCGCGCAGAAATCGGCGACGGTGACGAAGGCGCGGACCTGCGCGCCCTCGCCATGCACCGGCAAAGGCTGGCCGATGGCGGCCATTTCCAGAAAGCGCGGCAGGAGCTTTTCCGTGTTCTGGCGCGTGCCGACAATATTGACCGGCCGCAGCACGCGGATATCGAGGCCATAGGAGCGCACGAGACCGGAGATCAGCATTTCGGCCGCCGCCTTGGAAGCGCCGTAGGGATTGTCGGGCAGGAGCGGCGCAAGCTCGCCGATCGGCGCGCCATTGCCGGCGCCGTAGACCTCGGCGGAACTGACATGGATCATCAGCGGCACGCGGCGGCGGCCCATCGCCTCCACCAGCACCTGCGTGCCGAGCGCATTGGCCACCGTGAAGCGCTCCGGCACGGCGAAGGCGCGCTCGACATGGCTTTCGCCGGCCGCATGCACGACGAGGTCGGCATCCTTCAGCATCTCGGTCACGAGGTCGAGATTGCCGACATCGCCTTCCTGGATCGTCACGCGGCCCGTGCGGAAGGCCGCGTCGAGATGCGACATGTCGGCGGCATAGGTGAAGGCGTCTAGCACGCGGATGCGGGCATTCGGGCAATGGGCCAGGAGGTCGTCGACGATATGCGAGCCGACGAAGCCGGCGCCACCCGTCACGACGATGGTGCGAATCCGGTCGAGGTCGAGCGAGGCCATGATCTACTCCGTTCTTCGCGGCCGCATCATGCGACCCATGCCTCACAGATCGGACCTCCCACGCGCGGGCGCAACCGCGCCGCCGGCAAGCGCACGGATAAATATGGCATTAACCTTACGGGGCGTGGTTAATGTGCCGGACTGGCACGAAACGGCCTTTGCGCCGGTCCCGCGAAGGCGCGAAACCGTTTCGCAACGCTACTCGTCGTCGCGGCGCACGCGATATTCGCCGGTCTCGGGGTCCTTCACCAGCGTGCCCGTCGCGCCGGTGCGGCGCTCCTCCTCGGAGCGCTTGCGCAACCGGCTCAGCCGCTCGGCATCGGCGACGAACTTGCGGTAGCCCCACCACGCGACGCCGACGACCAGCAGCAGAAAGATGATCTGGGCCATCGCCCCTCCCCCATTGTTTCTCTTGTTCTTCTTACCCCGAAAGGCCGAAGCGGCCCCACAGCGCCTTTTCCTCGGCAAGCCCGGCCACGGCCGCAACGCCCGCCGAGCCTATACGCTCCGCCATGTCCCCGGAAAGCCCCCCGACGCCCGGCGACCTGCGGCCGAAAAGCCCCTTCGGCGCCGAGACGAGCTCAAGCCGTGTCGTCGGCCCGTAACGCCGCTTCAACTCCGAGCGCATGTCGGAAAGGCCGTCGACGAGGCCGAGCGCACGGCCGCGCGTTCCGGTCCAGAACAGGCCCGAGAAAAGATCGGGATCGTCCTTAAGCCTTGTGCCACGGCGCGCCTTCACCATGTCGATGAAGACCTCGTGGATTTCGAGCTGGAGGGATTTCAGGTATTCGATCTCGTTTTCCCGCTCCGGCTGGAACGGATCGAGGATCGCCTTGTTGGTGCCGGCCGTATAGACGCGCCGCTCGACACCGATCTTCTTGAGCATTTCGGGAAAGCCGAAACCGCCCGAGACGACGCCGATGGAACCGACGATGGAGGTGGGATCGGCGAAAATCTCGTCGCCGGCCAGCGCGATCATATAGCCGCCCGAAGCCGCGACATCCTCGACGAAGACCAGCACATGCTTGTTCTTCTCGGCCGCCAGATCGCGGATGCGCTGGAAGATGAGCCGCGACTGCACCGGCGAGCCGCCGGGCGAATTGACGGAGATGGTGACGGCGGGCGCTTCCTTGTAGGAAAACGCCTTCTCCAGCGCCGAGGCGACGGCCGAAAGGTTGAGCGCCGGCCGGAACTGGCTGCCGCCCGCCATGATTGCCCCATGCAGCCGGACCACCGGAACGACGACGCCCTCCTTGCGGAACCTCTTCGGTACCAGCCTCTTCAAAAATCCGGCCATCGGGCGATCCTGTTTCCTGTTCGGTTGCCCGGCTGATGTATGCATGGCGGGCGAAAACGCAATGGCGGGCCTGAAAAATCAGGTTCGCGGCAGGCGCGGATAGGCGGCAAGGCCGTTGTTGAGATCGTCGACGAAGGGGATGAAGTCGTGCTGGCCGGGTTCGTGCATGACGAGCGGCATGCGCAGCGACAGGCGGGTGCGCGAGCCCTTGATGGCGGTGACGAGGATGCGCAGGGCGCTTTCGCCGGCGCGGGCGTGCAAGGCGGTGATCTCGACGCCGCCGAAGCGACGGCCGCAGGCGGCAATGATCTCGGCGATGGATTGCGGGCGGGCGATGAGCGAGAGCTGGCCGCCCGGCTTCATGATGGCGCCCGCCGTCTTGATCCAACGCTCGAAGAGGTCATGTTCCATGGCATGGGCTTCTGCCTTCAGGGCGTCGGGCGTGCGGCTGTCGATGCGGTCGTTGAAGGGCGGGTTCATGATGACATGGTCGTAGACGTCGTCGGCAAGGCCGGCCTCGATGCGGGCCTTGCCGGAGAGGGAGACGTCCGCCTCCAGCACCGAGACGCGAGACGCAAAGGCGGCGTTGGAGGGCAGCGCCAGCGACTTGCGGGCAAAACCCGCCATCAGCGGCGAACGTTCGACCAGCAGCACCTCGGCCTTTTCGATGCGCGCGGCGACGGCAAGGCCGGCGGCCCCGGCCCCGGCCCCAAGATCGGCGACGCGCATCGGCCCCTCGCCCGCCACCAGCGCGGCGAGCAGCATGGCGTCCATGCCCGAGCGATGGCCGACGCCCTTCGGCTGGACAAGATGGAAGCGGCCGTAGTGGAAGGCGTCGACGGTTTCGGTGACCGGCTTTTCCGGCGTCGGGGCGGCGTCGGTCACGGCCTGAGTTCCGCTTCCAGCCCGGCATCCTTCAATATCCGTCGCGCCTCGGTCTCCCTGTCGCCCTCCACCAGAAAACGGCGCGGCAGCATGCCGAGCGAGCCTTCGAGGATGCTCATGCCCTGATCGGCGATGAGGCAATGAATGCCCGCCTCTTTCATCAGGCTTTCCGCAAAGGAGAGCAGGACGGCGTCGTTGGTACGGATCAGTTCGATCATTCCGGTCTTTTCCAGCCTTAATTCCGAGGGCGGGACAATTCGCCTCTTGCCGCAGAAGGCCCCGCTTTCTATTGTCTTTCAACAAAAATGAACAGGAGTCCGGGCATTTGGGCGTCGTGATACCGCTTGAAGAAGGCAAAAACAAACAGGCATCGGTGAAGCCGCTCGTCGACCTTACAAAAGCCGACATGGAGCGGGTGAACCAGCTCATCCTGTCGAAAGCCGGTTCCGACGTGCAGATGATCCCGGAGGTCGCCAACCACCTGATCTCCTCCGGCGGCAAGCGCCTGCGCCCGATGCTCACCCTCGCGGCCGCCTCGATGTTCGGCTATGACGGCGACCATCACGTCAAGCTCGCCACCAGCGTGGAGTTCATGCACACGGCGACGCTGCTGCATGACGACGTGGTGGACGAAAGCGACCTGCGCCGTGGCAAGTCCACGGCCCGCATGATCTGGGGCAACCAGGCGAGCGTGCTCGTCGGCGACTTCCTGCTCGGCCAGGCCTTCAAGATGATGGTCGAGGTCGGCTCGCTGGAGGCGCTGGACGTGCTCTCCACCGCCGCCACCGTGATCGCCGAGGGCGAGGTGCTACAGCTCTCCGTCGCCAAGAACATGGAGACGACCGAGGACGACTATCTCGAGGTCATCCGCGCCAAGACGGCCGCGCTCTTCGCCGCCGCCGCCGAAGTCGGCCCCATCGTCGCCAATACCGGCAAGGCGGAGCGCAACGCGCTGAAATCCTACGGCATGAATCTCGGCCTTGCCTTCCAGCTCGTCGACGATGCGCTGGACTATGGCGGCAAGGCGGCCGATCTCGGCAAGAACACCGGCGACGATTTCCGCGAGGGCAAGATCACGCTGCCCGTCATCCTCGCCTGGCGGCGCGGCACGGCGGAAGACCGCGCCTTCTGGCGCGAGGCCATCGAAGGCGGCAAGAGCGACGACGCCAATCTCGACCACGCGCTCGGCCTCATCACCCGCTATGGCGGCCTGACGGACACCATCGCCCGCGCCCAGCACTACGGCATGATCGCCCGCGACGCGCTCGCGCCGCTGCCGGCGACGCCGTGGAAGGATGCGCTGCTGGAAGTCATCGACTTCTGCATCTCCCGCGTGAGCTGATCCGCAAGGACGGCCCGTTTCGGTCCGGCAGGATTTTCTTGCCGCACCGCGCCAAAAAAGCCATTCTCTGCCGTCATGAGTCCTGACTGATTTGGGCGCGGTCGTGACACGATCTGTCACGCGCGGTTCCGGGGCGGATTCCCTATTTGCGGCGAAAGGCATTTTGATGCGGCATTCCCTTCTCCTTCGGCTTCTCTCCGGCGTGGCGATTGCAGCCAGCATCGCGCTCGCCAGCCCGCTTGCGGCATATGCGGAGGATAAGCCCGCAGCGGCCGCCGCCGAGGAAACGCCGTTCGACCCGCTGGACGTCAACACCTTCTCGGGCGCGTTCCTCGCCGCCCGCACCGCCGATTTCGACAAGGACTACGAGACCGCCGTCGCGCTCTACAGGATCGCGCTGCAGTTCGACCCGACCAATGCGGACGTCAAGCAGCGCCTGATGGTGACGCTGCTGATGAACGGCGAGTTCGAGGATGGCGTCAAGCTCGCCGATACGCTCAAGAACGACCCCGCCGTCGAGCGCATCACCTCCACCGTCCGCGCCATGGAGGCGATCCGCAAGCGCGAATACAAGAGCGCCGAAAAGATCCTCACCTACAAGGGTCCGAACGATCTCGACCGCATGATGAACGACCTGCTGCTTGCCTGGGCGCGCTACGGCGACGGCAAGCCGAAGGAAGCGATCAAGCTCATCACCGGCATGCAGGGTCCGGAGTGGCTGGCGATCTTCAAGAACTACCATGCCGGCGCGCTCGCCGCCGCGGCGGGCGACAAGGCGACGGCCCGTGCGCGCCTCAACGACGCGATCCTCGACCGCAACGGCGCGAGCGCCGCGCCCGACACGTTCCTGCGCGCCGTAATGGCACTGGCGCGCCTGGAAGCGCGCGAAGGCAACAAGCAGAAGGCGCTGGACGCGGTTTCCGTCGGCGACGGCTTCATCACCAGCTATGCGCCGCTGAAGGCGCTGCGCCAGAGCATCGAGGCCGGCGAGAAGCAGGAACAGCAGGTCCGCACCGCCGCACAGGGCGCGGCCGCCGTGCTCTTCTCCATCGGCGGCGCGCTGAACCGCGAGGGCGCGGAAGACATCGTCTCGCTCTATCTCCAGGCCGCGCGCGCGCTCGACCCGGATAGCGACGACGTTCTGGTGCTGCTCGGCGGCCTGGCCGAGAACCAGAAGAAGCCCGAACGCGCCATCGACTATTACCGCGCCGTGCCGGAAAAATCGCCGATGCGGCGCATTTCCGAGCTGCAGCTCGGCCTCAACCTCAACGATACGGGCAAGGTCGAGGAAGCCAAGAAGCATCTCCAGGAACTGATCGACGCCGACCCCTCGGACCTGCGCACCTATCTCGCGCTCGGCAGCGTGCTTTCCGACGCCAAGGACTACAAGGCCATGGCGGCGCTCTACGACAGGGCCGCCGACGTCATCGGCGCGGTTCCGACCCGCAACCACTGGAGCATCTTCTTCCAGCGCGGCATCGCCCATGAGCGGCTGAAGGAATGGGACAAGGCCGAGCCGAACTTCCGCAAGGCGCTGGAACTCAACCCTGACCAGCCGCAGGTGCTGAACTATCTCGGCTACTCCTGGGTGGACATGAACATGAACCTCGACGAGGGGCTGGACATGATCCGCAAGGCCGTGAGCCTCAAGCCGGATGACGGCTATATCGTCGATTCGCTCGGCTGGGCCTATTACCGCATGGGCCGCTACGACGACGCGGTGGCCGAGCTTGAGCGCGCGGCGGAACTGCGCGCCGGCGACCCGACGATCAACGACCATCTGGGCGACGCCTACTGGCGCGTCGGCCGCAAGCTGGAAGCCACCTTCCAGTGGAACCGCGCGCTCGGCCTGAAGCCGGAAGAGGCGGAAATCCCGAAGATCAAGCTGAAGATCGAAAATGGCCTGCCCGAGCTGAAGAAGACCGAGCCGGCCTCCGCCGAAGCCAAGGAAGACAAGCCGGCGGAAAACACCTCGCCGGAAGCCAAGGCCGCCGACCGCAAGTCCTGACCGGATGCCGACGAACAGCCTTTCGGGCTTTGCCGTCCTCGAGCCGGCGCCCGCCAAGATCAACCTCGCGCTCGCCGTCACCGGCCGGCGCGAGGATGGCTACCACCTCCTCGACAGCCTCGTGACCTTCACCGCCTTCGGCGACCGCATCGGCCTGTCGCCGGCGGAAGCGGATCTGTTCACGCTTTCCGGCCGCTTCTCCAAAACGCTTGCCGCCGAGAGCGACAATCTCGTCACCCGCGCCCGTGACCGGCTGCGGGCCGCGCTCGACGCAGACGGGCAGGCCGCCCCGCCCGTCCATATCCATCTCGAAAAGAACCTGCCCATCGCCTCCGGCATCGGCGGCGGCTCGGCGGATGCAGCCGCAACGCTGCGCGGCCTGCTCACCCTCTGGCGGGCCGACCTGCCGAAAGCCACGCTCGACGCCATCGCCATCGGCCTCGGCGCCGACGTGCCCATGTGCCTTGCCGGCCGGCCGCTGATCGCACGCGGCGTCGGGGAGGAAATCACCCCCGTCGCCATGCCCTCGCTGCCGATGGTGCTCGCCAACCCGCTCGTCGGCGTCTCAACGCCCGCCGTCTTCAAGGCGCTCGCCTCCCGGCATAATCCGCCGCTCGCCCTCGACGCCTCCCCGGCCGACTGGCTGGACGCCATCGGCCGCCTGCGCAACGATCTCGAACCGCCAGCCCACGCGCTCTGCCCGGATATTTCCGCGCTTGCGGAAACCCTTGCCGCGACCGATGCGCACGTGGTGCGCATGTCCGGTTCCGGCGCCTCCTGCTTCGCGCTATACAGGAGCGACGAAGCGGCGGAAGCGGCGGCGGCGTTGCTCTCGCAGCAGCATCCGCACTGGTTCTTCACCGCCACCCGCACGCTGGGAGCTGACGATGGCGCGCATTGACGAGACGAGACCCTTCATTCCGGTCGGCATCGCCGTGCTCACCGTCTCGGACACGCGCACGCCCGAGACCGACCGCTCCGGCGACACGCTCGTCGCCCGCATCACGGAAGCCGGCCATCGCCTCGCCGCCCGCGCCATCGCCAGAGACGACATTCCCGCGATCCGCGCGCAGGTGGAAGCCTGGACGCGCGACGAGGCCATCGACGTCGTCATCACCACCGGCGGCACGGGCTTCACCGGCCGGGACGTGACGCCGGAAGCGCTGGAGCCGATCTTCGAAAAGCGCATGGACGGCTTCTCCGAGGTCTTCCACCGCATCTCCTATGACAAGATCGGCACCTCGACGATCCAGTCGCGCGCGACCGGCGGCGTGCTCAACGCCACCTATATCTTCGTGCTGCCCGGCTCGCCCGGCGCCTGCAAGGACGCCTGGGACGGCATCCTGAAGGCGCAGCTCGACTATCGCCACATGCCCTGCAATTTCGTGGAAATCATGCCGCGCCTCGACGAACACCTGAAGCGCTCGGCGGGTTAGGACCGCATCGCCCTGACCACCCAGGCCGGAACGATCTCCGCGCCGAGATCGCGCGCCTTCCCGCCCTTCGCGATATCCGCAAGCGCCATGCCCGGCCGCGCTACCGCGCCCACCTGCCGCTTGCTGACGAGATAGCCCCGCTCCAGCGGCGGCGCGCCGCGCAAAAGACGCTGAAGGAACGGCCGCCGATAGCCCCGCACGCCGCGAAAACGGGCCGGACCGGGATCGACCGCCACATGATCGACGATCGCATCCACCCAACCCGCCATCGGCCTCGCGCCCGGCTCCAGCAGCAGCAGCCAGTCGCCCCGGGCGGAGCGCAGGACCTCCGGCATATCCCATACCGTCAGGAAACGGCAGCCGGCGGCATCGGCCACCGTGGAGGAGCCGTCGCGCGAGCCGTGGTCGAGCACGATCACGTCGCGCACGATGCCCTCGACAGCGCCCGAAACCAGCGCCGAAAGGGTCTGCGCCAGTTCGGCCTCGTCGTCCCGGCATTCCATGATGATCGTCAGCATCCCTCCCCATACCGCATCGCAGCATGGATTGCCACGACCGATAAGCGGCATGGTGAAGGGCACCCACGAATTTGTTCTTGCATTGTTCTCATTCCGGCGATAGGAATATAGTCATTGGAATCGGGGTGAACGGCCCCGCCGGAGACAGCCATGAACGATATTGCCAGCCTCAGGCAAGGCGCGCTTGCGCCCGGCCACACGAAGGACGTTGCCGACGCCCTGATGGCGCAGTCGGGCATGCGCGTCGAGGTGGACCGGCGACGCGGACGCGGCGCGGGACTGAACTTCACCGGCCGTTTCGAGCCGCAGACGCGCGAAGAATTCGACGACGGCTGGCAGACGCTGGAGGAGCTGCCGCCCTTCCGCACGGAAGTGCAGGTGGAAAAGCCGCGCACCATCATCACCCGCAACGAATCGCCCGATATCCCCTTCGACCGCTCGATCAATCCCTATCGCGGCTGCGAGCATGGCTGCATCTATTGCTTCGCCCGGCCGAGCCATGCCTTCATGGGCCTTTCCGCCGGTCTCGATTTCGAGGCGAAGCTTTTCGCCAAGCCCGATGCACCGCGGCTTCTGGAACGGGAGCTTTCCAGGCCCGGCTACAAGCCGCGCGTCATCGCCATCGGCACCAATACCGACCCCTACCAGCCGATCGAGAAGGAATGGCGCATCATGCGGCAGATCCTCGACGTGCTGGACAAGGCGAACCACCCGGTCTCCATCGTCACCAAGTCGGCGCTGGTCATGCGCGACATAGACATCCTCTCCCGCATGGCCGCGCGGGGCCTTGCTTGGGTCGGCATGTCCGTCACCACGCTCGACCGCAAGCTCGCCCGCACCATGGAGCCGCGCGCCGCGACCCCGCCGCGCCGGCTGGAGGCGATTCGCGCACTCTCCGATGCCGGCATCCCGACCGCCGTCATGATGGCGCCGATCATTCCCGGCCTCAACGACCACGAGATCGAGCGGGTGCTGGATTCGGGCAAGGCGGCGGGCGCGCTGGAAGCGAGCTACGTGCTGCTCCGCCTGCCGCTGGAGGTCAGCCCCCTCTTCCGCGACTGGCTGCTGCGCAACTACCCGGACCGCTACCGCCACGTCATGTCGCTGGTGCGCTCAATGCGCGGTGGCAAGGATTACGACGCGGAGTTCGGCAAGCGCATGAAGGGCGCCGGCCCCTATGCCTGGCAGATCGCCCGCCGCTTCGAAATGGCGACGAAGCGGCTGGAACTGACTCGCACCCGCCGCACGCTCGCCCTCGACCAGTTCGTCCCACCGTCCGGCAGCGGGGTGCAACTCTCGCTGTTGTAAAGCCCACGCGGCGGCATCGACGCATGGAAGCCCTCTCGCCCCACAGTCCCTTCTCCCCTCGGGGAGAAGGTGCCGGCAGGCGGATGAGGGGGCCATGCGGCTCCGCACGACGGCGCTTTGAACCACACCTATCCCGGCCGACACCGGCCCGGGCATCGACAAAACCGCTTTCCGGCCCGCGCCATCCCCTGGGCGCTCCGGACGCTCCTCCGACCCGCCGCATGCGTCGGAGGACTTGCAGGGAATCGGACGGATGTGCATGGTCGCCGCCATGGCCAAGCGCGCATCCTCCGATTCCCGCCTTCTTTTCGACATGCCCGAGGGGCCGGACTTCTCGATGGAGACCGCCGCCCGCAGCAAGGGTCTCTGGCCGGTCGCCGGCACGGACGAGGCCGGGCGCGGGCCGCTCGCCGGCCCCGTCGTCGCCGCTGCGGTGGTGCTCGACCCGGACAACATCCCCCCGGGCCTGCATGATTCCAAGCAGCTCAGCGCGGCAAAGCGCGAGGCGCTGTTCACGCTGATCCTTGCGAGCGCCTTCGTCTCCATCGCCTCCAGTTCCGCGCGCCTGATCGATGCCATCGATATCCGCAAGGCCAGCCTCGACGCCATGCGCCGCGCCGTCGCCGGCCTTGAGGTCGCGCCGAAACTCGTGCTCACGGACGGCCGCGACGTGCCGCCGGGGCTGGCCTGCGAGGGCCGCGCCGTCGTCAAGGGCGACGCCCGCTCCCTCTCCATCGCCGCCGCCTCCATCGTCGCCAAAGTCACGCGCGACCGCATGATGGCGCGCGCGGACGAGACCTTCCCCGGCTACGGCTTCGCCATCCACGCCGGCTACGCCACGGAAGTCCACCGCAAGGCCATAACCGCCCTCGGCCCCTGCCCCCTGCACCGCATGAGTTTCCGCCCGCTGCGCCAGGATTGACACCTCGAACGGCTCGTTCTTCGGCCGGGCCCTTTCCGTACGGTGTGTTCAGCGCGTAGGCTGAATGCGGAAAGCACCCCGGAGGAACGCATATGGAGATGGTCGTCAGGCAATTTTTCGAGCGATACGAGCGTTTCTTCAACCGTTCCCTTGTCAGCGAATTCGATGCGGAGGAACTCGCATCACTATACGCGACCGAATTCATAGGCGCCGGTCCCGCCGGCGTGCGAGCCGGACGGAACGACGACGGTTTCCGGCAAGCCATGGCGCAGGGCTACGAGCACTATCGCGCCATGGGAACGAAGGAAATGCGCCTGCGCGACATACACCTTTCTCCGATAGACCCGCTTCATTGCCTCGCCCATGTTTCCTGGACCGCGACCTATGCGCGGATGGATCGGCCGGACACGGCGGTCGATTTCGAGGTCCACTACCTGATCCAGATGCTAGCTGGGGAACCGAGAGTGTTCGGCTGGATATCGGGCGACGAGCAGGCGCTTCTGAAAAAGCATGGCATCACCTAGAGCCCTATCGGACGCCGAAGCGAGCCCGCTTCCGCTGGAGATGTTCCAGGCTCGGCATTTCGCAATGGCCCCGACAACCAGCGGCCCCGACAACCGGCGAAGGCTCCGCCAATGCAAAAAGGCCGCCCCGTGGGCGGCCTTTTCAAATCTATCCGTGAGGCAGCCTCAGTTGAGGCGGGCCTTCACTTCGCTGATGGCGTTGTCGAACAGCGCCTTGCCGGTGGCGGCATCGGCCTTGGAGGCGATGACCTTTTCGGCGGCTGCGACAGCGAGGTCCACGGCGGCGGCGCGCACGGCATTGATCGCGTCGGCTTCCGCCTGCTTGATCTTCTGCTCGGAAAGCGCCGTGCGGCGGGCGACGTATTCTTCCGTCTTCTGCTTGGCTTCGGCGGTCAGCGCGCTTGCCTCGCGTTCGGCGGAAGCGACGATGCTTGCGGCTTCCGCCTCGGCATCCTTGCGCTTGCGCTGGTATTCGGCCAGCAGGTGCTGGGCTTCCTCACGAAGACGCTTGGCTTCGGCCAGCTCGTTCTGGATCTTCTCGGCGCGGGCGTCGAGACCCTTTGCCATCATGCCCGGAACCTTGAGGTAGGCGATGAGAGCCAGGAACAGGATGAGGCCGACAAAGGCGTAGAATGTTGCGTCGAAATGCATCGAACCCTCTCCTTACTCGCCTGCGGCCGATTTGACGGCGGCGGCGATCTCGGCCTTGGTGACCTTGGCGCCGACGAGCTGCTCGACAACGGCTGCCGTGGTTTCCTCGGCGATGGAGCCGACATCGGCAAGGGCCTTGGCCTTGATCTCGGCGATGCGCGTTTCGGCGCCGGCGATCTTGTCCTGCAGCGAGGCTTCGATCTTGGCGCGTTCGGCGTCGGCCTTGGCCTTGGCTTCTTCGCGGGCGGTCGAGGCAATCGCATTGCCCTTGGCGCGGGCGCTTGCGAGGTCCTGCTCGTAGGAAGCGATCGCGGCGTCGGCTTCCGCCTTCAGGCGGGAGGCTTCATCGAGGTCCTGCGCGATGCGGTCATGGCGCGTCTCGAGGATGCCGCCGATACGCGGAATGACGACCTTCGACATGAGAAGGTAGAAAAGACCGAAGGTGATCGCGAGCCACAGGAGCTGCGATGCGAACGTGGTCTGGTCGAAAGGCGGGAACACGCCGGAACCGGCTTCCTCGCCATGGGCGACACCCGTCTCGGTGTGCACTTCGCCTGCGCCTGCCGGCTGGGCCGCATGCGCGTCCGCAGGGGTCTCGTGCGCGGTTGCAGGAGTTTCCGCCTGGGCGACTTCAAAAGGGGTGGACTCGGCAGATGCCGGGGTCACAGACATGCTCACCTCCAGGGGGCACTCTCAGATCATGTACGGAACGTACGGTGGACCACGGCCCTCATCGGGCCATGGTCCAGTCCTCGGCCGATATCAGACGGCGAAGAGGAGAAGGAGAGCGATGAGCAGCGAGAAGATGCCCAGAGCTTCCGTAACGGCGAAGCCGAATACGAGACGGCCGAACTGGCTGTCAGCAGCAGACGGATTGCGAAGAGCGCCGGCCAGGTAGTTGCCGAAGATGTTGCCGAGGCCGAGAGCCGTGCCGGCGAGACCGAACGTGGCAAGACCTGCGCCGATGAACTTTGCTGCTTCCGCTTCCATGTTGAACTCCTTGAATGGGTTGTTGCGGCTTATGAGCGACGCCCGAGGGCGTCGGCGACTTTTTCCTTAGTGACCACCCGGATGCACGGCATCGTTGAGGTACATGCATGTCAGAACTGCGAAGACGTAAGCCTGCAGGAACGACACGAGGAATTCGAGACCGGTCAGGGCGACGGTCATGAGAAGGGGCAGGATCGAACCGGCGACACCGACGGCGCCAAGCGCGCTCAGCGAGGTGACGAAGCCGGCGAAGACCTTCAGCGTGATGTGACCCGCCAGCATGTTGGCGAAGAGACGGATCGAGAGGCTGATCGGACGCGAGAGGAACGAGATGACCTCGATCGAGACGACCAGCGGCAGAAGCGCGCCGGGAACGCCCGACGGCACGAAGAGCTTCAGGAAGCCGAAACCGTGCTTGTAGAAGCCGTAGAAGACGACCGTGCCGATGACGAGAAGCGCAAGGGCGAAGGTGACGATGATCTGGCTGGTGACCGTGAAGAAGTAGGGCACCATGCCGAGCAGGTTCGCCGTCAGCACGAACATGAAGAGCGAGAAGACGAACGGGAAGAACTTCATCCCGTGGCTGCCCGCCCCTTCCCTCAGCATCGAGGCGATGAATTCATAGGACATTTCCGAGACCGACTGCATGCGGCTCGGCACGAGGCCGCGCTGGCCCGTGGTGAAATAGAGGAAGCCCGCTGCGGCCGCGACGGTGGCGACCATGAACAGGGAGGCATTGGTGAACGAGAAATCGATGCCGCCGATTTCGATCGGAACAATCTTGTTGACCAGGAACTGATGGGTCGGATCGTTTGACACCGTTTATCTCTCTCGCTTGCCCGCCTTGCGGCGGAAGTCACCCACTATTCGAACCGCGCCGTCAGGCGCCGTCCTTCGTCTCGGTTTCATCCCGTCCGCCGCCGGCCTTGCCGGGCTCTCGCCCCGCCAGCCTGTCGACCGGGTGGGGCGATGCCACCATGCCAGCCGCGCGCATGACGTTCAGAACGCCGGCGCAGAAGCCAAGGAGCAGGAAAACGATCATTCCCCAAGGCCCTGTACCCGCAAAATGGTCCAAAAGATAGCCCAGAAGCGCCCCGACGATGACGGCCGCGACGAACTCGCTCGAGAGCTTCATGGCGACGGCGTAGCCCTTGCGACTTTCCGATGCCCGTGCCTCGGCGGCTGCTTCCGCCCCGTCGTCCTTGCGCCGTTCCGCGAGTTCCGCGTCCAGGCGTTTCAGCCGGTCTTCCAGACTTGTCTTCTGATCGTCGGCCATGGCGCTCTCCCGTTCTCTTTCCGCGGCGCTTTCGCCCCATTGCGGACATATTGAAGGCTAGGATTCAAGCCATATCCGACCCCTTTCGAAGTCGGCCGCAACATAGTTTTAGGTGCCAGCATAGTCAAGGCATGGCGAAGCTTTGCGCAACACCAAAAATATGCAATAAAATCAACTAATTATCAAGAATCGACCGTCGAGCGCGACTCTCTGCCCCGGGAATCGCGCGGCCTTCGGCGCGGACTCACTGCTCGCTTGCAAGTTCCCGGCGGAAGCCCTCAGCTCCAGCCGCCGCCATAGGTGCGGTAGAAGATGTGCTTGCCGATCTTGGCGACGCGTTTCATCGTGCGGCCCCATGGCGGGTTCACGTAGGTGGCGTGATAGTGGGTGGAGGAGCCGACGTCGTCGATCCAGATCTTGCCGGCCGTGACGGCCATGGCGATCTCCTTGGCGGTCTTCCAGTGCCAGGGCGAGAGGATCAGGTCCGGAATGCGGTCGCAGGCGAAGGAGAACTGGCAGCGGCCGCGCCAGTTTTCGTTCTGGTAGACGACGCCGCAGATGGTTTTCGGATAGGCGGGGTTGCGCACGCGGTTGAGGATGACCTGCGCGACGGCGGCCTGCCCCTTCACCTCCTCGCCCCGCGCCTCGAAATAGATGCCTTCGGCAAGGCACTTCTGCTCCTTGGCGGTGAAGACCTCGGCCGGCAGCGCAGTCGCGACCCAGGCGTGATCCTCCGGCGATATCTCGGGAATGAAGCGGCCGGTCTCTTCCTTCGGCTTCAGGATCGAATCGAAGGGCGATTCCCGGGCATAGTCCGGCTCGACGCGCGCATAGGCGGTCGCCAGGATATCGGCCTTGTCGTTGGTGACGAGGCTGGCGATCATCGGCGAGACGCCGGGATCCTTGTGAACCGGCTTCTTCTTGTAGAAGGCCGTCGCGATGGCAATCTCCTTGCCCTTGATGTCGGGCTTGGCGAAGGCCATGCGCTCGCCGCTGTCGAAGGTCGGGGAAAGCAGCGAGCTGGTGCGCTCCAGGATCGAGCCGGCCGCAAAGCCCTTGGGCGGCGTGACGGGCAGCACGGCGACGATGCGGCCCTTCTTGTCGCGACGGTTGATGCGGTCCTCGTCGGGAATCGCGCCCTCGCCCTTGTGCTCGCTGCGCAGCGCCGCCTTGACGCCGCCGGGAAGCTCCACCCCTGCCCCGCTCTCCACGCCGCCGGTCGTCATCGCATCGGCGAAGGCGATCTCGACCTCATGCACGGAGCCGGCCGGCGAACGGGTCAGCACCATGGTCTGGTTGCCGCCCTTGCGGTTGAGGCCGGCGAGATAGGTGGCAAGGTCCGTATGGGCCGCCTGCGTCGGAAAGCCGGCGACGAGGCCGAGACCGACGGCGAGGGGAATTTTCCATTCCCGGGACTTTTCGCGCAATGCCATCGGCATGGCCGCGGCAAACTTTTGCTGGAACTGCAGGAGGGATACGAAAAAGCGGCCTGCACCGGCATGACGACTGCTACGCTTACGCAACTGACTACTCCGCACCCTGATGCGCGCGCAGGCCCTTCCGCCGAAAAACACCCGGCGGGCCGTCCTGCCCGGAAATGTTCGTAGGGAGCCTGCCGCACCGAAGCACGGGCCTGAAGCGGCTCGTTCGCAGGGTAAAATGAAGCATTAACCTTGATGGTTGGTTAATGCTGATAAACCGGGTCGGGGGAGGCCCTCGTCTCCCCTTCACGTTTTCGTCAGATCACCACATGCGAGCCCAGTTCCACCACGCGGTTGGTCGGCAGGCGGAAGTAGTCGGAGGGGTCGGTGGCGAGGTTGGCGAGCGCGATGAACAGGCGGTCCTGCCACATGGGCATGCCGGACTGCGCATCGGGAACAAGCTTGCGGCGGCCGAGATAGAACGAGGTCGACATGATGTCGAACTTGTGGCCCGCCTTGCGCATGAGGCCCAGCGCCTGCGACACGTTCTGCGTCTCCATGAAGCCGAAGCGCAGCTCGATGCGCGAGAAGCGGTCGGAAATGCGCTCCACCGTGAAGCGCTCGGCCGGGATGACGCGCGGCGTGTTGGCGGTCTTGACGGTCAGGATAAAGTTCTGCTCGTGCAGCACGTGGTTGTGCTTGATGTTGTGCAATAGGGCGGCCGGGGCGAAATCCGGGTCGCTGGTCAGGAAGATGGCCGTGCCGGTGACCTGGACGGGCGCATGGGCGCTCTGCTTTTCCACCGACTTGACGAAGGCCGGCAGCGGCACTTCGATGCGGCGGGTCTTCTCGCGCAGGATGCGCGTGCCGCGCGTCCAGGTCCACATCAGCACGACGACGGCGGCGGCGATGGTGACGGGCACATAGCCGCCGTCATGCACCTTGAGAAGATTTGCGCCGAGGAAGGTGAGTTCCAGCAGGAAGAGCGGCGCAAGAACGGCGGCGGCGGCGAGCGGCGTCCAGCGCCAGCGGGCGCGCAGGAACTCGAAGGCGAGTACGGTCGTCACCACCATCGCGCCGGTGACGGAGATGCCGTAGGCGGTCGCCAGCGCTTCGGAGGAACCGAAGATGAAGACGAGCAGCATGACGCCGAGCAGCAGCACCGTGTTGACGCCGGGCAGATAGATCTGGCCGGTCTGGGTTTCGGAGGTGTGGAATATCTCCATGCGCGGCAGGAAGCCGAGATGGATCGCCTGGCGGGTCAGCGAGAAGGCGCCGGTGATCACCGCCTGGCTGGCGATGATGGTGGCGGCCGTCGCGAGGATGACGACCGGCAGCAGCGCCCATTTCGGGAACATCAGGAAGAAGGGATTGTCGATGGTCTCCGGGTGGGCGAGCACCAGCGCGCCCTGGCCGAGATAGTTGAGCGTCAGCGCCGGGAACACCAGGCAGAACCAGGCCCACTGGATCGGCCGCCGGCCGAAATGGCCGAGGTCCGCATAAAGCGCCTCGGCCCCGGTGACGGTGAGGAAGACCGCGCCGAGCACGACGAGGCCGACATAGCCCTCGGTCAGCATGAAGCGCGCGGCGTAATAGGGATTGAAGGCCGAGAGGATGCCGAGGTCGTCGCTGATATGGCTGATGCCGCCAAGACCCATGACGATGAACCAGACGGCGGTGATCGGCCCGAAGAACTTCGACACCGCCGCCGTGCCGAGCGACTGCACGGCGAACAGCATGACGAGGATGACGACGGAAATCGGCACCACATAGTCGCCGAGCGTCGGCGTCACCAGCTTCAGGCCCTCGACGGCCGACAGGACCGACAGCGCCGGCGTGATCATGGCGTCGCCGATGAAGAGCGCCCCGCCGATGGCCCCGAGGAAGAACAGAACGGGCGCGTGTCGGCCGGCGGTCTTGGAGAGCAGCGCCAGAAGGGACAGCGTGCCGCCCTCGCCGTGGTTGTCGGCGCGCAGCAGGAAGAGCACGTATTTGAGCGTGACGATGATCGTCAGCGTCCAGATCATCAGCGAGATGAGGCCGATGATCTCGACGCGCTCGATGCCGTCATGGGCGACGGGCCGCAGCGCCTCGCGGAAGGCATAGAGCGGGCTGGTGCCGATGTCGCCATAGACGACGCCGACGGAGCCGAGGGCGAGGAGGAACAGCGCGCGCTGCCGGCTATGGGTGTTCGGTGCGCTACCAGCTTGTGACTGCATCGGGCGATCTGGCTTCAGAGCCAGCCTTTCCAGCGGAAGAAGAAGAACGGGAGAATGGCCGACAGCACCATGGCCGCGAGCGTCAGCGGATAGGCGTAGTCGACATGCAGTTCCGGCATGAATTCGAAGTTCATGCCGTAGATCGAGGCGATCAGCGTCGGCGGAAGCAGCACGACGGAAGCGATCGAGAAGATCTTGATGATGGCGTTCTGCTCGAGGTTGATGAGGCCGAGCGAGGCGTCGAGCAGGAAGGTGATGTTGCCGGCGACGAAACCGGCATGTTCGGACAGCGACTGCACGTCGCGCGTCACCGTGCGGCAGAGTTCCAGGCTCTCGCGGTCGGATTGCAGCGCCGGCAGGGCATGCAGGAAGGTCAGCACGCGCGACAGCGACATCAGGCTGTCGCGCGTCTTGGCGACGAGGCGGTGCAGCGCCGAGACCTGCACCACGCGATCCTCCAGATAGCGCGGCGGGCGGCGCGACAGGTGCCTGTTGTCGCCGAACACTTCCAGGGACAGCCTGTCGGCGCGCGCGACGGCGATCTCCAGGATTTCCGCCGTGCGGTCGGCGACCGTTTCCAGAAGCCGGGTGATCATGACGGTCGGCGAGGAGCAGCCGCCCGGAATGCGGTGCATGCTGTTCCTGAAAAGGGCGAAGGAGCGCGGCTCGGCATAGCGCACGGTGAGCAGCTTGCCAGCGGTCAGGATGAAGGCGACATCCGTCAGGTGCGGCAGGTCGCTTTCGGCCTGCACCATCAGCGAGGCGGTCATGTAGGCGGCGTTGCCGTCGGTATAGAGGCGGCTCGACGGCTCGATGTCCTTGAGTTCGTCACGCGTCGGCACCTCGATGCCGAGCACCCGCTCGATCAGCGCCTCCTCGTCGCGGCGCGGCTCGACGAGATCGATCCAGACAGCGCCGGCAATGGCCTCGGCGGCGGCCGAATCGGCTTCGGCCGGCAGGGTGCGCGCCTCGCCATTGGAACGGAAAACCGTGATCACCGGCGAGTGGCTCCGGAACGGACCATCGCTCACACTCCTGATTGGACACCGCCTTTACCGGCCGGCCGCGCATATTGCGCGGCGCAACATAAAAATCAAGATCGCGCTGCAAGCCGCCCCGTGCCGGCCCGCGCGCCCGCCGTTTCGACATGTTTAATCAGGCTTTAATAAAATGCTGCGAACGTGCCGTAGCGCTTGTATGAGCACAAGCCTGCCGGTCCCTCCGGTGGACGATTTCAGCGTCGCTGGCCGCTGTCATTCCCGTGTCCCAAGGCGCGATCCGTGCCGATCAGCATGTTTTCGGAATGCCAGAGACAGGCGAGGACTGCCATAATGAATGATGTAGCGTCGTCAGACGCGCACATCCGGCTGGGAATGTTCGAGGCGGCGTGCGACATCCTCGCCGCGGCCGTGATCGTCTATGACAAGGACGACCGCCTCGTTTTCGCCAGCCGCCAGGTCCCGCGCTACTTCCCCCTTCCCCCCGAGATGCTGCAACCCGGAACGCGGCTGCGCGACGTGCTGGGCGCGATCTTCGACAGCGGCGTGCGCTACGGCCTCGCGCCCGAGCAGCGCGGCAAGGCCCCCAACCGCGAGGAATGGATCTCCACTCGCATTTCCGCCCATTGGCGCGAACTGCACGACGCCGTCGAGCGCCTGGGGCGCGACCGCTGGGTCCATTTCCGCAAGCGCCGCCTGCCGAACGGCTACAACATCACCACCCTCGTCGACGTCTCCGAGCAGAAGAAGCAGGAAGAACAGTGGCGCCTCGATCTCGAGCGCATCGCCCTGACCGAGGAAATCCTCGAGACCCTGCCGTCGCCGATGGTCATCAAGGACCGCAACCTCACCTATATCGCCGTCAACAAGGCCTTCTGCGCGATCTACGACACGGCGGCCGACGCTATCCTCGGCCGCTCGGTCTGGGCGCTGGCGGATGCCGAAAGCTCCGGGCGCATCGAGGCGAGCGACCGCGGGGTGCTGGAAACGGGCGAACCCTTCACGCTCGCCGAGCATATCGTGCGCGCGGACGGCTCCGATCTCTACGTCATCACCCACAAGTACCGGATCGGCGCGCCGGGGCACCACGCCATCGTGACCATCATGGAGGACATGACGGCCTACGCGGCGGGCGAACAGGTCATGGCCGACGCGGGTGACACGCTGCTGCGCGTGCCGGGCGGCTTCGTGGCGGCGCAGAACTGCTTCGATCCCGTGCGCGACGCCGAGCGCCGCCTTTTGCTGGACCAGATTCCCCCGGAGGACCTACGGGCCGCCCAGGGCGGGCGCGTCCTCGTCGTCTCGCCCAACCCGCGGATCGCCGACATCCTCGTCGGCGAGTTCAAGGTGCGCAGCGCCGACTGCTGCGCGGTGCGCGACATGCCCGAGCACGACGCCTTTCTCACCCTTGCGCAAGCGCGCGGTCTTGCGGTCGATCTCGTCGTCATCGACGACAACCTGCCCGGCCATGGCGGCGGGGAAAGCCGCTTCGGCGTCGCGACCCGCCTGGTCAAGCCCGACGGCATCGGGCCGGACTTCATGCCCGCGCTCGTCGAGGCGCACGAATTGCTGTCGAACGACGAATCGCCGCTCGGCGACATCGTCACCTCCCCCGCCCTTTCCGACGACTGGTACATCGCGACCGACATCACCAGCATGCCGCCGACGGCGCTGGGCGACGTGGAGGTGCTGGTCGCCGAGGACAACCAGATCAACCAGTTCGTCTTCTCGCAGATCCTCGAAAGCATGGGCATCTCGCACCGCATCGCCGAGAACGGCGAGGAAGCGGTCACGCTCTGGCGCAAGCACCAGCCGCGCCTCGTTCTGATGGACATCTCCATGCCCGTCATGAACGGCATCGACGCGACGCTGGAAATCCGCGCGGCGGAGAAGCTGACGGGAACCCACACGCCCATCGTCGCCGTCACCGCCCAGGCGCTTAATGCCGACATGCAGAACTGCCTGGATGCCGGCATGGACGACTACATCACCAAGCCGGTCAGCCCCGACATGATCGAAGTCATCTACCGCCGCTATGCCGCCGCACGGCTGGAGAAAATCGTCGCCTGACCGGAAACGGACGGTCAACCCCCTAAAAATGGGGAGGCGGGGGGCAGGTCTGGGGATCGCCCGCTATGCATTTGTTAACGGTCATGTCGCATCTTGGGCTGTCGTCTAAAGCAGGGCAAGTACGGGAAATCATTGATGAAGTCTGCTGACCACGCGGCGCTGGACGTTTCCCAGACTGACCTTCATGCCATGGCCTATACCGACCCGCTCACCGGGCTCGGCAACCTCTACCGGCTGCGCGATAAGGTACGCCAGATCGCCAAGGAGCGCGAGGAAGACCCGGCGCCCTTCGCCATCGGCATCGCCAATCTCGACGGCTTCAAACCCATCAACGACCTGTTCGGCCCGCGCGCGGGCGACGAGATTCTCTGCCAGGTGGCCCACCGCCTGAAGGCCTGCATTCCCGACGGCGCGACCGTGACGCGCCATGGCGGCGACGAATTCGCCTTCGTGCTGCCGCTGGTCTTCGAGCGCAAGGGCGCGGAGAAGATCGGCCAGATGCTGCGCGAGGTGCTGTCCGCCCCCTTCGACCTCGGCGACCGCAACGTGCGGCTCTCCGCCTCCTTCGGCTTCGCCATCTATCCCTTCGCCGGCGAGGACTTCACCGAGCTCCTGAAAAGCGCCGACACCGCGCTCTACCGCTCGAAACGCCGCGGCCGTGGCCAGATCACCGTCTACTCGCAGGAAATCGCGCTGGAGATGAAGCGGGCGACGCAGCTAGAACAGGCGCTGCGCAACGCCATCATCGCCAATGAGGTGGACGTGCATTTCCAGCCGATCGTCAGCCTGCGCGACGATACGGTGGTCGGCTTCGAGGCGCTGGCGCGCTGGTGCGACGCCGACCTCGGTTACGTCTCGCCCGCCGTCTTCGTGCCGCTGGCCGAGGAGCGCGGCTTCATCGACGCGCTGTCCGACACGCTGCTGCGCAAGGCGGCGGAGGCGGCGCTGTCCTGGCCGAAGGAACTCTTCCTCTCCTTCAACCTCTCCTCCGCCCAGTTGATGGACCCGAAGACGGCGTTCAACACGCTGGCGATCCTCAACCGCGTCGGCCTCGATCCGCGCCGGCTGGAGCTGGAAATCACCGAAACGGCCGTGATGACCGATGCGGACACGGCGCAGAAGATCGTCGGGGAACTGCGGGCGGCGGGCGTGCGCATCTCGCTCGACGATTTCGGCACCGGCCAGTCGAGCCTCGGGCGCCTGCGCGACTTCACCTTCGACAAGGTGAAGATCGACCGCGCCTTCGTCTCGCGCATCTCCAACGACAAGGCCTCCGAGCATATCATCAAGGCCATCGTCGCCATGTGCGAGGGCCTCGACCTTGCCGTGGTGGCCGAAGGCATCGAGGATTTCTCCGAGGCGCTGAAGCTGAAGGCGCTCGGCTGCGGCATGGGGCAAGGCTATTTCTACGGCAAGCCGGCCGACGCCGTCGCGACCCTGCGCTTCCTTGCCGACCGCTATATCAGCGTCGAAGGCCGCGCCGCGTCCTGACGGCCTGTGCCTTAATATGCCAATTCACTAAATTTGCACCGATCCGTTTAGCCATCCGGCAAAGAGTGCCTGCTATTGTCCGTTCCATGGCATTGTTTCAGGGATGGAGCCGGAAATGCAGACCATCAAGGATATGCCCGTTCGAGCAACCGACCGTTCCAGGGTCCGTATTTTCGCAACGGTGAAGGTGATGCACCAGTCGACGCGCGCGCGCGTCGTCGATCTCTCCCCAACCGGGATGGCTTTCGACATCGAGAAGCCGATCCAGATCTCCCCCGGCCAGATCGTGACGGTGGAGAGCGAGGAACTGGGCCGTCTCAGCGGCACCGTGCGCTGGTATTCCAACGGCCGCCTCGGCATCCAGTACAAGCTGTCCACCAATGCGCTGGCGCAGATCTCCTCCTATTTCCGCTTCTTCCACGAAGAGGTTCGGCCGGTCCTGCGCCGCTAGAGCCTTTGCAGCGAAAAAAGCCCGGCAGCGCAGGGATCGCCACCGGGCTGGAGGTCAGAAGACCGCCGGGTTATTCGGCCGGCGGGGTCGTGGCCGGGGCCGTGCCCGTGTCGGTCGTCGACGAGGTCGTCGAAGTGTCGACCGGGGTATTGGCCTGGCGCTCGGCGACCTGCTGCGCCCGGGTCTTGAATTCCGGCGCGGCCTGCAGGCTTTCCGCCGTCTCGGTGGTCGTCAGCTTGACGTCGTCCGACTCCGGAACCTGCGTGATGGCGATCTTCTCGAACGGCACCGCAACCCACTTCTCGCCGATGCCCAGGAAGCCGCCGACGCCGATGACGGCTGCGTCGATACCGCCGCTCTTTGCCATGATCAGGTCGGAAATCTTGCCGATGCTCTCGTCGGCGCTGTTGTAGACCGACTGGCCGATATAGGTGTTGGCGCTGATCTGCTCGTCCGACTGGGCCGTCAGATACGTGCCGTCACCGGCCGGGGCCTGCGCGGTATCCTCGCTCGGCGTCGCCGGCGTCTGGGCCGTGTCCTCGGTGGGCGTGGCCGCCGGGGCCTGCGCCGTATCGTCCGGGGTCGTGCCCTTGGCGGCATCGCCCGTCATGCCGGGCTGCTCCATGGTCTGGCCGGCGGCCGGCTGGCTGGCATCCTGCGCATGAACCGCCGGCGCCATGGCGGCGCCGAGGAAAAGTGCACCAGCGGCAACGGAAGTAAGAAATGTCCTAGTCATTTTGAACCTGCCTTTCGTCTCGTTGGCATCAAGGCGCGGCGGCGGTGAAAGCGCTCGTCCGCGCCGGTTGATGAACAAGGAACGGCGACATCCGGCTTTGGTTCCGATGAAAATTGCCCTGTTTTTGATCGCAGCCATGCAAAAGGCGCGGCCCTTCCCAGGAAAACCGGGATGCCGCGCCTTTCAACCATGCAGGAATGTCAGAGCGCGAAAGTCGGCTCGAAGCGCCCCTTGACCGTGACGCCCAGCTCGAAAGTCTGGCCGGCATGGGGATCGGCAAGGCGCGCCGCCGCGTCCATGCCCGCCCAGGCGGAGGTCACCAGCAGCCGGTCGGCCTTTTCGCCGATGAAGGCCGGGCAGCTCGACTGCGAGGCCGGCACGCGATAGCGCGCCACCTTCGTGCCGTCCGGCTTGTAGACCTCGACGGCGCCCGCGCCCCAGCGGGCGTTCCAGATCAGCCCGTCCGCATCGCAGACCGATCCGTCGACATCGCCCGGCGTTCCGCTTTCATCGCTGAGGATGGCGGGTTCCCCGACAGGCAGGCCCGTCTTCGGATCGAGCGCCACCTTCATCAGTCGGTTGACGTCCGAATCGATGAAATAGCCGGTCGCGCCATCGGGCGAGAAGCAGATGCTGTTCGGGATCGTGATGTCGGAGAAGAGCTTCGTCACCCGCTCGCCCGCGACATGGTAGATCGCGCCGGAATGCTTTTCCGCGTTGCGCCCCATCGTGCTCGCCCAGAGCGCCCCGGACGGATGCACGCGCCCGTCGTTGGAGCGGTTGACCGCCTTGTCCTCCAGCGTGACGAAGGGCGCAAGCGCGCCATCGGCGACGGTGCGGACGAACAGGCCCCGGTCGGAGACGATGAGCTGGCGGCCGGCATCGATGACGGCCAGCACGCTGCCGAGGAACGGCAGGTCATGCACCGCCTTCGCCATGGTGGTAAGGTGGAGTTCGTGCAGCTTCTGGCCCTTGATATCGAACCAGAAGGCCTTGCCGCTCGCCGGATCGTAGGTCGGGCCTTCCCCGAGCTGGCAATCGACGTCGCAGAGCGTGCGGCCGGCGAAGGAATGGGTCTCGGTCATCGGCCCGCTCCGTAGACGGCGTCATAGGCTTCGAGCGTTGCCTTGGCGCGGGCGCGGACCTCGGCGGCGTCCATGCCCGGCTTGTAGAGGCTGGAGCCGAGGCCGAAGCTGCGGATGCCGATGGCGGCATAGTCGCCGAAATTCCTGTCCGACACACCGCCGACGGCGGCGATCTCCAGTTCCGCCGGCAGCACCGCGCGGATCGCCTGGATGCCGGCCGGGCCGAGCACGCTGGCCGGGAAGAATTTCAGGCCCGTCGCGCCGGCGCGCGCGGCGGCGAGCGCCTCGGTCGGGGTGAAGACGCCGGGCATCGTCACCATGCCCTTCGCGGCGGCGGTGGAGATGACCTCCGGCTCGACATTCGGGCTGACCATCAGCCGGCCGCCGACCTCGTCGAGCCGGTTCACGTCCGCGACCGTCAGCACCGTGCCGGCGCCGATCAGGCAGCCCTCGGGCGCCATCTTCGCGGCGATGCCGATGGACTGGAACGGCTCGGGCGAATTCAGCGGAATCTCGATGGCGGTGAAGCCGGTTTCAATCAGCGCACCGACGACCGCTTCGGTCTCCGCGGGCTTCAGGCCACGCAGGATGGCGATCAGGGGATATTTCATCGGGGGGAAGGGAATGCGGCTCATTGTTCTCGCTTTCTCAGAGGGACCAGAGCGCCCTGGCGCCCGCGGCAAGGCCGTTTCGCACGGCGGTATCGGCATCGATGACGAAAGGCGACAGGCCGGCAGCGGCGAGCGCCTGCCTGTAAGGCGCGCCGAGCCCGCCCGAGACGACGAGCGCCACCGGCGTGCCCTCGGCCACCATCGACAGCGCGCCGGCGATCTCCAGCCCGATCAGCGTGCCCGACAGCCGCGCCTTGGCATCGTCGGGCGAAAGGCCGGCGATCAGCGAGCCGGCGCGCACGGAGAAGAGCTGGCTCGTCGCCAGCGCCGGATTGTCCACCATGCGCTTCACGGCGGCGCGGAAGGCGGCATTGTCGCCCTGGACCGCGCCGGCCTCGGCGATGGCGTGGCTGAGGATGGTGTTCTTCGCGATGGCGTCGAACAGTTCGCCGGTCATGAAGGTGGAGAACCCCTCGACCCGGCCGCCGGACAGCCGCACCCATTTGCTGTGCGTGCCGGGCATGCAGACGAGATGGTCGCCGCTGCCGAGTTCGCCGGCCGCGCCGAGCAGTTGCGTCTCCTCGCCGCGCATCACGTCCGGGGCGGCGGCATCGCGCTGGGCAAGGCCCGGCAGGATGCGGATATCCGCGTCGACCCCGGGAATGCGCACGGCGGCGGCCGGAATGGCGGCGAGCGCGGCGGGCGTATCGAGATAGCCGGCTTCCACCCAGCCCTGTTTCGCGCCGGCCATGCCGCAGATCAGGACCGGCAGGCCGGCGGGCGCGGAAATCGCGGCGAGATGGCTTGCCAGCACCCCGGCAAAGCCGGTGCGCGCGGCGACCGTCATGCCCTCGGCGCTGCGGCGCTCGGCAAGCACGCCGCCATCCTGGCCGATCAGCCAGAGGCGGAAGCTGGACGTGCCCCAGTCCACCGCGACATAGGCGGGGTGGGGATCGGATCGTGTCATCAGAGCATGCCTCCATCGACGATGAGCGTTTGCGCGGTGATGGCGGCGGACGCATCCGACGCCAGGAAAAGGCAGGGGCCGACCATGTCTTCGGCAAGCAGAGAGCGCTTCAGGCATTGCCGGGCGATGCCTTCGGCGGCGGCATCCCCATCGACCCACAGGCGCTTCTGCCGTTCCGTCAGCACCATGCCGGGCAGGATGGCGTTGACGCGGATATTGTCCGGGCCGAGGCGGCCGGCGAGCGACTTGGTGAGGCCGACAATGCCGGCCTTGGCGGTGGCATAGGCCGGCAGCTCGCCCATGTTGAGCAGGTAGGCGATGGAGGAGAAGCCGACGATCGCCCCGCCGCCGCCCGCGCGCATATGCGGCGCGACGGCCTGCGCGGCGAAGAAGTGATGGCGCAGGTTCACCGCATGATTCTCGTCCCAATAGTCCGGCTCGACGCTTTCGAAATCGTGCCGGTCGTCGCGCGCCGCATTGTTGACCAGCACGCCGATGCCGCCGAGCGCCGCAGCCGCGTGTGTGACGGCCGCGCGCAGGGCGTCGATGTCGCGAAGGTCCGTCTTCATATAGACCGGGAGGTGCTCGACCTTGCCGTCGAGCGAGGCGACAAGCTCACGGCTCTCCGCCTCCGCGATATCGAGGAAGGCGACGCGCGCGCCCTCGGCCGAAAATCCCGCGACAAGCGCAGCGCCGATCCCCGAGCCGCCGCCGGTGATGAGCACGCCTTTTCCCGCAAGGTCCGGATAGCGGCCCGCCATCGCCTGTCTCCCGACAAGTGTTTCAATGCTTGATGTTCCAATATTTGGAACACAGTTTGATTATTCGGAATTATTTCGCTAGGATACGTCCCTGTCAAGAGAGCGGCGGAGCGATGCCATGCGCAGGGAAACGGAAGAGGACGGCGGCACCGGCACGCTCGGCAAGGCCATGGCCGTGCTGGAAACGGTGGCGCTTTGCGACCGGCCGATGCGCTTTACCGACGTGCTCGCCGTCAGCGGCCAGCCGCGCGGCACGCTGCACCGTCAGCTCTCCCATCTCGTGCAGGAAGACCTGCTGGAGCTGCGCCCCGACCATACCTATGTGCCGGGCCTGCGTCTCCTGAAGCTCGCCTCGGCAAGCTGGGCACGCAACGAGTTCCGCACCGTCGCCGCACCCTTTCTCGACGCGCTGCACCGGGAGACCGGCGAGACCGTGCATCTCGGCGTGCTGCGTGGGCGCGAGATCATCTATCTCGACAAGGTGGAGAGCCGGCAGGCCGTGCGCATGAATTCGCAGATCGGCAACGCCTCGCCGGTCTATTGCACCGGCGTCGGCAAGGCCGCGCTTTCGGCGCTTGCTCCCGCCGCGCTCGATGCGCTGCTGGACGGGCTGGAATTCCGCCGTTTCACGCCGCAGACGATCACCGACCGCGCCGCGCTTCTTGCAGAACTGGCCGATATCCGCGCCGACGGCGTCGCCTATGACCGCGAGGAGCACGAGCCGGGCATCCGCTGCGTCGCCGCACCGATCGTCGATCCGGGCCACGCGCTTGCCGCCGGCGTATCGGTGACGGGACCGGCCTACCGGGTGGGACCGGAGCAGCTTGCGGCATGGGCGCCGCATGTGCGCCATGCCGCGCAAGCCATTGCCGGCGAACTGGCCGCAAGGCTCGGCCCGCAACGCTAGGGTGATAGGGGAAGCGGGCATTCCGTCCGCGAAGTTGTCTTCCCCGGCGATTTTACGGTAAATTAGAAAATCACACTGGACGTGGGTTGGGGCCGCCATTAGCTTTCTGCGTGACCGGCCTGCGGGCTGCGTCGCGCTCCGCGGACTTGAGGCGCGGTTTTCGAAAAGACTTGCATTGGGATACGGGGGTTCCTGAGGCGGGCAAGTGCATTGTGCAGGCAGACTCTGCCGCGCGGTCGCCTGCATTGCTGAAGGAAGTTGAATATGGCGGATCGATTCCACACGACATCGGCGCGACTCCCGAAGACCTGGAGTTCGGGCGCCTCCGGCTCGGAGGACGACATTGTCGAGGCCCTTGACGGCATGGTCCGGCGTCACGGTCTGCGCGGCTATCTCCTGATCAACGTCCCGTCCGAGACTTCCACGGACTTCTCCTCCAATGTCCTGCTGACGTCCTGGCCGGACGAAATGCTCAAAACCTACGACCATGCCGGCCTCATCTTCGGCAGCCCGGTCATCGAGCGCCTGCGCCAGAGCACCAATCCCTTCACCTACGACGCGGACGGCACCAATCGCCGCCGCGCCGACGGCAAGGCGGCCATCGCCTCCGATCTCTTCCAGCGGCACGGCCTGTCGCGCGGCGCCTATTTCCCGGCGCACAATTCGGCGGGCCTGCGCGGCGCGCTCGCTTTCGGCGGCACGCGCGAGACGCTGGCCCCGCGCGAGATGGCCGAGCTCAACGCGCTGGCCAACACCGTCTTCACCCAGGTCCTCGAACTGCGCGCGGGCGACCGCCAGACCGTCTCGCTGTCCCGCCGGGAGATCGAGTGCCTGTCCTGGGCGTCGGCCGGCAAGACCAGCATGGAGATGTCCGAAATCCTCGGCCTCTCCGAATATACCGTCAATCACTACCTGAACCGTGCGACGCGCAAGCTCGACGCGGTCAACCGGGTCCAGGCGGTCGCCAAGGCGATCCGCGCCGGACTATTGAACTGATGCATACGCATGAACCCAGCCATTTTCTGGCCAGCCATTTGCTGGAATGTGTGCGGTCTCGCTCCAGTTGCATGAAAACAAGGAATAACCGATGCGGGGCACCATGACCGCCGACGAGACCAGCAGGAGCGAGAACCAGCTTCAGGACGAGGGCGCGGAAATCGCCGCCCTGGAGACGCAGTTCGACATCGTGCGCTACATGCGGCGCAAATGCGAGGAATACGGTCTCAAATATTTCGTCGTCTTCACCCTGCCCGGCTTCGAGGCGGAAAAGCTGTCCGCCTATTCCATCGTCAGCAACTGGCCGCAGGAAGTCCTCGCCAAATACGACGCGCTGCGTATGGTCCGCCACAGCGCCGGCATCCGCAAGCTGCGGCTGACCACGGTGCCCTTCTCCTACGACATGCGGGAATGGATCGGCGAATCCTCCGAGCAGGCCGATTTCAGCGAGTTGCTCACCCTCCTGACCACTCATGGCATGCTGGTCGGCCATTTCTTCCCGGTACACGATGCGCTCGGCAATCGCGGCGCGGTCGTCTGGGGCGGGGACAGCGCGGCGCTCGGCCGCGACGAGCGGCTGATGCTGCAAATGATCTCCGTCCATCTCTTCAACCGGCTGGCCGAAATCGGCTCGGCCTGGAAATCCGGCCAGGTGGTGCTCACCGACCGCGAGATCCAGTGCCTTTCCTGGACGGCGGCGGGCAAGACGAGCCTGGAGATCGCCGAAATCCTCGGCCTGTCCGAGCATACGGTGAACCACTATCTCAACCAGGTCACGCGCAAGCTGGAGGCGGTCAACCGCACCCAGGCCGTGGTGAAGGCCATCCGCCGCGGCCTCATCGCCTGACCGCTCCACCGCTGCTTTCCGTCACAGGTAAATTCGTTTGGCGTCGGCTCTCCCGTACACTATCTACGGGATAGGGCGCGTGCCCGCGACAGGCTATTCGAGGGTTTCATGACGGATGTAAGCAAGGAACAGGTGCTGGAACGGCTGCGCACGGTGCGCGGGCCGGATATGGACGGCAATATCGTCGATCTCGGCCTCGTCTCGGATGTCTTCATCTCCGACGGCAAGGCCTATTTCTCCATCACCGTGCCGGCCGAGCGCGCCCGCGAACTGGACCCGATGCGCGCCGCCGCCGAGCGCGTCGTCAAGGAAATCCCCGGCATCAAGGCCGCCATGGTGGCGCTGACGGCCGACAAGCGCGCCGCCTCTGGCCCCGCCGCCGCCCTCGCCCCAGCCCCGCCGCCGCCCGGTCGCGGCGAGGCGCACAGCCATGCCGGCCACAATCACGCGGGCCATAGTCATGCCGGCCACGCCCATGCAGCCCCCGGCCAGCCGCAGCAGCGCGCGAAATCCGGCATTCCGGGCGTCAATGCCATCATCGCCGTCGCCTCGGGCAAGGGCGGCGTCGGCAAGTCGACGACCTCGGTGAATCTTGCGCTGGCACTGAAGGCGAACGGCCTTCGCGTCGGCATTCTCGACGCCGATATCTACGGCCCCTCCATGCCGCGGCTCCTGAAGATTTCCGGCCGGCCGCAGCAGCTCGAAGGCCGCATGATCAAGCCGATGGAGAACTACGGCATCAAGGTCATGTCCATGGGCTTCCTCGTCGACGAGGAGGTGGCGATGATCTGGCGCGGGCCGATGATCCAGTCGGCGCTGATGCAGATGCTGCGCGAGGTCGCCTGGGGCGATCTCGACGTGCTGGTGGTCGACATGCCGCCGGGCACGGGCGACGCGCAGCTCACCATGGCCCAGCAGGTGCCGCTCGCCGGCGCCGTCATCGTCTCCACCCCGCAGGATCTTGCCCTCATCGACGCGCGCAAGGGCCTCAACATGTTCAGCAAGGTCGAGGTGCCGGTGCTCGGCATCGTCGAGAACATGAGCTATTTCATCGCCCCCGACACCGGCAACCGCTACGACATCTTCGGCCATGGCGGCGCGCGCAAGGAGGCCGAGCGCATCGGCGTGCCCTTCCTCGGCGAAGTGCCGCTGACCATGGATATCCGCGAGACCTCCGATGCCGGCACGCCGGTCGTGGTCTCCAACCCGGACGGCGCGGCGGCGAAGGTCTACCGCGCCATCGCAACGCGCGTCTGGCAGGAGCTTGAGGCGGTGCAGGGCAAGGGTGCGCGCGAAGCGCCGGCCATCGTGTTCGAGTAACCTCCACGCTCACTTTCCGTCATCCTCGGGCTTGTCCCGAGGATCTGCCGGCGCATCGGAAACGGAGACGTGGGTGGATCCTTGGGACAAGCCCGAGGATGACGGAAGAGAGGATTGTGACCGGATTGCCCCTGCATAAGCTGCCGCCCCCACTGGCGGGCGGCGGGCGAATCCGCGAAAATGACGCCATGAGCATCAGGCAGCTTTCCGAAACCCTCATCAACCAGATCGCGGCCGGCGAGGTGATCGAACGGCCGGCCAGCGCCGCCAAGGAGCTGATCGAGAACGCGCTGGACGCCGGTGCGACGCGCATCGAGATCGCCACGGCCGGCGGCGGCAAGACCCTGCTGCGCGTCACCGACAATGGCGGCGGCATGGCCCCCGCCGATCTGGAAATGGCGATCCGCCGGCACTGCACCTCCAAGCTCGATACGGACCTGCTCGATATCCGCACGCTGGGCTTCCGCGGCGAGGCCCTGCCCTCCATCGGCTCGGTGGCAAAACTCTCGCTGCTCAGCCGCACGGCGGAGACAAGCGAAGGGGCGGAAATCAGCGTGACGGGCGGCAAGGTTGCGCCCGTGCGCCCGGCCGCCGCCAATCGCGGCACGGTGGTCGAGGTGCGCGACCTTTTCTTCGCCACCCCTGCCCGGCTCAAGTTCCTCAAGAGCGAGAAGGCGGAAGCCTCGGCGATCTCGGACGTGGTGCGGCGCATGGCAATCGCCTTCCCGCATGTGCGCTTCGTTCTGTCCGGCTCCGACCGCACGACGCTGGAATTCCCCGCGACCGGCGAGGACCGGCTGGCGCGCATCGCGCAGGTACTCGGCCGCGATTTCCGCGACAACGCCATCGAGATCGACGCCGAGCGGGAAGGCGTGCGGCTGACCGGCTTTGCCGGCGTGCCGACCTTCAATCGCGGCAACAGCCTCAACCAGTTCGCCTTCGTCAACGGGCGGCCGGTGCAGGACAAGCTGATCTGGTCCGCGCTGCGCGCCGCCTATGCCGAGACCATTCCGCACGGGCGCTATCCCGTCGCGGTGCTGTCCATCGCCATCGATCCGGCGCTGGTCGACGTCAACGTGCATCCGGCGAAATCGGATGTGCGCTTCCGCGACCCCGGCCTCGTGCGCGGCCTCATCATCGGCGCGATCCGCGAGGCGCTGGCTCGCGAGGGCGACCGGGCGGCCACCACGGGCGCAAGCGGCCTGATGCGCGCCTTCCGGCCGGAGGCACAGCGCCCTTCCGCGCCCTGGACGCCCTCCGCCTCGCCCTACCGCCCCTTCGAGGCCGCCTCCCCCGCACCCTTGCGTGAAACACAGGCAGGCTTTGCCGAATTCGCCGCCCCCTCGGCGCGCAGCGAACCAACCTTCACGCCCTCCGCCCGCGAGGAAGAACCGCCGCAGCGCCACCCGCTCGGCGCGGCGCGCGCGCAGCTTCACGAGAACTATATCGTCGCGCAGACGGAGGACGGGCTGGTCATCGTCGACCAGCATGCCGCCCATGAACGACTGGTCTTCGAGGCCATGCGCAATGCGCTGCATTCGCGCGCCGTGCCGGCGCAGGCCCTGCTCATTCCCGAGATCGTCGACCTGCCGGAAGACGATTGCGACCGGCTGGTCGCCCATGCGGAAGAATTCGCGACGCTCGGCCTCGGCATCGAGCGTTTCGGCCCCGGCGCGGTCGCCGTGCGCGAGACGCCGGCCATGCTGGGCGAGATGGATGCGGCCGGCCTAATCCGCCAGCTTGCCGACGAGCTGGCCGAATGGGACACGGCGAGCGGCCTCAAGGCCAAGCTCGAATATCTCGCTGCCACCATGGCCTGCCACGGCTCGGTGCGCTCGGGCCGGCGCATGCGGCCCGAGGAAATGAATGCACTCTTGCGCCAAATGGAGGCGACGCCCGGCTCCGGCCAGTGCAACCATGGACGGCCGACCTATATCGAGCTGAAGCTTTCCGATATCGAGCGGCTGTTCGGCCGAAGCTGAAAAGGCTGGAAATTTAGGCCTTACCGCGATATTGCAGGGCGAGACGTTTTTGAGGCGGATACTGAGATCGATGATGAACCGTTTGGAAGGCCGCGGCGGCAGCCGTGAAGCGAAGATTCGCTATCTCGACGGCGATTTCCAGATCCTGATGCCCGGCACCCATGTCATCTGCGCGATGACCGGCGAGACCGTGCCGGTGGATGAGCTGCGCTACTGGAGCGTCGCCCGGCAGGAAGCCTATGTGAGCTGCGCCGCCTCGCTGGATGCGGAAAAGCGCGCGGGCGTATTGCCGAACCAGAAGAAGTAGGCAGTAGGCAGTAGGCAGTAGGCAGTAGGCAGTAGGCAGTAGGCAGTAGGCAGTAGATGCTGTCCGAAACAGCCAAGGCGTCAACCCTATTGGCTACTGCCTATTGCCTACCCCCTCATTTCTCCGCCAGCCGGCGCAGCTTGCGCCGCCTTGCATTGTCGATCGCCGCGTCGATGATCGCATCCGGGCCCTTCGGATCGTCGAAGCGGATTTCCACCTCGATCACCCGGCTCTTCTCCCTCAGCTCCTCCGACCGCCCGTGCCCGCCGCCGAGCCGCACGCTGTCCTTCGCCGTGGTCAGGAGCTGGTAGCCGAGCGCTTCGGCATGGTCGAGGATTTCCTCCACCTCGTCGTCGCTGAGATAATGATGATCGGGGAAGCTGCGCGTGACGTAGAGATGCGCGCCGGTCTCGTTGACCGTGCGGAAGAATTTTTCGTTATCGGCAATGCCCGACCAGGCCATGACGACCTGATCCTGCAGGTCCTCCGCCCCGACGGTAACGAGCGTTGCGGGGTGGATCGCCTTGCCGGCGCGCGCCGCCTGGCGGATCAGCCGGTCCGCCGCGTCGCCGTCGCCGATGGCCAGCAGCGCGCTCGCCTGCCGCATCTGCTCGCCGAGCGGGGCGCGCACCGGGCCGCTCGGCACCAGATGGCCGTTGCCGATGCCGCGGCGCGTGTCGATGACGAGCAGGGCGTAATCGAAGGTGAGCTGCGCGCTCTGGAAGCCGTCATCCATGATGATGAGGTCGGCCCCCTCCTCCACCAGCTTCATCGCACCCCGGGCGCGCTTGCGCGAAATGACGGTCAGCGCCTCGCGGGCGAGCAGCAACGGCTCGTCGCCGACGGCGCGGGCGCGGTGATGATGCGGATCGACCACGGTGGTCACGTCGAGCGTGCCGCCGTAACCGCGCGAGAGGAAACCGGGTTTCAGGCCACGCGCCTTGGCGGCGCGGGCTATGGCGATGGCGGTCGGCGTCTTGCCGGCACCGCCCACCGTGAAATTGCCGACGCAGATGACCGGCACCGGCACATCGGCGCGGCGGGCCTTGCGCATGCGCCGCCCGGCCACGAGGCCGTAGAGCCGCGAGACGGGCCAGAGCGCATAGGCCCGCCAGTCCGGCTTCGTCCACCAGAAGGGTGGCGCTTCACTTACCATTCGATCCCCCGCGGGCGTCCCTGCCCGGTCCAGTGGGCCCCAAGAAACGCGAGAACTTGAGGAAAATCAACTGCTGGAAATCGCATCGCCGGCCACGGACAGGCGCTCACGCCGCCGGGCGCGCCACCGCCGCGGCCGGAAGGAGCGGCAGAAGCTCGGTGATGTCGTTGAGGCAATGATCGGAGGCGTCCGACAGGGAGGCGCGCGAGCCGGTTCCCGTCAGCACGGCGACGGTGAGGCCCGCGCCGGCATTGCGGCCCATATGCAGGTCGTGGTTGTTGTCGCCGACGACGGCGACCTGATGCGGCTCGAGACCCGTCGCAGCGCAGAAGCCGAGCACCATGCCCGGCTCCGGCTTGGTGCCGAAGCCGCTGTCGTAGCCGGCGACATAGTGCAGGTAGCCATCGAAGCCGAAGCGCTTTGCCGTCGCGCGGATGGAGGCCTCGTTGTCGCTGGAGGCGACGCCGAGCCAGTAGCCGCGCTCGTGCATGGTGGCGAAGAAATGGGCAAGGTCCGTAACGGCGACGGCGAGCTGGGCGGAATTGGCAAAGAGGCCGTCGAAGCGCTCGGCCAGCGCCTCGACCGTGAAGGGCGCGCCGGCGGCGACAAGACCTTCGGCGATCTCCACGGTATTGCCGGCAGCAAGCAGGCTGTCCGGGGTAACGTAGCCGGTATCCGGGTCCATGCCGCCCGCCACCAGCAGCTTGCGGGCAAGGGCCTCGTCTCCTGCGGCGGCGATGCGGGCAAGCTCGTAGTTCACCGGCACCCAGCTCTTGGCGTAATCGAGCAGCGTACCGTCCTTGTCGAAGAGGATGCCGGAGATCGTCGCTGCCTTGGTCATGCCCTGTCCTTTCAGGAGGTCTCTTCAGGAAGTCTGGCGCGGGTGGAGCCGCGCCTTCACGGTGAGCGGATTGATGTAAGGCTCCAGCCCCTTGATCGTGGCGCGCAGGGCGCCGCGCATTTCCTGCACGGTCTCCTGCCCCGCATCGATCATCTGCCGGCGCATCTCATCGTTCGCGAGCAGATAATGCACGCCCTTGGCCAGCATTTCCACATCGCGCACCATCTTGGCGCTGCCGTTGCGGGCAAGCTGCTGGTAGGCCTCGCGGAAATTCTGCACATTGCCGCCGGACAGCACCGCGCAGCCGAGCATGGCCGGCTCCAGCGGGTTCTGCCCGCCCTCGGCGAAGAGCGAGCGGCCGACGAAGGCGATCTCCGTCATGCGCAGGTAAAGCCCCATTTCGCCGATCGTGTCGCCGAGGAAGATATCCGTATCGGGCGTCAGCGGCTCGCCGGAGGTGCGGCGCACCACGTTCAGGCCACGCGCCGTCAGCATGTCGGCGACGGCGTCGCCGCGCTCGGGATGGCGCGGCACGATGATGGTGAGAAGGCCCGGCGTGCGCTCCTTGAGGGCGCGGTGAACGTTGCCGGCGGCCGCCTCCTCGCCCTCGAAGGTGGAGATGGCCGCCCAGGTGCGGCGGCTCGGAATCTGGTCGAGATAGGTTTTCAGCACGGCCGGATCGACCGGCGGCGCATCGGTATCGACCTTCAGGTTGCCCGAGACCATGACGGGCAGCGCGCCCAGCGCGCTGAAGCGTTCGGCATCCGTCTCCGACTGGGCGATAACGAGCGCGAAGTTCTCGAAGAGCGCATCGGCGATGGCGTGGCGACGCTTCCAGCGCGGGAAGGAACGGTCCGAGATGCGGCCGTTGACCAGCACCTGCGGGATATGGCGCTTGCCGAGTTCCAGGATGGTCATCGGCCAGATTTCCGACTCCGCCATGATGGCAAGGTCGGGATGCCAGTATTCGAGGAAACGGCTGATGGCCGGCTTCAGGTCGAGCGGAACGTATTGGTGGATGACGTCCGCGCCGAGGCGGTCCTGCACCACTTTGGCGGAGGTGATGGTGCCGGTCGTCAGGAGCACGGCGATGCCGCGGCGGCGCACTTCCTTGATCAGCGGCACGATGGCGTTGGTTTCGCCGACGCTGGCCGCGTGGAACCAGACGAGGGGGCCGGCGGGCCGCGCAACGCTGGCGATGCCGTAGCGCTCGCGGCGGCGGGAGCGTTCTTCCTTGCCCTTCGCCACGCGCAACGCGAGATAGGGGCCAACGGCCGGGTAAAGCGCGAAGCCGCCCCAGCGATAGAGCGAAAGCGCGGCGCGGGCGAGCCGTCTGCTCATGGGCGGACCGCCTGCATTCGTCTTCCCGCACTGTTCCGGCTGTTCGGCATCATGGAAGTCCATCTTTCTGCCCGGCGCGGCCTTGCCGCGCGGGGCGTTTTCGGTCGAGGCGATCAGCCGTTCTGCGGGTCCAGGAGACGGTGCATGTGAACGATGAAATAGCGCATATGCGCATTGTCCACGGTCTGCTGGGCCTTCGACTTCCAGGCCGTCAGCGCGCTCGCATAATCGGGGAAGATTCCGACGATATCGAGGTCGTTGAGGTCGCGGAACTGCAGGTCCGTGAGCGTCGTCAACTCGCCGCCAAAGACGAGATGAAGAAGCTGCTTGGGTTCGTTCGAGTCGGTCATGATGCTCTCTTCTTGTTCTTTCGCAATTCCATCCGGAGTTGCTTCAGCGTGCCGATTTCGGCAGACGGTTTGCGGTATTCCGCGGGAAAGGTCAATGGCCGGCAAGGTGCCGCGCGGCCTCCACAAGCCCGGAAAGCCGGGAGGAACCCGCCGCCGCCAGAGTCTCGTGGCTGACGGTCGGCCGGTTGTAGGAAAGCGGCTCGCCATCGAGCGTCACGAGCGCCCCGCCGGCGCGCGAAAGGATGAGGTCGGCCGCCGCCAGATCCCAGTCGTGCGAATTGCGTTTGACCAGCGTCGCATCGATGCGCCCGTCCGCCACCATGGCGAGGCGATAGGCGAGCGAGGGCACATGGGAGATGCGATGCACGCCGCCGAGCATGTGCCGGTCGATGCCGTGCGCCATGTCCTCGGGAGCGGCGATGCGCGTCGGGCGTGCGGCGTCCGTTTCGGTGGCGGCGATGGGCTTGCCGTTTTTCAGCGCCGGTCCCTCGGCCGAGGCGGTGAACAGCTCGTCCAGCGAGGGGGCGAAGAGGACGCCCGCGACGGGCCGGCCGCGATGCACGACGGCGGCGCTGACGCACCAGATGTCCTTGCCGGCGATGAAGGCGCGCGTGCCGTCGATGGGGTCGATGACGAAGACCGTCTCGCAATCGAGCCGGCCGGCGTCGTCATCCGTTTCTTCCGACAGCCAGCCGTAATTCGGCCTTGCGGAGAGCAGTTCCTTCTTGAGGATGTCGTTGGCGGCAAAATCGGCCGCGCTCACCGGCGAGCGGCCGCCGTTCTTCCACCAGACTTCCGGCCCCTTGCGGAAGAAATCCAGCGCCTTTGCGCCCGCCAGCTTCGCCGCGCCGACCAGAAGGTCGAGATCGGCGGTCCAGGCGGTCGCGGGGCTGGGCATGGTCTCACTTTCCGGCAAGCGTCATGCCTTCGATGGCGAGCGTCGGCGCGGCGACGCCGAAGCTGCGGTCGATGTCGTTTGCCAGCGTGATGCGCAGGAACATGTCGGTGAGGTTGGAGGCGATGGTGACCTCCGAGACGGGGAAGGTCAGTTCGCCGTTCTCGATCCAATAGCCGGACGCGCCGCGGCTGTATTCGCCCGTCACCATGTTGACGCCCTGGCCGATCAGTTCGGTGACGTAGAGGCCCGTGCCGATGGAGCGGATCAGCTCTTCCGGCGCGATATCGCCCGGCTCCAGCGCAAGGTTGGTCGAGGCCGGATTGACCGAGGTGCCGCCGCGTACGCCGCGGCCGTTGGTCTTGAGGCCGAGTTCGTTGGCGGTCGAGGTGGAGAGGAACCAGTGCTGCAACACGCCGTCCTCGATCATGGCGAGGCGTTTTCCCGTAATGCCCTCGCCGTCGAACGGGCGTGAGGAGGGTCCGCGCACGATCAGCGGATCGTCGGTGACGGAAAGGCCGGCCTTCAGCACCTGTTTGCCCATGCGGTCGCGCAGGAAGCTGGTCTTGCGGGCGACGGAGGCGCCGTTGATGGCGCCCGCGATATGGCCGGCAATGCCGCGCGCCACGCGCGGATCGTAGACGACGGCAACGTTCTTCGCCGTCGGCACCTGACGCGGATTGAGCCGGCGCACGGCGCGCGCGGCGGCCTCGCGGCCGATTTCATCGGCATCGCGCAGATCGGCGAAATAGAGGGCCGAGTCGAAGTCGTAGTCGCGCTCCATCTTCGTGCCCTCGCCCGCGATCACGCTGACGGAGCGGCCGAAGCGGCTGGCGCTGTAAGCGCCGGAGAAGCCGTGCGAGGTGGCGAGCACCAGCCCGCCCATGCCGGCGGATGCGCCCGCGCCGCCGGAATTGGTGACGCCGGAAACGGCGAGCGCGGCGGCCTCGGCGGCGAGCGCCGCTTCTGTGAGCTGGTCGGCGGAGACTTCGGTCGGGTCGTAGAGGTCGAGGTCCGGCCAGTCCTTCGCAAGATCGGCTTCGGCCGCGAGCGTCGCATAGGGGTCTTCCGGCGAGGCCTTGGCCATGGCGACGGCGCGCTCGGCCAGCACCTTCAGGTCGAAGCCGGGATTGGCCGAGACGCTGGCGACGCGCCTGCCGACGAAGACGCGGAGCGAGAAGTCGTCGCTCTCCGAGGCCTCGGTGCCCTCGACCTTGCCGAGCCGCACGCTGACCGAGGAAGAACGCCCGCGCACCACGACGGCATCGGCCGCATCCGCCCCCGCCTGAATGGCGCGGTCGATGAGTTCGCCGGCGCGCGCGAGAAGGCTTGCGGTTTCGATCGTCTCTGACATGACATGGCCTTTCTTTGATGCCCCATTTATTGTGCGCCGGCACGGGCATCAAGGGAGGCCGCTCCTTTTTTGCCACGCGCACCGGCATCCCTCAGCAGAAAGCCTTCCGCATGCCCTATACCCACAGCCCGTATAACGAGGTCCTGATGATGCTCGGCGGCGCGCTGCTCGCCGCGCCGATCTTCAAGCGGCTGGGGCTGGGCACCATTCTTGGCTATCTCGCGGCGGGTATCGTGATCGGCCCGATCCTGCACCAGATCCGCGACGGCGAGGAACTGCTGGGCGTTGCCGAACTCGGCGTGGTCTTCCTGCTCTTCCTGATCGGGCTGGAACTGAAGCCCTCGCGCCTGTGGACCATGCGCCACGATATTTTCGGGCTGGGCATCGCGCAGGTCGCCGTCACCGGCCTTGCGCTGGCGGGCCTGACCTTCGGCTTCGGGCTGGAGGAATGGGACGGCGCGCTGATCATCGGCTTCGGCCTCGCCCTTTCCTCCACCGCCTTCGCCATGCAGATTCTCGACGAGCGCGGCGACACCAACACGCGCTACGGCCAGCGCGCCTTTTCCATGCTGCTGCTGCAGGACCTTGCCATCGTGCCGCTGCTGGCGCTGATCCCGCTACTTGCCGAACAGGCCCCGGAGGACACGACGGGCGCCTTCGAGGACTTCCTGATCGCGCTCTCGGCCATCGCCGCGCTGCTCGTCGCCGGCCGCTATCTGCTCAATCCGCTGTTCCAGGTGATCGCCCGCACCGGCGCGCGCGAAGCGATGATCGCCGCCGCCCTCTTCGTCGTGCTCGCCGCCGCCATGCTGCTGCAAATGGCCGGCCTTTCCATGGCCATGGGCGCGTTCCTCGCCGGCGTGCTGCTGGCCGATTCCTCCTACCGCCATGAATTGCAGGCCGATGTCGAACCCTTTCGCGGTATCCTGCTCGGCCTCTTCTTCATGGCCGTCGGCCTTTCCCTGCATCTCGACGTCATCTTCAAGAGCTGGCTGACCATCCTCATCGCCACCCCCGCCGTGATGCTGGTGAAGAGCCTTGCCATCTACGGCCTCTGCCGCTTCACCGGTTCGCCGCATAACGATGCGGTGCGCATCGCGCTCGTGCTGCCGCAGGGCGGCGAATTCGGCTTCGTGCTGTTCACCGCCGCCTCCGCCGCCGGGATATTCTCCGGCGATCTCGCCTCGCAGCTCATCGCCATCGTCACGATCTCCATGGCGCTGACGCCGATTGCCGCCGCCCTCTCCCGCTTCCTTCTGGTCGAGGATCCGGAGGAGGAGATGGAGGAGGATTTCGAGGGCGCGGGGGCGGACGTGCTGATGATCGGCTTCTCGCGCTTCGGCCAGATCGCCGCGCAGATCCTGCTTGCCGGCGGGCGCGAGGTGACGGTCATCGACCATTCCACGGACCGCGTGCGGCAGGCCGCGAATTTCGGCTTCCGCATCTATTTCGGCGACGGCACGCGCAAGGACGTGCTGCGCGCGGCCGGCATCGAGCGCGCCAAGATCGTCGCCATCTGCACGCAGGGCAAGGCCAGCACCGACCGCATCGTCGATCTCATACAGTCCGAATATCCCAACGCCACGCTCTTCGTGCGCTCCTACGACCGGGTGCATACCCTCTCGCTGCGCGCCCGCGGGGTGCAGCACGACGTACGCGAAACCTTCGAATCCGCCCTCGTCTTCGGCCGGGAAACGCTGGAGGAACTGGGCGTGGAGAGCGACGACGCGCTGGCGATCAGCGACGACATCCGCCGCCGCGACGTGGCACGGCTGGAGCTTCAGGCCGCCGAGGGGCTTACGGCCGGGCGGCACATGCTGCATTCCGCGCCGGTAAGGCCGGAGCCGCTGGTCAAACCGAAGAAGAAGACGCAGGCCGACGAGGAGGAGAGCGTTTAGGCGAGCGCCGAAAGTTTTTCGTCGAGCGCCCGCTTCAGCTCGTCGCGAATCCCGGCGGAGGCGGCCAGCACCTCCTCGGCCTTGAGGAAATCGAGCACGCGGAAGCGGCCGACCTCGGGCCGCAGAAAGATATCCGGCGCGCCCTTTTCGAGCTTCAAGGTGACGATGGAGCGCATGGTGAGCTGGGTCGCGCCGTAGAGGCTGTCCATGCTGTTCGGAACGCCCGCCGTACCGGCCGGCGGCTGGCCGACGACATCGACGCCGATGGTGATATCCGCCTTGCCGGCGAGATGGTCGAAGGGCACGGGGTTCCACAGGCCGCCGTCGATCATCACGCGGCCATTCAATTCCACCGGGCGGAAGATCGCCGGCAGGGCGGCGGAGGCGGCGATGGCCGGCAGCAGCGGGCCGCTATCGCAGACGCATTCGCACTGGGCGTAATAGTCCGACGTGACGGCTTTCAGCGGGATGAAAAGTTCTTCGAAGGTCTCCGGCAGGCGATCCGGCAGGAAGGCCTTCAGCACGCGCTCCAGATTGAACTGACTGACCTTGAAACCGCCGGCCACCATTTCGGAAAGGCCGGCGGGGCGCAGGCTCCAGAGCCGGTTCATGATCTGGCCGGGGCGGCCGACGGTGGCGAGCGTATGCTCGCGGATTTCCCGGCCCGTCATGCCCGCCGCCATCGCCGCGCCCATGATGGTGCCGATGGAGGCCCCGGCGATCAGCACCGGGCGGATGCCGAGTTCGTCCAGAACCTCGATGACATGGATATGGGCAAGGCCCCGCGCGCCGCCGCCGCCGAGCGCGAGCGCGACGGTCGGGCCGTTTGCCTGCGGGGTGGATGCGGAAACGAGGGCACCGGACATAGCTCTGGTCTCCTGCGGCAGCCGATGTCAGCCGGAGCGGTAGCGGTAGAAATGCATGCGCGTGTCGCCGAAGGTGCGCACTTCGAGAAGCTCGTAGCCATCGACGGCGGCAGGCTGAATATCGGCCCGCTCCTCGAGGATCGCAAGGGCGCCATCGACCAGCCAGCCGCCGCGATGGGCGGCGTCGAGCGCGCGTTCGCCAAGCCCCTTGGCATAGGGCGGATCGGCGAAGAGGAAGTGGAACGGCTCCATCGTGCCGATGCCGCCAAGCGCGGTCGCGTCACGCCGGAAGATCTTGGCGCGGCCGATCACGCCGAGCGCCTCGATATTGGAATGGAGAAGCCCCCTGCCCTCGACACCCTGCTCGACGAAGAGCGCCGCGCGCGCGCCGCGCGACAGGGCTTCGAGGCCAACGGCCCCGGTGCCGGCGAAAAGGTCGAGCGCACGCGTGCCGTCCAGCGCCTCGGGATAGGCATGGGACAGGATGTTGAAAAGGCTTTCACGCGTGCGGTCCGTCGTCGGGCGGATATCGTCCGACTTCGGCGTTACGAGCGACCGGCCGCGAAACTCTCCGCCGACGATGCGCACGTTGCGTTACTTCCCCTTGCCGCGCGGACGGCTACCGCCTGCGGGACGGCCGCCACCGGGCTTGCCACCCGGACGCCCACCCGGCTTGCCGCCGAAGGACTTGCCGCCGGGCTTGCCACCGAAAGGCTTGCCGCCATCGCGACGCGGCGGACGATCCCCGAAGGAGCGTTCACCCTCTGCGCGAGGCTTGCGGCCACCAAAGGGGCGGTCGCCACGGGCCGGACGGTCGCCGAACGAGCGTTCGCCTTCCGCACGGGGCTTGCGATCACCGAAGGGACGATCTCCACGCGGCGGACGGTCGCCGAAGGAACGGTCCCCTTCCGAGCGCGGCTTGCGGTCGCCGAAGGAACGATCCCCTTCCGAACGCGGCTTGCGGTCGCCGAAGGAACGGTCGCCGCGCGGCGGACGGTCACCGAAACCGCGCGGGGCGCGGTCGTCGCCGGCGCCGGAGCGGTTGCGGCCGAACCCGCCGCGACCTTCGTCACGGGCTTCCGGCTCGGAGGCGCGGATCCACTCGCCGTCCTCGTCGCGCGTCTTCAGGATGCGCGGCTTGTCGGCCCGGTCGTCGCCGGGACGGCCGCGTGCGGCGCCCTTGCGGTCCGGGTCGAATTTCTTCGCGGAGCGGGTCAGCGCGCCGTCGGCCGTGCGGCCATAGCGCTTGGACTTGGGCGCGCCTTCGGGACGTTCGCGCGGCTCGCGCTTCACGCCCTCGGCGTCTTCCGCCTTCTTCTCGGCAACCGGACGCGCGCCGGGGGCCATCCAGACATTGGACTTGCGGGCGCGGGTCGCCGGCTCACGCTTCGGCTTGCTGTCGAAACGGTCGTCGTCGCGGTCGCGATCACGCGGGCCACCGCGCGGCTTGTCGCCGAAGCGGTCGTCGCGCTTGGTGTCGAGGCGGGCGCGGGCGTTCTCGCGGCGGTCGCCGGGTTTTTCGCGGCGCTCGGCGGGCTTGTCACCCCAGCCGGGCGCTTCGCTGCGCGCCTTCTTCGCGGGCTTCTCGTCCTCGTCGGCCACATGGTCGAAGAGCGGGGCGTCGAAATTCGCCTTGGATTCCTCGATGAGGCGCGGGCCGAGCTGGTCGCGCAGCGTGCGGCCGCGGATTTCCTGGGCGTGGCCTTCCGGCAGCTCGCCGAGCTGGAACGGGCCGTAGGAGATGCGGATCAGGCGGTTCACGTCGAGGCCGAGCGCGCCGAGCACGTTCTTGACTTCGCGGTTCTTGCCTTCGCGCAGGCCCAGCGTCAGCCAGACGTTGGAGCCCTGCGTCTTGTCGAGGGTCGCATCGATCGCGCCGTAGAGCACGCCGTCGACGGCGATGCCTTCCTTCAGCTTGTCGAGATCGGCCTGCTCGATCTTGCCATGGGCGCGCACGCGGTAGCGGCGCAGCCAGCCGGTGGTCGGCAGCTCCAGCATGCGCGCGAGGCCGCCGTCATTGGTCAGCAGCAGCAGGCCTTCGGTGTTGATGTCGAGGCGGCCGATGGACATGACGCGCGGCAGGTCTTCGGGCAGGTTGTCGAAGACGGTGGGGCGGCCTTCCGGGTCGGCATTCGTCGTCACGAGGCCGGCCGGCTTGTGGTAGAGCCAGAGGCGCGTGCGCTCGATGCCGCGCACCGGCATGCCGTCGACCTCGATGCGGTCGGCGAAGGTGGCGTTGACCACCGGCGTCTCCAGCACCTTGCCGTTCACGCTGATGCGGCCTTCCATGATCATGCGCTCGATATCGCGGCGCGAGGCGACGCCGGCGCGCGCGAGCAGCTTGGAAATGCGCTCGGGCGCAAGCTCCGCGCTGGCGGCCTCGGCAGGCGCGGGCTTTGCCGCGCGGGCCGGCCGGTCGTCACGCGGGGCGGACTTTCCGGCGAACGGCTTGCCGCCCGGCTTCTTGCCTTCGGGCTTGCCGCCGGCAAAAGATTTCTTGCCCGCGGCCGCCGATGCGGCGCCACGCGGCTTGGTATCGCGGCCCGAGGGCTTGCCGCCCGGCCGTTTTGGCTTGTCTTTGAATGTCATTTGTGCTGCCTGCGTTTTGCCGTGTCCTATCAGGTCAGGCGTCCGGGGTTAAGAGGAATTCGTGCCGCGCATGACAAATCGCTTCATGGAGATCGCGTTTGCCGAAGCGCGCGCCGCCGGAGAGCGGGGCGAAGTGCCCGTCGGCGCGGTTCTGGTGCTGGACGGTAAGGTCGTCGCGCGGTCGGGAAACCGCACCCGGGCGGAGAACGACGTGACCGCCCATGCCGAGGTCGCCGTCATCCGCGCGGCCGCCCGCGCGCTCGGGCAGGAACGGCTGGCGGGCGCGGACCTCTATGTGACGCTGGAGCCCTGCACGCTCTGCGCCGCCGCCATTTCCTTCGCCCGCATCCGCCGGCTCTATTACGGCGCGGAAGACCCGAAGGGCGGCGCGGTGGACAATGGCGTGCGCTTCTTCGCCCAGCCGACCTGCCATCATGCGCCGGATGTCTATTCCGGCATCGGCGGCACGGAGGCGGCGGATATTCTCAAGGACTTCTTCCGGGAAAGGCGCGAGACATGACGGAAACGCTCCTCGTTTGCGCCACCCTTGCCGTCATGGGCCTCCTGTCGGCCTTCGCCGCGCGGCGCATCGCGCCGGGCAAGGCGCGGCTGACGATGCAATGGGGACTGGATGGAAAACCGAACTGGAGCCTGCCGAGAGGCTTGGCGCTCGCCGCCATGCCCGCCCTCGCGACGATCCTGCTGGCAGCCCTTGCGCTTGGCGGCCAGCCGTTCGCGGCACTCCTGGTCGTCGCGGCCGCGTTCATCGGCGCGCATGCGCTGCATCTCCGCCTGCTAGCGAAACGCGGCGGATAAGCGCCTCAGCCCTCGGCGAAGCGCTTCAGCTTCTCGCCCGTCAGGCGGTAGCGGATCCATTCGTTCTGCGGCTCCGCGCCGATGGCGTCATAGACACGGATCGCCGGCTCGTTCCAGTCGAGAACGCTCCATTCGAAACGGGCGCAGCCCTCTTCGACGGCAACGCGCGCCAGATGGCGCAGCAGCATCTTGCCGACGCCGCCGCCACGGTGCTTCGGCGTCACGTAGAGGTCTTCGAGATAGAGGCCGTTCTTCGCAAGCCAGGTGGAATAGCTCTTGAACCAGACGGCGAAGCCGGCCGGTTCGCCTTCCACGGTTTCGCAGATCACGGCGCGGGTAACGGAGCCTTCGCCGAAGATCGAGGCGGCGACGGTCTCTTCCGTCGCGGCGACTTCGTGCAGCGCTTTTTCATATTCCGCCAGTTCGCGGATGAAGCGCAGGATGACGGCGGCATCGGCCGCACTCGCGGGACGGATGCGGTAAGCCGTCATGGGATCAGAAGGGCCACCAGCCGGACTTGCCCTGCTTGGCCGCCTTCGCTTCCTTCTTGCGACGGCGCTCCTTCTGCTTTTCCGGCTCGCCGAGATCGGCCTGCGCCTCTTCCGGCATGCGACGGTAGTCGACCGGCGGATCGCTCAGGTAGCGGCGCTTGTCGGAATAGGCGCCCATCTGCAACCGGCGGGCTTCGCGATAGGCCTTCGTCTGCGAGGCAGCGCCGAGCTGCTGGGCATTCGAATTCTGGCTGACGAGCGGCGAGCGGTAACCCGGATTGTTGGTGTTGGCGTCCGCCTCTTCACGCAGGCGCTCGCGCATGTCCTCGGGGTTTTCCAGCCATTCCGGATTGTCCTTCGAAGCAACGGACTGCTGCGGGCTGACAAGGGCGGCCCGGTCGTTCGGCACGACGAGGCTGCCGCGCGGCTGGTAGCGAATCTTCTTGGCGGCCTTGTTGTCCGGCTGAATCATGACGGCGTTGCCGAGGTCGTCGAGCAACTGTTCGCCGGCGGTCTTGTCCGTGCCGTAGGTCGGGCCCATGCAGCCGGTGAGAAGGAGGCTGCCGCCGAGAAGGCCGAGAAGGCCGGTACGCACCCGAATATTTCGCGTCATTCCCATGAATACCCTTCCAGCAGAGCCGGTACGCCGAAAACCTGTCGCGCGGCAAAAGTCCGCCGTGCCATGGCGGAACAATCCGACCATTTTCAGGCAGCATTACCGGATGATCCGCCCAAGCGCAATTCATCCGGGCAAATCGACGGCCGGAAAGCACCGGCCGTCAACAGGCGGCCGCTCAGGCCGCGCGGCGGAAGCCGATCTCACGCAGCGCCGCGGCGTCGCGCGCGGAAACGTCCGGGTAATCCGCATCCGAACCGACATCGGTCGTGATGCGCCAGGAGCGCGCGCACTTGACGCCTTCGGCCAGCTTCGGCTCGACGGAGACCTTGGCGACCTCGGCCAGACGGAAGGCATCGGCCGGGCCTTCGCCGGCGACGATGGCGATGGCCGAGGTGATGCAGATTTCCGCAAAATCCTGGCCTTCCAGCGCCTTCAGAAGCTCCGCATCGCCGATATGGACGACCGGGGCCGCTTCCAGCGAGGCGCCGATGCGCTTCTCGCGGCGCTCGATCTCCAGCGCGCCGGTGACGACCGAACGCACGTCGCGGATCTTTTCCCACTTGGCTTCGAGCGCATCGTTGCGCCACTCGGCCGGCACCGCCGGGAACTGCTCCAGATGGATCGAGACGGCGTCCGGCTTGCGGGAAAGCCATGCCTCTTCCATCGTGAAGGGCAGCATGGGCGCAAGCCAGGAGACGAGGCACTCGAACAGCTTGCGGATGACGCAGAGGCTGGCGCGGCGCTTCAGCGAGGACGGAGCGTCGCAGTAGAGTGCATCCTTGCGGACGTCGAAGTAGAAGGCCGACAGCTCGACGTTGGAGAAGTCGATGAGCGCGCGGGCGATCTTCTTGAAGTCGAAGGCGTCGTAGCCTTCACGCACCAGCACATCGAGCTGCGACAGGCGGTGCAGCATGAGCTGTTCCAGCTCCGGCATGTGGGCATGGGTGATCTCCTCGCCCGTGTCGTGCGCCAGCGTGCCCAGCATCCAGCGCACCGTGTTGCGCAGCTTGCGGTAGGCGTCGATATTGGTCTGGATGATCGTCTTGCCGAGGCGCTGGTCTTCCCAGTAGTCCGTCGTCATGACCCAGAGGCGCAGGATATCGGCGCCCGATTCCTTCATCACGTCCTGCGGCGAGACGACGTTGCCCTTGGACTTCGACATCTTCTCGCCCTTCTCGTCCATGGTGAAGCCATGGGTGACGACGGCGTTGTAGGGCGCGCGGCCGCGCGTCGCGCAGCTTTCGAGCAGCGACGAGTGGAACCAGCCGCGATGCTGGTCGGAGCCTTCGAGATAGACGTCGGCCGGCCATTTCAGGTCCGGGCGGTCTTCGAGCGTGAAGGTGTGCGTCGAGCCAGAGTCGAACCAGACATCGAGGATGTCCATGACCTGCGTCCAGCGGGCCGCGTCATGTTCCTTGCCGAGGAAGCGTTCCTTGGCGCCTTCGGCGAACCAGGCGTCCGCGCCTTCCTTCTCGAAGGCCTCGAGGATACGTGCATTGACGGCGTCATCGACCAGCACTTCGCCGTTCTCGTCTGCGAAGATGGCGATCGGCACGCCCCAGGCGCGCTGGCGCGAGAGCACCCAGTCCGGGCGGCCCTCGATCATGGCGCGCAGGCGGTTCTGGCCGGCGGCGGGTACGAAGCGGGTGTCGTCGATGGCCGAAAGCGAACGCGAGCGCAGCGTGGTGCCGTCGCCCAGTTCCTTGTCCATATAGACGAACCACTGCGGCGTGTTGCGGAAGATGACCGGCTTCTTGGAACGCCAGGAATGCGGATAGGAGTGCTTCAGGCGACCGCGGGCGAAGAGCGTGTTCACGGCGATCAGCGCCTTGATGACGCGCTCGTTGGCGTCGCCCTTCTTGCCGTTGTCGTCCATGACGCGCGCGCCGTCGAAGCCGGGGGCGTCGGCGGTGTAGAAGCCGGCGTCGTCGACCGGGAACGGGATCTTCGAGGAGATGCCGCGCGCTTCCAGTTCGCGTGCCTTCGCCGTCCAGGCGTCGAAGTCCTCGCGGCCGTGGCTGGGCGCGGTGTGCACGAAGCCCGTGCCGGCGTCGTCGGTGACATGGTCGCCGTCGAGCAGCGGAACGGGGAAGGTGTAGCCGAGGCCCTTCAACGGATGGGCGCAGGTGATGGCGGCCAGTTCTTCCGGCGCAACGTCACGCACGAACTTGAAGGTGAGCTTCGCCTTGGCGGCGGCCTCGTCGGCAAGGCGCGTCGCGAAGATCAGCTTTTCGCCGGGCTGCGGGCCGAAATCGTTCTCAGCGCTCTCGACCTCGTAGAGGCCGTAGGGGTAGCGCGAGGAGAAGGCGATGGCGCGGTTGCCGGGGATCGTCCAGGGCGTGGTCGTCCAGATGACGACGAAATTGTCCTTGAGATCGGCCGGGCCTTCGACAATTGGGAATTTCACCCAGATCATATCGCTCTCGACATCGGCATATTCGACTTCGGCCTCGGCCAGCGCCGTGCGCTCGACGACTGACCACATGACCGGCTTGGAGCCGCGGTAGAGCTGACCGCTCTTGGCGATCTTCAGCAGTTCGCCGGCGATGCGGGCTTCCGCATGGAAGTTCATCGTCGTGTAGGGGTTCTCGAAATCGCCCTCGATGCCGAGGCGCTTGAACTCCTCGGTCTGGATCTTGATCCAGCCGCTGGCGAAATCACGGCATTCCTGGCGGAATTCGTTGACCGGGACCTCATCCTTGTTCTTGCCCTTCTCGCGGTACTTTTCCTCGATCTTCCATTCGATCGGAAGGCCGTGGCAGTCCCAGCCGGGCACATAGTTGGCGTCGTAGCCGCGCATCTGGAACGAGCGGTTGATGACGTCCTTCAGGATCTTGTTCAGCGCGTGGCCGATATGGATGTTGCCGTTGGCATAGGGCGGGCCATCGTGCAGCACGAACTTTTCGCGGCCGGCGGCGGAGGCGCGCAGCTTCTTGTAGAGCTCCATCTTCTGCCAGCGGGCAACCGTTTCCGGCTCCTTCTGCGGCAGGCCGGCGCGCATCGGGAAATCCGTCTGCGGCAGGTAGAGCGTGGAAGAATAATCGACTTTTTCAGGTGTATCGGTCATGGATATGGCTATCGCTTTTTCGCGCGTGCGGGAAAGAATGTCAGGTGCTGACGGCGGGGGCGTTTGCAAAACGCCCGAAATCCCGGACCTTCCGGCCTCGCTCAGAGCGCGCGGAAGGCCGGGCCACTAATTCGCAGATCGATGGTCAGCCGGTGGAGCATCATGCGCGCGGTCTTACGGCCTTTTGGGCGTTTTGAAAAGACGGCGGGCGTATATTTGGGCATCCCTTGCCGGCCACCGTCTCCCTGCTCGCGGGGCAAGGGTGAAGACGGCCCGCTCGCGCCATCGTCAGAAACAGAGGCGCTGGTCGATATCCCCGAGCGGGCGCACGCCGGCCAGCAGCGCCCTCGCCTCCTCCTCGTCACGCTTCATCTGCACCACGAGCGCATCGAGGCCGTCGAATTTCAACTCGTCGCGCAGGTGGCCGAAGAAGGTGACGGCGGAGACCTCGCCGTAGAGATCCCCGGAGAAATCGAAGAGGAAGGTTTCCAGCAGCGGCGCACCGTCCGTGTCGACCGTCGGGCGGCGGCCGTAGCTGGCGACGCCGTCGTGCAGGCTGCCGTCGGGGCGGCGGAAGCGGACGGCGTAGATGCCGTTGCGCAGTTCCGCTTCCGGCGGAAGCTGCATGTTGGCGGTGGGATAGCCGAGCGTACGGCCGAGCTGCTTGCCGCCGATCACTTCCGCCTCGACCGTATAGCGGTAGCCGAGCTGGCCCGCGGCTTCCGCGACTTCGCCCTCGTGGAGCAACGAGCGGATGAAGCTGGAGGAGATGACCGAGGCGTTCTCGTCGCGGAAGGCGTCGACCAGCGTGACGCCGAAACCGTTTTCCTGGCCGGCGGCCATCAGGAAGGCCGGACCGCCTTCCCTGCCCTTGCCGAAATGGAAATCGAAGCCGGTGACGACCTCGGAGGCATGCAGCCAGTCGAGCAGGACGGCGCGGATGAAGTCATGGGCGGAGATTTCGGAAAAGCCGCGGTCGAACGGGTATTCGATGACGGCGGAAAAGCCCATGCCCTCGAGGATGCGGGCCTTCAGCGGGGCCGGCGTGATGCGGAAGACGGGACGCTCCGGGCGGAAGACGGTGCGCGGATGCGGCTCGAAGGTGAGGACGAGCGCCGGAATGCCGCGCGTCGCCGCGATGTCGAGCGCGCGCTGCAGCACGGCCTGATGGCCGCGATGCACGCCGTCGAAATTGCCGATGGCGATGACGCCGCCGCGCAGGTGCTCGGGCAACGGCTGTTTGGTCTCGTTCCTGTGAAATACCGTCATGACGACCGTCTCCGTCCCGTCACTGAAGCCGGGGTATCCACCATTTCGGATGGGCGTTCTCTTCCGCGAGGAAGGCGGCGAGCTTGCCCTCGTCGGTGCGACCGCCCTCGACATAGTGCTGCGCATGAATGCCGCCGGAAATGTAGAGCACGTCGAGACCGAAGGCTTCGGCGCCGCGCACATCCGTCGGCATGCCGTCGCCGATGGCGATGACGCGCGACAGGTCGAAATCGCCGCGCACCGCGCGCGCCTCGGCCAGCGATTTTTCGTAGATCGGCCGATGCGGCTTGCCGGCGATGCGGGTCGCACCGCCAAGCTCCTCATAGAGCTGGGCGATCGCACCGGCGCAGGGAATGAGCTTGTGGCCGCGCTCGACCACGAGATCGGGATTGGCGCAGATGAAGGGCAGCTTGCGGGCGGCAAGCGCCGTCAGTTCCTCGCGGTAATCCTCGATGGCCTCCACCTCGTCGTCGCGCAGACCCGCGCAGACCACGACCTCGGCCTCGTCCAACCCGACCTGTTCGGTGCCGAGATCGTCGAGCAGGGGATGATCCTTGTCCGCGCCGATGAACCAGATCTTCTTCGGCGCCTCCTCGATCAGCGCGCGGGTGACGTCGCCGGAGGTGACGATGCGGTCATAGGCGCCATCCAGCACGCCGAGGCCGCGGATCTGCACCTTCACGCCGGGATGGGGGCGCGGGGAATTGGTGATGAGCACGACCGTCAGGCCCGCAGCGCGGGCTTCGGCCAAGGCCTCGGAGGCGTAGGCGAAGGCCTCGACGCCGTTGTGCAGGACGCCCCAGACGTCACAGAGCACCACGTCGTAGTGCGCGGCGATATCGCGGAAGGATTGGATGCGTTGAGCCATCAGGGGGTCCCGTATCGAATTCAGCCCGGCTGACATTGCAAAGCAAAGCCAAGAAAACAAGCCTCTTCCCGCAAATTTGCCCCATCCACAGGCAAACGGACGAAATTTCACGCGCCTGCCTTGATGGCGTGCGATGGCGCTCCCATCTGCCGGCTGCGGTAACCATTCCGGCCGAAATAAATTCGTGGCGTCGTTCTTGACTCCAACCCCGCCGCCGCCTATCTCGGCATCGCTAGCACTCCTGAACAGTGAGTGCTAACATCAATCCATCGGGTCCATCCATTTCGGGATCCGCAATGTCATTCGATCGAGGGATAAGACAATGGCAAGCACCACCTTCCGCCCGCTTCACGATCGCGTCGTCGTTCGTCGCGTCGAGTCCGAAGCAAAGACCAAGGGCGGGATCATCATTCCGGATACCGCCAAGGAAAAGCCGCAGGAAGGCGAAGTCGTCGCCGTCGGCTCCGGCGCCCGTGATGAATCCGGCAAGGTCGTCGCGCTCGACGTCAAGGCTGGCGACCGCGTTCTGTTCGGCAAGTGGTCGGGCACCGAAGTCAAGCTCGACGGCGAAGACCTTCTGATCATGAAGGAAGCCGACATCATGGGCATCATCGGCTGATCTGCCGGTAATCCCTTTCCAATCTAGCTGATATCTCTTCAGGAGTTCTCACAATGGCAGCCAAAGAAGTAAAGTTCGGCCGCACCGCGCGCGAAAAGATGCTGCGTGGCGTCGACGTCCTCGCAGACGCCGTGAAGGTAACGCTCGGCCCGAAGGGTCGTAACGTCGTCATCGACAAGTCCTTCGGCGCTCCGCGCATCACCAAGGACGGCGTTTCCGTCGCCAAGGAAATCGAACTGGAAGACAAGTTCGAGAACATGGGCGCCCAGCTCGTTCGCGAAGTCGCTTCCAAGACCAACGACATCGCCGGCGACGGCACGACGACCGCAACGGTTCTCGCCCAGGCCATCGTTCGCGAAGGCGCCAAGGCCGTTGCCGCCGGCATGAACCCGATGGACCTGAAGCGCGGCATCGATCTCGCCGTCGCAGAAGTCGTCAAGGATCTCCAGGCCAAGGCCAAGAAGATCAATACGTCGGAAGAAGTCGCACAGGTCGGCACGATCTCGGCCAACGGCGAGCGCCAGATCGGCCTCGACATTGCCGAAGCCATGCAGAAGGTCGGCAACGAAGGCGTCATCACGGTTGAAGAAGCCAAGACCGCCGAAACCGAACTCGAAGTCGTCGAAGGCATGCAGTTCGACCGCGGCTACCTGTCGCCCTACTTCGTGACCAACCCGGAAAAGATGGTCGCAGACCTCGAAGACGCTTACGTTCTCCTGCACGAGAAGAAGCTCTCGAACCTCCAGGCCATGCTGCCGGTTCTCGAAGCCGTCGTCCAGACCGGCAAGCCGCTGGTCATCGTCGCTGAAGACGTCGAAGGCGAAGCCCTTGCTACGCTCGTCGTCAACAAGCTGCGTGGCGGCCTCAAGATCGCTGCCGTCAAGGCTCCGGGCTTCGGCGACCGCCGCAAGGCCATGCTCGAAGACATCGCCATCCTGACGGGCGGCACGGTCATCTCCGAAGACCTCGGCATCAAGCTGGAAAGCGTCACGCTCGACATGCTCGGCCGCGCCAAGAAGGTCTCGATCTCCAAGGAAAACACGACGATCGTCGACGGTGCCGGCCAGAAGGCCGAAATCGAAGCCCGCGTCGCGCAGATCAAGGCCCAGATCGAAGAAACCTCCTCCGACTACGACCGCGAGAAGCTGCAGGAACGTCTTGCCAAGCTCGCTGGCGGCGTTGCCGTCATCCGCGTCGGCGGCTCGACGGAAGTCGAAGTGAAGGAAAAGAAGGACCGCATCGACGACGCCCTCAACGCGACGCGCGCTGCCGTTCAGGAAGGCATCGTACCGGGCGGCGGCGTAGCCCTGCTCCGTTCTTCCACGAAGATCACCGCCAAGGGTGAAAACGACGACCAGGAAGCCGGCATCAACATCATCCGCCGCGCCCTCCAGGCCCTCGTTCGCCAGATCGCGGAAAACGCAGGCGACGAAGCATCCATCGTCGTCGGCAAGATCCTCGACAAGAACGAAGACAACTACGGCTACAACGCCCAGACCGGCGAATACGGCGACCTGATCTCGCTCGGCATCGTCGACCCGGTCAAGGTTGTCCGCACGGCCCTGCAGAACGCCGCTTCGGTTGCTTCGCTGCTGATCACGACGGAAGCCATGATCGCCGAACTGCCCAAGAAGGACGCTCCGGCAATGCCGGGCGGCATGGGCGGCATGGGCGGCATGGACATGATGTGATAGGCGAAAGCCTTCACATCTGAGCCATCCGGTTCAGTCATGAAAGGGCGGTCTTCGGACCGCCCTTTTTCTTTGCGCGGCGGCGGGGACCTGTATCGTTTCCGTGAAAAGAATTTTTCCAATTGTACAATAATTATCAAAAAGCCGTTGCTGGCCTAAAAAAACCAACTATAAAGACGCCGAAAGGGAACTTTATGTTTCCTCAGGAGTTCAGGGGCCGGTTCTTGGCGCACCAATCGGCTGCGTCGCCGGAATTCCCGAGTTCATGAGACCGGCGGACGATCCGCGGGTTTCAGCGCGTACGTCCGATCCGCTACGTCGTCGTAGGCGCCGGACGCAGTTCAGTACAAGGGAAAGCGGTTCGGCGGGCTTCGAAGGATGTCAGCCAGTTCCGTTTTGTTGCATGTCACGGCCCGCAAGGGCGGGACGTGCCGAGTAAATTCGAGCAACTGCCCTGGGGTCGTAGGTGTTCAAGATAATCAAGACGGATCTTTCGTCGCCTTTCCTGCCCGGCTCGACGAATTTCGACGAGACCGATAACGAACTGCTGACGCAATATTGCGTGACCGAGCGCTGGACCGGCGATCTTTCCAGCGGCCTCTTCACGCTCGGTGAGAAGGCGGCGCAGGCGCATGGCCTGGCGCAGCGCAATTGCGGCCTGCTCAACCTCATCCGCTGCTATGAACCGCTCGACCGCACCCGCGTGCTGGAACTCTTCGAGCAGGCCGCGGCCTCCTCTTCGTCCTTCTGTTTCTCCACGACGATTCACCTCGACGGCGCGCCGCGCCAGCCGGTGTTCTGCGTGGGAGAATCGACCGGGCTGGAGGAACGGTTCTCCGGCACGATCATCAGCGTCTTCATCTTCCCACGCTTCCAGATCGACCTCACCGGCCGCCGCTTCAAGCGGCAGTAGGAGGCCGGTAGCGGCCCGCGCGCGATGCGCGCCGGCCCCCAGCAGGCGGCTTTCTAGGCGAAGAATCGAGCGGTGTAGGCCGAGGCGGGAAGCTGCCCGGTCGCCTCGAAATATTTCTGCAGCACCAGCAGCGAGGTAAGCCGCTCCCTGGCCCTGCTCCGGAAGGTCGCGACATAACGGTTCGCGTTATGAACCACCTCCGCCGCCAATGCGGGCGTGCTTTCGAGCATGTCGATCTTTTCCTCGAGATCGGCGAAGTCGTCGCGCACCTCGATGAAATGCCGCCCCGGCTGGAGCCGGCCCTCCATGAACCACGTCTCGTACCGGCTCTTCGGCATGAGGCACAGGCTGCCGGACGCCATGATCCATTTCAGGTTTGTCGCCACATCGCAGCCCTCGATCGACAGGATATACCTGTAGGCCAACTGATCGGCAGGCGACAGGAAGGGCTTGGCGGCGATACCGTCATGCGCGGCCCCGATATGGCCGACATCCGCAAACCGGCTGTCCCGATGACGCGCGACGAGCGCCGCCCGAAGCGGATTGTTGAGGCTGCCGCGCCAGACCGCTCTGGGCAGCTTGCTGGACCAAGGGTGTGCGTCGCGCTGGACCTGGAAGTGGCGCAGCTTGTCCAGGTTGAGCACGACCGAATTCCGGTTCTCGCCCGCGACCGGCCGGCTCTTTACCACCGACGGAACCTCGGGAACCCAGGTGACGTCGCCAAAGCAATAATCCACGCGAAGGGACTGCGGAAAATACTTCAGGTACTCCTGAAGATCGATGAAGTACCGGCTTTTCGACCGGTCGACCTTGCCCAGCGGGACGCCGGGCATATCCGCGATGCCGGGCGTCAGCTTGTTATAATAATTCACCCGCGCGAACAGGTCCTCGCGCTCTGCCGAACTGTCGACGGCCCGCAGGATATCCTCGCGAAGCCGGCCGAAGACCACGGCGGGCGTTGCATGACGCATTGCCCCTGCCGCGTAATACCAAAGCCTGTTCAGGGTCTTGCCTGTGCGGTCGAAGGGCCGTTTCATGTAAAAGTCCGTGATGGGCGTTTTTCACGCATATGTCTTCCCGGGATGGCGAGGCGCGTTGGCCCTCTCCACCCGCGGCTGCGCCGGTATTGGCGCAGCCACCGCACCAACCCTCAGAGCGTCAGCGCCTTGAGGTCGGCCGCCGGGTCCTCCAGCGTGGCGCGGTCGGGCGTGCGGCCCATCTCGATGAGTTTCTTGCCGACCACATAGGCCTTGGCGTCGTTGACGGCGTCCACGGCGATCAGCCGGCCATCGCGGAAATACCAGACTGAGACGGCGCCTTCGCGCTGGCCCGGGCGCACGAAAGTGTCGTCGAAGCCCATGCAGAAGCCGGCGATCTGCAGCTTCACATCGTACTGGTCGGACCAGAACCACGGCTTCGGCTCATAGGGCGCGTCGCCGCCGGCGATGACGGCCGCGGCCGCCTCGGCCTGATCGACCGCGTTCTGCACGGATTCGAGCCGCACGCGGTTGCCCTCGAAGGGCAGCACCGCGCAGTCGCCCATGGCGAAGATCGACGGATCGGAGGTGCGGGCATGGTGATCGACCACGATGCCGTTCGCGACCTCCAGCCCGGCCTCGCGGGCAAGCCGGTCGTTGGCCGTCACGCCGATGCCGGCGATCACGAGGTCCACCGGCAGCACGAAACCGTCGGAAAGCTCCGCGCCCGTCACGCGGCCGTTTTCGCCGAGAAGGCGCACGAGGCCGGTCTTCTCGCGCACATCGACGCCGCGCGCAGTGTGGATCGCCTTCAGGATCGTCGCCGTCGCCGGGGAGGCAACGCGGGCGAGGATGCGGTCGGCCATCTCGATGACCGTCACGTCGAGGCCCCTGCCCCGCGCAACCGCCGCCGCCTCGAGGCCGATATAGCCGCCGCCGACGACCAGCGCCCGGCGGCCTTCCTGCATTTCCAGGCCGAGACGGTCGGCATCGCGATAATCGCGCACGGTGAAGACGCCGTCGAGGTCGCCGCCGATCTCGGCCGGCAGGCGGCGCGGCGTCGAGCCGGTGGCAAAGGCGAGGACGCCGTAATGCAGCGTCGACCCGTCGCTGAGCGTGACCGTCTTTGCGGCGCGGTCGAGGGCGGTGACTTCGGTCGACAGGCGGATATCGACGTCGTTTTCCGGGTACCAGTTCTCCGGCCGGAACATCAGGCGGGACAGGTCCGCCTCGCCGAGCAGGTATTTCTTAGAGAGCGGCGGGCGCTGGTAGGGATAGCTCGCCTCGGCGGCGACGATGGTGATCGGCCGCTCGTCCTTCAGCGCGCGCAATTTGGCAACGAGGGCGAATGCGGCCTGACCGCCGCCCACAACAACCAGTCTTCCCGTCACGATAGCTCCGTCCCGTCTCTTGTTTCGTAAAAGAGGTAGCGCGCCCCGGCGCATGGCGTCAACGCATGGCCGCGCCGCCGGGGCCTTCGTTTGCGTCCCTCAAAGCGCGGCGCGCACGGCCTCGACGATCTCCGCCACCGTCGCATTGCCCGTATGCTCCGGCTTACGGGCGCGCACGAGGCAGGCTTCAGACCTCAGGATCACGCCATCGTTGAGGATCTTGAGATGGTTGGCGACGAGGGTCGAGCCGGTCGAGGTGATGTCCACGATGATATCGGCAGAGCCGGAGGCCGGCGCGCCTTCGGTCGCGCCGAGGCTTTCGACGATGCGGTAGAGCTGGATGCCGTGGTTGCCGGAGAAGAACTGCTGCGTCAGCCGCCAGTATTTCGTGGCGATGGTGAGACGGCGGCCGTGGCGGGCGCGGAAATCGGCGGCGACGTCGCCGAGGTCGGCCATGGTGTCGACATCGAGCCAGATTTCCGGCACGGCGACGACCACATCCGCATGGCCGAAGCCGAGGCGGGCGCAGAACTCGACGCGGGCATCGGCTTCCGCCAGCCCCTCGCGCACGAGGTCCTCGCCGGTCACGCCGAAATCGACCGTGCCGTTGGCGATCTCGCGGGAGATTTCGGAGGCGGAGAGAAAGGCGATCTCGATATCGTCGCGCCCCTCGACACGGCCGCGATAGGAGCGGTCGTTGCCGACGGCGGTGACGGGAAAGCCGGCGCGGGCGAGGATGGCGGAACTGTCCTCCTTCATGCGCCCCTTGGAGGGAAGGCCGATGGTGATGGTCATGCCGCCGCTTCCTTCACGCTTTCGATACGGTCGAGCCAGAGCGAGAAACCGACGGCGGGAATGCGCTCCTTCGCGCCGAGCAGCGTCAGCAGCCGGTCGAAGCGGCCGCCGCCGGCAAGCACGAGATCCCCGCCCACCGGCGCGATCTCGAAGACGAGGCCGGTATAATAATCGAGCGGACGGCCGAAGGCGGCGCGGTAGGTGATGCCCGCCGGATCGACGCCGATCTCGCGCAGCGCCGCAACGCGGCTTTCGAAGCCGGCCAGCGCCGAACCGAGCGAAAGACCGGCCTTGTCCGCGAAGGCGGCAAGCGCCGCGGGCGCATCGGCAAGGCTCAGCTCCAGCGCCAGGAATTCCTTGAGCAGGGTGAGCGTGCGGTGGTCGAGACGGGTATTGGCAAGCTCCATCTTCTCGCGCAGGCGGCGGGCGATATCGGCGGGGCTGCGGCTAGCATTGGTGGAATAGCCGGTCGCCTCCATGGTCGCGTCGATATGGGCGACCAGCTTCGCCTCGTCCTCCAGCGTGCCGAGAATGGCGAGGCGGTCGACCTCCGGACCGAAGACGCCCGAGGGCGCGGGATCGGAAAGATCGGCCATCAGCTTTTGCAGGCGCACCTGGTTGCCGAAGGCATGGACCAACCGCTTCTGCCAGCCGGCCGGCAGGCCGCAGGCCGCGACCACCGCCTCGAAGACCGACTGGTCGCCGAGCACGATGGCAAGATCGACGCCCGGCAGGCCGTTCGCAAGGACGGCAAGCGCATCGCGGACGGCGCGCGCGTCGGCGCGGGCGACATCCGGCTCGCCGAGGTCCTCGATGCCGGCTTGGTAGAATTCGTTCGGCCCCTCGCGGCGCTGGCGGAAGACCTGGCCGAGATAGGCGTAGCGCTTCGGCGTGCCGGTCGCCGTCTCGATGTGGCGCAGGCAGACGGGAATGGTGAATTCGGGCCTGAGGCACAGGCTCTTGCCCGTCTCGCTCTCCGTCATGAAGATGCGCCGGCGCAGGTCCTCGCCCGCCATGTCGAGGAAGGGTTCGGCCGGCTGGATGACCGGCGTGTCGACTCGCTCCGTGCCGAGCGCTTCCAGCGCGGCGATCAGGTCGGAGGCGAAGGCGGGGAGGTTTGCGAGCGGCATGGCGTCAGACGGCCCGCGCCCGGTCTTCGGCCTGCGCCTCGAGGATTTCGCGGACTTTTGCGACAAACTCGGCTTCCGGCACGGAAACCTGCGCCACGCGCGCCTCGCGCCAGGACGTGTTGTCCTCGATCTCGCCGGAAAGGCGCTTGCCCTCGATGAGGTCCTTGATCTGGACAACGCCCTCGGCCCGCTCGTCGCCGCCCTGGATGATGGCGATGGGCGCGTTGCGGCGGTCGGCATATTTGAGCTGGTTGCCGAACTTCTTCCAGTTGCCCTGATACATTTCGGCGCGGATGCCGGCGGCGCGCAGTTCCTGCGTGAAGCGCTGGTAGCGGCCCATGCTCTCGATATCGCCGTCCATGACGGTGACGAGGACAGGCGCGACAACCTCGGACTGGCCGAGCTTGCCGAGGTTCTTCAGCGCCGTCATCAGGCGCGAGACGCCGATGGAAAAGCCCGTGGCCGGCACCGGCTGGCCCATGAAGCGCGAGACGAGACCGTCATAACGACCGCCGCCGCCGACGGAACCGAAGACGACCTTTTCGCCCTTCTCGTTGGTGACGGCGAATTGCAGCTCGGCCTCGAAGACGGGGCCGGTGTAATATTCGAGGCCGCGCACGACGGAAGGATCGATCTTGATGCGGTCCGGCCGGTAGCCGGCGGACGTGACGAGATGGCCGATCTGGTTCAGCTCCTCCACGCCCTCGCTGCCGCGCGCGCTGCCCTCGACGAGCTTTGCGAGATCGGCGGCGCTTTGCGCATAGTCCTTGATGCCGACGAAGAAGAGCACCTTCTCGATCTGGTCGGCATTGAGGCGCGCTCCCTTGGTGAAGTCGCCGGATTCGTCCTTGCGGCCTTCGCCGAGCAGCAGCCGGACGCCTTCGGGGCCGAACTTGTCGAGCTTGTCGATGGCGCGCAGCACGGTGAGGCGCGCGCCGGCATTGTCTTCCCCGCCGAGGCCGATGGCCTCCAGCACGCCGTCGAGAACCTTGCGGTTGTTGACGCGGATCACGTAGTCGCCGCGCTTGATGCCCAGCGCTTCCATCGTGTCGGCGAACATCATGCACATTTCGGCATCCGCCTGCACACCGGCCGCACCGACCGTGTCGGCGTCGAACTGCATGAACTGGCGGAAGCGGCCCGGGCCGGGCTTCTCGTTGCGGAAGACGTAGCCGGCGCGATAGGTGCGGTAGGGAAGCTGGATCTCGTTGAAATTCTCCGCGACATGGCGGGCGAGCGGCGCCGTCAGGTCGTAGCGCAGGCTCATCCACTGGTCGTCGTCGTCCTGCAGCGAGAACACGCCCTCGTTGGGACGGTCGCTGTCCGGCAGGAATTTCCCGAGCGCGTCGGTATATTCCATCAGCGGCGTTTCGACCGGGTCGAAGCCGTAGCGCTCGTAGACCTCGCGGATACGCGCGGTCATCTCGTTCACGGCGCGAATGTCCGCGGCGTCACGGTCGACAAAGCCGCGCGGCAGGCGGGCTTTCAGCTTCTGCGGTTTTTTCTGCTTTTCGCTCATCGGGATACCCGAAATTCCTGTATTTCCGTTGTGGTTTCCCTAGCGGATTGAACGGGCAGCGGCAAGGGCGCAGGCGTCTTCGCCGCCACCCTTTGCGCCGCGCCAACGGGAGAAGCACAAGGCCCCCCTTTTCTTTCGCGCGGGCTGCCCCTATCTCTTGCGCCATGAGACAGATTTTCTTCGTCCTCGCCCTTCTGGGCGCCGTGCTTGCCGGATGGATTCCGGCGATGGCGGCGGCGATGACGGTCGCCCAGCCGTCGGGCATGCATGCCATGCACGCCATGACCGGGGAAACCGGCGACACGTCGGCGGACAAAGGCATGGATAAGGGCAAGACCAAGCCCATGGCGCATCCCGTGGCCTGCGCCGCCTGTTTCGCAATCGAGGCCGAGCGGCTGGAAACGCCGGCCCGCTTCTCCACCCTTTCGAGCCGCCTGCCGGCCGTCACGCCGCAGCTTGCCGGCCTTGCGCTGCGCCCGCTCAATCCCCCTCCCCGGTTCTGACCGCGTCGAACGAATGTCCCCGGGGCCTTCGCCCCGGCTCTCGAACACGATTGAGAACTGGAAAACACCATGAACGCAAAGACCATGCTTCTCGGCGCAGCCCTTTCGCTCGCCCTCACCCTGCCGGCCCTCGCCCAGGAAGCCGATCACTCGGCGCATCAGGGCATGACCATGAGCGAACCGGCGGCCGACCAGAGCGCCTCCACCAAGGCCTTCATCGCGGCCAACGACAAGATGCATGAAGGAATGGCGATCGACTTCACCGGCGATGCCGATGTCGATTTCGTGCGCGGCATGATCGCCCATCACCAGGGCGCGATCGACATGGCCAAGGTCGAGCTCGAACACGGCAAGGACCCGGAGCTGCGCAAGCTCGCCGAGGGCATCATCAGCGCCCAGGAGGGTGAGATCAAGATGATGGAAGACTGGCTGTCGAAGAACGCCAAGTAAGCCCGAATAACGGGCCCGCCGGTCCTGCCGGCGGGCCTTGGTCCCGGCCTATTCCCCCGCCGGTCTTCCCGCGGACGAGGCCTCGACGAGCGAGGCCGCGATGACGCGGGCCATGATCAGGCTCGTTTCACGGATTTCGGTGTTGCTGCCGGTACGGGCGGACCGGATCAGACGGAAGCCCTCCCGCAGCATGATCTCCTGCGCCTTGTCACAGGCCCAGGACTTGAGACGATTGTCTTCGATGGTAGATGCATTTGGCGTCATGTTCCCCTCATGCCAAATCATTCAGCACAAAGCGGCACATCGCGACTGCGCATGCGCGCGTCGACCCCAGAACTTACCGATGTATGAATTTGCCGCTCAACCTTAAGCTACATGATTCGTTGTAGAATCAAACAACTATTTGCCGCGGCAATACGCAAATCATGGCCGCTGGAGCAGATTTCGCTTCGTTTCGACTTCCGTGCGGCAGAAACAACCTTCCACATGGTCGTTGACGAGGCCCATGGCCTGCATGAAGGCATAGACCGTGGTGGGGCCAACGAAGGTCCAGCCGCGTTTCTTCAGGTCCTTCGACAGGCGCACGGAGGTGGGCGTCGTCGGATTGGCGCGGATCGTCTCCCAGTCCACGCGCGCCGGCCGCTCCTTCGGCTTAGGCTCGAAGCTCCAGAAATAACGCGCCAGCGTGCCGAACTCCTCGCGCAACGCCTGCGCCCGGCGGGCATTGTTGATGGTCGAGACGATCTTGCCGCGATGGCGCACGATGCCGGCATCGGCAAGGCAGCGCTCGATGTCAGCTTCGCCGAAGTCGGCGACCCTGTCGAAGTCGAAGCCGGCGAAGGCGGCGCGGAACCCCTCGCGCTTGCGCAGGATGGTGAGCCAAGACAGGCCCGACTGGAACCCTTCGAGGCAGATCTTCTCGAACAGGCGGTGGTCGCCGGTGACGGGGTGGCCCCACTCCTCGTCGTGGTAGCGCCGATAGTCATCGAGGCCGCCATGCCATGCGCAGCGCGTGCGCCCGTCCTCGCCCACCACAAGTCCAAGTCCCGTCATCACCGTCTCCGTTTTCCTTTTGTTCCGATTTACCACTCATCAACCACTTTTGGAAAGCCGGCAATAACCCTACTCAAAGCTTTCCCGTCATCGTGCATATTGAATGAACGGGCGTTTACCTTTCGCTTCATCGAAGGGTGCAAGCATCTCATCCGAACCGGCGCCGCATCTCCCAAATCCGGCGGCGCATCCCGGCGACGATCAGTAGCGAGTACGTCCGATGTTGATACGCACCCTTCTTGCAGCAACCCTTCTGGCCACCACGACCGCCGCCCATGCGGGCGAGCGCTATGCGAGCCGGCCGCCCGTCATCGTCAGTCCCGACCTAACCGCGCCGTGGCTGATGCAGCTTACCGGCGACGGCGTGCAGCCGGCCGTCAGCACGCGCCGCATCGTCCAGCGCCAGCGCGTCGAGCAGCGCCGCGTCATCCGCCAGGACGGCGTGGCGCGCGTGGAACAGGTCTCGGCGACCGGCCGGGCGCAGAAGCCGGTCCGCACCCAGTTCGACCCGACATACCTGCCGCAGATCGTCTCCTACGAGACGCAGCACAAGGCCGGCACGGTCGTCATCGACACCAACAACCGCTTCCTCTACCTCGTGCTCGGCGACGGCAAGGCGCGGCGCTACGGCGTCGGCGTCGGCAAGCCGGGCTTCGAATGGGCCGGCGCGCACAAGATCACCCGCAAGGCGGAATGGCCGGGCTGGACGCCGCCGAAGGAAATGATCAGCCGCGAGGCGGCCAAGGGCCATTACCTGCCGGCCTATATGGAGGGCGGTCCGGGCAATCCGCTCGGCTCGCGCGCCATGTATCTCGGCTCCACCCTCTACCGTATCCACGGCACGAATGCGCCCTGGACGATCGGCTATGCGGTCTCCTCCGGCTGCATCCGCATGCGCAACGAGGACGTGGTCGATCTCTACGACCGCGTGAAGGTCGGCACCCGGGTCATCGTGATCTGACGCAGCCGCCACGGAATTTGCGGCGTTTCCGGTCCGGCAGGGCCGGAAACGCGCGCATTTCCGGCACACCCCCGCGAAGAAATCCGCCCTCCCGCCCGTCTTGTTGCTCGCAAGGCTTGAAATCGGTCGAGACTCGGCTAGCCTCGCGGAATTGAGGATTGAGAGGGAAATCACCATGCGCAAACACGCATCGCTGCTGCTGGCGGCCACCTTCGCCGTCACGGCGATCATGCCGGTCACGTCGGCGAACGCCTTCCCCGGCGCCCCGAAGGGCAGCCAGGTAGCGACCACGTCGACGGTTACGCTCGTCGCCCAGCCGCAGAGCAAGAAACAGGTCGCCCAGAAATACAAGCGCAGCAAGGTGCGCTTCGTGACCGACCAGGCGCCGGGCACCGTGATCGTCGATACGAACAACAAGTATCTCTACTATGTCGAGGGCAACAACCGCGCCACGCGCTACGGCATCGGCGTCGGCCGCGACGGCTTCGGCTGGTCGGGCGTGGTGAAGGTCGGCCGCAAGGCGGAATGGCCGAGCTGGACCCCGCCGGCCGAGATGCGCCGCCGCGAGGCCAAGAAAGGCCGTATCCTGCCGGTGGTTCAGGAAGGCGGCGAGGACAATCCGCTCGGCGCGCGCGCGCTCTATCTCTACAAGGGCGGTCAGGACACGATCTTCCGCATCCACGGCACCAACCAGCCCTGGACGATCGGCCAGAACATGTCGTCCGGCTGTATCCGCATGATGAACAAGGACGTGGAGCATCTCTACGCCCGCGCCGATGTCGGCACCAAGGTCATCGTGGTCGGCCCCGGCAACAAGCAGGGCGCGATCAACTACAACGACCGGGGCGTCGATTTCCTCGGCACGCTCTTCGGCTTCGGCGGCTGAGCCGCCGCCACGACATGCGCTTCACGATGCCGGCCTTGCGCCGGCATCTTCGTTTCAGCCCACCGAGCAGGCAACCTTGCCGCTGCGCCGGACCGGCTCGGCAAGATCGGCGCCTTCCACCTTCAGCACATAGGTGCCCTCGTAGTTCAGGCCCTCCTCGTCCGCCGTCGTCAGCATCACGAAGTCGAGGGCCGCGAACGGCTGGTTCTCACCGGATTCGGCATGGACGAGAAGGCGCAGTTCGCCATCGTGCAGCCAGTGATGGGTGAGCGAAGACTGGTCGAGCGTGACCGTCTCCAGTCCCTTCTGCGCCAGATCGGCGGGAAGCGCGAGCATGCCGCGGAAATTCAGGATGCCGCCGAGGCTGTAGCTGAACCCCGCCTCCCCCTCGAAGGTCACGTTCGCATCCTTCACCGCGCAACTGAACCCGCCCGTCGCAAGGGCGGTCGAGGACAGGGCGGCAAAAACGGCGAGAGACAAGAGGATGCGGCGCATGGCGATCTCCGGACGGGCTGGAACGCCGCCTTCCTGGCAGAATGCCGGGCGGGCGGCTGTTTCGCACGTGACAGGATCAGGAAAGCACGGCCGGCTTCGTTCCGCCATAGGCCCAGTCGAGCAGTTCCACCGTATGCAGGATCGGGACCTCAGTGCCCGTCGCGATCTGGGTGATGCAGCCGATATTGCCGGTGGCGATGACGTCCGGCCGCAGCGCCTCGATGTTCCTGACCTTGCGCGCCTTGAGCTGCGCCGAAATCTCCGGCTGGAGGATGTTGTAGGTGCCGGCGGAGCCGCAACACAGGTGCCCCTCGGCCGGATCGCGCACCGCAAACCCCGCCTTCTTCAAAAGCGTCTTGGGGGCCATGGTGATCTTCTGGCCGTGCTGCATGGAGCAGGCCGAGTGATAGGCGACCGTCAGCCCCTTCGCCTCCTGCTGCGGCAGGTCGAGGGTCGACAGATATTCCGTCACGTCCTTTGCAAGGGCCGAGACGCGCGCCGCCTTGCCGGCATAGGCGGCATCGAGGCGCAGCATGAAGCCGTAATCCTTGATCGTGGTGCCGCAGCCGGAGGCGGTGACGATGATCGCATCCAGCCCGCCCCGCTCGACCTCCTCGAGCCAGACGTCGACATTGCGCCGCGCCGCCTCCAGCGCCTGCTCTTCCCGGCCCATATGGTGGACGAGCGAGCCGCAGCATACTTCCCCCGCCGGGGCCACGACCTCCACACCGAGCCGCGTCAGGAGGCGGATGGTCGCCTCGTTGATCTCAGGCTTCAGCACCGGCTGGGCGCAGCCCGAGAGGATCGCCACGCGGCCACGGCGCGGGCCGGCGGCGGGATGCGTGCCGGGCATGGCGCTCCGCGAGGCCTTCGGCAGGCTGCGCGGCGCAAGGCCGAGCATGGCGGCGAAGGGTTCCAGCGGCTTGAAGCGCCTGAAGAGGCCGGCGAAGGGGCGACCGAGCGCCGCCAGCCTCAATGCGAGACGGAAGCGGCCCGGATGGGGCAGCACGGCGGCGAGCACGCCGCGCGTCAGCCGGTTCCAGAAGGGGCGCCTGTAGGTCGCCTCGATATGCATGCGCGCATGGTCGACGAGGTGCATGTAGTCGACGCCGGAGGGACAGGTGGTGGTGCAGGAAAGGCAGGAGAGGCAGCGGTCGATATGGGTGACGACCTCGGCATCGGCCGGGCGGCCGTTCTCCAGCATGTCCTTGATGAGGTAGATGCGGCCGCGCGGGCTGTCCAGTTCGTTGCCGAGCGTGACATAGGTGGGACAGGTCGCGGTGCAGAAGCCGCAATGCACGCATTTGCGCAAAATCTTTTCCGAAGCCGCGACATGGGGATCGGCGAGCTGTTCGGCGGTGAAATTGGTTTGCATCAGCGAACATCCCTTTCATGCCGGCCTTGACGCCGCTGCCCCTCACCTGCCTGCCGGCATCCTCTCCCCGCAAGCGGGGCGAGGAGCGCTGGGCGCACCGTTTTCCTCCTTCTCCCCGCTTGCGGGGAGAAGGTCCCGGCAGGGGGATGAGGGGCCATCACGCAAGCAACCATCTTCCCTTCACCCCGCCATCCGCGACCGGAACAGCCCGTCCGGATCGAAACTCGCCTTCACCCGCGCCTGCAGCAGCCCCACGGCCTCGGCCTGCGGCTGGAACGCCTGCGCCGCCGCCAGCACGTCCGGCCGGGCGCGCAGGAGGGTCGCGTGCCCGCCGCCCACGGCCTTGACGTAGCGGCGCAGCAGCGCGGCCTCGGGATCGGCCTCCATGCGCAGCCAGACGAGACCGCCCTGCCAGTCGTAGAAGGCGTCGACGCCCGCTTCGAGGCGCAGCGCGGCGACGAGCTGCTGGCCCGCGGTCGGGGCCACGGAGACGCGCCAGAGCGGGCGGGGCGTGCCGTCCGCATAGGGCGCGCCGTCGCGAATCTCGCGCCAGAGGCGGAGCGTCGTTTCGAAATCGAGGCGGGAGACCGCGCCGAAGCGGGCCAGGGCGGCGACCAGCTTTTCCGCACGGACGGTGACGGAGGCGGCAAGGCCCTCAAGGCGCAGCACGGTCGCCGCGCCATCGGGCAGCGCGCCGCCGGCGAAACGCCCGCGCACGCTTTCCGGCAGATGGGCCGCGCCGGAGACCTCCACGGACATGGACATGGCCGTCGCCATGGCGGCGGCGGCTTCCGCATCGTTGAGGCCGGAGACGACGATGGTGACGGCGGTTTCCGGCACCGGCAGCAGGCGGAAGGTGACTTCGGTGAGGAACGCCAGCGAGCCGTGCGAGCCGGCGAGGAGCTTGACGAGATCGAGGCCGGTGACGTTCTTCATCACCCGCCCGCCGGCCTTCACCACCTCGCCCCTGCCATTGACGAAGCGCAGGCCGAGCAGGCTGTCGCGCGCCGCGCCCGCCACGAAGCGCCGCGGGCCGGAGGCATTGGTGGCGAAGACGCCGCCGATGGTGGGGATGCCCGAGGTGCCGAGCACGCCGCGCAGATCGTTCGGCTCGAAGGCGAGCATCTGGCGCTTTTCGGCAAGCGCGGCCTCCACCGCCTCCAGCGGCGTGCCGGCGCGGGCGGTCATGGTCATTTCGGCCGGGTTATAGGCAAGGATGCCGGAAAGGCCGCGCGAGGAGAGCGATTCCACACCCTCCGGCGCGGCATGCAGGCTGCGCGTGCCGCCGCCCCGGATGGCGAGAGGCGTTTTCGACAGCGCGGCGGCCTGGATGAGGCGGGCGGCGGCCTCTTCGGAGAGCGGTTGATGCATTGGCGTCATGCGGTGGGGCGCCCTTCGAGCGGGAAGACCTTGGAGGGATTAAGCAGCCATTGCGGATCGAATGCGGCACGCACCGCCATTTGCTGTGCAAGGTCCACATCCGAATACTGGTGGCGCATCAGGTCGCGCTTCTCGATGCCGACGCCGTGCTCGCCGGTCAGGCACCCGCCGGCATCGACGCACAGCCTCAGGATATCGTTGCCGGCCGCTTCCGCCTTGGCGGCCTCCTCCGGGTCGTTGGCGTTGAAGAGGATGAGCGGATGCATGTTGCCGTCGCCGGCATGGAAGACATTGGCGACGCGCAGGCCGTATTTCGCGACGATCTCCGCCGTGCCGCGCAGCACATGCGGCAACTGGCCGAGCGGCACCGTGCCGTCCATGCAGATATAGTCGGCGATGCGGCCCGTCGCGCCGAAGGCGGACTTGCGGCCCTTCCAGATCAGCGCCGCCTCCGTCGCGGACTGGCTTTCCTTGACGACCTTCACGCCATGACGCCCTGCGATATCGATGATGCTGGCGAGCATCGCCTCCATCTCGGCCTCCGACCCCTCGACCTCGACGATCAGCAGCGCCTCCACATCCATCGGATAGCCGGCCTGCGCGAAGGCCTCGCAGATCTCGATGGCGGGCTTGTCCATGAATTCGATGGCGACGGGGATGATGCCCGCGCCGATGACATCGGCGACGCAGGCCCCCGCCGCCTCCGAACTGTCGAAGCCGAAGAGCACGGGGCGCGCGCCCTCGGGCCGGGCGATCAGACGCACCGTCGCCTCCGTGACGATGCCGAGCTGGCCCTCGCCGCCGCAGACGACGCCGAGAAGGTCCAGCCCGCCGGCATCAAGCGCCTTGCCGCCAAGCTCGACCACCGTGCCGTCGATCAGCACCAGCCTGACGCCCAGCAGGTTGTTGGTCGTCACGCCGTATTTCAGGCAATGCGCGCCGCCGGAATTCATGCCGATATTGCCGCCGATGGTGCAGGCAAGCTGGGAACTGGGGTCCGGCGCATAGAAATAGCCGTCGGCGGACACGGCATCGGAGATCGCCAGATTGGTGACGCCGGCCTGAACGGTGGCCGTGCGGTTGGCGTAATCGACCTCGAGGATGCGCGACATCTTGGAAAGGCCGATGACGACCGCATCCTCCTGCGGGATCGCGCCGCCGGAAAGCGAGGTGCCCGCCCCGCGCGGCACGACCGGCACACCATAACGATGACAGTATTTGAGCACCGCCGCGACCTGCTCCGTCGTTTCCGGCAGGGCGACGGCGAGCGGCAGGCGGCGATAGGAAACGAAGGCGTCCGTCTCGAAGGGCACCAGCTCGCGCGGCTCATGCACGAGGCAGCCTTCCGGCAGCAGGTCCAGCAGATCTACGACGATTTCCCGGCGGCGGGAGAGCACAGCGGCGCGCGGCTCCAGAAACCCGATCTGATCCATATCCTCGCCTCCCCCTGCTTCTGTCTGCATGCACGACACCGGATGCAAAAGCACTATGCCCTTTTTCGGGCACATGCAAAGTGGTCCATTTTTCTTACCACTTCCTATTACCCGCCGCAAATGCTAAGCATTTTGTCCGCTTCGGAAACAATGGACGCGACTGCATGACAAATCTCGGCGACCTCGAAATCTTCTCCCGCGTCATCGCCATGGGCAGCATGTCCGCTGCGGGCCGCGCCCTCGGACTTTCCCCCGCCGTCGTCTCCAAGCGCGTGAAAAGACTGGAGGAACGCCTCGGCACCCGGCTCTTCCAGCGCACGACGCGGCAGATTTCGCTGACGGAGGCTGGACAGGGCTTCTACGAGCGCATCGTCGGCATCCTCGCCGGCATCGAGGAGGCGGAGGCCTTCGTGTCCGGCCGGTCCGGCGTGGTGCGCGGCTCGCTCAGGATTTCCGCGCCCACCTCCTTCGGCCGCATGCATATCGCGCCCCATCTCAAGGGCTTCATGGACAAATATCCCGAACTCGTCGTCAACCTCATCCTGACCGACGATTTCTCCGACATCGTCGGCGGCGGCTTCGATCTGGCGATCCGAATCGGCGAACTGTCGGATTCCTCCCTCGTCGCCCGCAGGCTCGCCCCGGTGCGCCGCGTGCTCTGCGCCTCGCCCGGCTACCTTGCCCGCCGCGGCGTGCCGGCCACGCTGGAAGACCTTGCCCAGCACGTCTGCCTGCCGCCGCATACCCAGGACGTCTGGCGGCTGGAAGGGCCGGACGGCAGCGTCACCTATCGCCCGCACGGACCGCTCTACACCAACTCCTCGGAAGTGGTGAGCGAGGCGGTGACCTCGGGCATGGGCATTGCGCTGCGCTCGACCTGGGATGTCGGCCCGGCGCTCAAAAACGGCGAACTGGTGCAGGTGCTGCCCGATTACGAAGGCTCGCGCAATGTGGTGCTGTCGGCGGTCTATCCCAGCCGGCAGTTCCTGCCCGTCAAGGTGCGGCTGTTCATCGACTACCTCGCCGAACTCTTCGGCCCCCTTCCCTATTGGGAGCGCTGAGCGCGATCAGTGCCGATCCTCTTCCGCGTGCCGGTGACGGATCGCGCGGACGAGCAGCCACATGCCGAGAATGACGAAGGGCACGGCGACGCCGGTCAGCGTTTCCGGCTTGATGGGCACGCCGAGGCCGTGCGCGGCCTTGGCCACATAGCCGAAAAGACCGACGACATAGTAGGAGATCGCCGCCACCGATAGGCCTTCGACGGTCTGCTGCAGGCGAAGTTGCAATTTCGCGCGCCGGTCCATGGAGTTGAGCAATGTCGAATTAAGCTGCTCCAGCTCCACGTCGATCCAGCTTCTCAGAAGGGCGGTGGCGCGAGCGAGCTTTCGCGACAGGTTCGCTTGCCGCTCCTCGACGGACTGGCAGGTGCGCATGGCGGGCGCCAGCCGGCGTTCGAGGAAGAAGCCCAGCGTCTCATAGCCCGGCACCGCCGTTTCGGCCAGCGTGCGGATACGCTCCTGCACGATGCCGTAGTAGGCGCGGCTCGCGCCGAACCGATAGAGGCTGAGCGCGGCATTGGCCTCCAGCTCGGCGGCAAGGCGGGTGATTTCGGTCAAAAGCGCATCGGCTCTGTCGCGGGCATGCTGCTTCATGGCATTGGTGATGCCGGTCAGCCCGTCCTCGATGCGGCGGATTTCCGGCGAGAGCGACTGGGCGAGCGGCAGGCCCATCATGGCGAGCGTGCGGTAGGTCTCGATATCGAGCAGGCGCTGGACGAGCGCGCCGCGCCCGGCCTCGGTCATGCCCCGGTCGATGACGAGGATCTGCGTCAGCCCGTCGCCGTTCTGGCGGAAGTCGGTGAGCACGACGCCCTGGCCGTTCTTGATTTCGCTGTAACAGAGGCTCGTCGGATCGAAGGCGGCGATCGCCTCGCGCGTTTCCGGCGAATCCGGGCGAATTTCGAGGCGGATGCCGGAGATCAGCGTGCCGGGCGGCGAGAAGCTGTCGCCGAAGGGATGGACCGGAACGTCGCCGCCGAATTTCTCCGGCACCGGCGCATCCCAGAAATAGGTCGAGAATTCGGTATGCCGCTCCCAGCGCAGCGTGCCCTGCCCCCAGCTCAGCGCGTGGTGGCTGGAATCGCGGCCGGGCGGCGAGATGCCGCGCGAGCGCGACAGTTCCGCCATCACGGCATGGTCGACGGCCGAGCCGCCTTCCGTCAGGAATGCGAGCTGGAAGATGACGCGCGGCGATGGCACCAGCGCATACGGTCTTGCGTGAATTTCCCCGAGCGCCTGCGCACGCGCGGTCGCCTGCGGAAAGGCGAAGCTGCCTTTTGCCATGTTTGCACGTTCCCCCTCATGCGCAACGGCATAGTCTTAACAAATGTCAGGCATGCGCCGATAGGGCGCATTGACGCAGGCCGAAAGGCGTGGACTGGACAAGATTGTTGACCAGTTTCCGCCCGCCTGGGTAGTATCGACGGGTGAGCGACACCGACTTCGACCTTTTCTCCCGCATCAGCCACAGCCGGACCTCGGACGAGGTCGTGCGGCAGATCGAGCTTTTGCTGCTCGAAGGGGTGCTGCGCGACGGCGACAAGCTGCCGGGCGAGCGGGAGCTTTCCAGACGCCTCGACGTTTCCCGCCCGATCCTGCGCGAGGCGCTGAAGGAGCTGGAGAACCGGGGACTGCTCGTCAGCCAGCATGGCGACGGCACCTATGTCGCCGATATCATCGGCCAGGTCTTCTCCCGCCCCGTGGTCGACCTCATCGCCCGCCACCAGCGCGCGACGGAAGATTACATCGAATATCGCCGCGAGCTGGAGGGCATCACGGCGGACCTCGCCGCCCGCCGGGCGACGGACTACGACCGGCAGACGCTGACGCGCATCATGGAGGCGATGCGCGCGGCCCATGCGCAAGGCTCCTTCGAAGCCGAGCTACAGGCCGATGTCGACCTGCACAACGCCATCGGCGAGGCGGCGCACAATATCGTGCTGCTGCATACGCTGCGCGCCTGCTACCGGCTGCTCACGCAGGGCATCTTCTTCCACCGCCACCTCGTCTTCTCCTCGCCGGCGGCGCGCGCGGACCTGTTGGCCCAGCACGAGGCCATCCACGCCGCCATCATGGCGGGCGACGGAGAGGCCGCGCGCCGCGCGGCGCAGGCGCATATGGACTATATTGCCGCCGCGATCCGCGAGGCGGCGCGCAGCGGGGAATGGCAGAGGATTTCCCAGTTGCGCCTGCAAAAGCGCGGCCAGCCCCCGCAAGCCTGACTTGCGCCGCAAATCTCGCGCAAGCAAGATATCCGATAACGACTCAGCGAGCGTTTTCCGGCAAGAGGCCGGCAAGAGGAATGAAGAAGACCTTGAACATTCTCAACCGCATCGTCAGCGACGTCCATCTCATGTTCCGCCGGCCCGTGCGTGAACAGTACGGCGCGCTGTGCTACCGGGTGAAGAAGAAGCGCCCGACGGTCGAGGTCCTCGTCATCACGAGCCGCGACACCGGCCGCTGGGTCATTCCCAAGGGCTGGCCGATGGACGGCAAGAGCGCATCGGCCGCCGCCGCGCGCGAGGCCTGGGAAGAGGCCGGCGTGAAGGGCACGATCGGCGCGGAGCCGGTCGGCAGCTATCATTACATGAAGGGCCTGCCGCATGGCCTCAAGGTCGATTGCCGGGTGCGCGTCTTCCCGCTCGCCGTCGACGATGTCTGCAAGAACTTTCCGGAAAAGGGCGAACGGCGCGCCGAGTGGGTGGACTGCGCGGAGGCCGCCAGCCGCGTGCAGGAACCGGGCCTGAAGACGCTTCTCCTCGCCTTCGAGCGGAAAATCCTCGGCGAGACCGTCCCCGACGCCAAAAACGGCACCGCCGGCGCCTGACAGGCCTTTGTCATATTGCCGCCGATGCCATGAGGCGATAGTGCCTTGCGGCAAAACGGAGCAGCATGAATGGCGAATTCTCAGGTCCGGCTCGGCAAGCCGACGCTGGACAAGGATCTTGAAAAACTGACCTTCACCGAACAGGCCACGCATTTCGTGCTGCGGTCGTGGACGGGTGTCGGGATTTCGCTCGTCTTCCTGCTGATCACCATGACCGTCGCCGGCTCCTTCGCCACCGGCACGCCGGGCGTGCTGGTCATCGCCGTCACGGCGGCGCTCGCCGCCTACATGGCCATGAATATCGGCGCGAACGACGTGACGAACAATGTGGGCGCGGCCGTCGGCGCGCGCGCCATGAGCATGGGCGTCGCCCTCGTCATCGCCGCGATCTTCGAGATCGCCGGGGCGCTGCTCGCCGGCCAAGGCGTCGCCCAGACGGTCGCCTCCGGCATCGTCGACCGGGCGATCTTCCCCAATCCCGAAACCTATGCCTGGGCGATGATGGCCGCCCTCGTCTCGGCCGCGATCTGGATCAATATCGCAACGCTCGCCAATGCGCCGATCTCCACCACCCACGCCATCATCGGCGGCGTCATCGGCGCGGGCGCGGCGGCGAGCGGCTTTCAGAGCGTGCAATGGGACGCCATCGCCGTCATCGTGGTGAGCTGGACCGTCTCGCCGATCCTCGGCGGCGTGATCGCGGCGGCGTTCCTTTATTTCATCAAGGAATTCATCATCTACCGCGAGGACAAGATCGACGCGGCCAAGACCTGGGTGCCGGTGCTCGTCGCGCTCATGGCCGGTTCCTTCGCCGCCTTCCTCGCCAATGGCGGCACGAACGGCTTCTACGATCTTTCCTTCGGCAAGGCGCTGCTGGTGGGCGTCGGCTTCGGCCTTCTCACCTATATCGTCACGCGGCCGATCATCCGCCGCCATGCGGAAGGCCTCGACAACCGCAACCAGTCGCTGCGCACGCTCTTCCGCCTGCCGCTGATCTGTTCGGCCGCGCTGCTCTCCTTCGCCCATGGCGCCAACGACGTGTCGAACGCCGTCGGCCCGCTCTACGGCGTGGTTTCGGCGCTCAGGGCAGGCGCGGCCACCGGCGAGGCGGCTATCCCGCTCTGGGTGATGGTCATCGGCGCGTTCGGCATCTCGCTCGGCCTACTGCTCTTCGGCCCGCGCCTCATCCGCATCGTCGGCAACGAGATCACCAAGCTCAATCCGATGCGCGCCTTCTGCGTGGCGCTCTCCTCCGCCGTCGCCGTACTGACCGCATCGGCGCTCGCCATTCCCGTCTCCTCGACGCATATCGCCGTCGGCGCGGTGTTCGGCGTCGGGCTGTTCCGCGAATGGTACACGCGCAATTCCCAGCGGCGCATCGACTATATCCGCAGCCGCGGCAACCGCGTCGCCTCGGAGGAGCCGGTGGCCAACCCGGACGAGACCCGCCGGCGCTACCTCGTGCGCCGCTCGCATTTCATGACGATCGTCTCGGCCTGGATCGTGACGCTGCCGGTCTCGGCCGCGCTCTCGGCCCTCGTCTTCCTCGCCCTCAACACGCTTTTCACCTGAGAGGCAGACCATGCGCGCCAATTACCGGATGCAGCGCCTCTTCGTAGCGGACGCCCTTCAGGCAGGTGTGGCCTTCGAGGCCGCCAAGGAGCATTTCCACTACCTGACGAATGTGCTGCGCATGGCGGAAGGCGACGCCGTGCTGCTGTTCAACGGGCGCGACGGCGAATGGCGGGCCGAGCTTTCCTTCCCCACGCGCAAGCGCCTGCTGCTGACGCCCGTCGAGCAGACGCGGCCGCAACCCGCCCCCTCGGACCTCTACTATCTCTTCGCGCCGCTGAAGGTCGGCCGGCTCGATTATCTCGTGCAGAAGGCCGTGGAGATGGGGGCCGGCGTGCTGCAACCCGTCATGACGCAGCATGTGCAGGGCAAGATCACCAGCATGGAGCGGCTGGAGGCCAATGCCGTCGAGGCAGCGGAACAGTGCGGCATCCTCGCCATTCCGCGCGTCGCCGCGCCGCGCCGGCTGGAGGACCTTCTCGCCGACTGGCCGCGCGAGCGCCGCATCGTCTTCTGCGACGAGGGACACGGCAGCCAGAACCCGCTTCCGGCGCTACGGGAGATCAAGGAACGCAAGCTAGCCTTGCTGGTCGGCCCGGAGGGCGGCTTTTCCGATGAGGAGCGGGCACTGCTGCGCAGCCTCGACTTCGTGACGCCCATTCCGCTCGGCCCGCGCATCCTGCGCGCCGACACGGCGGCGGTGGCGGCGATGGCGATCATCCAGGCGGCCATCGGCGACTGGGAATAATTTTTTCGAAAAGTCGAGTGGGATATTTTGAATCTGCCTTGAAAGGAATTCGCTTGCACCGCATCTAATTCCGGTCCAAGCACCCTCCAAGGCCCGGCCTTCCGCCGGGCGCCATCCGTTCAGAAGAAGACGCCCATGGCCCGTGACACCACCGACCAGACGCCCATCCGCTCCGTTGCGGACATGGCGGACTATCTCGCCGACGGCAACAAGCCGAAGGAGAAGTTCCGCATCGGCACCGAGCACGAAAAATTCGTCTTCTTTACGGCGGACAACAGCCCCGTCCCCTATTTCGGGGAGGCGAGCATCTCCGCGCTGCTCAACGGAATGCAGGCCAAGACCGGCTGGGAGCCGATCATGGACGCCGGCAACATCATCGGCCTTGCCGAGCCGTCGGGCATGGGCGCGATTTCGCTGGAGCCGGGCGGCCAGTTCGAGCTTTCCGGCGCGCCGCTGGAAAACCTGCACCAGACCTGCAAGGAATCCAACCAGCACCTCGCCACGCTGCGCGAGATCGCCGAACCGCTCGGCATCCGCTTCCTCGGCATGGGCGGCAGCCCGAAATGGTCCTTCGCCGAAACGCCGCGCATGCCGAAAAGCCGCTACGACATCATGACCCGCTACATGCCGAAGGTCGGCAGCCAGGGCCTCGACATGATGTACCGCACCTGCACGATCCAGGTGAATCTCGACTTCTCCTCGGAAGCCGACATGCGCCGCAAGATGCAGGTGTCGCTGAAGCTCCAGTCCATGGCGACCGCGCTCTTCGCCTCCTCGCCCTTCACCGAGGGCAAGCCGAACGGCCTGCTCTCCTGGCGCGGCGACATCTGGCGCGACACGGACAACAACCGCGCCGGCCTCATCCCCTTCGCCTTCGAGCCGGATTTCGGCTTCGAGAACTATGTGGAATGGGCGCTCGACGTGCCGATGTATTTCATCGTGCGCGACGGCAAGTATCACGACTGCACGCATGTCACCTTCCGCCAGTTCATGGCCGGCGCGCTGAAGGGCGAGGTCGCCGACTACGAGCCGAATCTCGGCGACTGGACGAACCACCTTTCCACCCTCTTCCCGGATGTGCGCCTGAAGCGCTTCCTCGAAATGCGCGGCGCCGATGGCGGCCCGTGGCGGCGCATCTGCGCGCTGCCGGCCTTCTGGGTGGGACTGCTCTATGACGACGGCGCGCTCGACGCCGCCGAGGCGCTGACGCGCGACTGGACGGTCGAGGAAGTCTCTGCCCTGCGCAATGCCGTGCCGGCTCAGGGCCTCAAGGCCGATTTCCGCAGCAAGCCGCTGCTCGACGTCGCCCGCGAGGTCGTCGCGATTTCCCGCCAGGGCCTTGCCGCCCGGGCGCGCCTCAACGGCGACGGCGTCGACGAGACGGTCTTCCTTGCCCCGCTCGACGAGGTTCTGGCCAAGAAGGCGACGCTGGCCGAGGACATGCTGGCGCTCTACAACGGCCGCTGGAACGGTTCGATCGAGCCGGTCTTTGCCGAATACCAGTACTGAGCCTGCCCACAAGAAAGCGGTTTGCGCGGCTGAAATTGCCGTTATAGTGCAGGCACATGCATGTGCCTGCCGGAGCAATGCCGGCAAAAGCGCGCAGCGGTTTTGCGTCGGCAATTGCACAGAAGCGCTCTAGGGGAAGGGGTTCGCGATGCTTTCGCTTTACGACATGATGATGCAGGCTCAGAACGGCAATGCCGCCGAGGTCATGGCGCGGCAGTTCGGCCTTGCGCAGGAACAGGCGACGAAGGCGGTTGCGGCATTGATGCCGGCCTTTTCCGAGGGCTTCAAGCGCAACGCTTCCAATCCCTACGACATGGCCGCCTTCATGAAGGCGCTGACCACCGGCGACCATGCGAAATATTTCGAGGACATGGGCAAGGCCTTCACGCCGCAGGGTCTGGCGGAAGGCAACGGCATTCTCGGCCACCTCTTCGGCAACAAGGACGTCTCGCGCGCCATCGCTGCACAGGCGGCGCAGATGACCGGCATCGGCCAGGAAATCTACAAGCAGATGCTGCCGGCCATGGCGAGCGCGCTGATGGGCGGCATCTTCAAGCAGTCCCTCGCCCCGTTCTTCCCCGGCGCGGGTGCGAGCGGCACGGCGCAGGCCAATCCGCTTGCCGACATGATGCAGCAATGGGCCGAGGCGACGGGTTTCGCCAAGAAGCAGGAACCGGCCAATCCCTTCACCGACAACCCCTTCACGCAGGCCGCGCAGGAATTCTTCGGCACGAAGAAGGATGCGCCGGCAAACCCCTTCACCGACAATCCCTTCGCGAAAGCCTTCCAGGACATGATGGCGGGCATGGGCGGCCAGCAGGCCGCAAACGGGAAGCCGAGCGCGCCCGAAAGCTCGCCGGCGGATTCGCTGAAGACCCTCGTCAACACGATGTTCGACACGGGCCTTGAGATGCAGAAGGACTACCAGCGCAACATCGAGTCGATCTTCGAGACCATGCGCAACGGCATGGAAACCGACGGCGGCAAGAAGGGCTGAGGCCGGGCGCGGCTTTCCATCCATGAAAAAGCCCGGCGCGGACCTTGGGGATCGCACGCCGGGCAAGCGGCAGGGTTATTGGCTCTCACCCTGCGGGGAAGTCTCGTGCCGTCCCGAAAGGCAGGACGGCACCGGAGGATATCAGTCCGTGCGGCCGCTGCGCAGGTGACGGCGGGCGCGCTCACGGGCCGCGATCGTCAGATGCAGGCCGGCATCGGAGAAGTAGGACGCGGCGCGCACATCCCGGACATCGTTGCGGCACAGACCCATGTCGAAGAGCTGGTAATCCTCCAGCTCGCCCAGCCGGTTGATCAGGCGGCGATTCTGCCATGCACGGATAAATCTGGAGGCGGCGCTGCGGGCGCGGGCGAAGAGGCCCGGCGTCGGCCGGCGCGTCGCGAGAATATCGATTTCCATCTTACGGTCGATCATGCGCATGGCATTTTCTCCTTTCCGGCTTCGCGCTCCATCGTCCTCGATGGGGTTCACGCGATACCTGTGATCGTTACCGCCCACGAAAACGGGCGGCGGTTCGGGGGCTGGTTTCAAACGGGGGCCGCTCACCGGGAGGTCTGCGGCGAGACGGCATTCTCCGAAGAACGTTGACCGGCGGACGGGTTATCGTTCAACAATTGCTTTTTCGCAGAATCCCATTGATCAGTCCAACGAATGTTTCTAATAGTATCAATCAAACAATCTTATGGGTATCGTTATGTCCGCTCCGTTAGACATAGACCAGCTCCAGACCTTCGTTGCGATTGCCGATACCGGAAGCTTCACGCGGGCGGCGGAGCGGGTCTTCAAGACCCAGTCGGCCGTTTCCATGCAGATGCGGCGCCTTGAAGAGCGCATCGGCAAGCAGCTCTTCATGAAGGACGGGCGCGGCAACCGGCTGACGGCGGAGGGCGAGCGCCTGCTTAACTATGCCCGCCGCATGCTGCGCCTCAACAACGAGGCCATCGCCGCCTTCGACGACAACCGCCTCGAAGGCATGCTGCGCATCGGCACGCCCGACGACTATGCCGACCGCTACATGCCCGAGATCATCATGCGCTTCGCCAAGACGCATCCCAATGTCGAGCTGTTCATCGTCTGCGAGCCTTCGGTGGACCTGGCGGAAAAGATGGCCAAGGGCGAGCTGGACATCGCGCTCGTCACGCACAATCCGCGCCAGCGCCAGTCGGATGTGGTTCGCACCGAGCCGCTGTGCTGGGTCATGTCCGCCAACCATCCGCTGCCGGAGAACGCGCCGGTGCCGCTCGCCGTCGGGCGGCGGGACTGTCAGTGGCGGCAGATCGCCTGCGCGGCGCTCGATTCGGTCGGGCGCGACTATCAGGTCCTGTTCACGAGCTGGTCCTCCACCGTCGTCGCCGCCGCCGTCATGGCGGGCATGGCCGTCTCGGTGCTGCCGGAATCGGCGCTGCGACCGGGCATGAAGGTGCTGACGCAGGCGGACGGCTTTCCGCCGCTCGCGCCGGTGCAGATCGGCATCATGCGCCGACCGGGCCTTTCGCCCTCGCTTTCCAACGCCATCACCAGCCACATCACCGCCTGCCTCGACAACATCACGCCGCTGACGGCGGCCGATGATCTGCCCGAGGCGGAGGTCAAGGTCTTCCCGCGCATGCCGCGGCTTAGGCCCGGGCAGATCCTGCCCGGATGGTGACCCTCATTCCCGTGGATGGCGCGCCCCTCGGCAGGCCCGGCCCATCCACGGTGGCGATCAGGCCCGCCCGCAAGGATGAAGTCGAGGCGCTGCAGCGGATCGAGCGGTCCGCCGCGCAGGCTTTCCGGCTGATCGAGGCGCTGTCCTGGATCGCCACGGGCGACGTGCAGGACGCCGGGCGGCACCTCGACCTCATCGGCAAGGGCACGAACTGGGTGGCCACCGCAGACGGCGACGATCCCGTGGGCTTCCTCAGCGCCGAGATCGCCGGACCGGAACTGCACATCTGGGAGATTTCGGTCGACCATCTGCACCAGGGCTTCGGCATCGGCCGGAAACTGATCCGCCATGCCGTCGCGGAAGCGCAGGCGCGGGGCCTTGCGGCCGTCACGCTCACCACCTTCCGCACCATTCCCTGGAACTGCCCGTTCTACGAACGGCTCGGCTTCAGCCTGCTCGACGAGGCCGGGCTTTCCCCGCGCCTTGCAGGCGTGCTGGAGGCGGAGGCCGGACACGGCCTGCCGCGCGACACGCGCTGCGCCATGCGGCTCACGCTACCGGCGACCTGAAGCGCCTTCCCGCTCGTCAGGTCATGGCGAGCCAGACGCCGAGCCAGATCCACAGCAGCATGACGACCAGCAGGCCGGCGATGAAGAGCGGGCGGCGATAGCGCAGGCGATTGCTGGTGACATGCACATAGGCATGGGCGTAGCGCAGCGCCACGAACAGCCAGCCGCCGGCCACCGTGACCGTGTTGTCGGCATCCACGAGATAGAGAAGGATGCTCACCGCATAGAAGAGCACCGGCAGTTCGAACTGGTTGGCAATGGCATTCTTGACGACGAGGCTTTCGGCCGGCTCCTCGCGGTTCTCGCGGAACTGGTCGGGCCGCGCCCGCCCCTCCTTCACCGCGCCCATGCGGCGCGAGGAGAGCAGCAGGTAGAGGCAGAAGACGAGCGCGACATGCGCGATCATCGGCCAGATCGTGGCTTCCGTGGGAGACATGACAATCCTTCGGCTTGCGGGTTCAGCCTTCTGAATAGGCGTTCGCGGCGGAAGCCTCAACCGGAAACCGCCGCCCGGCAAGCCGAAGGCTCCGCCTCATTCCGGCGTCAGCACCTCCGTGCCGGAGCCGTCCTTGCCGCTGATCGTCCAGGCCCCGTGCAGCGAGCCGTCGTCCTGCACTTCGTAGACGATGAGGCCGACCGCATCGCCCAGCACATAGGCAGCCGCAAAGGCGTTGTCATAGAGCATGCAGATGCCGTTGGACGTGGTGCCGCCGGTATTCCACTCGATGGCGCAAGTCGTCTCGCTGGTCAGTTCGATCGTCGCCGTGCCCTTGTAGGCCGAGCCGTCGAGATTCGTGCCCTCGACGGCGTAGGTTCCGGCATTGACGGTCTGCGCCTGCGCAGGCGCGATCAGTCCCAGGCCCAGCAGGGCACCGGCCAGTATCTTCTTCATGATATCCCCCCGGATGAGCCGGCGAGATTGCCGGTCCTTTCCATCCTATGCACAGGCGCGGAAAAACGGAATGGAAATCGCAGAGCCGCGAAAACGAAAATGCCCGGCCAAGCCGGGCATCTCGAAGCGGTGCGACTGATCAGAGAGCGCCCGGATAGTTCGGGCTTTCACGGGTGATCGTCACGTCATGGGCATGGCTTTCGCGCAGGCCCGCGCCGGAGATGCGCACGAAGGTCGCCTTCTCCTGATAGTCCTTGATGTCCTTGCCGCCGACATAGCCCATCGAGGCCCGCAGGCCGCCGGCGAGCTGGTGCAGAACGCCGGAGACCGGCCCCTTGTAGGGCACCTGGCCCTCGATGCCTTCCGGCACGAGCTTCAGCGTATCGCGCACCTCGGCCTGGAAGTAACGGTCGGCCGAGCCGCGGGCCATGGCCCCGACGGAACCCATGCCGCGATAGGCCTTGAAGGAGCGGCCCTGGTAGAGGAACACTTCGCCCGGGCTCTCATCCGTGCCGGCGAGCAGCGAGCCGACCATGACGGCGGAAGCGCCTGCGGCAATCGCCTTGGCAAGATCGCCCGAGAACTTGATGCCGCCATCGGCGATGACCGGGATATCGGCCGCCTGAGCGGCCTCCACCGACGCCATGACGGCCGCGAGCTGCGGCACGCCGACGCCGGCGACGATGCGGGTCGTGCAGATCGAGCCGGGGCCGATGCCGACCTTGACGGCATCCGCGCCGACATCGATCAGCGCCTTGGTGCCATCGGTCGTGGCGACGTTGCCCGCCATGATGCGAACCGAGTTCGACAGCTTCTTCACGCGGGCGACGGCATCGAGAACGCGCTGCGAATGGCCGTGCGCCGTATCGACGACGATGAGGTCGACGCCGGCATCGATGAGGCGCTCGGCGCGCTCGAAGCCGTCATCGCCGACGGAAATGGCGGCGGCGGCGCGCAGGCGGCCCTGCGCATCCTTCGAGGCGTTCGGGTTGAGCTGCGACTTCTCGATGTCCTTGACCGTGATGAGGCCGACGCAGCGGCCGTCGCCGTCGATCACCAGCAGCTTCTCGATGCGGTGGCGGTGCAGCAGGCGCTTGGCTTCCTGCTGGTCGACGTTCTCCTTGACTGTGATGAGGTTCTCACGGGTCATCAGTTCGTAGATCTTCTGCGCCGGATCGGAGGCGAAGCGCACGTCGCGGTTCGTCAGGATGCCGACGAGGCGGCCGGCCTTGGCATTGCCGCCGTTCTCGACGACCGGAATGCCGGAAATGCCGTGCGACTTCATCAGCGACAGCGCGTCGGCAAGCGTGGCGTCCGGGCCGATGGTCACCGGATTGACGACCATGCCGCTCTCGAACTTCTTGACCTGGCGGACTTCCTCTGCCTGTTCGGCGGGCGTCAGGTTGCGGTGGATGACGCCGAGGCCGCCGGCCTGCGCCATGGCGATGGCGAGGCGGCTTTCCGTGACGGTGTCCATCGCGGAGGAGAGGATCGGCAGGTTCAGTTCGAAATCGTGGGCGATGCGGGTCGCGATGTTCGTCTGACCCGGCATGACCTCGGAGTGGCCGGGCTGGAGAAGAACGTCGTCGAAGGTCAGGGCTTCGAGACCTGTCGGAGTTTCAATGATGCGCGCCATGGGCCAAGTTCCTCTAGGGTAAAGCTTACGCACCAAGGGGGACTTTGGGAGCTGTCCGCCTCGGTCGCTTGCAAGAAATTCTTGGAAGTTGGCGAGGGCTGGTAACACGTTCATGACAGGTTGGGAATAGCAAAAAGCCCGGAATCGCTTCAGGGGGCGGCTTCTGAACAGGCACGGCAGGGCACCGCCCCCTCATCCGCCTGCCGGCACCTTCTCCCCGCAAGCGAGGAGAAGGGAATTGTATCAATGTCTTGCCAAAAGGGATGAAAACAGAGCGGCGATGCCCCTTCTCCCCGCTTGCGCGGAGAAGGTCGCGGCAGCGGGATGAGGGGCCATCGCCTCCGCCGGAACCCGTCTCTCACAAATCGAACTGATAGCTCACCGGCACGAAGCGATATCCCTCTCCGGCCTTTTCCACGAAGCCGGCGGCCGGAAACGGCATGTGATAACCGATGAAGGCGAGCCTGTCGGTGGCGATCATGTCGAACACCTTCCTGCGCGTCGCGGCCGCCTGCGCCTTGTCCATGTCGAAGCGCACCTCCCAGTCGGGACGCTGCAGCGAGAGGACGAAGTGATTGGCGGTATCGGCCGTCAGCATCATCGCCCTGCCCTCCGATTCGATCCGGAAGATCATGTGGCCGGGCGAATGGCCGAAGGCATTGAGGCCGGTAATACCCGGCACCACCTCGCCCCCGTCCTCGATGAAGGTGAGCTTCTCGGCGAGCGGCTGCACCTTGGCGAGCACGCCCTGATGGCCCTGCTCGGCCGGCGTTCCCATGCGCGCGGGATTGACCCAGAAATCGTATTCCGTGCGGCCGGTGACGTAGCGCGCATTGGGGAAGGCAGGCTTGCCGCCTTCCATCAGCCCGCCGATATGATCGCCGTGCATGTGGGTGATGACGACGACGGAAATCTGGTCCGGCGTGTAGCCGGCATATTTCAGGCCCTCGACGAGCCGACCCATGCCGGCGTCGCGCCCGCCCTCGCCCATGCCCGTATCGAACAGAACGACCTCCGCGCCGGTATCCACCAGCGCCGGGGTGAAGCTGTTGACGAAGGTGTCGCCCGGCAGGAAATTCTCCTTGAGCAGCGCGCCGACCGCATCGGCGGACTGGTCGGTGCCGAAGGTCTCGTTCGGCGCGCCGGAGGCGCGCATGCCGTCGCGCACCGTCAGGATGCGGAAGCTGCCGAGCTTGAGGCTGCGGGTTTCCAGCGGTCTTACGCGCATGTCGGTGGCGTCGCTTTCCGTTTGTGCAAGGGCGGCCGCGCGGTTCAGCACCAGCGGGGCGGCCATTGTGGCGGCGCCCGCGGCCAGGAACAAGGAGCGGCGCGAGATTGTGGAACGGTCTCCCATGGGGCTAACCCTCTTTCTCGAATGGCTGCATCGGCAACAGCATGACACGGCCCAATCTAGGGCGCTGTCACGATCTCGTCCCGCCGCATCACGGGCTTGTGATCCTCAAAGCGGCACCTGCCGATTTGACAGATGCCAGAGAGGGGCGCAGAAAACGGCCGGCCCCGCGCAGCAGCGTTTCCGTTTCCCGCAGTTCCGCTTCGCTCGCCTGGAATTGCAACACCGATTTGCCGATGAACCGTATCGTTCCCCTGATCCTCGCCGTCGCGCTCTTCATGGAGCAGATGGATTCCACCGTCATCGCCACCTCGCTGCCGGCTATCGCGGCCGATCTGGGCGTCGGGCCGATCACGCTGAAGCTGGCGCTGACCGCCTACATGGTGTCGCTCGCCACCTTCATTCCGCTGAGCGGCTGGATGGCGGACCGTTTTGGGGCCAAGCGCATCTTCCGGTTCGCCATCCTCGTCTTCGTCGCCGGCTCCATTCTCTGCGCCATCTCCGGCAGCCTCCTCGCCTTCGTCGTCTCGCGCTTCCTGCAAGGTATGGGCGGGGCGATGATGACGCCCGTCGCACGCCTCGTCCTGGTGCGCAGCACCTCGCGCTCCGAATTGGTCTCGGCCATGGCGTTGCTGACGATCCCCGCGCTGGTCGGCCCGCTCGCCGGCCCGCCGCTCGGCGGCTTCATCACCACCTATTTCTCCTGGCACTGGATTTTTCTCATCAACGTCCCGGTCGGCATCGTCGGCTATGTGCTTTCCGGCATCTACCTGCCGGATATCCAGGCCGCCGCGCCGCCGCCGCTCGACTGGAAAGGGTTCCTCCTCAGCGCCGTCGCCGCCTCCGGCACGATGTTCGGCCTGTCGGTCGTCAGCCTCCCCGCCCTGCCGCCCATCATCGGCATCGCCTCGACCCTCATCGGGCTGCTCTGCGCCGTGCTCTATGTCCGCCACGCCCGGCGTCACCCCGCGCCGCTGCTCGACCTGAAACTCTTCCATGACGACGCCTTCCGCGCCGCCGCCATCGGCGGCACGCTGTTCCGCATCTCGGTCGGCGCGGTGCCCTTCCTGATGCCGCTGATGCTGCAGGTCGGCTTCGGCCTGTCGCCCTTCCAGTCCGGCCTCGTCACCTTTACCGGCGCGATCGGGGCAATCACCACCAAGTTCATCGCAAAACGCGTGCTCAGCTTCACCGGCTTCCGCACGACGCTGATCGCCGCCAGCATCTTCGGCGCGGCGCTGACCTTCGTGAACGGCCTCTTCACGCCCGCGACCCCCTTCTGGTTCATGGCGGGCGTACTGCTGATCGCCGGCTTCGTGCGCTCGTTCTTCTTCACCAGCGTGAACGCCCTTTCCTTCGCCGATATCGGCGACGAGGACGCCAGCAAGGCCACCTCGATGAGCGCCGTGCTTCAGCAGATGAGCCTTGCGCTGGGCGTCGCCGCCGCCGGCACCATCCTCGAGATCGAGACCTCCCTGAGCGGCACGCACCTTGAGCTGCAGGACTTCCAGACCGCGTTCATGATCATCTCCGCCCTCACGCTGACCGCCGCCATCCCCTTCCTCGCCATGGCGAAGAACACGGGCGCAACGGTTTCCGGCCACCGCATGGCGGCACCGGAAGCGGAAACGACCGCGGTGAAGTGAAGGACTATTCCGGCTTTTCGCAGACGGCCGCGAGCTTGTTGCCGTCGTGGTCGCGCACGAAGGCCGCGTAGAAGCTGGCATGGAACGGGCGCAGGCCGGGCGCGCCCTCGTCCGTGCCGCCTGCGGCAAGCGCTGCGGCGTGGAAGGCGTCGACAGCCGCGCGGTTCGGGGCGACGAGGGCGATGGTGACGCCATTGCCGAAGGTCGCCGGTTCGCGGTTGAAGGGCTCGACGACCCAGAAGCGGCAGCGCACATCGCCATCCGCCGCATAGCCGATCTCGCCCTGCGCTTCCTTCTGCCTGACATAGCCGAGGGCAGACAGGACCGCATCGTAGAAGCGCCCGGCGCGGTCAAGATCGTTGGTGCCGACGGTGGTGTAGAGGAGCATCAGGCTTCCTCGCCTGCTTCCGCCGCCTCGTCATCCCTCGCCTTGCGGCCCTTGAAGCCCTTGGCGAGCAGGAACATCTCCACCGATTCGGCGCGCGAGGCGCCCGGCTTCACATGGATGACCTGCTTGAAATTCTGCTTGAGCATGTTGAGCAGGTCGCGTTCCGTGCCGCCCTGGAAGGTTTTCGCGAGGAAATGCCCGCCCTCGGCCAGCACCTCGACGGCGAAATGCGCGGCGACCTCGCACAGATGCATGGTGCGCAGGTGGTCCGTCTGGCGGTGGCCGGTGGTCGGCGCGGCCATGTCGGAAATCACGAGGTTTGGCGTGCCGCCGACGGCCTCGATGAGCTTTTGCGGCGCATCGGGATCGAGGAAGTCCATCTGCAGGATATGCACGCCCGGCAGGGGATCCATTTCCAGGAAGTCGATGGCGGCGACGCGCGGGTCCGTGTCGGTCGAGCCCGTCACCTTGGCGGCGATCTGCGACCAGCTTCCGGGCGCCGCGCCAAGGTCGATGATGCGGCGGGCGCCGCTGAGGATGTTGTGCTTCTCGTCGATCTCCAGCAGCTTGAAGGCAGCGCGGGCGCGGTAGCCTTCCAGCTTGGCGCGCTGCACATAGGGATCGTTGATATGGCGCTCCAGCCAGCGGCGGGACGAGGCCTTGAGCTTGCCCTTCTTGACCTTCTGGCCGAGCTTGCGGCCGATGGGGGTCTTGGTCATGACGCCTGTCCTTCGGGCTTTGCCGGATTGCGGTGGCCGCCGCGATGGTTGCGGCGGTGGCGGCCACGGCGCCAGACGCCGTCATCGGCCATCATGTCGGTGAGCAGGCCTTCGCGCAAGCCGCGGTCGGCGACGCGCATGCGGCGCGAGGGCCAGCGCTTGCGGATCGCCTCGAGGATGGCGCAGCCGGCCAGAACGAGGTCCGCCCGGTCCGGCCCGATGCAGGGATTGGCCGCGCGGGCGGTAAAATCCCAGGAGAGAAGCCGCGCCTGCATGGCCGTGACCTCATCGTCCGAAAGCCACACGCCATCGACCCGGCGGCGGTCGTAGCGCGGCAGGTCGAGATGGACGCCGGCGAGCGTCGTCACCGTGCCGGACGTGCCGATAAGGTGGAAATCCTCCGGCGCATGGGCGCTCTCGCCCGGGCAGTCGAAATTGGCCAGCATGCCCTCGACTTCCGAGACCATGCCGGCAAAGCTTTCCGGCGTCACGTCGCGCCCGCCATGGCGCTCGGAGAGCGTGACGACGCCCACCGGCAGCGAGGTCCAGTGCGTGATGTGGTTGGCAAGCCGGCTGGAGCGGTTGTCGCCGATGCGGATGACCGCGATTTCCGAGGAGCCGCCGCCGATATCGAAGAGCACGACGGATTTCGCCTCGCGCCCGACCAGCGAAGAGCAGCCGGAGACCGCAAGCCGCGCCTCGGTCTCGCGGTTGATGATTTCGAGTTCCAGCCCCGTCTCCTCGCGCACGCGCTCGAGGAACGTCTCGCCGTTCTCCGCCGCGCGGCAGGCTTCCGTCGCGATGAGGCGGCTGCGGCGAATATTGCGGTTCTTCAGCTTGGCGGCGCAGATCTTCAGCGCCTCGACGGAGCGGTCCATCGCCTCGTCGGAAAGCCGCCCCCGCGCCGCAAGTCCCTCGCCGAGGCGCACGATGCGCGAAAAGGCATCCACGACGCGGAACTGGCCCGGCCGGGTCGGCTGGGCAATGAGCAGGCGGCAATTGTTGGTGCCGAGGTCGAGCGCGGCATAGAGCGGCGCATCGTAATGCTCGCGCTCGGCCATGCGGTGCGCCGGCGCGGTTTCGCGCCGCGGCTCGGCCATCTGCGGCGGCCGCTGTTCCGCGATCAGGTCGATCGTCGGCAGAAGGCCCGCAGCCTCCGCCACGGCCGGCGCGGCGCGCGCGGCCGACTTCTTGCCGCGATGCTTGCGGCGAGCCTTGTGGCCGTCCGCCTGACGCTGTTCATGGGGCGCTTCGCGCTGACCGACAGGCGCGAGCGGGCGCACATTCTCGCCGCCCGGATTCTTGCCGTGCCTGCGTCGCTTGTTCCGGCGCGCATTGATGCCGCTGTTTGCGGCCTGGGGGCGCTCGGCGGGCTCGGGCGAACCGGCCGCCTGGCCTGCGGGCACGGAAACGGCAGAGGGGCTGGTCGCGCCCTTCTGCTTTCCCTTGCGACGGCGCGACCGCTTCGGCCGCCCCGCATTGCCCGCATCTCGCGCCCCGGAAACGGACGGCTTTTCGCCGCTGTCGGGGTCGTTCACGTTACTGCCTATGGCGCCGCGCAAAGCCTTGGGCTGCAAGCAGGCGCTCTCTCGATCTTCGTTGGCGCGACATTACCAGCGCCCGGCCCGTTCGCCAAATTCTTTTTGTGACGGAACCACGACGGCGTGCGTCAAACGGGCCGGTGTGATTTTTTCCAAAAAAACCATTTGCAACGCGCCGCCTTTTGTTTATAAGCCCGCCTCACAGGCCCCGGCCACGCCGGAACCAGCCATGCTGGGGAATAGTTCAACGGTAGAACGACGGACTCTGACTCCGTTAATCTTGGTTCGAATCCAGGTTCCCCAGCCAATTTCCTCCTAACTCATTGAAATCATTTGCAAACATCGCGCCACCTCCGGCGGGATGAAGCGCTTTGCTACAAACCGCCGCTACAAAGGCGAGCGAAGCAGCTTGGCAGTTCCTTCCAACGTCGTCCGGCGCGGACGCATGTTTCATTTCCGAAGAGTCGTTCCCGCCGATTTGCGCGACAGGCTGAAACGACGCGAGTTCGTGCGCACCTTGGGAGCCTGTTCCCCCAGGACAGCGCGACTGCGAGCGGACGAACTATATCGGCTCACCGAAAAACTTTTCGAGAGAGCCCGCGCAAATCCCATGCTTACCGACGATGAAATCACCCGCCTCGCACAGCAATTCTACAACCATATTCTGGCAAGGGAGCACGCCGGTCGCGCTTCCGGCGCCTATCTCGAAGAAGATGCGCGCGCCGCACGCGCCAAATTCTGGTCCGACGTTGCCGAGCAGACGCGGAAAACCCTTGGCGGCAATACGCTCGACACCGGACTTTGGGCATCACAGGCCGCTGCCCAGATGGCTGGCTTGTCCTGGCCCTCGCTTGACGAGGAAGAACGCCATCAGTGCAAGGAAGCGGTTCACCGCGCCGGCATCGATCTCGCGGAAGCACTGAAAGCTCGCTATGAAGGCGACTTCGACTATGAACCGAAAAGCAAGCTCCTCCGCCAGACCTTGGCCGAGGCACGCCCCGTAACGTCGGCTCCCGTGCCGGCGCGGCAATCGGATGTGCAGTCGGAGCCGCTTTTTTCGACGGTCTACCCGAGCTACATCGAAGGCCAGCTCCGGCGCAAAGAGTGGAAACAGCAAACCGGCAACCAGGCCGATGCCACGTACCGGCTTTTCATCCAGAACTGCGGGGACAAGCCGGTAAGCCGGTATACGCGGGCGGATGCCGGACAATTCCGCGCAACGGCGGAGCGTTTGCCTTCCGACTACGGCAAGGCTTCCGCCTACAAAACCTTCACACCCGATGAAATCATCCGCGCCCATGAAAAGCTGCCGGACAACCGGAAACAGCCTCTGTTGACACAGAAGACCATCAAGCGCCATTTCTCCGCTCTTTCCGCCATGTGGAGCGAAGCTGTTGATTGCCACTGAGAACTGACCCGGCGTTTCCACCGAGAATTGACCCGCTTATTAGGTATGTTTCGGCTCTGCGGTCGTGGTCAAGTTCCTCGTTTTCTCCTTTGTCGTTTTGGTGTCGTGCGCGGAGCTGTTCTTGAAGCGGAAGCTGTCGTTGCCGGTCTCGAGGATGTGGCAATGATGGGTGAGCCGGTCGAGCAGCGCGGTTGTCATCTTGGCATCGCCGAAGACACTGGCCCATTCGCTGAAGCTCAGGTTGGTGGTGATGATGACGCTCGTGTGCTCATAGAGCTTGCTCAGCAGATGGAACAGCATCGCACCGCCTGAAGCACTGAACGGCAGATAACCGAGCTCGTCGAGGATGACGAGATCGGAGTGTGCCAGGCGGTTGGCGATCTGGCCTGAGCGACCTTGGGACTTCTCCTGCTCGAGCGCGTTGACCAGTTCCACGGTCGAGAAGAACCGAACCCGCTTGTGATGATGTTCGATGGCCTGGACACCGATGGCCGTGGCGATATGCGTCTTGCCCGTGCCGGGACCGCCGACCAGGACAATGTTGTTGGCGTCGTCCAGGAAGTCGCAGCGATGAAGCTGACGGGCCAGCGCCTCGTTGATCTCACTGCTGGTGAAGTCGAAGCCGTTCAGGTCACGATAGGCTGGAAAGCGTGCCGTCTTGAGCTGGTAGGCCGTCGATCGAACTTCACGTTCCGCGGTCTCCGCCTTGAGGAGCTGCGACAGGATCGGGATTGCCGCCTCGAATGCCGGCGATCCCTGCTCGGTGAGTTCGCCGACGGCCTGGGCCATGCCGTGCATCTTCAGTTGCCGCAGCATGATGACGACAGCGCCGCTTGCTGGATTATGACGCATGGCGGGCCTCCGTCTTTCTCAGCGCATCGTATCGTTCGACATTGGCCTTGGGCTCGTTGACGAGCGTCAGGGCCTGAGGTGCATCGATGGTGGGCGGTGTGAAGGATTTGCCGTCGACGAGGCGATGCAGCAGGTTCAGCACGTGGGTCTTCGTGGGGACGCCGGACTTCAGCGCCATGTCGACCGCCGATAGCACGGCCTGTTCGTCGTGCTGGAGAACAAGGGCCAGGATATCGACCATCTCGCGGTCGCCACCCGGCTTCTTCAGGAGGTATTGCTGCAAGGTCCGGAACGCGTCCGGTAGCTCGGCAAAGGGTGCACCGTTGCGAAGCGCGCCTGGCTTGCGTTGCACGACCGCCAGATAGTGCCGCCAGTCGTAGATCGTCTGTCCCGGTCGGTCGTGAGAGCGATCGATGACGCGACGATGCTCGCAGACGATCTGGCCTTCCGCAGCAACCACGACACGATCCGGATAGACCCGCAGGCTCACCGGTCGATTGGCGAAGGATGCCGGCACGCTGTAGCGATTGCGCTCCAGATGGACGAGGCAGGTTGGCGTGACCCGCTTCGTATACTCCACGAAGCCGTCGAACGGACGGGTAACAGGCATCAATGCCAAAGCTTCCTCAGCCCAGATGTCGGCAATGGTGCCGCGCATCTGTCCGTGTGGGGTCTTTGCCCAGAATTCCTTGCACCGAAGCTCCAGCCAGTCGTTCAGGGCATCCAATGATGGAAAGCGCGGAACAGGTTGGAAGAAGCGATGACGCGCATCCTGAACATTCTTCTCGACCTGCCCTTTCTCCCAACCAGACGCGGGATTGCAGAACTCCGGCTCGAATACGTAGTGACTGGCCATCGCCAGGAAACGGACATTGACGTCGCGCTCTTTCCCGCGGCCGACCTTGTCGATCGCCGTGCGCATGTTGTCGTAGATTCCGCGGCCGGGGATGCCGCCGAAGACCCGGAATGCATGATTATGGGCATCGAACAGCATCTCATGCGTCTGCAGGAGATAGGCCCGAACGATGAAGGCGCGGCTGTAGCTCAGCTTCGTGTGCGCCACCTGCAGTTTGGTGCGCTCATTGCCGATGATGGCCCAATCTTCCGACCAATCGAACTGGAAGGCTTCGCCGGGGTCAAACGCCAGGGGCACATATGTCCCGCGGCCCGTCGTCTGCAATTCTCTCTGCCGATCATCACGCCATTCCCGAGCAAATGCCGCAACCCGATTGTAGGAGCCCTCGTAGCCAAGGCTCATCAGATCGGCATGCAACTGCTTCATCGTCCGCTTCTGCTTGCGGTTCTTCTTGGATTCGCTCTTCAGCCAGGCAGACAACCGATCAGCAAAAGGATCAAGCTTGCTTGGCCGCTCCGGGACTTTGAACTTCGGCTCCACGCCGTCCAGGCGCAGGTATTTGCGGATGGTATTCCGGGACAGGCCAGTCCTGCGGCAAATCTCCCGGATCGATAGTTCTTCTCGAAAATGCCAGCGTCGGATCACGCTCAATAACGCCATGTCGATCACTCCATAGCCCCCGCTGAAAACATGCGAGGGAAGGTTGGAACATGGGTCAATTCTGATAGCGTCCGTCAAGTTGGTGTAATTTCGGGTGTAGGACCGGGCCGTCATGATCAGGCGGCTCTGGGTGTAATCTGAAGTGTAGTTTCCTCTTCGATTGTTGGTGGGTTTAGCTCGGCCATTGCCTCGACCTGCATGTATCGGCTCAGGAGCTGCCATTCGTCGTTGGCTTCGAGCAGAACCGCGCCGATGAGGCGAACGATGCTGTCCTCGTTGGGGAAGATGCCGACGACATCGGCACGGCGCTTGACCTCCTTGTTGAGGCGTTCGAGTGGATTCGTTGAATGTAATTTCGTGCGGTGCTGGGCGGGGAAGGCCATGTAGGCCAGCACGTCGGCTTCGGCATTGTCCATGAAGGTACCGAGCTTGGGCCATCTGGCGCGGAGCTGGTCGGCGACATGCCGCCAGGTCTGCACGGCATTGTCATGGTCGGGCTGGATGAAAGCCTGACGGATCGCGGCGGCGACCATGGTGTGCTGGCCCTTGGGAACGTAGGCCAGCGCATTGCGTGTCGCATGAACACGGCAGCGCTGCCATGTCGCGCTGAGGATACGGGTAATGGCCGCTTTCAGCCCTTCATGGGCATCGGAGATGACCAGCTTGACGCCGGTGAGGCCTCGGCGGACCAGATCACGCAGGAAGCTCGTCCAGAACGGCTCGGCTTCGGAGGGGCCGATGTGCAGGCCGACAATCTCCCTCTTCCCGTCCGTGTTGACCGCCACCGCGATTATCGCCGCCACCGACACGATGCGACCGCCCTCACGCACCTTCAGATAGGTGGCGTCGAGCCAGAGGTATGGCCAGTCACCGGAAAGGGGGCGCTTGAGGAAGGCGTTCACCCGCTCGTCGATATCCTTGCACAGCTTGGAGACGGAGGATTTGGAGATGCCGGTCATGCCCATGGCCTGCACCAGCTCATCGACCTTGCGCGTCGAGACGCCGTTGATCCACGCCTCCTGGATCACGGCCACCAGCGCCTTCTCCACCATCTTCCTCGGCTCCAGAAAGCCGGGAAAGTAGGCTCCCTGTCGCATCTTCGGTATCTTCAGGTTCAGCGTGCCGAGCCGGGTGTCGAGCGAGCGGTCGCGGTAGCCGTTGCGCCATGTCTGGCGGCTGTCGCCACGTTCATAGCGCCCAGCGCCGATCAGGCCATCAACATCGGCTTCCATGATCAGTTGCAGCACGCTTTCGGCAATCGTGCGCAGAAAATCGCTATCGCCACTCTTCGCGGCAAGCTCGGAAAGAGCTAATCTGTCGTCGGTCATCGGGGTTCCTTTCGGCTGGTTGAAGCTTTGCAACTCCACCTTCTCCGACAGGCCCGGTGCCCACCTTGCGCTCAACGAATTCGGCAGCTCATTCTCCACCGCCGTTTCCACCTCAATGCGCCTCCGAAATTACACCACGTGCGCGGACGCTACCTCAATTCTCAATGGAAATATCAGGCCACGCCGGGTCAGTTCTCAGTGGCAATCAACATTCCTGGATGCATTAGAGGAACTGGCGAACGATAGCGCCGGCAATTGGTGGCGTGATGTGCTTCGGCATACCGACCTCGTTCTCGCCGTTCGACGCAACTCCATCAATGCCTATTATAGAGGCGCTTCCATCTTTCGCATCGGCTGGAAACCGGGCCAGGTGATCCCGTTCACCCACGCGAAATATCTTGTTCGGCAAGCACAGACCTATGTTGCCCTGGAACGCGGTGAATTCCAATTCGACGCCCGAGACGTGCTTCAAAAGACGTATCTGGGCATGGAGACCCTGAACGAGATGTGCAGGGCCGCATCTCGCTATGCCGGTGCGGAGAAAGCCGGCATTCATCCCATGCTTGCCGGCAATGCCGATGTGATCGATGCCGAGATCGCCCTGACGCGCCTATCCTCGCCGGAGGACGATGGCGAGGAGGAGGCCGGCTCATCCGACCGCAGGCAGGATCGTATCGATGCGGCGATTGCGGTCCTAGAAAACGACGTGCCTACAATCCGCTTCTACGAAGCCAAGCATTTCACCAATTCGGCCTTGCGTGCCAGCGGCGACAATCTTCCCGATGTGGTTCGTCAGATCACGGATTACGAAAAGGCGCTGGAAGCCTACCGGGCCGAGCTTTCGGCAGGGTATGTCGAGACGGCAAGGGCGCTGCTTCGCTTCAACGACATGCGCATACGGGCATTCGGAGAAAGCGCCGGCCGCAGCATTGCACCGGCGATCCGTCAGATTGCCGAGACGGGATCAGCACCCGTTATCGACACGCTTCCCCATCTCATTATCTACGGGTTCGACAAGGCGCAGCGAGACGATCCCGCCTGGAGCAAACATCTCGCCAAGCTCCAGGCTGCGATACCGGGACGGGTAAGGGCCATCGGCAATCCGACCCGGACGACTGTGTTCAATCGGTAACAGTGGGACTTTCTTGCGAATTCGGGGCAATTCAAACGAGGCAGACGTGAATACGTGGGGCGGTTCATCGCCCGAGGGAGCCGCATCATGAGAAATCACGATGGGGAGCCCATGAAAGTTGTCGTCTATTTTCGTCAGGCAGGAGGAACCACCGCCGGGACATATCCGCTCATCACCCATTGGACCGAAGACGAGGATGAACAGCCCGTTCCCCTGTTCAGCCAGTTCGATATGGACGCGATAGCCGATGCGGCACCGGAAATTCTTGTCCAGCTTCAGTCTGTCAATCGGTGGCTGAAGGAAAAGCGGGGTGTTGTCGTCGCGTCGTTTATGGAGATGGAGGATGGCTCAGGCCGCCGCCCTTCCTATGGCGCTGCCCGGGAGGCAGCGGGCCGGGAGCGAGCCGCTGTGCTGATCGCCACGACCAAGGCACTCGCCGGACAACGCTTCGCGCCCATTTCGCAAGACGGGCTGGAAATCGTCCGCCTGGAAGACCCGGACGAGGCCGACCGTGAAAGCTGGGCGCGATCCCGGAATGTCGTGGTCTATTTTCGCGCACTCGCCGGCCCCGAGGAAGCGCAAGCCCTTCTGGAAAAGCAACGCCGAGAAATCGGCAAGATGCTGCGATCCGCCAACGTGCTGGCCGAGTTTGTGGAAACCGAGCCGCTTCTTTCGGCAGAGCGCCCGCAGCTTCAACAGGCGCTTGCGCTCTGCCGTGAAAAGAAGGCACGGCTTTTCATCGGCACGACGGATGCCATCGGAGACGGTGAGGTATTCACGCCGGATTTCACTGACGTTCCCTATGAGGTCGCCTATCGGAAAGCCTATGAATGGCCGGAGACGATCCCGTTGGATCATTGCCCGTTCCCCGTCGCCCTGTATTTCGGCAAGCAATGGACGCACGGTTATGTGCCGCTTTACCTCGCCAATGCCACGGAGATCGAGTTGCTTGAGGTGACGATATCCGGCATCGGCACCACCGTCATGGACCGCGAGTACGTCGAAACCACGCCATCGAGAAAGGAAATCGACAGCGTTCCATCCGGCGCCGGCCGGCTGGTCGAGGCTTACGACGTCTATTTCGACGGGGACTTTCTGGTCATCTACACCGTCGAGGCGCGCTCAAGCGATGGCACCCGCTTTAGCGGACGGGCCGCGACCAAAGGCATTCCCGGCAATCGCTGGCTTCGTATCAACCACTGGAAACCAATTTCCACCTGACCTCTTTCATCACAGGATTTTCCATGAACGCCCAGTTTTTTCAGTCCTGGCGCGGGGCATTGCTCATCGCCGCCGTCGTTACCGTTGGTGTTTCCGGGTATAAGGCCATCTTCGGCCCCGACACGGCAACGCGCATTGCGCAGGCCAGAATGTCCCGCCTGCTGCCGGGCGGTCAGCCGACGCAGGATATGTTCGACCGGCAAGTCGCCGCTGCCCGACCTTTTGTCAGCGCGCAGATCACGCTGGGCCAGCTTACGAACTACTTGCAGCGGCTCAACTACGAGATTGCGTGGGAGGCCATTGATGTCGATACCTTCGTCATGCGCGCCAGCGGCAACGATGCCTTGACGCGCCACAACGAAGAATATGCCATCCAGTTTGTGGCTCTGGACGGTCCCGTCAAGGACGGAAGGGTTATCGGTGTCTTCAATGGCCCCGCTGCCGGGATCGAGAGCATGGCCTATAACCGGGTCACGGTGTCGGACGAGGAGGTCGTCCAGTTTATCCTGACGATTGTTTCCGATCTTTCACCCGTTCCGCTCCAGTAGGTCAGCCTTTATGCTCGGCAACATCATCGATCACCGAACAGACCACAGCATCCCCGAATGCGATGCCGTCTTCGAGCCGTCCGCCCATGACAATGCCAGACGCCCGGACGGGCGTCCCTGGTTCGTCCTGGAGGAGGCGGAGGCCGATCCTGCCTATTTCCATGTGCTGGATTCGGTCGATACGACGGTGCGCGAGGCCCTGCTGAGAGCCGAACGAGACTGGCCTTTTGCCGTCACCGTCTACCTGTACGACAAGGGAGCAAGGCCCTTGGGATAGCGATGCGGAGCCTCTTGCAGCGATCCAATCGACTGCTACAATCTTCAAACCATTTCCTATCGCGATGTGCTGATTTCATTGAGGTTTTCGGGCTGAAAAGCCGGCCGTGCAGGGTCCAGGTTCCCCAGCCAAACTTTCTCCTTGAAAACAGATGTTTGCGCCTTGCCAGAGGTTTACGCTGCTGGCACGTTGCGCCTGTCTGATTCACACCCTCGTGGAGGAAAGCCCATGGCGCACAAGTTCGAGATCTACAAGGACAAGGCCGGCGAATTCCGTGTTCGCTTCAAGTACAACAGCGAGATCATGTTCTCCACGGAAGGCTACACCAGCAAGGCCAGCGCGCAGAACGCCATCGATTCCATCAAGAAGAATGGCCCGGACGCGCCCGTCGAGGACAATACGCAGGCCTGATCCGCCGTGTTTCCCGAAAGCCCGCCCCCGGCGGGCTTTTTCTTTTTCAGAAGGTCGGCGGGGTGCAGGCGCTGATGACCTCGCAGGGCACCGGGCCGACGCAGCGGAAGCGGTGCGGGCGGCGGCTTTCGAAATAATAGGCGTCGCCGGGGCCGAGGATGCGGCGCTCGTCGTCGACCGTCACTTCGAGGCGGCCGGAAAGCACGATGCCGCCTTCCTCGCCGTCATGAACCAGCGGCACCTTTCCCGTGTCCGCGCCGGGCTGGTAGCATTCCTTGAGAATCTGCAGGCTGCGGCCGAAGGTGTTGTCGCCGATCTGGCGGAAGGAAACCGGGCCTTTGCCGATCTCCACCAGTTCGTCCGCCCGGTAGAAGGCCTTTTTCGGCCGATCCGGCTCATAGGCGAAGAATTCGGCAAGGCCGATCGGGATGCCGTCGAGGATGCGCTTCAGCGCGCCGACCGAAGGGTTCGAGGCGTTCGATTCGATCAGCGAAATCGTCGAATTGGTGACGCCGGCACGCTTGGCCAGCTCGCGCTGGGACAGATTATGGGCCATGCGCAGATGGCGCAGCCTGCCTCCGATATCGACCGACATGGCATTTCCTGTTTCAGATGTTCGAAATAGCGAAAACCGCCCCTCCTCCATCCTTTATTTTCAAATGCTTGACGTCAACAAGAAAAGGACTTGTTCGGCATGGCAAATCATGGCGTCTATCGCCTCAACCAGAGGAGACCTCCCATGAACGCCCACAACAAACCCAACGCTCCGGTGCTCGACAGCTACTGGATGCCCTTCACCGCCAACCGCCAGTTCAAGGCCGCGCCGCGCCTGCTCGCGAGCGCCGAAGGCATGTATTACACCAGCGCGGACGGCCGCACGGTTCTCGACGGCACCGCGGGCCTGTGGTGCGTGAATGCCGGCCATGGCCGCCGCCAGATTGCCTCCGCCGTCGAGCGCCAGCTCACGCAGATGGACTTCGCCCCCTCCTTCCAGATGGGCCACCCGATCGCCTTCGACTTCGCCGAACGCCTTGCCGAAATCGCTCCCGGCCCGGAAGGCGCCAAGCTCGACCGCGTGTTCTACACCGGCTCCGGCTCCGAATCGGTCGATACCGCACTGAAGATCGCCATCGCCTACCAGCGCGCCATCGGCCAGGGCACGCGCACGCGCCTCATCGGCCGCGAACGCGGCTATCATGGCGTCGGCTTCGGCGGCATCTCTGTCGGCGGCATCCTCAACAACCGCCGCGTCTTCCCGCAGCTCAACGGCTCGGATCACCTGCGCCACACGCATGACCTTGCCAGGAACGCCTATGTGAAGGGCCAGCCGGAACATGGCGCGGACCTCGCGGACGATCTGGAACGTCTGGTCGCGCTGCACGGCGCGGAAACCATCGCGGCCTGCATCGTCGAGCCTGTCGCCGGCTCCACCGGCGTTCTCATTCCGCCGAAGGGCTATCTCGAAAAGCTGCGCGCGATCTGCGACAAGCACGGCATCCTCCTGATCTTCGACGAAGTGATCACCGGCTTCGGCCGCCTGGGCGCCGCCTTCGCCACCGACTATTTCGGCGTGACGCCGGATCTCGTGACGACCGCCAAGGGCCTGACCAACGGCGCGATCCCGATGGGCGCGGTGTTCTCCAGCCGCAAGGTGCACGACGCGCTGATGCATGGGCCGGAAAACGCCATCGAACTGTTCCACGGCTATACCTATTCCGGCCATCCGGTGGCCTGCGCCGCCGGTATCGCGACGCTCGACATCTACCGCGACGAGGGCCTTTTGACCCGCGCCGCCGAGCTGCAGGACGACTGGTACGAGGCGATGCATTCGCTGAAGGGCCTGCCGCATGTCATCGACATCCGCACCATCGGCCTCATCGCCGGCATCGAACTGGCATCGCGCGACGGCGCGCCGGGCGCACGCGCCTATGACGTCTTCGTCGACTGCTTCGAGAAGGGCCTGCTGATCCGCGTCACTGGCGACATCATCGCCTTCTCGCCGCCGCTGATCGCCGAAAAGAAGCACTTCGAGGATATCGTCTCGATCCTCGGCGATGCGCTGAAGCGCGCCGCCTAATCTTCCCTCGGCGGGAAACGCTGTTATATCTGGGCCCGTATCATTACGGGCCCAGTTTCATGTCAGCAGCCAGCAAGACCGCGCCGAAGCTCATCTTCCGCCTCCAGTTCGATCAGGACAACCGGATCGGGCGGGGGAAGATCCAGCTTCTCTCGCATATCAGGGAGACCGGCTCGATTTCGGCCGGCGGACGGGCGATGGACATGTCCTACCGGCGGGCCTGGCTGCTGGTCGACGAGATGAACCGGCTGTTCAAGCAGCCCGTCGTCGAATCGCAGCGCGGCGGCAAGCAGGGCGGTGGGGCCGTCGTGACGCCGTTCGGCGAGGCGCTGATCGCCCATTATCAGGCGATGGAAGAAAAGGCGCGTGCGGCGCTCTCCAACGATATCGGCTGGATCGTCGCCAATCTGGCGGATTGACCCCTATTCCAGCGCCACCGTCTTGACGACCGCATGCACCGGCAGGCCCGGCGCAAGGCCGAGACGCTCGACCGACAGGACCGTGATGCGGGCGTGGATGTGATCGCCGCCGCAGGCGATGCGCAGGTTCGCCATGCCCTCCCCGTCCGGTTCCACCGTCTCCACCACACCTTCGAGAATGTTGAGCGCGCTGATGCCCTCGGGACGCACCGTCGCCACCAGCACGTCGCGGGCGGGAATGCGCAGGCGCACCGCCTCGCCGGGCGAGACGGCCGCACCCGGCACGAAGACGGCCGCGCCGCCATCGAGGCGGATGGTGGCAAGGCCATGGGCGGCGTCGCGCGCCTCCACCCGGCCGGACAGCACGCTGCCCGCCTCGCGGCGGTCGAGCGCGGAGGAAAGCCGCGCGCCGCCGAGCACATCCGAGGCGGGGCCGGCGGCGGCGATGCGGCCATCGGCCATCAGCACCACCTTGTCGGCAAGGCGGGCGACCTCGGCCACGGAATGGCTGACATAGACGATGGGAATGCCAACCTCGTCGCGCAGGCGCTCCAGATAGGGCAGGATTTCCGCCTTGCGCTCGTCGTCGAGCGCGGCGAGCGGCTCGTCCATCAGCAGCAGACGCGGGGACGAGAGAAGCGCTCGGCCGATGGCGACGCGCTGCTTTTCGCCGCCGGAAAGGTTGGCCGGCTGGCGATCCAGCAGGTCGCCGATGCCGAGCAGGCCGATGATGCGGTCCGGGTTTTCCGTGCGTGCGCCCTTCGGGGAGAACCAGCGGCCGTAATGGAGGTTCTGGCGGACCGTCAGGTGCGGAAAGAGCCGGGCCTCCTGGAAGACATAGCCGAAGCGGCGACGGTGCGGCGGCAGGAAGATGCGGCGCGCCGTATCGGCCAGCACGTCGCCATCCAGCACGACGCGGCCTTCCGTCGGGCGCGTCAGGCCGGCGATGATGCGGATGAGCGAGGTCTTGCCCGAGCCGGAACGGCCGAACAGCGCCGTCACGCCGCCTTCGGAGGTGAAGGCGGCTTCCAGCGAGAAATGGCCAAGCCGGTGCCTTGCTTCGACGGTAAGGCTCATTCGAGATGCACCTTGCGGCCGAGGCGCTGGGCGAGGAATTCCGAGGCGATCAGCGCCGCCATGGAGATGGCGATGGCGACGAGGGTGAGGCGCATCGCCCCGGCATCGCCGCCGGGCACCTGGGTGAAGGTATAGATGGCGGCGGACAGCGTCTGCGTCTCGCCGGGAATGTTGGAGACGAAGGTGATCGTCGCGCCGAATTCGCCCATGGCCTTGGCGAAGGCGAGGATCATGCCGGCGAGCACGCCGGGGACGATGAGCGGCAGGGTGACGGTGAAAAAGACCCAGAGAGGACTTGCGCCGAGCGTGCCGGCCGCCTCTTCCAGCTTGCGGTCCACCGCCTCGATGGAGAGGCGAATGGAGCGCACCATCAGCGGGAAACCCATGACGCCGCAGGCGAGCGCCGCGCCGGTCCAGCGGAAGGAGAGCACGATGCCGAACCATTCGTCGAGCAGCGCGCCGATGGGACCGCGCCGGCCGAAGAGAATGAGCAGGAGGAAGCCGGTGACGACCGGCGGCAGGATGAGCGGCAGGTGGACGAGGCCGTTCAGCAGCGACTTGCCCCAGAAGCGGCCGCGCGCCAGCGCCAGCGCCACGAAAATGCCGAGCGGCAGGCTGAAGAGGACGGCCACCGACGCGACCCGAAGGCTGAGCCGGATCGCCGTCCATTCCTCATCGCTCAGGGCAAGCCAGTCCACGCGGTTTCCTCATTGCTGCCGATTCCCTCTCTGCCTGCCCGCGCGCACCACTAGGGCAGAACGAACGCATATGAAACGGAACGCTCGCCCCATCTTCCTTCTCCCCAGCGGGGAGAAGGTGCCGGCAGGCGGATGGGGGGTGCCGAAGGCGGGAAAAATCGAGCCCTGTGGGTGCCCCCTCATCCGACCCTTCGGGCCACCTTCTCCCCGAGGGGAGAAGGGAAAAAGCTGCATCGCCGAATTCCATAGGCGATTGCCCTCCCCTTGTGGAGAGGGGGTCTCTCACACAACAGTCCCGAGCTATCATCCCGGCCTGTCGCGAGCCTCACTTACTTCAGGATGGTGAAGCCCTGCTCCGTGAAGAAGGGCGCGGCCTTGTCGGACTTCAGGAAGTCGAGATAAGCGCCGGCGGCCGCGCTCTTGGATTCAGAGAGGATCGCGACCGGGTAGATGATCGGCGGGTGGCTGTCTTCCGGGAAGGTGCCGACGACGGCGACGCCCGGATCGGCGGCGGCATCCGTCTGGTAGACGATGCCGTAGGGCGCTTCGCCGCGCGAGACGAGGGCGAGCGCCGCGCGCACGCTTTCCGCGCCGGCGACCTTGCCTTCGACGGAGGACCAGACGCCGAGCTTTTCAAGTGCCGCCTTGCCGTATTTGCCGGCCGGCACGCTGTCGACGGCGCCCATGGCAAGCTTGCCGTCGCCGACGAGGCCGGCGAGGTCGAAACCGTCCTTGATCTCGACCGTCGAAGCCTTGTCCTTGGGCGCGACGAGCACGATGCGGTTGCCGAGGAGGTTCACGCGGGTGTCGTCCTTGATCAGCTTCTTCTCGGCGACGTAATCCATCCAGGCAAGGTCTGCCGAGATGAAGAGATCGGCGGGGGCCGCCGCCTCGATCTGCTTGGCGAGCGCCGAGCTTGCGGCATAGGAGACCGCCGTCTCGTTGCCGCTTTCCGTCTGCCAGGCGGCATTGGCCGCATCGAGCGCGTTCTTGAGGCTGGCGGCGGCAAAGACGGTGACCTTGTCCGCGGCGGCGGCCGGCAGGGCAAGCGGCAGGGCCGCAAGCGCGGCAACGACGAGTTTCAGAAGCAGGCGACGGTTCATGGCTATTCTCCCTTTTCCTGCCTTGCCGGCAGCGTGATATCCTTTTGAATATAGCGGCACATAGGCCTTTGCCAGCGCTATATTTTCAAAAACACAATGAAACTGCCTAAGCGGATCGGCCGGTTTCGATATCGTCGTGTGGGAAAAGAGGTCCAGAAATGGAAAAGCCTGCCGCGGGAGGAGGTGCGGCAGGCTTTCCGATAGAACCGAATGGCGACTGGGAGGAGGAGTGCCGCCATTCCAGCAGTCGGCCCTGGGAGGAGGAGTGGGCCTTCTGCATCCATCGAAGCTTCGTGGGAGGAGGTACGTTGCTTCGATAAATATGACTATATCCGATTCCTGATTATTCGATAGGCATCGTTTTGCAAGGCAGCTATGCGTTATGCGCGTGACGTATATCTCAATTCCGTTGAATTAAGGCAGACGCAGGCGATTCGTTCGCACGTGCAAAAACGCCCGCCGGAGGGCGGGCGTCTTCGAATTCCGCCGTTTCCGGCGCGTCGGTCAGAAGCCGACGGCGGCGCGGGCGACGGTCTTGATTTCCGAGCGCTCGATGCCGAGGTCGCGCAGTTCACGCGCGCTCATGCGGTCGAGTTCGTTGACGGTCTGACGGTACTTGCGCCAATTGTTGAAGGAACGTGCCATGTTCATGATGATCCCCTTTCAGAGGCTCTCTGTTCGGCACCGGTCCGTGGCGCCGCGTCTTTCGATGACCGCTTTATAGGCTTATGCTGCAATGCAGTACAGCGACAAGCCAGCACGTCACCCATGCGGAAGACGCATGGGTCCGGTAAGCTTCCGTTAACGAACAACCTCAGGCGGCGCGTGCCGCCTGCTCTTCCCGCAGGAAGACGGACAGGCGTTTCAGCCCCTCGCGCAGGATCGCCTCCCCGTTCGCATAGCCGATGCGCAGGTAACCCTCCATGTCCATGGCGCTGCCCGGCGTCAGCATGACGCCGGTGCGCTCCAACAGCGTCGTGCAGAAGGCTTCGGAGCTTATCGGCAGGTCGTATTTCAGGAGTGCCGTCGTGCCGGATTGCGGCTTTACCCAGGCGATCAACGGCTCATCCTCCACCCATTCGGCGAGGATCGCGAGGTTGCGCCGGGTGATCGCATGGCTGCGGGCAAGAATCTTGTCGCGGTTCTCCAGCGCGATGGCGGCGAAGTGATCATCGAGCATGCCGACGCTGATCGTATTGTAGTCGCGGTGGATGGAGACTGCATGCAGCAGCGTCTTCGGCCCGACGATCCAGCCGAGACGCAGGCCGGCAAGCGACCATGTCTTGGACATGCTGCCGGTGCTGATGCCTTTTTCGTAAAGATCGGCGATGGAAGCAGTCATGCCGTCGCCCTGCTGGTCCGTGCCGCGATAGACCTCGTCACAGAGGACCCATGCGCCGCAGCCGCGCGCGATCTCCACGACCTGCAAGAGAAAGTCCCGATCCATCAGCGAGCCGGTCGGGTTGTTGGGATTGTTGAGGCAGATGAGTTTGGTGCCGGGCGCGGCGAGGCGGCGCAGCTCCTCAAGGTCCGGCAGGAAGCCGTGCGCCTCCGTCAGCTTCAATATCCGGACATCCGCGCCAAAACTCTCCGGAATGGAATAGTGCTGCTGGTAGGTTGGGAGAACCGAAATGACCCGGTCGCCCGGCTCCACCAGCGTCTCATGCACCAGCGCATTGGCGCCGATCGCGCCATGGGTGACGACCACATTCTCCGCCGCCTGCCGTTCATAAAGGCCGGCGATCAGGCCGCGCAGCCGGTCGCTGCCCTCGATGGCGCCATAGGTGAGCTTCATCGGCAAGAGTTCGGCGAGGATATCGTCGCGCTTGCCGGCCATGTCGAGAAGCTCGGCGACCGTCAGCGATTCCACGCAGGTTTCCGCGAGATTCAGCTCGCAATCGTTCTCGTAGCGGTTCATCCAGATCTCGACGCCGAAATCGCGTATCTTCATGGCTGGCTCCTTTCGGGCTAGAAGGCGGGATGCGGCGCGGCCGCCCCTTCGATAACGAAACGATATGAGCAACATATTGCACAGTCAAGAACGCGGCGACGTGCTCGCCCATGTTTCCGGTAACCTGCGGCGCTTCCGGCTGGCCGCCGGGCTCAGTCAGGTGGCGCTGGCGGAGGCCTCCGGCATCAGCCGCCGCATGATCGTGGCGCTGGAAGGGGGCGATGCGAATATCAGCCTGTCGAGCCTCGACAAGCTGGCGGCCGCCATGGGCGTCGGCTTCGTCGATCTGGTGCGCGACCCCGCCCGCGCACCCTCGGCGGAGATCAACGAGGTAACCTGGCGCGGGACAGGCCCCGAAAGCGCCGCCGTGCTGCTCGGCTCGGCCCCGGCGGCGACGGAGGCGCAGATGTGGCTCTGGTCGCTCGGCCCCGGCGAGCGCTACGAGGCCGAACCGGACCCGGCCGGCTGGCACGAAATGATCTTCGTGACCGAGGGCACGCTGCGGCTCGAGCTTTCCGGCGTCGCCAAGGACTATCCGGCCGGCAGCTTCGCCGTCTACGCCACCGACCGGGCCTATGCCTATGCCAATCCCGGCGAAGGCGTCGTCCGCTTCGTGCGCAATGTCGTTGCCTGAACCGGCCGCCCGTCGCGGCGAAAGGCGTTGCACGCCCCGCGCGATCCGCTAGGGTCGCGCCACCGGCTGAGGGCACCGCTTCGGAGGACTGTCGGAACTGGTCGCGGACGAGTCGCAGACAGGCTGCACTGACATCGGCCGAGGCCCTAAAATCGGCTGAAATTTCTCATCGGGGTCTATGAGCATGGCAGAGTTTCCGCAAAAGGCGAAGGTCGTCATCATCGGTTTGGGTGGCATCGTGGGCGCGTCTATCGCCCATCATCTCATCGAGCGCGGCTGGGACGATATCGTGGGCATCGACAAGTCGGGCATCCCGACCGATATCGGTTCGACGGCGCATGCCTCGGACTTCTGCTACACGACCAGCCACGACTATCTCTCGGTCTGGACGACCCAGTATTCCATCGATTTCTACGAGAAGATGGGCCACTACGCGCGCATCGGCGGCCTCGAAGTCGCCCGCACGGGCGACGATAGCTGGATGGAAGAGATCAAGCGCAAGCTTTCCTCCGCCCGCGCCTTCGGCACCCGCGCGCATTATGTCTCGCCGTCCGAAATCAAGCAGATGTTCCCGCTGATCGAGGAAGATCAGGTCATGGGCGGCCTGTTCGACCCGGATGCCGGCCTCGTCGTGCCGCGTTCGCAGACCGTTGCGGGCAAGCTGGTCGACGCCGCCGAAAAGTCCGGCAAGCTGCAGGTCTACGGCAACACGCCGGCGACCGCGCTCATCGTCGAGAAGGGCCGTATCAAGGGCGTCGTCACCCATCGCGGCACGATCATGGCGGACCATGTCATCGTCTGCGCCGGCATCTGGGGCCGCCTGATCGCCGAAATGGTCGGCGAGGACCTGCCCGTCATGCCGGTCGACCATCCGCTGACCTTCTTCGGCCCGTACAACGAGTTCGAAGGCACCGGCAAGGAAATCGGCTTCCCGCTGCTGCGCGACCAGGGCAACTCCGCCTATATGCGCGACACCGGCGACCCGAAGACCACCGAGGGCGGCCAGATCGAATGGGGCTATTACGAGCAAACCAATCCGCGCCTCTGCCACCCGCGCGACATTCTCGAAAAGCACGAGGCGCGCCTTTCGCCCTCGCAGCGCGACCTCGACATGGAGCAAATCCTCGAGCCGCTGGAAAAGGCCATGGAGCTGACGCCGATCCTCGGCGAACTCGGCTATAACGAAGGCCATTCCTTCAACGGCCTGCTTCAGGTTTCCGCCGCCGGCGGCCCGTCCTGCGGCGAGAGCCAGAAGGTGCGCGGTCTATGGTACTGCGTCGCCATCTGGGTGAAGGACGGCCCCGGCTACGGCAAGCTCATCGCCGACTGGATGACGGACGGCCGCACCGAGATCGACCACAACTCCATCGATTATTCCCGCTTCTATCCGCACCAGCTCGAAGAGACGTTCATCGAGGGCCGCTGCTACGAGGCCGCCCAGAAGATCTACTTCCCGGCCGTCCACAACCGCGAACCCTATGCCTCGGGCCGCGGCGCCAAGCGCTCGCCCTTCCATGAGCGCGAGAAGGAACTCGGCGGCTACTTCATGGAACTGGGCGGCTGGGAGCGTGCGCACGGCTACAAGGCCAACGAGCACCTGCTGGAAAAATACGGCGACCGCGTTCCGGTGCGCGAGAACGAATGGGACAGCCGCCACTTCTGGCGCGTCTCCAATGCCGAGCATCTGGCGCTGAGCGAGGATTGCGGCATCATCAACCTCTCGCACTTCCACATGGTCGACATCGAAGGCCCCGACCATGTGGATCTGCTGGAATGGCTCTGCGCGGCAAAAATCGGCGGCGACGGCAATATCGGCAAGGGCATCTACACCCACTTCCTCGACGACGAGGGCATGGTGCGCGCCGACTTCACCGTCTTCCGCATGGCCGACCGCTGCCGCCTCGTGAACGGCGCCGATGCCGGCCCGCGCGACTTCCACTACATGAAGCGCGTGGCCGAGGATCGCGGCCTCGACGTCACCATCACCGACACGTCGGAGAAGTTCATCACCATCGGCATCTGGGGCCCGAACGCCCGCGAAAACCTGAAGAAGGTGGTCGCGGACCCGGCCGGCCTCGATATCGAGAACTTCCCCTTCGCCGCGATCAAGCAGATCGAGATCGCCGGCAAGAACGTGACCGCCTTCCGCATCTCCTATGTCGGCGAGCAGGGCTGGGAACTGCACATGAAGTACGAGGACGGCCTTGCCGTGTGGGATGCGCTGCGCTCCACCGGCGTCATGGCGGTCGGCGTCGAGACCTATGCCAACTCGCGCCGCATGGAAAAGAGCCTGCGCCTGCAGAACGCGGACCTTCTCACCCAGTACAACCTCATCGAGGCCGACCTTGCCCGCCCCAAGGTCAAGGAAGCCGATTTCCGCGGCAAGGCGAAGCATCTGGAATACAAGGCGCGCGACCACCAGCCCGCCATGCTCTGCACGCTTCTCATGACGGAGAATACGGACCGGAACGGCGTCAAGCGCTACCCGCTCGGCAATCTGCCGGTCGTGGACCCGGCGACGGGGGAAATCCTGATCGACGAGCTCGGCCGTCGCTCCTACACGACCTCCATCGCCTTCGGTCCGACCATCGGCAAGAACATCGCGCTCGCCTACCTGCCGCACGCCTATTGCCAGGAAGGCCGCAAGCTCAACATCGAATATTTCGACGAGAGCTACCCGGTCGAGGTGGTCAGCATCGGCTACAAGCCGCTGTACGACCCCGAGAACCTGAAGCCGCGCACATAAGCGGCTTCGAGGAGATCAAATAAAAGGGCGCGCCGGTGGAGACTGGCGCGCCCTTTTCCGTTCAGCGGACCATCGCCTCGTTCTCCGCGACCAGCCGACCAGCCCTGAACACCCGGCGGCCCTTAGGCAACGCCACCACGGCCTCCGGCACATGCGCGGCGGCCAGCGTCACGAAATCGGCCTTCGCACCGACCGCGATGCCATAACCTTCGAGGCCGAGGGCCTTCGCCCCGGCGGCGGTCACCACGTCGAAGGCGGCGGAAAGCTCCTCGTCGGTGTAGAAGCCGGAGCGGTAGCCGATCATCATGGCGCGGCCCAGCATGTCGCCATCGCCGTAAGGCCACCAGGAATCGCGAATGTTGTCGCTGCCGGCAAAGACGTTGACGCCCTCCCCGCGCAGGAGCGCGACGGGCGGGAAGGCGTGGTCGCCCGGGGCATTGGTCATGATGGAGACACCGGCGGCGGCAATCTTCGCGCCGATACGGCGGGCGGCGTCCGGGTCGAGATTGCCGAGGCCGTAGGCATGGCTGATCGCCACCTTGCCCTGCATGCCAAGCGCGACCGTACGGGCGCAGATCTCCTCCACGGTGAAAGCGCCGAGCGTGCCGAAATCGTGCAGGTGAATATCGACGCCGACGCCATGCTTGCCGGCAACGCCGAAGACGACATCGAGATGGCCCTGCACATCACGGTCGAAGCTCGCCGGGTCGAGGCCGCCGACGAGATCGGCCCCCATGGCGATGGCTTCGTCCAGCAGTTCCGGCGTGCCGGGGCTTTTCAGGATGCCGCTCTGCGGGAAGGCGACAAGCTGGATGTCGATGATATCGCGATACGCCTCGCGGACGGCCAGGATCGTCTCCAGCGACTTCAGCCCGACGGAGCCATCGACCATGACATGGCTGCGCATCTGGAGGGAGCCGTTGGAAACGCACAGTTCGAGCTGGTTGCGGGCGCGCTCGGCCATCGGCGCGGCCCCCGCCATGTTTTCCGCCTGGAAGGCGACGCGCTCATGCACGTCGAAGCCGTTGGTGCAGGGTTTGTGCGCAATCCACTTGTCGCCGTAGAAGCTGGTATCGAGATGGATATGCCCCTCGACAAAAGCCGGCACCAGCAGCGCGCCGGCAATATCGACCATCGAAGCCGTATCCGAGGCAGCGCCGGCCGGTGCGATGGAAACGATGCGGCCGCCGGCCACGCCGATGTCCTTCAGCGAACCGTCCGCCAGCTTCGCATTGGTGAAGAGAGTTTCCGTCATGTCGCGCCTCCATATGTCCATGGATCGATCCGCCGGCTGGGCGGATCAAATTGCGCGCAATAATGTGATAAAATCGTATACAGTCAATAGGCGGCCGCGATGGCCGCCTCTTGCGTCAATCGTCGTAGGGGTCGGCAAGCGCCGCCTCGGGCCGGCTGACGGGGTATTTCGTGCGCGAGATGCGCGCGGCCATGCCCTTTGCGCCTTCCTGCTTGAGCAGCGTGCGGAAGCTCGGATGCATGCCGCCGTCCGAATAGGAGAAGCTGGAGACCGGCGCGGCGCCCGCGAAGGCCGCATCCAGCTTCTTCTGCTCCGCGCCGATCTTCGCCATCAGCTCGCCATCGGCTCCATCGACGGTGGCCGGGCACTGGGCGAGCGGGTCGTCCGGCTCGCCATCCGCGAAGTCCTTGTTGAAGACGTAGCGGCCGCCGCAGACGGAGACCTTCGGCTGGCGCCTGGTGAAGGCGAAGGCGTCGTAGCCCTCCTTCAGCGTGCGCCAGAAGGACATGTTCGGGTCGTCCTTGTGCTTGGCCATGTTCTCCGTGGTCATGCGGAACGGATAGGCCTGCACCTGGAACCGCTCCTGCCCGCCTTCCAGCGCCTTCTGCACGATGGCGTAGATTTCGCCGACGCCCTGATCGGTCATGGCGTAGCAGCCCGAGGAGGAGCAGGCGCCATGCACCATCAGCGCCTCGCCCGTATAGCCGAGCGCCGATTCCAGCTTGTTCGGATAGCCGAGGTTGAAGGAGACGTAATATTGCGAGTTCGGGTTCAGCATGCCGGCGGAGACATGGTAGAAGCCTTCCGGCGCCTGGCGGTCGCCGCTCTTCGTCTTGGGGCCGAGCTTGCCGGACCAGCGGCACATCGGATAGGTCTTGAACAACGCATATTTGCCGCTCGTATCGACCTTCCAGACCTCCAGCTCGCTTTCCTGCTTGAAGATGCGCACGAGCACGGGGCTTTCCGGCCGCATCTTCTTCTTCGACATCTCCGCCTTCACCTTGCTGGAAAGCTTGGGCGTCTCGGCGAGCGAGGCGACGTCCATGGCCATGCAGCCGGCGAGCAGGCTGCCGGCAACGGCCGCGGCGGCAAGCCGCGCGAAAAGCGAAAGACGCGGGCGGGCGGTTCCAGAAGAAAGGCGATGGCGAAGCGCAAACATGGGTCGGTTTCGGTTTTCGAGGTCCGTGGCGCGCCGCAGTCCCCGCGACGCATCGAAGCTTCAGAGTCCTAGCGATTGCTTAGAACTTCGTTAATCTTGTGGCCTTCATCGGCCCGGCGCGGCATCATGCCTCGTTTCCGGCCAGAGCTTAAAGCCTGACGCTCCCCGAGCTTCAAGACCAGCTTTGCGGCTTTCTTTCGTCAGCGATCACGACGAGGTCAAAATATCGTCAGATGCTTGCGCCGGGCCGGCCCCGGAAGAGAAGGCTTGATTTGCGGCGGCGCACGGCACATCTCTTGGGCGGTTCATTGATGAGGCGAAGCAATGCTGACGATCGGCGATCTTTCCAGGGAAACGGGCGTCAAGGTTCCGACCATCCGCTATTACGAGCAGATGGGGCTGCTCTCCCATGCCGGGCGCTCGGAAGGCAACCAGCGGCGCTACTCCCGTGAGGAACGCGACCGCCTTGCCTTCATCCGCCACGCCCGCGACCTCGGCCTGACCATCGACGCCATCCGCGAGCTGATCGACCTCAGCCAGCATCCCGAACGCCCCTGCCACGACGCCGACCGCATCGCCGCAGAGCAGCTTGCCACCGTGCGGCGCAAGATTGCCCGGCTTCGCAAGCTGGAAGCCGAGCTGGAGCGCATCACCAGCCATTGCCATTCCGACCAGATCAGCGATTGCTACGTCATCCGCGCATTGGCCAATCACGATCTCTGCGCGGACGAGCACGACTGAGGCCCCGGAGCATTTCGGTGAATTCCGATTCACCGAAATGCTCCGGATTCCTGTTTTGCCGCCTTTGCAGCCGAAGCGGAACCGCTTCGGCTGCAAAGGCTCTAGCGGATCGGCCGCAGCAGGCGCAGCGCATTCATCGTGACGAGCACGGTCGCGCCGGTATCGGCGAGGATCGCCGGCCACAGGCCGGTGATACCCATGACGGTCGTCACCAGGAAGACGCCCTTGAGGCCGAGCGCGATGACGATGTTCTGCACTATGTTGCGCATGGTGCGCTTCGAGAGGTCCGCCATCAGCGCGACGTCGCCGACGCGGCCGTGCAGGATGGCGGCGTCCGCCGTTTCCAGCGCCACATCCGTGCCGCCGCCCATGGCGATGCCGATATCGGCGGCGGCGAGCGCCGGGGCGTCGTTGATGCCGTCGCCGATCTTGCCGACGACGAAGCCCTCGCGCTGGAGTTCGCCGACGATGCGCTGCTTATCCTCGGGCATCAGCTCGGCACGCACCTCGATGCCGAGTTCGGCGCCGACGGCTTTTGCCGTGCGGGCATTGTCGCCGGTCAGCATGATCGTCTTGATGCCGGCGTCCCGCAGGGTCTTCAGGCCGCTGGCGGCATCGGCGCGTGGCTCGTCGCGCATGGCGATGGCCCCGGCGAGAACGCCGTCGACGATCAGCATGGAGACGGTCTTGCCGTCGTCGTTGAGCGCCGTGGTGGCGGCCTGCACCTCCTCGGAAAGCGCGACCCGCTCGGCGGCAGCCTTGGGCGAACCGAGGAAGACATCCCTGCCCTCGACCGTGGCGGTGACGCCCTTGCCGCCCAGCGCCCGCGAGCCGGTGGCAACCGGGGGAACGATGCCGTCTTCGGCGGCCTTGCCGAGGATGGCGAGCGCCAGCGGATGGCTGGAGCCGGTCTCCAGCGCGGCGGCGAGACGCAGGACCTCAGCCGCCGGCTGGGAGAAGGCGACGACATCGGTGACCTTGGGCTTGCCCTCGGTCAGCGTGCCGGTCTTGTCGAAGGCGATGGCGGTGAGTTTCCCCAGGCCTTCCAGAACCGCCCCACCCTTCATGAGCAGGCCGCGACGCGCGCCGGACGACAGCGCGGCGGCGATGGCGGCGGGCGTGGAGATAACGAGCGCGCAGGGGCAGCCGATCAGCAGCACGGCGAGGCCCTTGTAGACCCACGCGTTCCAGTCGCCGCCGAAGAACAGCGGCGGGACGAGCGCGACGAGCGCGGCGACGACGACCACGCCGGGCGTATAATATTTCGAGAAACGGTCGATGAAGCGCTCGGTCGGGGCTTTCGATTCCTGCGCCTCCTCGACCAGCTTGATGACGCGGGCGATGGTGTTGTCGGCCGCAGCGGCCGTGACGCGGATGCGCAGAGCCGCATCGCCATTGACCGTGCCGGCGAAGACCGTGTCGCCGACGTCCTTGCGCACCGGCGTGCTTTCTCCGGTGACGGGGGCCTCGTCGATGGCGCTCTCGCCCTCGATGATCGTGCCATCGGCGGAGATGCGGTCGCCCGGGCGCACGAGGATGACGGCGCCGACGGCCAACGATTCGGCCGGCACCTCCTTCGTGCGGCCCTCCGCGTCCTCCAGCAAGGCCGTCTTCGGCACCAGCGCGGAGAGCGAGCGGATGCTGTCGCGCGCCTTGCCGGCTGCGACGCCTTCCAGCAATTCGCCGACGAGGAAGAGGAAGACGACGGCGGCGGCCTCCTCCGTGGCGTTGATGATCACCGCGCCGACGGCGGCGATGGTCATCAGCATCTCGATGGAGAAGGGCGTGCCGGCGAGCGCGGCCATGATGGCGCGGCGGGCGATCGGCACGAGGCCGACGGCCATGGCGATGATGAAGGCATAGGTCGCGATGGACGGGAAAAGATGGCCGATGCCATAGGCGAAGACCAGCGCCGCGCCGGCGAAGATGGTGAGGCGGCCCTTCCTGCCCTTCCACCACGGGCCTTCGGAAGGACCATGGTCATGACCGTGCAGCCCTTCGATGGCCGCAGCCTGCGGTTTGGCGTCGTGGCCATGGCCGGCGTGATCGTGATGGTCGTGATCGTGTGCATGATCGTGACCGTGCCCATGGTTATGCCCATGGTCGTGATTGCAGCCGGGGCCATGCTCGTGTTTGCCGGCCGGCTTTTCCGCCGCGAGCGCCGCGCCCGGCGTGACGGTATAGCCGAGGCCGGAGACCTTGCGGCGGATTGCCTCCAGATCGCTCGTGACATCGTGCTGCACGCGCATGGTGCCGGCCGTCACGGATACGGACACGTCCGCCACCCCCGGCATGCGGCGCACGGCCGTATCGATCTTGCTGGCGCAGGAGGCGCAATCCATGCCCTCCACCCGGAACCGCGTCTCTTTCACATCGGACATCGCATCATCCTCTTCAGTCTGTCGAGAATGTTCTACGACCTCTAGCGACTAGAGGTGCAAGAGCCGTTTCCGAAAAAAATCGGCAAAAGTACCGCATTGAATTGTGCCGCCGGCCTGTGCTAGAGAGCCGCCACTTATTGCAGGTTTCATCTGCTGGTTGGGGAGGACGCCATGTCTTGCGACGCCCTCTTCCAATCGGGGATGGGCTCGGTAGATGCCCCCCGAACGGAAGAACGCTTTTCGATGCGTGCCATCGCGGCACGGTCTGGCTTAGACGCCGTTACGCCCTCCGGCCCCGTGCGGCCGGTGAAGACACCGCGCCTGCCCGTCCTCCATTTCACGCGATATGCCGACCGGGCGAACAGCGCCAAGGCGCTGTCACATCGCCGTGTCCGCACGACGATACCGTACAGCCGGTTCCTTCCCTGAGCCCAGGCGGAGCGGGAGGCTGACGCCTCTTTCTGCCGCGATTCCTCGCGTTCCGGCACCGGCCGGCGCGCGATCCACCGCAAGAAGACAGGTCTTCCATGTCCCTGAACACGCCCTATTACCTGATCGACAAGTCGAAGCTTCTCGCCAACATGGAAAAGATCGCGCTGCTGCGCGAGATTTCCGGCGCCAAGGCGCTCTTGGCGCTGAAATGCTTCGCCACCTGGTCGGTCTTCGATTTCATGCGGGACTACATGGATGGCACGACCTCCTCGTCGCTGAACGAAGTGCGCCTCGGCCACGAGCGCTTCGGCAAGGAAACGCACGCCTATTCCGTCGCCTATGCCGATTACGAGATCGACGAGGTCATCAGCCACGCCGACAAGATCATCTTCAACTCCATCGGACAGCTCGACCGCTTTTCCGACAAGGCCTCCGGCATCGTGCGGGGCCTGCGCCTCAATCCCGGCATTTCCTCCTCCAGCTTCGACCTTGCCGACCCGGCCCGCCCCTTCTCTCGCCTCGGCGAATGGGATGTGAAAAAGGTCGAGCCGGTCATGGATCGTGTCTCCGGCTTCATGATCCACAACAACTGCGAGAACGGTGATTTCGACCTGTTCGACCGCATGCTCGGCACCATCGAGGAGAAGTTCGCCCCCCTCCTGAAGAAGGCCGAATGGGTGAGCCTCGGCGGCGGCATCCACTTCACCGGCGAAAACTATCCGCTGGAAAAATTCGCCGAGCGGCTGAAGCGCTTTGCCGGCGAATACGGCGTGCAGGTCTATCTGGAGCCGGGCGAAGCCTCGATCACCAAGTCCACCTCGCTGGAAGTGACCGTGCTCGACACGCTGAACAACGGCAAGGACCTCGCCATCGTGGACTCATCCATCGAGGCGCATATGCTGGACCTCCTGATCTACCGCGAGAGCGCCAAGCTTTCCCCGAATACCGGGCCGCACCGCTACATGGTGTGCGGCAAGTCCTGCCTTGCCGGTGACATCTTCGGCGAGTTCAATTTCGAGCAGGCACTGAAGGTCGGCGACCGCATCTCCATCCAGGATGCGGCCGGCTACACCATGGTCAAGAAGAACTGGTTCAACGGCGTGAAAATGCCGGCGATCGCCATCCGTGAACTCGATGGCAGCATCCGCACCGTCCGCGAATTCGATTACGCGGACTACGAAGCAAGCCTTTCCTAATCCCCTCATCAACCCCAGAAGGAGCTATTCCGGGACATGAAGAAGAACGTGCTCATCATCGGCGCCGGCGGCGTTGCACAGGTCGTTGCGCATAAATGCGCCCAGAACAACGACGTGCTCGGCGACATCCACATCGCTTCGCGCACCAAGGCGAAGTGCGACAAGATCATCGCGTCCGTTCATGAGAAGAAGGCGATGAAGCAGCCGGGCGTGCTCGAAGGCCATGCCCTCGACGCGCTCGACATCGAGGCCACCAAGGCGCTCATCACGTCGACGAAGTCTGAGATCGTCATCAATGTCGGCACCGCCTTCCTCAACATGTCGGTGCTGCGCGCCTGCATGGATACGGGCGTCGCCTATATCGACACCGCCATCCACGAGGAGCCGGGCAAGATCTGCGAGACCCCGCCGTGGTACGGTAACTACGAGTGGAAGCGCGCCACCGAATGCGCCGAGAAGGGCATCACCGCCATCCTCGGCGCCGGCTTCGACCCCGGCGTCGTCAACGCCTATGCCAAGCTCGCCAAGGACGAATATCTCGACAAGGTGACAGACGTCGATATCGTCGACATCAATGCCGGCAGCCACGGTAAATACTTCGCCACGAACTTCGACCCGGAAATCAACTTCCGTGAATTCACCGGCGTCGTCTATTCCTGGCAGAACGGTCAGTGGCAGACGAACAAGATGTTCGAAATCGGCAAGGATTACGACCTGCCGGTCGTCGGCACGCGCCGCGCGTATCTGTGCGGCCATGACGAGGTGCATTCGCTCGCCAAGAACATGGACGGCGCGAATGTGCGCTTCTGGATGGGCTTCGGCGATCACTACATCAACGTCTTCACCGTGCTGAAGAACCTCGGCCTGCTCTCCGAGCAGCCGGTCAAGACCGCCGAAGGCCAGGAAGTCGTGCCGCTCAAGGTCGTCAAGGCCGTTCTGCCCGATCCGGCCTCGCTCGCTCCCGGCTACGAGGGCAAGACCTGCATCGGCGACTATGTGAAGGGCCTGAAGGACGGCAAGGAAAAGACCGTCTTCATCTACAACGTGGCCGACCACAAGGAAGCCTATGAGGAAGTCGGTTCGCAGGGCATCTCCTACACCGCCGGCGTTCCGCCGGTCGCCGCCGCGATGCTGGTCGCCACCGGCGAGTGGGACGTGAAGAAGATGGCCAACGTGGAAGAGCTGCCGCCGAAGCCCTTCATCAACCTCCTGAACCGCATCGGCCTGCCGACCCGCATTCAGGACGAGAACGGCGACCGCGCCGTCAGCTTCTAAGACCGAAACCGCCGGCCGCGCTCTCACGCGCGGCCGGTTGCCAATCGAATGCAAAGGACAGCGCCGTGACGTCTGTGAAGGACACCCATTATCTCATCGCCGACGTCAGGCTGGAGGAAGGCTTCGAGAGGGACGGCGACGTCATCGTCGCGACCCGCACCGCGCTTTACACCCTGGAAATCCGCGATGGCCGGATCGCCGCGCTGCATGCCGCTGGCAGCCTCCTTCCCGCCGGCCTGCCCACATACCGGGCGAACGGCCAGCTCGCGCTGCCCACCCTGCGCGACATGCACATCCACCTCGACAAGACCTTCTATGGCGGCCCCTGGCAGGCCCCGCGCCCGCGCAAGGGCAAGACGATCATGGACATGATCGCGCTGGAGGAGAAGCTGCTGCCGCAACTCCTGCCGACCTCCGTCGAGCGCGCCGAGGGCCTGATCGCCCTCCTGCAATCCAAAGGCAGCACCGTCGCGCGCAGCCATTGCAACATCGATCCCGTCAGCGGCCTGAAGAGCCTCGAACACCTGAAGCGCGCGCTGGAGAAGCATACCGACGATTTCGCCTGCGAGATCGTCGCCTTCCCGCAGCATGGCCTCCTCCATTCCAGGGTCGAGGGGTTGATGCGCGAGGCGATGGGAATAGGCGTCGACTTCGTCGGAGGTCTCGACCCGACCAATATCGACGGCGCGATGGAAAAATCGCTCGACGCCATGTTCCAGATCGCGCTCGACACAGGTAAGGGCGTCGATATCCACCTGCACGAGGGCAACCCTTCGGGCATCGCCGCCATCGACTACATGCTGGACATGGTGGAAAAGACCCCCGCCCTGAAGAACAGGCTGACGATCAGCCACGCCTTCGCGCTGGCCGATCTCGGGCCGGAGCAGCTTGCGCAGACCGCCGCGCGCCTTGCCGAAAACGGTGTTGCCATCGCCTCGACCGTTCCGATCGGCCGAATGGTCATGCCGCTGGCGCAGCTTTGCGAGGCGGGCGTCGCCGTCATGACCGGCACGGACAGCGTGATCGACCACTGGTCGCCCTTCGGCAGCGGCGACATGCTGGAAAAGGCCAATCTCTACGCCCAGCTCTATCGCGGCTCGGACGAATACAGCCTCTCCCGCTCGCTCGCCATCTCGACCGGCGGCGTGCTGCCGCTCGACGACGACGGCAACCGCGTCTGGCCGAAGGTTGGCGACGAAGCCGGCTTTTCGCTTGCCCCGGCAAGCTGCACCGCCGAGGCCGTCGCGCGCCTGCCGGCCCGCACCGCCACCTTCCACAAGGGCCGCCTCGTTTCGGGCAGCGTGGAGAAGGCCGGGACCTGATACGGAAAGGCCGGCGCGCCTAGACGATCTTCTCGATCTCCAGTTCCTGCCCGCCGACCGTCACCGCATCACCGACGCTCTTGCCCATCAGCAGCCGGGCGACCGGCGAGACATAGGAGATCGACCCCGCCTTGGGGTCGGCCTCGTCCTCGCCGACGATGCGGTAGGTCTGCACGCGCCCGTCGTCCCGGTTGAACGTCACGGTGCTGCCGAAGGCGACGACGTCGTTCGAAGCGGGCGGGGCGATGAGCTGGGCGGTGCGCAGGCGCTCGACGAGATAGCGGATATCGCGCGCCGGACCTGCCGTCTGGCGGCGGCGCTCGTTGATGTCCTCGACGCCGTTGCCGGCCTCGAAGGCGGCGCGCGCCTCCTGGAGCTGGCGTTCCAGCGCTTTCAGGCCCGCTTCCGTCACCAGATTCGGGTGGGGCGAGATGGGGCGGTCCGGAAGCTGGGTCTCCGCTGCCGTTTCCGCACTTTCTTCCTTGACGAATGCGACGCTCACGCTCGAACTCCGTTTGTCTCCGGGTTCGATATCTAGGAAACTTCGCGCCCGATTGCTACCGCCGCATCTTCTGCTCGGTGCGCATTTCGGCGAGCGCCCGGATGGCGTCCTGCCGGCCGGTCTCGCCGAGCGCTTCGAAGAGGCGCAGGGCATCGGCGCGCAGGCCGAGATTCTTGTAGGAATAGGCGCGCAGCACCATCAGGTCGGTCGGCTCGGTGTGGAACTGGCGGCGCTGGTCGAGGAAACCGATGGTCTCGCGGTAGCGCCGTGCGCGGAAACTGGCGACGGCGCGGTCGGTGAGGATCGCCGTCTGCAATTCGGCGGTGCGGCTGCCGTCGAGTTCCGCCCGCGTGGCGGCCACGGCCGCGTCGGCGGTCAGCCCGGCGCGCAGATAGGCAAGGCTCTGGCCATAGGCCGCATCGCTGCGGGTGTGCCCGCTGCCGGCAAGAGCGGCCTCGAAGGCGCGTGCGGCCTCCATCGGCCGGTTGATTTCCATCAGGCACCAGCCGAGCGACAGCGCGCCGGCCGGCGACAGGCCCGCCGGATCCTGCGTCGTGCGGCAATTGACGGTGGCGTCCTGCGCCCGCCGCGCCGTGCGGGCGACCCGCCGCGGCCTTGCGGCAACGTCCTCGGCGACCTGCGCATGTTCCGACACGACGGTCTCGCGGACGGGCAATGCATGCTCGGCCTCGACGACCTTCGGCTGGCGCAGGCGGTGCAGCGGCGCGGCGTCCTCGCTCGTATCCACTTCGCCGAGCCGCGCGATGCGCTCCGAACGGCCGGCCCAGGCCTGCTTGACGGCGGCAAGACCGGCAAGGTCCTCCAGCCGCAGCCGCGCGACGCCGAGACCATAGGCGGCAGGCTCGTAGTCCGCCTTCCATTGCAGCACCAGCGAGAACCATTCGCTGGCCGTGCGCGGCTGGTCCATGGCCAGCGCATACCAGCCGAATTGCTCGCCGGTCTCCGGATGCTTCTTCTCCAGCGTGACCGCGGCGATGCGGTTCAGCACCTTCGGCTCGATCCGCACCAGCGGGTCGAGTGCGAGCAGGTTGGCGGTCGCCGCCAGATAGGTCTCCATCGCCTGGTCGGAACTCGTGCGCCAGGCATACATCACATCCTCGGCCTCGGCCGGCAGCTTGCGGGCGAGCAGGATGAGGGCGAGGCCCTGCGAGGCGGAGGCCGAATCCTCGATGGCGCGCGCCTTGCGGAAGAAGGGCTCGGCGGCCGCGTTCTGGTCGCGCCGGAGGTGATACCAGCCGAGCAGCAGGGCGTCGGAGGCAAGCCCCTCGTCCGCCGCCAGCTTCTCGACGATCCTCAGATAGGCGGGATCGACGGTGAGCGTCGGATCGGCATCGCCCTCGCCAACGAAACGGCGGGCGAGGTCGCCCCGGATCGCATCGAATTCCTTCACACCGTCCGCGCCGGTGCGCTCACGGGCAAGAAGGCCCTGCATGTCGGCATAGCCGAGCACGGTGGACGCCTTCTGCACGGTCGCCACGCGCACGGGAGCATCCTCGCAATTGTCCAGCATGTAGCCGAAGGCATCCTTGGCGCGCTGCACGCGCTTGGTCTTGACGAAGGCCTCGGCCACGCGCCACAGCACGTCGGGATCGCTGCAGGTGAGCAGGCTCGGCGTTTCCGCGCCGATGCGCACGACCTCCTCGCTCTTGCCGGTGTTCGAGGCGGCGACGAGCGCCGCGCGCTTTTCCGCCACATCGAGACGCTCGATGAGATCGGCGGGCGGGGTCCATTGCGGATCGTCCTTCTGGCGCTTGGCGATCGCCGCGCGCACATCGGCGTAGCGCGACTGGCTGTAGAGCGCCCACATCTCTTCCAGTTGCCGGTCCTCGTTGACGGGAACGGCGAGCGGATTTTCCGGCGGTGTCCAGGTCGGGTAGAGCGCGCGCAGACGGGCGATCTCGGCATTGAGGCGGGCGGTATCCCCGCGCGCCGCGAAATAGCGCAGGGCGCTTTCGTCGACCGCCGGCGCATTCGCGCCTTTCGCGGCCGCTTCCGCCGTCTGGCCCGGCCTGGCATCCTTCTCGCCGGCCTGAAGCTGGGCGAATTCGACGCGGGCGCGTTTACCCGCCGGCGCGGCGTCCTGCGCTTCGTCCGAACCGGCATCGGGATAGGCCAGCCCCTTCATCGGATTGCCGGCAACGCCGAGGGAAAGACCGGCGACACCCGCTGCCCCGGCTGAGGCGAGGACGACCGCGACAAGGATCGACTTCATCCCGAACTTCCCTCGGTGCTCGTTCATCACATACAGCTCCGGCCTGGACCGCGACGCCCGCATGCGCCATCAATGCCGGAACATGTCGCCATGTCCCCCAGGAAGAGCCAACCAGCGCCGATAAAAGCGCGATAGGGTTAACGGACGGTAAACGACCGCTCAACTCTCCCGCCCGAAGCGGCGCAGCAGGCCCGATGTCGCGATGCCGAGCAGGATCGACAGGAGGCAGAACACCACCGCATAGGCGAGGATATTGGAGGAAAGCCAGTTGGCCGCCACGAGGCGCAGATTGGCGAAGCTGAGCGGTTGGGTGGCCACGAAGCGGGCGCTGCTGACCGGCCGCGTGTCCAGTTCCTCCATGCCCTTGCCCTCGAGGGTCGCATAGCCGGCGACCTCCCGCCAGCGCTCTTCCTGCGCCACGGCGTTCATGCCCGCCCGCAGGTCCGCGCCGGTCGGGGCGGACAGCACCGTCCAGGTTCCGGTGCGCTCAGGGCTGTCGCCCTGCGCGATCAAAAAGCGCGCGTCCTCGCCGGGCGTGACCGCCTGCTCCGCGCCGGGCAGCAGGCGCAGCGAGGAAAGCGAGATATCGAACGTGCGCTGGAGCCAGGCCTCGAAGGCGGAAATCTGTCCGCGCCAGGAGCCGCCCCTGACGCGCGACTGCCACTCGCCAAAGGCCTCCTCCGTCGCGCCGCCCTGCACGTCGCCGGCCGTCGCGCCCCACGAGGAGGCGCTTTCGACGGCGATATGCGTCTGGTCGAGCACCACCGGCGGCAATTGCGAGATCGTGCCGACGAGGACGGCATTGCGCTCGCCGATCGCCAGCGCCGAGGCCTCCGGCCGGACCTGCAGGACCCGGCCGCTCGCCACCGCCGTCTTGCCGAGGAAGGTCGCGCTCGCCGAGAGCATGTCGGCGTCCAGCCGGTCGAGATAGAGCGCCGCCGGCTCGGTCTGGCCGTTATAGGGGAAGCCGGTGCCCGACAGGGCGGCCAGGTTCGGGAGCTGCGCCATGCGGGCGAAGCGCGGCACGCGCAACTCGGAGGAATCGAACAGCGCGAAGCGCGGCTCGTGCGAGGCGCTAGCGCCGGGCGCGCAGATCTTGTCCGCCTGGGTCATCAGCACCGCCTCGATATCGATGCGGTTCGGGCCGGGACGGAAATGCCGCATGGTCACGCGGATCGGCAAATGGCGGAAAATGCCGCCGTTCCGGCTGGTGATCGGCACGGTGGAGGCGATGTTGCCGTTGACGTAGATGTCTATGTGGCTGCCCGGCAGTACTTCAGGCGAATAGGCCGCATCCAGCAGCAGCGTCGCCTCGCCATAGGCGTCGGCGAAGAAATCCGAGGGGATGCCGATATCGAAGCCGGTGCGGAAGCGCCGGCCGCTGAACTCTCCGGTGCGCACGCCGAGCGAGGCGAAGGTCAGCGAGGCCGCGCCCGCCACGAGCGGCGTGTCCGCCGCATTGCGCTGGCGCACGCTGAGCGCCTCGCGCGTGATGCCGAGCGGCCGGTCGACGGGCGCGACGAGGCCCTCGACCGCCTCCTCGACGGAGCGCCAGTCCGGCCCGCTGACCACGAAGACCTTGTGATCGCCGGCCGGCGCATCGGCGAAGGCGGCTACAGCCGAACTGTGCGCCGACGCCGGCAAGGACGGCAGCAGCGGCGCGATATCGCCCGCCGTGCCGACCAGCACCGCCAGTTCGCCCGGCCCTGTCTTCGCCGGCAGGGCATCCACCACGTCGAAAATCTGGTTCGGCATCTTCGCCATCAGCGCAAGGCCCTGGCTCAGCCGCATGAGGGCATTGGTGGCGGCCGGCTGGCCCATTTCCGGCACGACCATGGTGAAGGTCGTCTGGCCGGTCGGCCCAAGGCCGATGGCCGGAATATCGTCGACCGTCGCAAGCCGCCCGTCGGCCTCTGCCGGTATCGTCAGGAAGGTGCGCGCGGGGTCGATGGCGGTCCACAGGTCGAAGGTCGAGCGGATGGTGCAGTCGGTCCGGTGGCGCTGGGCCACCTGGAAGGTCACGCGGTTGCCGCCGGGCCGGAGCAGGCCGGCCGGCAGGTCGAAGTAGATGTCCTTGACGCCTTCCGCCGACTGCACGGGCACGTCCCCCACCTTCACGTCATTGACGATGACGGTGAGGCGGGAGGATTCCGGCGCGACCACGACGGCGTTGGAATAGCCGAGGCTGAGCGAGGCGATGCCGCCCGCCTGCTGCTTGGTGAGGAAGATCGGGAAGGAGCGGCTGTCAATCTCGCCCTCCAGCAGGAGGGAGGGCGCCGACACGATATAGCGCCGCGCTATCGGATCGGGTGTCTTGGCTTTCTGTTCCGGCTGCCGGGTCTCGACCGTCGCGGGCTTGCCGCCGCCTTCCGCCGGCTTCGTCTCGACCGTCGGGCCGCGCTCGCCGGACATGTCGAAGGGCACGGCCTGCGCCAGGGCGCTCGAAGCGGAAAGGGCAAGGGAGAGGCCGAGGATCGCGGCCTGTTTCGAAAGGAGCCTCACGACGCGGCCTCCTTTTTGCTGCCGCCGAGGCTGCGCAGGAAATAGAGCAGCCCGCGGCCCGTCTGGTGTACGGCGACGCCGAGGAACCAGAGCGTTCCGCGCAGCAGGCCCGGATTGTAGCGCCGCGAGACCTGGAAATCGCTCCACTGGTTGGAATTGGCGAAGATGAGGTCGGCGACGAGCGCGTGATGATGCGCCGCCTCGGGCATGAAGCGGCAGCCGACGGCGACGACGCTGCCGAGGTGCTCGGTATTGCGGATCTCGACCGGCAGGGTCTCCTCGCCATCGGAACCGTAGGGCTTGAAGCGCAGCTCTCCCCGCGTGCTTTCCGCAAGGTTTCCCTCCAGGCCGAAGACCTGCACGCGCGCGCCGTTGGCCGACACGTTCTCGAGCGTTGCGGGATATTCCCGCCCCTCGGCGATGAAGGTGCAGCGGCGCTTGACCGTGACGCGGCGGCTCGCCGCCCGCTCGCTGCGCTCGGAAACGACGCCGAGGGCGCAGCCGGCGATGATGAGGTTGAGCAGGTTCCAGCCGCCGACGACGAAGGTGACGTCCGCCTTGTAGGGCTCGGCGTAGAAGCGGTAGATGCTCATCAGGAAGGCGACGAAGAGCACGGCGAAGATGACGAAGAACGGCCGGCTGATCTCGGAAAGCCGCGCGACCTTGATCGATTCGTCCTTGGCCGTGACCTTGAAGGTCGGCTTGGTCGGGTTGAGCATGACCGAGATGACGGCCGGCAGCAGATGCACGCTCTGCACATATTCGTACAGTTCGGAAATCCACGGCCAGCGGAACGAGCCGTAGAGATAGTTCTGCATCATCAGGTTCACCAGCATGTAGGCGAGCGTGTAGCCGAGGAACTCGCCGCCCGAGGCGGTGAAGATTTCAAGGTCGAAGAAGAGGTAGAAGAGCGGCGCGAAGAGGAAGATCGTGCGCGGGAACGGGAACAGCCAGAACAGCGTGGACGACATGTAGCAGAGGCGCTGCGGCAGGGAGAGGCCACGCTTCAGGAGCGGGAAGCGGAAGCGCAGAATCTGCATCATGCCCTGCGCCCAGCGGCTGCGCTGGCCGATGAAGCTGGCGAAGGTGGCGGGCTGAAGGCCGGCGATCAGCGGCTTGTCGACATAGACGCTGTTCCAGCCGCGCGAATGCAGCGCCAGCGCCGTCTCGCAGTCCTCGGTGATCGAAAGGCCGCTGAAGCCGCCCGCCTCGTTGAGCGCGGCGCGGCGCAGCACGGCGGCCGAGCCGCAGAAGAAGGCGGCGTTCCACTTGTCGAGGCCGCGCTGGATGATGCCGTAGAACATCTCGTTCTCGCTCGGCATCGTCTCGAAGGTGCGCAGGTTGCGCTCCAGCGGGTCGGGATTGAGGAAGAAATGCGGCGTCTGGACGAGGAACAGCTTCGGGTCGTCGGAAAAATAGCCGACGGTCTCGCGCAGGAAATCACGCGCGGGCGCATGGTCAGCGTCGAAGACGGCGATGAGGTCGCCGGTCGAGTGCTGCATGCCGTTGTTGAGGTTGCCGGCCTTGGCGTGCTCGTTGCGGGCGCGGGTGAGGTAGTTGACGCCGAGATCGCGGCAGAGCGCCTGCAACTCGCGGTGCCGCGCCTCGGCGGTCTGGGCCTCGATCACGGCCGCAGCGTTGCGCTTCTGCTCCGTGCCGCCGTCGTCGAGCAGCCAGACGGTGAAGCGGTCGGCCGGATAATCCATGGCCTTGGCGGCGGCGAGCGTGTTGGCCAGAAGCGCCGTGTCCTCGTTGTAGGTGGGCACGAAGACGTCCACCGAAGGCAGCCTGCCCTCGCCCGCCGTGCGGCTCTTGCGCGGCGGCAGGGGCATCGCGACGACGAAGAGGCTGAGTGCCAACATCATCACACTGTACATTTCGGCAAGGTAGAGCAGGAAGCCGGGAATGAAGTTCTCGAGCTGGTTCAGCGGCGGCAGCGTGCTCGTCGAGCGCCAGTAGACATAGCGCAGCACGACCGCCGTGCCGAAGGCAAGCGCGATGAGCCGCCAGATGCCCTCCGCGCGCAGCACCTTGATCACCGCCATGAAGGTCACCACAGCGATACTGGCGATAAGCTGCGTCTGGACATTGATGGGCAGCGTGATCACAAGAATCACGAGGGCAGACACGAGGGCCCACAGAATGATCGTGCCGGTATGTTTCATACGCCGTCCTTCGCCGTCATAGCGCGCTGGACCCGACCTTACGGCCATACCCTTAAGGAAAAATTAGGCGTCTTCCCGCCCGTTCAATCACATGTCGCAGAGCCGGAGGGGGACGTCACGCAGACGGGCGACGGCACGACGACCGCCTCCCCTTCGGAGGCCGGCGAACCGCTTGTCGGCGAGGGCACGATGACCACGTCGCCGCTCGCCTCCACCGCGGGAACGACCTTCTTTTCGGCCGCGCGGCGGGCCACCGGAACGGGCCGCGCCTTTTCCACCGGCACGACGGCCGGCACCCGGCGCTCCGCCACCGGCACCCGCAGCGGCTCGCCGCCGCCGATCTGGCTGTCGACGGAGGCCGGCGCGCCATAAGGGTTCCAGGTCTCGCCGGAGAAGCCGCCGACGATGGTGTAGCCGTACATCAGCTCGACCAGCTCGGCCTCAGAGGCACCCGCCTGGCAGACGCGCAGGCGGATCTGCAACATGCCGAGATCGCGCATCCGGTCGCGCTCGGCCACGTTGGAGCGGATCTGCTGCCAGCCGTAGAGGCAGCCGTCGTCGCCCGCTCCGCGCCCATAGGCATAGCCGAAGGGGCCGTAGGTATTGCGCACGAAATTGCTGGAGATCGCGAGCGTTCGGCCGGGGAAATAGGTGCGGATTTCCGAGCGGATCGCCCGGTGCTGCACCGGCCGGAAGGCCAGCGCGCCGCCGGGCATCGCCACCGTCTCGGCCGGGCCGAAGGCCTGTATGCTGATGAAATTCTGCCCGGGCGTCGCCGCCGAGGTGGAGAGCGCGATCTGCTGCTCGATCGCATTGGTATATTGCCGCTGGATCACGCTGACGATCGACTGCGTGCCCGGTGCGGGCAGCACGAGCGCGCTCGAGGCCGGCACGGTGGTCGACAGCGTGGCGACGCCGGCGCCGGGACGCGCCGCGCAGCCGGCAAGCACCGTTGCCGCGATCGCCGTCAGCAGCGATGCGCTGCGAAGCACCGGGCCGCTACGGCGGAAAAAACGAATCAGCGCCGAATCATCCATGTCGCAGTCATATTTCGACAGGACGCAAATAGGAATCCCAAGATATTGCGATAGCCTTTGGGAAGGCCTGTCAGTCCGCGCCGAGCGCCACGGCCGGTTGCAGGTGCGAGGCGTTGCGCGCCGGCAGGTAGCCGAAGACGAGCCCTGTCAGGAACGAGCAGGCGAAGGCGAGCGCGACGGGACCGGCGGTGAAGCTGACCGGCATGCCGAACGCCTGCGCGAGCGCGCCGACGGACAGGCCCAGCACCACGCCGATGGCCCCGCCGATGGCCGAGACGACCAGCGCCTCGATGAGGAATTGCAGCAGGATATCGCGTCGCCGCGCGCCCGTCGCCATGCGCACACCGATCTCGCGGGTGCGCTCGCGCACGCTCACCAGCATGATGTTCATCACCCCGATGCCGCCGACCAGCAGCGAGATGGCGGCGACCGAACCGAGGAACAGCTTCATCGTGTTCGACGTCTCGGTGAAGGCCTCGCGCACGGAGGACATGTTGGTGATCTGCGTGTCCTCGGCCTTGTGCCGCTCGTCGAGCAACGACTGGATGGCGTCCTGCGTCAGATCGATGGCCGAGGCATCCTCCACCTGCACGGTGATGGTGCGCACATTGCGCTGGCCGAAGAGCCGCATGCTGCCGGTCGAGAGCGGCACCAGCATCACGTCGTCCTGATCGTTGCCGCCGGCGCTTGCGCCCATCTCTGCCATCACGCCGATGACCTGGAAGGGAATCTTGTTGACCAGCACATACTGGCCGAGCGGACTGGCGCCATCGAGAAACAGCGTCTTCGCCACCGTCTGGCCGAGCACGGCGACCGGCGCATAGGCGTCCATGTCGTCCTGGTTGATGAACTCGCCGGATGCGAGACCCCAGGATTTGGCGCGCGGAAAGGCCGGCACCGTGCCGTTGGCGGTCGTCTGGTAGTCGATATTGCCGTAGCGCACGGTGACCGAACTCGTCATTTCCGGCACCGCGAAGACAACATTCGGCACGTCGAGGATGGCGTCCGCATCCGATGGCACGAGGGTCACGGGGAAGCTGCCGCTGCCGCCGCGGAAATTCGCCATGCTGGGGCGCACCAGCAAGAGGTCGGACCCCATGGCGGAGATGCGGTCGAGCACGGAATTCTGCGCGCCCGTGCCGATGGCGAGCATCGCCACCACCGAGCCGACGCCGATGACGATGCCGAGCAGCGTCAGCACCGTGCGGAAAAGATTGGCGTGCAGCGCGCGGAAGGCCATCTTGACGGCTTCGGACACGTCCGCGATAGCCGCCGAGCCTTCCTTGACGGCCTTCTTCAGGCCGGCGGCGGCCTCCGTGGACGGGCGCGCCTTGCGGGCATGGTCGGAGACGATGCGGCCGTCGCGGATCTCGATCAGCCGGTCGGCGGCCTCCGCCACCTCGCGCGAATGGGTGATGAGGATGATCGTATGGCCTTCGCCGTGCATGCGGCGCAGCAGCGCCATGACCTCTTCGCCGCTCTGGCTGTCGAGCGCGCCGGTCGGCTCGTCGGCAAGGATGACGCGGCCGCCGTTCATCAGCGCGCGGGCGATGGAGACGCGCTGCTGCTGGCCGCCGGAAAGCTGGTTCGGGCGATGATCCAGCCGGTCGCCGAGCTTCAGCGAGCCGAGCAGCGCTTCCGCCCGCTCCTGCCGGTCGCGCGCCGGAAGGCCCGCATAGATCGCCGGCACCTCGACATTCTCGCGGGCGCTGGCCGTGGGAATGAGATTGTAGCTCTGGAAGACGAAGCCGAAGGTGCGGCGGCGCAGCGCCGCAAGCTCGTCGCTCTCGAAACCGGCGACCGGCTCGCCGTCGATCAGGTAGTCGCCGGACGTCGGCTGGTCGAGGCAGCCGAGGATGTTCATCAGCGTCGACTTGCCCGAACCGGACTGGCCGATGATCGCCACGAACTCCCCCGCCGCGATATCGAGCGAGATGCCGTGCAGGACCTCCACGGCGAAATCGCCGTTGTGGAAGGTCTTGGTGACGTCGCGAAGCGAGATGAGCGCCGTCATGGCCGGCTCCTCAGAACATCGGCGGCATGCGCATGCCGCGCCCCGAATTGCGGCTGCCGCCGCCGGAAGCCTTGCCGCCGCCCGCGCTGACGACAACCTTGTCGCCTTCGGCAAGGCCGCTCTTGACTTCCACGCTCACCCGGTTGCGGATGCCGGTCTCGACCTGCCGCACCTCCTGCGCGCCGGAAGCCGTGACGACCGTCACCTCGGCCTTGCCGCCCTCGCCGCGCTTTGCCGAGACCGCGCCGGCCGGCACGACCAGCACGTCGCGCGCCGCCGCCTGCACGAAGAAGACCTGCGCGCTCATCGACATCATCAGTTCGCCGTTCGGGTTGGGCACATCGAACAGGGCGTTGTAGAGCACGACATTGTTCTCGACGGTCGGCGACGGCTCGATCTGGCGGAGCGTGCCGGCAAAACGCTTGCCCGGCTGGCCGAGCAGCGTGAAATAGGCCTCCATGCCCACCTTGAGGCGGCCGACATCGGCCTCGGAAACCTCGGCGCGCACGGTCATGGTGGAAAGGTCGGCGATGGTGACGATGGTGGGCGCGCTCTGGACGGCGTTCAGCGTCTGGCCTTCCTTCACCGGATTGGCGGTGACGGTGCCGGCCATGGGCGCATAGATCTTGGTATAGCCGAGGTCGACCTCGTCGCCGCCCAGCGTCGCCTGCTGCTTGCGGATCTGCGCCTCGGTGGCGTTGACGTCGGCCTCGGCCGCTGCAAGATCGGCCACGGCCTGGTCGAGCGCCTGTTTCGCAGCCGCGTTGCCGGCCACGAGACTGCGCTGGCGGGTAATGTTGGCCTGCTTGAAATCGAGCTGGGCCTTCTTGGAAACGAGCTGGGCCTGAAGATTGGCGAGTTCCGCGCGGTTGATCTCCATGCGGTTCTCGATGGTCGCCGGGTCGATCTCGGCCAGAAGCTGGCCTTTCGTCACCGTATCGCCGATGGCGACATGCAGCGCCTTGAGCTGGCCGGAGACCTGCGCGCCCGCATCGACGGATTTCAACGCCTCAAGCGTGCCGACGGCCGTCACCGCGTTCTCGATATCGCCGCGGGTGACGGGCTGGGTGATGATCGCAGTCGCCGTCTCCGTGGGCGCATAGGCGCGCCAGCCGTAATAGCCCGCGCCGCCAAGCGCCGCGATGACAGGCAGCCACAGCCATGCGCGCGAACGCCGCCTGCGCCGCGCCGGCGGGGCCGCTCCGGGCATGAAGGTGACATTCGCGCGGCCGCTTTCGTCGGCGGCCTTCTCGTCGGTTTTCGGTCGTGCGGTCTTGGTCATCGGCGTCCCACTGGTCGAGGCCGGGCCTCTCTCACGTTCCTTCCATTGACATGTGACATCGCACGCCCCCGAGGAGAAGCCCTTGGGATCATTATATTTCCGTAATGTTTGCCGAAAAACTCGACTTATCCGGCCCGCCGCGCGGCAATGCGGCGGCGAAGGCCGGCGACCTCCTCCTCCGTCAGCGCCCGCACGGCGCCCTTCTCCAGATCGCCGAGCGCGAGGTCGCCGATGGAGACCCGCACGAGGCGCAGGCACTCGATGCCCTGCGCCTCCAGCATGCGGCGGATCTGCCGGTTCCGGCCCTCGTCCAGCACCACCTCGATCCAGGAATTCCTGTCGCCCTCGCGCACGGCGCGCACCGCCGTCGCCCGCAGCAGCTCCCCGTCATGCTCGACGCCGCGCACCATCGCGTCCAGCACCTGCGGGGTTGGCTTACGGTCCATCTGGACGTGATAGGTCTTGGCGACATGGGTCTCGGGATCGAGCAGCGCCTGGGCGAATTCCGTGTCGTTGGTGAAGAGCAGCAGTCCCTCGCTCGCCTTGTCGAGGCGGCCGACCGGGGAGAGATGGGCGTGGTCGAGATGCTGCAGGCAATCGAAGACCGTCGGCCGGCCCTCCGGATCGTGCCGGGTGGTGACGAGGCCGCGCGGCTTGTTGAGCATCAGGTAGACACGCTGCTGCGCCGCGACCCGCTTGCCGTCCACCGCGATCACCGCGGCGGAAAGGTCGACCCAGGTCTCGGTATCGGTGACGATACGTCCGCCGACCGTCACGCGCCCCGCGCGCACCAGCGCCTCCGCCTGCGTGCGCGAACAGAAGCCGAGCTTGGAGAGCGCGCGCGCCAGCGTCGCCCGCTTGCCGCCTTCGGGCGGACGGGTCTTGCTGCCGGTTTTCGGTGTCTGCGGTTTGCGGGTGCCCTTCATCTCGCCGTCCTTGGTTGACCCAAAGGCCCTTGCCATTCTAAAGCCGGGGTCGTCCAGCCAAATCCGCAAGCCCGAAGTGAGACGCCGTTGACCATGGAAGACATTACCAACGAACTCGTGACGCTGCGCGATTACTGGCGCTATGCGATCTCCCGCTTCAACGCGGCCGACCTCAGCTATGGTCACGGCACCACGACGGCCGGCGACGACGCGGCCTTCCTGCTGCTCGACACGCTCGACCTGCCGATCGATGCGCTCGATCCCTTCCTCGACGCCCGCCTGCTGCCGGCCGAGCGGCGGCTGCTGGCCGAGCGCATCGAGGCGCGCGTGACCACCCGCAAGCCCTCCTCCTACCTTACCGGCCGGGCCTATATCCAGGGCGTACGGTTCCATGTGGACGAGCGGGTGATCGTGCCGCGCTCGCATATCGGCGAAATCCTGTTCAGCGAATATCTCGGTGAGAACGGCTCGTCCTTCCTGCCGGACCCGATGTCCGTCGAGAGCGCCGTGGATATCTGCACCGGCTCCGGCTGCCTTGCCGTGCTCGCAGCGAAATTCTTCCCCGCCGCCACGGTCGACGCCGTGGACCTTTCGGCCGATGCGCTGGAGGTCGCGGAACTGAATATCGCCGAACATGACGTCGCCGGGCAGGTGAACCTCTTCGAGGGCGATCTTTTCTCCCCGCTTTCCGGCCGTCGCTACGACCTCATCATCACCAACCCGCCCTATGTCGACCACGAGGCGCTGGACCTCTATCCGCCGGAATTCCGCGCCGAGCCGGAAATGGCCCATGACGGCGGCGAGGACGGGCTGGACCTCGTGCGCCGCATCCTCAATGACGCGCCGAACTTCCTCAATCCCGAAGGCGGCATGATCTGCGAGATCGGCTCGGGCCGGGAAATCCTCGAGGAGGAATTCCCGCATCTCGATTTCGTCTGGCTGGAAACGGCCGAATCCCAGGACGCCGTCTTCTGGATTTCCGCCGAAGCGCTCGGCGTGGCGTAGGAGCGGCCCCGATCTTGAGCGACGAAACGCGAGAGACAGGACAAAAGCCGGCGCGCGCGACGCGCCTCACACTGCTGTGCCGCGGCGCCACCGCCGCCAACCGGCTGTCCCGCCTTTCCTGCGACGAGCCGCTTCTGGCAAGGGAGCGGGAACGGGCCGAGCGCCTTGCCCCTCTTCTGCCGGCCGTTGACGCAGTGTTTTGCGCACCGGAAACCAGCGCGCGGGAAACCGCCGCCCTGCTCGGCCTGCCCCCGACGATAGCCGAGCCGCTCCGCGATATGGACTACGGCCGATGGAGCGGCCTTGCCCTGGAGGATATCGCCGCGCAAAACCCGCGCGACCTCCAGCACTGGCTATCGGACCCCGCCGCCGCGCCCCATGGCGGGGAAAGCTTCGAGGCGGCACGGACGCGCTGCACAACCTGGCTCGACGGCCGGCACGCGGCGGGTGGCCATCTACTGGCGATCACCCACGCCACCGTCCTGAAGCTCATGCTTGCGCATGTGCTCAATGCGCCGCTTCAGGCCATCTGGCGCACCGATGTCGAACCGCTCGGCGCGCTGACGCTAACCAGCAACGGCCAACGCTGGGCGCTGCGCTTCTTCGGCTCGCCGCTGGCTTTCGGCTAGAACGGGATCTGTTCAAGCTGCTTGGTAATTCTGTTCCCGCAGATTCCCTTCATATCCCGGCCATGACCGATCATGTGCCAACAAACCGTCCCCCTACCACAAAGTCAGAAGCGCCAGCCGATGCTTCCGCGAATGGCCTGAGTACGCGTGCGCCGCCCGGCCTCGCCGCTATAGGCGACAGACAGGGCAGCGTTCGAAGCAACCCTGGCGGAGAGGCCGATGCCGCCGAAAACGGTCTCCCGGTCGAGCGGCGTGCCGTGGATGACGAAATCGTCGCTGCCGGCAAAGGCCATGGTGGTTTTCGGGGTTGTGTCGCCCATGGCGTGGCGCCAACCGAGGGTGGCGGTCGCGCTGGTTTCGAAGCCCGCAAGGGTGAAATCGGACGTGACTCTCACGCCAAGGCTCGAAAGCAGGACAGACGTATCCTCTGCGCGTCCGATGAGGGCGGCGGCTTGCCCCTCTTCGGAAAAGCCATCGGTGCGGACGAGGATCCCGGAGAGGCCTGCAAAGGGGTGAAGCGCGGCCGTCTGGAACAGGCCGGCGGCCGGCAGGCCGATGCGATAGTCGACTTCGCCGAAGGCTTGCGCCGTGCCGGCGGCGTATTTCCCGGACAGGCGATCAGTATAGCCGGGATAGGAGGCTGCACGGCTGGTCGCAATATCGTTCCAGCCGTAGGACGCGCCCGCGCGCAAGGCGAGATTTCCCCATTGCGCTCCGCCATAAACGCCAAAGACGGGCGTTTCGATCACGCTGGAGGCGGAGCGCGCGCCGTCGAGCGTGGTTCGCTGATATCCCGCGAACAGGCCGAAGCGGCCATTGTCGAAGACCGGCGCATCGACACCGGCAAGAAACCCTCCGGTCTCATGGTCTGCGGCCTGCGCATTGCCGTCGCCGCCGTTTCGACCCCGGGCGCCGAGGCCCTGCATCCACATGACCGGGCAACCGACAAGCGGCCGGATTCCGCCGATACAGGTCGTTCCGGGCTGCGGACGATCGCTGAACGCCGCGCCGATGCGCTCAAGGACAGCCATGCGGGAGAGCGAGGTATTGGAGACAAGCGCGCCCGTGACGGACGGATGGACCTCACCGGAAAGGTGGTCGAATGCCGCCCGCGCACTTTCGTCATCCGGCAGGGTCCCGATCGTGCCGCGCAAGATGCTGCCGATCGGCAGGCTTGTCAGGCCGGAGGCGGTGGCCCGCTGGTTGCGGGTCTGCGCCGCATCCGAGAGGGAGCGGGTCTGGGCAACATCGAGATAGACGGCGTTGGCGTCGTAGCTGTCGCGCAGGGAATAGAAGGCCGAGACAGCGCCTCCCTCGGCCAGCGTGTAGGTTCCGGTAACGCCACCGGCCGCCGTCAAGATCGTATAGCGGACACCCGGCAGGATGACGCCGGAACCGTATTTGAGAGCCTGGAGAACGGCACCGTTCTGGATCGTCGCGGTTCCGCTGACGTCGATCCTGTCGGAAATGGCGGAGCTGGGGACGAATTCGGCGGCATAGGTCGAACCGGTCAGGGCGGTGTAGTTGCCGCTCACGGTGAGCGTCCCGGGGCTGTTGCCGGGCGTCACCGTCGCGCCGGACTGGGTCACCAGATCGCCGACGACACCCGCACCGGAAAGACTGCCGCCGGATGCCACCGTGACCGCCGATCCTGACAGGGAGCCATTGATCTTCAGTTCGCCGGCAAGGACCGTCGTCGCGCCCGTGAAGGACGAAGAATCCCCCGTCAGGTTCAGCGTGCCGGACCCCGCCATGTCCAGCGTACCCATGCCGGAAATCGAATCGGCATAGGACGCAACGCCGGAAGGATTGAAGACGATGCCGCCGCTGTTGGTGACATTGCCGCCGAGCGCGCCGCCATGGTCGACCCGCAGCGTTGCGCCCGATGCAATCGCCGTACTGCCTGAAAAGCCGGACGAATCCCCCGTCAGGATCGTTGTGCCGGCCAGCGCATTGATCGTACCCGCGCCGGAAATTGCCGGTGAAAACAGATAGTCCGTCGCCGTGTGATTGAAATTGATCGTCCCTACCCCCGGGCCGAACACGACGTTATCAACCGCCAGCGTGCCCGGCGTCGCGGCGGCATTTCCCGCTGCCGCGCCGATATTCAGCGTGGCGGAGGAGCCGCTGGCGGCGCCGAGATAGACCGTCGACGTGCTCTCGTAAGCACTCCCGTTCAGCGGCGTGATCAGTCCGCCGGCGGTGGAGAGAACGGCGCCATCCGCCAGGGTCAGTATCGCGGTGCCGCCCGACGTGCCGTTCACGACATTGTCGAGAATGCCGCCAAGGAACAGGTCCCCCGCCACATCCCATCGGGATCCCGCCCCCGTCAGCAATACCGAGCCGAAGCTGCCGCTATTCACGCCGATGCCAGCCAGACCGGTAGTCGCCGTGCCGCCATCGGACACGGTCAGAGCGCCGGTTCCGTCCCGTCCGATCATGGCGGAGCTTTCCATCTGGAGCATCGAGCCCTGTCCGTCCACGGTCATGGTCCCGGATCCGGCCGCGTTGACGCCCAGCCACAGGCCGGAACCGCTGAAGAGGCCGCCGTCGGAGACGGCAAGCTGCCCGCTGTCCGAAAGGCCGACATAGGTCCACGCATCCTGAAGGGATGCGCCGGTGCTCACCCAGTTGCTGCCCGCCCCCTGAATGTTGACCGTTCCGACATTGCTGTCGCCGATGCGCGCACCATTGCTGCGTACGCTGCCGCCATCCATCACCTGCAGGATACCGGCACCTCCATATCCGACGCACATGAGGCCGGTGCTGGCCCATGTCGATCCCTGCCCCGTGACCGTCGCCGTGCCGGTGGCGCCGGCGGCATATCCGAGATAACCGGTCGCGTCGGTCACCAGTCCGCCGTCGGAGATAGTGAGCGATCCCACGCCCGAACTGCCGACCGCCAGATGCTGGCTGCTGGCCCAGGTCGAGCCCACGCCTGAAACGGTCGCCGTTCCCGTGCTGACATTGCTGTCCGTGCTGTAGGCGATGGCGGCCACGCCGCCGGATACCTTGGCCCCGTTCGAGATGACCAGCGTGCCGGTGCCGCCATTGTTGCCGACGACCAGCCCTTTCGTCAGGGTCGCCGTCGAGCCCGTACCGTCGACGGTGAGGCTTCCGCTCGCTCCCGCGGCAAAGCCGAGATAGGTCGAGAACATTGTGTTGTTCACGGTGAGCGAACTGCCGGACTGGACACGCACCACACCAACGCCGCCGCTGACACGCCCCACATAGAACTGATCGGCAACGATCGAGCCACCGCCGGAAGAGGTGGCTCGGTTTGTCTGAACAGCTTCGGGCGTTTCGCTAAGTGGATTTCCGCCTCGATTATGCCGCCACCATCATTGGTGTCAGCGCGTTGAAGTAGGCCTGATCCGGCGTCCGCCGGTCAAGGGATGAATGTGGGCGTCTGGTGTTGTAGAAGTTCAGATATCGGCCGATGCCAGCGCGTGCCTCGGACACAGTCTTGTAGGCATGGAGGTAGACTTCCTCGTATTTGATCGAACGCCAGAGCCGCTCGACGAAGACATTGTCTCGCCACGCACCCTTGCCATCCATCGAGATGGCGATCTGTGACCTCTTCAGCACGGCGGTGAAGTCGATGGAGGTGAACTGCGATCCCTGGTCGGTATTGAAGATTTCCGGCCTGCCATGACGGGCAAGTGCCTCCTCCACCGCCTCGATGCAGAAGGCTGCTTCCATCGTGATCGACAACCGCCATGACAAGACCTTCCGGCTGAACCAGTCCACGACGGCGCACAGATAGACAAATCCCCGCGCCATGGGGATGTAGGTCAGGTCCATTGCCCAGACCTGATTGGGCCGGGTGACTGCCAGCTTTCGTAGGAGGTAGGGATAAATTTTGTGCCCTGGCGCTGGTTTCGAGGTGTTCGGGCGGCGGTAGATCGCCTCGATGCCCATCTTCTTCATCAGCGTGGCGACGTGTCGCCGCCCGGTCTCCAGACCTTCTCCTCTCAAGAGCCCTTGCAACATCCGACTTCCGGCAAAGGGGTAGTCGAGATGCAATTCGTCAATCCGGCGCATAAGGGCCAGATCGCCGTCAGACACCGGACGAGGCAGATAGTAGACGCTGCCACGGCTGAAGCCGAGAAGCTTCGCCTGGCGCACGACGGATAGCTTGTGCTCGCGGTCGATCATTTCTTTCCGCCCAGCAATCCCGCCTTGCCGAGCGCACCGGATAAAAAATCGTTCTCCAGTGTCAGTTCGCCGATTTTCGCGTGCAGCGTTTTGACATCGATGGTCGGACCCGACGGCTCCGCTTTCGTTTCATCGCCGAACACACCTGTCGCCCCCTCAAGGAGCTGGTCTTTCCATTGCTTGATCTGGTTGGCGTGCACATCGAACTGCTGGGACAACTCCACCAGCGTCTGCTCACCTCGGATGGCGGCAAGTGCCACCTTCGCCTTGAAAGCCGGGCTATGGTTCCGGCGCGGTCGTCTCGTCATGGTCTCTCCTGTTCCCGGCATCTAAGCCGAAGTCAGGCAGAAACTCCACTTATCCCCGCTGTGCAGATTTCCCGAGCCAGCTCTGACCGCATCCGACAGAACCTGCATGTAGCGGGCGAGAACGATCAGCTCGGCGCCGGACTGCTCGACCACTTCCATCAGCCGCGCCTCAGCCTGCGGCTTGTTCTCCTTCGTCACCTTGATGTGGTGGAAGGGGATGTCGTGGTTGACGATGACCTTCTGGTAATCGAAGTGGTTGGAGACGACGCCGACGATGTCGATCGGCAATGCGCCGATCTTCCAGCGGTAGAGCAGGTCGTTGAGGCAATGGCCGAAGCGCGAGACCATGAGCAGCACCTTCATGCGCTCGTCGCTGTCGTTGAAGCGGTATGTCATCGCATATTTCTTGGCGACCGGGGCAAAGCCCGACTTGATGTCGTCTTCCGACACGCCTTCCTGCGACAGGAAGGTGAGGCGCATGAAGAACAGGCCCGTCTCCAGATCGTCGAACTGCGACGAATCGGAGATGTAGCACCCCTTCTCGGCGAGGTAGCCGGTGATCGCAGCGACGATGCCGCGGGTCGATTGGCAGGTTACGGTCAGGACGTGGCTTTTCATACGGCGATCTCCGGAGGCTGGAAGGCAGAAGAATGGCGCGGCCTTGCGAACCGCGCCATCCGTCGCTTGGGAGGCGAATATCGGGCGTAACACCCGGATTTACAGAGCCTTCTGAAGCTCCGGGAGGATTTCGAAGAGATCGCCGACGAGGCCGTAGTCGGCCACCTGGAAGATCGGCGCTTCCTCGTCCTTGTTGATGGCGACGATCACCTTGGAGTCCTTCATGCCCGCCAGATGCTGGATCGCACCCGAAATGCCGCAGGCGATGTAGAGCTGCGGCGCGACGACCTTGCCCGTCTGACCGACCTGCCAGTCGTTCGGCGCATAGCCGGCATCGACGGCAGCGCGGGAGGCGCCGACGGCAGCACCGAGCTTGTCGGCGACCGGAAGGATCACTTCCTGGAATTTTTCGGACGAACCCAGCGCGCGACCGCCCGAGATGATGATCTTGGCCGAGGTCAGTTCCGGACGGTCGGACGAGGACAGGGCATCCTTGACGTGGGTGGAAAGACCCGGGTTCGCAGCGGCCGAGATGGTCTCGACCTGCGCGCTACCGCCCTCGTCTGCTGCGGCGAAGGACGCCGTGCGAACGGTGATCACCTTCTTGGCGTCCGTGGACTGAACCGTCTGAATGGCATTGCCCGCATAGATCGGACGCTTGAACGTGTCGGCCGAGACGACCTCGACGATTTCCGAAACCTGCGCGACATCGAGCAGGGCGGCGACGCGCGGCAGCACGTTCTTGCCCACCGAGGTCGCGGCCGAGACGATGGCGTCATAGTTGCCGGCGAGCGACACGATGAGCGCGGCCAGCGGCTCTGCAAGGTTGTTGGCAAGGCTTGCGTCGTCGGCGAGCAGGACCTTCGTCACGCCCGAGAGCTTGGCAGCCTGTTCGGCCGCGGCCTTGGCATTGCTGCCGGCGACGAGCACATGCACGTCGGAGCCGATCTTCGCCGCTGCCGTCAGCGCCTTGGCGGTCTGGTCGGAAAGGTGTGCGTTGTCGTGATCTGCCAGAAGAAGAATGGCCATTGTCGTGTTCTCCCTTTCCTGCTTACAGCACGCCGGCTTCGGTCTTGAGCTTTTCGACCAGCTCGGCGACCGACTTGACCTTGACGCCGGCCTTGCGGCCCGACGGTTCCTCGGTCTTCAGCACCTTCAGGCGCGGGGCGGTGTCGACGCCGAAATCGGCCGGCGACTTCTTGTCGAGCGGCTTCTTCTTCGCCTTCATGATGTTCGGCAGCGAGGCATAACGCGGCTCGTTGAGGCGAAGGTCGGTGGTGACGACCGCCGGGAGCTTCACGTCGATGGTCTGCAGGCCGCCGTCGACTTCGCGGGTGACCTGAGCCGAACCGTTGCCGATCTCGACCTTGGAGGCGAACGTCGCCTGCGCCCAGCCGAGCAGGGCCGACAGCATCTGGCCGGTCTGGTTCGAATCGTCGTCGATGGCCTGCTTGCCGACGATGACGAGGCCGGGCTGTTCGGCTTCGGCCACGCCCTTGAGGATCTTGGCGACGGCCAGCGGCTCGACGGCGTCTTCCGTCTCGACCAGAACGGCGCGGTCGGCGCCCATGGCGAGCGCGGTGCGCAGCGTTTCCTCGGCCTTGGCCGGGCCGATGGAGACCACGACCACTTCCTCGGCCTTGCCCGCTTCCTTCAGACGCAGCGCCTCTTCGACCGAAATCTCGTCGAACGGGTTCATCGACATCTTAACATTGGCAAGCTCGACACCCGAGCCGTCCGCCTTGACGCGGATCTTTACGTTGTAGTCAACGACCCGCTTGACTGGGACCAAGATCTTCATGGCTCAACTCCTCTTCGGTTCGTTACATGCGGCCGCGCAGGGCTTCCGGGTCGTAGGGCGATTCCGCGATGACGCGCGCCTTGCGCCGCTCGCCGAGGATCGGTACTTCCAGCTCCGTTCCGGGCGTGCCGAGCTCGACCGGCAGCAGCGCGAAGGCGATGTCGTGGCCGACCGTATAGGCATAGCTGCCGGAGGTGATGCGCCCGACGAGTTTGCCGTCATGATAGACGCCCTCGTGGATCAGGGAGCTTGCATCCTCCGTATCGATGGCGATCGTCACTGAGCGCTGTTTCACGCCCTCCTGCTGCTGGCGCACCTGTCAACGGCGGAGTAAAAACCGGCCACGGGGCGGAGCAAAAGTCGGCCACTGTGGCGCCGGCCTGAGACGGCCGGGAGGGCGTAGCCCGAGCGGGGGTCTCAGGCCGGCGCGGCGATTTTTTGAGAGTAGTTTTAGCCGGCCTTTCGGGCTCGACTTTGAGCGAGGCGATAGCTGTCGCCGTTCATCTCGAGGATGTTGACGTGGTGGGTAACGCGATCGAGCAGAGCGCCGGTCAATCGTTCGGACCCCAGGGTTTCCGTCCATTCGTCAAATGGAAGATTGCTGGTGATCAGGGTGGCCCCGCGCTCGTAGCGTTGCGAGATCAGCTCGAACAGCAATTCCGCGCCGGTCTTTGACAGCGGCACAAAGCCCAGCTCGTCGATGATGAGCAGCTTGTAGCCGGCCATCTGTTTCTGGAACCGAAGAAGACGCCGTTCGTCGCGGGCCTCCATCATCTCGCTGACCAGGGCGGCCGCTGTCGTGAACCCGACGGACAGGCCTTTCTGGCACGCGGCCAGGCCGAGACCGAGCGCGACATGCGTCTTACCCGTGCCGCTCGGGCCCAGCGCAATGACGTTCTCCCGGCGCTCGATCCATTCACAGCGGGCCAGTTCCAGCACCTGCATCTTGTTCAGCTTGGGGATGGCTGTGAAGTCGAAGCTGTCGAGGCTTTTGACGATCGGGAATTTAGCCGCCTTGATCCGACGTTCGACCTTGCGGCGGTCCCGTTCGATCATCTCCCGTTCGGCAAGCCGGAACAGGTATCCGACATGATCGACGCCTTCGGTGGCGCATAACCGGGCCAGCTTCTGGTGCTCGCGCTGGAAGGTCGGCAGCTTCAGGGTCTTGAGATAGTGGGCGAGCAGGATGTCGGGTGCTTCGGTGCTCATGCCGCCTCTCCCGCATCAGACGACAGGAGGCGCATATACGCTTTCGCTGAGGTCTTCTCGACCGTCGCCCGCGGCAGGTAGGGATAGATCGACAGATCCAACCGCGGTGGCCGGCGCTCGACCCGGCACAGGATCAGATGCTTGACCGCATCGAAGCCGATCGCACCGAGCTGTATCGCCTGCTTCACCGCTGCATGTAGATCGGTAAGGTCGAAGTTTTCCAGGAGACGGAGAACCTGCACATATTCCCGCCGCCCATGCTTGGCCATGCGGCCTTCCATCAGCCGGCGCAGCGTCGCGAACTCCTCCGGCAGGTCCCAGCCCTGGAGTGGCGCTGCCTGATCCAGCGCATTGATCTTCTGCTCGATCAGCGGCAGGTAATGGACAGGGTCGAATATGACGTCTTCGCGTTCCCAGCATCGCGGATGACGCGCGATAATCTCGCCGCGGCAGCCGATCACCACCTTGTCCACATAGCCCCGAACCCAGACGTCCTGATGGCCGTAGGCGACCGGCACGGAATAGTCGTTCGTCTTGTAGCGCACCAGCGACTGGGCAGTCACAACAGCGCTGGCCTGGTCGCAGGCATCAAACGACGACGCCGGCAAGGGACGCATGGCCGCAAGATCGCGCTGCAGCCGTTCTCCGATCGTCTCGCTCTCGCCCCGCAGCTTGTCGCGCTGGCGTTTGCGGCACTGCTCTTCCAGAAAAGCGTTGAACGCATCCCATGTCGGGAACTGTGGGATCGGTACCATGAAGTTGCGACGGGCATAGCCCACGAGACCCTCGACATTCCCCTTGTCGTTGCCTTTCCCCGGACGACCGTAGCGATCCCGGATCAGATAGTGGGACAGAAAGCCGCTGAACAGCGCTGCCCGCTTGCGTGTGCCGTCGGGCAGGATCTTTGCCACCAGGCAACGGTCGTTGTCGTAGACGATCGACTGCGGCACGGCTCCAAAGAACGCGAACGCATGGATGTGGCCATCCACCCAGGCCTCAGCCACCGCCGCCGGATAGGCCCGCACGTAGCAGCCGTCGCTATGCGGCAGATCGAGGACGAAGAAGCGAGCTTTCTGCTCGACGCCGCCGATCACCACCGTCGCCTCGCCGAAATCGGCCTGCGCATGGCCCGGCGGATGCGACAACGGCACGAACACCTCCTGGCGGCGTTGATCCCGCTCGCGCATATAGTCCTTGATGATCGTGTAGCCGCCGGTGAAGCCGCACTCGTCACGAAGCCGGTCGAATACCCGTTTGGCAGTATGCCGCTGCTTGCGCGGCATCACAATGTCAGCTTCCAGCCACTGCTCGATCGTTGACACAAACGCATCCAGCTTCGGCCGTCGGATTGGTGTTCGTCGCTGATAGCCGGGCGGTGTCGAATAGGCCACCATCTTGGCAACGCTGTCACGCGATATGTTGAAATGCTTTGCTGCCTGACGCTGCGTCATCCCTTCGGAAACAGCCAGGCGAACCCTCAAATAAAGTTCCACGGTGTAGATCCCCTGTCCCTCCTGCGATCATTGCAGAAAGGAAATAGGTGGCCGGATTTTACTCCGCCCGCGGCTGGATTATTCCGCCGCTACCGTGGCCGACTTTTCCACCGCCGCTCTCAGGCGGGCCTGACGATCCACAACCGTCTCGCAACGATCCTTGCCTCGATGACGGGATTCCACACGTGCGGATTTCGTCGACAACTACACGCGACGTGTAAAGGGTGGCGACGTTGAGGTCGGCCTCGCGGGCATTCTGAGGCTATTGGTAGAACGCCAAAAGCCCCCGAGCATTTCTGCATCGGGGGCTTTTGTTTGTTTGGTTGCGGGGGCAGGATCTAATCTTTACTTGCTGCCCGAGCAAGTAAAGATGGTTGCGGGGACGGGCAGCCATCATAACTTGCTATTCGAAACAGCTGCATAACCTACTCGTGGGTGACCTATTGCGCGCTGTATCCGTCAATTTTTCGAACGGAAGCGACAACCTTCGCGGAGCAAATCGATGCGTCCAGTTTCATTACCCTGCCTGCGCCAGAGTTAAGTCCGAGCGAGCATAAGGTAGGCGAAGTAAGCTATGTAGCAACCGACAAATGCTGCCCCTTCGGCCCGCGACAGAGTTCTGCCCGTGAGGAAGGCTGGAACGCAAAGCACAGTTGCCGCAGCCATAACAGGAATGTCGACGGCGATGAGCGTTCTTTCCACGGTGATCGTGTAATGGCCCCATAAATATCTGGACAGGATCTCCCACTTAGTAAGTGTGCGAGGTAATGTGCCCATTATGACTAGTCACAATCCGAAGATGGAAGTCCTGTCCGGTCCTGAGCGCCGCCGTCGCTGGTCGACGGCAGAGAAGCTTGCCATCATTCAGGAGACATATGAGCCGGATGCTACGGTGAGCATTGTTGCTCGCCGCTATGGCATTCAGCCGAACCAGTTGTTCACCTGGCGTAAGCTCGCTACTCAAGGCGCTCTGACGGCCACGGCTGCGGAGGAGGATGTTGTCCCGGCGTCCGAATATCGTGCCCTTCAAAACCAGGTGAAAGAGTTGCAGCGTCTGCTTGGTAAGAAGACGATGGAAGGCGAGATTCTCAAAGAGGCGCTTGAGATCGCCACAGGCCCAAAAAAACACCTGTTGCGCTCGCTGTCGTTGCCGAAGGGAAGTTCCCGATGACTGCTGTGTGCGAGACTTTTGGTGTTGCCCGGTCAAACATGGCTGAGCGAGTGAAACAGCGTCCTTCCAAAGCCCGTGGTCGGCCGCCGCTCGCGGATGATGATCTCGTTGATGAAATCAAAGCGATCATCTCCGAGATGCCGACCTACGGATATCGCCGGGTTCACGCGATCTTACGTCGTAGAGCCCGCAGCGAAAGCCGCCCATGGCCGAACGCTAAACGCGTCTATCGGGTGATGAAGGTGCACGGCATGCTTCTCCAACGCCACACAGGTGCCATTGATAGCCGTCGCCATGACGGCCGTGTTGCCGTGGAGCACTCGAACCTGCGTTGGTGTTCCGACGGCTTCGAAATTGGCTGCGACAACAGAGAGAAGGTCCGCGTTGCCTTTGCTCTCGACTGCTGTGATCGTGAAGCCATCGCCCATGTCGCAACCACCCAAGGCATCAAGAGCGAAGACGTTCAGGACCTTGTCATCACAGCAGTCGAGAACCGCTTCGGTCGCATCAACACCCTTCCCAAGCCGATTGAATGGCTCACCGACAACGGCTCGTGCTTCATTGCAAAGGACACTAAATCGCTGCTGATGGACATCGGAATGGAGCCTTGCACGACGCCGGTTCGCAGCCCTCAGTCCAACGGAATGGCCGAAGCCTTTGTCAAAACATTCAAGCGCGACTACGTCTCGGTCAATCCCATTCCCGACGCAGAAACCGTCATCGCCCAACTGCCATTGTGGTTCGAGCACTATAACACCCTTCACCCGCACAAGGCTTTGGGATATCGATCCCCGCGTGAGTTCTTAAACCGTCAAACAGAAATCTGATCCTGGCCGGTTTTTATGGGGCAACTCCAGATCGCTTCGCTCGGAACCAGCATCGTCAGCCCAAGAATGACTGCAATATTATAGACACTGCTGCCCAAAAGATTGCCTACCGCGATCTCGCGCTCATTGCGTACGGTCGAGACGATTGTCGTGATCAGTTCAGGGCTCGATGTGCCGATTGCAACTATGGTCAGTCCGATAAGAGCTTCGGAGACCTCCAACCTGCGAGCAAGATCGGAGGATCCCCATACGAGCCAATCCGCGCCTATTGTGATGACCGCAATACCACCAATCATGACGGCGACGTTCAACCATCCGCTCCGCGGAGCGTCGCGCATCGGGCGTGGCAGGACTGGCAACTCTTTGTCGGGTGGCGAACTTCTTAAGCGCGCGCTTCGAACGACCAGGACGATATAGCCGATACCACCAAGCAGGAACACAAGGCCCTCGGCTCTCGACAGATAACCATCAGCTGCAAACACCCAGAACGCCAGTGCGGCGGCTATCATTGCAGGGAGTTCAAGCCCAACGGAGACCGGTTCCAAAACAACGGGCCGAGCGATAGCACATAGTCCAAGGATGAACAGCAGACCGAAGGTGTTGGTGCCGGCGATGTTCCCGACGACCAACCCTCCTTCTCCCGTCAACGCGGCATTGATGCCCACCGCCAGCTCAGGTGTGCTTGTCCCGATCGCAACAAATGTGAGCCCGATGACGAGCGGGGATATGCTCAGCCGGCGCGCGAGCGTCGACCCGCTGCGCACCAGTATATCCGCTCCGCCGACCAAAGCGAGGAGGCCAAGCGCGCACCAGAGAATTGCGGCCGTCAAGGCTTGTGTCTCTGCAGAAGCACCGGATATGCGGCAAGGCCTGCATGCCGCTCTATGACCACGCTCCGGATCAGCCGATTTCGCCTAAGGGCTGGATATATGTCACCGAAAGATGATCCGGGAACTTCAGCGCTGTTTTAATAGCTTCGCGGTCCACCGTACCGAGGAGGCATGTGCCGAGCCCTTCGGCAGCGCAGAACAGATAGACGTTCTGGGCCATGATGGCTGAGTTGACGCGTGCGGCGATAACCAGTTCTTCGGGCGCAGACTTGGCCAGGTCACCGGCGGCAGCGGCAAGTTTCTCGGCATCAGAGACATAGATCAGCACCACGGGCGCCCTGCGTACGAAAGCCGTGGGGCTGACATCCGCGCGAATATCTGTATCGGCCACTTTGTTGAGAGCGTTTGCCACGGGGTCGTAGAGACTGACGCCATCTTCCAGCGCGACGTAGATATCGACGTTCTTCGCACCGTGCCAGGCGGGCGCTGTGCGTCCATCACCGTCCGCGCGGTTGACACCATTGGCCGCCCACAGTGCTTCGAGCACCTTTTCGCGCGCAACGTCACCACGCCCGAAGCGCTTGGTAGAGCGGCGCTGTTTCAGGGCTTCCTGCACGGAGACGGTTGCAGCGCCGCCGGAGGCCACCTGCGCATTGGCTGTCCCGACGATACCTGCGGACGCTGCCGCACTGGTTCCTGCGAGAAACAATCTTCTGGAGAGCTGTCGTGTCATGATATCGGTCCTTTTCTTTTCCGGGGCTTTGTTATGTCCACTGCCGTGAAAGGGCGTTGAGGACGTCGGTACGGCTGATCTGGCCGACAAGTCGGCCATGGCGGGTGACGGGGAACCGCCGGTACGAGCTTGCGACAAAGCGCTCACACGCTTCGACGATGTCGATACCCGCATCGAGCGTCTCGAGTTCGGTGCTCATATAGTCGGCGACACTGCCACCCCATTGTTTGTAGTAGGAGGCGTTGAGTGCGGCCTTCAGGCAATCGCGTTTGGACAGAACGCCGACGAGATCGCCGGCGCCGTCGATGACGCATGCACCCGACACGCCGTTTTGCATGAGCACGGACACGGCCCGTACTATCTCCATGTCCGGCGTTAGCGTGATCAGGTCCGTGCGCATATGATCGGCGACCGTGTCGAGTTTCATGTCCCGCTTCCTTCGGATCGTTCGCAAGCATGGCATTTGCCGCCGCAGGCCGCGCCGCCGCACGATCCCTTGAGCGGTGCGCGGCCGGCAAAAAGGCCGGCGGCCAGCGCGAGCATGGCAAGCCCGGTCAGAAGAACAGCGGCGAAAATGGTCTGCATGGCTTTATGCCCTCCCCTGGTCGATGAACAACCTGTTGGCTCTGGCCTTAAGACCTCCCGCCTCGCGAAGCAGATAAAGCGCGGGCAGACGGTTGGCGGAGGCGAATGCAAGGCCGCCTTCAGGACCCATTACCAGAAGGGCGGTCGCAAACGCGTCGGCCTCCAGCGCTGTCGGGGCCAGAACGGAAACCGAGGCGACGCTGTTGCGAACCGGCTCTCCGGTTGCGGGATCGATCGTATGACTGTAGCGGCGGCCCGCGATCTCATAGGCATTGATCGCATCGCCCGAGGTCGCCATCGCCACGCCTGTCAGGGGAAGCGTCGTGTGGACACCGGTGCGAAGCGGGTCCGCAATGCCGACGCGCCATGGACGGCCGTCAGGGCGCGCACCGAAACCATAGACTTCGCCACCCACCTCGATCAGGAAACTCGGCAGCCCTTGATCTCTCAGGTGTCCTGCAAGCCGGTCGACGGCGTAGCCCTTGGCTATGCCGCACAGATCGAGCGAAAGTTCCGGCTCTGCTTTGGAGAGGCCTTCGGCACTGACGGCAAAAGCGGTGTAGCGACCGGACCGCCCGGCAGCGATCGGCCCGAAACCGTAACGATGGACAGCGGGCCCGACGGCCGGATCGAACGCGCCGCCGGTCAATCGCGCAATCTCGAGTGCCTTGCTAGCAACCGTCCGAAGCGGCTCGGAGGCTGCGAACGGTGTGATTTCCGAACGGCTGTTGAAGCGCGAAAGCTCCGAACCCGCACGAAACGGGCTCATCGAATGATCGATCCCGGCCAGTAAGTGCCGGAGATCCGCGCCAATCTTGCGGGCATCGGCATCGGCCGGAACGGTGACCTGCCATCGTGTGCCGAAAGCGCGCCCGGAGATGCGCGTGAGATCATCGGCACCGGCTCGGGCCAAAGACGGCAAGGACATCAGTCCGGCCAGGGCTCCCAGTCCAAATACGATCTCGCGCCTTGTCGTCATGCTCCTAGATCCCGAAATCGTCATTGAAGATGCTCTCGCTCTCCACACCGCATTCATCGAGCATCGCGTAGATGGCCTCGATCATGAGCGGAGGGCCGCACAGATAATATTCGCAGTCCTCCGGCGCCGGGTGATCCTTCAGATAGGCGCGGAAGACGACATCATGGACAAAGCCTAACTCACCGTCCCAGGGGTCGTTTCTGGCTGGTTCGGAGAGGGCTGGCACCCAGCGGAAGTTCTCATGACGCCGGGCAAGCTCGTCGAATTCGTCGGCGTAGAACAGTTCGCCACGGCTTCGCGCGCCGTACCAGAAGCTGATCTTGCGGCGGCTTCCCTGACGCTCGAGCATGTCCGTTATGATGGCGCGCAAGGGCGCCATGCCGACGCCGCCGCCGATAAACACCATCTCGCGCCCGGTATCCTGCGCCCCGAAGTGACCATACGGGCCCGCCACTTCGATCGGGTCGCCCTCGCGCAGACCGAACAGCCATGACGAGACGATGCCGGGAGGTGCATGCGGTTTGGCTGGCGGTGGCGTGGCCAGACGGATGTTGAGCACGATCATGCCGACATCCTTGGGTCGGCTGGCAACCGAATAGGCGCGAGAGACGGGCTGAGGGCTTTGCGACGAGAGCTTGTCAATTCCGAGTTTTTTCCATTCGGCGGCATGCTGCGGTTCAAGCGCGATGCCGGAGAAGTCGAGACGATAGGCCGGTGCGGTGACCTGCACGAAATTGCCCGCACGAAAGTCGAATTCCGCGCCCTCCGGCAAGGCGAGCACGATTTCCTTGATCAAAGGCGTGACACTGCGCGACGATGCCACGCGGCAGTTCATCGTGGTGATGCCGAGCACCTCGTCCGGGACGGTGACGGCGAGGTCGTTTCGCACCACGATCTGGCAGGCGAGCCGCATTCCAGCCCGAACGTCGGCAGGAGAAAGCCGGGCGCGTTCCGTCGGCAACGGCTCTCCCGTACCCGTGACGCCGCTGACGCGGCACAGGCCGCACGTTCCCGCGCCGGCGCAGCCCGAGGGCACGGCGATGCCGTTGGAATTCAAAATATCGAGAAGCTTGAAATTCGCCAGAGCGCCAATCTCACGCCCGCCGTTAACGGTGACCGCCACGGGTCGCGACGGCAGCAGATACTCCCGAACCTTATGGACAACGGCTGCCAGCGCGACGAGCAGCAAGGAAATGAAGCCGATGCCGAGCAGGATCTCCGTCATAGCACGCGCACTCCCACAAAGGCGGAGAACGCCATGGACAGGAGACCGGTGACGATGAAAGCAATGCCGAGGCCCTGCAATCCTTCGGGGACATTGGCATAGCGCAGCCTCTCGCGGATCGCCGCGAGCGCGACGATGGCCAGCGCCCAGCCGATCCCGGTGCCGATCCCATAGACCGTGCTTTCAGTGAGATCATATTGCCGCTCGACCATGAACAGACTGCCGCCGATAATGGCGCAGTTGATGGCGAGCAGCGGCAGGTAGATGCCAAGCGCGCCGTAGAGGGCGGGCACGTAACGATCGAGCAGCATCTCGATGATCTGCACCATCGCCGCGACGATGCCGATGAAGGTGATCAGCCGCATGAAACCGAGATCGACATCCGGCAGCCCCATCCACGCGAGCGCCCCGGCACTCAGGATATAGGCGTGCAGCAGGTAGTTCACCGGCACGCTGAGCGATTGCACGACGATCATCGCAACACCCACGCCGAAGGCTGTTTCCACGCGCTTGGAGACGGCGAGGAAGGTGCACATGCCGAGGAAGAAGGACAGCGCGAGGTTTTCTTCGAAAATGGAGCGCTGGAACAGTTCGATCATGTCTCAGTCGTCCTTTGCTGCTCGCGCAACTCGAATTCAGGCGCTTCCCTCTGGCCCCGGCGCAGGCTGCGAACAGCCCAGACCAGAAGGCCAAGGATGATGAATGCGCTCGGCGCGAGCAGCATAAGACGGAGTGGCTGGTACCAGCCACCGTCGGCCACGAGTGGCAGCAGGCCGACGCCGAACAGGCTTCCGGCGCCGAACAACTCGCGGATGGCGGCGACAGTGAGCAGCACCAGGCTGTAGCCGAGTGCATTGCCGACGCCATCCACGATGCTGGGAACGACCGGATTGTGCAGCGCATAGGCTTCGGTGCGCCCGAGCACGATGCAGTTCGTGGCAATCAACGAGACAAACACCGTCAGCCGCTGGCTCATCTCATAGGCAAAAGCCTGCAACATCTGGTCGGCGACGATGACCAGCGAGGCGATGATGGTGATCTGCAGGATGATGCGCACGGAGGACGGGATGTGTCGGCGGATGGCGCTGATGACGCCTGCCGACAGGCCGAGCACGACGGTCAGGGCGATCGACATGGTGAGAGCGGTGGACATCGATGTCGTGACCGCCAGTGCCGAGCAGATGCCGAGGATATGGACGGTGACGGGGTTCTTGTCGATGAGCGGATCTGTCAGGTTGCGGAAAGGGATAGTCATTCGATCTCGCCTTTCTTCAGCCTGTCGAGAAACGGCCCGAAGCCGTGCTCGCCCATCCAGAATTCGAGCATGTCCGAGATCGCATAGCTCGTGACGCTGGCGCCGGAGATGCCGTCGACTTCATTGGGGCCGCTGGCATTGCCGCGCACCACGGAAATGGCGAAATCGCCATCGTCGAAGATGCGCTTGCCTGCCCATTGCGCCTGCCAACCGTCCTCGGCGACGCGGGCGCCGAGGCCGGGCGTCTCACCCTGCTCATAAACCGTGAAGGCGGCAACGGTGTCGAGATCGGCCTCCAGCGCCAGATAGGCCCGGATGGTCGACTGGTAGCCGGCGCCGCGGACCGGAAGCACAACGAGCGCCAGTTCCTCGCCGCGGCGCAGAAGATAGACAAGCGCGTGGTTTTCGCGGCGGCTGAGACCAGCGAGGTCGTCAGCGCGCGGCAGGGCCGAACTTCGCTCTGCGTCCGCCGCCGCCGCTCGCTGATCGAAGCTTCCCGGATCGACATCGGCGGCGACCGTTCCGCTTGCGAGGTCGATGACGAGCGTTTCGACGCCGCTTGCGCCAGATTCCTTCAATATCTCCCCGATGCCCGGAACGTTTTCCAGCATCTGCACCATGCGGCCCTGTTGCTGGGCGACGATATTGGCCTGCTGGATCGGCCGCAGGACGACCGCTGCGATGGAGACGGTAAAGCCGCAGCCAATGGCCACCAGAAGCGACATGCCGATCGTCTTGACGCCATCGGTGTTCGGACGGTTCAGAAAGCGGCGCCACATGCCCGGGCGCGGGCTGGGAGGACGAGCGTCAGCCATGTCGCCTTGCCCTCCGCCTTACATGGATCGCCACGACCACGTAATCGATCAATGGTGCGAAAATGCTGCTCATCAGGATCGCGAAGATCGCGGCTCCAAAAGTCGATCCGGCCTGCGAGAACAGGCCGATGAGCACGCCGGTCAGAATGCCCTGTGCAAAACGACCTGGATTTGTCGTGCAGGAACATACAGGATCTGCCGCCAGAAAGAGGATCGCGCAGCCGATCGCACCCGAAAGCAGGTTGACCGACGGATCGCTTCCCTGCGCCCAAACCATGAGGGCCATCGTGCAGTAGGCCGCAAGCAGCAATCGCCATGACGCCTGGCCGCTGAGGAGCAGGAGAACCAAAGCCGGAAGCAATGCCGCCAGAGGAATGTTTGGCCCGGCTCGATAGTCGATTTCAGTGAAGGAGAACATCACGAAGGCAAGGGCGGCGACGGCAGGATGCACGAAATTGCGCCCGCGCCCACCGAACACCTGTTCGGCGATCACCACGCCGAAGCTGACGCCCAAAGCGAGCTGCCAGAGCGGCGCATCGGCCGGGACAAGAAGGGCGATCAGCGTGGCGGCGACAATACCGTCAAGTCCCGGCCTGAGACCCCGGACACGTGTGAAGACATGCTGCCACGCAAGGGTCAGGCTGACAGAGATCAGCAGCCGCGCTGCGAACTGTTCCGTATCTGCGACAAGCGCGGACACGACCGGGACGATCACGCCGAGCAGCGCGGGCGTGGCGCTGTCGGACAACAAGGTGCGGCCGACGCGGCCCGCCTGCAGGTCATGGAAGAAGGCGATCATATCGCTTCCTCCAACTCATCGAGCGTCGCACGCAACAGGGCGCCATAATCCGTGCCCGACCCGTCGACATGGCTCAGGAGCGCCAGATCCTCTTCCACAAGTTCCAGCGCACCAAGTTTCGCGGCGGTTTCCACATCGCCCGTGCTGATGGCGCGCAGGAACGGCGCGGGCAGGATCCCGCAAGGCGCGGCCCGTTCATGAACGGCATTGGGAATGAGCGGCGCCGGAAATTGCTCGTTGAATGAGGTCAGGTAGCGCATGAGAAAGGAGCGCCGGAGCGGATGCCTGTGTGGGATGGCGGTGGCCTGCACGTCATAACGCCGCAGGAAATGCTCGACCGTTCCGCCGAGCGGAGAGCCCGAAAGCAACTGAACCGAGGGACCGGTGAGCGAGGCGCCGAAAAGATCTTTCAGATTCGCGCCTGCGGGAGCGACAACGAGGCGCGGACTGCACGTCCCCGGTCCGGTCAGCGCAACGACGCGCCGTGTCCATATCCGGCCCGTATCGAGCAGGCATCCCAGCGCGATTACGTCCTGATAGCCGATGTGCCAAACCATCCTGTTTACACCGACAGGATTGAGATGATGGATATGGGTTCCAACCAGACCCGCCGGATGCCTGCCCGCGAAACAGACAGCCTTGACGGCTTCGGGAACGGCCGGGGAGGCATCGGCCCCGTGACAGACGTAAACGGGACCGTCGGTCAGGTGACGCAGCGCCTCCGCGCCGAGACGAAACCATGATTCGAAGCGCCTTATGACGGGGGCCGGATCACCTGCGAGCGGCGCGGTATCGGTGGCTGTTACGAAAATCGCATCAGGAGCCTGCCGGGGATCGGCGAGCCGACCGAATGGCCGGGTGCGAAATGACTGCCAGCAACCGCTTTGGAGCAGGAGCGACTGCATGGTCATGCGATCTGGCCGTGAGGGCCTGTCGAATTCGACGGCGGCTTCGTCCTCGACGTCGATAATAATGGAATCGAGGCTTCTACGCGCGCCGCGCGAGATTGCGCGGATTGTTCCAGCAACAGGGGCTGTAAACGTCAGATGAGGGCGGTGACGATCCGTAAACAGCCGCTCGCCGGCTCGCACGGCTTGTCCGATCGCGACATCGATAACCGGGCGCAGGCGCGGGTAATCTTCTCCCATAAGCGCAACCGAGCGAGCCACGACCGCATCTTCAATCGTGTCTATCGGCTTGCCTTCCCATCGAAGATCGATCCCGCCCCTGATATGTACCTGCAAAAAATACCCCTCCCACGTAAGCGATGCTGGACGTTTCCCTTCCCGATCGGACATCAACCGGGCGTGGCCACCTAGGCGTTGCCTGACCCGGTTACATTTTCGGACAAGGCGATCCTCAGCTTCTCTTCCTGCTCTGGCGACAGGGACGTCTTGAGAACTCGACCACGCAGGCCTTCGAACTCCGCCAGCACCTTTTCCGGCTGGACCTTGCGGACAAGAACGAACAGCGCAGACGAATTGCTTGGAATGGTCTCGCCCAGAGACTTGATGAACGTATCGTCGATGCCATAGTCGGCAAGGGAGCCGGACAAGGCGCCGACACCCGCTCCCGTCAGGCCGCCAATGGCGATGCCGGCAAGCGGATTGAGAAAGAGCAGGCCCACAAGGCCGCCCCAGATCGTTCCCGAGAGAAGGCCCGATGTGGCGCCGAGAGCCGCCAGGTTAAGGCTCTGCTTGAGATGGACCTTGCCTTCGCCGTCACGAACGACGACGACGGCATCTTCCAGATCGACCAGATATTCTTTTCTGAGAGCAGCGAGCTTGAGAAGCACCTTGTCGGCTTCATCAACCGTATCGAAACCGACGACGACCAGATCGGACATGTTTTCTTCTCCTGTGTTGTAATCTCTTTTTGCCGACGGCCTGCGGGGCCCACCCACCCTGTTGGACGATCACGTCTTATCGCGAAAGAAAGATCGGGATTTTCGGATTGGCCAGAATGGTGCGTGTTGCGCTGCCGAAAACGAACTCGGTGATCCGGGACTGCCCATAGGCGCCCATGACCACCAGGTCGGCGCCAACCTCTTCCGCGCGCGACAGGATCAGATCACCGGCATTGCTGCCTTCCAGGCGGTCAAGCGTCACCCTGATCCCATGGCGCGCGAGATGGAGAGAGATATCGCTTCCGGGGTCCTCCCCCAGAAGCCGCGCGACCTTGGGCTCGGGAACAACGACGACGTGGACGGCGCGAGCGGTGGCCAGGAACGCCATCGAATCGGCAATGGCGCGGGCCGCTTCCCGGCTGGCATTCCATCCAACCACGATCGTCTCGGGCACGGCGCCATCGCTTTGCCAGAATGTGGGCAAAAGGATCGAAGGGCGACCGGAGGCGAAGATGATATCCTCCGAGACGGTGAGAGCCGTCTCAGCGCGGTCCGGGTCACGCCCCGTTCCGACGATCGCCAAGGCTGCGTGGCGGGCGTGCAGCATCAGCGCCTCGCCCGTTTCACCGGAACATATGCGAAGCTCGCAATTCACGCCGGTAGCGGACGCTACATCCGAAAGGAGCCCCCGCAGCTGCTCTTCGGCGTCATGCCGGCGCCCTTCGAAGGAGGTTATCATGCTGTTGATCGCCTGCCCTCGGGCGAAGCCATGGGAGGGAGTGGCGATTAAATCTTCCGGCACGAAGGCCACAACGACATGCGCATCCCATGCGCTTGCGAGTGAGACAGCATAATCAATATAAACCCGACAAACAGAAACATCGGCTGTATCGATATAAACGACAATATCTTTTGGCGTCTTCATTCCCCCCCTCGTCACCAAACATCAGCTTTACCCTAATGAACATACTCCGTGAGTCAACAGCTGATGATTGAGAGGGCGAAAATCCTTTTTCTTGTGCCTCACGATTGTGTCAGGGAGTCCGGCGGGCCAGCGTTCAGCCTTACCGTGTGCGGGGACGGTGGGCCGCAGGGTCGTTCTGAGGCGTGATTTCATTCGGGGCTGTGTTTTCCCCTTCCGGCGCGGATCTGGTCTCGTCTGTCTTTTTCAGGGCGCGGCTTGGAGAGAGTTCGTGCTGTTGCATCCGGCGTTTCTTTCGGACCTCCACGGTGAACGGTGTTGTTTGCTTCATTGTCGTTTCCAACCTCCGGTTCTTATTCGTGATTGCGGTCGATCCTGAGGGACCGTCGCAGCGCGAGCGCCAATGCGCTCAGGGCACAGCCGGTCACCATGACGTCGATCGCCAGCAGTGCGCCGATGATCCACAAACTGTTGACCGGCCAGCCCGCAAGGATGACAAGTGCAACAAGCACCGTCGCGGCGCCGGCCGCCGCGAGCCATAGCCAACCGGAAGCCGGGCGGATCGCCAGACCGGCGGCAGTCCTGACAATGCCTGCGACGAGCATGCTGAGAGCCATCAGTAGTGTCAGGAAAGTGGATGCCAGGACCGGGTTCCAGAATGTCATCACACCGGCCGCGACATAAAGCACACCGACAACGAGCAAACCGACAGTTTGGCCCCATCGCTTCATCTGAAATGCGAAGACGATATGCGCCGCACCCGCCAGTAGCATCGTGACACCGACAAAGAGGACGGAAACGACCGTGGCCAGCAACAGGTTGGAGAGGGCGACAAGAGCTATCAACACGAGCACGATGCCGGCGACCAGCAGCCATCGCCATCGCGATCGCAACAGTTGCAGGTCGGCGGCGTCGAGGCTTGCGGTGTAATTGAATATCATAAGTATTCTCCTGCGATAGTTGCGTGAAGAAAGCTGCTTCGCGTCGTGTCAGTTTCCGCCGACGATCTTGCCGGCAAGGACAAACGGGCTGGAAAGGACCGCGCCAGCCGAATTGAATACAAACGCTCCGGCTTGCCTGAGATTTCGGGGGTCGCTCGTTCCATCCCGGCCCGAAAGCTTCGGATAGTAGGCAGCGAGACCGACGAAACGATTGTGGCGGAAGCTGTCTGAGGCCTCGATATCCGATATATCGATCACCTGCACATTCGCCCTGCGCGCCGCCTCCTCGATTTTCGGATCCGTCACGTCAATCCTGCCCAGGCGCTGACGTTCTGTGGATAGAAATTCCGAGACCTTCAGCGCCCTGTCATCCTTGGAAACAAGGATTGTCATCGGCGGGTTCAGTGTCCCGATCGTCGCAAGCTGTGCCTGGAACACGTCGACATCGATATCGGGCGCCGCAAGCACGACCTGCAGTCGACGGATCGCCGCGTCCTTGCCGGTAAGCCGCAGTTGGCGCACGGCTTCCGTCGTCAGCCATCCCCCCATGCTGTGGCCGACGAGCGTGATGGGACCCTGGGTCTGTTTGCGCGCCAGGGTGCTGAGCAGATCCGCCAACTGGTCCCGCGAGAACGTCACCGCGTCCTTGTCGGCGACGTAGCCGCTCAAAGCGCCTTCGGACGGCCAGGCAAACAGGATCGGGGCGGCATCGACGCCGGCGTCAGCTGTCATCTGGGCTATGCGATACACGGCCTCGGTGAAATTGGTGTTGTAGCCATGCACGAACACGCCGACACTCGGCGGTTTGCCGTTGTGTTTACGCGTGACTTCCGCCTCGAATGTCGCCGCGTCGAGAATGTGCTGGTCGACGGTGACAAAATCCGTCTTCGGGTTCGGCTTCGATTTCGGCCATTCGACATTGCCCGTCTTGTGACCTGGCGGGATGGAGACCCTGTAGCGGATATAGCTAACCTCGCGGCTACGACCCGACGTGTAGATACCGTTCTCATCACGCTTGCGCGTGGTCGCCACATAAACCGTCGTGAGCTTGGCCCCCGGAACGGCTTCGGCCCTCTGGGCGAGCAGTTCCGGGCCGGGGCGGCCGGCACAGGCTGCAAGCAGGCTTGTGAGAAGAAGTAGCGTAAGGCGTAGACTGAATTCACGCATTGACTGAACCGATTTCTTACTTATGCATTCGAAGCATCGCGCTCTCGATATGACAGAGTTCACCCTGTCGCCGCGCGAGCGGCGACCCCGACTTAGTTTGCATCAGCCCGCCTTCTGGCTAGGCCGTGATGTGGAAACCGTTGTCGGCGTATACCACCGACCCCGACAGAGGCGTTGCCGCCTCGCTTGCCAGGAATGCGGCGATACGCCCAACCTCAGCGATGCTCACGAGGCGTCGCGATGGTGTTCTCTCACGCACCGTGTCGATGAGCTCATCGAAACGCTCGATTCCGGAAGCTGCCCTGGTGGCGATCGGCCCGGTGGACAGGCAATGGACGCGGATGTCCCGCGCTGCGAGATCGGCGGCCAGGTAGCGTACGCTTGCTTCCAGGGCCGCCTTCACCGGTCCCATCAGATTGTAGTTGTCGACGACGCGCTCAGCCCCGAAAAAGCTGACGGTTATCAAGGATCCGCCTTCCTTCATCAGCGGGGCGGCGAGCCGCGCCATTCGGATAAAGGAATGGCACGATATATCCATGGCCTGCGCGAAACCGTCAGCGGAGCAGTTGACGATGCTCGTCTGCAAGTCCTGTCGTGGCGCGAAGGCGATCGAATGAAGCAAGAAATCGAGGCGGCCCCATTCATTTGCTATGGTGTCGAAAACCGCCTCGAGCTGCCCATCAATGCGAACGTCACAGGGCATGAACAGCGACGCGCCCAGGGCATCGGCGACCGGGCGTACGAACGGGACAGCCTTATCGTTGAGATAGGTGACCGCCAGATCGGCGCCGGCAGCCTTGAACGCGGTTGCACAGCCGGCTGCGATGGAGGAATCGTTGGCGATGCCGACGACGAGGCCACGTCTTCCGAATATATCAACGATCGCAGCCATCGCTCAGCCTCCCGAGATTCTCAAGGCGTCAGTGGCGATCACCTGCTCCTCATCGGTCGGGATGACAAGGACGGTAAGACGACTGGCAGGACTGCTGATGACGGGACCGCTCCCGGCGTTCGCTCCAGGATCGAGATCAATGCCGAGCCACATCAGCCGGGTGCAGATATCAGCTCTGATCGTCGGCTGATGCTCGCCGATCCCGGCGGTGAATACGAGAGTGTCGAGGCCGCCCAGCGTCGAGGCAAGCCGGGCAATCTCACCGGCGACCCTGAAGGTGAACAGCTCGATTGCTTCCTTGGCTTGCTGCTCATCACTCTCCAGAAGCACGCGGCTGTCGGCGCTGATGCCGGAAGCGCCCAGCAGACCCGAACGGTGATAGAGGAGATCCTCGATTTCGCCGGGATCTCGCCCGGCCTTTAAGAGGTGTATGACCACGCCGGCGTCGAGCGCCCCGCAACGCGTCGCCATCGGCACCCCGTCCAGCGTCGAGAAACCCATGCTGGTGTCGCGGCTGACGCAGTTGTGCATCGCGCAAAGACTGGCGCCGGAACCGAGATGGGCGACGATGACCTTGCCCGCCGCCTGCTCCGGCCATTTGCTGATAAGCTGGTTGGCAATCGATCGATAAGAAAGGCCGTGGAAGCCATAGCGTTTGATACCCTCTTCGTAGAGCCGCCTCGGCAGGGCGAAGCGGCGGACGACCTCGGCATGCGTGCGATGGAAAGCCGTGTCGAAGGAGGCGGTCTGCCTGATTTCCGGACGAAGGCGCGCGATCGCCCGGACAAGGCGCAGCGCCTGGGGCTGATGGAGCGGCGCAAGCGGTATCAGCGCTTCCATCTGCGACATCGCCTGATCGTTGATGAGCACCGGTCCGTCAAACAAGTCACCGCCGTGCACAACGCGGTGGCCGATAGCGGCGATGCCGGACAAATCATAGTGCCAGGACAGCCGATCGAACGCTTCGCGCAAGACCTCGTCCAATTCTTCCTCCGCTTTGGCTTCCAGCTCGACATCGAAGCGATCCGGGCCTTCGGAAAGCTCGAAGCGCAACGGGGCCTTGCGGAAATCGATCATTCCCTTGCCGACTCGCGTGAGGCCACCGCCTTCAATGGCGAACAGGCCGATCTTGACCGTGGAGGAGCCGGCATTGAAGGTGACAAGCAGTTGCCGGCTCATGAGATGGCCCCCGCCCCGGGCACCTGGTTGCGGGCGACGAGCAGTCTTGCGAGCGTTGCCGAGGCGATGCGTGCCGAAAGCGGATCGGAGCGACTGGTCAGTACGATCGGCACACGGGCGCCGAGCACGATGCCAGCCGCCGTCGCCCCCGCGAAATAAATCAGTTGCTTGGCGAGCATGTTGCCGGCTTCAAGATCCGGCACGAGCAAAATGTCGGCCTCACCCGCGACCGGGGAGACAATGCCCTTCGTCTTCGCCGCATCAAGGTCGATGGCGTTGTCGAAGGCAAGCGGGCCATCGACACGCCCGCCCGTGATCTGACCACGCGCCGCCATCACTGTCAGCGCGGCGGCGTCGAGAGTCGACGGCATCTTCGCATTGACGGTCTCGACCGCTGCGAGCACCGCCACTCGGGGCTCATCGACGCCGAGAGCGCGAAGAAGGTCGATCGCGTTCTGGCAGATGTCGCGTTTCTGGTCGAGTGTCGGCTGGATGTTGATCGCGGCATCCGTGACGATAAGCGGCTTACCATAGGCCGGGACGTCGAACGCGAAGACATGGCTGATGCGCCGCTCCGTCTTGAGACCGGACCCGGTGGCGAGGACGGCGCCTAGAAGCTCGTCGGTATGGAGGCTGCCCTTGACCAGAACCGATACCGCGCCGCCGACCGCAAGTTCGACAGCGCGCGCGGCTGCGGCATGACTATGGGGAACGTCCTCGATCGCCATGTCGCCGAGATCGATCCCTGCGGCTTCGGCCGCGGCGCGGATCTTCGCTTCCGGCCCGACCAGCAGCGGGTCGAACAGGCCCTGTTGGCGGACCTCGACCGCAGCCAGGATTGCTCCGGCAGAGCATGGGTGGACGATGGCGGCCCGAACCGGAGGGAGGCGACGAGCTTCGGCAACAAAAGCTTCATATCGGCTTGCTCGCCGTGTATCCTGCAATGCGACGGAGGGTGTTGCGGTCCATTCGACCAACTTGTCGGGCGCGATCACCATGGCGTTACCAGTCAGGACAAGTTCCGCTGTTTGATTGGCGCAGATTGTCTCCAGCGCAACCGTCCGGTTTTCGGGGTTCTTGCGAACAACCCGCACGGTTGCCGTGATCGTGTCGCCGGAGGCGACCGGCTTCACGAAGCGAAAATCCTGTCCCAGATAGATCGTCCCTGGCCCCGGAAGCCTTGTGCCGATCACCAGAGAGACCAGCGCGCCTGTCCAAAGCCCGTTGGCAACGATATCGTTGAAGAACGTCGTTGCCTCCGCTGCCCCGTCACCAACTGCCGGCCTTTTGCCGAGCATCGCTGCCAGCAGATCGATGTCGGTATCACCTGCCACCCGTGTGAGGCTTGCGGTATCGCCAACCTGTAAATCGGCGAAGGTATGATTTGTCAGTAGTTTTTCCGCCATCGCACTCTCACTTCTGGAACACGTAGGCACCGGGCGCCTCGGCAATAGCAGGAAAGCCCCTCTCGGCGGCACCAAGCTGAGGCGGGGCTACCCGAACCTTACCTGAGTGCGCGGCAAGCCACGGCAGCCAGGCCTCCCACCAGGAACCGTTCCGGGCCTCAGCCTCTGCTGCCCATTCGCCGGGGCCAAGGCAGATGTCGACTGCCAGTCTGGTCGCGATGCGATAACGGCGACCGCGATGGCCCGGCTCGCTGACAATGCCTGCATTGTGCCCGCCGCTGGCGAGAACGAAGGTAACATCGGTATCGGCTAGCTGGTGGATCTTGTAGACCGATCTCCATGGCGCGACATGATCGCGTTCCGTTCCCACGACGAACATCGGCACGCGGATATTTTGCAGCGCCGCCGGACGGCCATCGACCATGAAGCGGCCGGTTGCAAGCTCGTTGTCGAGGTAGAGGCGTTGCAGATATTCAGCATGCATCCGATAGGGCATGCGCGTGGAATCGGCATTCCACGCCATAAGGTCGTTCATCCGCGTGCGTTCGCCCATGAGATAGTCGTGGACCAGTCGCGACCAGACGAGGTCGTTGCTCTTCAATATCTGAAAGGCACCCGCCATCTGGTCCGCCGACAGATAACCCCGATCCCACATCATGCTTTCGAGGAAATGCATCTGGCTCGGGTCGATGAAGAGCGCCAGTTCGCCGGGTTCGGAAAAATCCGTCTGGGCTGCGAAAAGGGTGAGCGTTGCCAGCCTCCCGTCGCCGGCGCGCCCCATCGCAGCCGCCGCGATCGCGAGAAGCGTGCCACCCAGGCAATAGCCCGTCGCATGGATCCTGCTGTCGGGAACGATGGCGGCGATCACGTCGAGCGCGGCCATGACACCCAAACGGCGATAATCGTCCAGCGTGAGATCGCGATCGTCTGCCCCAGGGTTTCGCCAGGAAACGGCGAAGACCGTGTGCCCCTGCCCGACCAGATAGCGCACCAGGGAATTCTCCGGCGACAGGTCAAGGATGTAGTATTTCATGATCCAGGCAGGCACGATCAGCACCGGCTCCGCCATAACGGTGTCGGTTGTGGGACTGTACTGGATCAGTTCGATCAGATGGTTTCGGAAGATGACCTTTCCGGGAGTGACCGCGACATCCCGCCCCGGTACGAACCCTTCCGTGCCCGCGGGCGGGCGACCGCCCGCAAGCCTGTTGATATCTTCGAACCAGTTCTGAAACCCCGCGAGGAAGTTTGCCCCACCAGTGGCGATGGTTTTGTTGATCACCTCGGGATTGGTGAACGGATTGTTGGATGGCGAGAACATGTCGAGCACTTGCCGCGCGGCGAAGGAGACCACGTCCTCGTGGTGAGGAGCGACGCCTGGCACCTCCCGTGTCGCATTGTGCCACCACTGCTGGGCGAGCAGGAACGCCTGAGCATAGGCCGCATAGGGGAGTTCCTTCCACGCCTCCCCGGTGAAGCGGTAGTCGCCCGGCAAGGGCTCGATGCAGCATGGAGTGTCGTCATCGAGACTGGCGGCGCAGAGATAACCCGACAGCCGGGCGCTTTTCCGCACGGCCTTGTCGGTAAGTTCCAGACGCTTTCCAGGCGCCGAGGCCAGATGGATCGACCAGTCGAACAAGGCCAGCGCCAGTGCCGCCGGAGAAAGCCCGCCAGTCATCCGCGCGCTCAGCGCCTCGCGCATCCGATCGATTGCGCGGTAGGTTTCCGTGTCGAAAGTGTCGTGGCGGGCGTCCGCCGCCTTGATGTCTCGCCGGCTCAAATCATTCATTGCGGCTCCCGACTGATCGGCACGGCGGTCGTCATGGTTTGACATCCCTTGTCTTCGTTCATGATGAACTCGACGACCTGGGAGACCAGAGCCATCAGTTCACGATCATTTCCACCACTCTGCAGCGCTGGCGTACCGATGACGTCACGAAGGATGCTGACGCCGGCCAGGAACGCGGCGACCATGGAGGCGCGCTGTTCGGACACAACCGGACATTTGGAAGCCATTGGCTTGACGAGCCCCTCGTCAATGAGTTCGCGAAAAACACGCGAAGCCTCGGGACTGGAAAAAGATCTAGCGAGGACGTCAAAAGATCGGATCTCGTTGGCGCCCTTCTCGGCTAGAACCTCTTTTGCCAACGTTACGTGTAACTCACTCGCCTCGCCGACCAGCCAGACCTCGGGACGAACGATTGCCTTGACAGCCTCCCGGAACAGCTTCTCCTTCGAACCGAAGGAACGATGAACATAGGCCATGTCGACACCGACATCGGCGGCAATGTCTCGCAACCCGGTTTCCTCATAGGAGTGGGTGGAGAAGCGAAGTATCGCGGCTTTCAGGATGCGCTCACGGGTGGTGTCTTCCGGGACGGGCCGGATCATTCGGTTGGGCATAATTTCTCCAAATAAACGGTTGTCCAGTCTATCGGCGCAACGAAAGGCAGTCAACAGCCGATGACCGACGCTGTGATGTGCTCTTCGTTTCGCGTTTTTTCACAAACTCGGAGTAATCGCGCCAAATTACCTTGAGAGAGGAGCGCTTGATCGCGAGTCATTAAAAATGTTCAAACCCTTGCTTTCGTTCAGCGCCGCCGGGTTGGTCGTTCCCACGCATTGGCCATGCTTTCGAGCGTCGCCGTCATCAGCGCTGCGACTGCGGTTCCGACGAAGGTCAGTGCCAGGCGGGTTAACGCTGCATAGGAAGGTTCCTGCGTGGTAAGGGCACCAACGATCAGTGACAGAGCGGCCGATGCGCTGAACTGGTAGACCATCGGAGGATGGCGGCCGATCATCATCATGGTGGCGAAATATAGCACCGTGAGAAAGACCAGACCGACCAGCATGAAGAAATGGGCGTTCAGGGTCATCAGGAACAGGGCGACACCCGCTGCGGATGCACCTAGCACCGTCGCAAAGATCCGTTCCCGGGCCTCTGCAAACAACTGCTCGCGTGTCGGGAAACACAGCACGAATATCGCGGCGATCGCCATCATCATGTTGGACATATCGATGAAGCTGTAGAGCCAGAAGCTGAGCCCGAGCAGGACGACCGCCCGGATGAGCGCCGATCGCACGTGATTGCCCGGTGCGGGCGTATATTCGTCGATCATTTTCTCCTGGGTAGCCGGCGGAATGAGGAGGTAAAGGACCGGAATCGCGATCAATGCGAGGATGCCCGCCTCGACCACCGAATCACTTAGGGCGTCGAGCGCAGTGATGGAGTTCATACCCAGGATAGAGGCGAGGCCAACGGACACCAGGATCAGCATCCCCATCGGGTTGCCGGTGCTCTGGATGAGATAGAACGCGACGAAATAGAGGCTGCCGACCGCGATCAGGAACGCCACCGGCCAAGACATGAGAAGGGTGAGCACGCCGCTTGCCAACCAAATCATCATGATGAGCGCCAGAGGACCTCCTATGGCTTTCTTCGGATCGAAGGCCTTGCGCATGCCGGCCATCAGGCCAAACGGCAGGGCCGCCATCAGCGCCGGCATAGAGGGCATGACAAAGGGTATCGCGCCCACCGAGATCACCGCAAGCAGCGCCATGCGCAAAGGAAAATTTGGGTCGTCGCGAAAGCTCGGCCGGGGCGAAACATACATGGCCCCACCTCAATACAGATAGGACAGAAGCGACTGGGCGCGGTGCAGGGCCATTGCGATCCACGCTGACGGATTGCTTTCGCCTGCGGCGTAGACCACGACGGTGGCCTTCGCGCCCACCCTGACGGTGCGAGGCCATTCCGAAAGCGCTCGATCGAGTTCAATGCGCACGGGAAACCGGCGGGCCGGCTCGAACCAGCGCGTTTCCGGCTCGTTCTGCACCAGACCGCTGGATGCGGTCCGTCCGGTATCGATGCCCCAGCCGACGCTGTGTACGGTCCCGGTAAAAATCTGCCCCGGCAAGGCATCGAAAAGCAGGCCCACCTTGTTGCCCGGCTCGATATTGGCGAGCTGGTTCTCGCGCATATCGGCCGTGATCCAGGCTCCCCTTCCGTCGATGAAGGTGAGAGCGGCCGAACCCGCGCTCACGTACTGGCCGACTGCTAGATCGAGATTCGTGACCACGCCGAGCGTCGGTGCCACGACCCGTGTGTAGATCAGGTCGAGCTGCGCCCTTTCCAGCTTGAGTCGAGCGGCCTTGATGCGCGGATTGCTGGCGCCCGCCGCCCCCAACTCGGCTTCCGCGCTAGACAGATCAGCCTCCGCCGCATCGACCTCCGCCTGCGCGACCTCGAGTTCCGCGCGAGATGCTTCCTCCTGCTTCCGCGCGGCAACACCACGCTGTACAAGGCTTTGCGTCCTGGCGTTCGAGGTCTTGGCGTTTTCGAATTTGGCCCTGGCCTGCGACACCTTGGCCTGTGCAGCGATCAGCGCCGCCGACGAGGCGTTGATTGACTGGGTCGCCTGTTCGAGTTCGACTTCCGCCTGCTGGACCGCGATCTCGAACGGGCGCGGGTCGACCACGTAAAGAAGATCGCCCTCCTGGACAATCGTATTGTCCTCAACGTGGACGCTGATTACCGGGCCTGAAACACGGGGCGCTAGTCGGGCAATGTAGCCGCTGACCGTGCCGCGGTCGGTATAGGGGGCGAGCTTGTCGGAAACGGCGTACCAGGCTACGAAGGCGACCATGAGCCCGATAACGAGCACGCCGACCCGGACTCCCGTCCTGGTCGGCCCCGCCTCGACCGGAGCGTCAGCCAACGCTTCGGGGGCACGGTCGGCGGGCCTGTCCTCAGAAGAGCCTGTCGGCAGGTCATGTTGGTTCTTATCATCCATTTTTTTCTCTTGGGGTTCGGACGAAACGTAGCCGGCGCTATCCTGCGAATATGGCGATCACGACCGCATTGACGAGGTCGATGAAGAAGCCGCAGACGAGCGGCACGACGATGAAGGCCCTGTGCGCCGCGCCATATTGCTGGGTGACGGCCGTCATGTTGGCGATGGCAGTGGCAGTGGATCCGAGCGTGATGCCTCCGAAGCTGGCAGATATCACGGCCGCTTCGTAGTCACGCCCCATGGCGGGAAAGACGATGAAAACCGTGTAGACGATCGTGAGCGCGATCTGCACCGCGAGCGCGGCGACGACAAAGGTGAAGACGCCGCTCAACTGCCACAGTTGCAGGCCCATCAGCGCCATCGTCAGGAACAGGCCGAGAGAGAGGTCGGACAGAAGCGACAATCCTTGTCGCACGCCGGGCCAGATGCGGGTGATGGCCGCCCCGGCTGCCAGCGGCATCAGATTGCGGATTGCAATGCCGGCCAGCAGGCAACTGACGAAGGTCGGGAGTCTGAAGCCCGTCAGCGCGATCAGGGAGTCGAGCGCCATGCCGAGCATGACCGCGACATTGAGCGCCAGGATCGCCCAGAGCAGGCAGAAATAGTCCATCTTCGGCTCCGGCTCCTCATGGGCGGCGCCGACGTCGATATCTGCGTCGCCCGAGGTGACGATTCCATTGCGGCGGATCAGCAGGGCGGCCATGGGGCCGCCGATCACACATGCCGCGATCAGCCCGACCGTGTTGCTGGCGATGCCGAGCTCCATCGCGTTGGCGATCCCGAGGTCCCCGACGAAGATCGGCGCCCAGGCGACCGTGGTGCCGACCCCGCCCGTCAGCGAGACGGACCCGACCATCAGGCCGGCCTTCGGATCGAGCCCGAACAATGCGGCGATCCCCATCCCCGTGACGTTCTGGATGAGCATGAACGCGGTTGCGAGCGCGAGCAGCACGATGAGCGGCCTGCCGCCCTGCAAAAGGGTGGCCGTATCCGACTTCAGACCGATGCTGGCGAAGAACAGCAGCAGCAGGTGGTCACGCACGCCGAGTTCGAACTGGATTCTCCAGCCCGCAATCCAGTAGGCCAAAGCCACTAGCAAGGCGCACAAAATGCCGCCGACAACAGGCTCCGGTATCGAGTACTTTCGCAGCACCGCGATGTTCATCGTCAAGATCTTGCCCACGATGAGGAGCAGGACCGCAATCGTGAAAGATAGAAAGGGGCTAACTTGAATCATCTTTTTCGGCGGACTTCCATTGATTGATTTCTGGCGGGACCATCCCTGAGCGTGCGCAGACAACCCATTCCAGTGGTGGCCTTTCGATTCCATGCGTTTGCAGAAGAGGCTCGGGTCATCGGCTTACTGCCGATCCGAGCGCGTTACCTGCCGCGCGGCCAAGTCTTTCGACCTGCTCGCCGATGCTGCGCCGCATAGTCGATTCGAAAACAGTGATCGGCGCACTGACGGCCACGCTCGCCGCTACGCCGACGGTCTGCGCTGCTTGCATCGCCCCCGCCCCGAGGTGGTCCCCCAGACCAACGTCGGCATCGATGCTCGCGTGTCTCGTCGCCGCCCCCAGCGCACCCACCTGCGTGACGCCTTCAACCGTGGCTCTGCTCGGAACCATTGTGTCCTGAGATCGGGAAGCACAGTCCGAAACAGGCAGCCAGCGTGTTATTGCGCGGCGTTTTCCGATCGTGTGGATGCCACTCATAGTTCCATCTCAATTCCTCGGACGAAGATATCGATGGTGCGTTCAAGGGCGGCCCGGTCTATCCCCGCGATCCCCGGCGGCGTCCGCTGAAGAACGGCCTGCCGCAGTTGCGGTATCATCGTGATGGACAGGAATATCTCCGCATCACGGGCCAGACCGGGTTCACTTGCACCGTGGTCGCGCAGCACGGCCATTACCTCCTCGCGGATCGGCGGCATTCCATACTGGCCGACGAGACTCGCCAACTTCGGAAACTGCCACGACTCGCCAACAACAACTCTTTCCAGGGAAATGATGAGCGGATCAGTCGCTACTTCTAGAATGCGCAACGACAAAGCCAGCAGCTTGTCCCGCGGAGTCTTGCCCGACAACTGCTCCGTGACGATATTCGATAGGCCCGTGTTTACAACATCGAGGACAATCGCTTCGAAAAGTGCGGCCTTGCCTGGATGGCGCGAATAAAGAGTCCGCTTGGAAATTCCAATTTCCGCGGCGATCGCGTCCATGCTCGTCTGCGCAAACCCGTCTCGCAGGAACAGCTTGCGCGCAGCCGCCATGATCCGGGCCGATATGCGTTCAGACTCCGCCGGTGTCGGCCGTCCGCCGTGGTGGCTCGCCACACGCGCATGATTGATCTTGTCGGTCGGCGTCATTGAAGCGCTTTTTGCTACGTTGCCTTATGAACAGGGATTGGCAGGGAATGCCTCCGGAGACGGAACATTCCTTCAGATGCCGCTCCTTGACGAGCTGGCTAGTTAAACGATACGGTTTCGTTTACTTTGTTTTATATAGAATTTCAACCGTTTTGCATCCGGGGTTTACGGCTTGGGTGCGGCGATCGCGAATCGCTCTGCGCCGCACAGACATAAGGAGAGCTGCATGGCAGCATTGAACTCATTGAAGCTCACTCGGGACGATCTCGAACGTCTGCGATCGAGATGGGAGGTGCTGAGCGGCGCAGGCATCGCCCTTGCGGCAGTTGGAGTACTGGCGCTCGCCAATGTCCTCACGGCCAGTTTTCTTCGTCGGTGCGATGATGCTCGTCGGAGGCTCCGTGCAGGTCATCTGCGCCTTCAACGTCAAAGGTTGGAGACAGTTCGCCGGCTGGCTGCTGATCGGTGCCTTTTACATCGTCGCCGGTCTGTTCGCATTTGCCAACCCGCTTCTCGCCTCGACGATCCTGACGCTGCTTTTTTCTCTGAGCATCATCACGGCGGGCGCTATGCGTATCGTTACCGGCTTTGCGTTGCGACCCGCGCAAGGATGGGGCTGGCTAGTGCCGGCGGGTATTATTGCATTCGTCGCCGGGGCGATCGTGATTGCCGGATGGCCTGTCAATAGCCTGTGGCTGATCGGGGCGCTGCTGGCGTTCGATCTCCTTTTCAACGGCTTGGCCATGATCATTTTTGCCTTTGCGCTGAGGCGGCGACCACAGTCACCCGCTTGAGTTTCTTTCGCCACCTTTGGGAGGGCGCGTGCCATGGGGAGACAATGAGCGACCGCGTCAGGCCAGACCTCGCCCTCACGACCGAAAGCCGCTCACGCTCGCGTGTCGGCCGTGCCTTGCTGGCCCTCGCCGTCATGTCGGTATCGATCTGGAGGATGCTGGCGATCTGGCATCAGGTTGAGCCACCATTCACCTGGCCCTCCCTAGCAGCCGCTGCGGCGGCAGCGCTCGCCATCCTTGTCGTTGGAAGGCGCCGGCGGCTGTCGCCCTGGCTCCTGCTCGTCCTCGAAGTCTTCATCATCGCGGTCTGGTGGAGTTCGATCACGCCATTGAATGATCGCAACTGGGCGGCCGATGTGGCTCATGGCGTGACCGGCGAAATCAGCGGATCGCAGGTGACGCTCCGCAACGTCCGGAACTTCGAATGGCGTAGCGCCGAGGACTTCATGCCGCGCTGGGAGACGCGCCGCTACGACCTTAACGAAATCGGCCAAGTTGATCTGATCAGCTCCGTATGGGCGAACCCCGCCATCGCGCACACCCTGATCAGCTTCGGCTTTTCCGACGGCCGGCATCTGGTGTTCTCTGCCGAGATCCGGCGGGAAGAGCATGAGTCGTTTTCCGAAATCGGCGGATTTTTCCGCGAGTTCGAACTGGTCATGATCGCGGCAGAGGAGAACGACATCGTCCGCTTGCGCACCAATATCCGCAAGGAGGAGGTTTCCCTTTTCCCTCTCGAGGTGACACCCGAGCAGGCCAGGGCGCTGTTCCTGTCCTATCTCGGAAAGGCGAATGAACTGGCCGCCGAACCACGATTCTACCACACGATCACGACCAACTGCACGACGGTGATCTTCCAGCTGGCACAGCTTCTGGAGCCGCGCATTCCCACGGACTGGCGCATCCTTTTCTCGGGCTATCTTCCCGACTATCTCCATGATCTCGGGGTCATCCGGACAGATCGTCCGCTACAGGAACTGAAACGGGAGGCCGTGATCAGCGACATCGCCCGGCAGACCTCTTCCTTGGCCGACTACTCCCGAACCATCCGCTCACGACAAATCGGCGTCCACCGTTGACATTCTAGTCATCGAGTGATGATATGCTCGCGATTTCAAGACAAGCGTTGATGAGGCTGGGGCGAGTAGCAGTTCTTCACGCAAACACTCTGGTGAGCCATGAAGAACGTGCAAAAAAACCCGTCTACGACGAGCTTTCTATTAGGTTTGAATCTCGAGACCACAAGGCAGATTAGTTGCAGGCCGTGCGAAGGCAGCAGAGCGCCGCGACGGCTCATTCTCACCCGACTTCCACGCTCTCTCGATTATCGCGCGCAATCAATCGCTCGTTCGCACCCGGGAAAGGAAGCGGGACCGTCTCGTGTTTACCCGAGCGCCGCTTTCCGTGACCAACACAGGGTCTTTTCCATGACAATGAAATTTCGCATGATGACCTCAGATAGTCTCCATAGCCATCCGCGGTACGCTCGTGCGGCCGCTCCGCAAGGGGAGGTCCGCGCGTGAAATCGCTCAAGAACTGGATAGTCGCGATCGTCGTCATTGCCGTGGTCGCCGGAGCCTATTACGGCTTGCGCATTTATGATGCATCGGGGCTGCCGGCCGGGATCGCCGGCGGAAACGGTCGGATCGAGGCCACGGAAATCGATATCTCCACGAAGACCGCGGGCCGGATCAAGGAGATCCTGGTCGAGGAAGGCGCATTCGTGAGCGCCGGTCAGGTGCTCGCTACCATGGACACACAGCAGCTGGAGGCTCAGAAAAAACAGGCCGAAGCCTCGCTGCAGCGCGCCGTCATCAGCGTCGATACCGCAAGAAGCCTTCTGTCCCAGCGCCAAGCGGAGCGTGAAGCTGCCGCTGCGGTCATCGGCCAGCACGAAGCCGAGCAGGAGGCTGCCGAGCGGAAACTCGCACGCACCGAGCAACTGATCAGAACCAATACGACATCGCTGCAAACACTTGATGACGACAGGGCATCGGCACAGAGAGCACGGGCAGCCGTCGCGGCTGCGAAGGCTTCACTTTCCGCCTCCGATGCTGCCATCGGTGCCGCCAAGGCCCAGATCACTGATGCAGAAGCTTCTGTCGTGGCCGCCCAGGCGGCCATCGAAAGCATCGTTGCGGATATCAATGACAGCACGCTGAGATCACCCCGCGAAGGGCGCGTACAGTACCGCGTAGCCCAGCCGGGCGAAGTGCTGTCGTCGGGAGGCCGCGTCCTCAACATTGTCGACCTGAGCGACGTTTACATGACTTTCTTCCTGCCAACCGAGCAAGCGGGCCGCATTCAGATGGGATCTGAGGTTCGTCTGGTTCTCGACGCCGCTCCTCAATACGTCATACCCGCCACCGCAAGCTTTGTGGCGGACGTCGCGCAATTCACCCCCAAGACCGTCGAGACCGAGGAGGAACGCCAGAAGCTGATGTTCCGCATCAGGGCGAAAATATCGCCGGAACTGCTGCGCGAGCACATTCAGTACGTCAAGACGGGGCTCCCCGGGATGGCCTATGTCCGCATTGCGCAGGATGCCGAATGGCCTGCACATCTCACCGAGGCCCTGGTGAAATGAGCAGCCTGTCGTCGGGAGTGCACGACGCGCAGGAGCCCTCTGCCGCAGTGGTAAGAATTAAGGACGTCAGCCTGTCTTACGGCAAGACGCGCGCCCTTGATGCTGTCAGCCTAGACATTCCCGCCGGCATCATGGTCGGGCTGATAGGCCCGGACGGCGTCGGAAAATCCAGTCTGCTCAGCCTGATTGCGGGCGCCCACAAGATCCAGGACGGCCATATTGATGTGCTAGGCGGCGACATCGCCGACAAGAAGCACCGCGACCGGACCTGCCCGCAGATCGCTTACATGCCCCAGGGTCTCGGAAAGAACCTCTACCCGACACTGTCGGTGTTCGAGAACATCGAGTTTTTCGCGCGCCTGTTCGGCCAGGACAAGCGCGAGCGTGAACTCCGCATCGACGACCTGCTCCGGCGTACCGGGTTGGCCCCCTTCCCCGACCGCCCGGCCGGCAAACTGTCGGGCGGTATGAAGCAGAAGGTCGGACTTTGCTGCGCCCTGATCCACGACCCGGATCTGCTGATCCTCGACGAACCGACGACAGGCGTGGATCCCCTGTCACGCAGGCAATTCTGGGAGCTGATCGACGATATCCGCCGCGACCGCCCGTCGATGAGCGTCGTCGTCGCGACCGCCTATATGGAAGAGGCGCAGCGCTTCGATTGGCTGGTTGCCATGGATGACGGCAAGATCCTTGCCACGGGTACGCCGCAGGAGTTGCTCGCCCGCACCGGAGCGGCCAATCTCGATGCCGCCTTCGTCGCCCTTCTTCCTGAAGAAAGGCGTTCCGGTCACCACGAGGTGGTCATACCGCCCCGATCCGATGAGGGAGGGTCGGACTTCGCCATCGAAGCCGAACACCTGACCATGCGTTTCGGCGACTTCACCGCCGTCGACAATGTCAGCTTCCAGATTCCGCGCGGCGAAATCTTCGGGTTCCTCGGCTCGAACGGCTGCGGCAAGACCACGACCATGAAGATGCTCACCGGCCTCCTGCCGGCGAGCGAGGGAACCGCAAAGCTGTTCGGCCACGAGGTCGATCCGAAAGATATCGAGGTCAGGCGGAAGGTCGGCTATATGAGCCAGGCCTTCTCGCTCTACACCGAGCTTACGGTTCGCCAGAACCTCGACTTGCACGCCAGGCTCTTCAACCTGCCGCCCGATAAAATCCCGGCGCGCATTGCAGACATGGCCGAACGTTTCGACCTCGATGAAATCATGGATACGTTGCCGGATGCGTTGCCGCTCGGCATCCGGCAGAGATTGTCGCTCGCCGTAGCGATGATCCACGCGCCCGACATTCTGATCCTGGACGAACCAACATCGGGCGTCGATCCGGTGGCGCGCGACGGGTTCTGGCAGATCCTCTCCGACCTGTCGCGCAAGGATGGCGTGACGATCTTCGTTTCGACCCATTTCATGAACGAAGCCGAGCTTTGCGACCGTATTTCACTCATGCATGCCGGCAAAGTGCTTGTCAGCGACACGCCACGCGGCATCATCGAAAAGCGTTCAGCTGGGACGCTGGAGGAAGCCTTCATTTCCTATCTGGAGGAGGCTATCGGCGACAAGACTTCACCTGCGTCCGCCCCAATCGCGCAGCGTGAAGAGGCGGATGAAGCCGCCGCGCCCCCGCCGGCTTCATCCGCCAGCTCGACTTTCAACCTACGCCGTATGCTCGCCTATACGCGGCGGGAATCGCTCGAATTGCGCCGGGATCCGATCCGCGCGACGCTCGCCATTCTCGGCAGCGTCATTTTGATGTTCGTCGTGGGCTTCGGCATCAACATGGATATCGAGAACCTGTCCTTTGCCGTGCTCGACCGGGACGACACCACGATCAGCCGCGACTACACACTCCAGATCGCCGGATCCCGCTATTTCACGGAGAAGGCGCCGATCGTCGATTACAACGACCTCGATCGACGCATGCGCAATGGCGAACTCAGCCTCGCACTGGAGATCCCGCCAGGCTTCGGGCGCGATGTCGCGCGGGGCACCAAGGTCGAAATCGGCGCCTGGATCGACGGTGCAATGCCTTCGCGGGCCGAGACTGTGCGGGGTTATGTGCAAGGCATGCATCAGACATGGCTCACCCAGAAGGCACGTGAACTCTATGGCGACGCGGCAACCACCGGCACCTTCCAGATCGCCCTTCGATACCGCTACAATCCGAGCGTCGAGAGCCTCAAGGCCATGGTGCCGGCCGTCATCCCGATGCTGTTGATGATGATCCCCGCCATGCTCGCCGTTCTGAGCGTCGTGCGCGAAAAGGAACTCGGCTCTATCATCAATTTCTACGTGACGCCCGTCACTCGGGTGGAGTTCCTCCTCGGCAAGCAGTTACCCTATACCGCGCTTGCCATGCTCAACTTCTTCATGTTGACGGCCTTCGCGATCTTCGTGTTCCGGGTGCCGGTGACAGGCAGCTTCCTGACGCTGACCGGTGCTGCACTTCTCTACGTCACGGCGGCGACCGGGCTGGGACTTCTCATTTCCACCTTCATGAGCAGCCAGATCGCTGCGATCTTCGGGACCGCGCTGATCACACTCATTCCGGCCGTCCAGTATTCCGGAATGATCGATCCGGTCTCCTCCCTGGAGGGGGCCGGCGCATTTATCGGACAGATCTATCCGGCGACCTACTTCGTCACAATCGCCCGCGGTACGTTCTCCAAAGCGCTGGAGTTCCGCGATCTCGCAGCGTCCTTCATCCCGCTCCTGATCGCTGTCCCGGTTCTTCTCGCCAGCAGCGCGGCGCTCCTCAAGAAACAGGCGGGGTGATCCATGCGCTTGGCCAATATCCTTCAACTCGGCGTCAAGGAGCTACGCGGTCTCGCCCGGGACCCTATGCTTGTCGTCCTTATCCTCTATGCCTTCACCCTGTCGATCTACACGGCCTCGACCTCGATGCCCGAGACGCTCAACAAGGCAGCCATCGCCGTCGTCGACGAGGACCAGTCGCCTGTCTCCTCCCGGATCCTGACCGCGTTCTATCCGCCTTATTTTTCCATTCCCAAGATCATATCGCAGCATGAGATGGACAGTCGCATGGATGCGGGGCTCGACACCTTCGCCCTCGACATTCCCCCGAATTTCCAGCGTGATCTGCTTGCCGGTCGAACGCCGACGATCCAGCTCAATGTCGACGCCACCCGCATGTCGCAGGCCTTCAGCGGCGGCGGCTATATCCAGTCCATCGTTTCCAGCGAAGTCAACGAGTATCTCGACCGCTACCGTGGAACCACCGAGGTTCCTGTGGATCTCGCTCTGCGTTCTCGCTTCAACCAGGAGCTCAACAAGGGTTGGTTCGGCGCCATTTCCAATGTGATCTCATCGATCACGATGCTTTCGATCGTGCTCACGGGCGCGGCGCTCATACGTGAACGCGAGCATGGCACCATCGAGCATCTTCTCGTGATGCCGGTGACGCCGACAGAGATCATGCTGAGCAAAATATGGTCGATGGGGCTGGTCGTGCTTGTTGCCTGCGCCGTGTCGATCGTGTTCGTCGTGCAGGGGGTTCTTCAGGTGCCGATCCAGGGTTCCGTCGGCCTTTTTCTGGCGGGTGCAGCGTTGCAGCTCATCGCCACCACATGCATGGGAATTTTCCTTGCCACCATCGCCGGCTCGATGCCGCAGTTCGGCCTGCTGCTGATGCTGGTCCTGCTTCCTCTTCAGGTCCTTTCGGGCGGCCTCACACCGCGCGAAAGCATGCCGCAGATCATTCAGGACATCATGCTCGCGGCGCCAAACACCCACTTCGTGATCCTTGCACAATCGATCCTGTTTCGCGGCGCGGGCCTCGATGTGGTCTGGCCACAGCTGCTGGCTCTCGTGCTGATCGGCGCGGCGCTCTTTGTGTTTGCGCTCCGCCGCTTCCGAACCTTCTTGCAATAAGTGAGGCCGCGGTGATCCGCGCAGCCTTATCCAGGTAATCGATCGAAATACAGCAGCGATTTATTCGAACGGGAGGTTTGTCGTCATGCAAGGACTTATGAAAGCTGCAATTGTTCATGAATTCGGAAAGCCACTGTTGATCGAAAACGTTCCGATACCCGTACCCGGCCCGGGCGAACTGCTGGTGAAAGTGGCCGCCTGTGGCGTGTGCCACACCGATCTGCATGCCGCCTCCGGCGACTGGCCGGTCAAGCCATCCCTGCCCTTCATTCCCGGCCATGAGGTAGCAGGCACCGTCGCGGCACTCGGTCCAGGTGTCACGGACTTTGTAATCGGCGATGCCGTCGGCATCGCATGGCTCCATGACGCCTGCATGCGGTGCGAACATTGCGAAACCGGCTGGGAGACGCTTTGCAAGCATCAACACAATACGGGCTACAGCTGCGATGGAGGCTTCGCGGAATACGCGATTGCCAATGCTGCATTCGCCGCAAGACTGCCTGACGACGTTGATTTCGCGGCGGTCGCGCCTATTCTCTGCGCCGGGGTCACGACTTACAAAGGGCTCAAGGAAACCGAAGCGCGACCCGGGCAATGGGTCGCAATCTCCGGCATCGGCGGCCTGGGCCAGGTAGCCATCCAATACGCCAAAGCAATGGGACTGAAGGTCGTTGCACTGGATTTGGCGTCTGAGAAGCTCACATTGGCCAGAAGAACCGGAGCCGATCTGGCGCTTGACGCGCGGTCCCCGGACGCCATCGCCGAGGCCCTCGAAGCAACAGGCGGCGGAGCACACGGAGTGCTCGTCACCGCGGTATCGCCTCCGGCGTTCTCGCAGGCGCTCCAGCTCGTTCGACGAAAAGGCACCGTTGCTTTGGTCGGATTGCCGCCAGGCGAATTCGCGACCCCTATTTTCGATGTCGTCCTGAAGCGCATAACCGTGCGGGGCTCAATCGTCGGCACGCGCCGGGATCTTGACGAGGCCATCGCCTTTTTTGCCGAAGGCAAAATCAAGGCTCAGGTCACGCCGGCGCCGCTTGAGGACATCAACCGGATATTTCAGGAGCTGAAAGCCGGCCGCGTCGACGGCCGTGTGGTTCTCGACATGACAGGCAAGGCAGCCTGATCAGTTTGGCGCTGCGGTTTTTGAAAAGGGGTTAGACATGATCACATCCGACATCATGACGCGGGACGTTGCCACGATCAGTGTGGATGCTCATGTGCGTCACGCTGTTTCAGTCATGCTGGAGCGTGGCGTCAGCGGTCTGCCGGTGACGGATAGCGACGGAAAGCTCGTTGGGATCATTACGGAAGGCGATCTGATGTCCCGCAAGGAGATCGGAAGGTCTTTGCTCGATCGGCAGGACCATCCGATGACCGATGAGAACGATCTTAAAAATTACATTCATTGCAACAGCTGGCGCGTTGGTGATGTCATGTCCCCGGAAGTTGTGACAGTAGCTGATACCACCTCCTTGGCGACGGTGACCGAGATGATGCTGAGCCGCAACATCAAGCGTATTCCGGTAACGTCCGACCGTGCGGTTATCGGGATCGTCAGCCGCCGCGACCTTTTAAAGGCGACCTCCTTTTCGGGTATCGAACACATTGCGCGTGGAGACGAAGGTATCAGGCTTGCAGCTTCGGCGCGTATCCGCAATGACCTCGGATTTGATCCGGAAAGGCTGAAGATCGACGTGCACGGCGGGACGGTCGCGGTCACCGGAGTACATTTGACAGATCTTCAACTCCGGGCCGTGAAATGTGTCATCGAGGGCATACCGGGTGCGAGCTTCTCCGGCAAACCGACTTGATATTGTCTTCGCCCAAACCGATGTTGATCGATATCTACGCTTGGCATCCGGTATACCTTACCTGACTGCGCCGGATATCGAAGCGCGGCTCCTTTCCCAGAATTCGGTCAGCAAGCAGACAATGCAGCGCGAGATCGTTGACCGACGCTTTGGTTGAACACAACAGCCCAGGAATCAGCCTTCGGGAAAGTGCCATAGCGTTGAATTCTACTAGTCATCATCTGTTGACTCAGATCAATTCCCTGGCCTAGAAAATAAGCAATGGTCACTTTGGCTCGATGGAGAAGCCTTTCTCTGTTCCGGAGCATTCGCTTGCGGTCAGATGCCAGCTTAGCTTGTCAACTATTTCCTGGGAGGGGGTATGAGCACTGTTTCTGAAGCACCGGAGGAACGACGTTTTCAGTTCCCAACCGCATTCACCATCCTCTTTGGCTTGATCGTTCTAGTCGCCGCACTCACATGGATCATACCGGCCGGGCAGTACGACCGTGTTCAGAATGCGGCCCTGAACAAGCAAGTGCCCGTCGCCGGGACCTATGCGGTCGCTGAGCCGGCGCCGCAGGGGATAGTCGACATCATCATGGCGCCAATCCGCGGGTTCTACGACCCCGCAGCCGGCACCGCAAACGCCATCGATGTCGCTCTTTTCGTCCTGGTGATTGGCGGGTTCATCGGGGTCGTCACCTCGACAGGCGCGATAAATGCCGGAATCGAGCGCGCTATGGCCAAGCTCAAGGGACGGGAAAAGTGGATGATCCCGTTCCTGATGGCGCTGTTTGCCTTCGGCGGCACCACCTATGGAATGGCCGAAGAAACGCTCGCTTTCTATATGCTGCTGATCCCGATTATGATCGCCGCGCGATATGACGCGGTTACCGCCGTCGCCATCATCCTCCTTGGAGCAGGCGTTGGTGTCTTGGGGTCCACGGTCAACGCATTTGCCACCGTTATCGCCTCTGACGCGGCCGGCGTGCCGTTCACGCAAGGGCTGGTTTTGCGCGTCGTCATTCTCGGGCTGAGCTGGCTCGCCTGCGTTGCCTACGTCATGCGCTATGCGGAACGGGTTCGGCTCGATCCGAGCAAATCGCTCGTCTACGACATGAAAGCCGACAACGAGAAGCTTTTCCTCAGCGCTCATCACGAGGGGACGATCGACTTCACCCTGGTACACAAGGTCGTGCTTGCGGTCTTCGGCATCACCTTCGTGGTGATGATCTGGGGTGTGCTCAAGGGCGGCTGGTGGATGGGCGAGATGAGCGGTCTCTTCCTCGCCTCCGCCATTGTCATAGGCGTCATTGCGCGAACGGGTGAGAAGAACTTCACGGATGCCTTCGTTAACGGAGCACGCGACCTTCTCGGTGTTGCCCTGATCATAGGTCTGGCGCGCGGCATCGTTGTCATCATGGATGAGGGCAAGATTACCGACACCATACTGCATTGGGCCGAAGGTTCGGTCGCAGGCCTCGGCAAGGTCGCCTTTATCAACGTGATGTACTGGCTTCAGATCCTGCTGTCGTTCTTCGTGCCGTCGTCGTCGGGTCTTGCAGTCCTGTCGATGCCGATCATGGCCCCGGTCGCCGATTTTGCCGGCGTGGGCCGCGATCTGGTGGTCACTGCCTATCAGTCGGCGAATGGCATCGTGAATCTCATTAATCCGACCTTCGCCGTGGTCATGGGTGCGCTCGCCATAGGTCGCATCCCATACGAACGGTGGCTGCGCTTCATGTGGCCGCTTCTCGTGATCCTCACCGTCATCATCATGGCGAGCCTCAGCATCGCCGCCATCATCGTCTGAAGGAGATTGTCATGCCCCACGCCTACGGAGTCCATTCCGAGGTCGGCAAGCTTCGGCGCGTTCTGGTCCATCGACCTGGGGCAGCGCTTGCCCGGCTCACCCCGTCGAATTGCCACGAACTGCTCTTCGACGACGTCATCTGGGTCAAGCAGGCCCGCGTCGAGCATCTGACCTTCGTGGACGCCATGCGCCATCGCGGCGTCGAGGTCGTGTTTCTGCGCGAGATGCTGGTAGAAACGCTACAGATTCCCGAGGCTCGCCGATGGCTTCTTGAACGGCGGGTCAATGACGACACGGTTGGCGTCGGCTTCGCCGATGATCTCAGGGCGCATCTGATGGAGATCGAGGCGGACGCCCTTTCCCTGATCCTGCTGGGCGGACTGAGCAAGACGGAGTTACCGATCAAAAGCGCCGGCCTTCTCGCCGAAACGCTGCGGCCGGAGGATTTTGTCCTGCCGCCGCTTCCCAATCACCTCTTTACCCGTGACACGACCTGCTGGATCTATGGCGGCGTCACGCTCAATCCGATGCGCTGGAACGCGCGCAAGCTCGAGACCGTCAACATCGCCGCCATCTATCGCTTCCACCCGGATTTCCGCGACATGGGCTTCCCGGTCTGGTGGGGCGATCCCGACAAGGACCACGGCCTTGCCACTCTCGAGGGGGGCGACGTCATGCCGATCGGCAACGGAACGGTTCTTGTGGGCATGGGCGAGCGGACGACACCACAGGCCGTCGGTCAGCTCGCGCGGTCGCTGTTCGCACAGGGCGGCGCGGAAAGAGTGATCGCCTGCAAACTGCCTATCGAGCGCGCCTCCATGCACCTCGACACCGTCTTCAGCTTCTGCGACCGCGATCTCGTGACGCTGTTTGCGGATGTCGCCCACAAGATCGAGCCCTATTCCATTCGTCCGGGCGAGCGCGAAGGCACGATCGATGTACGCAAGGAAGAGCGGCCGCTCGTAGAGGTCGCGGCCGAGGTGCTGGGGCTGAAGCAGTTGCGCGTGGTCGAGACGGGCGGCGATGCCTATGTCGCTGAACGCGAGCAATGGGATGACGGCAACAACGTCGTGGCGCTCGAGCCTGGCGTCGTCGTCGCTTACGACCGCAACACCTACACCAACACCCAACTGCGCAAGGCAGGCGTAGAGGTCATCACCGTGCCGGGCGCCGAACTCGGCCGCGGCAGGGGTGGCGGTCATTGCATGACGTGCCCCCTCATCCGGGATCCGGTTTAAAGGAGGTCTATCATGCCCGTTAACCTGAGAGGTCGCAGTGTCCTGAAGCTGCTCGATTTCACGCCGGACGAGATCCGTTTCCTGCTCAAACTGTCAGCTTCGCTCAAGCAGGCGAAATATGGCGGCTACGAGGAGCAACGCCTGAAAGGCAAGAACGTCGCGCTGATCTTCGAGAAGGATTCGACGCGCACACGCACGGGTTTCGAGGTGGCCGCCTATGACCAGGGCGCCCACGTTACCTATCTCGGGCCAACCGGCACCCAGATCGGCAAGAAGGAGTCGATGAAGGATACCGCCCGCGTTCTCGGGCGGATGTATGACGGCATCGAGTATCGCGGCTTCGGACAGGAACAGGCGGAAACCTTGGCGGCCTATGCCGGCGTTCCGGTCTACAACGGACTGACCGACGAGTTCCATCCGACGCAGATTCTCGCCGATTTCCTGACCATGCGGGAATACACGCGCAAGCACCTGTCCCAGGTAAGTTTCGCCTTCCTCGGTGACGCCGGAAACAACATGGGCAACTCGCTGCTGGCAGGCGCCGCGCAGATCGGCATGGATGTGCGCCTCGGCGCGCCGAAAGCCTGCTGGCCTGAGGACCATTTGGTGCGTCAGTGCCAGGAGATCGCAGCCAGGACCGGTGCGAAGATCGCCCTGACCGAAGATCCTTACGAGGCCGTCAACGGCTGCGATTTCGTCTACACCGATGTGTGGGTGTCAATGGGGGAGCCGGACTCGGTCTGGAAGGAACGCATTGAACTGCTCACACCCTATCGTGTCACCGCTGGCATCATGGCGGCGACGGGCAATCCGCATGCGAAATTCATGCACTGCCTGCCCGCGTTCCACAATCGCGAGACCGAGGTCGGCGAGAAGATCTTCCAGCAATACGGCATCGACAGCATGGAAGTGACCGAAGAGGTCTTCGAGTCCGAAGCGTCCATCGTCTTCGACCAGGCGGAAAACCGAATGCACACGATCAAGGCCCTGCTGGTCGCAACCTTGGGGTCGTGACATGAGGGTCGTGATAGCACTGGGCGGTAATGCGCTCCTCAAGCGCGGCGAGCCAATGACGGCCGATGCGCAACGCACCAACGTTCGCAAGGCGGCCGCAGCGATGGCCGATCTGGCGCGCGACCATGACATCGTGGTCGCCCATGGAAACGGACCACAGGTCGGTCTCCTCGCCTTGCAGGCGGCGGCCTACAAAGACGTCGACCCCTATCCGCTCGATGTCCTGGGTGCAGAGAGCGTCGGCATGATCGGCTATCTGGTCGAGCAGGAGCTGACCAATGCGATGCCTGCGGGTTCAAGGATCGCGACACTGCTGACCCAGATCGAGGTGGACCGGGACGATCCCGCCTTCGCTCGCGCGGAAAAGCCGATAGGTCCGGTCTACACGCAGAACGAGGCGCTAAAGGCGAAAGAGGCATATGGCTGGCCGATGGTAGAAGAAGCGCAGGGCCGCTGGCGCCGGGTCGTCCCGTCACCACTACCTCAGCATATTACCCAGATCGAGACGATCAGGCTCCTTGTGGAGGCTGGCGTCACTGTCATCTGCGCCGGCGGTGGAGGTATCCCGGTCATGCGCGAAGCCGATGGGACGCTTCGGGGACTGGAAGCGGTGATCGACAAGGACAAAGCAGCCGGGCTTCTCGCCAGGGCGCTCGGGGCCGACGCTTTCCTGATGCTGACCGACGTGGACGCCGTTTATGAGGGGTGGGGAACGGTGGATAGGCGGCCGATCCGCAAAGTAACGCCTGCCGAATTGACCAGCGATATGTTCGCGGCCGGGTCCATGCGACCGAAAGTCGAAGCGGCGTGCGATTTTGCGAACGCGGGCGGGATTGCTGGAATAGGCCGGCTTGAAGATGCGCGCGGGATTCTAGAAGGGCGGCAAGGCACGTTGGTGACGCTTCAGGCGATCAATCCAGCGAGCTGATATCGCAAGCTGAGAGCGGCGGCGAAAAATCCGGCACTGCGCGCCGAACGCGGTCAGCGCAGGTTCGTTTGTCATCTATCACCTCTGACCGACCTGGAACGGGACGCAGGACATCGCCATGCAACTGCGCCCTCAGTTCCAGCCAACGCGCCTTGAGAACCTGCCAGTTGTGATCGTCGTATGTGCCACTGACGACAACAGGGTGAACCCGAATGCGGGGCGGGAGACCATCACCATGATCCCTCCATTTCCGCCATTCGCGAAGCCAAAGACTGTTCTTGCGATCCACACGCCCAATCTGCTGCTCGACAATGCCGGGATTCCACTCCGCGTGCAGTAGAATCACTGTGCGACAGGCCTCATGCAGATTCAGGCCCTCACGCCCGACGCGGGATTGCGCGAGTAGCACCATCGGCCAACTGGACGACCGGTTGAATGCAGATTGCAGCATACGCCGCGTTTGCGGTGCGGTTGCGCCTGACATCATCCTGGCGAAGTTGCCCTCGCGCCCGGAATAATCGTTCAGCCAGGCATCCAGCCTGGCTTTCTGCGTATCGTTGTTCTCTGCTTCATCATCCCCGGCAAGCTCCATGAGCAGTTTTTCGAACAGCCCGAGCATTTCCCGCCCCGTCCAGGAAGCGCCCGCAACTTCCCGCCTGCCACCAAGTGCCTCGAGCAATGCCCCGAATTGAAGGTCTTGTTTGCCGTCCTCATGGCGCTGAGAGCGGCGGTGCAAAAGTCGGCCACGGTAGCGGCGGCATAATGCTGCTGCGGGCGGAGTAAAATCCGGCCACCTATTTCCTTTCTGCAACGAGTGCAGGGGGGACAGGGGATCTACACCGTGGAACTTTATCTGAGGGTTCGGCTGGCTGTTTCAGAAGGAATGACGAAGCGCCAGGCAGCTAAGCATTTCAACATATCGCGCGACAGCGTGGCCAAGATGGTGGCCTATTCGACGCCGCCCGGCTATCAGCGGCGATCACCGATCCGGCGTCCGAAGCTGGATGCATTCGTTTCGACGATCGACCATTGGCTCGATGAAGACCTGAAGGTGCCGCGCAAGCAGCGCCATACGGCCAAGCGGGTGTTCGACCGCCTGCGCGACGAATGCGGGTTCACCGGCGGCTACACGATCATCAAGGATTATATGCGCGAGCGTGATCAGCGCCGCCAGGAGGTGTTCGTGCCGCTGTCGCATCCGCCCGGCCATGCGCAGGCGGACTTCGGTGAGGCGACGGTCGTGATTGGCGGCGTGGAGCAGAAGGCGCGCTTCTTTGTGCTCGATCTGCCGCATAGCGACGGGTGCTATGTGCGGGCCTATCCGGCGGCGGTGGCCGAAGCCTGGGTCGATGGCCACATCCATGCGTTCGCGTTCCTCGGGGCCGTACCGCGGTCGATCGTCTATGACAACGACCGCTGCCTTGTGGCGAAGATCCTGCCCGACGGCACGCGCAAGCGGGCGACGCTGTTCAGTGGCTTCCTGTCCCACTACCTGATCCGGGATCGCTACGGCCGTCCCGGCAAAGGCAATGACAAGGGGAATGTCGAAGGCCTCGTGGGTTACGCCCGGCGCAATTTCATGGTGCCGATCCCGCAATTTCCGACATGGGATGCGTTCAACGCCTTTCTGGAAGAGCAATGCCGCAAACGTCAGCGCGACAGGCTACGCGGTGAGAGCGAGACGATCGGCGAGCGCTTGCAGCGCGATCTTGCGGCCATGCGTCCCTTGCCGGCGTCGTCGTTTGATGCCTGCGACCAGGCCAGCGCTGTTGTGACTGCCCAGTCGCTGGTGCGCTACAAGACGAACGACTATTCCGTGCCGGTCGCCTACGGCCATCAGGACGTCTGGGTTCGGGGCTATGTGGACAAGGTGGTGATCGGCTGCCGCGGCGAGATTATCGCGCGTCATCCGCGATGCTGGGAATGCGAAGACGTCATATTCGACCCTGTCCATTACCTGCCGCTGATCGAGCAGAAGATCAATGCGCTGGATCAGGCAGCGCCACTCCAGGGCTGGGACCTGCCGGAGGAGTTCGCGACGCTGCGCCGGCTGATGGAAGGCCGCATGGCCAAGCATGGGCGGCGGGAATATGTGCAGGTTCTCCGTCTTCTGGAGAGCTTCGAGCTTGCGGACCTGCATGCGGCGGTAAAGCAGGCGATACAGCTCGGTGCGATCGGCTTCGATGCGGTCAAGCATCTGATCCTGTGCCGGGTCGAGCGCCGGCCGCCGCGATTGGACCTGGCGATCTATCCCTACCTGCCAAGGGCGACGGTCGAGAAGACCTCTGCGAAGGCGTACATGCGCCTCCTGTCGTCGGATGCGGGAGAAGCGGCATGAGCACCGAAGCACCAGAGATCCTGCTCGCCCATTATCTCAAGACCCTGAAGCTGCCGACCTTCCAGCGGGAGTACCAGAAGCTGGCCCGGCTATGTGCCACTGAAGGTGTCGATCATGTCGGATATCTCTTCCGGCTTGCCGAGCGGGAGATGATCGAACGCGATCGCCGCAAGGTCGAACGCCGGATCAAGGCGGCCAAATTCCCGGTCGTCAAAAGCTTGGATAGCTTCGACTTTACCGCCATACCTAAGCTGAACAAGATGCAGGTGCTGGAACTGGCCCGATGCGAATGGATCGAGCGCCGCGAGAACGTCATCGCCCTGGGCCCCAGCGGCACGGGTAAGACGCATGTGGCTCTCGGCCTCGGCCTGGCCGCATGCCAGAAAGGCTTGTCCGTCGGCTTCACGACGGCCGCCGCCCTGGTCAGTGAGATGATGGAGGCGCGTGATGAGCGGCGTCTGCTTCGGTTCCAGAAGCAGATGGCAGCCTACAAGCTGCTCATCATCGATGAGCTGGGCTTTGTGCCGCTGTCGAAGACCGGTGCGGAGTTGCTGTTCGAACTGATCTCGCAACGCTACGAGCGCGGCGCTACTCTGATCACCAGCAATCTGCCTTTCGATGAATGGACGGAAACCCTGGGGTCCGAGCGTCTAACTGGTGCCCTGCTCGATCGCATCACCCACCATGTCAACATCCTCGAGATGAACGGCGACAGCTATCGTCTCGCCCAAAGCCGCGCCCGAAAGGCAGGCTGAAAACCTCCCGAAAAATCGCTACGCCGGCCCGAGACCCCCGCTCGGGCTTAAGCCCTCCCGGCGGTCTCAGGCCGGCGCCGCAGTGGCCGACTTTTGCTCCGCCCCGTGGCCGGTTTTTACTCCGCCGTTGACATCGCGATGCGTGCATCTGATATCCGAATTTTCGCCTCTGGAGTGATGGCACGACATCTTCGTCAGATAGATAATTCTTCTGCGCCAGTGATCGCGCCGCAACGCGCAAATGGCCGAATCGCGCCGAGCCCGAAATCGAGGCTCAGCGCTTGTCGTGAGCCGCAGGCTCGAACCCAGGCTGATGGCCCAGCTACGATTTCAGAGCGGCGGCCACCGCATCCGACAGCGGCGTGGTCGGACGCCCGATCAGCGCCGAGAGCTGGCGCCCGTCATCTAACAGCGCGCCGTTGGAAGCGTCGATGTCAAATGCCGCTACCGCCCCGGCAAATCCCTCGGGAACGCCTATGCCCTTCAGCACAGCGGCATATTCGTCTTGCGGCAAATTCCGGTAGGGAATGTCCTTGCCGGTCTGCCTGGAAATCTCCGCCGCAAGGTCGGCAAGCGTATAGGCCTCGTCGCCGGCGAGTTCGTAGACCTTGCCGTCGTGACCGTCGCCTGTCAGCACAGAGACAGCGGCTTCGGCAAAGTCATTGCGGGTCGCGGACGCGATCCGGCCTTCGCCCGCGCTGCCGACCAATGCGCCGGCCTGCACCGCGCCCGGAACCGGGACAGTGTAGTTTTCCGTGTACCAGCCGTTGCGCATGATCGTGTGGGCGATGCCAGACGTCTTCAAGGCAGCTTCAGTTTGCACATGTTCGGGGGCGAGGCTCATCGGCGACGTATCAGCGTGAAGCAGGCTCGTATAGACGATCCGTTTCACTCCCGCCCCCTTCGCGGCGGCGATGACGTTTGCATGCTGACTGGCCCGCTTGCCGACCTCGCTCGACGAGACGAGCATCAGTGTCTCCACGCCCCTGAGCGCCCGGTCGAGCGTCTCTGGCTTTTCATAGTCGGCCTCGCGCACCTCAACGCCAAGGGCTGCCGCCTTACTAGGGGTGCGAGCGAGCGCGACGATCTCCCCCGGCGCGATCTTCTGCTTCAGTTTTTGAATGATCATGCGGCCCAACTGGCCCGTTGCTCCGGTTACGGCGATGGTCATGGCTGGCATACTCCTTGTCTTGATAGCCCAAAGTCACGATATAGGTTGCAACTAACCGATAGTAAGTACGCACAGAAAGGTAAGTATGGATTATCTCGAACAAAACGACGCAATGGGACTTTCTGACAAGCTGCATGGCGAAGTTCTGTCGGCGGGATGCCCCTCTCGGGAGGTGCTCAAGCATGTGACGAGCCAGTGGGGCGTTCTGGTTCTGATCGCGTTGCAACGGGGAACGCACCGCTTCTCGGAATTGCGGCGCCGCATCGGCGGCGTCAGTGAGCGGATGCTGGCGCAGACGCTACAAATGCTGGAAACGGACGGATTCGTGGCTCGCCGCGCCTTTCCCGTCGTGCCGCCGCATGTGGAATATTCATTGACCCCCCTGGGCGAGGAAGTGGCGGAGAAGGTGCGGCTTCTGGCCGACTGGATCGAGGTCAACTTCCACCGCGTTCCCGCACGCCGGACCGTTGCCGAGGCCAAGCCCGGAGCAGCACCGCGCTGATCCACCATTGGCGGAAAGTCAATAGAGGCAGAGATTCGGCCCTGAAACCTCCGCCTCACCGGTTCGGAGCCCCTTGGGCGGGCCAGCGCCCTGAGACCTGTCTAGCCACACGTACGCCAATGCGATGGTTTGCTCGGTTGCTGCGCCAATCGTTTCGACGGCAGGAACCAGGGATACGTTTCGATCAATATTGAGCTTTCCGGCACGTTTCTGCTGGGCTGCCGTCCGGGTGCTGAGTAGCGACTTACTTCGAGGCTTGGAACGACGGCTTTCGAGAAGCTTTCCGTGACCTTGGATTGACAGAGATGGGCTAGTTTTCCGACGCTGACCGATAGGTCGCCCCGACCTTAAGTCATTCAGATCATTGCGCCTGGCTGGGACACAACCGCTCGAAGGTCAGGGCACATCATCAGTCGTGCATGTAACGTTTGAATCCCCGGTTTTTGGGCACTTTCATGACGTTCCGCCTCCGGCAAACATGTTGTTCCTCTTCTTAAGGAATGGCTTATTTGGGGTGGCAAGCTGCTCGACCGCTTCTGGGCGTCCAAGCCGGGAAAGCGGCCGTTGAGCAGGCTACTGTACTTCGACCGCAATGCGCCCCCTTTCCGGCCGTTCGACTGCCGCTTGCGGCGTCCCGAAAGCCGACATTGCTCACGGCGTAGCCAAGCGCAAGCCGACTACTTCGAAGTATGTTCGAATCCCACCCGGTCCGCCCCTTTGGTAAAAACCGGGAACGCCGATTCCCGCCGACTTCCCTCCTTTGGTGGCTACCGGCGTCCTCAATAGAGTGTTTTTTGCTGCCCTTGATGTAGATCGCGTTGTCCGCGATCTCGGCGTGTTGGGCGAAGGCGCGGACATGTTTCCGCCGATAGCCGGCCTTTCCAAGCCGGAGGCGAGTGCGAGTTTCGCTTGCCAGTTCCGGCACGGTCGCTTTGGCGTGAATCTAAATTCAAACAGCAAAGCGCCCGATGGGTTGCACCGGGCACTTCTTTCTCAAGTCACCTCGAGATTACTTGGTAGCGAGGATGTCGAAATTGTGGACGTTTGCCACCACACCGTCGTCCCATCCACCTGAGATCAATTCTGAAGCCTTTTCATTCAGGAGTCCGGCGACTTGTCCGGCAAAGTGCGCTTCGCGGCCAGAGTTGTCGGCAAAGATGTCGAAGATGGCGAAGTTGGTCTCGTCAATCTGCAGCGCCGCCCAGAACAATGTCTTGGGTTCAGTTTCTGCGACGATGGGGCCGGCGGCGGTCAGCAAGGCTGCCAATTCGGGGCCTTTACCTGGAGCAGCTTTGAGCTTGATGTAAGTTGCGGTCGTTGCCGTGGAGAGATCAACCGGCGCCTTGACCGACAGGACATCGGAGTTGTTGATATTCGCGACAACACCGTCGTCCCATCCGCCGTCGACCAGCGCGTCGGCGTTTTGGTTCAAAGCCGCCGCAACCGCTCCTGAGAAGTGAGCGTCGCGTGCTTCTTCGTCTGCGAAGATGTCAAAGATTGCGAGCGTGTCATCGGCTTGCAGAGCAAACCAAAGGACGGTGCCCGGCTCTGTGTCCCGCACGATCGCTGCGGCACCAGCCAGAAACTCCGCGAAAGCTCCGGTCTGGCCTTCGGCGGCCGGCATGGCGATGTAGCTGGCTGTATGATTTACCATTGGGTTGTCCTGTGCAGTTGCAGAAGTTGTGATCAGCGCCAGTGCGGCGACTGTCTGAAGGATTTGCGTTTTCATGGTCGTCTCCTGATTTGAAGTGCTTCAGGTTTGGTTTTGATGCACTCTTGTCCCATGCCGAATGCGCCCGAACCCAATTCCGAAATTCTATTCTTTGATAGACGTGGACTATCGAACTTGTTTTGATGGCCTGAAATGAGATGTGACGGAGAATGTGGCGATGGAAATGAACCAGATCAGGTATTTTCTTGCCGTCTGCGAGCACCGAAACTTCACCCACGCAGCCAGTGCCTCCAATGTCTCCCAACCTTCCTTGACGACTGCGATCAAGAAACTTGAAGACGAGCTTGGAGGTGACCTGTTTGTCAGGGACCGTGCGGGATGCAGGCCTACGTCCCTCGGTAAACTAATGCAGCCAAGGTTGCAGAAGGTTCACGATGAGACGCGACAGGCTAAGGCACAGGCGGTCCGTCATATGCGCTTGGAGCGGGTTCCAATCTCTGTCGGTGTCGGCGAAACGATTGGCCACAACAGGATTTCGGCAGCTATGGAGCGTACTCGTACGCGATTGCCGCAAGCCGAAATCGAATTGATCGTTGCGTCAACCTCCGAGCTTCTTGCCGGGTTACGAGATGGTGAATTTGACGTTGTAGTCACCGCAGAGAAGGTCAGTGAAGACCTCTATCGTATAGACCATCTCTATGAAGAGGACTACAAGGTCGTGGTGTCAAAGTCGCATCCGTTGTCTGAACTAAATGCGATCTCTCTTTCGGCTCTTGCTAAAACTGACATGCTTGACCGCCTAAATTGCGAAATGCGGGATGTTTTGCATGGGGCCTGCGCGGATCATGGTCACGAACTCTACGCGGCCTATCGGTCAAATCGCGTGGATTGGTTAGTTGAACTTGCTCGGCAAGGGTCAGGTGCGGTGATCCTGCCAGCCACCGCTATTCCTTCGGACATGGGCCTGGTGTCGAAACCCATCGATGGCCTTGAAATATCAAGAACTGTTTTTGCCCTTCGGTATAGGCACCAAACGACGAGACCAGAGACAAATGATCTGATCCGCGAGATTATGCGAACGCGGGCGTAGTGAGGTCGGTAATCGACATACGCCCATCGTGCAGCATTCGTCACTTTGGGCTCAGACCAGACTTTCGCGGCATCACGCTCGAACGTCCGTTCTACTTTTCTTCGAGATCTCGCCCGCAATCCGCCACTTAGCGCTGGAGAAATTGCGCCAGATTGCGGTGAAGGTCACAGCGAACCACACCCATTGTGTGCGGTGATAGTCGTCGGTGACGAGGCCGTACTCTTTAAGAAGCCACCGCGCCGCGTGAGGCGACCTTCGGCGCGGGTAACAGTGGGTGGGTTCTTTTCAATCTTGAAGAGCCGCTTGATTTCCCTGATGACCTCTTCAGCAGACGGCCCCGACTTTGCCGTCGGGTGGAAGTGAATGAACGGCAGGTTTCGGGCGCCGAACGCGGCGCTCCGAACGGCGGCAATGGAGTCGGGAGAAGACGTAGCTTTATTCAAATTCGCCGGTTTGCAGGCCACCCGGTATCTCGCGCGAGATTTCCTTCAGAAACCTGTCGCCGGTGGCAAGACGCTTGCCGAGGGTCTGCATGAAGCCCTCAAATCGCTCATTCCCTTTGATCCGCGCCGACTGTTTCGCGCTATCTGGTAGCGGCGGCGTCATAGTCAACCAGAATTGCACGAATACCGAAAGCGTCTCACCGAGGATGGCGACATCTTCGTCGAGCATGTCGAACTGGCGACTAAGCTTACCGAGACGACGCGACATGGCGGCTTCCAGCCGTTCGGACGTATCTCCGGACAGGAAGGACGCGACCGCCGCCTCGATCACGGCGGATTTGGAAACATTGCGGCGCAGCGCCAGGGCTTCGACCTGCTTCAGCAGATCGGGGGAGAAGTAGACATTCATGCGGGTGCGCGTCGTCATGCCTGTCTGCCTTCTCAAAGTTCGATGCCGTCATTGGGATCGAGGGACGCCTGTCGCGCCACCATGCGCATCCGTTGGCGCATGGCACGAGCTTTGGCTGCATCGACGTCCGGCTCATCATCGAGAATGTCGAACTCCTGCGCTGGCGGCGGTGGCGGCGGAAGGACTTCCTCTTGCTCGGGAAGCTCCGGTTCACGGCGGATACCGGCGTTGTCCGGGTCGCCGTCGGACGGAATTGCCGCAGGTTCGTGATCGGCCGCGGCTGCAACAACGCGGCTCGTCCAGTCATCTGATGCCGACGCAACGATCTTCATCGACTGTTTTTGCACATCCGGCGGCGGCAACACCCGATCCTGAAACCGACTATCAGCATAGTAGCGCGCCTTGGCGGCACGGATCGGCGGCACGCCTGCCACCATCACGATTTCGTCGGTGGGCGGGAGTTGCATGATCTCACCGGGCGTCAGGAGCGGCCGCGCCGTTTCCTGTCGCGAGACCATGAGATGTCCGAGCCAGGGGGCCAGACGATGACCCGCATAGTTTGTAGAATCACGCATTTCTGTCGCCGTGCCGAGTGCATCGCTGATGCGCTTGGCGGTGCGCTCATCATTGGCGGCAAAGGCAACACGCACATGGCAGTTGTCGAGAATGGCGTTGTTCTGCCCATAGGCCCGCTCGATCTGGTTGAGCGATTGCGCAATCAGGAACGCTTTCAGGCCGTAACCGGCCATGAACGCCAGCGCCGATTCAAAGAAATCCAGCCGCCCGAGCGCAGGAAACTCGTCCAGCATCAACAGGAGGCGGTGCCGTTTGCCGGAGTTTTCTAGTTCCTCCGTCAACCGCCGTCCGACCTGATTGAGGATCAGACGGATCAGCGGCTTGGTGCGGTTGATGTCTGAGGGTGGCACAACGAGGTAGAGGCTGACCGGTGTTTTCGCGCCCACCAGATCGGCGATGCGCCAGTCACAGCGAGTCGTCACGCGGGCCACGACCGGATCACGATATAGGCCGAGAAACGACATGGCGGTCGACAGCACGCCGGATCGTTCGTTCTCGCTCTTGTTAAGTAGCTCGCGTGCCGACGAGGCGATAACCGGATGCACACCGGCTTCCCCCAAATGCGGCGTATCCATCATGGCACGCAAAGTCGCTTCAACCGGGCGGCGAGGATCGGACAGGAAGCTTGCTACCCCCGCCAACGTCTTGTCCTTCTCGGCATAGAGGACATGCAGGATGGCGCCGACCAGCAGCGAATGACTGGTCTTTTCCCAGTGGTTGCGCTTGTCGAGGCTGCCTTCGGGGTCGACCAGAATATCCGCGATGTTCTGGACGTCGCGGACTTCCCATTCGCCCTGACGGACTTCCAGCAGCGGATTGTACGCAGCGGAATGCACATTGGTCGGATCGAACAGCAGAACGCGGCCATGATGAGACCGGAAGCCGGCGGTCAGATTCCAGTTCTCGCCCTTGATGTCATGGACGATGCAGCTTCCCGGCCAGGTGAGCAGCGTCGGCACGACAAGGCCGACGCCCTTGCCCGATCGGGTGGGCGCGAAACATAGGACATGCTCAGGACCGTCGTGTCGCAGATAGTCCTTGCTGTGCCTGCCCAGGACCACGCCGTCAGGCCCAAGCAGCCCGGCGGCATGAATTTCCTTGTCCTCAGCCCATCGCGCTGATCCGTAGGTAGCGACGTTGCGCGCCTCGCGCGCCCGGATGATCGACATGAAGAAGGCGGCGGCAATGGCGATCACCGCCCCGGATGTGGCGATGATTGCCCCCTCGGTAAAAATGCCCGGCGCATAGGCATCGAAGGAAAACCACCACCAGAAGAAAGCCGGAGGATAATAGACCGGCCATCCCGCGACATCGAACCAGGGATTGCCGAGCTGGGACTGGAATCCGAGGCGGAAGGCGACCCATTGCGTGGATGCCCAGACCATCACCAGGACGATGGTGAAGACGACAATGATCTGGCCCCAGAGTATCCGGCCTCCACGCATACAAGCTCCAATCGGCAATAGTGTTGGAGCCGATCAGAGAATAGGCGCTTTCGCGAGTGGCAACAGGAAAAGCCGGGCCGCAGGGCTGCCGGATACCGTCGGCGGCACATCGGACAGGTTCGCTCAAGAGCAGCCCTAATTCCCGATGCCGTCAGAACAATTCACACGGCGTCAGACCAGCGAAGGCTCAGATCCCCAATCCGCGCTGCCGTCCCAGCTGCCAGGATACAGATCCGCCCTGTACGACGCCTATCACCTCGCGACCGAGCTGGCGGTCGATAACCGGTCGCCACGGAACAAGCGTGAACTCATGGCTCTTTTCGACCACGGCGAACTTGCCGCTCGAGAGTTGCACGGTTCCGGCAAATTTGCCGCTGACGGTCTCGCCGTCCTTCGCGGACCGGAACAGGAGCCTCTTGCTCTCGGCCATTTCCGTGCCAACGCGCGCCACCTCCCGGTCCCGCAGATTGGCGAGCAGATTGCGCCGGTAGAGGATACGTCCATCATGCTGCCGTGTCGCATCGCCCTGTGTGATATGATGTTCGCGGCGCTGATCCATCGCCCCGCGTACCTGCTGCCCGAACCCTGCCGTAGTGAGATCCAAAGCATCTGGTGAGACCAATTTCTGGTCCAGCCAGGTCGCGCCATCGGCGCCGATCTGCTTTTCCAGATCGAGGGTAGAAACGACACGGACACTGGCCTGGCGGTTGCGCCCGGCGTCATAGGCAGCGGCGCGGCTCTCAAAATCTTCAGGAATGAGCCACTGGTCGGCATTGATCCGTTCAGTGATCCCGCCGCGGCGTAGCGCCTCCAGCCGACGGACATGGGCATCGATATAGCCCTCATAATCACCACCCGGCACACGCCCTTCGAACTTCGCCTGTTCGAGGTGGCGGCTCGGGCGATAAATGCCATTCTCCGAGATCGCAGCGATGATGCGATCGGATGGGCGCTGTGCTGTATCGGCGGGGCCGATCTCGACGATGCTGCCAATCCGGGCGTCTTCGACGCGGGCCGGATCGATGCCGGGAAGATGATGCGTGCGTCCATCGATCCCATCCACCACGAGGGTCAGGTTCTCACCCATCTCGTCGGTGAGGTATTTGTCCACGACGCGGCCGGAGATGGGTGTCGACGGCGCTGCACCATGAAGCTGGAAGGTCATGGGATCGCGTTCCAGCCCATCGGCTTTCAGCGCCTTGTGCATAGTGCGGATGATGTCGCCGCGCTCTCCGAGCTCACGCAGCGCCGGTTCCATCTTCGCGCCAAGCTCCCAGACGCCGGGAGCGTGCTGCGTGGCCAGCCCCATCTTTTCCAGTTTGGCGAGACGGCGCAGCCGCAATGTCCGGCTGAACTGACGGCGCGGGTCGTCGGGCTCATGGCGCAGATCGAGGAACCGTTCATCGGCCTCCTCGGTCATGGCGCGGTCGATGCGGGTGAAGCGGTCCTGGTCGATTTCGGCAGACAGCTTGCGGCTTTGTTCGATTTCGGTGACGGGGCCGAGCTCCAGCGTCGTCAGCTCGCTCGCCCGCTCCCGGATCCCATTGGCGAGATAGTCGCCATTGATGACCAGATTCTCGCCCAGCTCGTCCTTGCCCCGAACGATGACATGGACATGGGGATGGCCGGTATTGTGGTGATTGACCGCAACCCAGTCCAGCTTCGTTCCAAGATCGGCCTCGATCCGGCTCATCAAATCGCGTGTGTGTTCCGTGAGGTCGGAAAGATCGGCCGCATCTTCGGGCGAAACGATAAAGCGGAACTGATGGCGATCATCCTTGCCGCGGTCGAGAAACGCTTGCGGTTCGGCGCGGTCCTCGGTCGCCGAGTAGAGCTGGCCGCGCTCGCCATCGCGGGAGGTTCCGTCACGCTGGATATAACGCAGATGGGCAGCTCCCTTGCCGTTCTTCCCGGCGCTCTGGACATAACGGGTTTTGACGACAACCCGGCGCATTCCGGCCGCGCTGTGACGCCAGCCGCCCGACAGGCTTCGGGCGCGAACGAAGGCCGCACCGCGGCCGCGCTTGACGCCCGGCCCTTTGCCTGCGCGCGGCGCCTTCCCACTCCTTCCGGCCGAACCGGATGCGAAGCGCGATGCGGATGACGATGATCGTCCGGGGCTGTTGCTATGCTGGCGCGCCAGCTTTTTGGCTTGCGTCAGAAAACTCTTCGCCTTGCCCGCCTTCGGCACGTCGGACCTGATGCGACCGGGCTTCGGACGGAAGCGATTCTCGTCGTCGCCGCTCATGAGCGCATCCCATGTCGTTTAGGCACGCAAACGGCTGATATTCGGCTATAGTGCCGGTCAAAACCCAGCAGAGCCAAGGCTTTGCGCCATATCGCGGCACGCGAAACCCAAAAGCAGGGTGCCGTGCGCCGCGATCCAAAACAGTGTGCAGACAAGGGCTTGCCCAGAAACCGGTCCGACAGGGTGCCGGTTTCCTTTATCTTGCCCTCCGCCTTTCTTTCCCTTTTTGCCCTTCCTGCCGGGAATGCAGCCAGGCGACCCCTTGCCTGACTGCACACCGGAAGCGGACCGAAGAAGCGTGCAGACGCCATGCTCATGGCTCGTCTCCATTGCTCGCACGGGCCACGAATATGCCGCCGTCCTGCGGCTCCTGATCGACAGAATCGCGCACAGGAACGGTTGCGCGGACGTCGTTCGACGGCTGATTGGCCGCCGCCGAATTGCCGCTGGATTGCGCGACAAAGAGCGGAGCTTCGCGCCAATCCGGCAGCGGTGGCGGCATGATCGTCGGCACATCAGGCGCAGTCTCAAGCCCAAGAACAGGTGCGAGCGTGGCGACATAGGCGCGTGTTTCTGCGGGCAAAGTGCGGCCCGTCGCCAGATGCTCGTCATAGCGACCGGGACCGGCATTGTAGGCCGCAAGCATGGCCGCGACATTGCCATAGCGGTCCCACATCTCCCGCAGATACGCCGTACCTGCGAGGATGTTGTCGCGCGGATCGTAAGGATCGCGCCCGAGACCATGGCGGCTGCGCAGGCCCGCCCAAGTATCTGGCATGACCTGCATCAGTCCCATTGCACCCGCCGATGAGATAGCACGCGCATCGCCCGCGCTTTCCACACGCAGCACGGCCAGAATCCAGTGCCCTGGAATGCCGAAGCGCTGTGACGCCTCGGCAATGAAAGCAGCTTGGGGATGCGCGGTGACAGGCGCGGGTTGCGGCGTGACCTGCGCAAATGCAGGCGTCAATCCGCTGCCAGCCAACAGAAGGGCCGTGAAGAGAAGAAGGGCGCGGGATCGCATGATCTCAGTCCCGATCTTCGCGGGGCCGCGGGCGGCTCCAGTGCAGCGACCATGACGAGCCTGCATCGTCGTCGCGGAACAGATTGGCGCGGATCGGCTGCGGCAAGGCGGGATCGTCGAGCAGCACCGAGAGATATTCGCCAGCCTTTTCGCCGGTGCGTTTCCATGCTGCACCGACCTCCGGCCCGTCATGTTCAATGTAATGGACGCGATAGTCCGGCGCATTCTCCGCATCGGAATGCTCAATGGGCACGATAACAAGATCGCGCTTCATGGTGAGCGTGACGAGCTGACCGGCGAAGCCGGATGCGTCACGCGCAAATTGACCGATCTGTGGCATGGTATGTCTCCTGTGTTGGTGGGTTTGGCGTGGGTTCAATGCGTGACCGCCCGCCATTCGTAGCGGCCATCGCCTTCCTCATCGGTCCAGAGCGGAAGCGCCCGGCCGATGACGGAACTGGCGGGAACAGGTCCGAAGTAACGGCCGTCGAGGCTGTCCCGGATTTCCCAATTCATGAGGAAGAGTTCGCCGTCGCGGATGATGCGGCAGCCCTGCCAGACCGGCAGATCGCGTCCCATCCGGTCGCGCTCCAGTGCATCGCCCATCTCGACGTTATCGACGGTAATGGTCGCACCGCTGCGGCAGACGCGCTGTCCCGGCAAGCCGAGGACGCGTTTCAGCAGCGGCACGTCCCGCCCGATATAGCCGCGCTCGACCATGAACCGCTCCAGCGGTTCGGGCGGCGCGATGACGACAAGTTCAGGAACTTCGACCACATCGGCAGGAACAACTGTGTAGAAGCCGATGGGCGCGCTGGCGGTCGCATTCCAGATAAGCCTGGTTGGCGGATCGGCAACGGCCGTGGCGACAAGCGTACCGACGGCCAACATGGACACGGCGAGGATATGACGGCGGCTCATGGTGCGATCCTCCGGCGGCTGACCCATGCGGCATGGCGTTCCGGCGTGTAGGGGTTGGGGTCCTGACCGGCGATCATGCGGTTGTGGACGTGCCGCCAATGGTCCGGCGCAGCATCCGCAGGATCGACGCCAAGCGCGTCCACGGCGTCGATGGCGGCCAGCGCTTGCTGCACCTTTGGCCAGCCATCAATACGCAGCAGGATCTCGCCGCCGGGGCGAACGAAGGGCACGGTCTGGAACGGCTCGCCACGCCCGACAGCGCGCAGGATGTCGAGCCGCGAGACGATGGTGCCGTAGTCGTTGGAGGCCCAGCGGACGAAGGCGAAGATGCTTTCGGGTGCGAAGCCGACGAGACTGCGGCGGCGGTCGATGATCTGCTCAAAGCTCTTGTGACCGAACCTGATCCAGCGCTCGACCTTCTTCTTCTGGAAGGTCAGTTCGACCATTGTGTTGAAAGGCGCTGGACGGCCCGCCAGCGGATGTTCATGAGCAGCGCGCATGGTTTTGCCGGTCATGACTGATCTCCTTCGATGGGTGGAAACTCGCGGACCAGCAGCTCGCGCAGCATCACGGCGACGGTGACACCGCGGCGGAAAGCGGCAACCTTGATGCGCCCGCGCAGTTCGGGCGCGATGTCGATGGTCAGGCGGGCGGTGAACGCCTCCGTAGCCGTCTTGCCGGTTGCCGGCGCATCGGCGGCTCTGACCCAGCTATCGGGATTGCCCGGACGCGATGCGAAGCCGGATTTGACGGGCGGACGTGTCATGGCACGATCCTCCCGACACCGAGGCCATTGATCTCGGCCGCCAGCGCTGTGACCTCCTGTGCGGCCCGTTCGCCGCCATCTGTCTCCAAGACCAGCCGTCCGGTCTGTGCGGCTTCGGCGAAGGCGACACGCTGGCCGACCGTCGTGGCCAGCAAGGGCGGATCATGTTCGGCCAGTGTCTCTGCCGTTTCGCGGGCGATGACGGTGCGCGCACCGCATCGGTTCAGCAGAAAACGGGAGGCCAGTTCAGGGCGATAGATGCGGGCTTCGTTCAGAAGCGCCAGCATCTCGGCGGAGGCCCAGCCGTCGAAAGGAGATGGCTGCACCGGGATCAGCACCAGATCGGCTGCAAGCAGCGCAGAGCGCATCAGGCCAGCGACACGGGGCGGACCATCAATAACGACATGATCGGCGTCACGCGCCAGCTCCGGCGCTTCCCGGTGCAGCGTATCGCGGGCCAGACCGATGACGCTGAACAGCCTTGGCAGCCCTTCATGGCTGCGCTGCTGCGACCAGTCGAGCGCGGAGCCTTGCGGATCGGCATCGATCAGGATGACCCGCTTGCCTTGCGCAGCCCAGGCTCCGGCGAGATGCAGCGCCAGCGTCGTCTTGCCCACGCCGCCTTTCTGATTGAGGAGCGCAACAATCATCGCCGTCCTCTCGATTTGCCGAGAGGAAGTTCAGGCGTGCTTGTTGACGCGGGCGATCCCTGCTTTGGGGGTGTCAGCTTGCCTTTATGGGCACCCGATCTGAGGGCCGCACCAGCCTTCGCTATGAGCTTTTCCACATCGCGCCGCCGCTCTTCAAAGTTAGATTCTGTGTTAGACTCTAAGTTAAGGGCGCAATTTTCGCTTTTATTACCGAAGGATAGGAGGTGTTTGGGTTCCCGATAGCACGAGCCTCCGGTTCCTGATGGCACGATAGTCCGGGTTCCCGATAGCACGAGGCTATCCACAGGTTTTACACAGGCCGGGACAGGCTCGAAAGCGAGCAGCATCCGGCCGCCGGTTTCGACCTCGGCGAACAGGGTGTAGCCGGGCAGTGGCTGGCGGCGGATAATGTCGCGCAGCTCGAAGGCGAAGCGCTTGAACGGCGACAGACTGCCCGATTTCTGGTGCAGGTGACGGAAGTCGAACCGCCAACCGTTTTTCTGCCGCCCACCATGCTTGCGCACCAGGCGATAGAGCCAGCGATCCAACCCGCCGGTCAGATTGAAATAGGCCCGGTCGATGGTGAGGATCAGGGCGTCATCCAGAACCGCACTGTAGAACCAGTCGGGCACGATCATCTCGATGCCGTCCGGGCGGCCATTGGCATCGGTCCGCTCGTGCCATTCGTTGATCCACGAAAAGCGATGTCGCCGTCCATTCGCGCGCTGGCGGATCGAGGTTGCAACCGTGGTCGATTGCAGCCGGTCCAGCGCCGCCTTCAGGCGCTGATAGTCCCTCAGGGAGGTTCCGCGCCCTGTGAATGTCAGGATTTCATAGGGCGTTGCCGCCATCAGGCGCGACGTGCGCAGACCGGCGTCCCGCGCTTCAACAATCTGACTGGCCGCCCAGATCAGAATATCGGCATCCCAGATCGTCGCCATGCCGTGATCGGGAACAGCTTCGACACGGATCGAGACATTGCCCAGGGCAAAGTCAATCGGGCGGATACGGTGCGATTTAGAAAGGGAAAAGAAAGGATAGGCCATGAGATCCTGCGCGTCTCGTGGAGCGAATTCACCGGGAAGCGTCCGAAACAGATCGAGTTGTCCGCGTTCCGAGGCGGATGGATGCTGCGCTGCCATCAGGGGGTGACAACCACGTTCAGCGCGTGATGCGCTTGGGCGAGGTGAACGCGGTCGGGGGCAGAGGTTTCGCCGGGAGAACCTGTCCGCGTGGGTCCGACGTGGAGGTGACTGATCCGCGCGCAACCCAGGCTGCGAGATCCTCGACCGAATAGACAACGCGACCGCCGAGCTTGTGATAGGCAGGTCCGGTTCCGTAGGTTCTGTGCTTTTCCAGCGTGCGCGCGGACAGGCTGAGGAAATCGGCAGCTTCCTTGGTGCGCAGGTAGCGTGGCGGCAAGGCGGCGAGATCAGGTCGCATGGGGTGGCCTCCGTGGTTGTGCAGGATGCCGCTGACGATCAACGGCATGACATGCGCACGGTGGCGAAGGCGCGGCGGCATGGGGGATGAGGAAGATCGAAGGGGTAAAATCCTCACCCTCGATCAGACGTCAGTGTCAGGGTTTGCGACGATGGCGCAAAAGGTCCTGATAACCGCCGTCGATCAGCGCGGCGGCAGATCGGACAAGGGCGATGACAGAGGCGCGCAAAGCCGATGTCTTCCACGGCTCAGCGCGAACGCGCGCCTCGCCGTAAATGGCGATGGCAATCTCACGATAGGTCGCGTGGTTGGCGTTTCCGTCGGCAGCTTGCATCATCAGGCGAAACCGCCGGCGCTGATACGGCGTCATCCTGGGGTCGCGGCGCGCGGGTCTCCCGGCCAGCATGTGCCAGAGCCTGAGAATGGCTTCGAGCCGATCCGGCAGATTTTCGTCAAGGGGCAGGATGAGCGCCGGCTGCGAATTGGCATCGGTATCGGCGAGGATCAGATATTGAACGCCGTCTCTGGCGTCACAGACACCATATGTCCCCTCTGGTCCGCAGATGGCATCAGCAAGATCGACCGATAAGGCGGACGGAGAAGGCGGAAGAAAATCGGGCGCTGCCCCGAGCATCAGCATGTCCGGATTGGCAACAGGCGACCAGATGACCGGTTGGTCGAGCGCGGAAAAGCCGGGGTCTGCCGGGAAATCGCAACCCCCAGAGATTTTGGACGTCATCCGCAAAGGGAAGATGCCCGGCGCCTTGCGCTACAAGATCATCGAAACTGGCCTGATAGGAGGCGTTACGGCGCAGGCATTCCCAGGCGACGCCCTCAACGGGCAGCGCATCATAGAATTCATACTGCTCCTGGTCTCGCCATCGGGATGTATCCGGCTTCATTGCTCCGCTCCTGGTTGAAACTGCACAGGTGGAGCGTGAAAGAATTGCGGCGCCTCTACCGAGATGGAAGTCGGGACAAAGACATGGGGTGATGCTCTAAGGGCATCACTGGTGCGACGGCACCGAGGTCAGGTCCGATCTGTCGGACGGCGGAGCAGCTGGCGATAGCCGCTCTGTGTCATCCAGCGCGCGCGGGCCAGATGGCTGTCATGGACCTGCCGGGCGCGCACTGGTTCCAGGGCGGGGTCGATACCGAACAGAATGTTGACGGCTTCGGTCCATTCCGCACCATCGGCGTCAGCATCAAGCAGCCGCATGTAAAGTTTGACGTGCGCGCGATCATATTCGGTCAGCTCGTCGGCGACAGGCGCGATGTCGTCAAAGGGTACGACTGCGAATGTCATGTCGAGGGCCGCCGCAGGGCGCAGGCCGCCGCAGCGGATTGATGATGCCGCCCGCGCCCGTCAGGCGTCATGGATCTGTCGGTGTCTCTTCTCGTCTTGGCCATGAACCAGCAATACTCCTTGCCCGCGATCCGTGGACAGGAGAACAATCCCTGCTGCTTCAAGCGCCCGGCGCACCTGATCCCGCGTTGTCTCATACACCTCGAGCCGGTTCTCGGACTCGAGGCGCTTCAGGGCAGTCAGCGATATTCGGGCCTTGTCAGCGAGCGTCTCCTGCGTCCAACCCAGCAACGCGCGTGCGGCCCGCGACTGTCGAGCGGTGATCATGCATGATCACCTCCCATCGCGACCGGCGCGCATTCCAGAACTACGGCTATTTTAGTCGCCCTCGTCCGATACGCCATACGAAATCGTCGAATCTGGCCAGGGCGTTATCTGCACGGCTGAGCATGCAGCCCGACTGATTCGCCCGTATGCCGCAATTGCAGCACTTGTGCTGGCCGTAACGCCGACCAGCGCAAGATGATCCCCAAACGCTCCATGGGAAATGATCGTGATATGCTTGGAGATCATTTTCTTTGCGTTTTGCGCTGGATATGATACCCATCCAGATCAATGAGGCAGGAATGATCCGTAAAGGCATCACATGAAGGCGGAAGCAGAAACACTGGGGCTGATCGGCGACCATTTTCGCCGCGCACGTCTTGCAGCGGGGCTGACCCAGGAGCAGGTGGCCGATCTTGCCGGCATTTCGCGCCCGCGCTACCGCGACATCGAGACGGGGGCGGCAGCTGCGCGCACCACGACATTGATCAACATCGCCAGGGCGCTTGGACTGGAAATGATGCTGGTCCCGCAGGCAATGGTGCCCGCCATCGAAGCGCTTTTGCGCCCCGATGCCGAGGACGATCATCCGGCCTTCAGCCCGCAACCGGAGAGCGACGATGACAGCCGCCCGAACCGCTGAAATCATCACCTCGCTGGACGTGTTCCTGAACAGTGCGAAGGTTGGCACGATCGTCAGGACGCCGGGTGACTTCAACGCCTTCAGCCTTGATCCGGCCTATCGCGCGACCGGCGGCATTCCGGTTCTGAGCCTGTCGCTGCGCGCGGCATCAGGGGGCTTGCGCAAGGATCCGCGACCTGTCGCAGGCAGCCTGCCGCCCTTCTTTGCCAACCTGCTGCCCGAAGACCGGCTGCGTGAGGCGATGGAAAAGCATCATGCGACCAATGTGCGGCCGGGGAATGATTTCGATCTCCTGGCAGCTCTGGGCGCGGATCTGCCGGGTGCCGTTCGGGTGCTGCCCAGTGACGGTCAACCCGGCATCGGGGCGGTGCCATCCCAAGGGCAGCCCAAGGCCCGCTTCTCGCTGGCAGGCGTGCAGATGAAGCTCTCGGTGATGAAGAACACGGGCAAGGGCGGTGGACTGACCTTGCCGCTTGGGGATGACGAGGGCCAGTATATTGCGAAATTCCCCTCGACCGCCTTTCCGGGCGTGTCGGAAAACGAGTTCGCGAACCTCGCGCTTGCCGAAGCCATCGGCATGGACGTGCCTGAGCGGGAACTGGTCAGCCGAGACCAGTTCGAGGGCATTCCCAAAGAGTTTGAAACACTTGCCGAGGGGCTGGTCCTGCTCGTGCGGCGTTTTGATCGCGGGGCAGACGGGCAGCGCATCCATATCGAGGATTTTGCGCAGGTTTTCGGCCTGTACCCGGCGCGCAAATATGATGGCGCCGCCTCCCACGATATCGCCTCTGTGCTGAATGTTGCGATCTCGCCGTTCGCCGCGCTGGAGTTTGTCCGGCGGCTGACCTTCTCGGTGGTCATGGGCAATGGCGACATGCACCTCAAGAACTGGTCGCTGATCTATCCGGGCGACGGCGACACGCCCGTTCTTGCACCGATCTACGACATGCTTTCGACCGTGCCCTATATTCCGGCAGATGGGCTGGCGCTGTCTCTGGGCGGCGAGCGGGCCTTCAAGGGCTTGGCCCCGGCCCGCTGGAAGACGTTTGCCAGCCGGGCAAGGCTTCCTGAGCCCGCTGTCCTCAAGACCGTCGCCGAAACGGTGCGGCGGATCGATGCGCGATGGTGGACACTGCCGGAGCGCGAAGTGGTCCCCCCGGCCGTGCTGGTACGGATCGACGCCCATGTAAAAACCATGATCCCGATCCTGACCGGCTGAGCAGTTCCAGCCCGGACAGGTCACCGGGCCTGACGGCTTTCCCGCAGGCACGGGAAAGGCCCCGACCTTGCGGTCGGAGCCTTTGTTCCGCGCCTCAGTCGCCGCGGCGACCGTTGGGGCGGGACCAGATGAGGGAAAAGCTGTCGCCTTCTTCGTCATCGAAGAGGTTGGCGTAGATCGGAGCGTTGAAGCTCGGATCGTCCAGCTTGAGGCCCAGATAGTCGCGGCCCTCGTTGGAGCGCTTGGACCAGGCGGCGCCGATTTCGGCGCGGCCGACCAGAACGCGGTGGCTGGGGGCGTTCTCGCCGGTGGCGCGCAGGTCGGGGACGATGCGCACGCCCTTGGCCTGGACGCTGAGGGTGACGATTTCGCCGGTGAATTCGTTCGAGCCGGTCTTCTTGAAGGTGCCGATGGTTGCCATTTTAAGTCTCCGATTTCCGTTTCCGAGCCCGCACCATTGCGGCCTCTATGGCGATCGTCCGGCCGGAGACGAACGCTGGCGCACCCCAAAGGGGCTGGACAGCACAGGAGAAACTTTCTTGTTCCGCGCGGAATGTCGGCTTTGCCGGCAGGGGAAGAAAGTTGTGACGACGCTGTTGCGCTAGGGCGGTCGAAGCGCATCGCGCTGGTCTTCGGCCAGATCAGGCCATTGAAGAGGCCGTTTGGAGCGGTCGAGACACGGGGGCTGAACGGAGATGTGGCAACCTTGAGGCTCCATCAGGATGACCTGACCGGCAACACCGGCCTTTCCTGTCACCATGCGTCTCAGATCATGCGCATCTCTGCTTCCGGCCTGTTCCACCGGCATGCCACCACCCGCGGGTTCCCGTCAGTCTGCACGCGCTGGTGCCGACCGTCCTGCGCTCCTATGGGCCGCGTCTGTGCCCTAGGTTGATCCGGTGATTGGCCGCTGTCTGTCACCATTTTCCTGACGAAGACGGAAAACGATCAGCATCCGCGTCTGGTCGCCATCAACGGATCATTGCGATTCAGGTTCGTGCAAAGCCGCCGTCCGCGTGGTCGGTTGCCGCCATGCCCGTAACGCGCAGGAACGCCGTCACGCCCACCGCAACCGCTCCGATCACCGAGAAGATGAGTTGCCATATCTCCGAGGGCATCATGTGCTTGACAATACCGAGCGTGGCGTAAAATCCGGCCATTCCCGCCGGAGCGACGAAGGCCAGAGCAATCAGCAGACGCGCCCACATCGGGCGGATCAGCATGAGCAGGCCCTGCCCAACAGCCAGCGTTAGACCGGCGGCGAGAAGACCAACGACGATGCCGCCGAGCCAACCAGCCCCAGTATCATAGGCCAAGGCGCCTGCATTCAGGCCAATAAAGAATGGCAAAGCGAATACGGCGAGATTGAACAGCAGCCAGCACATGGTGCCGATGGCTGCGATGGAAACGAGGATTCCGAGAACGATCATGGTGGTGTCTCCGTGCAAAAGGTTGGACGGTTGCGCCTTCCACCACCACCACGGCGCAGCCACAGAATAGCAGCATTCCTCTCACCGGGCGAGATGAGATAGTTTGTAAGGTCAAGCCTCTCTGTAAACTTGCCGCTTGAACAAGAAAGCTGATGCGTCTGGTAGACCAGTATCGGCTCTACCTCTACGGTGGTTATATTGTTGGGTGGTGGAAGGCTGCGGGTTAAAGTCTATGGCAGAAATCGATTGGTCAGATCGAGCATTTTACGACGATGGCGAATGGGTAAGCTGGTCAGACATCGATGAGCAGCTTCGTCACAAGGAGTGGGGAGCGAAGTATCCAAACGCCATCCGATCAATGATCCCATATTTTGAGGACCTGATCTCACTCGCTGAGAGCTACCATCTGGAGACTGGCCTGCATTTGTCCGTGTATGGCGACATCGGCGAATTGTTCGGGGCCATCACCTACGGCATCAAGTTGAACAAGACCTACGCGCAGGGTTCGGACGGCAGGCTCGAAAACGATCATGTCGAAATCAAAACCATCACACCTTTCAAGACCAAGGACGTGGTGATGGTGGATACATCGAGGCATTTCAACAAGTTGCTCGTGGTCAAAATAAATGCGGAGTTCCAGGTCTCCGGGCGAATGGTCAGCCGCAAGCAATTGCCAAAGCGCTCAGGCCGTTATCTCCGGATTCGCTGGGAGGACCTGGCGCTCTTGCAGTAGTGCGCAATGGCGTTATGCCGAACCGGCAGCGCTCACGCGCTGCCGGTCCCGAAGCGATAAACTGGGATGCCCATCTTGCGAGCCTTGTCGGCCAGGTTGTCCTGAATACCCGTGCCGGGGAAGATGATGACCCCGATCGGCATGATGCCGAGCATCTGGTCGTTGCGCTTGAACGGTGCTGCCTTGGCATGTTTTGCCCAGTCGGGTTTGAAGGCGACCTGTGCGACCTTGCGGTTATTGGCCCAGGTGGCCGCGATGCGTTCCGCGCCCTTGGGCGATCCGCCGTGCATCAGCACCATGTCCGGGTGCTTGGCGTGGACCTGATCGAGCTTGGCCCAGATCGTCCGGTGATCGGTGGTGTCGCCACCCGAGAAGGCGATCTTCGGTCCTGCGGGCAGCAGCACCTCGTTGTCGGCACGGCGCTTTGCGGCGATGAAGTCGCGGCTGTCGATCATGGCCGAGGTCATCTGGCGATGGTTGACCCGTGAGCCGGAGCGTTGCGACCAGGGCGTGCCGGTAGTGCGCAGATAGATGTCGGCGGCGGTTTCACGGAAGGTCTCCATGCTGTCGCGGCGTTCGATCAGGCTTTGGCCTGCACCGATCAGGGTTTCGAGCTGGACGGATTTAACCTCGCTGCCGTCCTGTTCGCGTTGAAGGCGTTTCTGCGCCTGCTCGTTATCGTCGAGTTTGTGCTCGATCCGCTCGACAGCGCGGTGGAAGGTGTTGACGGTGGACCAGAGGATTTCGTCGAGGTCGAAATCGAGGCTGGTGTCGGCCATGGTGGAAATCAGGGCGTCGAAGATGTCGGAGACTGCGCCCTGGATGACGTGATCTTCGGGTGTGATCCGGGGATCGGCCTCGTCTTCGGAGGGGCGGTAGCCGTAGAGTTCGAGTTCCTCGATGGCATGGCCGGTCGGGGACGTGCTGTGATCGGGTTCGAAATCGTCGTGCGCGTACATGGGATGCTTCCGTCAGTTGGACCGCGACCGTCGCGGCCTTCATGGCGACGAAAGCGCACGGGCGCTCCGGTCTGGCAGCGCGAGCCTCTGGCGAGTGCCTTGATGGCAAAGCCCGGCTGATTTGTTTCGCGCTGTAAAGGCGGCTCCGCCGCCGACGGAAATCAGTCGGGCGCCGCCATTGCCTGACCGGAGCGTTTGTGGGCCGATCGCCCTCTCGGAAGGCCAAGGCGCGGTCCTCTGCTGATGACAGGATGCAGCCTATGCGCATGACAGGATCGGAACGCCCCGATCACGGATCCGTACCGGCTATGCACTTGAAGCCGTGAAACGGCTGACGTCCTCGGGAGCGATTTGCACCCGGATCTCTGCCCGAACGGCATCCAGCCCGTGAGTTGCGAGATCTTCGTTGAAGTCCCCCATCATGGGCGAGAGCGTGATAGCCTTGATCCCGGCCTCGTGCGCCCGGTTCACCAGGCTATCGCGTGCGCTGTCACCTGCCGGATCGTTGTCGCGGACGATATAGAGCGTGCGCAGTTGCGGCGGAAACAGGATGGCAGCGAGATGTCCGGCCGAGAGCGCGGAAACCATCGGCATGGTGGGCAAAGCCTGACGCAGCGACAGGATGGTTTCGATACCTTCCCCCGCTGCCATGGCATCCTTCGCATCCCCGAAACGAACCGCGTGTCCGAGCAGGTCGCCCATTGCCTTCCTCGGCGGATCGACAGGTGCTTTGCCGGAGCCGTCCGAGGCCAGCCATGTGCGGTGTGCGCCGGTGATCCTGCCATCGAGGTCGGTAACGGCGGCGATCATGGCGGGCCAGGTTTGCGTCGGGCCATCGTCCTCGGGGCGCCAGTAGCAGTTGGGATGGAAGCGCAGATTTGCGGTTTGGCGTAAATCCGTAATGCCGCGTCCGCGTAAATACGCTTCTGCGATGCTGCCGATCAGCGGCTGTGTCATGCGCCAGAGGCGACGTGCCGCCTCGGATGATCCCGATGGTGCAGGCGTTCGGGACGGACGGGATGACGGCTGCAGTTCAGGATGCGGCAGGCTGAGGAAGTGCCGGGCTTCTTCGGCAACATCTGCGAAGTCGATGAGACCGAGCGAATCCCGGATCACATCCAGCAGATCGCCATATTCACCCGTGGCCGAGTCCTGCCATTTGCCGGCAATGCCTTTCACGCTGTCGTGCAACCGGACGAACATCGAGCGGCCAGCCGTGTTTCGGACATCGCCAACCTGCCAGTAATTGCCCTGTTTGCGGCCATTGGAGAGATAGTGGCGGCACACCGCCTCGGCCTGTCGGCCGAGACGGTGCGCCAGTTCGGAAGCGTTGAGACGCGACATTATGCGGCCTCCCGCTCACCGATGCGCAGGGCCGGGAAGCGGTCAAGCAGTTTGCCGATGATCTCCGGCCCCGTTGCATCGACGGGTACGAAGAAGCGCAGTTTCCACGAGATGATCTCACTGAAGAGACCATAGGCCCGCAGCCGATCACGCATTGCATCGGTAAAGCAGGTCAGTTCGATCCGGTTGGCGCCCATGACGCGGACGCGGCGCAGTTGCAGCCCCTCGGCAAGGTCGAGGATCGTGCGACCTTCGATCAGCGCAGCATAGGCGGCATCCGGTGTCAGGCTGTTGGTGACGCCACTGGTCGAAGCATTGGCGGCCCAGGCCGGCGATACCCGGCGACCGATGATGCGTTCGCCCTCGTCGGTCTGGAGCCGATAGACACGGGAAGACTCCTGCGGCAGGCGTTTCCAGATCGGCAGAAGCAGCCCTGTCACTATATGCAGGGTACTGTCGGTGAACTCCGGCACCTCGGCCAGTTCTGTCTTCCAGGCTGCGTTGAAGGCGGAACGGTCGGCCTCGATCCAGTGGGTGTCACCCATCGCCCGCACAGGAATGTTCATCGCCTCCATCGGCCGGATCAGCCGCACGCGCCGTTCGATCTCGCCATCATCCAGCATGATGCTGGTGGTCGGGATCTGCACGGCGGCGCGACCGGATCGCTCGTTGATGAGCAATCTTGCGCGGGGATCATCCAGTTCCGCCAGCGCGGCATCGAGCGAAACCGGTTGATTGCGCCTGCGCTCGGTGAGCGTCAGGAGCCGGGTTTCCGCCCCTGTGCCCGGATGGGTGTGGATCACCTGCCGGTCGGTGACGATGAAGCTCTCCGCCTTCAGCGTTTCCAACCCCATGTCATAGGTCCCGGATGCAATTGCCCCGTCGATCCGCGCCTGCAGAAGCTGCTCGAAGGCCGAGAACAGGATGCCCTGCAACTCGATGGTCAGCGCCAGCAGGCGGTTGAGGAAGGTGGTGATCGGCGGCAGGTCGTCCTTGATGCCGGTCGAATCCATCAGCTTCAGGCCGGTGGCGGCTTCAAACCGCTCCAACGAGCAGCCCTCGACCTTGCCGCGCACGATCAGCAGATAGAGCTGGCGCAGCGCATCGCGGGCATAGGCGGATTCCAGATTATCCTCGGGACGGAACAGCCCCTGACCGCCGGTCTGACGCTGGCCGCGTGTGATCGCGCCCAGCGTGTCGAGGCGGCGGGCGATGGTCGAAAGGAAGCGCTTCTCGGCTTTGACATCCGTGGCGATGGGTCGGAACAGCGGCGGCTGCGCCTGATTGGTGCGGTTGGTGCGCCCGAGCCCCTGAATGGCGGCATCGGCCTTCCAGCCCGGTTCCAGCAGGTAATGCACGCGCAGCCGCTGGTTTTTCGCCGAGAGTTCGGCGTGATAGCTGCGCCCCGTGCCACCAGCATCAGAGAAGACGAGGATGCGCTTCTGGTCATCCATGAAGGCTGACGTCTCGGCAAGGTTGGCAGAAGGCGCACGGTTCTCGACCGCAAGACGTGCCGATGCCCCGTCACCCTTGCGCACGATCCGGCGCGAACGGCCTGTGACCTCGGCCACCATATCCGTACCGAAACGCTGCACGATCTGGTCGAGCGCACCGGGGACAGGCGGAAGCGACCCCAGCTGCTCCAGCATCTCGTTGCGCCGCGCCACGGCTTCGCGGCATTCCACCGGCTGACCATCGCGGAAGACGGGCCGTGACGAGAGGTTCCCCTCACCGTCGGTGAACGGCTCGTAGAGCTGGACCGGGAAGGAATGCTGCAAATACGAGCCGACATACTCCCTCGGCGTGACATCGACGGAAATATCGTTCCATTCCTCGGTGGGGATCTCGGATAGCCGCCGTTCCATCAGGGCTTCGCCGGTCGAGACGATCTGGATGACGGCGGCATGGCCCGCCTCCAGATCGGCCTCGATAGACCGGATCAGGGTCGGGGTTTTCGTGGAGGTCAGCAGATGGCCAAAGAAGCGCTGCTTGGTGCTTTCAAAGGCCGAACGGGCGGCGGATTTGGCCTGCCGGTTCAGCGTCCCCTCGCTGCCGGTGATGTTGGCGGCTTCCATCGCCGCGTCCAGGTTCCCATGAATGACAGCGAAGGCGGCAGCATATGAGTCGTAGATGTGCCGCTGTTCGTCCGTGAGCTGATGCTCGATCAGTTCATATTCGACGCCATCATAGGAGAGTGAGCGGGCGGTATAGAGGCCGAGAGATCGCAGGTCGCGGGCCAGGACCTCCATGGCCGCAACGCCACCGGATTCGATCGCCTCGACGAACTCGGCGCGCGTCTGGAACGGAAAGTCCTCACCGCCCCAGAGGCCGAGGCGCTGAGCATAGGCGAGATTGTGGACGGTGGTGGCGCCAGTCGCCGAGACATAGACGACGCGGGCGTCGGGCAGCGCGTGCTGAAGCCGCAGGCCCGCACGTCCCTGCTGCGAGGCGGCGACATCACCGCGTTCACCTTTTCCGCCACCGGCATTCTGCATGGAATGGCTCTCGTCGAAGATAATGGCTCCATCGAAATCGGACCCTAACCATTCGACGATCTGCTTGACGCGGGAAACCTTCTCGCCGCGGTCGTCGGAGCGTAGCGTGGCATAGGTGGTAAAAAGGATGCCTTCCGACAGCGTGATCGGCTTGCCTTGAGGGAAGCGTGACAGAGGCGTGACCAGCAGCCGTTCCATGCCGAGCGCCGACCAGTCGCGTTGCGCGTCCTCGATCAGCTTGTCGGATTTGGAGATCCAGATCGCTTTGCGCCGACCGCGAAGCCAGTTGTCGAGAATGATGGCGGCGGACTGGCGACCCTTGCCAGCGCCGGTTCCATCACCGAGCATGAAGCCCCGGCGAAAGCGGATCGATCCGGCAGCATCCTCGGGCGCGGCGCTCACATTGTCGAAATGCTCGTCCACGGTCCAGGCGCCGGCGAGATGATCGGCGTGGGCTTCACCGGCATAGATCACCGTTTCAAGCTGGGCGTCCGACAGACGCGCGCAGATGTCGGGCGGCAGCATGGGCCGGTAGGAAGGCTTGGGCGGTGCGACCGAGGCCATGGCGGCGGATTGCACCAGCTTGGTCGGATGCGGCTGTGCACCAGCGATACGCAGCGATTGCAGCGCATATTCCTCATAGATCGCGTCGGACAGGCGAGCGCCTTCCGGTGGCGTCCAGTCCACGGTCTCATAGGCGAGTTCGACGCCATCAGGATCATTGGGCGAAGCAGCGACAGATCGCGTAGCCGCCGAGCGAGCGAGATAGCCCCGCACGGTCTTCGGCGCGGTGGCCCAAGCGGAAACCACGATCTTCGGCAATGACACTGGCAGGCGCGGCGGAACCTGTTCCTCGATCCATCCGATCAGCGTGGCAACATCAGGCGCGATCCCCGGCGAAGCCGGCAAACTGGCGGGATCGTCGGCGGGCAGTTTGTCGATCACGGTCAGCCGTGTGTCGATCGTGGTGCCGTGCTTGGCATAGACCGCACCATCAATGGCGGCGCTGAACACCACACGGCCACGCGCCTGCAAGCGGATGAAAGCGTCCCGCCATGCCGGGGCCTCGGGACCAAAGCCTGCGCCGGTGATCGTCACCAGCCGACCGCCCGGTGCAAGACGGGCCAGCGCCGAGACAACATGGCGGTAGGCCGCATCGGCGACACGCCCGCTGACATTGGCCATAACCGAGAAGGGCGGGTTCATCAGCACCGCGGACGGGACGGCATCTGGGGGCAAATGGTCGTCGATCTGGGCGGCGTCGAACTGGGTGACGGCAAAAGCCGGAAAGAGCTGGGCAAGCAGATCGGCGCGGGTCTCGGCGAGTTCATTGAGGATCAGCGAGCCGCCGATCGTCTGCGCCAGTATCGCCAGAAGGCCGGTGCCCGCCGATGGTTCCAGCACGCGATCATCGGGTGTGATCGCGGCGGCTGTCAGAGCGGCAAGGCCGAGCGGGATCGGCGTCGAAAATTGCTGGAAGTTCTGGCTTTCCTCGGAACGTCGGGTCTGCGTGGGCAGCAGCCCCGCGACCTTTGCCAGCACAGAAATCCGTGAAGCCGGAGACGCGGCTTTACGGAAAAGCGCCTTTCCGTATTTGCGCAGGAAGAGAACGGCAGCGACTTCGCACGCCTCATAAGCGAGCTTCCAGTCCCAGACGCCGGTAGCGTCAGATGCGCCGAAGGCCGTTTCCATCACACCGCGCAGGATGGCAGCATCGACGCGCTGCCCGCGTTCGAGATGGGGGAGTAAAAGATTGGCCGCAGCCAGAATGGCGGGCGCAGCCGCCATTGGTGTGACCGGGTCGGTCACGGGGAACACCATGTTCATGCCTGGAACCTCAGGAGAGCGGAAAGGACAGGCCCGAACAGCGCTCTCTCTCGACCGCCCGGACTTAACCCCTTCCGGCCCGCCTCTGACTCTCAAAGCGCAGCATAAAAAAAGCGCCCCGACCGGACGGTGGGGCGCTTGTCAGCGTATTCTCGGGATCATCCAAAGCGGCGACCAGTTGCGGTGAAGGTGTATTCATTGGCGGCAATGGTTGCATCGACAGCCTCGTCCGAGGACAGATAATCATACTCGCGCTCAAGCTGGCGGTAGAGCCAGCGGGCCAGATCGCGCAGCGCCTCGATGACCGCCTCCTCGGCATCAGCGGTCATGTCCTGCCAGGTCGGGCTGTCGCGCTCGACCGCGATCGACATGCAGTATTCGTGATAATAATGCCCGCGATGGCTGGCATCGGCGCGAAGCTGATAGAAGTTTCGGCGCTGGATCGCCTGAAGGGTATCGGCGATGCGGTGCAGTTCGGTGTCCTGCGGGGCGTATTCCCTGATCCGGCGCGGCGCATTTTTCCGGTAGGAATAGAAGGTCTCGAAACAGGCGCCATCACCTTGCGACCAGAAGCCCCGGAAGCAAATACAGGGGGCTTGCCGTGTACCCCCGCCCATCAACCGGACGGTGCGGGTTTTGAGATTCAAACCGAGGATCTCGGCGATGCGCTGAAAATCCTCATAGACGGCATCGTACCAGTCATAGTCGAAGCCGCCTTCGCGATACCAGGCACGGGCCTTGTCCTTCGCCGCTTCGGACAATTCGTCGAGGCGATAGACGGTGGTTTCGATGATCTCAGGCATGGGGATCGCCTCCCTCCAGCACGGTGGAAAGCCAGCCATCGGTAGAGATCCAGTCCACCGTCTTGCCGGTGGCGAGATCAAGGACATGCGCCCCACCACCAAATCCGTCGATGCGCGGTTTCGAGCAGCTATTTGCGTACTGGAAACCCCACAATCCACTCAGGCCAAATTCGGCAGCGCAGCGTTTGACGAATTGGATAACATGCTCAGGATCGCCGGTGACGTCATCGCGCATCCAGAGTTGCGTACCGCCATGCTCTGGCTGGATGGAGAGCAGGAAGCCATCGGAGGGCGGATCCTCAACGGCATTGTCATCCGCCAGAGCTTTGTAGAGATCCAGCGCGCGGGCAGCGTTTTCGGGGGTGCCTACATCGAGCAGGCAAGAAAAGTGCGTGAAATAATCGGCCATGATAGTCTCCTGGCATGACATGGCCCGGCGTGTGGCCGAGCCGAATGGGATGAAATGGGTGAAGCTCAGGCGGCCTGCGGCAGGCGGAGCAGATCGGCCGAGGTCTCGCGCCAAAAGGAATCGACCAACCGGGCTTCCAGCGCAGCGGCGCGGTAACGCAGCCGTCTCGCCGCTTCGGGATCTGATGTCCGAAACGCCATACCGCGCAGGCGGCTGGCCTCGGTCACGATCCTGCGTGCCTCGGCATCGGAGGCGACAGGCTGTTGCCAGAGGATAATGCCGGCGCGGATTTCGCCAGCGAGGACCAGGCGTTGATCTTGGTCCTGAATGAGCATGATGCGCGGCTGAAAATACGGAAAGCTGTCCGGCCCCGTGCGAATATCACCGCGCGACAGGCGCAAGGCTGCGGCCTGGATGGCCTCTTCCGGTGACGGGCATTCGCCAAGCGGGATCACGCGGTCAAAACCGTTCGCCGCGTCACTGGCGTCATAACTGGCCACGCCAAGGCATGAGATACGCAGCGGCAGCTTTTGCGACCGATAAAGCGCGGGCAGAACATCGGCAGCCAGAATCTGGCCGATGGAACGGAAGGTTTCGGAACGGGCAAAGGTCATCGGGATCACTCCATGACGGGCGCCGGTGAGCCTCTCTCTCCGACCCTCAACCCGTCACGGCCGAACGGCCCGCACTCTTCCTCTCTGACCGGGCTCGTTCCCGGTTCCGCTGCCGGCGATGGGAACCATCGCGAGGCGCTGAAGGCCCGAAGCGCGGGCTGCCGCGCTCGGGCCGTCGGGGATGAGGCGCTTTCGCGCCTTATTCCCACGGGTCCAGCTCCAGCTTCACCATGTCGTCGTCGCCGTCGAACTCGGCGGCAGGGCACGCGGCGTGGGTGCCGTCTCCGGCCTGGAACACAACGATCGAAACCATCAGCGTGGCGGCAAGGCTGGCGGCGAAGGCGGTGGCATCTGCATAGGACATGGGTTCCGGCTCCTGTCTTTGGGAGGCGGGGGACCATCCCCCGCGCGACAGGCGCCCGAAGTGTCTGACCGGATCTGCAATCACCCGAGGGCGTTCGGACTTTTCCCGAATCCCCGAGGGCGGCACGCGCGCGTAAGCCGACCCCTTTGGGGTTGAATGTCAAAGAGACGGATCGGACCAAGGTTTGCGAATGGAAGCGGGGGTGGTTTTTCGCATCTGACAGGATGCCGGATACCCGTCGCAGATGCTCTGCCGCGTCAGCCTTGCCACCATGCTGGCATCAGGATCGTGTTCCTTCAGGCCAGAGATGGCTGCCGCTTGTCCTGATCGGGATGGCGGATTGCATGGTGAAGCCGGATTGGGCCCGTCCGGTGCAGACATCCCATCCTCACGGCCAGAGACCCTGCGATCGGGTCTTCAGCTCCAAAGCCCATCGGCAATTTCGCGGGCAACCATCGCGCGGGCTTTCATCATCAGATCGTCGCCCGATGTATCGATGTGACCATAGAAGCGCGCACGGCCGCCATGGGCAGTCCATTCGGCATAGCGGCAGTATTCACGGGCATCGAGCCGGAAAACGCGCATATCTTCGGCCCAATGGGGCTTTGGCTCCACAACAACGGTCATGCCGTCGCGGCTTTCCTCCCAGGGCAGTGTACGCTCCAGCGGACGGTTTTCCCGATCCTGAGCAAATATTTCATCAACGTCGATGCTGGCAGCCATGGCGGCTCTCCAAAGAAAAAGCCCGATCACGAGGATCGGGCGAGTTACGGAAACGGAGCGGTTAGAACGGGGCGACCGAAGCCGCCCCGCATGAGTGCTATTCAGCAGCGACCATATGCTGTTCTTCCTCATCGTCAGCGGGGTCGTCCTCGCCATCGCCGGAGAGGAAATCGGGCAGATTGTCGGCTTCCGCCGCAGTGCCCGATGCCGGGTCGACTTCGATACCCTCGTCCGCCATGCGCAGCGGCTCAGGCAGCCAGCCGGTTTCCGCCAGCAGGCGTTCGGCTTCCTTGGCCATGTCGCCCTTCTTGAGATGTCCGATCAACTCGGCGGCCCGGTCTCCGGCCCCTTCACGTACAGCTTCAAGGATACGGGGCTTGGTCACGCGGCCGAGATAATTGCCGACCGTCGGCCGCCAGCCCACGGCCACCATGTCGAGGCCGGTCGAACGGGCCAGCCGGTCAGCCTGCGACAGGCGGATGTCCAGCCCGTGCTGGCTGACGCCCGTGCCGCTGTAAGGGTTCGGCTTCTCATAGAGCGCATTGACACCGAAGCTGACGCAATGGGCGAGTAACTCCATGCGCCACCCATCGTCCAGATCGGTCAGCCAATCCCAGAGGGCGGCATCGTCTGCCGGGACATGATCGCCCCAGCGTTCGTGGCGGTCAGCGATAGCCTTGGCCGACGCGCTGTCGCGCAGATCCTCGGCCTGTGCGGGCAGATGAACCTCCCGGACCTGGGCTTCGAGGCATCCCTTGCTGGAATGCGGCATGAAGCAATCCATGGCCAGCCTGTGCAGCAGTGCCGTCATAGCGACATGCGGGTTTACTGCCACCGCATCCCGCAGCGCCAGCGTGCGATGCGCGGTCAGCTCGCTGACCAGGCGATCGGGCAGCGGCTTGATGATGTCGGCCTCGTCTTCCTCCTCAGTTTCGACCGCCTGGCCGCCCAGCGTGATAACTGCACCCATGCGGCTTACCTCCGGTTCTGTCCGCTGGATCACCTCGCCGGTTTCCGGGTCAACGATTTCAGCTTCCGGTTCCGCAGGCGTTTCATCTTCGGCGCGAACATAGCCGCGCTCGATCAGCAATGCGCCATCGGCGTCGATGCTGATGAAGACACCCGCCATGCTGATCTGGTCCGGCTCGAAGGTCATCGGACGGCGCTCGAAGGTTTCCAGAGCCAGTTCGATCTCACCCAAGCGGGCGTCGATCTCGTCAGGCAGCTCGTCCGCCTCGCCATATTCGACTTCAAGCCGGTCATACTCGTCGCGCAATGCTTCGCGGGTGGCGCGTTCCTCTTCGCTCAGATCGACCGTGGTGCCGACAATCTGGCGTAGGCCATGGTCGTGACCATAGGGGAAGGTGATGGCGACCTCGATCCATTTCCAGCCCTCGGCGGCGATGGCTTCGCCCTCGGCCTTCAGTTTTTCGCCCACCAACCGGTCGAGCAGCACCGGATCTTGCAGCCAGCCACCATCGTCCTGCTGAAAGAGATCACGCAGCACGCAGCCGCCAGCCTCTTCATAGGCATCGATACCAACGAACACCGCCCGTTTGTCGGCGGCGCGGACTGTGGTTTCGGTCAGCAGGCGTCGGATGTGGTAGGGTTCCTTCTGCCAGCCATCCCTGATCGCTTCCCAGACCTGCTCCTGACGGGCATGGTCAGAACTGACGCTGAAGGCCATGAGTTGTTCCAGCGTCATGCCGTCCTCGGCATAGACGTCGAGCAATGCCGGTGAGACGGAAACCAGACGCAGGCGCTGTTTCACCACCTTGGAGTCCACGAAGAAGGCGGCAGCTATTGTTTCCTCGGTCATGCCCTTTTCGCGCATGGCCTGGAAGGCGCGGAATTGGTCGAGCGGATGCAGCGGTGCGCGCTCGATATTCTCGGCGAGCGATACCTCGTCGATCAGCACATCGGCGCTGGCCTCCGACACCACGCACGGGACCGGCGCGATCTTGGCGAGGCGCTTCTGCTTGACCAGCAGTTCCAGCGCCCGGAAGCGGCGACCGCCGGCGGGCACCTCGAACATGCCGGTTTCCTTGCCCTCGGCATCCACGACCGGGCGGACATGCAGGGACTGGATCAGGCCGCGACGGGCGATAGACTCGGCCAGCTCCTCAACAGAGATCCCGGCCTTGACGCGCCGGACGTTGGACTGGCTGAGCACCAGTTTGTTGAAGGGAATGTCGCGCGAGGATGACAGGGTGATCTTTTGAACGGCAGTGGCCATGTCAGTGACTCCATGACGGACGCCGGTGAGCCTCTCTCTCCGGCTATCAGCCCGTCACGAAGCGAAGCGCCGCCCTCTTCCTCTGAAGAGAGCGACGCCAGCCGCAGAACCTGAAACCCGGAAATCAGGCACTCCGGTTTTCTGTATCGGCGGATGTACGGGAAAAGCTCGCGCCGACGCCGTAGAGCAAACGCTCGGCGGCGCGGATGCTGCCGGTCTCACGGGCGGCCTCGGCCCAGACCGAGATCGGGAAATCGCCGGTGAACAGCAGATCGCACTCGATGCCCATGCCGAATGGCAGCCGGACTGACTGCATCTCGCCAAGGCTCCACGAACCCAGTTCGGGATGGCCGAGATCCGCCAGGCCGAACATGATGTCGCCATCCTCATCCAGCTCGGTAGCGAGCCAGACGCCTTCACCGATGGGATTGAAGAACTTCACGACCGGGGATGTGATCTTGATCGCGCTGGCGACCATTGGCCAGCAGGCGGTCGTGCTGTGCGCCTGTCAGGAGGATCATGCCGCCGCCCTCCGGTCGGTTTCGCTCGCATCCGACTCCCCGGTGTCTTCGGCAAGCAGATGCGACAGCAGCCAGTCCGCCGCCTTGCTGGCCTGCGAGGCCGCGCGGACAATGGCGCGGGAATCCTCGCGCATGACCTCCAGCCACGATCCGATGTAATCGGCATGGCGGACGGTCGGCACGATCCCGAGCGCGGCGCAACTGAAAGCTGCGGTCTGTTCGGCAATCATCTCCTCGAAGGCGTATTTCTTCGAACCGAACGAGCCGGTCAGATCGCGGTTGAGGCGGCTGTGATGGCCGCTGGCGTGCCCCAGTTCATGCAGGGCCGTCCTGTGCCAGTTGATCGGCTCGAAATAGGCTTGCGGAGGCGGCACCTGCACATAGTCGAGCGACGGCATATAGAAGGCGCGATTGCCGCCAATACGGAAGTCGATGCCGGTGGCCCGGATCAACGCCTCGACCTGAGGTTCGATAAGGCCCGGCGGCGGTGGCGGCGCGACTGCCGTGATCTCATCGGGTAGGCCATCGCATTGCGCGGCGTTAAAGACCGTGAACCGCTTTAGGAACGGAATGGCATGCGCATCCTCACCCGTTTCGCGGGCACGGCGCTTCTCGTCCTCGGGGGTGAAACGGTCGGCATAAACGACAGTCGTGCCACGTTCGCCCTTCCTGACATTGCCGCCAAGCGAAAGCGCCTGGCGGAACGTCAGCCACGCCTGAGCGGGGAAACCATGCTGGATGACAGCCCCCCAGAGGATGAGAATATTGATGCCGGAATAGGACCGGCCGGTTGAAGCATTTCTCGGCAGGCCCAGCGGGGCGGTATCAGGCGACGCACCCCAGGGCTGGACCCATGGCAACCGCCCTTGCTCCAGCTCGGCGATGATCTTGTTGGTGATGTCGTCGTAAAGGTTGCTGCGCGCGCCACCTTCCGCGAGGTTACGACCCTGTCTGGCCATCGGGATGATCTCCGCGACGGGTGCCGGAAGCCTCTCCTCCAGCTCTTAACCCGTCACGGAAAATCCGTCCGCACTCTCACTCTGAAGGGGGCGTTGCGGGGATCTCCCCGCAGAAGGGGTAGGTAGAGACCAAGGCTCGGCCGCAGGGGAAGGCTTTCCCCCTATTCGGTATGTTCCCCTGCGCTTCCTTGAAAACTGTCAGAAACCCGCGTATATTTCCAACAGGAGAAAGACGATGACACGGCTGACCGAACAGATTCTGGCACATGCGACGGGACTTCCCGAAGGGATGCCCGTGTCCGCCAAGGGCCTGCTCCACCTCGGAAACCGGGCGGCCGTGGATCAGGCATTGTCGCGTCTGTCCGAGCGCGGGCAGCTCATCCGCGCCGGTCGTGGCGTCTATCTGCGCCCCATCGCCAGTCGGTTTGGCACGCGCGCACCTTCGGTCGAGCAGGCTGTCGAGGCCCTCGCGACCCAAAAAGGGGAGATCATCGTCTCGAACGGAGCCGCCGCGGCGAACGCGCTTGGCTTGACGACGCAGGTGCCCGTCCGCTCGGTCTATCTGACCTCCGGACGCAGCCGAAAGATACACCTCGGCAAGCAGGTCGTCGAATTGCGGCACGCGCCGCGCTGGCAACTGGCCCTGGCCAACCGCCCCGCAGGCGAGGCCGTGCGGGCGCTGGCCTGGCTCGGCCCCGAAAAGGCGGAGGCCGCGCTCACGACCTTGAAGCGGAAGATGCCGCCCGGCGTGTTCGGCGAACTGGTCGCCGCCGCGCCGCAGCTTCCGACATGGCTCGCGCAGAGCGTCGGAAAGGCGGCCTATGGCTGACGTTTTCCTCCAGCTTTCGGCCGAGGATCGGCGTGACGCGTTGAGCGTCGTCGCCGACCGTTCGGGTCGTCCCACCCATCTTCTCGAAAAGGATGTGTGGGTGGTGTGGGCGCTGGCGACCCTCTACGCGGCACCGCTCGGCGAGCATCTGGTGTTCAAGGGCGGCACGTCGCTGTCGAAAGCCTATCAGGTCATTCGCCGGTTTTCGGAGGACGTGGATCTGACCTACGACATTCGGGCGATTGCGCCCGATCTGGTCGGGGACAATGGCGAGGGTCTGCCGAAGACACGAAGCGAGGAAAAGCGCTGGTCCAGCGAGGTCCGTCGGCGGTTACCGGCATGGGTCGCGGAAACCGTGCAGCCTGTGATCGAGACCGCACTGGCCGTCGAAGGTCTGGCGGCGGCCGTCCGGGTCGAGGATGAGAAGCTCTTCATCGACTATGAGGCGACCGCAGCCGGGTCCGGCTATGTGGCTCCAAGCGTCATGCTGGAGTTCGGCGGGCGCTCGACGGGCGAACCCGCGAGCTTGCGCGACGTCGTCTGCGACGCGGCCGGCCTGATCGACGGCCTGGTGTTTCCGACGGCGCGGCCGCGCGTCATGCACGCGGAGCGGACCTTCTGGGAGAAGGCGACCGCCATCCACGTCTTTTGCCTCCAGGAGCGGCTGCGCGGCGACCGCTTCGCGCGACATTGGCACGATGTTGTCCGACTGGACGAAGCCGGCTTTGCGGAAGCCGCTTTTGCCGATCGCGACCTGGCCAACGCTGTCGCCCGGCACAAGTCGATGTTCTTCGCAGAGAAGGCTGCCGACCGCACGCCGATCGACTATGCAGCGGCTGTCAGCGGCGGCTTGCAACTCGTGCCGGTCGGCGATGGCGCGAAGGCGTTGGAGGATGACTATGCCCGCATGGTTGAGGATGGACTGCTCTTCGACGACGAGGAGCCGTTCGAAGCGCTCATGGCGCGGTGCGCTGATATAGCCGCGCGCACGAACAGAGCAGCCAAGTAAGAAACTGGGAGGACCGGGGTGTGGTCAAAGACATCCGCCGGGCGACACGGCGGCACTTTTCATCGGAAGACAAGATCAGGATCGTGCTGGATGGCCTTCGTGGCGAAGACAGCATTGCCGAGTTGTGCCGCAAGGAGGGGATTGCGCAGAGCCTCTACTACACCTGGTCGAAGGAATTCCTGGAAGCCGGCAAGCGGCGACTGGCAGGCGACACGGCCCGTGCTGCGACGACCGGTGAAGTGCAGGACCTTCGTCGCGAGACCCGCGCGCTGAAGGAGGCAGTCGCCGACCTGACGCTGGAGAACCGTCTGCTCAAAAAAAGCATGATCGCGGATGGGGGCGACGACGAATGAGATACCCCGCATCCGAAAAGCTCGAGATCATCAAGATCGTCGAGCAGTCGCACCTTCCGGCGAAGAAGACGCTGGATCAGCTCGGCATTGCGCGGCGCACCTTCTACCGCTGGTATGACCGCTACGTCGAAGGCGGCCCGGAGGCGTTGGAGGACCGTCCTTCCCGGCCGAACCGGGTGTGGAACCGCATCAGCGCCGAGGTCCAGAGCCAGATCATCGACATGGCGCTGGAACAGTCCGAGCTGTCACCACGTGAGCTGGCGGTGCGCTTCACCGATGAGAAGCGCTACTTCGTGTCCGAGGCGACCGTCTATCGCCTGCTCAAGGCCCATGACCTCATCACCAGCCCGGCCTTCGTGGTGATCAAGGCCGCCGACGAGTTCAGGGACAAGACCATGCGTCCCAATGAGATGTGGCAGACAGACTTCACCTACTTCAAGATCATCGGCTGGGGCTGGGTCTATCTGTCGACCGTGCTCGACGACTTCTCCCGTTACATCATCGCCTGGAAGCTGTGCACGACCATGCGGGCCCAGGACGTGACCGAAACGCTGGAACTGGGCCTTACGGCTTCAGGCTGTGACAGCGCCAGGGTGTTGCACAAGCCAAAACTGCTCAGCGACAACGGGCCGTCCTACATCGCCAGCGAACTCGCCGAATGGATCGACGCCAACGGCATGAGCCATGTCCGCGGCGCTCCGCTTCATCCGCAGACCCAGGGCAAGATCGAGCGCTGGCATCAGACGCTCAAGAACCGCATCCTGCTGGAGAACTACTTCCTGCCGGGCGATCTTGAACGCCAGATCGAAGCCTTCGTCGAGTATTACAATCACCGACGCCACCACGAGAGCCTTGGCAACGTGACCCCGGCCGACGCCTACTTCGGCAGGGCCTCTGCTATCATCGAACAACGAGAAAGGATCAAACGACAGACGATCGAGCTCCGGCGCTTGCAGCACCGCAAACTCGCCGCTTAACATCAACCAAAGATCGAGGCCGACACTCCGCTAAATCAAGCAGCCATCAGCGCCAAATGTTCTGACGACGGACAAGAGGCGGGTCACTTCTCGGCGAAAATCCCGGGTCAGCTCTCAGCGGAAATCAACAGACAGGCTAATCGAGCTGACCGCAGATGTCGTTTCGGCCTATGTGTCGAACAATCCTGTACCTGTCGCCGAATTGCCCGGCTTGATCTCCAGGGTGTATACGAGCCTGCTGCAGCAGACCGATGTCCCCACGGAAGTCGTATCAGAATCCAAAAAGCCCGCAGTCCCAATCAAGAAGTCGGTGACGCCGGACTACATCGTCTGTCTCGAGGACGGAAAACAGTTCAAATCCCTGAAGCGCCACTTGTCGACCCACCATGGCCTCACCCCGGACGAATATCGTGCGAAATGGGGCCTGCCGGCAGACTATCCGCTGGTCGCGCCAAACTACGCCGCAGCGCGTTCCGCACTGGCAAAATCGATGGGATTAGGACGCAAGCCAAAGCCCGTCGAAGAACCGCCAGCGGCTCCTGCCAGACGGAAGAGACTCGGCCTCAAATTCTCATAGGGCCTCTTTCGACCGTTCCCCAGGTTGCACCGGAACAACTCGCCGCCCCATTTGCGCGATTCAATAGATGCCGTCCTGAATGCACCGGCGCTTCTCCATCGCGAACGGTGAGCAGGGTCAACGGCAGTTCGAAGAACAGACCACCGATGACCCGCACCACTACGGCACCGATGACGAATGTCAGATTCTGAAGGGCAATCCCAGCCGTGCGGCAGGAAGGCCGGTGCGCATCGGGGTCTTCACGTCATCTCCTAGTAAAGAGCTGCCCTCTCGCGGTTCGGTGCGGGAGGGCAAGCAGGAACACCGTTCATGGATGTTGTCGCCGCAAGTCACTGCTTGCGCAACGGCGTTATTCGGTGGTCTTGCCGTCGAAGTGTTCATGCGCGGCGTCGGCTTCAGCCTTGGTTGGATGAACGACACCGTCGACGTGCTCGGGAGGGCTGTAGATCGTATAAAGCTTCAGCGGCTCATTCCCGGTGTTTTTGACGTTATGCCGCGCACCGGCCGGTACGATCATGGCCATATCGGCCCTGATCCTGCTCACATTGCCGTCGATCAGGATTTCGCCTTCGCCGTCCTCGACACGGAAGAACTGATCGCCGTCGTCGTGAACCTCTTCGCCGATCTCCTCGCCGGGCTGAAGCGCCATCAGCACGAGCTGCATATTTCTTGCCGTATAAAGAACACGGCGAAAATCCGTGTTTCCTTCGGTCAGTTCCTCGATGTCATCAACAAATCCACGCATGATATGCTCCATTTCATTGGTTTATTGCAAAAATGTTAGCTCGTCGTTGATCTCACTCAAGTCTCCCCATAAGACTTTCGCATATGGTCGTGTCGCCGATGCGACTTTGGTAAGAGTATCCTCAAGCTGTCCTTCCAGCAGCGGCGCGTCCACATCAAAGCATCCGCCAGGGAATCGAGACTTGTCGACCTGTGCATTTACGCACGGAAATCCCTTTGGTTTAGGCGGCAATTCCACCACAGCTCCCCATGTGGTCGCCCGACGAACCAGAACCAAGGCAGCGGCCTGTGCATTCATGCAAGCCTGGCTTGCCGGTTTCACCAATCGCAATGCGGGGTCAAACCCTTAGATCAATGAGGCAGGGGACACCCCTTCCCCACTATCGAAAGGAACCCGATCATGGCCCAGAAAACCATCCTTCGCAGCGATGAGCTTTCCTGCCCCTCCTGCGTACCCAAGATCGAGAAGGCGCTCAACGCCCTTCCCGGTGTGGCAAAGGCCGAGGTGCGCTTCAACACCGGCAAGATCGAGGTCGAGCACGACCCCGCGCAATCGAGCGTTGAAGCGCTGGTCGAGGCAGTGCGTGGAACCGGCTACGAGGCGCGGCCTGCCGCCTTTTGATCGGCACTCCGCCTTTTTCGCCGCGCCGCGTGCCGGCGCGGCAGGCACGCTTTTCCGACATGGATGAAGATGAAAGGAGCGAGGAGATGAGCAATCTTGTCAGCAGGATCAAGAGCGCCTTCGTGCATCCGGCACGGCGGCGTTTCTGGCTGACGGTCGGCAGCGGCGGGTTGATCGCGGCCGGTCTTCTGGCGCGCTACGGCTTCGGCATGGTCGAGGCATGGACCGCGCTGATGGTCGCGGCCGCATTTCTTGCCGGCTCCGACATCGCGATCCGTGCCTGGCGCTCGCTGCGTGTAAAGCATTTCAGCATCGAATTGCTCGTCACCGTCGCGGCGGTCGGCGCGCTCATTATTGGCGAAGTCTGGGAGTCGGCGGCCGTCACCTTCCTGTTCATGTTCGGCGGCTGGCTGGAGGCGCGCACCATGGGGCAGACCCGTGGCGCGCTGAAGGCATTGCTTGATGCCGCGCCCGCCACCGCGACCGTGCTGCGCGACGGCGATCCCGTCGAGGTGCCGGCGCATATGGTCCAGCTTGGCGAGACCGTGCTGGTCAGGGCCGGTCAACGCATCCCGGTGGATGGTGAAGTAACCGAAGGCACCGCCGCCGTCAGCGAGGCGGCGATTACCGGTGAGCCGATGCCGGCCGAGAAAGCGCCTGGCAGCCACGTCCATGCAGGAACGATCGCCGAGAACGGGTTGCTGCGCATCCGCGCCACCAATGTCGGCGCCGACACCACCCTTGCCCGCATTATTCAGCGCGTCGAGGAAGCGCAGGAGGAAAAGGCCCCGAGCCAGCGCATGATCGAGCGCTTTGCGCAATGGTATACGCCGTCGATCATCGGGCTCGCGGTCGCCGCCTTCGCGGTGACGCAGGACATCCGCCTGGCGCTGACGCTGCTGGTCGTCGGTTGCCCCGGCGCGCTGGTCATCTCGACGCCGGTCTCCATCGTCGCCGGCATCGGCCGGGCGGCGCGCAGCGGCATCCTGATCAAGGGCGGCCAGCATCTGGAAAGTGCGGGCCGCATCGATACGCTGGCGCTCGACAAGACCGGCACGCTGACGGAAGGCAAGCCGCAGCTCGCCTCTATCGTCGCGCTCGGCGGCATTGCCGAGGCCGAGTTGCTGCATCTGGCTGCGACCGCCGAGACCGGATCGACCCATCCGCTCGGCCGTCCGATCGTCGAGGCCGGCCGCAAGCAGGGGCCGCTTTCCACGCTCGAATCGCTGGAGGAACATGCCGGCATGGGCCTGAGCGCCCGCATCGACGGCCGCATCATCGCCGCCGGCAACCGGCGCCTCATGGACACGCTCGGCATTGCGCTGGGCCAGGAGGGCGAAGCCGCTCTGGACCGTCTGCTGTCCAATGGCCAGACGCCGATCCTGGTGGCGCGTGACGGGCAGTTGATCGGGATGCTGGGCATGTCCGACATGGCCCGTGAAGGCGCGGCGGAAGCCATCACCCGGCTGCGTAACATCGGCATAGGCCGTGTGGTCATGCTGACCGGCGACCAGCATGGCGCAGCCGAAGCCATCGCCCGCGAGGTCGGTATCGACGAGGTCCATGCCGGGCTGATGCCCGAGGACAAGCTGGAACTGATCCGGAAGATGAAGGCGGATGGCGCGCATGTCGCCATGGTCGGCGACGGCATCAACGATGCCCCCGCTCTTGCCGCCGCCGACACCTCGATCGCCATGGGCGCCGCCGGCAGCGACGTCGCCATCGAGACCGCCGACATCGCGCTCCTGAAAGACGATCTCGGCAAGATCCCCGAGGCGATGGCGATCTCGCGCGCAACGCTGGGCAATATGCGCCAGAACCTCGTCATCGCACTGGTGACGGTGGCCGGACTGCTGGCGGGCGTGTTCTCCGGCAATGTCCATATGGCCGGCGGCATGCTGGTCCACCAACTTTCGGTGCTGATCGTCATCGCCAACGGCATGCGCCTTCTGCGCATGCCGAAGACGACCGCACCCGGCGGGAGGGCCTCAAAGGTCGCCACCGCCCGGCCCGCAACTGTGGCCGCGCGAGGCTGAAGCCTCCTCGCAGACCCCGCAGCGATGCGGAGTCTGTTGTTTTTGCGACGTCAACCCTGTCTCATCGCTCGCATTTGTCGGAAAGGATCGACATGAATGCCAGGACCGCCCCATGGAACGACGTTTTCGACTTCTGGTTTCCCGAAGGCCGCTCCTCACAGATAAAGGCTGAAACTCACCGCGATCACTGGTCGTGGCGGCTGCACGGCGGAGCGGATGACATGATCGTCGAGCGCTTCGCCGACCTCACGAGAAGCGCAGCTTCAGGCGATCTCGACGACTGGACCAGCGACCCCGAAGGCAGGCTGGCGCTAATCATCGTGCTCGACCAGTTCTCGCGCTCGCTCTGGCGCAACACACAGCGCGCATTCGCGCAGGACCCTGCCGCGCTGTCGCTGGCGATGGAGGGGTTTTCGAACGGCCACTACGCATCGCTGGACATGCCCTGGTTCAGAATCGTCTACAGTCAGCCCCTTGGCCATTGCGAAGGCCCGGATCACCTCGCGCGCATCGACCTGCTCATCAGGCTTCGCGAAGAGATAGCGGCGGAAGCGTCCGCTTCCCTTCAACCGATATACCAGTCGCTGGTGGATCAGGCTGGCGACGTACGCAAGGTCATCGCCGCTTTCGACCGTCATCCGCACCGCAATAACGTCCTCGGCCGAGAATCGACGCCGGCGGAAGAAGCTTACATCGCCGGAAGGGATTTCCCGCACGAAAGGGCGTTTCAGGCGTGACGCCTGGAGGCGAAGCGCATCGCGGGTTGATGCTTTCGTCGGCTGCTCGGGTAGATTACGGTTGTTGCGTATTCATATTCTCTGGAAGGAAAAAACATGGCTGACATCTGGCTTCCCTCACTCAAGACAGCGACCCCGCAGGAGGGGTTCGACCTTGCCACCAAAATGGCGCGGGTCGGCGTCAAGGTCACCCAACCGTCCGCAGAAATTCGCGACAAGCTGCGCGCGGCCTACGATCAGGACACCGCGCAACTGATCGCCTCCTCACAGGTGATCGCCATCCATTTCCAGACGGTGGCGGCCGCCAACAATTACTGGCGCGACTGACGCCCTCGCCTACGACTGACGCCAGGGCGTCAGTCGCGTCAGCGTTTCAGTCACAGTTTCAGACCCCGCAACCGCAGCGCGTTGGCGATGACGCTGACCGACGACAGCGACATGGCGGCTGCTGCGATGATCGGTGACAGGAGCAGGCCGAAAGAAGGGTAGAGCACGCCTGCGGCAACCGGGATGCCGGCGGCATTGTAGATGAAGGCGAAGAACAGGTTCTGGCGGATGTTCGCCATCGTCGCCTCGGATAACCGCCGCGCCTTGACGATCCCCATCAGATCGCCCTTGAGCAGGGTGACGCCGGCGCTTTCGATGGCGACATCGGTGCCCGAGCCCATGGCGATCCCGACATCGGCGGCGGCAAGCGCGGGCGCGTCGTTGACGCCGTCGCCCGCCATCGCCACCACCCGGCCTCCTGCCTTGAGCCGGCTTATGACCGCGCTCTTTGCGTCCGGCAGCACGTCCGCTTCAACCTCATCGATGCCGAGTTGCCGCGCGACGGCTTCGGCCGTGGTTTTATTGTCGCCGGTCAGCATGACGATGCGGATGCCCTCGCCATGCAGCGCGTTCAGCGCCTCCTGCGTCGTCGCCTTGACCGGATCGGCGATGGCGAAGATGCCGCCGGCCCTGCCATCGATCCCGATATAGATCGCGGTGGCGCCATCATGACGCAACGCATCTGCCTGGCCGGACAATTCCGCGACGTCGACGTCGTGTTCCTTGAGGAACACCGCATTGCCGACCACGATCGCCTTGCCTTCGACGCTGCCGAGCGCGCCCTTGCCAAGCGGAGAGTCGAAATCCACTACGGGCGGGATGGCGATGCCCTTCTTCTCCGCCGCCTCCACGATCGCCAATGCCAGCGGATGTTCCGACGCCTTCTCGACACCGGCGGCAAGCCGCAGGATTTCCGTTTCGTCGAAGCCGGCCGCCGCAACGACCGCCGTCACCGACGGCTTGCCCTCGGTGAGCGTGCCGGTCTTGTCGACCACCAGCGTGTCGACCTTTTCCATATGCTCGAGCGCCTCGGCGTTCTTGATCAGGACGCCGGCACTAGCGCCCTTGCCGACGCCAACCATGATCGACATTGGCGTCGCCAGCCCAAGTGCGCAGGGACACGCGATGATCAGCACCGAAACGGCCACGACCAGCCCATAGGCAAAGCGCGGCTCCGGCCCCCAGATGCCCCAGACAATGAAGGCGAGAATTGCGATGACGATGACCAGCGGTACGAACCAGCCCGAGACGTGGTCGGCCATGCGCTGGATCGGCGCACGCGAACGCTGCGCATCGGCGACCATCTGGACGATCCGCGACAGCATCGTATCGCGGCCGACCTTTTCCGCACGGATCACCAGCGCCCCGGTCTGGTTCAGCGTACCGCCGATGACCTGATCGCCCACAGTGCGGGTGACAGGCATGGATTCGCCGGTAACCATCGCCTCGTCGAGCGATGAGCGTCCGTCCTCCACCACGCCATCGACCGGCACGGTCTCGCCGGGCCGCACGCGCAGCCTGTCGCCGAGAATAACGTGCTCGACCGGCACGTCTTCCTCTGTGCCGTCATCGCCGATGCGCCGCGCCGTCTTCGGCGCCAGATCAAGCAGCGCCCTGATCGCGCCCGAGGTCTGTTCGCGGGCGCGCAGTTCCAGCACTTGGCCAAGCAGCACCAGAACGGTGATGACCGCCGCCGCCTCGAAATAGACCGCGACCGTGCCATCTTCCGCGCGGAAAGCGGCGGGGAAAATTCCCGGCGCAAGGGCGGCGACGATGCTGTAGGCCCAGGCGACGCCGGTGCCCATGGCGATCAAAGTGAACATGTTGAGGCTGCGATTGATCAGCGAGGCCCAGGCGCGCTCGAAAAACGGCCATCCGCACCACAAAACCACCGGCGTCGCCAGAACGAGCTGAATCCAGATCGATATCCGCATTGGCACCAGATGGTGCAGGGCCGGGAAAAGATGACCGCCCATTTCGAGCACGAAGACCGGAGCGGCGAGAACCAGCCCGATCCAGAAACGCCGTGTCATGTCGGCGAGTTCGGGGCTGGGGCCGCTGTCGGCCGTCACCACCAGCGGCTCCAGCGCCATGCCGCAGATCGGGCAGCTTCCCGGCCCGTCCTGCCGGATCTCGGGATGCATCGGGCAGGTCCAGATCGCGCCCTCGGGCGCTTCCGGTATGGGCGACGCTTCCCCTGCAAGATATCGCGCCGGGTCCGCCTCGAATTTCGCATTGCAGGACGCCGAGCAGAAATAGTGAGTGTGGCCCCCATGGGTCAGGCGATGTTCTGCGGTTTGCGGGTCGACCTCCATCCCGCAGACCGGGTCCGTCACAAGATGCGCATGACCCGAATGGTCATGATCATGCGAATGGTGCCGATGCTCATCGTGTCCGTTCATTCTCTAACCCGCCGCCTCAATGGAACTTGGAAAACTCATCGTTTCGCTACGTTGCCAAATAGCGCGTTCAGCCCCTCGGCCATTGTCGGGTGCGCAAGAACCGCATCGCGCAGGACACTGTAGGACAGACCGCCAAGCATGGCCGCCTGCACCACGGCCATCACTTCCCCGGCCTCCGAGCCGATCATGGTAAAGCCTGCGATCCGATCCTGCGGATCGACCAGCGCCTTCATGAAGCCCGCGGTCTGCGATGTCGTCCGTGTCCGCAGCACCGCCTTCATCGGCAGTTTGACGACGCGCAAATCCATTCCATTGGCCCGCGCTTGCGCCTCGCTCATGCCGATGCGGGCCAGCGGCGGGTCGATGAACATGCAATAGGGCATCAGCCGCCCGGTGGTCGTTCTGTCTCCACCGTCGAGATTGTCCCGGATTATTCGGAAATCATCTAGCGAAGCGTGGGTGAATTGCGGACTTCCCGCGCATTCGCCGATGGCCCAAACGTCCTTTGCGGTCGTCTCCAGGCGATCGTTCACCTTGATGGTGCCGGGATCCGTCAGCGCAACCCCTGCCTCTTCAAGGCCGATGCCTCGCGTGTTGGGCGTGCGGCCGGCTGCAACCAGAATGTCTGTGCCTTCGATCATTCTCGAACCATCCGGCGTCCGAACGGTGACGCGCACGCTTCCGGCTGATCGGCCCTCCACGTTCGCAACTTCAGCCGACAAAAGCACCTCGACGCCCTCCGCCTCCAGGATCAGTCGGACCTCGTCGGAAACATCCTCATCCTCGCGCTTCAGCAGCCGCGGGCCACGGTCCACAACTGTGACGCGACTGCCGAAACGTCGATACGCCTGGGCAAGTTCAAGGCCGACATAGCCTCCGCCGAGAACAATCAGATGTGCCGGCAACCGGTCCAGTTCGAGCGCCTCGATATGAGTGAGCGGCCTGGTCTCGGCGAGGCCGGGAACAGGCGGAATGGTTGCATGCGTCCCAAGATTGAGGAACAGCTTTTCAGTGGCGAGCCGCCGCATCCCGCCGTCGTTCAAGGCAACTTGAATCGTCCCAGGCGCGACGAGGCGTGCATTGCCCATGACGAGTTCCGCGCCGGTCGCCTCGTAGCGCTCGAGATGAAACGCCACGAGGCTCTCGACCATGGCGCGCTTGCGCGCCACAACCGTCTTCATGTCGACCGAGACGGGGCCGGCGACAACGCCATACTCCCCGGCATGGGCAACGGTATGAGCGACACCCGCGCTCCAGATCTCGTTCTTGCTGGGCAGGCAGTTGATGTTGGGACACGAACCGCCGATCCAGCGCCGCTCCATGACGGCTACCTTCTGGCCGGCTTGCGCCATATCCCAGGCGAGGTATTTGCCGCCCTCGCCACTGCCGATCACGACAGCGTCGTAGCGCTCCGCTTCCGTCATCAACTACGTATCCTTCTGCAACAGCGACTCACCGCACGATGAAAATATGGCGCTCGGACATATATGCGGAATCATGTCATACTCTTGCGGGGTCGAACAATTACTGTTGCTTTTGCGGGCGGCCCCTTGAGGTGGCCTTACTGCCAGTATCCGTGCCGTCGCATCATTTCCAGGCCACGGCCTTAAAATGGGCCGGGATCATGGAGTGGAGTGGGTTCTGCTCCGGCTGTATTGCCCGGAAAGGGAACATGCTGGCTGCACAGGATTGGCCGACTTTCTGTAGGAGAAAATCATGTCGTTGAATGGCAAAGTCATTTTGGTAACCGGCGCTGGCCAGGGGATCGGACGCGGTATTGCGCTGCGGCTTGCAAAGGAAGGCGCTGATCTCGCGCTGGCCGACGTCAAGGCCGATAAGCTCGACTCCGTTCGCAAGGAAGTCGAAGCGCTCGGACGCAAGGCCACCACCGTCGTCGCCGATGTCAGCAAGCGCGACGAAGTCTACGCCGCCATCGACCATGCAGAGAAGCAACTCGGCGGGTTCGACGTCATGGTCAACAATGCCGGCATCGCCCAGGTCAAGCCGATCGCCGACGTCACGCCCGAGGACATGGACCTGATCTTCCGGATCAATGTCGACGGCGTGCTCTGGGGCATCCAGGCGGCTTCGCAGAAATTCAAGGATCGAGGTCAGAAGGGCAAGATCATCAATGCCTGCTCGATTGCCGGACATGACGGCTTCGCCATGCTCGGCGTCTATTCGGCAACCAAGTTCGCCGTGCGTGCGCTGACGCAAGCCGCCGCCAAGGAATATGCCAGCGCGGGCATCACGGTGAACGCCTACTGCCCCGGCATCGTCGGCACCGACATGTGGGTGGAGATCGACGAGCGCTTTTCCGAGATCACCGGAACGCCGAAGGGCGAAACCTACAAGAAATACGTCGAGGGCATCGCTTTGGGCCGCGCGCAGACACCGGAGGACGTGGCAGCGTTGGTCGCCTTCCTCGCGGGCGCCGATTCCGACTACATCACGGGACAGTCGATCCTGACCGATGGCGGTATCGTCTATCGATAAAGCCGCCTGCCAAATCGCGAACGTTCAGAAGCGCCCACACCGGGAAACGGCCTTGTGAGAATTTTTCTCTCCAGCGGAATGGTTCCGTCTGGAAGAACCGCGTTTTGTCGGAGAGAATTGTTCTCTTGTTGCTTGGCATGGTCATCGCCGCCTTCGGTCGCCATTCGCACTACAGGTTCTTGACCGGCAATCGACACCTGCTGAAGATCGATCGGTTTCCTCATCTACGCGCGTTTCGAGCGGGATTGCCGTCATCCGGTCAAACCCCTGACTGGTATGAAGGCTCTACAGGGCCGGCGTTGGATTGGCGTCGCAGTGAGGTCGCACTGCGCGCCCGGATCGGGTCGGCGAGTAGCCTGAGGCCGTTCAGCACCACCAGCACCGTGCCGCCTTCGTGTCCGACGACCGCGAGCGGCAGAGGCAGGGCGAAGAACAGGCTCGAGGCGACCAGAAGCAGCATCATGCCGATGGCGAAAATCAGATTCTGGCGGATAATCCGGTGGGTGCGCCGCGCCAGCCGATGCGCGGCGGCAAGCCGGGCCATGTCCTCCGACAACAGCGCGACATCGGCCGCCTGCAACGCGACATCGCTGCCCGCCGCGCCCATGGCGATGCCGACATCGGCGCGCGCCAGCGCGGCGGCGTCGTTCACCCCGTCGCCGACAAAGGCGACTTTCCCATTCCTCGCCAGTTCGCCCACCAGCCGGACCTTGTCTTCAGGCAGCAGATCGGCATGGACATGTTTTGCTTCCAGTCCGAGCTCCGCGGCGATCCGCAAGCCGACAGAGCGCCGGTCGCCGGTCATCATGGCGATGGTGCCCACCCCAGCCGCTCTGAGCGCAGCCAACCCCGCGGCCGAGGTCGCGCGCGGACGGTCGGCGACGGTGAGCGCGCCATAGACCCGATCTCCCCGCCCCAGCCACACCACGGTCTGGCTGCCGTCCGTCAGCTGCGCAAATTCGGGTGCGTCGAGCGATGCGCCCATGCGCGCGGCCATGCGCGGATTGCCGGCCCAGAGCGGGCCCACGGCATCCTCCCCCGTAATCCCCTCACTGGGCACGGTTTCCACATCGCGCACCACGGCGGCGGTTATGCCTTTTTCGTCGATGTGGCGGCGGATCGCATCGGCAATTGGATGTTCGGAATGCGCCTCGAGACCCGCGATCAATGACAGGAACCGCTCTTCGGCCTGTGCTCCCGTTTCCGACGCCACCACCTGTGTCACCTCGGCCTTGCCTGTTGTCAGCGTACCGGTCTTGTCGAAGGCGAAGATATCGACATCGGCCAGCGTCTCCAGCGCCGCGCCGCCCTTGAACAGCACGCCGCCGCGCGCGGCCGCCGCCAATGCCGAGAGGATCGCGGCCGGGACCGATATCACCACCGCGCAGGGGCTGGCCGCGACAAGCAGCGTCGCGGCGCGATAAAGCGCATCCTGCATCGTCCAGCCAAGCGCGAGGAATATCGCCAAAGCAAGCACCGCACCCACCAGCACCGCGATGGTGTAGCGCTGGCCGAACCAGGCGCTGAACCGTTCGGACGGAGCGCGTGCGGCCTGTGCCTCTGTCACCAGTTCGATCATCCGCGCCACCGTGCTTTCCGCGACCGGGCGGGTGACGCGGACCACCAGCACGGCGTTGAGGTTCACCGTGGCCTCAAACACCTTAGCACCCGGGCTTTTGCCGACCGGCATCGATTCGCCTGTGATCGTCGCCTCATCGAGCGAGCCTTCCCCTTCCGCCACCTCGCCATCGGCCGGCACCCGCGCGCCGGGCCGCAGCACCACCAGATCGCCGGCCACGAGATCGCCCACCGGAACTTCCGTGACGGCGCCCTCTGGGTCGCGTCTCAGCGCGGTGTCGGGGCGCAGCGCCATCAGCGCCTCGACCGCATGGCGCGCCCGGCCCATCGCCCGCTGCTCCAACGTGGTTGAGAGACTGAACAGCGTCAGCAGCACTGCCCCTTCAAGCGCGGCGCCGACCGCAGCGGCAGCAAGGGCTGCCACGATCATCAAAAGATCGATGTCGAGGATCCGCTCACGCCAGAGCGTGGTCAGGGCCCGAACCGCCGTCGGCACACCACCGGCCAGATAGACCAGCACGAGGCCGACCGGTCCCCATAGACCGGGGCTCAAAAAGGCATCGACAGTTGCAAGCGCCATCCCGGCAAGCGTGATGCCGGTCAATGCTGTCATGAAGCGGTCGGAAGAAAGATCGATTTGCAATTTGTGTTCCTGGCTGTGCCGCGACGGCGGCAGTGGCTGGGGAGACCGGCGATGATGCGCCGGATGGGCTGGCGATCTGTCCGGTCGATCAGGTTCCTGGTCGCTATTCCTTTCCATTATGACATTGAGCTTACCTCCAGAATCGCGCCGCCGGCAGCCGCGATCAGCACCACGAGCCAGGGCGGGAATCTCCAGCTCATCAAGGCCACGAAACAGGTCAGCGCCAGCGCAAAGTCGCGGGGCGAACCGATCGCGCTGATCCAGAGCGGATCGTAGAGCGCAGCGCCCAGAATGCCGACCACCGCAGCGTTCGCGCCTGCCATCGGCGCCCGCACGCCGGAGCGTGCGCGCAGTGTGTTCCAGAACGGCAGCGCGCCGACAAGCAGCAGGAAGCCCGGCAGGAAGATCGCAAGAAGGGCGAGCGTCGCGCCGGCGATCCCGTTCGGGCCGGGTTCGAGCAGCATGCCGAGATAGGCGGCGAAGGTGAATAGCGGCCCCGGCACCGCCTGGGCCGCGCCATAGCCGGCCAGGAACGCATCGGGCGTGACCCAGCCCGGGCGAACCACTTCGGCTTCCAGCAAAGGCAGGACCACATGGCCGCCACCGAATACCAGAGCACCGGCGCGATAGAACGCGTCGATCACCGCCAACCCCTGCGCGGGAAACAGCGCCGCCGCCAGCGGTAGGCCGAAGATCAGGATGAAGAACAGGGCCAGCGCGACTATCCCCGCCTGTCGCGAGACCGGGAAGGGCAGCGCTTCACCCGTCTCTCCCGCCGTGTCCCGGCAAAGCCAGAGCCCGGCAAGTCCACCGAGCAGAATTGCACCCACCTGGCCCGTCGCGCCCCCGATCAGCACCACCATCAGGACGGCGGCGAGCGCGATCGTCTGGCGTGAGCGGTCGGGGCAGAGCGTGCGCGCCATCCCCCAGACCGCCTGCGCCACGATGGCCACCGCCACCAGTTTCAACCCGTGGAGCACCCCGATGCCAAGCGGGCCTGAAAACGCCCCCGCTCCGAGCGCGAACAACAGCAGCAGCAGGGCGGAAGGCAAGGTAAACGCCACCCAGGCAGCCAGCGCACCCACCGGTCCGGCACGCTGCAAGCCCAATGCAAAGCCGACCTGGCTGGATGCTGGTCCCGGAAGGAATTGGCATAGCGCGACCAGATCGGCATAGCCACGATCCTCGATCCAGCCGCGCCGGGCGACGAATTCCTCGCGGAAATAGCCCAGATGCGCGATCGGTCCACCGAAGGAGGTGAGGCCCAGTTTCAGGAAGGCGGCCAGAACCTCGCCGGGCGTTCCTTGTCGTCCGCTTTGGGCCACGGCATTCAGCGTGTCATTGGCGGGCATGATGTCTCCGTGATGCTCGCGATTTCAGGGGCTTGCCAGGCGCTATGAGAAGACGCATCCCACATTGTCCCTGTATTGGAGCAATGGAACAGACTGGTGACTGCCGAAGCGCGCGCCTTGTTGCTCCATCAGCATCGCAAGCGGTGTCCACAGGACCGCACCCCGCAAGAGAGATAACGGATGAATCATGCCGTGGTTGTCCGGGGAGGACCCGCCTGTGGCCGGCGACCCTCCAGAAGATCGGCGTCAGCAGCGAGCGCGTCGGCCATGAAATCCATGAAGGCGCGGATACGGGCAGTGTTGCGCAGATCCTCATGGGTCAGCAGCCACAGATCGAGCCGGAAATCTTCCGGAAACATGGCGATGCGGACGAGGTCGGGCGTGCGGTCGGCCACGGCGCAAGGCAGTGGCGCAAGGCCGATTCCGGCCCTTGCCGCGGCAATCGCAGCCGAGATCGAATTGGTCCGGTAAATCGGCCGCACCGTCGGCAGCCAATCCGCCAACTGATGGCCAATCGCTCCATGTGACCGGCCGAAGCCGATCCAGTCATTGCCGGCAAGATCGTCATCGAGTCCGTGAGCGGCGCGTTCCGCCGAGACATAGGCTCCGAATGCCAGTCGGCCGACGCGCCGGCCGACCAATGTTTCCTGCGGGGTGTTGCCGATGCGCAGTGCGACATCGGCCTCGCGTCGGGTCAGGTCCAGGGGAGTGTCCGAAACGATCACTTCCAATTCGATCCCTGGCTGCGCTGCATGGAAGGCCGCCAGATGCGGCGGCAATAACCCGATCGCCAGCATATCGATGGCTGTGATGCGGATAAGCCCGCTCAGGCGCTGGTCCTGTCCGGTCACCTGACGCGACAGGGCGATAATCTCCTCATCGATCCGGATGGCGGTCTCGTGCATGGCCTCTCCGGCGCCCGTCAGCGCATAGCCATCCGGCAACCGCTCAAAGAGCCGGACACCCAGACGTTCCTCGAAGGCGCCGAGACGGCGAAACACGGTCGAGTGCGTTACGCCAAGGCTGCGTGCTGCTCCAGACAGCGTGCCCGCCCGGGCCACAGCGAGGAAAAAGCGCAGATCGTCCCAGTTCTGGTTCTGTGCATCCATGAAGGATCACCCCTTGCAAGCCTGCTCCGATTGCCGGCAGGCTGCCCCCATCTTGCCCGCAACACCGCGCGTTCGCATTGCCTCGTCAGAAAAGCTTGACCACGATCATCGCTCCATTAAGTATGTGACTGCTCACTTACTAGGTACTTTATGCGAAAATCCGCGGAATTGCGCAAGGCCGAAATCGTCGCGGCCGTCCTCGACCTGGCCGACCAGATCGGACCGGACCGGGTGACGACAGGCGCTGCGGCGTCGGCGGTGGGCGTAAGTCAGGCTGCCCTGTTCCGGCATTTCCCGACAAAGGCCGCGATGTGGCTTGCCGTGGCGGATCATGTGGCCGGGGAACTGGCTATGGAATGGCAGCGGGCACTGGCTGGGACTGATAACCCCCTCGACCGGGTCACAGCGCTCATGGCCGCGCAACTGGGACAGATTGCAGCCACACCGACGCTGCCCATGCTGCTGTTCTCGCGCGAGCTGAATGTCGGCAATGAGGATCTGCGCGCGGCCTTTCGAGGCCTGTTGATGAAGTTTCAGGCGCTGATTGTAGCCGAACTGGCTCGCGGTCAGGACGGCGGCTGCCTGCGCCGCGAAGTCGCCCCGGAGGATGCCGCCGTTCTGCTGACGTCGCTGGTGCAGGGCATGGCGATCCGCTGGTCGCTCGGGGCGCGCAACTTCTCGCTGATCGGGGAAGGAAAGCGGCTCCTTGAAGTACAACTTCGGCTTTTGACCGTGAAGGAAGATTAGGCCATGCGGCGTCGGTGGATGTTCGGTGCAGCGGCAGTGGTTCTCTTGTTCGGCGTGGGTGTGCTGTTCCTCACCGAGCGGCCGCTCACGGTCAACGTGGTGCAGGCCGAGCAGGATGTGGCCCTGCGCATCTACGGCCTCGGTTCGGTCGAGGCGCGGATTCTCAGCCGGGTGGGATTCGAGGTCGGGGCTGCCCTGACCGGGCTGGCCGCCGACGTCGGGGACCGGGTAGTCAGGGGGCAGGAACTGGCGACCCTCGATCCAGCCGAGCAGGAAGCGCGCACCGCCCGCGCCCGCGCCGCGGTCGAGGCCAATGTCGCCGCCCTCGCCCGCGCCGAGGCAACGGTGGCGCGTGCCAGTACCGTTCTGGCGCAGCGCCAGGCGGCAAATCAGCGTCAGCAGGGATTGGCGCAGCGCGATGTGACCTCGATCCAGCGCGCCGAGGAAGCGCAGCGCGACGAGGATGTGGCCCGTGCCGATCTTGCGGTTGCCGAGGCGGATGTGGCAGTGATCCGTGCTCAGGGCGCGGACGCTGCGGCAGCCCTGCAACAGGAGAATGTCCTTCTCGCCCGTCATCGGCTGAGCGCACCCTATGACGCGGTGATCGTCACGCGCCATGCCGAAGCGGGAACGGTGGTACGGGCCGGCGATCCGATCTTCACCCTGATCGCCCCGGAAACCGTCTGGATACAGGCCTATGTCGATGAGGAGCGCGCCGGCCAGCTTGCGCTTGGCCAGCCCGGCACGATCCGGCTGCGCTCGCAGCCGCAGGCTGAGTTCCAAGGCAGTATCGCCCGCATCGGGCTTGAAAGCGACCGGGTGAATGAGGAACGCCGAATCTGGCTGACCTGCACAGACTGCCCCCAGCCGCTGTATCTCGGCGAGCAGGCCGAGGTGCGCATCACCACCGGCAACCGCAACAGTGCGCTGATGGTGCCGGAGGTGGCGATCACCGGTTTCGACGGGCATCGCGGCCGGGTCTGGCTGGTGCGGGACGGACGGCTGGAGCAGGTCGAACTGTCCTTCGGCGCGCGCGACGATCGGGGCCGGGTCGAAGTCACGGGCAGCCTGCCGGACGATGCCGCCATCGTCGCCCGGATACCGCAAGGCGCGACCGAGGGGCGGCGGGCGCGGACCAGGACCACGCCATGAACCTTGCCCTCAAGGATATACGCCACGGACTGTTCCGCTTCGTCCTCACCTGTTTCGGGCTGGGGCTCTTGATGACAGTCGTGCTGTCGATGATCGGCATCTATAACGGCCTTGTCGCCGATGCGCTGGCGGTGGTGAAGGCGCCGGCAGCAGATGTCTGGGTGGTCGAGAGCGGCACTAAAGGGCCGTTCGCCGAAGCCTCGAACATCCCGCTGACCACGCGCGACGCCGTGGCGCGGATGCCCGGCGTGACTGAGGCCGGCGCGATCAATTTCCAGAACATCGAGGCTGCCCATGCCGGCGCTTCGCTGCGGCTCTACGTCATCGGCTACGAACCGGGACATCCCGGCGGCCCGCAGCGCATCGCCGAGGGGCGCGGCATCGGCACAAGCCATTTCGAACTGGTGGCAGACCGCAAGACTGGTCTTCTGACCGGCGAGACGATCCATCTCGGACGCAACCGCTTCATCGTGGTCGGGCTGGTCGAAGGGGCAATGAACGCGGGCGGCGATCCGGCGGTCTATATCACGCTGGCGGACGCGATGGCGCTACAGACAGAGCTTGACCCGGCAGCGCAGCGCGTTCAGGCGGCGCGGGGTACCGTTTCGGTCAAGTCCGCTTCGGTCGCGGCCGTGATCGCACGGTTAGCGCCGGGCGCGGATGTCGAATTGCTGACCGCGACCGTGCGGCAGTGGAAACATCTGGCGGCCCTGACGCAAGCCGAGCAAGAGGACATTCTGGTCTCCTCGGTGGTCGATCTGGCGCGGCGGCAAATCGGCCTGTTTCTCGGCATCCTGCTCAGTGTTTCAGCGGTGGTGATCGCGCTCATCATCTACACGATGACGATGGAGAAGCTGAAGCAGATCGCTACACTGAAGCTGATCGGCGCGCCCGACCGCACCATCATCGGGCTGATCGTGCAGCAGGCGCTGATCCTCGGCGCTTCAGGCTGGGGGATCGGGCTCGTGCTGATCCTGACGGTGAAGGACTATTTCCCACGCCGGGTGGTGCTGGAGCCGTTCAACGTGATGGTGCTGGCCGGGATCATCTTCGCCGTCTGCATCGCCGCCTCGGGTCTTGGCGTACGGGCGGCAATGAAGGTCGATCCGGCCACGGCTCTGGGGAGCTGACATGACGGACGGCGAAATCCTGATCGACGTGAAGGGTGTGGCCAAGCATTTTGGGGACGGCGAAACCCGTGTCGATGCGCTGCGCGACGTCGACCTTCAGGTTCGCGCCGGCGAGGTGATCGCTCTTCTTGGCCCCTCCGGCTCGGGCAAGACCACGCTGCTCAACGTCATCGGCTGCATCCTGGCGCCATCGGCGGGCAAGGTGACGCTGGACGGCGAGACGGTGTTCGACGGGCAATGGCTGCGGCGCGACCTGAGGAGGCTCAGGCTCGACAAGATCGGCTTCATCTTCCAGACCCATAACCTTTTGCCTTTCCTGACTGCGGAGGAGAACGTCGCCGTGGTCCTCGACCTCGCCGGCTGGTCGGTTGAGAAGGGTCGCGCGCGTGCCGGCGATCTGCTCGGTTATCTCGAGGTCGACCACCGCGCCGCGGCCAAGCCAGCGCTCCTGTCGGGTGGCGAGGCGCAGCGAGTGGCCATTGCGCGGGCGCTGGCCAACCGTCCCCGCATCATCCTAGCCGACGAACCGACCGCCGCGCTCGACGGCAAGCGGGCCGGACTGGTGATGGACCTTCTGCGCAAGCTTGCCGTCGAGCAGGAAGCCTGCATCGTCACCGTCACCCATGACGAGAAGATTTTTGACCGTTTCGACCGCCTGGTCCACCTGCGCGACGGCAGGCTGGCCGACGCGTGACACCGGAGGACACCATGACCGCAAGGCCACTTTCCCATTCTATCACCGCAGTTGTGGCGATCGTGTTTGGCCTGGCTACCGTCATTTCGGGCGGCCGCGCGCTCTTCGGCGGCGCTGATATGGGAGCGGTGGTTCCCTTCGTGCTGTGGTTCAATTTCGTGGCGGGCTTCGCCTATCTGCTGGCAGGGATCGGACTATGGCGCGGCACGGCCTGGGCGCCTGCCCTGTCCATCGGTATCGCGGCGGCAACGGCCGTGGTCTTCGTTTTCTTCCTTTGGCACGTCTGGCGCGGCGGGGCCTACGAGAGCCGCACGATGGCCGCGATGGTCCTGCGGCTCGGCATCTGGGTTGCCATTTCGACAGTTGCGGTAAAGATCCGATGGCCACGATAGTGGTGCGCGACGACTGTGCTGGCGAGTCGACAGGCATTCGCTACGTCCAGTATCGCGATATGGCGAAGTTGGATCGAACTAACCTTTGGCAAACCTAACCACTAAATGACAGGGCAACTATGCAGGTACTTGTTTTTAACGCCGGCAGTTCCAGCCTCAAGTTCGGCATCTTCAGCGTGACGACTGAAACACACGAAGTGTTCAAGGGTTCTTATGAGCGCTTTCGGGCCGGAGGATGCGAATGCCGTTTTCGGCATGGAGAAACCGACGAGCGGGGTGCGGTCGAATTCGATAGTCCCAGCGAAGCGCTGAAAGTGGTTCCGGCCGCGCTGAAGCGTTTCGGGCTCGACGCAATCGACGCTGTCGGGCACAGGATCGTCCATGGCGGCGCAAGGTTTACCTCGCCGACACTGTTGACGACGAGACAGTCGAGGCCATCGAAGCCCTGACACCGCTGGCTCCTTTGCACAACCCGGCGAACTTGGAAGCAGTCAGGCTCTGCCGCGGCCTATGGCCGGACATAAGCCAAGTGGCCGTGTTCGACACGGCCTTCCACCTCGACAACCCAGCCTTCGCAAACACCTATGCGGTGCCGGCAAGGTGGCGGGATGCCGGTCTGCGCCGCTACGGGTTTCATGGTACCTCTCACAAATATGTGGCCGAGAGGGCGGCCCAAGAGATCGGCCGGCCGTTTTCCGACCTCCAACTGGTGAGCATTCATCTCGGCAACGGCGCCAGCATCTGCGCCGTCAACCGCGGGCACAGCATGGACAGTTCGATGGGCATGACGCCGCTCGAGGGGCTGGTGATGGGTACCCGCTCCGGTGACGTGGACCCAGGCGCGTTTGGCTTTCTGTCGCGCGAACTTCAGCTTTCGGTGCAGGAGATCGAGGATGCGCTCTATTACGAGAGCGGGCTGAAGGGGCTGGCAGGCTCGTCCGACATGCGCGACATTGAAGACAGGGCGGCTAAGGGCGACCCCGAGGCCCAACTCGCGATCGAGATCTACGCATACCGCGCCAAAAAGTATGTCGGGGCTTATGCTGCAGCGATGGGAGGACTGTCAATCGCCTCTATACGTTCCAGCTCCGCTTCGGAGAGCCCGAGTTTCAGGCGTTCGTGGACCGCTGGCTCGGCGTCGCACGCAAATGGGACGAACCCGTTCTTGATCCCGGTCTGCCGGGGATCATTCCACCGGACGCAGCGGATTGACGAACTCCAGCCCGGCAAAGTCCTTCTCGTTGTCCGTAACCACAATGCAGTCGTTTGCACCTGCGACAGAAGCGATGATCATGTCGAGAGCGCTGCGCGGGCGGCCAGCGGCCTTGCCGTCCGCCATTAATCGCGCCCAGATCAGGCCCGCTTTGTCATCGAACGAGAGAATGCGGCCGGCGAACAACTCTTGCGGCCCCTCCGGTCCCGAAAACCAGGCATCGAGAGCATCGCGCTTCTTGCCGCGTGGCTTTTCGAGAACGCCACGCCGAATTTCTGCGATGGTCAACGAGGCGACGAACAGGTTTTCGTCGCGTTGCTCCGCCCACCACGCCAGTAGCGATTCCGACGGCTGCGGCTTGACGATGTTGCTGAGGATGTTCGTATCGAGGAGGTAGCGCGTCACAGGTCGACCCGGCGCCCTTCCTCGCGCGGCCGCGACAGGTCGAGATCGGCGCCGACCAGAGGCGAGCGGCGCAGGGCCGACAGGATGTCCCCAGATTTCGGCGGCTCGCCGGCAACCAGAGCCTTGATGGTCTGCCGGGCTTCTTCCGCTTCCGGCCCCTCCTCGGCCAGATGCCGGGCAAGCGACCGGATCAGCTCACGGTCGGCTTCCAGCGCCAGAACCTCGAAGCGCTTGAAGCCACGCTGCGTCAGGCGTGTCCGGTAATTCTCGATCGCTCTCTTCTGTGCGGCATTGCTCATGGCTGGCCTCCGTGTTATATATCCTGACATATAGCCGATGTCGGCCTTGTAAACAAGGGATGTCAGCGATGCCACGAGACTCGCACCACAGGCCATTTGTGCAGAAGAATACTGCGCGTTCCCGCCAGTATTTTCCATATGCTGTGGCACGCCATGCTTCGCCCGAGCGCGACAACGCCGCCGTTGTCGCCCCGGCCGCCGCCAATTATACGGCTTTGATTTCAGTTGCTTACGTCAGAAACGCCGGGGATGCTGCAAGTTATGACCTTGCGAGCCCCCGGAAACAAATCCAAGATGACTGGAAGCGAGCGCGAAGCGCTGCTCGAATCTCTGTTGCTGGAAGAGCCGGAGCTGACGTTCACATCGCGGGGCGATCCCGATCCACGTCTTCTGCGTCTGGTCGATTTCCTGGCTCGTCAGGCGGCGCGGGAGTGCTACGCCGAGGAAGTTCAGATGATGAAGCGGCGGAGGAAGCGCCCCTCCTGATGCTTCGGGGAGAAGTGCATTGAAGGTCGCGATTTACGCCCGCTATTCGTCCGACAACCAGCGCGAGGCGTCCATCGCCGACCAGTTCCGCATGTGCCGCCTGCGGGCGGAAAAGGAAGGCTGGACGGTCGTCGAGGAATATTCCGATCACGCCATCTCAGGCTCCAGCATGATCCAGCGTCCCGGCATCCAGGCGCTGATCATGGATTCCGCGCGAGGCCGGTTCGACATGATCCTGGCCGAGGCACTGGACCGGATCAGCCGTGACCAGGAAGACATCGCCGGCATCTACAAGCGCATGCGCTATGCCGACGTGAAGATGTTCACCCTGTCGGAGGGTGAGATCAGCGAGTTGCATGTCGGGCTCAAGGGCACGATGAATGCGCTGTTCCTGAAGGATTTGGCCGACAAGACCCGCCGAGGGCAACGCGGCCGCGTCGAGGCCGGCAAGTCCGGCGGCGGCAATTCCTACGGCTACGATGTGGTGAAGAAATTCGATGCCAACGGTGAGCCAATCCGGGGTGACCGCACCATCAACGAAGCGCAGGCCAATGTCGTGCGCCGCATCTTCCGTGACTATGCGGCTGGCAAATCGGCCAAGACCATCGCCTTTGCCCTGAACAAGGATGGTATTCCCGCCCCTTCGGGTGGGCATTGGGGTTTCAGCACCATCAACGGCAATCCGAAACGCGGGAACGGCATCCTTAACAACGAGATGTATGTCGGCAAGATCGTCTGGAATCGCCAGCGCTTCGTCAAAGACCCGGATACCGGCAAGCGGCAGGCTCGGCCCAACCCGGAAGAGGAATGGGTGATCCAGGAGGCGCCGGAGTTGCGCATCCTCGATGACGACCTCTGGAACGTCGTGAAAGCCCGCCAAGGCGAAATGCGGACCGAACGGGATGAGAGCGGCATCGCCGACGTCAGCAAGATGAACTACCGTCGCCGCCCCAAATACCTGTTCTCGGGTTTGACCAAATGTGCCTGCTGCGGAGGCGGCTACTCCGCCATCTCTCAGAAGCTGATCGGTTGTTCGACAGCGCGCAACAAGGGCACCTGCGACAATCGAGTCAACATTCGCCGCGACGAGTTGGAAGCCCGCGTGCTGAACGCCCTTCGCACTCGATTGGTCGATCCCGAGATGTTCGCCCGCTTCTGCGAGGTGTTCACGCAGGAGATGAACCGTCTGCGCATGGAAGGCCGCGCCGGCATCGCATCGGCCGAAGCCGAGATCGGAAAGATCGAGCGCGAGTTGGCGAAGCTGCTGACCGCAATCAAGGCTGGTGGACCGATAGAGGCCATCGTGGAAGACATGAAGCGGCTGGAGGCTCGGAAGACCGAGCTGGTTACGTTCCTCGCCGAGGCCGACGAGCCGCCTCCACTGCTGCATCCCTCAATGGCGCTCCAGTACCGGAAGCGCGTTCAGCAGTTCTACGAAGCCTTGCAGGACGAAGAGGAAGAGAAGCGGATCGAGGCGGCGGACATCCTGCGCTCGCTGGTGGACAAGATCGTGCTGACGCCGGTGGATGGGAAGGTGGAGATCGACGTTCAGGGCGATCTCGCTGGAATCCTTATGATTTCCGCACAACCGAAAAACCCCGCCGGAGAGCGGGGTGGATCGCAAGTAAAGATGGTTGCGGGGGCAGGATTTGAACCTGCGGCCTTCAGGTTATGAGCCTGACGAGCTACCGGGCTGCTCCACCCCGCGTTATTTGTTTAGTTTTGCATGCAAAAGGGCCGCTTTGAGGGCGGCCCGCTATCGGCTTGGGCCGAATGTGTGATGAGAAGACTGTTGATTGCCTTTAGCAGACCTGGCAGCGACCTACTCTCCCGCGTCTTAAGACGAAGTACCATTGGCGCTGGGGCGTTTCACGGCCGTGTTCGGAATGGGAACGGGTGCGGCCACCCCGCCATAACCACCAGGTCGGCTAAGGGCAATCAATGAGAAGCTGGTAGAAGGCAAAGCCTTCGTTTGTCTTGTTTTGTGAACACGTCTTTTCTTCTTTGGGCAACGGAGCATCGCTCCGCAAGGCCAGAGGCCGTCGCGCCTCGTGGCGCGGCCCGTCCGGAGCGCTTTGGCGCGTCAGGACAGAAGATATGGCTCATCGAATTTATTCGATGAGCATGAACAATGAGAACGATCAAGCCAATCGAGCTATTAGTACCGGTAAGCTTCACACATTGCTGCGCTTCCACACCCGGCCTATCAACGTGGTCGTCTTCCACGGCTCTCAAGGGAATACTCGTTTTCAGGTTGGTTTCCCGCTTAGATGCCTTCAGCGGTTATCCATTCCATATATAGCTACCCTGCTATGCCCTTGGCAGGACAACAGGTCCACCAGAGATATGTCCATCCCGGTCCTCTCGTACTAGGGACAGATCCTGTCAATATTCCTACACCCACGGCAGATAGGGACCGAACTGTCTCACGACGTTCTGAACCCAGCTCACGTACCGCTTTAATTGGCGAACAGCCAAACCCTTGGGACCTGCTCCAGCCCCAGGATGCGATGAGCCGACATCGAGGTGCCAAACAACCCCGTCGATATGGACTCTTGGGGGTCATCAGCCTGTTATCCCCGGCGTACCTTTTATCCGTTGAGCGATGGCCCTTCCACGCGGGACCACCGGATCACTATGACCGACTTTCGTCTCTGCTCGACTTGTCAGTCTCGCAGTCAGGCGGGCTTATGCCATTGCACTCGACGACCGATTTCCGACCGGTCTGAGCCCACCATCGCGCGCCTCCGTTACTCTTTCGGAGGCGACCGCCCCAGTCAAACTACCCACCATACACGGTCCCGGATCCGGATAACGGACCGCGGTTAGACATCCATGACGATAAGGGTGGTATTTCAAGGATGGCTCCACAGAAACTGGCGTCCCTGCTTCAAAGCCTACCACCTATCCTACACATGCCGACACGAATGCCAGTGTAAAGCTATAGTAAAGGTGCACGGGGTCTTTCCGTCTAACCGCAGGAACCCCGCATCTTCACGGGGAATTCAATTTCACTGAGTCTGCGTTGGAGACAGCGGGGAAGTCGTTACGCCATTCGTGCAGGTCGGAACTTACCCGACAAGGAATTTCGCTACCTTAGGACCGTTATAGTTACGGCCGCCGTTTACTGGGGCTTCGATTCAAAGCTTGCACCTCTCCTCTTAACCTTCCAGCACCGGGCAGGCGTCAGACCCTATACGTCGTCTTGCGACTTCGCAGAGCCCTGTGTTTTTGATAAACAGTCGCTACCCCCTGGTCTGTGCCACCCCAAAACACTTGCGTGCCTTGGGGTCACGCTTCTTCCGAAGTTACGCGTGCAATTTGCCGAGTTCCTTCAACGCAGTTCTCTCAAGCGCCTTGGTATGCTCTACCTGACCACCTGTGTCGGTTTCGGGTACGGTCTATACGGTGGAGCTATTTCCTGGAACCGCTTCCCTGCCCACCCAATCCAATAAGGATGAACAAGTTACGCAATCCGTCACTACCACCAGGCCCACGAATATTAACGTGGTTCCCATCGACTACGCGTGTCCGCCTCGTCTTAGGGGCCGGCTAACCCTGCTCAGATTAACTTTAAGCAGGAACCCTTGGTCTTTCGGCGAGGGAGTCTCTCACTCCCTTTATCGTTACTCATGTCAACATTCGCACTTCCGATACCTCCAGAGGCCCTCACGGGTCCTCCTTCGCAGGCTTACGGAACGCTCCGCTACCACTGGACTTGCGTCCAATCCTCAGCTTCGGTGCATGGCTTTAGCCCCGTTACATTTTCGGCGCAAAACCCCTTAATTAGACCAGTGAGCTGTTACGCTTTCTTTAAATGATGGCTGCTTCTAAGCCAACATCCTGGTTGTTTTGGGAGTCTCACATCCTTTCCCACTTAGCCATGACTTGGGGACCTTAGCTGGAGGTCAGGGTTGTTGCCCTTTTCACGACGGACGTTAGCACCCGCCGTGTGTCTGCCGACTAGTACTCCTCGGTATTCGGAGTTTGGTTAGGATCAGTAAGACGGTGAGTCCCCATAGCCCATCCAGTGCTCTACCCCCGAGGGTATTCGGTCGACGCTCTACCTAAATAGATTTCGCGGAGAACCAGCTATCTCCGAGTTTGATTGGCCTTTCACCCCTAGCCACAAGTCATCCCAATCTATTGCAACAGATGCGGGTTCGGTCCTCCAGTTGGTGTTACCCAACCTTCAACCTGCTCATGGCTAGATCACTCGGTTTCGGGTCTAATGCAACTAACTGAACGCCCTGTTCAGACTCGCTTTCGCTGCGCCTACACCTACCGGCTTAAGCTTGCTAGTTACACTAAGTCGTTGACCCATTATACAAAAGGTACGCCGTCAGCCTTGCGGCCTCCGACTGCTTGTAGGCAACCGGTTTCA